>JBPOFK010000001.1:0-350462 GCA_051252095.1 Methylophilaceae bacterium
CTGTGGGAGTAATTAAAATTAAAATTGGACCACTAGAATCAATTTCTACCCATGGTAAATCTTTAATAGGCAATGCTTCTAAAATTACATTTGAGTCAATGAAAACCACTGATGAAAATCTAGAATAAATATTACTCAATTAAACACTCCTTAAATTTTCTACATTGCTTGTTAATCCATTTCTTATAAAGTCAGTAAGTGCGTTATCTGTTAATTTTTGATTTATTTTTGCATTAGGGTATTCTTTCAATACTTTTGCAAAATCATTACAGATGCTCATCGTTGGGCTTCCTTTTTAAGAATTGATTTACATGCCTATATTAGTTGATGATTTATCAGTTTGGGATATTAGTTTTAGGTGGGCTGGATACGACCCTAGAAAGCTCTATTTTCGTATACCTGTTGAAGTTGAGGACATAGCTAGAACTTTAATACATGCCATCCATAAAGCTGAATTAGCCTCTAATACGATTATGTTAGAAAAAAAGCCTTTTGATAAAGACATTGAAAAGTATTCTTTTTATTACTGGGCAGACGATTTCTTCTCTACCACTTCTGGCCGCTTTGTCAGTCGAAAATTGCTTAAATGGACAACGATAAGTCGTTATAGCTTTATGGATTGGTGTGAAAGAATGAATGCTCCTTTGCCTGCTTTTTGGTTTCCTGAAGGTTGGAATTTAGAATACGCACTTCGAGATGGAGAGTTGAAGCCAGGCTATCGTTTCAGAATGAATTCTTGGTCAGAAGAACGCAGAGATGCTTATTGGGAAGAGTTTGATCGAGACGAGTTCGATGATAAACAGTCGCCAGAAATTAAACTAAGGAAGAGTCAGCAAGCCAAAATTGCTTGTCGACAAGTAGCCGAGTATATCTGGAAGCAAGACAGTACTAGAACTATAGCTTCTATTATTGATGATAATTTAATCCAAGATTATTGTGGTGCTAATTATTATGACAACGCTACCGTAAGAGGCTGGATTAATGATTTGGCCCCAGATGAAATAAGAAGCCATAGAGGTCGACCAAGAAAAAATAAAGATTAATGCTATTTATTAAATTTGTATTAATTGGCTCTAGAATGAGCCTCAAAAATATCTACCAAATCTATATCCTAGTTTTTTAACTTACACCCTAATTTTTTTTAAGTTCTTTTACACATAAATTATGTATCCGTTACGGGAAGCAATTGCATGCCCGTCATTGGATAGAGGGGTTTATGTATGTCAGTTAAAGAGCGACTAATTAACGTTTCGCGGAAAGACGCACGCACACCGCGCGCGCGGTGTGCGGAGGATGACCGCGAAGCGGTAGCGGTGCCTAGTAACACAGCTACTAATAACAGCAATAGTATAGATAATAAGATTAAGGTTTTAAGATTTGGTATTGATAGTCTTTATCTTACTTATCAAGGTGATTTATACGATCGTATAGATCAACGACTATCAGAACTTAAAATCCTAGCACGTTCAGAAAATCCTCAGCAACAAGCTAAAGCCCAATTAAAAATAGGTGATCATTTATTTGAGGTTAAAGACAAAGGCACTTCAATGTTTGCTTATGTCTTAGAAGATAATGCTTTTCGCATTCAACTATCACGCCCTAATAAGGCCGTTCCGATGGCTTATATTAAAATTTCTAGTGAATATCTCACTTATAAAACACCTGCACAAGCTGAAGAGCACCTCAAAAATATGTTAGGTGAGCTAGGTATACTTCAATCAACCGCTAATGTAAGTCGTGTTGATCTCTATGTGGATTTTGTCTCACATCAAGATATGGAAGCATGGACTCGAGAAGCATGGGTGACTAGGGCGGGTTCTGTGAGTGCTTATGCCATTGATAAACGCTTCACTGGTTGGGCCATTGGCATGGGTGGCGTGATTGCTGCAAGGCTATACGATAAATTATTTGAGATTACTAAAAGTAATAAGCTCTATTTACTTCCATTATGGGAAATGGCGGGCAGATTAGAAGGTGATCCTGTCTGGCGTTTGGAGTTTGAGTTTAAGCGTGATTTTTTGAAACAGAAAGATGTCATCCAATTAAGTGAAACTCTGTTTTATTTAAATGGCCTTTGGTCTTATGCAACCACGGAATGGTTAAAGTTAACGCATCCTAATCAAGAAGATGAAACACGCGCACGGTGGCCTATACATGAGTTATGGCAACAATTAGCTGCGCTTGATTGGGATACGAATGATTCACCTCTTAAAAGTCGATTTACTAACCAGCGCACACCGAACGAAGAAGCAACATTAGATCGTGGTTTTAGTTCGTTTACTACATGGATGGCAACGAATGGTCATGATGATCCTGACAGTGCATTTAGCACCTATTTTGATGTGTTGGCTTATCACATAGCCGATAAAGCAAGAAGATTTGATCTACATGTTGATGATTACATCATGAGCAAGGTTTTACCTAAAGCAAGATTGTTTAATACCATCAATAATAATCTTCAAGAGCAAGACTTGTCTTTCAATGCTGAAGCTTATCGTAGAGCCTCTGACGGTGAATAAACATGAAAGATAATGACCTGCCCTTGCCAGTTAGGCGTTGTCTTTCTAGAGATGAAGCTGCTTCATATTTAGGAATAGGCGTTACGCTTTTAATTGAACTTGATATTCCTTCTTTAAAGATGGGTCGGCGAATCGTCTATGACGTTGTTGACTTAAATGGTTGGTTGGAGGAATATAAACAGCGAGGGCGGGCCAGAAAGGAGTTTATATGGCCCAAGAAACCGGAATCTATAAGCGAGGTGACTCTTCCTATTGGTGGATCAATGCAACACTCGCAAACGGCAAGAGAGTACGCCAAAGTTCTGGGACTTCAAACCGTGCAGAAGCCGAAGCGTTCCTAGCTAAAATTAAGCTAGATGCGTATCGGGAAGTGCATTTTGGTGTGAAGCCTCATCGCTCATGGCAAGAAGCTGTTGTTCGGTATCTCGAAGTAAAAGCATCGCTCAAAAGTTTTCGTGATGTAAGACGGATTTGTGTTCACTTACACCCTTACTTAGGCAAGCTAACATTGAATCAAATTAACGGTGACGTTGTTTGGTCAGTGGTACAAGGTGAACTTAAGAAAGGGAATAAAGCGGCAACGGTTAATCGTTATTTAGCGATTATGCGTAATCTGTTAAGAACAGCACGAGACGAATGGCAATGGATTGATCATATTCCAAAGATCAGTTTATTGTCAGGTGAAGTAGAGCGTGATCGGTGGTTGACGAAAAAAGAGGCAGACAATCTGATATCAGTTTGTCCTCCCCATTTGGCAGCCCTTGTTCAATTTGCTTTAGCAACGGGTTGCCGTGCTCGGGAAATTTTAGGTTTGGAATGGAGTCGGGTGGATTTAAACCGTCAGACTGCATGGCTTAATCAAACCAAGAATGGTACACCGAGAGGGGTTCCTTTAAATGTAAGTGCAGTATCGGTTCTTCAATCGCAAGTTGGGAAACACCCTCGATTTTGTTTTACTTATGCTGGTGAGCCTATTCGTTATAACGTATCGAATAATGCTTGGCGTAACGCATTGGATAAAGCAGGACTAGAGGATTTTAGGTTTCATGATTTGCGGCACACTTGGGCTTCTTGGCATCGTCAAGCGGGAACAAGTTGTGATGAATTGAAAGAGCTTGGTGGTTGGAAAACGCGATCAATGGTTGATCGGTATGCAAAGTTTGCAACGGAACATTTAGCAAAGGCTGCGAATCGGTTAGATCATTTCGGAGAAAATAACGTGATTGAAATGTCACGTTTTTGTCACGTTCAAGAAACAAAAAAGGCCTAGAATTTCTAAGCCTTTGATTTGATTGGTGGCCCGAACTGGAATTGAACCAGTGACACGCGGATTTTCAATCCGCTGCTCTACCAACTGAGCTATCGGGCCATCACTGCAACTAATAGAATTAATTTGCAAGTCGCGCATTATATCAAAGAATGTATCTAAAAAAACACTTAATGATATTTAATATTTCAAATAGTGTAAAAATATTTAGATAGACTAGTATTGAAGTATGTAAATTAAGCATATAATTTGATACTAGTAGATACATGATCTAAAAAGGAGAAGAATAGTGGGTTTATTTTCATTTATAAAAGATGCAGGCGAGAAGTTATTTGGAATTGGGGATGCAAAAGCGGAACAGGCAGCAAAAGCTGAGGCTTCTGTTGAAAAGATAGCCACGGCAAATCAGGCAGCCGCAGATGCGATTAAAGCATATGTTAAAAAAATGAATTTAGACGCAGAAAATTTAGAGATTGGATTTGATGGTAAAACGAGTACGGTAAGTGTTGCGGGCATTGCAGATACGCAAGAAACAAAAGAAAAGATATTGTTATGTTGCGGTAACGTGAGAGGTGTAGAAAATGTAGAAGATAATATGACAGTGACAGCAGTGGAAGCTGACGCACAATTCCACACAGTAGTAAGCGGTGACACATTATCCAAGATTGCTAAGAAATTTTATGGTAACGCAAATGCTTATATGAGAATTTTTGAAGCAAACAAGCCAATGTTAAGCGACCCAGATAAAATCTATCCTGGGCAAATGCTTCGCATTCCAGCACAGTAAGAAGTTTTTTATTTTATTTATTTTTATCTATGAAAGAAGAGTTTGAATGAACACATTATTACGCGCATTATTAATCGGTTTAGTAGCAACTACAATGACAGTTGCTTGTAGTCAAAAAGCAGAAGAAGCAGCTGACGATGCAGCTAGTAGCATGAGCGATGCAGTTGAGTCAGCTGGTGAAGCTGTTGAAGCAACTTCAGATGAAGCAGTAGAAGCGGCATCTGATGCTGTTGACGCTACTACAGAAGCTGCTTCTGATGCAGCTGACGCCACTGCTGAAGCTGCAAGTGACGCTGCAGATGCAACGATGGAAGCTGTCGAAGAAGTAAAAGAAGAAGCAGAAGCTGCTGCTGCTGAATAATATTATTCACGTTATGCTTAAATCCCGCTATGTTAAAAACATAGCGGGTTTTTTATTTGCATTTAATCGCTTATAGTTATGATCTATGCAAAACACTCAGTCTTATAGCCTTCCCATTGATCCAATCAATTCTGAACTTAAAGCACGGTTACAGTCTGTTATTGATAACAAGACCAAGCCCTTAGGTGCGCTTGGATTGTTGGAAAAAATTGCACTACAAATTGGGCAAATTCAAGATTCATTGGCACCAATATTAAACCGTCCTGCAGTACTCGTTTTTGCAGGGGATCATGGCATTGTTGAAGAAGGGGTAAGTTCTTATCCGCAAGTTGTTACTTCGCAAATGGTGATGAATTTTCTATCTGGTGGCGCGGCTATTAATGTGTTTGCAAGTCAGCATCAATTTGAAATCCGTGTAATTGATAGTGGTGTTAATTTTAAATTTGAGAATACGACAAATTTAGTACATGCCAAAATTGCAAATGGGACAAAAAACTTTTTACATACGCCAGCAATGACAGAATTAGAATGTGGGCGTGCACTGACCTTAGGGCAAGCATTTGTGAACAAGGAAATAGATGCAGGAACAAATATTTTTGCATTTGGCGAAATGGGGATTGGCAATACTTCATCTGCTAGCTGTTTGATGAGTATTTTATGTGAACTGCCTATTGCAAAATGTGTTGGGCGCGGCACAGGTTTGAATGATGCTGGGTTGATTAAAAAAACCAAAATATTGAGAAAGGCGCTAGAGAAGCATGCAGTCGATAGCCAAAATGTTTTAGGCGTTTTAGCTACGTTTGGTGGATATGAAATTGCGATGATGGTCGGTGCAATGCTAGGAGCAGCGCAAAAAAGATCTGTTTTGTTGATTGATGGATTCATTGCAACGGCGGCTTTACTTGTTGCATCCAAAATGCAACCTAATATTATGCAATACTGTATTTTTTCTCATTGTTCAGACGAAGCTGGCCACACACTACTTTTGCGTCATTTAGAAGTGGAGCCCTTGTTGAACCTTGGTTTAAGATTAGGGGAGGGAACGGGCGCGGTATTAGCCTATCCTTTGGTGAAATCTGCTGCAGATTTTCTCAACAATATGGCAAGTTTTACAGAGGCTGGCGTCAGCAAAAAAGAAAATGTTAGCTAAAGAGTGGCGCTATTTTTTACTAGCAGTTGGGTTTTTCACCAGAATTCCAGTGCCGCAGTACGTGGATTTTGAGGAGGATGAACTTAATTATGCTACAAAATATTTCCCGCTTGTTGGTATCTTGGTTGGTTTAATCGGCGCTGGTGTTTATATATTAGGCGCAGCATTTCTTCCGTCTACCATTGCAATTTTGTCTAGTATGGTTAGTACTATTTATTTGACGGGCGCATTTCATGAAGATGGGTTAGCCGATAGCGCAGATGGTATCGGTGGTGGATGGAGTAGAGAGCAAATACTCACTATCATGCAGGATTCTAGACTTGGTACCTTTGGCGCAATCGCATTGTGCTTGGCATTACTCACTAAATTTCAATTGTTGTATTCATTAAATAGTGATTGGATTCCAATTGCATTGATATCAGCTCATGCCATCAGTAGACTAGCCGCAGCATGGGTGATGGCAACACTCCATTATGCAAAGCAATCAGGTAAGGCAAAGCCATTGGCAACTGAAATTAGCGGCTCTTCATTGATATTAGCCAATATTTTTGGGCTTTTTCCTATTGCTATTGTTCTTACATTCTTTGTAGTTAGTCGTTATCCACTTGCAGAGATAGCCCTGTTTATATTGATGACAGGGTTACCCGTTATCTTGACCTGGAGTTGGTGGCGAAAAAAAGTCCAAAATTGGCTTGGTGGTTATACGGGCGATACTTTAGGGGCTATGCAACAAATCACAGAGCTAGCATTTTATTTTGGCTTGGTAGTATGGAGTATCAATCATTGAAGTTGACTTTAGTTAGGCACACTAGTCTGCAAATTCAACCAGGTATTTGTTATGGGCAAACGGATGTTGATGTAGCCGTCAGTTTTATGCAGGAGGCAGCTGCTACTAAAGCCAAAATTCAACATTTAGTCTTGGATGCGGTATTCACGAGTCCTTTACAACGCTGCGTCAAATTGGCAAACGCATTGGGGTTTGTTGAAGCAGGGCATGATGATCGACTAAAAGAATTACATTTTGGTGATTGGGAAATGCAAGCATGGGATGATGTGCCTCGTAACTATTTTGATGAATGGGCACAAAATTACGCACATATGGCCCCACCTAACGGAGAAACATTTGGTCAATTACAAGCGCGTGGCGTAATCTTTATACAGGAATTGCGTAATGAATATCACCACGGACATGTGTTGTTGGTGACACACGGCGGTATGATTCGGGCTTTGGTCGCACATGTGTTGAATATGCAATTAAAAGGTTTATTCAGAATCAATGTGGATTACGGTAGCGTAACAGAATTAGATTTTACAGACGATATTCCAAGAATCAATTACGTGAATCGATGAGAATGACAGATTCATGGCTAACAATCATGGTGCAAGGCACCACTTCAGATGCTGGTAAGACTACACTCGTTGCAGGAATATGCAGAGTTTTGTACCGCAAGGGGATTAAGGTTGCGCCATTCAAGCCGCAAAATATGGCACTTAATTCTGCAGTGACAGTGGATGGTGGTGAGATTGGGCGCGCGCAGGCAGTACAAGCGCAAGCATGTCATATTGAGCCACATGCTGATATGAATCCAGTGCTCCTCAAACCAAATTCCGATACTGGATGTCAGGTAATTATCCACGGGAAAGTCATTGGTAACCAAGAAGCTGCGGCTTATCATGATTATAAAAAGGTAGCTATGTCAGCGGTAATGGCTTCTTGGCAGCGCTTGATACACCAGTATGACATAGTCGTTGTTGAAGGTGCAGGTAGCCCGGCAGAAATCAATTTACGTGAGGGCGATATTGCGAATATGGGCTTTGCTGAAGCAGCAGACTGCCCAGTGATTTTAATTGCAGATATTGATCGTGGTGGTGTATTTGCACATATAGTTGGCACACTTGCATTGTTATCAGAAACCGAGCGCAAGCGTATTGTCGGTTTTGTGATTAACCGTTTTCGTGGCGATATTGCGCTTTTGCAGTCTGGTTTAGATTGGTTGGAAGAAAAAACAGGAAAGCCGGTCTTTGGGGTGCTTCCTTATTTACACAATTTTCATTTAGAAGCAGAAGACGCAATTAGTCGCAATGAGGTTGTTAACCAGTCTGATGGCAATAAAGCAACTCACCAAAAGCTTAAAGTGATTGTGCCAGTTTTGCCGCATATCGCTAACCACACAGATTTTGATGCATTGCGATTGCATCCGAACGTAGACTTTCAGTATATTAAGCTGGGTGATTATATTCCGCGAGCGGACTTAATTATCTTACCAGGTAGTAAAAACACTTGCCATGATATACAGCATTTAAAAGACTTCGGCTGGCAGCGAGCACTTACTAGCCACATTAGGCATGGCGGCAAAGTATTAGGTGTTTGTGCTGGTTTTCAAATGCTAGGCAATACTATTGAAGACCCTGACGCTGTTGAAAGCGGTACAACTCAGGAGGGTTTTGGATGGTTAATGATTCAGACTATTTTAGAGAAAAAAAAGCAACTGAAACAAGTGACCGGTCACTTAAGTTTTATAGCAAATAAATTTGCTGGCTATGAGATTCATATGGGCAAATCTACTGGACCAGCAATGATTAAGCCTGCCTTAATGATTGATGAGGAAAACGGATTGCGCCCTGAAGGCGCTGTGTCGGATGATAATCAAATTGCAGGGACCTATGTGCATGGTTTATTTGACCATCCAGAATCATGTACGGCTTGGCTTAAGTGGGCGGGACTAGAAAAAGTGGCAGATTTTGATTACAGGGAAGTGCGTGAGCAAGAGATTAATCGATTAGCGGACATGCTTGAACAACATTTAGACTGGGAGAAACTAGAAACATTGTTAGCATGTTCTTAAAGATACACAGTTAATTTATCGTTGATGGTTCAATTTCCCAAAAACTGAACACAGAACAATAACGCTATGATTTATTACCAATTTTGCTAATGCATTGTGTAGATAAAAAATTCCAGATACCGCAGCCACTCACGTCATCGCGAGCGAAGCGTGGCGATCCAGTACGTGTCCATTAAGATGGGGTTTAATGCAGTAAGCGTTGGGTTGATAAAGTTGACTGGATTGCTTCGTCACTTGCGCTCCTCGCAATGACGGTGGTTAACACGAAAAGATTAAGCAGCCACTACTTTAATGGTTTGGTTTAAACAGACTACAGTCTGCCCTGCGCGGATTTTAGCCGTTTTTCGTAACTCTACTTCACCATCTACGGTGACAATGCCATCTGCGACCATTTGTTTACCTTGGCCACCACTCTGTGCAATACCTTCAATTTTTAATAAGTCACAAAGTGCAATATGTTCGCCTTTTAGTGTAAATTCATTCATGATTATCCTTTGAGTTTCAGCGGTAAGCCAGCAGCAATAAAACTTACTTCATCTGCTATAGCCGCTATTGCCTGATTCAACCGACCTTGTTCGTCTTGAAATAGGCGATTAATTTCACCTAATGGCACAATACCCATACCGACTTCGTTACTTACTATTAAAACTGTACTTTTTAGTTGAGGCAACACATCTAACAGTGCTTGTTTTTCTTCCGACCAAACGACTGTTTCAGGCGAGTCGCAATCTGGGCAAATACATTGTGCTAACCATAGAGTTAGACAGTCAACGATAATGCAATTGTTGGCTTTGTCATGCGCTCGTAAAGTGTTTGCAAGCCTGAACGGTGCTTCAATAATTTGCCAATCTTTAGGTCTGCGCTTTTTGTGATGGGCAATACGTCTTGCAAACTCTTTATCATATACTTGCGCAGTTGCTACGTAAGTAACAGCTAACTCACTTACTTGAGCTAGCTGTTCAGCATAAGCGCTTTTACCAGAGCGGGCGCCTCCTAAAATTAAATGCACTGTCATTTATTACGCTACTTTATCTTGATGTTTATGCCATTGTTGCATAATTGATGTTAACTGTTTTAAACCATGGCTAAATATGGATGGTCCTGGCTGCAGAATGTCAGCAGACTTAATTTCAAATACCATATTATGCTTGATAGCAGGTATTGCAGACCAACCAGTTCTCGCTTTAATTTCAGCAGCTTGAAACTTCTTGCCGCACCATGAACCAATGATAATGTCTGGTTTTTTTGATAGTACCTGCGCTGCTGTCACCATACGATCCTTTGCATGATGAAAAACGGAGAGTTCAGGAAAACAATCTTCACCACCAGCAATATCAATTAACTCTGCAGCCCAGCGGATACTACACATCATGGGGTCATTCCATTCTTCAAAATAGACTTTTGGTTTGCGGGACAAGCTTTTTGCTGTTTCGCGCGCCTCATTTATTTGCATTTGAATATCAGCAACAATATCTTCCGCTTTTTCTAATGCACCAACCAAGCGACCTGTGGTGAGAATCATTTTTAAAATATCATCTATTGAGCGTTGATTGAAGACATGCACTTCAATACCAGCTTTAATAAGGTCAGCTGCAATCTCAGCCTGTAAGTTGGAAAACCCTAGCACTAAGTCTGGCTTTAAAGCTAGAATCTTGTCTATTTTAGCCGTGGTAAAGGCGGCCACTTTTGGTTTCTCTAGACGTGCAATTTTAGGCCGTGTGGTATAGCCAGAAATGCCTACGATTCGATCCTGCTCACCCAACAAATACAATACTTCAACTGTTTCCGTTGTCAAACAAACAATGCGTTTTGGCAATGCATTCATTTGTCTCTATCCTGCCAGCTATTTTCCATCAACATCTCTGACAATGGTTTCTCTGTTTTCCAGCCTTCTTCAACCAGCATAGGAGACTTATAAAATGAACTGACATAACCTAAGCATAAAATAGCAATGGGTTTAGCACCTTCTGGCATCTTGAGTAAAGTGGATAATTTAGGTGGATCAAAGAAGCTCACCCAGCCCATCCCTATGCCTTCAGCGCGCGCTGCTAACCATATGTTTTGAATGGCGCAACTGACAGATGCTAAATCCATTTCTGGAATCGTACGGCGACCAAAAATATGTGCTTCGCGGTGATCGCAAAGTGTGGCGACTAAAAGTTCTCCGCAATCCAATACACCCTCAACCTTTAGGCGCATAAACTCAGCCATACGAGCGGTATTCTCATATTCACCAATCGCTTTTGCTGTATTGATGCGCTCTTCTTCAACTTGCGCATGGATAGCTTTTCGCATGGTGGAATCAGTAACTCTTATAAAGCGCCACGGCTGCATCAGGCCGACGCTTGGCGCATGATGCGCTGCTTCTAATAGTTTTTGAAATATTTCAGATGGAATGGAGGTAGGCAAGAAATGGCGCATATCACGCCGTTCTGCAATCACTTTGTAGATGGCTGCCTTTTCCTGCTCTGGATAACTAAGCTTGCTCATTAGTCTAATTTAAAAGCCGTATTAGAGACTCCTCATAACACGGCTTGAATTGAATATGCTCATTTAGATAGAAGTTGTTGTTGCACGCAGGTCTATTGTTGGTAGTGCCTTGGCTAAAAGCCAAAATACTACCAGATACATTACTGTATAAACCATATAGCTTGGTAGATATTCCCAGCCATGCTGTAGCGATTCGATTACACCTTGAGCTGGAAATCGGCCAGAGAATAAGTAGTATGTTTGTGTCGAAATTACAAAAGCTAAGAACGTGGCTAAGACGCTAGCAGGTAAGAATTTTAATAAGTTGTAAGGCGCACTCTGTTTTCCAAGCCAAACACCTGTTAACCACATGACTGCATAGGTAGGCAACATTCCCCAATACCCATCTGTCAAACAGAAGGCTTGGAAGCTATCAATTGCTGCAGCTCCAAAATCGATAGCTGTTGCTAGCGCGACAAAAAATGCAAACCAAGCAGCTCTTTTTAAGCATAGGCCACCAATGAGTAGCAGCGCTAAGCTAGCATCAGGTAATGCAACATGGGTCATAACATGGCTACCACGTGTGAGTAGCATTAAAAATGCCAAAACGGCTGCAATAATAATCTGCTTATTGATTTGTGACGTATTCATAACTTTCTCCATTTTTATGGTTGGTATCATACCATTTTTTTAAAAATCTGCCTTCATGCCAACGCGCCATGTGCGTACAAAATCGACGGGAAAAATCGCATCATCTTGTATTTGAATTGAATTTTCTTGTTCAAATAAGTTATTAATTGAAGCAAAGAAATCTACATTTTTATAAGCATAGCGAATCGCTAGATTAGTTGCATTGTAATTGTCTTGTTTTTGATCAAAGGTATTTGCAAAATCATTGTAGGCATACGCTTTAGCACGCCATATATGATTTAAATTTAAGCTAGCATTTTGATAAAATCGATAGTTTAGGTTGGCAACAACGCTGTGTTTTGGTACGCCAGGCAAGTCTTTACCATTAAACGCACCAGCGCCGCTACTTTCTTTATCAATTTTAGCGCGAGTGAAATTGTAGATAATAGATGCATTTAACAAGTCATTAAATGTGAAGTAATCTTGTATTTCGAACCCATATTTATGAGTTTTATCCAAATTACTGTTCGTACCAAAAAAGCCGAGGGTAGGATCCAAATAAATCTCATCATTAAGTTCTGAATAAAAAGCGACCAATTTAAGTCGGTTGTTTGAAACAGTATGATTCAAACCTAGATTAAGTGTTTTCACTTTTGCTGGTTTAATAAAGTTGTTAAAACCACCACCGAATAAGAAAAATCTATCAATATCTGGTGCTTGGAACGCTTGATTATAGTTGGTAAACGCAGATAGTTCAGGTGTAAATTTATAATTTGCACCGATATCCCAAGCAGTTAGATTGTCGCTTTGTTTTAGTGTTTGTCCAACATTTGGTTTATAAACGTAGCTTACCTTTTCTTTTCTAACCCCTGCAGAAAGTGTCAGCCCATTGACTAGCCATTCGGCTTGGTGCTCAGCACTAATGAAATAGGCTTCATTATCTTTTGTTGTAACATTGGTGCTTGCTTTGCGATCACCATCAAAGTTTTGTAAGCCCACAATCACACTAAATTTTTCATCAGTAAAACGCGCACTGAACTCATTTCCTTCGTAATCATAAGTGGATGCGTTGAAAAAGGTAATAAAATCAGATGTTTTATCTTCTCTGAAATGAGAGGCTTTAAGCGATAGTTGCTTTGTGACATCGTACTCTGCACCTACCTGCCATCTGTCACTATTAAGTGCTTGATGTGTGTAAGTTTGATTAAAAGGTCTTTTTGTGACTTGTCTAGGATCGTCTTTAAATTCCGCTTTAGTTAATGGATTCACATATCTGGTATCGTTGCGTGAGCTGGTTCCTTCGGCAAAAAATCTTAAGTAGTCAGTGGGTTTTATTTTTAACTTCACATTTTGACTATTACTTGTAAATTGATCTTTATGACCAGTTTCATCTTTTTTGCTGAAACCGTCGTGGCTATCATGTGCCAATGTGGCTGACAAGTCGATATGCTCTTCTGATATACCTGCTTGAACACTATGATTTTTTTGACCATAGTTGCCAAGAGACGTCATGATAGTCACGCCTGATTTTGCTTTGGTATAAATTTGAATAGCGCCTGCAGTAGCACCATCACCATAAATAACCGAGCCACTACCTTTGCTAATCTCAATGCGTTCAATGTTAGAAAGCGGGATGCCAGCAAGTAGCTGCGAAGACAAATCAATATTGTTAAGCCTTTGACCATCAACCGTAATCACTACGTTTTGATTGCCATTTTCATTTCCATAGCCACGTAAATTAATAGAGGCGGTTGCCTTGTTTGTTGATACCGCGTTAAGTGAAGTTTGTTGCGCTAAAAATTCCAAAAGTGTTGCGGCGCCAGAATTTTCTATTTGCTTAGCAGTATGAATTTCAGAAGCATAAGTGGTTTCAGTATCTTTACGCTCAAATCGGTTTGCTTTTACAGTGATGTCATCTAATTCAATGCTTTCAGCTGAGTATATAGATGGTGCGAATGCCAACCCGATCAGGCTGGCGATGAGTGTTTTTTTCATTATCTTGTCCCTTAATACATGCGACCCCGCATGTGAATAAATATGACTAAGCCATACAGAAGGGTAAAAGAGACAAAAAAGCACACTGATTAGACAGTATTGCAGCTTTGAGACCGACACCCCGCGGTATATCCTAGCGCGCCTAACATAGGCAGGTTGTTGCGTAGGCCGGTCTCCGGGCTTATGAGCTCTGAATATTACGCCTTCCCAAGTTTTTACTCAGTGGCTGATGTAATATCATTGAATACACTCACTTACCGTTGCGGGGGCAGCATAGGACTTATTCATGGATGAATGCACCTATTTCCCAGTTTCACTTTATTGTAAGAAAACAATAAGGCACCTAACAACAGGGCTTATTATAAGCGCTGGATATTAAATGACAACGAAAATTTAATACAACAGACTAAAATAAATGTACCAAGTTACTTTGAATAGTCGATGTTAGCTATTGACTAATATGATTTTTTTAAATTATAGTGAGCTTATGGATGCGGACTTAAAAAATTTAGAAGAAAAAATATCAAAGCTTATTGCTTTGTGTAACTCGCTACGTGAAGAAAATATGCAATTACGAGAAAAATCTGCAACCTTAAAAAGTAATATGGATCAAGCAAGCGTAAAGCTTGAAGCCTTACTTGGTAAACTACCACAAGATGAAGAGGCCGCATGACAACTAAGTCCGTAGATGTTCAAATTTTGGGACGTGATTTCACCGTTTCTTGTACCGATGAGGAGCGCCAAGGCTTATTGGATGCTGTTAATTACCTTGATAAAAAAATGCGTGATATACGCGATGCAGGCAAATTAGTCGGCGTAGAGCGCATTGCTATCATGGCGGCATTGAACTTATCGCATGAAGTGCTTAACACCAAAACTGGTGATATTGACATAGGTGATTATAAGCGTAGGATTAATGCAATGCAGAATCAAATTGATGAAGCGATTGCAGAGCAAAATAAATTACTTTAATTCTTAAAGATACGCATTCTGTAATAATTCTGATTTATCATTCATTTGTTTGCTCTGGTGTTGCTTGAGTCTAATATTCCTTGAACTAGTCTTTGTTATAGGTTTCGGCTCATCAAGTTGCGGTGCGATCGCTCTAAGTTGGGATTACTTTTAAGTGACCCTTGGCGAGTGAACCTAATGCGCTTTAGGCTGTTACCACCTGAACTTTTTGGTTCAGGATTAACGGCTCAGGCAACACCAGAGCAAACAAATTTTGATTGAATTAACGTAATTCGTGATATTTCAAATCCGCTAAACTGACAGCATCCAAACACCTCTCGTGACATGACTCTAATATGACTGGTGGTGCGAAACCTGCTTCGCTTGCCGCTAACCAACGTGTAGCGCACACACACCAGCGGTCACCTGCTTTTAGCCCGGGGAATTCAAATTCAGGGTGCGGTGTGCTTAAGTCATTGCCTTGCGATTTTGAGAAAGCTAAGAACTCATCTGTGACTTGAACGCATATCGTATGGCTTCCCATGTCTTCTGGCCCTGTGTCACAACAGCCATTTCTGGTAAATCCAGTGAGTGGTTCTAAACTACATACTTGTAAATTGGTTCCTAAAACGTTTTTGGCCATGCGTTAACCCTGTAAGTCGATGTTATACATTTGTGTTGAAATCATTATAGATGAAAAGACATGATCAAAATAAAACGGCACCGATAGGTGCCGTTTTATTTTGATTAATTATATTATTTAGTATCTAAACTACCCATTGATTTGGGATAGGTTACAACACCCCAAGGCATATCGGGTACTGGAATTTCTTTGGTGACTTCTTGTTTTTCTGTATCAATTACAAAGACAGCATCAGATTTACCGCAGGCTAATAACAATTGTTTGTCATCTGGCGTGAAGCTAAAATGCCAACAACGTTTTCCTGTTGGAATGTCTTTGATTTTTTCGTACGTTTTTGCATCAAAGATTTGTAATGCCTCTTCTTTGTTGGCAGCTACATAAATATGGTCGCCAGTCGCATCAAAAGAAACACCATATGGCACTTTGCCTGTGTCAACAGTACGAACCACATTGTAGTCTTTATCAATCACCATAAATTTGTTGCCATACTCAAGCGTAGCAATGTAAGTTTGGCCATCAGGTGAAACTTTGATACCACGAGGGCGGTCACCATATTCGTGGGTTTGAATTGTCTTCACTAGCTCACCCGTTTCAATATTATGTACCGTTACTGTATTGTCGGCTTCATTGGTAATCACAATTTCTTTACCATCTGCAGAGAATTCAATCCCTTCAGTTTCAGGGCCGCCAACGATTTCATTAATTTTCTCACCTTTTTCTAAATCAACAATCGCAATGCGTGCTGGCGTTCTATCATCGTCTTCTTCTAACTCTTCAGCTTCCTCAGAGCCAGGTTTTGGTGGTGGTCCGCCTACAGCGCTTGGCTCAGATGAGATAAAAACAAAATTACCGCTAACGCGTACAAATTCAGGGTTTTTGCCAACTTTAATGGTTTGGATAACTTCTCCTGTTTCGGTATCTACAACGGCAATACTCTCATTCTCACGTGTAGCAACAATAAGCTTTTTACCATCATCGGTAATACCTAAACCACGGGGCGCTTCTGCTTTTACGTCAATTGTTTTGACTACTTCCATTGTTGAAAGATCAATGACACTAACACCAGCTTTATCAGAGTTTTGGCTGGATACATATGCAAAACCACTTGAAATTTCTGTGGCAGGGGCTTCAGTTACTGATGATACAGAAGCCTCTTCAGTCGCCTCCTCATTGCTGCATGCTGATATGCCTACTAAGAGTGCGAGCATCATTATGCTTAAGCGTGTTTGATTAAAAATCGGGTTAACTTTCATTCAGTTCCTCCAAAGGGTTATTGTGATAATAAATAACTATCTTATCATGCAAGAATCATGCTAAATTTTGATAGAATATTTAACTAATTAAAACAGTTGGTTAGCAATCTTATCCATAAGCGTTGGTTGATTGCAACCATCACATTGGTTGCTCTGCACGCATTGCCTTAGCCTAAAAATAATTTGTAAGCAGGATTGTCTGTTTCATCCCAGTATGGATAATCAAGCCGATTAAGAAAATCAGTAAAATCATTAAATTCATTAGGCGGTACTTGCATGCCAACCAATACACGGCCAAAATCTGCACCATGATTGCGGTAGTGAAATAAGCTAATATTCCAGTCATGCCCCATTTTGTCTAAAAAATTCATCAGGGCATGCGGTCTTTCTGGAAACTCAAAGCGATACACAACCTCATTTACAGCCAACGGCGCATGCCCTCCGACTAAATGACGCAAATGCAATTTTGCTACCTCATTATCTGTGAGGTCGATAGCGGGCAAAAGTTCCGCTTGCAAGCTAGCCACTAACTTTTTGACTTCGGAGTGATCATGTATAGCTACGCCAACATAAATATGTGCTTCTTTTTCATCTGAATAGCGATAATTAAACTCTGTAATATTATGCGTACCAAGCAAACGGCAAAAATCCTTAAAAGCGCCAGGCTTTTCTGGAATGGTGACAGCTAAAATAGCCTCCCTTTTCTCGCCTACCTCTGCGCGCTCTGCAACAAAGCGCAGGCGATCAAAGTTCATATTAGCGCCAGAAGCAATACCAATCAGTGTTTTATGTTGTATTCTTTCACGCTCAACATAAGCTTTAATACCAGCCGTTGCTAAGGCACCTGCCGGTTCTAGAATACTACGTGTATCTTCAAATACATCTTTGATGGCGGCACAAATTTCATCATTACTCACCACAATCATTTCATCAACATACTGTTGTGATAGTGCAAAAGTGTGTTCTCCAACTTGTTTTACAGCAGCACCATCTGCAAAAAGCCCTACATGCTCCAAAGTAACACGCTTGCCTTGCTTAAGTGATTCAGTCATGGCTTCTGCATCTTTAGCTTCGACACCAATGATTTTAATGTCAGGTCGTTTTGCTTTGATATAAGCAGCTATGCCAGAGATTAATCCTCCACCGCCTACGCAGCAGAAAACAGCATCAATGGGTTCTGGATGAGCATTCAATATCTCCATCGCAATAGTGCCTTGTCCAGCAATGACGTCAGGATCATCATATGGATGCACAAAGTTAAGGTTTTCAGATTTTTCTAATGCAAGTGCTTGTAGGTAAGCATCTGAATAACTATCGCCAGCCAAAACAACTTCAGCACCAAGATTTTTAACAGCATTTATTTTAATCAGCGGTGTTGTGGTGGGCATGACAATGACGGCGCGGCAACCAAGTTTTTGCGCAGCTAATGCAACACCTTGTGCATGGTTTCCAGCACTAGCCGCAATGACCCCATGTTGTAATTGGTTTGCAGTTAACTTCGCCATTTTGTTGTAGGCACCACGTAATTTGAAGGAAAACACGGGCTGCATATCTTCACGTTTAAGCAACACGCGGTTATGAATACGTTTGGAAAGGATTGGTTGTAAATCCAGTGGCGTATTTATCGCAACATCATACACATGTGAGTTTTCAATGTTGGCAATATATTCTTTAATCGTTGGTTTTGACATGCTTAATTCAAGTGGTGGTCATGTTTAAATTTTGCGGAGCAGTGTATAGTTATGTTTTGTTTACATTATAAAGACTTTGTTAAGGATTTACTTAAAATGGCATATACGCAAGACGAATTAAAGCAGCAGGTAGCTAAAGCAGCAGTGGAATACGTAAAAGAGGGCATTATAGGCGTTGGTACAGGCTCAACAGCTAACTATTTTATTGAAGAGTTAGCAAAGGTTAAACATAAAATTGATGGTGCAGTAGCTAGTTCTGAGGCGACGGCAGAGCGTTTGCGTAGTCATGGTATTGAAGTCTTTGACTTAAACAGTGTCGATAGCTTGGATATTTACGTTGATGGTGCGGATGAAATTACTGAGCATATGCATATGCTAAAAGGTGGCGGCGGTGCGTTAACGCGTGAGAAGATTGTTGCTGCGGTCGCTAAACAATTCATCTGTATATGTGATGAAACCAAATATGTACCAGTATTAGGTAAATTTCCATTGCCTGTAGAAGTATTGCCAATGGCACGTTCACAAGTGGCACGCGAGTTAGTGAAGTTAGGTGGTCAGCCAAAATTACGTGACTTTACAACGGACAATGGCAACATTATATTAGATGTGCACAATTTAACGATTAATGATCCAATAGCGATGGAAGCAAAAATTAATCAAATTGTTGGTGTTGTAACCAATGGCTTGTTTGCGGCGCGTCCAGCGAATGTTTTATTATTGGCAACAGCCGATGGTGTAAAAACCTATAAAAAATAAGATGCCATTCAAATAAAAACCCGCGTTATGGCGGGTTTTTTATTGAGTCTTAATTAAACAAACTACATAAGGTGGAGTGTTTGCAGGACATGTTTGGTATTGTTTAAATCATAGCCATAGATAATCGTGCCCTTGATATCTAAAACAGGCACGCCTCTAGCATTGAGGGCTTCATGTTGCTTTCTGCCTTCTTCAGATTTTTCTACATCATACTCAATATAGTTGATATTATTTTCAGCTAGGAAACCTCTCATTTTTTTACAGTAACCACACCAAGCGGTTGCGTATAGAATGACGTTCTCATGTTTAATTGCGTTCACTTCTACTGTTTTAGTTGGATAAAACTGTTGAAACAAGAAGAAAGCAACTAAAACGAATATAATTTTTTTCATCTGAGGAGTTTGCGATTACTTGGATTCAGGCACATAACCTTCTGCCACATCAGCACCTTCTCCAAAAAAGTATTTTTCAGTTTGCTCACTTAAATATTTGCGGGCAGCTGGATCTGCTAAGCTAAGTCGATTTTCATTCACCAACATTGTTTGCTGTTTTAGCCAAGTTGCCCATGCTTCTTTCGATACTTGCAAATAAATCCGTTTGCCTAGTTCTCCAGGGTAAGGTGGAAAATCCATGCCTTCCGCTTCTTTACCCAATTTAATGCAATTAACCATACGTGCCATGTCACAAAACCTTTATTAATTATTCCATAAAACAACATAATAACGCATGTTAAAATGCAGCGAACATTTTTTGGTGATTTAATCATGAACAATTCAGACTCAAATTCTCAATCCCATGAAGAAAGTCCATTTAAGGGTAAAACAGGTATTCGACGGTTAATGAATGCTTTCGGTTATTCTTTAGAAGGGTTTAGAGCAGCTTTCAAGCATGAGGATGCCTTTAGACAAGAAGTGTTTCTGGCAGTCGTGTTAATTCCGCTCGCACTTTATTTGGAGGGTGAAGCATTGCATCGTATTTTAATGATTGGTAGTGTTTTTTTAGTATTAATCGTTGAGTTGCTTAATTCTGCAGTAGAAGCAGTGGTTGATCGCGTTTCTATTGAGCGTCATGCATTGGCCAAACGTGCTAAAGATATTGGTAGCGCTGCTGTGTTTGTTGCCCTGACCAATGTGGTGATGACGTGGGGCTTGATACTTTTTGCTTAAAAAAACAGGGTTGGTTCATACCAACCCTGTGTCAAACCAAATGCTACATCTTTAAAAGTCTGCTCTTGCTCCAATAACAAGTGAGCGCTCACCAGCTGGTGAAATGTCTTTTAAGAAAGAGGCATGTTCCCTGATTTCTTCATTTAATAGGTTATTCGCTTTTGCGAATAATTCCATATGAAACTTGATTGGAAGTTTATAGGCAATGAGTGCAGACATATTCGTATAGCCATCTGTTTTTAGCTCATTATCAGCAGTATTATTCTGTGCAAATGCGCGCAATATATCAAAACGTGCACTAAACCCATTCTGCTGATACTGCAGTCCAGTGCCTAGCCTTAACGGTGAAATTCTGGGCAGATAATCATTATTGCGTCTATCTTTCGCGTGCACATAATCACCACGTACCGTCCAATCCAAATTAGAAGTTAAGTTGAATTTACCTTCTGCTTCAATCCCTTTAAACGTGGCTGGTACGGCTGTAAACTGTGCCTCTGGCAAAAATTCTCCTGGCTCTACTTCTATGTCGACCCCTGTATTAAATAGACCAATAAAGTTACTAAAACGCGTGTAATACGCACCTAAACTAAAACTATTTTTTGCATCTTTCCAGCGTATTTGCGCATCAATACCGTTTGATCGTTCTTTATTGAAGTCACTATTGCCTACCTCAAACTGACCAGTAGCCACGTGAGCACCATTGGCATATAGCTCGAAATAACTAGGTGCGCGCTCATTGTGCGACAAGTTCCCAGTGAGTGACCAATTACTATCAATGCTGTATAAGCCACCTAGTGCAAAGCTATTAGGGTTAAAACTATTGTTTTGACCTGCGCCAAAATTAACACTATCTTTTGAATCAACCTGTGTATGACCTAAGCGACCACCAAATGTGAGTTTATGTGGCGCATCTTCATTGCCACCTAATGGAAGCTCTTCGTACAAATAAACTGCTTGATTCTGCGTATTCACATTCGGTACAAAAGCTTCATCGCCCAAGGCTTCAAAATTAGTATTGCTGAATTGGTAACCAATGACACCAGTTAAGCCAGCAATAGGGGCATGCCCTGCTTCAAAGCTGCCTTCTAAACCACGATTTTTAAAGGTCGTACCAACCTCGCCATCTTCTAGTTCTTGATGTTCATAATCGGTGTGCGCCATGCGAAACTTCACACGTTGAATCATGGTGCCTACATCTGTAAATTCAGATGCTAAATCCCAACGGTCACTTTTCATATCGATGCGGACATCTTCTTCTGCCACAACACCATAATTATTATCAAGTGTTGAAAAGGACGCACCAATGTAACCATTATCGAATGTTAATGATGCCCCCAATGCGCCGCCATCGCTTTCTGCATCACTATTGACTAGCTTTCCATTGTTTTCTCTGGGCGTGCCATCAGCTTCACTCTTGCGACGAGATACAGCATAGCCTGGAATATTTAAATCATTCGTTTTACGTTTATAAGCATCAATATGCATAGCAAATTGGCCATTACCAATGTCAATGACTGCCGCACCATTACGTTGATCATTGGCACCACCAAAACGAGCTTCCGCACGGCCAACGATGCCCTCAAGCGATTCTGTTGGAATGCGATGATCAATTGCATTTACAACACCTCCAATGGCACTGCCACCATAAAGCAAGGCGGCTGGCCCACGTACCACATCAATTTGTTCAATAATCAACGGGTCAACGCCCACAGCATGATCGAAACTGAGGCTGGAAGCATCTAAAATGCCTATGCCATTTTGCATTATTCTGACGCGCTCAGCATCTAATCCGCGAATTACAGGGCGAGATGCGTTAGGACCAAATTGGGTTGCCGTAACGCCAGGTATACCGTTCAAGGTCTCACCTAACGTACTTTCTCGACGTAGGCTAAGTTCACGTCCATTGAGCACAGATACAGGAACAACGAGCTCATCAGAACCAACGCCAAGGGGATTGCCAGTGACAGCAACTGGGTTTAAGTCAAGGTTAGTTGCATCAGCTGCCAAGCTTGAACCACTAAAGGCGATGCAATTTGTAAAAATAGTAGAGATTGCTAATAGTAATTTTTTACGTGTTAAGTTGGGTGCTACACTAGGTGCACACGCGCGTTGTCGTTGAGACAGCATTTTATAATCCTCACAATATAATCAATAATAAGTCAGTCTAGTCATCGCTAGATTGACGTAAAAAGTTAAGCTTGTGAGCGAGTTGGTGGCGCGCGTGCGCTGTAGAGTGTGGTTAAAGATGAGATTGAGCTGACTGGGTTGTCAGCAAAAAAGATCTGCTCTGTTGAGGGACTATTAAAAACAAAGCTATGTGTTAATGGCGCATTGGCTGCATGACTAAATGCAATACACTGTTCACACTGGTTTTGATGATGGTTTTTATCTTGTTGGTGTTGCTTTGAATTGTCAGTGAAGTGGCTAATTTCATGCGTAGCAACCCCCATTTGCGTGAAAGCAAATAGTAATACTAAGCTAAGATGAATTAATGCGCGTTGCAACATAGTTGCTATATTAACATGATTTTATGGTCGTAATTCAGCCAGCAGATGACTAGCCAATTGCTCAACCCGCTCTAGGCCAGCATCTGCTTTTTCTAAAAATGCTGTATCCATACTTTTAGGGTCTGCCCATTGCTTGCCATTAATCGAACAGCGTTTCGCAAGTTTGGTTACTTTAAGATCTTCTAAAGCAAAACTGAGCTCTGTCCACAAAGTAGCTAGCTCGACTTCTGTTGGGTAATGACGTTGTTGGGTGTCATCCAACTGGCGAACATAAACAGCTGTTTTACGTGCGACTAAGACAACCTGACGCAACGCGTTTACAGACTCTTTTTGACGTGTTTTACTCGCACGTCGTAAATTGACTAACCACTGACTAGCATTTTTGATTAGCGTCCATATCGCGGCTGGCGTTAGCACATCAACCATAATGTATTATTAGCATAAGTGTCATTGATGCAATATTACCATGAGCGCAGTCATGCTTTAAATACGCTTTATTTTAGGCGTTGTTTAGTTTTTTTATATGTAGTGCAGGTGCTGTGCCATCTTGCTCAGCCCCCTGATATAACGTTAAATGAGGAAATGGAATCTCTATTCCCTTTTTATCAAATGCAGCTTTTAAACGTTTAAAGTACTCGCGTCTGACACCCCATTGCTCTAGTGGTAGCACCTTGAATCGGCATCGAATAACAACAGCTGAGTCAGCTAGTTGATCAACGCCAGCCATTTCCATATCAGCTAGTATTTTATGCTTGAAATCTTTATCTGCCCTAAGCTGTTGACCAACCTCTGTCATCACCTGCATGACTTCGTCTACATTTTCGCGATACGCAACGCCTATATCAATGACCGATTGTGCAAACTCTCGACTCATATTTGTCACAGTGGAAATCGTACCATTGGGCACATAGTGAACATTGCCATCATAATCACGCATTTTGATATAGCGTAATGTGACTTCTTCTACCAAGCCACTTTTGCCACCTACTTCCGCAACGTCCCCTTGACGGACTTGATTTTCAAGTAATAAGAAGAATCCGGTAAAGTAGTCTTTTACAAGGCTTTGCGCACCAAAGCCAATGGCAACACCAGCAACCCCAGCAGCAGCTAAAACAGGGGCTATTGAGATGCCAATTTCATTTAGAATTTGAATGCCTGCAACGACAAGGATTGCTATCGTCACGGTGTATCGGAAAACTCTGCCGATGGTATCAATGCGCTTATATTCTTCTAAATCATTGATAGATCGATTTTTCAAATAGTTTTTGAGGCTTGTGATAAAGCGACCAGAAACAAATTTGACCGTTAATGCAACCATAATGATGATGCATATTCGAACGCCTGTTTTTGTGAGAGTTAAAAGTTCATTGCTATCAGTTAGGCCAATAGAAACCAGAAAATCCTGCATATATTGCTCCTGTCAATGATTCATTAAAATAGATGTAATCGTCACGTTTGATATGTGACATTTCAAAGCTTGGAAACTGAGTGGTTAAAAGAGTAAAACCTAGTATACGATTGCGATGTGAAGAAGCGCTTCACTATCAAAATGACAATTGATTAGAAAAATAGTTTTGGTAATGGGCATAGAATATAAATCAAAAAGCCAAGTGCATGCACTTGGCTTTATAACGTAAACTTAGCAAAAATTAAGCTGTAAAATTTGCGCTAGCAAAATCCCAGTTAACCAAGCTAGTCAAAAATGTTTCAACGAATTTTGGGCGTGCGTTGCGATAGTCAATATAGTAAGCATGCTCCCATACGTCAATACAAAGTAGAGGCGTATCGCCTGTTGTTAATGGCGTGCCTGCCGCACCCATATTAACAATGTCTACAGAGCCGTCAGTTTTTTTCACTAGCCATGTCCAGCCAGAACCAAAGTTACCAACTGCAGATGCTTGGAAAGCCGCTTTGAAATCATCATATGAGCCCCATTTAGTGTTGATTGCATCGGCTAGTGCACCAGTAGGTGCTGCGCCACCACTTGGTTTCATACAGTTCCAAAAGAATGTGTGATTCCATATTTGTGCAGCATTATTGTAAACGCCACCTGAAGCTTTTTTGATGATATCTTCTAAGCTGGCATTTTCAAATTCAGTGCCTGGAATAAGCTTGTTTAGGTTAGTCACATAAGCATTGTGGTGCTTGCCATAATGAAACTCTAGTGTTTCTTCTGATAAATGTGGTGCAAGCGCGCCTTTTGCGTAGGGAAGTGCTGGTAGTGTGTGTTCCATTGTGATCCTTTTCGTGAACTGTTGATTTTAAAATTAATAGTTATTTTTAATTATAGATTTCATACTTATTATTCTGCCATATTAAGTCAGACATAAAAACCATTATAAAGTTGCGGTTTAATTGGTTTAGTGCTCTTTTATGATCTTTGTTTAGATGTATGTGATTTACATAAGTTACTTGTTACGACCTTTCTTTGCTCTTGGGTGCGCAGCATCATATATTTTCGTTAAATGTTGATAATCTAAATGGGTGTAGACTTGTGTGGTACTGATGTTCACGTGCCCAAGCATTTCTTGCACTGCTCTTAAATCACCACTGGATTGTAAAACATGCGATGCAAAACTGTGGCGTAGCATGTGAGGATGAACAGAAGTATTAACCCCTTGCTTGATTGACCAATCCTTTAACCTGTATTGAATATTGCGTGCAGAGATGCGCTTTCCTTGTTTTCCGACAAATACGGCTGTTTCTGCTGGATTACTTATTAATAGGCTAGTGCGTAAGCCTAGCCAATTTTTTAAAGCAGTGATTGCGTGACTACCGAGTGGGACGATACGTGTTTTGTTCCCTTTGCCGTGTACCAGAACTGTCCCTTCAGTAAAGTCGATTTGGTCAATATTAAGATTAACAAGCTCGCTTAGTCGTAAGCCTGAAGAGTAAAACAACTCCAATGCAGCATGGTCACGCATGCTCAATACATCATCTTCTTTAATATCCACTAACTTGATGGCTTGTTCTATGGAGAGGGCTTGAGGCAGCGATTTTGCAGATTTAGGCGCACGGATGCCATGTGCTGGATTTTGACTAAACCCTTTCCGTTGGATGAGAAAATCAAAAAATCCACGCCAGCTGGACAGCATGCGCGCAATGCTTTTACCACCTAGGCCTTTGCTGTGTAATGTCGCAACTATTTTGCGAATGTATGTTGTGTTGACATCCTTTAGCTGAGTATCTTTACTGTAATTCAATAATTGTTTGATATCGCGCGCATAATTTTCTCTTGTGAGCGGACTTAAACCACGCTCAACGTTCAAATAATTAAGATATTCAGTTAATAAGTCCAAATTTTACGTGTTGATATACCTAGAGAAAGCTGCACTGACATGATCGTCAAGTTTTTGTAAAAAATCTGTGCCCATGCCGACATAAAACCGTTTTTCTTCATGACTTCCCAAAGCTAAATAGCCATAAACCATTTTATTTCTCAATGGCAATACGGCTAGTGATTGCACTGGTTGCGCAAACCAGTCATCAATAACAATGCTTGTGGGTGTTTCTCCACAGTAGACATTGTGGATAGTGTTGACCCATTTTTGAATTGATTCTGGTACGTCACTAAAGATAAGGGTTTCCGTCTCATTTGTATTTTCTGGTTTGGTCCAAACCCTTAAGCATGTGTCCGTGATATTGAACGCTTTTGGTAGTTGGTTGGTGACCAGTTGCTCTACAGCATCAAAACTCTTTGCTTGTTGTAGTAATACGAAAAATTGATGCATTTTGTTAGCAATAGCGTCATTTTCCTGCGCGTTGAGCACAAGTTCAGCATAACGCCCTTCAAGTGCCGCAATTTTATCGCGTTGTGCTAATTGCTGCCTTTCAGAGAGAGAGATTGTGCCGTTGCCGTGTGGGCTGGGTAAGTGAATATCAGCAAGTAGACTTGCATTTTTCTCAAAAAATTCTGGGTGTTCTTTCAAATAAGCGCCAACTTGGTCTTCTTGCATTCTAAATCCTAATTTTTAAATCGCTAATGTTTAAATTTCACTAATAATTAAATTTCTATGGTGCCTTCAAATACAATTTTTGCAGGACCAGTCATCATCACAGGTGAGTTTGCGTTTTCCCATTTGATAATGAGTTGGCCACCACGTGTATTGACTAATACAGGGGATTGTAGCAAATTTAAGCGAATACCACTCACTACTGCTGCACATGCGCCAGTACCGCATGCTAACGTTTCTCCACTACCTCGCTCATAAACGCGCAATTTGATTTCGTGTGGGTTAACAATCTGCATAAAACCTGCATTAACATGATTGGGGAAATGCGGATGTGACTCTATTTGTGGACCAATTTCAGTCACTTTTGCAGTTTCAACATTATCTACCGTAACGACAGCGTGTGGATTTCCCATAGACACCGCTGCTATTTGAATGAATGTGTCGCCAATTGGCAAATCATAGAGCAGCTGTTGTTTAGCGGTGAGATAAGGGAGTGCATCGGGATTGAAGTTCGGCACGCCCATATTTACTTTGACCTCTCCATTATCTGCTAACGTTAACGTAATAATGCCACCAGCAGTTTCCACATTGATTTCATGTTTATTGGTGAGCCCTTTTTCGACTACATAGCGCACAAAGCATCTTGCCCCATTGCCGCATTGTTCAACTTCACCACCATCAGCATTAAAGATTCGATAACGAAAATCCACATTTGGGAGTTGCGTTTTTTCTACCATTAAGAGTTGGTCGCAGCCCACACCAAAATAACGGTTTGCGATATGTTGGATTTGCGCTTTGGTCAGCGTGACAAGGGATGTATAGCTGTCAATTACAACAAAATCATTGCCTGTGCCCTGCATTTTCGTAAAGTTAAGTTTCATGCAGTCGATAATACTTTATTGTGATGATTTTGAGTATGGAACTAGTTAAATTTTTGTATAGTTTGAACTTATTATGCACTACAATAGCCAACTGATTGGTTTGATGCACTTGCTTTAGCCTTTAGTAGGTGTTTCTATATTCTTTAACTTTAACGTGATCAAGGCATACAATGAATGAATTTCTTTTTACTTCAGAATCTGTTTCTGAAGGCCATCCTGATAAGTTAGCGGATCAGGTCTCCGATAGTATCTTAGACGCAATTTTAGCCCAAGACCCAACAGCGCGTGTCGCAGCAGAAACGCTAGCGAATACAGGTTTAATTGTGCTAGCAGGGGAGATTACCACCACTGCAAATGTTGATTATATTAAAGTAGCGCGTGATGCGATTAAACGCATAGGCTATGATAATACCGACTTTGGTATTGACTATAAAGGCTGCGCTGTCTTGGTAGCCTATGACAAACAATCGCCCGATATTGCACAGGGTGTTGATAATGCAAATGATGACCCGCTGGACCAAGGTGCTGGTGATCAAGGTTTGATGTTTGGTTACGCTGTTAATGAAACGCCACAATTGATGCCGCTACCGATTTGGTTAAGTCATCGCATCATGGAGCGACAAGCTCAGTTACGTAAAGACGGCCGCTTACCTTGGTTACGTCCAGATGCCAAAGCGCAAGTCACATTACAATATGTGGATGGTAAGCCACATAAAATTGATACGGTATTGGTATCAACACAACATGCGCCAGAAATAGCGTTAGATCAAGTGCGCGAAGCAACGATAGAAGAAATTATTAAACCTCTATTACCAAAAGAGTTAATCAAAGGCGATGTTAAGTTTTTGGTTAACCCAACGGGACGCTTTGTGATTGGTGGACCACAAGGTGACTGTGGTTTAACCGGCCGTAAAATCATCGTCGATACATACGGTGGGTCAGCGCCACATGGCGGAGGCGCATTCTCTGGTAAAGATCCTTCAAAAGTAGATCGTTCGGCGGCTTACGCTGGGCGATATGTAGCCAAGAATATTGTGGCGGCAGGCCTAGCTGATAAGTGTATGGTGCAAATGAGTTATGCCATTGGCGTAGCGCAACCGACTTCTATCATGATAGAGACATATGGAACAGGTAAAGTATCAGATGCCGTATTGACGCAACTGGTGCGCGAACACTTCGATTTGCGCCCAAAAGGCATTGTGCAAATGCTTGATTTGCTCCGTCCCATTTATACTAAGACAGCAGCGTATGGTCACTTCGGGCGAGATGAACCTGAGTTTACTTGGGAGGCTACAGATAAAGCCGATGTGCTTAAGTCTGCTGCGGGCATCTAGCTTAGTTGGGTATGGCGCAAAAAGAGGGCTAATTAGCCCTCTTTTTTTTATATGTAAATGGTATATATATTGTCAAAATACCTTCATGCTTAAAACGATTTCCACAAAACAAGTCAGACTTGGGATGCATATCCATGAACTTAAAGGTGCATGGGTTAATCATCCGTTTTGGAAATCTAAATTCATTATTGACAGTCCCAAAGATTTAGCCAGACTTCAAGCGAGTATTGTCAAAGAAGTGGTTATTGATGTCAGTAAAGGCTTAGATATAGAGAAAAATAAATCTCAAATAATAGAACAAGCGATAGAAAACTTAACATCTCCACAGGAAGAAAAACCTGTAATTAAAAAGATTAGTGCAGCAGAAGAAAGTAAAGCAGCAAAGCGGCTCATCATTGCTTCTAGAAAAGCAGTTCAAGGCATGTTCAGCGATGTCAGAATGGGTAAAGCGGTCAATGTGGAAGCTGTGATGCCATTAGTAGATGAAATATCGGCATCTATTGAACGAAACCAGGGCGCACTCATAAGTTTAGCACGCTTAAAAACACAAGATGACTACACTTACATGCATAGTGTTGCGGTTTGTGCACTGATGACTGCGTTAGGAAAGCAATTGGGATTAGACGACCTTGCCGTTAAGCAAGCTGGTTTGGCTGGGTTACTACATGATGTGGGTAAAGCAGCTATTCGGCTTGAGATTCTGAATAAACCTGGGGCACTCACAGAGGATGAATTTAAATCAGTGAAGCTTCACCCAGAAAAAGGCTATGCTTTGTTACAGCAGGCAGGTATTACAGATGAGGTTGCTTTAGATGTTTGTCTGCATCATCATGAGAAAATGGATGGTACGGGCTATCCACATCAACTTCAAGGCGATAATATTAGTCATTTTGCAAGAATGGGTGCAATTTGCGATGTCTATGATGCAATTACTTCGAATAGACCTTATAAGTCAGGTTGGGAGCCAAGTGAATCATTAAAAAAAATGGCTAGTTGGAATGGTCATTTTGATCTAGAAATACTAAAAGCTTTTGTCAGAAGTGTTGGTATTTATCCCATCGGTTCGGTTGTCTTACTAAAATCAAAACGAATGGGTGTGGTTGTTGATCAATCTACAAAATCGTTATTAACCCCTGTTGTTAAAGTTTTTTTCTCTATAAAGTCTAAATCTAGGATCCCTATTAAAATAGTGGATTTGTCAAAACCAGCGAGTAATGATGAAGTTGAGGCATTGGAAAAAGCTGAAAACTGGGGTATTTACGATGTTGATGAACTCTGGTCAGAGCCAAGTGTCTGATTTTTTGAAAATTTGTATTTTAAAGATATAATAACTAACTTCTGAGGAACGTTGCGAGAGTATTCCCATGCTCCCAGGCTCAGAGATGTTTTAACTGCGTTCACTTTTTACTGTGCGAGCACGGAATATAAAAGGTGAGCGACTGCTTCCAACGATGTATTTCCTTGCTCAGTTTTCATTCATTAAAGGAAAATTATGAATACTGTAGCTGATATAAAAGATTATGTAATTGCTGACATTGGGTTAGCTGGATATGGTCGTAAAGAAATTGCGATTGCCGAAACAGAGATGCCTGGTTTGATGGCAATTCGTGAAGAATATGCAAAAGCGCAACCTCTTAAAGGTGCGCGTATCACTGGTTCGCTTCACATGACGATTCAAACCGCTGTGCTAATTGAAACCCTAAAAGATTTGGGTGCTGAAGTGCGTTGGGCATCATGCAATATTTACTCAACCCAAGATCATGCTGCGGCCGCTATTGCTGCAGGTGGTACACCAGTGTTTGCGGTAAAAGGCGAAACACTCGCTGAATACTGGGATTACACACACCGCATCTTCGAATGGACGGACGGTGGTTATTCGAACATGATTCTGGATGATGGTGGCGATGCTACCTTACTACTGCATTTAGGCACACGTGCTGAAAAAGATTTATCTGTGTTGAATAATCCAGGTTCTGAAGAAGAGATTTGTTTATTTAATGCGATTAAAGAAAAACTTAAAACAGATCCAACTTGGTACTCGACACGTTTAGCGCAAATCAAAGGGGTAACTGAAGAAACCACCACTGGTGTGCATCGTTTATACCAAATGCATAAAGAGGGTAAATTAGCTTTCCCAGCGATTAACGTTAATGACTCAGTGACTAAATCTAAATTTGACAACTTATACGGTTGTCGCGAATCATTAGTCGATGCGATTAAGCGTGCAACCGATGTAATGATTGCAGGTAAAGTAGCAGTGGTAATTGGTTACGGTGATGTGGGTAAAGGTTCTGCACAAGCGTTGCGTGCTTTGTCAGCCCAAGTATGGGTGACCGAGATTGACCCAATCTGTGCTCTGCAAGCAGCGATGGAAGGCTACCGTGTCGTGACGATGGACTATGCTTGTGCGCATGGCGATATTTTTGTGACTACCACTGGTAACTACCACGTGATTACACATGATCATATGGCGCGTATGAAAGACCAAGCCATTGTGTCAAACATTGGTCACTTTGATAATGAGATTGATGTCGCTTCGTTAGAAAAATATGAGTGGGATGAAATTAAACCACAGGTCGATCATGTGATTTTCCCAGATGGTAAACGCATTATTTTGTTAGCTAAAGGCCGTTTAGTGAATTTAGGCTGTGGTACTGGTCATCCAAGTTATGTGATGAGCTCAAGCTTTGCGAATCAAACAATCGCGCAAATTGAGTTGTTTACTAAAACAGCTGATTATCCTGTAGGTGTGTATGTGTTACCTAAACACTTGGATGAGAAAGTAGCGAGATTGCAACTGAAAACACTCAATGCAGAATTGACCGAGTTAACGCAAGAACAAGCGGATTATATTGGTGTTGAAGTGCTCGGCCCTTACAAACCAGAGCACTATCGTTATTAGTGATTAATAGTTAGTTAGGAGTCAGGAATGAAGTTTATATTAAGCTGGATATTGAATGCATTTGCATTGCTAGTTGTTGCTTATCTCATTCCTGATATTCACATGACTGGCCTTGATGTGGCGCTAATTGCAGCGGTTGTGATTGGTTTAGTCAATATGCTAATTAGGCCCATTTTGATTGTATTTACTTTGCCTATCACGGTATTGACACTTGGATTGTTTATCCTTGTGATTAATGGTTTCTTGTTTTGGGCTGTTGGGTACTATTTACAAGGGTTCGAGGTAAAGACTATTATGGCAGGCATAATTGGTGCAGTAGCCTACAGCCTTATTTCTTGGGTACTTGCCAGCCTGCTTATTGGTAAAAGAACACCTTGATTTGTACAGGCTATTAATATAAATATGAAAAATACGACATTAAGCTTTGAATTCTTCCCACCAAAGACGGCTGAGGGGATTAATAATCTGCGCGCCACACGTGAAAAACTAGCTATATATAAGCCAGAGTTTTTCTCTGTGACGTTTGGTGCAGGTGGGTCGACACGTGACCGCACTATGGATACTGTATTTGAAATTCAGGATGAAGGATATTCAGCAGCCCCACATATATCCTGTATATCATCGAGTAAGGCTGAAATAAAAGAATTGCTTAATGCTTATAAAAATAAAGGAATAAAGCGTCTGGTAGTGTTACGAGGTGATGTGCCATCAGGTGAGGTCAGTGCTGGAGATTTTAAGTATGCCGTTGATCTAGTCACTTTTATTCGTCAAGAAACTGATGATTGGTTCCATATTGAAGTCGCAGCGTATCCAGAATTTCACCCCGAATCAACTTCTGCTGCTAAAGATATTGAGCACTTTAAACGTAAAGTTGATGCAGGTGCAAACTCTGCTATTACACAGTATTTTTACAATGCGGATGCTTATTTCAGATTTTTGGATAGTTGTGATAAAGCAGGCATTGCAGTACCGATAGTGCCAGGTATTATGCCTATTTATAACTACACCCAACTTGCCCGCTTTTCAGGAATTTGTGGCGCAGAAATTCCACGATGGCTGCGTTTGCGACTAGAAGCCTATGGAGATGATTTGCCTTCGTTAAGAGCTTTTGGCACGGATGTGATGAGCGACATATGTGAAAAATTGCTCGCAGGCGGTGTGCCTAGCTTCCATTTTTACACACTTAATCAAGCGGGCGTGATTTCTGCAATTATCAAGAATGCAAATTTGGTTAGCCAATAATCGGTAGGCTTTAAAGTTACTGTATAGTCATGCCGCGTGGATTGAATAAAGCGTCTTCTACAAAAGAATAATCTTTAACGCGACCTTGATTCCATAATGCCATCATCGTAATCCAACGGATTTCTTCAATGCCTAGCTTGACTTTGTTGAGTGCCATGGCACGGTCTATAATCAAATCGCGCTCGACATCATTAATGACATTTGCTTGTTGCAAGAAAATTAAAAAACCTAAGCTTTCGATGTTAATTCTTTTGGACTCACTATTAGTGAAAAGGCGAATCGCAGTATCACTATGCGCATAGTCAAATTCTGGCGCATTAAGCATAGATTTCATTTCTTGAAACCAATCAAAAGCACCTAAAATATCACCTTGTTCAAACCCTGCTGCAGATAGCTCTTGTTCCATTGTTGCATCATCAGGCATTGATTGATTTGCAAAGTAATTTTCGAACATGAACACTAAAACCTCAAACATAACGTCCCTCTTGTCACATATATTATATTAAGCGTTGGTATTTTCCACCCGCTAATGCCGCCACTTTACCTTCTAATTCCAGCAGCATAAGCATGGATGAAAGTGTTTCTGTCGTCAATCCTGAAGCGTCAAGCAAGGGCTCGAAACTAATGGGGTCAAACCCCATCAACGCTAGGATAGAGCTGCTTTCTGGCGTGCTTTGGCCCTTTTGGGTTACGGGCCCAATGGGGCTATGGGCTGGAATCACGTTTTTGAGTTCTTCAATGATATCAGCAGAACTTTCTACTAATTTTGCACCTTGTTTGATGAGTTGATGGCAGCCTTTAGAAACAGGGGAGTGTATAGAGCCTGGAACTGCAAATACTTCTCTTCCTTGCTCTGCGGCAAGCCGCGCAGTAATCATCGATCCGCTATCTTTATTTGCCTCTATTACTAAGCAGCCTAAACTTAACCCACTGATAATACGATTGCGACGCGGGAAATTTTGTGCTTTTGATGGCGTGCCAAGTGGGAATTCGGAAAGTATGAGGCCATGTGATGCAATTTGATGCGCTAATTCACGATGTTTGGCAGGATATACAATATCTAAGCCGGTACCAACAACAGCAATGGTAGCACCATTGCTTTTAAGTGCACCGCGATGGGCGGCACCATCAATACCTAGTGCCATACCGCTGATAATGCAAAATCCTTGATCACATAAGTCTCTAGAAAAACTTTCTGCGTTTTTTTCACCTTGTTGGGTTGCATTGCGGCTACCTACGACTGCAATCGCTGGTTGGTTGAGTAATGTCAGGTTACCAATTGCATAAAGAATGACTGGAGGGCTGCTAGTTTGCAATAGCTGTTGAGGATAATGCGTGTCGCCTAGCGTGATGACATGGGCATTATCTTTTTCAAGCCATTGCAGTGTGGCTTCAACAGCTTCCGGCTGGACACCTTGGTAAATGCTTGTTGCAATCTCATCGCTGACAACTGATTTAAGCTGAGAAATGCTTGCGCTGAAAATACTTTCTGGGGTACCAAATTTACGCAGTAGTTGATATACACCAGCACTTCCTAAGCCTTGAATTTGATTGAGCGCCACCCATAATGCAATCTCGTCGGGTTCTTCAGGCTGTATGGCATGCTGCATTTATGGCGTATGTACTGCATCCAATGTATAAACAGAACCTGTCGTATTCATGATAAGGCCATAAGAAACGCGGTCAAATGTTCTAAAAACCATCATAAGACCAACTCTTTCATCTGGTAGCTTGACTTGACCTGGTTCTAAACCATTTTCTGAGGTTTCTTTTTTGTCATTTGTTTTTTTATACTCGGGATCTTTGATGATACGTCCATAGCGACTAATTGCTAATACATGGCCTGGCTCCATACCATCTTGTTTGCCAAGGTTAATGGAAACAACCATGTTAGAACCGGCTTCAGCAACGCCACCTTCAACACCACCATGAACACGCAGAATGCGACCTTTAACGTCATTTTCAGGTGCATGAGGTACAAAACTGCTTTGGAACTCGTCTGGTGCTGCTACAAGGCGATCTTTAACCAAAATTTCTTCTTTTGCAGTGACGATGTCAGCGGATGCCGGCTCGCCAAATCGTTTAATGTCTAAATCACCCAAGTAGACGGCCTCAGTGCCAAGCACCTCTTTTGTATCTGGGTCAATGAATTTGTCGCCAGCACGGTAAATATTCCAATGCACACCTTCACCTTCTTTAATACTGTTGACATAAACGCGCGAGCCTGGACTTAAGATGACGCGATTATCAGGGCCAGCAATGATACGTGGTGATAGATCTAGTTGATCGTTTTCGACCAGTAATGGTTGATTGAGGAACGGTAAAATCACATTAGGTGAGATTGTTTTGATGGCTTCTTTTTCTAGATCCTCTACGCGGACTGTGGGCTCTAATGTAACTGTTTCTCTTAGTAAGCTAAGTCGTGGATCTTTTCCACTGGTATCCAACACCACCACATCCCCAGGATAAATTAAATGCGGGTTTTTAATTTGCGCACGATTCATCCGCCAAACTTTAGGCCATAGCCATGGGTCTTTAAGAAATGTTGCTGATATGTCCCATAACGTGTCACCTTTAACCACAACGTGGCGATAGGGGTGGTTTTCTTTCAGTTGTATTTCATCAGCAAATGCATTAAGGCTTAAGCAAGTTAAGGTAAGCAGCGTTATAATATAGCGGTAAAAATATTTTTTATTCATTGAATGACCTCGGTCAATAATGCGGATTGTATCCGCGAAATTAGATTAAATTTATCACGTAATTTATTAAGAAATCAAGTTTTTTTGGCAAAATAACCGACTTTATGACGACCTTAACTATATTGAATTACCCAGACCCGCGTTTACACAAGGTGGCAAAACCTGTTTTAGATGTAAATGATGAGATACGGCAATTGATTGAAGATATGGCAGAAACGATGTATGCCGCGCCAGGTATAGGATTGGCAGCGACGCAAGTTGATCGGCATATTCAATTAATTGTCATTGATACGAGTAAAGAGCAAAATGACTTGCTAGTATTAATCAATCCTAAAATTGTTGCAAAAAGCGGACAGCAAGAGTACGAGGAGGGTTGTTTGTCAGTGCCAGGCGTTTATGAAACGGTGACGAGAGCCGAGAAAATTACAGTAGAAGCACTCGACCGTAATGGCGATAAGTTCAAAATGGATGTGGATGGATTATTGGCCGTTTGCATACAGCATGAAATAGATCATTTATTAGGTAAAGTATTTGTCGAATACCTGTCTCCATTAAAGCGTAATCGGATTAAAACGAAATTAGTTAAGCATGCGCGAGAAATTGCAAGAAACACATACTAGGCAGCCAATATCATGAAAATTATTTTTGCTGGCACGCCTGAATTTGCAGTGCCCGCACTGGAAGCATTAATCGAATCTGGTCATGAAATTGCAATGGTGTTAACGCAACCAGACCGTCCTGCTGGAAGAGGAATGAAGTTGCGAGCGAGTCCAGTTAAAGTGTTGGCTTTAAAATGCGGCTTAACGGTTTTTCAACCAGTCTCACTAAAACCTGAAGAGGTGCAATCACAGATTGCAGATGTGCACGCTGAGGTGATGATAGTGGCTGCTTATGGTCTCATAATTCCAACAGATATTCTCAATATGCCAAAGTACGGCTGTTACAACATCCATGGTTCATTATTACCAAGATGGCGAGGTGCAGCACCTATTCATAGGGCAATTTTGGCGGGAGATACTGAAACAGGCGTAACCATAATGGAGGTTGTACCGAAGTTAGACGCAGGTGCAATGGTTTCTAAAGGGAAAGTGCCCATATTAGAAACAGATACAACGCAAAGTTTACATGATGCCATTAGTCACTTAGGTGCAAAAATGATGGTAGAAGCGATGCAAACTTTGCAATCATCGGGACGTTTAGCTGCGGAACCTCAAGACGAGAATTTGGTTACTTATGCGCATAAGGTTGAAAAATCTGAATCAACATTGGATTGGCGTTTGTCAGCCGTTGCTTTGTCAAGGCAGGTGCGTGCTTTCAACCCATTTCCTGTCGCTACAGCAAAATTTAGAGGAGAGACATGCCGGATTTGGTTTGCAACTGCAAGCAAAGGGCAAGCAACCCAAGGCGAAATAGTCGGCATTGACGCTGCCATAACAGTCGGTTGTGCAGAAGGTCTGCTCTTGATTCATGAGTTACAAATGCCAGGAGCGAAAAAGCAATCGGCACAACAATTTATTCAAGGGCACCATGTCAAATTAGGTGAATTTTTTTCACATTAACTTGAATATAATGACTGGTAGTACCATATTAACCGTATTGAAAATGAGCTTATTTTAATGGCTAGGAGAGATATGTCATGTTAGGCAACTGGATTAAAACATTTGTATTGATGGCAGCAATCACTGCTTTGTTTGGTAGTGTGGGTGCTGCATTTGGAGGCTACAGTGGCATGATGATCGCGCTGGTATTTGCTGGTGCGATGAATGTGTATGCATATTGGTTTTCTGATAAAGCTGTATTGAAAATGTATCGTGCGCAAGAAGTTACACCAGATAACGCGCAATTCCGCGGGTATTATAATATGGTGAAGGAGTTGGCAGAAAATGCACAGTTGCCTATGCCAAAAGTATATGTCATTGACGAGCAACAGCCGAATGCATTTGCAACAGGCAGAAATCCTGAACACGCTGCTGTAGCAGCAACAGCGGGGATTATGCAGATATTGAGTGAACGTGAATTGCGAGGGGTGATGGCACATGAACTTGCTCATGTAAAACACAGAGATACGTTGATTTCTACTATATCAGCAACCGTTGCTGGTGCAATATCAGCGATAGCGCAATTCGGCATGCTTTTTGGTGGTGGGCAAGGTGATAATAGGCCAAATGCAATTATTGGTTTGTTGATGATGTTCTTGGCGCCTATGGCAGCGGGTCTGATTCAAATGGCTATTTCTCGTGCTAGAGAGTATGAAGCAGATAGAGGTGGAGCTGAAATCTGTAAAGATCCTAAAGCATTGGCTTCTGCGCTGGAAAAAATTCATAATTACGCACATCAGATTCCAAATCAAACAGCGGAGCTGCATCCTGAAACTGGGCAGATGATGATAATTAACCCACTATCCGGTAAAAGTCTAAAAGGGTTGTTTAGCACGCATCCGCAAACAGAAGAACGCGTAAGGCGATTGTTGGCAATGGCGAACCAATACTAGTATGAATATGGACAAGAAAGTGGGCGATGAAGAGTCGCCCTTTTTTGTTTGTAGTAATGCATGATTACTATAAACTGCATCTCATTCAAATTTAATCGTTAGAAGAAAACAACTTTGTATATTTCACAACAAATCGCGGCGATGGCCGTATCTGATGTTTTGTCTGGTCGTAATTTGACTGTGGCATTGCCTGACGCACTGAAAGCTTTTCCTCAAGCTACGCAACAACAAAAGGGCGGTGGTGCAGATTTGAGCTATGGCACATTACGCTTTTTGGGTGAATCTCGTGCATATTTAGAGCAGTTGATGGAGAAGCCTGTCAATAACGCAGACATTCAATCATTGTTACTCGTCGCGCTATATCAGTTATTACATGATCAGGCTGATGATTTTACCGTCGTAGATCAGGCGGTAAAGGCAGCAGGAAAAGCTAAACCACGATGGGCAAGAGGCTTGGTCAATGGAGTGCTGCGTAATTTTTTAAGAAAAAAAGAGTCACTTCAATCAGTGGTTGAAGCAGATGAGGCGGCACTTTATTCTTATCCACAGTGGTGGATAGATAAACTTAAGATTCAATATCCAGATAATTGGCAATCAATATTGCAGATTGGCAATATGCACCCGCCGATGACTTTGCGTGTGAACAGTAGAAAATCCAGTGTAAAAGAATATGTACAATTATTACAGCGACAAGATATAGAAGCGACAGTATTAGAAGGCGAAGCCATCATACTTGCCAAACCAGTCTCTGTTGAGAAAATACCAGGCTTTATGGAAGGTGTCGTTTCTATACAAGATTATGGTGCGCAGCTAGCAGCACATGCTTTGGATTTAAAACCAAATTTGCGTGTACTAGATGCCTGTAGTGCACCTGGTGGTAAAGCGGGTCATATAATGGAACTGGCTGATGTGAAGTTGACGGCACTAGACAATGATGCCAATAGGCTAACCCGAGTACAAGATAACTTTACAAGATTAAACATAAGCGCGTTAGCAGCGCTTGGCGATGCAGCGCAGTGGCAAGCGGATCAAACGTTTGATCGCATTTTGGCAGATGTACCATGTTCAGCATCGGGTATCGTCAGGCGTCATGTTGATATTAAGTGGTTGCGACGTGCTACAGACATTGTCTCGTTTACGCAACAACAAGCGCTAATTTTAGCTAATTTGTGGCGTTTGTTGTCAAAAGGCGGTAAATTGGTTTATGTTACTTGTTCAATATTTGCTGAAGAAAATCAGCAGCAAATTGATCGCTTTTTAAAACAAAATGCAGATGCAACTCAATTGCCATTAGGGTTGATTGATGATGGAGTTAAAAACATTCATATTCAGCATGGTCAACTTATTCCCTCAAAAACTCATGATGGCTTTTTCTATGCTTTATTACAAAAGAATTAGCCTGTTTATTGTCATCAGCTTCTTGTGTTTTCAAGCAGTCGCCTCTGCCGGTAGTATTGTCATTAAAGGCGCAGATCTAACGCTAAATGGCGAAGCGTATCGACTTAATGCCGACTTAGAGATTGATCTTAATGACAAAGTAGAAGAGGCTGTCAATAAGGGTGTCAATGTCACATTTTTGTACGAGTTTGCATTAGTGAAGCCAAGAACATTTTGGTTCGATAAAGAAGTCACAACGGCAAGTACAAATATTTCGGTAAGCTATCACGCGCTTAGCCGACAGTATTTAGTGAGTCAAAATGGACGTCAAACTTCTCATGAAATATTAAGTGAAGCAATGATAGAGCTTGTGCAATTGTATGACTGGAAGGTTTTGGATAAGTCTAAGGTTAATCCTGATGAAACGTATGACGCGACACTTAGTGTTAAATTAGATCAGTCAAAATTACCTAAGGCGATACAAGTCGAAACCATTGGTTCAGAAAATTGGAGTATGGTATCCGAGCCCTTTGAGTGGGTGCCTAAACTTTAAGTCATTAGTATGAGATATATCGTATTTTTCAGTACGGCATTAGGTTTGATATTGTTGTATTTGCTGTCCTTAGCAAGTGCAAACACAGCAATATCTGGCAACTATTACAAAATTTTGCTCTACCTCAATATTGCACTGGCTACAGTGCTTGTAGGCCTTATTGGGCTGCAGTTTAAAAACTTATATATCAATATTAAAAATCATGTTGTCGGCAGTCGGTTAAACCTGCGCATGGTCAGCGCTTTTGCCATGATGGCAATCATTCCAGGCGTGATTGTTTATGCAGTATCCGTTAACTTTCTTTCACAATCGATTGAGTCTTGGTTTAACGTCAAAGTGGAGTCTGCTTTAGATAGTGGGTTAAGTTTGGGGCAGCGTGCCTTAGATGCCTTACTTGCAGATATGGAGCTAAAAGCAGAAAGCATGGCGACCTCATTGTCACTTCAGCCAGTCAGGTCGCAGTATAGGTTGTTGAATGATTTGCGTGAGAAGTCTGGTATTCAAGATGCGACTTTACTATCACCAAGCGGACGGATAATGGCAGTTTCCAGCGGTGATTCCGCTACCTTTCTGCCAGAGCTGCCAAGCTTATCTCAATTAAAACAAGCTAGCTATCGCTTGGTCGGTAAGGTGGAACCAATCCCTGATAAGGGTTTGTATTTACGCATACTTGTCCCTGTCAACTCAACGGAGTTAACAGGAGACACACTGATCCTTCAGCTATTGCATCCAGTTCCTAAAACCTTGTCGAATACAGCTGAATCGGTGCAAGAAGTTTATCGTGATTATCAAGAGCTCTCGTATAGTAGAAACTCTCTGAAAGATATTTTTAAACTCACACTGACGTTAGTCTTGATGCTCGCTATGCTGTCTGCATTGGCGATTGCATTTGTTCTCAGTCGAAGGCTATCTCAGCCATTAACAGTGCTAGCAGAGGGCACAAGAACGATAGCAGATGGTAACTATGACAAAATATTGCCAGAGCATGGTAAGGATGAGTTGGGTGTATTAGTTAAGTCCTTCAATAGCATGACACGCCAATTACAAGATGCCAATAAAGCAACTGAACGAAATCGTGCAAGATTAGAAGCGGCGCGCGGGTATCTCGAAACAATTTTGGCACACTTGTCATCGGGGGTTTTAGCAATTAATCGCAATGGGGAGTTAAGAACGTTCAATTTGGCCGCAACAGGTATTTTAGGCGTGAATTTAGGGCCATACGAAAACGAGAAATTTACTAAAATAGCTGTTGAACACCATTTTCTTGCGGAGTTTGTAAAGGTGGTGCAGACGCATTTTGAGCTTACACTGGAAGCGGAGCAAACTAAAGCAGAGCTTAGTAGGCAACTAGAGGTGTTGGGCCCGCAAGGTAAACAGTTATTGTTGGTACGTGCGACTAGACTACCAGCTAACGCTAATAGTGGGTTTGTCGTTGTGTTTGATGATGTTACAACGATGGTGCAAGCCCAACGTGATGCAGCTTGGAGTGAGGTTGCACGTCGCTTGGCGCATGAGATTAAAAACCCGCTCACGCCAATTCAGCTCTCTGCTGAAAGGATGCAACATAAATTATCTGACAAGCTAAATAAAGAAGATGCAAGCATGCTTAAGCGTGCCACAACGACAATAGTCAACCAAGTGGGTGCGATGAAGTCAATGGTGAATGAGTTTAGTGAGTATGCGCGGGCACCATCTGCGCATCTAACTAAGATTAATGTTAATCAACTTATTAAAGATGTTTCGGGGTTATATGAAAATTCGCAGGCAAAGATAAGTTATGATTTAGCACCAGAAATGCCCGATTTAATGGGGGATGGCACCATGTTAAGACAGGTGTTGCATAATTTAATGCAAAATGCACAAGACGCGCTTGTTGGGGAAGACACGCCTGAAATTATAGTGAAAACAGCTTGGAATGACACAGAGGTAATGTTGCTTGTTAGTGATAATGGTCAAGGGTTTCCTGAAGATGTGCTCGCTCATGCATATGAACCATATGTCACGACAAAAGCGCATGGGACTGGCTTAGGTTTGGCAATTGTCAAAAAAATGGTGGAAGAACATTTTGGGCAAATTAAAATAGAAAATAACCCTTCTGGTGGTGCTTGTATTACTATACAGTTACCAGTGGCGAAGGACATTGCTTTAGAAACTAAAAAACAAGCTAAATTAAAATAGCAAAATGAATAAAATAACAGGCAAATAAACGCAGGCGTGTTTTAATAAGCGGTTGACTGTAGAAATTAACAGGCTAGAAATAGAAAAGGTTAAAAGAAAGATGGCATCTAGAAATATCTTGGTAGTAGATGACGAAGTGGGCATTCGTGAATTATTAAGTGATATTCTGCAAGATGAGGGGCATCGCGTAACAACTGCAGAGAACGCACAAATCGCCCGAGAAATGCGCTTGGCCAAGCGCCCTGATTTGGTTTTGCTCGATATCTGGATGCCAGATTGCGATGGTATCAGTCTGCTGAAAGAATGGGGTAATGCTGGCCTATTGAATATGCCAGTTGTGATGATGTCTGGGCATGGTACGATTGACACTGCCGTCGAGGCAACAAGAATTGGTGCATTCGATTTTCTGGAAAAACCAATTGCATTACAAAAGCTGTTAAAGACAGTTGGCGAAGCACTAACGCATGCTGAAAACCTACCAAAAACAGAGATGAATTTGGCGAGTTTAGGTAAGAGTCAAGTGATCAACGAGTTGAAGCAACGGTTAGAGCAAGTATCACGCACAAAAATACCGCTGCTACTCATTGGTAAAAAAGGGGGTAGCGTAGAACTGTGCGCGCGTTTTTTACATTTACCTGATAGCCCTTGGGTGGGTCTAACTGAGTATGAAAAACTGACGAATGCACCCTTAGAAATTCTAAACCAAGCAAGGGAGGGTGTGGTTTTTATTGAAGAACTGACCTTGCTAAATAAAGCAGAACAAAAAGGCTTGGCCCTGCTGCTGTCGAATGCAAATAAGTACGATACACGAGTGATTTGTGCAACGACCTATAGCTTGCCACAGTTAGCCGAAAACAAAATGATAGAGCCAGCTTTATTGCAGGCACTCAGCAACACCAACTTAAAAGTACCTTGTTTGAATGATCACCCTGAAGACATTCCTGAGCTTGTCGCATCTATGGCCACTTTGCTTTCAGAGTCTTCCGATAATATCCCCTATAAGAGCTTTGATGTAGCTGCCTTAAACGCTTTACGTAATGCTGAGTGGGCTGGTGATTTAAAACAACTGGAAGCGGTGGTACAAAACCTGATGCTTACAAGTCTTGGGGAAAAAATTACACTTGAGGACGTAGCACGTGTTTTAGAGCAGTTTAATGATGCGCCAAGTGATGGCAATGCTTCTATGCCAATAGATTTAGTGCAGCCGTTGCGCAGTGCGCGCGATGAATTTGAACGCTATTATTTCAGATATCATATGAAGCTCGTAAATAATAATATGAGTAAGTTGGCTGAAATTTCTGGTCTAGAGCGTACGCATCTTTACCGAAAACTGAAGCAGTTGGGTGTGAGCATTAAAGGCTGAATATACGCTTAAATTAGATCATCTCAAGAATGACGGGGGTGTGGTCGCTGGGGCGTTCTAATTTTCTGGGCGTTTTGTCAATAGTACAAGCTATACAGTTTTTCTTTAGAGCGTCACTCACTAAAATATGGTCAATACGCAAGCCGCGGTTTCGTCTAAAGCCCATCATACGATAGTCCCACCAACTATAGTGACCATCATCAGACTCGAAAATTCTAAAAGCATCATGCAAACCTAATGCAAGTAATGCAGTAAAGGCATTACGTTCAGCAGGGCTCACCAAAATATCGCCTTCCCAAGCTTCTGGATCGTGGCAGTCTCTGTCATCAGGCGCAATGTTGTAATCACCTAAAATTACTAGGTTAGGGTATTTTATAAGCTCATGAGTTAGCCAATTACTTAATGCGGTAAGCCAGCGCATTTTGTACTGATATTTCTCTGAGTCAACAGCCTGACCATTCACGACGTAGACGCAGATAACACGCACACCATTAACTGTAGCTGAGATAACCCGTTTTTGGTCGTCTTCAAACCCTGCAATGCCATACGCCACATCTGAGATTTCATGTGTGCTTAATATGGCAACACCGTTATAGGTTTTTTGACCACTGTGGACTGCATTGTAACCAGCAGCCTGTAAGTCTGCATAAGGAAACTTAACATCTTCTTGTTTGGTTTCTTGTAGGCACAATACATCAATTGGATTTTCTTTTAGCCAATCTAAAACATGTGGTAAACGAACGTTTAAAGAGTTGACGTTCCATGTAGCTAATTTAAAAGTTTGATTATTCATGAGGCAAATTCTAGCATGTAAGATTAATAGCAAAATGCGTTAGTAAGCACATTTTTACTAAAATGCAGCAAAACTACTTAATTTAATACGTGTTTACGCGAGATTTAAGCAGCTTTTTAAGCCAATTATATTCAATGAGTGATGACCATCATTCAATCAAATGAAAAGACCTCTACCAATAAGTAGAGGTCTCTATTTGCTCTGATAATTTGCTAAGACAGAGCAGCATAAATCTTTACTAAATTACATGCTTGGATAGTTCAATTTTGAGTAAAGCATATAAACACCTTGTTTTTCTTTAATGACTTTGGTGATTGTTTCTGCAGATTGTTTTGAATCTACGTCACCGCTAACATTGACGGTGCCTTTGTCATCCACATCAATTTCTAAACCTGATAAGTCAATCTGTTGTGCAGATAAGCTACTTTGTATACTACTTTTTAACGCATCTGCAGGCATGTAGTTATAAGTCACGCTATCAATGTCTGTATTAGCAATAACGGAACTAGTAAACACTAAAAACAACCCTGCTAAAAAAGATTTAACACCGAATAGAATTTGCGGTTTTTTATGAAGATTGCTCATCATATTTTCCTTTCAATAGTTAGCCAACGAGATTACATCTTAGTGAAACAAGACATATATCAATATCAGATAAATGCTGAAAGCAATGTCAGAAAATTCTGTCAAATATGTTAAAAGTTATATAAAAAGCATTTTGAACTTTGATCAATTTGTCATGCCGTTGTGTCTTAACAAAGCATCCAAGTTCGGTGTTCTTCCTCTAAACGCGACAAATGACTCCATTGCAGGTCGTGAACCACCTTTTGCAAGCACTTCATTCTTAAAGCGATTGCCAGCTTCTATCGAGAGTACGCCAAGTTCTTCAAAAAGACTAAAAGCATCTGCGGACAGTACTTCCGCCCATTTATAACTGTAATACCCAGCAGCATAGCCACCAGCAAAGATGTGAGAAAAACTATTTGGGAAGCGGTTCCATTTAGGTGGTCTCAGGACAGCGACTTCATCACGCACTTCTTCAATAATATCTAGTGCGGCTTTACTGCCATTTGGGTCAAAGTCACCATGAAGTCGCATATCGAACATCGAAAATTCTATTTGACGGACAGTTTGCATCCCCGCCTGAAAATTTTTGGCAGCAATCATTTTGTCGAATAAATCTTTCGGTAGCTGCTTACCTGATTCCACATGAGATGTCATATTGCGTAGCACTTCCCACTCCCAGCAGAAGTTCTCCATGAATTGACTGGGTAATTCAACAGCATCCCACTCAACACCTTTGATACCAGACACACCGTACTCATCTACTTGTGTCAGCATATGGTGCAAGCCGTGACCAAACTCATGAAACATGGTTGTAACCTCATCATGCGTAAATAATGCAGGCTTATCTCCCACAGGTGCAGAAAAATTGCAGGTTAAGTATGCGACAGGTAGTTCTAGCCCCTCTGCTTTTTTTCGTCGAGTAATGCATTCATCCATCCATGCGCCACCTCTTTTATTTTGTCGTGCGTAGAGGTCTAAATAGAAATAAGCAACAGGTTTATTGTTACGATCACTAATTTCATAAAACCTTACATCCTTATGCCAGGTTGGTGCTTCCGCTCTTCTAACCTGCACACCAAATATTGTTTCAGTTACTTTAAACAATCCGCTGAGTACTTTATCTTCAGGAAAGTATTGTTTAACTTCTTGATCAGAAAACGCATATTTTTCTTGTCGCAACTTTTCACTTACATAGGCAACATCCCAAGCCTGCATCTCATCTATGCCCAGCTTGCTTGCATAAGTAGTTAATTCTTGCATGTCGCGCTCAGCATAAGGTTTTGCTTCTATCGCTAATGTTTCTAAAAATTCACTCACTTCTGCTGGCGTGTCAGCCATCTTCGTTGTCAGTGATAACTCAGCATAATTGTTAAATCCAAGTAGCTTGGCTTCCTCTTGTTTCAGTTTGAGAATATCGTTAATTAATGGCGTGTTGTCCCATTCTGGCTTGCTTAATTCTGAAGCGCGTGTCGCGTAAGCGCGATAGAGTGTTTCACGAAGAGATGCATTATCCGCATATTGCAGCACAGGTAAGTATGAAGGGAAGTGTAATGTGAAAAGATAGCCAGTTTTACCCTCCGCTTTGGCAGCTTGCGCTGCTGTTTCAATCACATCTGCGGGCAAGCCTGCTAGGTCATCACTACTCTCTACGACGTGTTTAAAGTCGTTAGTATGATCCATGATATTTTCTTCAAATTTGCTGCTAAGTTTCGACAACTGTTCTGAAATATCTTTAAAACGTGATTTTTTGTCTTTTGATAGTTCTGCGCCGCTTAATTTAAAATCACGTACTTCGTGATTGATAATCGTTTGTTGTGCAGGTGACAGGCTTGTAAAGGCTGCACTAGCTCGGATAGTTTTAAACTTTTTGTATAGGCGCTCATCTTGCGAAATGTCGGTGCCATAATCCGTTAATTTTGCTAAATTGAGATTGTAAGCCTCGCGTAATTCTGGGCTATTAACGACGGCATTCATATGCCCTACTTGGCTCCATGCGCGGTTCAGCTTTTCGCTATGATTTTCTAAAGGCAGGGCAAAATTATCCCATGTGGGCTGTTCTGTGCTGGTGGCCAGTTGCTCGACCAAAGCACGGCCTTCTGCAATCAAACCATCAATAGCTGGGCTAATGTGTGCAGGTTTAATCTCGTTAAATTTGGGAAAGCCAACAAAATGCAGTAATGGGTTAGATGGCAAAGTTAGTCCTTACATTGATGGTTTAATTGATTAAGCGTAGACATATCGGATAGCGATAGGTTTCACCTTTACTGGTAGCGATTGCAGCAAGAATACAGAAGATGATGTTGGCAATCCATATAATAGGAATCAATGCCAAGCCCACCAGTATCCAAATAAGAATATTGGCAGCAAACAGTGCAATTGCAACCGTAATTTGAAAATTAAGCGCTTCTTTTGCTTGGTCGGCTATGTAAGCACTGTCATCTTTTTTCAATATCCAAACAACAAGCGCAGGAATAAATAAAAAAATGGTGCCAGCTAAATGTGTTACGGTGGCAATGTTCTTTTCGTCGCTATTTGGAACGATAATGTCGACTTCGTTAGCCATGATTGTCTCCTTTGTGTTGAAAATTATATGGTGTTGATGTTGGCTTAATTCAAGTAGGTATGTGTGTTAATTTTTTTAACTGCAACTCAACTTTCTCAACATCATCAATTTTGAGAATTCGATTCGCCGCTTTAGTTAGTTTATTTATGTCACTTTGTAGAATTTGTTGTTTAACGCTCAGTACCTGACTTGGGTGCATTGAAAACTGACGTAAGCCCATGCCAAGTAACAATTTGGTGAGCATAGAGTCTCCTGCAATTTCGCCACAAACAGCAACTGGCTTTTTAAATTTTTTACCCGCTTCTATTGTCATCAATATCAATCGCAAAACAGCAGGATGTAATGAGTTATATAAATGTGCTACGGTGTTATCTGTGCGGTCTACTGCCAGCGTATATTGTGTCAAGTCGTTTGTTCCAATAGATAAAAAGTCTAATTCGCGTGCAAAGGCGGCTGCATTAATCGCGGCAGCTGGTACTTCTATCATACCGCCTAAAGAAATTTTCTTATCAAATGGGATTTGATCTTCTTCTAATGATTCTTTAGCTCTTTCTAATATGATTTTTGTTTGCCTAAGTTCAGCTAACGTCGTAATCATTGGGATGAGAATTTTTAAATTGCCATAATGGGAGGCGCGTAGCAATGCTCTTAGCTGGGTATGGAAAATATGTGGCTCAGTTAAGCATAACCTAAGCGCACGTAGGCCTAATGCATTATTAGATAATACAGTATTGCTGAATTGCGCCTGTTTATCAGCACCTAAGTCTAACGTCCGTATAGTGACTGGCTTCTTTTTCATTATTTGGACAACTTTTTTATATGCTTGGTATTGCTCTTCTTCGCTAGGTGGCTCATCACGATTCATAAATAAAAACTCAGTGCGGAACAATCCGATGCCTGTTGCGCCAGAAGCGCTAATACTATTGAGTCCTTCGATACTTTCGATATTGGCCAGCAAGTCTATGGCGGTGCCGTCTATGGTTTTTGTCTTTGTGGACTTAATGAGTGAGAGCTTTTGTTGCTCTAACAACCACTGATGTTGTTTGAGCTCATATTCTCTAAGAATTTCTTTACTTGGGTTGACGACAACAACACCTTGGCTACCATCAACAATGATGATTTCATCTTCTTTGATTAAATCATGCGCCTTTTGGAGTGCAATAATTGAGGGTATATTGAGTCCGCGTGCGAGAATTGCAGTATGTGAGGTTGCACCACCTACATCTGTGATAAAACCTGAAAACTGGTTCTGTTTATATTGGATAGCATCGGCAGGTGAAATATCGTGTGCTACAAGGATAATACCTCTGTTATCAATATTTTTGGTCTGTTTGACAGGCTTTGCACTCGGGTGTCCCAGTAAGGCTTTAATGACACGTTCAACAACTTGTATGACATCCTGTTTGCGCTCTCGTAAATACGCATCAGTGATTGCATCAAACTGTTCTACGATGATGTCCATCTGTAGCTTAATCGCCCATTCAGCATTACACAGCTCTTTGCGCATAATTCTTTTAGGTGCTTCTGATAAGGATGGGTCTAACAAAATTGCAATTTGTGTGTTGATGAAGGAAGCTACATCCGCAATTAATGTATCTGGAAGCTCTTTTCGAACTGTTTCTAGGTCTCTTTTTACTGTTGTGATTGCCTTGCTAAAGCGACTGATTTCACTAGATAATGCACTTTTTGGTAGCTGATAATGAGCAACTTCCAACAGCGCATTGGAAATTAAATGGGCTTTGCCAATTGCAACGCCACTGGAAACGGTCACCCCATGTAAGCTAAAGCTCGACAATTACTCGCCCTCATCAAAATAATTATTAATCAGTTTCTTTAGGGCCTCTATGGCTTCAATTTCATCTATACCCTCGGCTTCTAGTTCGATGATTGATCCTTTAGACGCTGCAAGCATCATGACACCCATAATACTTTTTGCATCGACGCGTTTACCATTACGCGTTATCCAAACATGACTTTTAAATTGGCTTGCGGTTTTAGTCAGCTTTGTTGATGCACGGGCATGAAGACCTAATTTATTGATGATTTCAATTTTTTCTTTAATCATGTTGTACACTGCCTATTTCAGTAAAATGGATGATGCTCTCCCGAGCACTTGCGATAGTTTTTTCCAGACAATAAGCAATAGGTAATTCACGGTTGGTCAGCGCAACAATCAGCATGGGTAAGTTAATGCCAGAGACCCCTTCAGCGGCGCTGATGCCGACTAGTTTTGTGGCAATGTTGCATGGTGTGCCTCCAACCATATCGGATAGCACAATCACGCCGTCGCCATGATCAATTTCTTGCATGATGCTTTTTGCCTTGACCAGAACAGCATCAGGATCGTCATCACTTTTAACGCTCAAAGCGGCAAGTTGCTCTGGTCTTGTGCTTAACATATGGCTAGCGCACTGAATTAAACTTTCGCCTAGCCCTTCATGTGTGATAATAAAGATACCAATCATATGTTCTATTTATTTACCTAGTTCGCGATGTCTGACAATGACTTTATGCTTAGACTTTTTAAAGTATTGGCTCAACTCTTCCACAAAATATACTGAACGGTGTTGGCCACCAGTACAACCAATGGCAACCGTTAAATAACTGCGATTATCCTGCTCAAAGCTCGACAACCATTTTTCAATATAATGCTGAATATCTGCAAGCATTTCTAATGCCATCGGTGTGTTTTTTAGAAAATTAATTACGGGTTCATCTTGCCCAGTGAGTGGTTGTAGCACTTTATCGTAATGTGGGTTTGGTAAGCTACGCACGTCAAATAGAAAATCAGCATCTAATGGAATGCCTTTTTTAAAACCAAACGAACTGAATAACAAGACCATTTTATTTGGAGGTTGCTTAATCAGCTCGCGCACATAGTTACGTAATGTGTTGGCATTAATATTACTGGTATCAATTCGGTAACTTAAATGGCTTAAATCAGCTAACAATTCACGTTCATAAGCAATGCTTTCAGCAAGCGTGGTTTGTTCATCACTCAATGGGTGCTTTCGTCTGGTTTCACTAAACCGTTTTACTAACGTCTCCACATTAGATTCTAGAAATAACAAGTCCACTTGATTGCCACTACTTTTAAGGTGGTCTATTGCACCGGGAAGACTTTCTAGGGCGGCGCTGCGACAATCGATGCTGATGGCAACTTGATGATAAAGATTTGCTTCAATATGGTGGGAAATGAGTGGCAACATGGTCGCAGGTAAGTTATCAATACAATAGAAACCGCTGTCTTCTAATGCACGTAAGGCGACACTCTTTCCAGATCCTGATAGTCCTGTAATGATAATCAAATGCATGTTGTCAGTTCTGATAACCTAATCCGACGATAAGAATGACATATTACCATTCTTAAGAAAAAGACACACTTTCGAAATTGTATTCGCTATTTTGAAATATCAGCTGGATAGCTTATTTTATATTGGTCTCTACCACTATCGTTTCATTTTACAATGGTGGTAGAGATTGTTTGACATGGTCCAGCAAGAAAGCTGGACAAAATCAATGAAGTTTAGTTGATGGTTTGGTGTTTAACGGCGCCGTTCACCTTGTGGTGATTGTTGCTTTTTTCTTTGTGCTTGAGCACTTGCCGGTCAAGTTTGTCCGTTAAGATATCAATAGCGCTGTACATGTTTTCATCGCTACTTTCCGCATGCAAATCATTACCTGGTACATGTAGCGTAGCTTCAACTTTTTGAGCCAGCTTTTCTACACGCATAGTGACTTTAACATCAATCACATGATCAAAGTGATTGCTGATTTTTCCTAATTTTGTTTCTACATACTCCCGCAAGGCAGGTGTTACTTCTAAATGATGTCCTGTTAATTGTAAATTCATAATTAGATCCTTTTATTGAATTTGTTCTTTAGTACTCGCTCTGATAAATTCAGGTAAGTGATGCTATTGAACAATTTTAGTGTACACCTTTGAGAAGATTATGTAACTAGCTCTTGATCAGATTTATAAAGATTTTCGTAAATTTGCGGGAGGGATGTTTAGTGATTCTCGATACTTTGCAATCGTGCGTCTAGCTACAACAATGCCTTGTTTTGAAAGCATTTCACTGATTTGATTATCCGACATTGGTTTTTTAATATTTTCCTCTGCGACCAGCTGTTTAATGAGTGCGCGAATAGCAGTGGCAGAGCATTCGCCGCCCGTTTCAGTGGCAACATGACTACCAAAAAAGTATTTCAGTTCAAAAATGCCGCGTGGTGTCAGCATATACTTATGTGTCGTAACACGAGAAATAGTCGATTCGTGTAGCTCTAGTTCTTCAGCTATTTCGCGTAACACTAATGGACGCATTGCAATTTCACCATGTTCAAAGAAGTTCCTTTGTCTATCAACAATGGCTTGTGAAACGCGCAAAATGGTAGAAAAACGCTGTTGAATATTTTTAATCATCCAACGCGCTTCTTGCATTTGGCTTTGTAAGTATTGCCCAGAGTTTTCACGGTTACGCTTTAATATATCTGCATACATTTGATTAATGCGCAGTTTTGGCATGACATCATCATTGAGTGATGCTACCCAAATGCCTTTAACTTTTTTCACCAGCACCTCATGTTGAATGAAGTGGTCATGACTGAATTGCACGAAATCTGCACCAGGACGTGGGTTTTGTAGTTTGATGAGATTTTGCGCGGATTTTAAATCGTTTTCATTGCATCCAAGCAGTTTTCGCAACTTATTAAAGTCTTTATTGGCTAATAATTGCAAATGGTCTTTAACAATGTCTTTAGCCAGTTGTAGCTCAGGGATGTCGCTAGGCAACAGGTTAAGCTGCAATAATATACACTCTTGCAGATTAGTTGCGCCGATGCCCGGTGGGTCTAAGTTTTGCACATGTTTAAGCGCTGTTTCTAATTCCATCAGCTCTACTTCAAGCTCGGCAGGTAGAGACTCCATAATGTCTTCTAATGAAGCTTCTAAGTAACCATTTTCATTAATGCTATCAATAAGCAATAACATCAACCTTTGGTCGCGATCAGATAAAGATAACAATTGAATTTGGTTTAACAAATGCTCGCGTAATGTTTCAGCAACCACTTCTTGACGCGTGAAATCATCATCATCTTCATCATTGTTTTGTTGCTTACTGCCTTCGTCCCAATTGCTTGCACTGCCGTACTCTTCATAATCTTCATCAAAGTCATTTTGCTTAAAATCATCATCACTAATCGGCTTTTCTTCGATTGTTTCGGTATTGTTTGAGTTGCTTTCTTGGTCTTGTGTGCTGGAGGTGCTTGATTCCGTATGTTCGCTTACTTCACTGTCATCGTTACTCGATTCATCTGTTGTTGTCTCTGCTGTGTTTTCATCGTCACCTTCCGCGAGTTCAAGTAAAGGGTTTTCTTGTAAGATGACTTCTAATTCTTGATTAAGCTCAAGTGTCGATAGTTGCAGTAAGCGAATAGATTGCTGTAACTGCGGTGTGAGCGCTAAATTTTGAGAAATCTTTAATTGTAAATTTTGCTTCATTATTACTTTAGAGTTTAAAGTCTCTACCTAAATATACTTCACGCACGTCTTCGTTTGCGACAATTTCTGCAGGGCTACCTGAGGCAAAGACAGTGCCTTCATTGACAATATAAGCGCGATCACAAATACCTAAAGTCTCGCGCACATTATGGTCTGTAATCAATACCCCTATTTTGCGTGATGCCAAAAACCGAATAATTTTTTGAATGTCTAGTACTGCAATTGGATCAATTCCTGCAAAAGGCTCGTCGAGTAAGATGAAACTTGGGTCTGCAGCTAAACAACGCGCAATTTCAACACGTCGACGTTCACCACCCGACAGACTAACAGCACTGTTGTCACGAATATGCAGTATGTGCAAGTCGTGCAGTAAAGACTCAAGTCGTGCTTGTATTTTTTCTTCGGATAAACCTTGCAACTCAAGTACGGCCAATATGTTTTCTGTTACGGTCAATTTTCTAAAAATGGATGGCTCTTGTGGTAAGTAAGCTAAACCCATTTGCGCACGTAAATGGATGGGCATGCGACTAAGATTCTTACCGTCTAATGTGATTTCTCCAGCTTGTAGTGGTACAAGACCTACCATCATATAAAAACTGGTTGTTTTACCCGCACCATTTGGACCTAGTAATCCGACGACTTCTCCACTTTTAATATTTAACGAAATATCATGCACAACCGTGCGTGATTTAAATGATTTACGAAGGTTTTTTACGACAAGTTCACTCATGTTGTTCTTTATTCATTAGGTAACTTAAGTTCGTTACTTAGCTTTAGTTTGTTGGTAATGCTAGAAGTGTCAGGTTGGGGCTGCGGAGTTGGGGGCACTGGTGTGCTTTCTTGTTTGTTTTTAGGTTGAATAATCGCTCTAACTCTGCCGCTAGATGAACCTGCGCTTTCTGATTTTTTACCACCAATCACTTCTGCATACTCTGCATTTGCGTCATAACTAATGTAATCACCATAAACAATATCTTCTCCACGTTTTACCCATGCTTTGGTGTAGAGCTGCACCTTATCCATCCTGCCATCATATTCTATTCGCCGTCCACTGCCAGTCATATACTCATTTTTACCTTCACGCTTTTGTTTGAAAGTTGTTGGGTTCCCCGTTGATGTGCTGTGCTGAAAACCATTTCGATCCTCACGAACAATCAGTTTATCTGCGTGAATAACCAATGTCCCTTGCGTCAAAATGACATTGCCTAGGTATGTGCTAATCTTTTTGGCATCATCCACAATCACGCTATCGGCTTCAAGCTCAATAGGTTTATTTCTGTCAGCAGCTTCTGCAAAAGCATTGATGCTTGCGCATAAGCTAATAATTGCAATGCTGGCACGAAAGAGAATGTTCATTATTTCACCATGTTTTCTTAATGAGGTTTATTGTTAATTAATAGACCGTTTTGCCTTACTGTTAGGCTTTTCATAATGCGCGTTCACGCGCTGTAGCAATTGCACTGTTTTTTTGTTTTTATCATAAATCATACCCGTTGCATGAATCACCGTTTTTGGTGCTTGCTTAATCACTACAGGTCTGTCAGTTTTAGCTAAATCCTGATTTGGGAAAATAACCAGTTTATCAGTCAGCACCTGCATCTCGCCCCTGTCAGCAGTGGCTTGCCTGACGACCACGACATCATCTATCACCTCTATTTCTTTACCATCGCTTGAAACATTTGCTAGTTTTCCTTTGATTTTTGTGTAAGGTTTATCGACCGCGTATTGTGTGAATTTCGGTAGCGTTAGTATAGTGCTATCGTCGTCTGGGTAGTGAGTCATTTTAGCAGCGGCTAGCACATAACGTAATTTTCCATCTGTATCTGTTTGTGTTGTCACAAAGTTTTTCATAATGTAGTCAGGGTCATGGCGATTGCTGCCGTCATTTTTAGGTCCTTGCTGCTCAACTGTGTGGTAAATCCAGAAAGTGAGCAACGCCATTAGGCCTGCTAGGACTAAAGGGAAAACAATTGCTGTGCGGTTAATCATATTTGTGGATGGCCAAAAAATTCATTATTTAAAATATTTGGCAGTAACGGCATCGTAAGTACCCTGTGCACGCATGATGAGTTCGCACACTTCCCGAACTGCACCTTTGCCACCTTGTCTTGTTGTTAAATAGTGTGCGCGCTCTTTGACGGTATCAGGTGCGGCTGGAACAGTAATAGCTAAGCCGCAACGTAACATAGGAGGGATATCCACAATATCATCGCCCATAAAAGCAGCTTCTTCAGCCGTTATACCAAGCTTCTTAATTAAATCATTAAAAGCGTCTAGCTTATCTTCTATCCCTTGGTAGAAATATTTAATACCCGTAGTTTCTGCACGTGTTTTCACGACTTGTGAAGTACGTCCTGTGATAATAGCCATTTGGACGGGTGTTCTTTTAAGCAGCTTCATACCAAGGCCGTCATGAGAGTGAAATGTTTTATATTCTTGCCCATCATCACCAATCATTAAACCGCCATCTGTCATTACTCCATCAACATCAAAAACGACCACTTTAATTTTTTTTGCACGCGCTGTAATTTCATCTGTGACTGTTGTTACACTCAATTTTTATCTTCTTTCCAATTAAACTATTTTTGCTACTAATAAGTCATGCATATTAAATGCACCAACTAATTTTCCATCAGTATCTGTGACCAGTAAGCCATTAATTTTCTTTTTCTCCATGAGCTCCACAGCCTCTGCTGCGAGCTTTTCAGCTTGAATGGTATTCGGACTTATGTGCATTACATCAGCAATCTTCGTCGATTCTGTGTGGTGATTGTTTGCAAATGATCGGCGTAAATCACCGTCTGTAAAGATGCCAATCAATTGATGTTGTTCATTTACAATTGCCGTAAGGCCTAAGCTTTTTTCCGTCATTTCGATTAGCGCATCCGCCATTGAGGCATGCTCTAGGACATATGGAACAGCAGCGCCTGTGCGCATAATGTCTTTAACACGTGTGAATAATCGCCTACCCAAATTACCACCTGGATGTGATTTAGCAAAGTCTTCAGCAGAAAACTCTCGATGATCTAATACGCAAACAGCAAGTGCATCTCCCAGCGCTAGTGCGGCAGTTGTGCTAGCCGTGGGTGCAAGACCCAAAGGACATGCTTCTTGTGATACTTCTGCGCTGAGGTGAATGTGTGATTCATTGGCTAAAGTTGACGTCGCTTTACCTGTGATGCTAATAATTTTTGCACCAAGTCTTTTAATAGTGGGAATGATATTCAGTAGTTCGTCACTTTCACCTGAGTTAGATAGCGCAATCACTATGTCACCATTTGTGATCATGCCCAAATCACCATGGCTTGCTTCTGCAGGGTGCATAAAAAATGCAGGTGTACCTGTGCTGGCAAAGGTTGCTGCGATTTTGCCGCCAATATGACCTGATTTTCCCATGCCGCTGACTACAACGCGGCCTTTACATTGTAAAATGAGTTCTACTGCGGCTTCAAAATTTTTATCTAGTCTATCGGCTAGTGCTTCAATTTCTTTTGCCTCAATGCGCAATACATTGCGCGCAAGGTCGAGCGCTGATCGTTTTGTCGCGTGTGGCAATTCCGTTTGAAGTAATGTAGGACTCATATACAATTAGTATAAAAGGGATTTGGTCTTGAATAAAGAAAAAAAAGCGTGATTTTGAGTAAATAAAAAATATCAGGCACATTTTTTGCATCAACCACATACTTTATGCTAAATATAAATAACTGTTTTTAAGAAAGCACACTATTGTTTAACTCACTCGCCAGTTTGTTACTTGTATTGACTAGCTCCGTTTTAGCCGTTGCCTTTTTTCGTGCCATGCGCTTGCCACCGATGTTGGCTTATTTTATCGTGGGTGTTTTATTTGGACCATATGCATTCGCATTGCTCCCAGATACAGAGTCAGGTCGTCATTTAGCGGAGTTTGGTATTGTTTTTTTAATGTTTAGCATAGGCTTGGAGTTTAGTTTGCCCAAGCTTTATGCTATGCGCAAGACCTTGTTTGGGCTGGGTGGTGCGCAAGTTTTAATTACGATGTCCGCAATTATTCTAGCGGCCTGGCTTGCTGGATTTAGCTTTATTGTGGCTTTTATTGTAGCTTCAGCTTTAACCATGTCCTCAACAGCCATTGTCTCTAAAATACTAATGGAGCGAGTCGACTTAAACTCACGACATGGCCGCTTAAGTATTGGTGTTTTACTGTTTCAAGACTTAGCTGTTATTCCTATTCTCGTTTTAATTCCTGCACTTGGTTCAGAAGGTGCTGATTTAACAACCATTCTTGGCTTGTCATTTATTAAAACAGTTTTTTTATTATTCATTCTGTTCAAATTTGGTAAGTCTGTTATTAACTTCTGGTTTGGGCTTGTGGCACGGCAGCGTTCAAGAGAATTGTTTGTGATGAATGTGCTAATGGTCACTCTGCTACTTGCATTTGCCACAAATTTGGCAGGCCTTTCCTATGCGCTAGGTGCTTTTATTGCAGGTATGCTGATTTCCGAAACACGCTATCGTTATCAAGTTGAGTCGGATATTGCTTCATTTCGCGATATTTTAATGGGCATCTTTTTTATCAGTGTCGGTATGCTGCTGGATTTTAATTACTTAGCTCATAATATTTTGCTCGTTTCATTCTTATTAATTTTGTTTGTGCTTTTTAAAGCGGTTGTGATTGCTATATTAGTTAGGATTTATGGTTTTGAGTGGGGAGTAGGTATTCGAACTGGGGTTATCCTTGCCCAGGCAGGCGAGTTTGGTTTTGTGATTTTAACCTTAGGATTGAATCGTAATTTAATAGGCGGTGATGAGCTTCAGCTAGTCCTTTCAGCCTGCTTGTTATCAATGGTGATGGCGCCATTTATTATTCAATATAACGGGCGTATTGCACGTAGATTAGCTAAAAGCTATATTGCTAATACAAGTGAAAAAGTGGAAGCTATCGAACATATTGGCAAGGGCTTGTCTGATCATGTGATTTTGTGTGGATATGGAAGAAGCGGCCAGTATCTTGGTCGTTTTTTAAAAGAAGAAAATATTCCTTTTGTTGCTTTGGATATAGACCCAACGCGCGTGCATGAAGCGACAGTGGCCGGGGAACATGTGATGTACGGAGACGCCAGTCGTAATGCGGTATTGCATGCTGCAGGCGCGGACAATGCTAAAGCGTTAATTGTGAGTTATTCTGATATGCGCTCTTCAATGAAGATATTGCATGTCACTCAAGAAAACTATCCAAACTTGCCAGTCATAGTGCGCACTTCAGATGAAACCCATATGGAAGACTTTAGACGTGCAGGTGCAACAGAAGTTGTACCAGAGGTGCTAGAAGGAAGTTTGATGTTGGCATCACATGCACTCGTTATTCTTGGTGTCCCAATAAACCGAGTTGTGAAACGCATCCGCATGTTTCGCGAAGAACGGTATCAAATGTTTAAAGGTTATTTCCGTGGCGTATCAGATGTCAGTGCTGATTTTGGCGATACACAACAGCTTCGATTACATCCTGTTGAAATAAGTAAGAATGCCTATGCTTGCAAGTTACGTTTAGATCATTTAGAGCTGGATCAATTCGATGTCGAAATTCAACATCTGCGTCGACCCAATATGCGGACTGATATTTCACCACGTCCAGACATTGTTTTAGGTGAAGGCGATATTTTGGTTCTGCTTGGTCCGCAAGAGGGGATTGTTGCTGCTGAAATTTATTTAGTTTCAGGACAAAGATAAATTTTTTGTTTATTGTACTTAGGTCAGGTTGCGCTTAAATTAAGCACAGAATATGTATTTGATTTGCAAGATTATGATAATTTACTCTGGCTGCAACCAGTGACCTGATTTCCCACCTTTTTTTTCAAGCAACTTTATATTACTCATCATCATGCCTCTATCAACGGCTTTGCACATGTCATAAATCGTGAGCAGCCCAACATTGACGGCAGTCAGCGCTTCCATTTCAACACCAGTTTGACCCGTTGTCTCAGCGGTTGCTTTACAGCTAATACAATTCTGATTCTCGTCTACTGTGAAATCAATGGCTAGCTTGCTAAGGCTAATGGGATGGCATAGGGGTATTAAATCAGCAGTCTTCTTGGAAGCTTGAATCGCTGCGATACGCGCAATCCCCAATACATCGCCTTTTTTTGCGCTACCAGACTGGATTAGCTGCAATGTACTCGCTAGCATATGAATTTGACCTGAGGCAATGGCAATACGACGGGTAGAGGCTTTGTCTCCGACATCAACCATATGAGCTTGTCCTTGCTTGTCAAAGTGCGTTAATGTATCCATTTGTGACTTCCTTTTGTCGATTTTGTGTGAACTTGCACTTAATCGCATTATCATATCAATACTTTATGAATGACAATATTAAAATGCAACATTTCTTATATGCATTAATGCTGCTGGGTTTGCTTATTACACCCGTAGTTAATGCTGATGATACGCTTTCCGGTAAGCCTTATACAAAATCCATTGATTTGGACACCAGCTTACCTGATGACTTACATGATGACTTGCCTGAGCTGGGAGATGTGTCAGAGACCGTCTTATCTGCACAAGATGAACAGCGCATTGCCGAACAAATTTTGGCAGAGGTGGCTGTAAGTGATGAAGTGTTGCAAGATGTTGAAATTGTGGATTATTTACAGTCACTAGGCGCGCGCTTGGCAGCAGCGAGTGATGACAAGCAACAGAATTTCTACTTTTTTGTAGTAAAAGACCCATCAATCAATGCATTTGCAATGCCAGGCGGGGTAATTGGGGTGCATACTGGTTTATTTTTAGCTTCTAATACTGAGTCTGAATTGGCAGGTGTGTTGGGCCATGAAATTGGACATGTGACGCAACATCACTTAGCACGAATGCTCGCAAAGCAAAAAACAGATACGTTTAAAAATATTGCAGGAATCGCTTTGGCGCTATTAGTCGCTCGTTCAAACCCACAGTTGGCTTCAGGCGCATTGTCAGCATCATCTGCGGCAGGTATACAAAGGCAACTAGACTATACAAGAGCACATGAGCGTGAAGCAGATCGGGTTGGGTTAAGCATTCTTGATAATGCCGGGTTTGATCCACGTGGGATGCCTGCATTTTTCACAACGTTGCAAAGAGGTTCTCGCTTTGTGGATGGCAGTGCTCCAAGCTTTTTAAGAACGCATCCGCTTACTACTGAGCGAATTACCGATGTAGAGAACCGTGTTGCAAGTATGCCATATAAGCAAATAGCATCTAGTCTTGACTATTACTTTGTCAAAGCCAAGTTGCGAGCAAGTAGTGGATTGGCGCAAGCTGCCATTGATCAATTTAAGAACAACATTGCTGCTGGACGCTATGCAAATGAAACTTCGGAGCATTATGGTTTAGCCTTAGCGATGCTCCGCAAGAGTGATGTTGGTGATGCAACTGAGCAAATTAAATGGTTAGATGCGCATGGTGCTAAAAGTGTTTTTGTTGAGAATTTGAAAGCTCGAGTTGAAGTGGCTAAAAATAATCCTCAAAATGCAGCCAAGCAATATAAAGAAGCACTGCAGCGCTATCCAGATAACAGAGCCTTAATTTACGGTTACGCAGAACATTTTCTGGCGATAAAAGATGCGAAGGCGACGATTACGTTGGTGAAAGAGAAGCAACACTTATATCCTAGAGATTCTTACTTTTACGAATTATTGGCTAAAGCTTATTATCTAGAACAGAAAGACTTGCTCAGGTATCAGGCTCAAGGTGAAGCCTATTATCGGCAATATAATTTGGATAAAGCAGTGGAGCAAATGGAATTTGCCACTAAAGCCAAAGATGGGACTTTTTATGAGAAATCAATTGTTGAGGCGCGGCTGAAAGAGCTGCAACGGATGCAAAGTTATAGGATAAAGGGCTAAGTTGCAGCTGAAACTTCAAGCGTTAGTCACTACCATGAGAATATACCGCAATGAAGCGTAGAGATTTTTTAGGTTTAGGTCTATCGGCAATACTACTATTGCCGATGAAGTTATTTGCGGCTGTATGGAATAATGCGGCATTCAGTGCGCGTAATAATGAAGATGCAGAAAAAGAACTTTCAGTCAGTAATGAGATTGAGAGCAAAGATATTGAGATTAAAGCGCCAAGCCGAGCAGAAAATGGTGCGATTGTACAAGTAGAGGTTAATAGTCGTATACTCAATACAGAAGCGATTGCGCTACTGGTAGATAAGAACCCTACCGCTTTGATTGGTAATTATATGTTTGTGCAAGACGCTTTGCCCACCATGGTGACTAGGATAAAGATGGCCGAGACTTCTGATATTAAAGTGATTGTAAAGTCAGGTAATCAATACTTTACAGCATCTAGACATGTCCAAGTATTAGAAAATGGTTGTGGCGGATCCGCTAGTGCAAACGAGAAATTTATCTCAAGTATGAAACTTAGAGCTAAGCTATCCACAGACACACCAAATGTAGCGCAACTTAAAGCCATTATTACGCATCCCATGCATACAGGACAGGGTACAGATTTAAATGGAGAGATGATTCCTGCACATTTTATTCAAGTCGTGACGATTCACCATAACCAAAAGTCGGCAATTGAAATGCAACTGGGAACTGGGATTGCAAAAAATCCATATTTCACATTTTATCTTACAGATGCTAAGCTGGGTGACAAGGTTTACATTGAATGGTCTGATAACCTTGGTAATTCAGACAGTAATGAAACGTTTGTCATCGCATAAATGTCATACAAATACATTAAAGTATGATGTCATCAAATATTGATGTGATAAATTATATTAATCACATTGATTAAAACAATCAAATTTACTAATTGTAGAAGTTTTTTTATAATTACGTTTATCAATCTTAAATAAAATTTATTAACCAGAGAGAAGGAAAAAATATGTCACTTATTAATACGCAAGTACAACCATTTAAAGCACAAGCTTTTCATAACGGTAAATTTATCGAAGTAACGGATGAAAGCTTAAAAGGGAAATGGTCTGTGTTGATTTTTATGCCAGCAGCTTTCACATTTAACTGCCCAACTGAGGTAGAGGATGCAGCAGACAATTATGCTGAGTTTCAGAAAGTAGGCGCAGAAGTGTATATCGTGACAACAGATACACATTTCTCACACAAAGTATGGCATGAAACTTCACCAGCTGTGGGTAAAGCTAAATTCCCGCTAATTGGTGACCCAACACATCAATTGACGAATGCTTTTGGCGTGCACATTCCTGAAGAAGGCTTGGCATTACGTGGTACTTTCATTATCAATCCTGAAGGCGTCATTAAAACGCTTGAAATTCATGATAATGCGATTGCACGTGATGTTAAAGAAACTGTACGTAAATTGAAGGCTGCAAAATTTGTTGCCGAGCATCCAAATGAAGTATGTCCTGCTAAATGGAATGAAGGTTCACAAACCTTAACACCATCATTAGACTTGGTAGGTAAGATTTAAATTTTTAATAGGTATTAGCTAGCTAAGACAAAACCTTAGCTGAAATTAAAACGGGCGTTGTCCAAAAGATAGCGCCTTTTTTGACCCTAAAATTAAGTAAAGAGAGCAAATATGGCATTAGAACAAACGATCAAAACACAGTTGGAAACATATATAAAAATGTTGCGAGAACCAATTGTATTGGCTGAGTCTTTAGATGACAGTGCGGATGCAAAAGAAATGCACGAGTTGTTGGTTGAAATCTCCAATATGTCAGACAAGATTAGTCTTGTTCAAGAAGACAATGAACGTAAACCTTCTTTTGCCGTAAAACGTGCTGAAACGCATAGCCAAGCCCAAAAAGCTGTCGGTGTGCGCTTTGCAGGTATTCCGCTAGGCCATGAGTTTACCTCATTAGTATTGGCCTTATTGCACACTGGCGGTCATCCAATGAAATTGGAACAGGAAAAAATAGACCAAATAGCGGCCATAGAGGGTGCATTCCATTTTGAGACATATGTGTCTTTAAGCTGCCATAACTGTCCAGATGTTGTGCAAGCCTTGAATATGATGGCTGTAATTAATCCAAATATTACGCATGTGATGATAGAAGGTGGTTTGTATCAAGACGAAATAAAAGCCAAAGAGATTATGTCTGTGCCCACTATTTATTTGAATGGTGAAGTCTTTGGTGCGGGTCGCATGGAGCTAGAAGAAATTCTGGTCAAAATTGACACTGGTGCTGTAGCACGTGAAGCTAAAAAGCTTGACGAAAAAGCACCATATGACGTGTTGGTCGTAGGTGGTGGTCCAGCAGGCGCATCGGCTGCCATTTATGCAGCACGTAAAGGGATAAGAACAGGTATAGTAGCTGAGCGTTTTGGTGGTCAAGTAATGGATACACTAGCCATTGAAAACTTTATTTCTGTTAAAGAAACCGATGGTCCTAAATTGGTGATGGCATTAGAAGAGCACGTAAAAAGTTATGATGTGGATATCATGAATTTACAACGTGCAGCTAGCCTTGCAGAGCCTGGTAAAGAAGGGAATAAAAATACCGATTTGATTGAGGTACAACTTGAAAGCGGCGCGACATTAAAATCAAAAGCGGTGATATTGGCTACAGGTGCAAGATGGCGCGAACTCAATGTCCCAGGAGAAAAAGAGTACCGAGGTAAAGGCGTTGCTTATTGCCCACATTGCGATGGCCCTTTGTTCAAAGGTAAACCAGTTGCGGTTGTCGGTGGCGGTAACTCTGGGGTTGAGGCAGCAATTGATTTGGCTGGTTTTGTCGCACACGTGACCTTATTACAGTTCGACACTACGTTAAAAGCCGATGCTGTTTTACAGAAGAAATTGCGTTCTTTAGATAATGTCACCATTATAACCAGTGCGCAGACAACTGAAATTACAGGTGATGGCCATGTGATGAATGGCTTAACTTACGCAGACCGAGTAACAGGTGAAAATAAACATCTGGCGCTTGATGCCGTGTTTGTTCAGATTGGCTTGTTACCCAACAGTGATTGGCTAAAAGGGACACTTAACCTAAGTAAGTTTAGTGAGATTGAAATTAATAATCATAATGCCACATCTTTACCAGGTGTATTTGCAGCTGGTGACGTGACAACAACGCCCTACAAGCAAATCGTTATCGCAATGGGCGAAGGTTCAAAAGCAGCACTAGGTGCTTTTGATTACTTGATTCGTCAATAAATATCAAAGCGTTCAGTGCAGTTGTGCTGAACGCTTTTGTTATTTAGTTTTACAAGTATTAATACCTAATAAACTGTAAGCTGGACACACATTAAATAGGCCTGTTGCCAAAGGCACAATGCCAATCAATGCCCATGCTGGGCCAGCGCCAAATAAATACCAAGCAAGTAAAGTGAGTCCAGCAATAATTCTTACCATGCGATCAACACCGCCAACATTTTTCTTCATCATGCTCCCCTTAATACCTAAATATGGAAGTGTACGCCCTAATATACGGTTAATATTGATATAAATCAGTAAACATTTTTAAGCATAATTTAGTGTCCTCCTGATGTCATGCTTAGTGCTACTGCTTCCGCTACTTTAATCCCGTCGACCCCTGCAGATAAAATGCCGCCGGCATAGCCTGCTCCCTCACCGCAAGGAAATAAGCCTTTGGTGTTGATGCTTTCTAGGCTTTCATCATGTCGTTTGATTTGAATAGGCGAGGATGTGCGTGTTTCTACACCCGTTAACATACCATCAGCTAAATCAAAACCATTAATTTTTTTTGCAAATGCTGGAATGGCTTCACGGATAGCTGTATTGGCAAATTCAGGTAAGGCAGCATCTAAATTAGTGAGTGTAACACCTGGCGTATAAGAAGGAATTACAGTGCCCAATTGCGCTGAAGGTTTATTAGCCAAAAAATCGCCAATTAACTGACCAGGAGCATTGTAATTGCTACCACCTAAGATATAGGCGTTACTTTCAAGCTTGCGTTGAAATTCCATGCCAGCTAGCGGGTGGTCAGGAAAATCGACTTCCGGCGTGATGCCAACGACAATACCTGCATTAGCATTACGTTCATTACGGCTATATTGGCTCATGCCATTGGTCACGACACGATTGGGTTCTGACGTTGCAGCGACGACTGTGCCGCCTGGGCACATACAAAAGCTATAGACGCTGCGACCATTAGTGGCATGGTGTACTAGCTTATAATCGGCCGCGCCTAGTTTTGAAAGTAAGTCTTCACTATAGCTTTTGCCATAACGTGCACGGTCAATTAAATTTTGCGGGTGCTCAATACGGTAGCCAATAGAGAAAGGCTTTGCTTCAATGTAGATGCCATTTTGATGAAGCATTTCAAAAGTATCTCTCGCACTATGTCCAACAGCGAGTACTAAATGATGTGTTTTAATATGCTCGCCAGTCTGTAACGTGATACACTGGACTTGGTTCTTGTCGATATCAATATTGACAACACGACTTTCAAAACGGATTTCGCCACCAAGTTCAATTATGGTTTGGCGCATTTTTTCAACCATACCAACCAATTTAAACGTACCTATATGCGGGTGACTAACATATTGAATTTCTGCAGGGGCCCCCGCTTTAACAAACTCTTGAATTACTTTGCGACCATAATGTTTAGGATCTTTAATTTGGCTATAAAGTTTGCCATCTGAAAACGTGCCTGCACCACCCTCACCAAATTGTACATTCGATTCAGGGTTGAGTGTATTTTTACGCCATAAGCCCCAGGTATCTTGTGTACGTTTCCGCACCTCTTTACCACGTTCTAATACGATAGGCTTGAAACCAGACTGCGCTAAAATCAATGCAGCAAAGATACCAGCAGGGCCAAAGCCAACTACGATAGGACGAGAGTGCTTCCTCACTTCCCAGCCATCATCGAGATTGGGGGAAGTGGTATTTGGCGCTACTACATTAGAAGTGTCTTCCCTATTCAAAGGGGAAGGTTGGGGTGAATCTTGACCCGCCGTCGCCACAAAATGATAGCTGGTATCAGGCGCTGGCTTAATATGAGTATCTTTTTTAAGCTTTGCCAACAGCTTTGCTTCATTGTTTACTTCTACATCCAAACTATACACATACAAAATTGCATGTGACTTACGTGCATCGACCCCGCGTTTAAAAATAGTAAAACCAATTAAATCGTTTTCAGGAATTGCTAAGCGTTTAAGTATCGCAGCTTTAATTTGATCATCTTGATGAGTAAGCGTATCCGCTTGTTCTATTGGTAGTTTAACTTCATTAATGCGTATCATCTAGTTGCCTTTGGATAGTGTTTATCTATCATTAAGGGTTATTGGTAAAAATGTGTTCTAAATGCCTAAATCTAACTGCAATAGCTTCTTTAGCATGGGGACTGTCACGGGTTTTTTTTCTGTCAGTGACCATTCATCTAGCGCATTTAATATGGACATGAGAGTAGGTAAATCTCTGCGCAGATATCGCAGACAGTAAGCAATCACTTCATCAGGTAATTTCATCCCGCGCTCTGTTGCGTGATTCTTTAATGCTTCAGCTTTCTCAGTGTCGGTTAATGGGTGGAGTTGATAGACCAACCCCCAAGCGAGTCTGGTTGCTAAGTCATCACGTAGACCCATTTGTGCTGGAGAGTGTAATCCAGCAGTGATAAATGCGCTACCTGTTGCTTTTAACTCGTTATAGCGGTTAAACAATTCAATTTGCGCTTCCGCATTCAATAGGTGCACATCATCAGCAATGGCAATGCCTTGTCTTTTAGCAGCATTCAGTAGATGACTCTTGCCGCTACCAGCTGGCCCCCAAAGATAGATGAATGAGGCATCGCATTCTTCATTTAATAATTGATGGATGCTTGCAAGCGCCTCATTATTCTGACCAGTAATATAATTATTAAATGTCTGTGGTTGCGCTGGCTGAATATCAAGTAATAGCTGTTTCATTGTTCTTGTTGATATGTATCACTATTTAAATAACTTTGTTTAGAGTGGCGCAAGCCAACCGCAATAGCAGCGCTGACAGGCAACGCAAGTAATACCCCTGCAAATCCGAACAGCTGGCCGCCAGCAAGTAATGCAAGAATAACAACGACTGGATGTAATCCAATTCGATCACCGACAAGATAGGGCGTTAATATATAGCTTTCTACGACCTGTCCAATGCCGAAGACAAGTAAAACGGGGAGCACTTCAACAGGGGATGAGAACTGCAATAATGCCAGCAACACAGCCATGATGAAGGCAATTGCAAAACCAAGATAAGGAACGAAACTTAATAAACCTGCAATTAAGCCGATGGAAAGCGCTGACTCTAAACCTGATAGCCACAGGCCTACACTGTAGAATAAACATAGAGCGGCCATCACAGAAAGTTGGCCACGTAGAAATTGCGCAATTACTGCATCAATTTCATTTGCAATTTGTGTTGTTTTTTCGATCCAATCTCGCGGGATAAGCTCGGCAATTTTTTCAATCAAACTATCCCAATCTCGTAATAGATAAAATAAAACAACGGGTAAAAGTAGTAAATTAGCGATTAGTCCTATGAGTGCTAAACCTTTCGCGCCTGCTGTTTTAAAAATAATACTTAAGACGTTGCCTGTTTCTTGCCAATGCGATTTAATCACTTGTTGAATCTGGCTCAAATCAATGGCGAAGCTAATGCCTATCTTGTCTTGCAGCCATGGTTCTATATGTGTGCGAAAATTCTCCAGCAATGTTGGTAAGCGTTCCGCTATCAATAACGATTGTTTTTGAATGAGCGGAATCAAAATAAGCACAATGAGTGTCATCGCTGCAAAAAGACCAAACATAACAATAGCTGTTGCAGGGGACCTGCCGAGCTTGAAATGTTTGCTACCAACAATGCTTAGTTCATCGACTAATGGGTCGCAAATATACGCAAGAACAGCTGCGACTAAAAAAGGCGTAATGACTGGCCCGAGCTGATACAAAATAAAGACAAGCAGCAGTGCGAATATAGTCCAGCGATTATTGCTAAATAGTTGGGTTATAGGGTCTTTGTTTTTTGGTTGATTTGCCATGTTGAGTTAAAATGTGCGCAATAAAATAAGCGATTGGCAAAATTATACTTAACTTATGCCGACTTAACCGAATTTTGTATAGCAAGCATGTGCTTTTAACCAGTTTGAATGATTAAATTTAACCAAGAAACGAGAATTACTTTGACAAAAAATTCTGATAACGCCTCTGTAACTTACCGCGATGCAGGCGTGGATATTGAAGCTGGCGATGCATTGGTTGATCAAATCAAGCCCTACGCAAAACGGACAATGCGACCAGAAGTGATGAGCAGTATTGGTGGTTTTGGTTCTATGTTTGCTATGCCAGAAAAATTTAAGGAGCCTGTTTTAGTCTCAGGGACAGATGGTGTAGGCACCAAACTCAAGCTGGCATTTCAATTGAATAAACATGATACGGTGGGTATCGACCTAGTTGCGATGAGTGTTAATGATATTTTGGTTCAAGGTGCTGAGCCATTGTTTTTCTTGGATTATTTTGCTTGTGGGAAGCTAGATGTAGGCACGGCAGCCGATGTGATTAAAGGGATTGCTGCTGGATGTGAGGAGTCAGGTTGCGCTTTAGTAGGTGGGGAAACAGCGGAAATGCCAGGCATGTATCCCGCTGGAGAGTATGATTTAGCAGGCTTTGTTGTGGGATGTGTAGATAAAGCTAATATCATTGATGGCTCAACGATTGCTGATGGCGATGTTGTATTAGGCCTTGCATCGAGTGGTGCGCACTCTAATGGATATTCTCTTATCCGTAAGCTTATTGAAAAATCTGGCATCGATATGCAGTCCGACTTTCATGGGCAACCATTTAGTGATGCCATCATGATGCCGACCAAGCTTTACGTAAAATCGATTTTGGCACTTACCGAAGCCTTGCCTGTCAAAGGAATGGCGCATATCACAGGTGGTGGTATTACCGAGAATGTTCCGCGCGTTTTGCCCACAGGACTAATGGCTGAGATCAAAGCCGATAGTTGGGAGATGCCACCATTATTCAAATGGTTGCAATCACAAGGTAATATAGCACCAAATGAAATGTACAAAACGTTCAACTGTGGTATTGGCATGGTCGTAATCATTGCTCAAGAAGATCTAGAGCAAGCACAAAAGATATTGACCAATTATGGAGAAACTGTATTTCAGATTGGCAAAATTCGTCAGCAAAAAACAGGTGAGGCTGCTACCATCGTTATTTAACCAATGAACCCGTGTGACAACCGTAATGAAAGTTAATGCGTTAATTCATTATGTCATTTAATGAACGTGGGAAAATATATGTCAAAACCAAGTAATTCAACTTTATTACCGAGTCTGTTCGCATTACTCATATTTGCTAACAGTGTTTTTGCGCAACCGCAAAGCATCCAATTGGAATATGAAGTGAGCCGTAATGGGCATGCATTTGGTACTGTGAAAGAAAGCTATACCCAAGAGGGAAGTCAATATCAGATTATATCGACAACCAAAGGTGATGGTTTGTATGCCCTGTTAGGTGAGCGTGTGCTTACTAGTAGTGGAGCAGTTACTAAGGCAGGCTTGGTTCCAGCAGAGTTTAAGCTTAAACGTGGCGATAATGAAAAAAAATCATTAACAGCTAGTTTTGATTGGCCAAATAATAACTTGAATATGTTGGTGAAGGGCGATATTAGAACAGAAAAGCTTTCTTCAGGCGCGCAAGACTTAGCCAGCTATCCATATCAATTTATGTTTACGCCACCAAAAGGTGAGCAAGTCAAAGTGGCAGTAACAACGGGTAAGAAGTTTGATCAATATATCTACAATATTGAGGCAAACAATGTTGCGTTGAGTGTAGCGGGCGCTACTTATCAAACACTTCACCTGGTTGACGCAGAAGCGGAGGGAAAGAAGAAAAAGGAATTGTGGTTGGCTCCCTCTAAATATTACATTCCAGTTAAGTATTTAGTCGTCGATAAAGAGGGCGATAAGATAGAGCAAGTCTTAACAAAAATAACGATTAAATAACCAGTTCAGTTATTATCAGCAAGTATTTAATGTTGCGGCCAGTGATGTAGTTTTACTGGCCGTTAAACCTTTAGGCATTAGAAGCTTAGTAGGTCTGTTAATATTGTAACCACCATATAGAAAACCGCATCAATGAATGAACAATTAATACGCCAAGCAGCAATGCTCCTGACTGATATACTCGATTTTGATAGGCCAGCCGATGCAAAAATGAGCGCATTTTTTCGTAACAATCGCGACCTTGGCAATAAAGAACGGGCACTTATAGCAGAAAGTGTTTATGGTGTAATTCGCCGTCTGCGCTATTTAAGCGTTGTGACAGGTAATAATGAAAATGACCCAGATGATGCAAGGAAACTTATCTTAGCGTGGCTTTTACGTGTACAAGGCAAAAGTTTAAGAGAGTTAGACACAACACTAAATGAACAGCAAAAGGAATGGGCGATTGAAATAAAAGCTAAATCGACTGCCGACTTACCGCTTGCCGTTCAGGCAGATGTACGTGACTGGTTATGGGAAAAGCTGGTTGCACAATATGGTGAGACAGAAGCGCTGACGATTTGCAGAAGTATGATGGAGCAAGCGACGCTTGATTTGCGCGTGAATACCATTAAAGGCGTACCAACAGAGGTGCTGGAAAAGATGATTGCCGAAAATATCAACAACGAAAACACAATCGCCCCGATGCCATATTCTCCAATTGGTATCCGTATGCCCAACCGCCTTGGTATTAGTAAACACGTTTTATTTACTGAGGGCAAAATTGAAGTGCAAGACGAAGGCAGCCAACTATTGAGTTATTTGGTGGCGCCAAAGCGAGGCCAAATGGTGGCTGATTTATGCGCAGGAGCTGGGGGTAAAACGTTAGCATTGGGTGCACTTATGCGAAACACAGGTCGATTATATGCATTCGATGTGTCGGAAAAACGATTGAATAACCTTGGAAAGCGGTTAAAACGTTCTGGTTTATCTAACCTAAACGCACAAGTAATTAATAACGAAAACGATTTAAAACTGAAGCGGCTAAATGGAAAGTTTGATCGTGTGTTAGTGGATGCACCATGTAGTGGTTTGGGGACATTGCGACGTAACCCTGATCTAAAATGGAGACAGACACAGCAAGATATTAATGAACTCAATATCAAGCAAAAGAACATTTTATCGCGTGCAGCTAAATTAGCTAAAGTCGGCGGACGTGTTATTTACGCCACCTGTAGTTTGTTGCAGGAAGAGAATGAAGCAATAGCGGAAGCGTTTATAAAGACAAACCCTGACTTTATTTTAATACCAGCCAATGAGGTATTAGCACAACAGCAAATTAACTTAGATACAGGCAAGTACCTTAAACTGTTACCTCATTTACATGGTACAGATGGATTCTTTGCTGCAGTCTTTGAAAAAAAGCAGGCAGTCAGTGAGCCAAATATTAAATCGGCCGTAACTAAGCCTATCAAGAAAGCAGCTTAGAAGATGGCGCTTGATCTTTCCAATACACTTGTCGTTGGTATTTCAGCTACAGCCTTGTTTGATCTTGGTGAGGCAGACAAGCTATTCCGTGAGCAACTTGCCATCAATGTAGAAAAGGCTGTTGTAGAGTACAGGCGATACATGTTGGAAAGAGAGAATGAGCCGCTGGAAGCAGGTACAGGCATGCCGCTTATTAAAGCGCTGTTAGAGCTGAATAAATTCCAAAAAATAGAAGAATCAAAAACAATAGCCGAACCACCTTTGGTAGAAGTCGTTGTGATGTCAAGAAATAGCCCAGAAACAGGGGTACGTGTGTTCAACACCATCAGAAAAATAGGTTTGAAAATTAGCCGACATGCCTTTACGGGCGGGGAGTCAGTGGCTGATTATATTGAAGCTTTTGATGTTGATTTATTTTTGACGACAAATATAAAAGACGCACAAAAGGTGATTGATTCAGGTAAGTGTGCAGTAGCCTTACTGAAAGAACCGCCCACTGAAACAACTGAGTTGCCCAGTGATCAAGTTCGGATTGCCTTTGATGGCGATGCGGTTTTATTTGATGAAAGTAGTGAGTTGCTATTTAAATCCAAAGGTCTGGATGAATTCCAACAAAATGAAGATATGCAGCAGCATGTGCCGATGCTTGAAGGACCCTATGCTTCTTTCTTGCAAAAACTGGCAAAGCTTCAGAGTCGCTTGCCTTTTGGTCAAGAGCTATCCCCAGTCAGATTAGCAATTGTAACTGCAAGGAGTGCCCCAGCGGAGATGCGAGTTATTAATACACTCAGGCATTGGGGTGTTTACGTCAATGAAGTATTCTTTTTAGGCGGCCTGAATAAGGCAGCTATTCTTAAAGCATTTAAGCCACATATCTTTTTTGATGACCAGGATTTGCATATCGAGCATGCATCCAAAGTGGTCCCTTCAGGGAAGGTCCCATACAAGAGTGACTCCTTATTAAATAAAAGAAAGTAAAATAGATTTTAGTAGATGACGACTAAGAGTAGATTTCAATGAAAATGCCTAGCTTAAATATGCAAATATTCATCGGTGCAACGTTTGGTGTACTGTTAGGCCTGTTTGTCCATAGCACAGGCTTAGAAGGTGCTGCGGCCTCTATCAGCTTGTATACAGCAGGGATTATTGGCACATTATTTATTGATTTGCTAAAAATGGTATTAATACCATTGGTTTTTTTCAGCATTATTGTTGGTATAGCCAATTTACGAGCACATAGTCAAATGCATAAAGTATGGGTTTCAACGCTCATCTTTTTTAGCTTAACAATGGCAATCGCAATGGTGGTAGGTATGCTAGCAAGCACTTACTTTAAGCCGGGTGTTGGGCTAGAAGTCAGTATGTTTGAAGGTGCTATGAAAAATTTCCAGTCGCAACAAATGCCATTGCCTGAGTTTTTCGCACATTTTTTACATAATCTCTTTGTGAATCCATTTCAAGCACTTGCTGAAGGACAGGTATTATCAGTTGTTATTTTTGCCTTGTTTATGGGAATCGCACTAGTTATGGGCGGTGATCGATACAAAAATATACTCGTGCTATTAGAGGAGGCGTTAGAAGTAACCATGCGCATCGTCAATTGGATTATGGTGCTTGCGCCATTTGGGATTGCCGCTTTATTGACTAAGTTAGTTGCCACCCAAGACGTCGGCATGCTATCAACACTTGCACAATTTGTGGCTGTAGTTGCAGGTACATTGGTATTTCATGGTTTAGTGATACTGCCCTTCATTTTATTTATATTCACAGGGAAGTCTCCAATATGGTTTTGGAAAGGTGCTCGTCAAGCACTGATTACAGCTTTTGCAACGAGCTCAAGCTCCGCAACATTACCGATTACAATGCGCTGCGTCACAACGCAGCTTAATGTGAAGCCAGAAATAGCTGGCTTTGTTATTCCATTAGGCGCAACCATGAATATGGATGGAACAGCTTTATATGAGGCTGCTGCTGCATTATTTATCGCTAATTTGGTTGGAGCCGACCTAACCATTATCCAGCAAATGATTGTTTTCTTAACTGCGATGCTAGCTTCCGTGGGCGCACCTGGTATACCTAGTGCGGGCATGGTCACCATGGTGTTAGTGCTGCAGTCAGTTGGCCTACCTGCAGAGGCTATCGCTATTCTATTACCTGTGGATCGGTTATTGGATACCTTGCGTACGACAGTCAATGTAGAAGGTGATATGACAGCAAGCCTCGTTGTACAACAAGTTGTAAATTAAATGCTACATTTTTATAAAGCTGAACCAGTCGACGCAGCATCTGTTGCAGATTTAATCAACATTTGCTTTCGAGGGGAAACAAGTCGAAAAGGCTGGACAACAGAAGCTGATATTTTAGAAGGTGTGCGTACTACAAGTAGTGAGGTTGCGAATATCATTAGGCGTAATGATGCCTTTGTCTTGATTGGCGTGTTAAATGATGAAATTGTCGCAGCAGCTTGCTGTGAACGGCAAGTGATTGCAGGCAAACAGACCGCGCATTTTGGCAAAATATCGGTCAAACCAACACTGCAAAATAAAGGTCATGGTAAGGATCTTATTTATGCTGCTGAAGCGATGACTACTCGCGAGTGGCGCGTCCTCGGTTTCCATATGTCAGTGATCTCATTGCGGCATGAACTCATCGAATTTTATGAACGGCTTGGTTATGAACGAACAGGAGAGTTTGCTGCATTCCCAGAAAATCCAGATTTGTGGCAACCGAAAGTTGAAGGTTTAAGTTTGCAATATTTGGTAAAGCTAATCAACCCACTCCCATAAATGCTGCTTGACCATTGATACACATACGCGTAAAGTCATCAGCATATGAAAAACAACGCCACAATATTAGTAATGATTCCCGAAGCGGTCTGGCTGCGCGCCATCATCTGCTGCGGTTGTTGTTTGTCATAACTTTTACAACCGCGAGCTCTTCGCGGTTGATTCTTAAATCCTTTCTTCATCGTTGAGCTCCATGTCTAGGGCTTTAGTATGGAATCTTCAATACAAACAAAAAAAACGTTAGCAGGTATATTCATGGTACTTGTTGCCTCAATCGCATTCTCATCAAAAGCGATAATGGTTAAACTCGCCTATGTATATCCCGTGAATGCAGCAACACTCATTGCCTTGCGCATGCTGTTTTCAATTCCGTTTTTTATGGCACTTATCATCTGGATAAAGCACTCTAAAAAGACATTAAAGTTGACCTTGAACGATGTCGGCATCATGGTTTTTATCGGTGTGCTAACAGGTTATGGATCTATGTGGCTCAACTTTGCAGGATTAAGCTATGTGACTGCTGGATTGGAGCGGGTGATTTTGTTTTTGTATCCGACCATTGTGATTTTACTCAATACCATGTTGCATAAGCATCAAATTACAAAGCATGAAATTGTGGCATTAGTGCTGAGTTACGCGGGCGTTTTCTTAGTTGTTGGACACGATTTGGCAATGCCAACAACTGCTGTGGCGAATACATTATTGGGCGCTGGTTTGGTATTGGGTAGCGCCATCACTTATGCTTTTTATTTGGTATTGAGTGGCAGAATCATTCCTAGGATAGGCGCAACGTTGTTTACAGCCTATATCATGACGATTATCAGTATTGCCAGTGGCGTACATTTTTTGTTGACTGAAAATTTTACGCTAGCGATGCATTTGCCTATGCAAGTCTATGGGATTAGTTTTATGATTGCGTTGATTGCAACGGTATTACCTTCAATAATGTTAAATATGGGCATTCAACGTTTAGGGAGTAATAAGGTGTCATTGGTCAGTTCTGTTGGTCCAGTGTCGACTATCTTTCTGGCTTGGTTGATTTTAGGTGAGCCTGTTACTTTGCTACAAGTTGGAGGAACTGCCTTGGTTTTATTAGGGGTGCTAACGATTAGTTTGGCAGATCATTAAGTCACAGCGGCTGAAGCGAATGCGCTTTGGCCGTTTTTTATTGAACTGCCATACTTATTGATGCTGTGTATAGCTAGTTTTTGTTCTATATGTGTTTAACCTTTCTAAGCCATTCATCAGTAATGAATAGGCCGCAGGCACAACAACGAGCGTCAGCAGTGTGGATGAAACCATCCCCCCTATAATCGCAACTGATAATGGCTTATTGGTTTCACTGCCCGCACCTAGGCCCATTGCAGCAGGAGTGAGAGCTAAAATAATGGTGAGTGATGTCATCAGCACAGGGCGTAATCTGACAGGGCATGCCTCACTTAGGGCTTCATGAATGCTTGCTCCTTGATTACGTAATTGATTGGTTAAGTCAATCAACAAAATGGAGTTTTTAGCGACTAAGCCAATGAGTAATACCAGACCAATCATAGAGTAAATATTTAACGTTTGTCCTGTTAGCCAAAGGGCGACTAGGCCGCCAATAATAGCCAATGGTTGTGCCAGCATGATGACAAAGGGCTGTGTAAATGAGTTGAATTGGCTAGCAAGGACCATGTAAAGCAGAATAAATGCAAGGGTAAATACAAATGCCATATTTTTAATGGTTTTTTGCATTTCCTCTGCCTGACCAGAAAAGCTAAGCGTAAATTCAGGTGGTACGATTTTGGCGGCTGTTGCAGTGACAATCGCAGAGGCTTCACTTAAAGCAACAGAAGGATTAGCATAAAAGTTAACGGCATACTGCAAGTCATAGCGACTGATAACGGCTGGGCCTAAGGTTGACGTAAAGCTGGCAACCGCATCGAGCCGCACGAGTTCACCTTGGTTATTACGCAAGTAAATTTTACTTAAATCACTCGCTTGCTGTATGGCGAGGTCATCTGCTTTAATGCGAATATCATAGCGTTGACCATCTCCAAGCTTATCATTATAAGAGGCAACGTTTGTGCCGCCTGCAAACATGCTTATGGCGGAGGCAATGTCTTTTGCAGTAAGTCCTAGGTTGGCTGCTCGCGTGCGATCAATGTCGATTTCAAGTTCTGGTAGATTGAGTTGTACATCGACATCTACCTTACCGATTTCTGAATTAGCACTTAGCCTCTCTTGTAATAATTGCGCAATATTGCCTATTTCTTGCAGATTATTTCCAGTAAGTATGAACTGTAGTTTTTCAGAGCGTTGACCACGCGCAATAGAAGGCGGTGACACAGTAGCACGCACTCCTGGAATTTGGTCTAAATCCTCTTTAATCAGCTTCATTAAGTCTTGTTGGCTAATGTTTCGTTCTTCCTTTGGTTTTAACCTTACATTCACACTAGCTTCATTTACTTGTCCACGTGATCCTGTACCAATTGAAGCATAATAACTATCGACAGCTTCAGGGTATTTTTTTAACACCGCTTCAATAAGCTGCAGACGTGAATCAGTATAGTCCAGACTGGCACCTAATGGCGTTTTGGCGGTGATGCGAAAATAACTTTCATCAGAGTCTGGCACAAATTCTTTTTCAACATTCTTCATGCTCAACATGCCAGCTACTACGACAAAGATGGTCGTAAAAAGAAGAATAAATAAGCGGTGTGACAGTGTAAAAGCAAGAGTCTTTTTGTAGACATCATCGAGCTTACTAAGACTCTGTGCGATAGCTGTATATACTTTATTTTCCGTTTGTGTGACGCCTAAATAGCGTGAGCACAGCATCGGTGTCAGTGTTAGTGAAACAAACAAAGAGATGATGACGCCAAATGTGACCACAACGGCAAAGGATTTAAAAAACATACCGATCATGCCATCCATAAAAATCACTGGCGCAAAAATACAGACAAGTGCTGCAGATGAAGCAACGACGGCAAATACCACTTCATTGCTGCCATTAATCGTGGCGAGATTACGGAACTTGTCAACAATGGTTGGATTTTTCAACTCCGCCTCTGTGAGCTTATTGCCGACTTCACCAGACATATGGCGCAAAATGCTCTCTCGTACCACAATGGCATCGTCGACCACTACCCCAATGAGTAATAATAATGCCAGCAAGGTCATACTATTAAAGGTGTAGCCTGCAAAATACATGACGGCAATAGCGCCTAACAATGAAACAGGGATTTCTAAGCAAATCATTAATGTTGAGCTAAGCGAACGCATAAAAATCAGCACAATGAGCGCCGCAAACAATGTGCCTTCAATTAAATGTTCTTTCAGCGAGGCAACAATTTGATTAATGAAAATAGAGTCATTTGTTGAGATATCCAGAAACATGCCTGGTGGTAAATTAGGACGAATTTCTTCGTCCAGTTTGCGGGTGACATCCTCAATAATTTTGACTGTATTAGTATTCGCAATTTTTACAATACCAATACTGACGGTAGGCTTGCCACTATAGCGTGCCACTTGCCGTTTGTCGGTAACACCATCTTCTATTGTTGCAATATCTTTTAAGTAAATTGGTACACCATTATTAACTTGGACAACCATATTTTCCAAATCAGTAAGCTGGTGAAACTCTAAATCAAGTTTGATGAGCTGTTCAGCGTTTTTTCCGACCAAAAAGCCACCAGGCAGTTGTATATGCTCACGACCAAAAGCGTCAATGAGATCATTAGCGCCTAATTGGTAAGCCGCCATGCGTTCACTAGAGACAATAATCCGAATGACTCTGTCACGTTTGCCACCAAAACGTACCTCACCGACACCATCAATCGTTTCAAATTTTTTCTTAATCACATTAGCTGCATACAGGTTAAGTTGTTGTATGGTTCGGTCGCCTGTTAATGCAATCCAAAGAATAGGTCTTTCGTCGGCATCCACCTTGCGAATAATTGGGGGGTCTGTGTCTGGAGGCAATCTTCGCAGCAGTTGACTGATTTTGGCTTGTATTTCATTAAACGCAACATCAATATCTTTCTCAAGATTAAAAGTAATGCTGATAGAAGAGGCGCCTGGAGATGAGCTAGATTGAATATGCTCGATACCTGGTGTCGTGTTGACCGCAGATTCAATCACATTGGTCACACTGGTGTCGATAACATCAGAACTGGCTCCGCGCAAAGTTGTAGTGATATTAATTACAGGGAAGTCGACAGATGGAATGCGGTCCACACCAATACGCTGATAAGCAATGAGCCCAAACAACATAATCACTGCTGACAGCATAAAGGTTAATACATGGCGTTTAATCGAAAATTCAGGAAGCGTCATTTTTGGCTACTTCTACAAGGGCTTTGTCAGTTAAAAAACCAGCGCCGTCTACGACGACAATGTCGTTGTCTGTCAAGCCAGATTGGATTTCTATCAAGCCATTTTGACGAATGCCTGTTTTTACAATCACCTGATTAGCAATATTGTCGCGTAAAACATAAACAACTTCACCAGCTGGGCGTAGTACAAGGCTTTGTTCAGGAACCATGATTGTGGCTGGCTGTTCACCTAGTACAACGGTACCAGTCACAGTTGCGCCTGGCTGCCACCCGTCGGCATTCGTCACATCTGCAATGACATCGATGGTACGGTTGCCTTCTGCAATTTGTGGTTTTAGCTCATTAATAGTTGATTCAACTGTTTTATCGCTAGTAGGCGTTTTAAGGTGCACAGTTAAGCCTGGCTTTAATTGAGGGCCAAATTTTTCAGGAAAAGGTAAATGCGCACGAAGTATTTGTCTGGAGACAATTTGCACAATCGGATCTCCTACTCGCAAATAGTCCCCTGTATCAACGGTTTTGCTTTCAATCGTTCCACTAACAGGAGCATAGACTTTCGATTTACTGCTGTTATGGTTGATGCTGGAAACTTTGGCTTTGGCAGCCGCTAGCTGTTGTTTGTAGACATTTTGTTGCGCCACTTCATTATCAACAGCATTCTGCGAAATAAAATTTTTATCTACTAATGTCTGATTGCGCGAAACAATTTTAGATTGATTTTCTAATAATGCTTGGATTCTAGCCACCTCTGCTTGCGCCTCATTACGCTGCATAATGTAGTCGGTAGCATCTAAAGTCGCAACCAGTTGACCTTTTTTAACGATGTCACCAATATTGACATGCACTGCAATGACACGTGCCGCCGTTTCAGCTGCGAGTGTTGGGTTAATCAAGCCTTCAAGAGAACCAACCGTAGTTTGCGTCACTTCTAAGGTTTGACTTTTAGCTTTGGTAACGGTTACTAGAGTTGCACGCGCATCTTTTTTGCCGTCCATGGCCTCATCACTGTTTTTGCCACATGCATTTAGTAATAAGGCAAGCAAAAGAGATGAAATGAAAATTGTTAATTGACGCATAATGGGTTGTGTATTCTTTATTGTGAGCGCTAGCGTTCTTTAGTAATTTTTGACCAATCAAAAAAAGGCCCTGGATCGGTCTTACGGTCTGGGGCAATATCCGAGTGACCAACAATGTTGCAAATTGGATATTTTTCTTGCAAGGATTTTATCAATGAGTTAAGTGTTTTGTATTGTATTTCTGCAAATGCTTCAAAGTCGCTTCCTTCCAGCTCTATTCCGACCGAAAAATCATTACAACGTTCACGATTTTTCCATTTTGAAATGCCTGCATGCCATGCACGTTGTTTACAAGAAACAAACTGGATCAGTTCTCCATCACGGCGAATTAAAAAATGCGATGAAACTTTTGCAGTATAGATACTTGCATAGTAAGGATGTTCATTGGGGTCTAGTTGATTAGTGAATAACTCGACAATGCCATTGCCACCATATTGCTGCGGCGGCAGGCTGATATTATGAATCACGACCATCTCAATAAAACAGTTTGCTGGTCTGTCATCGTAGTTTGGTGAGGCTATTTGTTTAGCCCAGCTAGCAATGCCATCAGCATTGATATGTTTTAAAGCCCCACTTTTTTTCATAACGTTGATTTTATGTGATTTCTTGACTATAGCGGCATAAAGAATATTGAATCAATCATTTTTAGAAATGCTTGATAATACCCAATGAGGCTAAATTGACTATTGGCAATAATTAATCTTCTTCAAACGCTTCGCTATCGGCAACTTCATCTTTTGAGAGCCCCAACTTTGATAATCGGTATCGTAGCGTTCTAAAGCTGACACCCAGCAACTTGGCTGCTGCGGTTTTATTGTTATTGGTTTTTTCCAAAGCCTTCAATATTTCACGTTTTTCTATATCTTCTAAGTAATCAGATAGGCTAACATCCTCATCCTTAACAGGGTCAAACTGTGTGGCTGCTGAGCTGGTTCCATTGATGGCTTCATCGATTAATAAATCATCAACACAAATATTTTCTCCATCGCAGAGTGCTAGCGCACGTTCAAGCATGTTTTCCAATTCACGAACGTTGCCTATGAATGGCAGTGATTTAATTAGCTTATTGGCGTCATCATCAATGCTAGGTATATCAATATCTTGTGATTTACATAATTTATTTAGGAGTTTTTGGGTCAGTTCAGGAATATCCTCAGCGTGCTCTCGCAACGCTGGCATTTTAAGCTGGATGACATTAAGACGATAATATAAGTCTTGCCTAAACAAGCCCTCAGCCATCATTTGCCCTAGGTTTTTATGTGTTGCACTGATAATACGAACGTCGACAGCTTCTTCCACTGTTCCGCCAACGGCCCTCACTTTTTTTTCTTGAATTGCGCGTAAAAGTTTAACTTGCATTGGTAATGGCAAGTCTGCCACTTCATCTAAAAATAAAGTACCACCATTTGCTGCCTGAAATAATCCTGAGGTGTCTTGCGTTGCACCGGTAAAAGCGCCTTTTTTATAACCAAAAAATTCACTTTCCATCAGATTTTCAGGAATGGCGCCGCAGTTAACTGCAACAAATGAACGATCTCTTCTTGAGCTGTTTTTATGAATGAGTCTTGCAGCCAATTCTTTGCCACTGCCTGATTCGCCACTAATATATACAGGCGCTTGACTGCGAGCTAGTTTTTCAATCAATGCGCGCACTTGATTAATGGCAGGTGAATCACCAATCAAATCTGCCGTATTTTTCGTTTCATTCACATCTGAGCTGGAGAGTTTAAGTGCTGATTCTACCAATGGCCTTAATTGTTTCAATGAAATTGGCTTCGTTAAATAGTCAAATGCGCCTGCCTTTAGTGCAGATACAGCATTCTCTGCACTGCCATAAGCGGTAATGACCGCTACAGGAAGGCCGCTATAATCACTCGTGATATGTTCAACCAGCTCTAAGCCAAGACCATCCGGCAAGCGCATGTCGGTTAAACAAAGATCATAATCCTGTGTTGAAAGCATATGCTTTGCGTCATTGATGTTACTCGCGCTATCTGCGTAAATATCCATACGCTCCAAAGTGAGTACAACTAACTCACGTATGTCGGTTTCATCATCAACGACTAAACATTTAAATTGTTCTGCCATTTCTAAATAGTCGCCTTTTTAATATGCATAATAAATGTTGTGCCACTTGCTGTTTGCTTATATTGTAGATGAGCACCATTGGCATCGGCTAGCTCTTTCCCTATATAAAGCCCCAAGCCCGTGCCTGATTTTTCTGTTGTAAAAAAAGGTTCAAATAAGTGATTGCTCACCTCTTCACTAATGCCTTCTCCGTTATCCGTCACTTCTAAAACAATTTGTGATTTAATGCTAGTATACACGCGTAGCGTCAGGCTATTTTCTATCTGTTGACTATGGCGCCAGCCATTTTTACAAAGATTCCATAAAATTTGATTTAAGTGGCGACGATCAAACAAGATGGTAGCATCTGTTTGTTTCATATTAAGAGTAAAGTCAGATGCGGAAATATTTTCTACCGCGCAGAACTGATTATAAAAATCAGTAATAAAGCTTTCTAAATGCACCATTTCCTGATTGGTTCTATCTCGTCGGTTCAGTTCTAATACATCAGAAATAATTTGATCTACTCGGCGCACATTATCACTGATAATCTGTAGCATACGTTTGGTTGAGCTTGATGCTTCTTCATCTTCCTGCAGTAGTTGGTTAGCATGGCTGATAGAGCTGAGAGGGTTCCTAATTTCGTGCGCAATATTCGCGGTTAAACGACCGAGCGCAGCTAGTTTGACTTGATGTGATTGTGTTTGCATTTGCGTCCAATCTTCAATAAAAATCACAGCACCTTGATCACGATTCTCTGATATCGGCAAGAAGCTCAGACGCAAGGCTCTTGATAAAATATTCACGTTAAGCACATTAGGTTCAAGTGTTTCGCTAATGTCTTGTTTCTCTTCAAACCATTCAATTAAAAGCTTGGCGATTTCAGGCGCAATTTCATTCAGATTTTTTTCATCCCAGTTTTTGTTTTCTAGATTCAGCAGTGTTTCCGCCTGTAAGTTATGGTGCTTAATAAATAAATCACTATCGACGACCAGTACGCCATCCTTCATTTTATGGGTAATTAATGCATTTACTTGGGCCAGACCTTCAAGATCCAAGCCACGTTGTGATGCAAGTTCTTCGCTTATTTGCATTCTTTTTGCCAAACTATGCGCAAGCCAAGCAATGGCAAAACAGGCGATGCTAAGCATTGTAGCTGTGGAATAGTTTTGCGTTATATTGGTATTTAGAAAAGAACTGAAAAACTGTAATAAAAGAATGCCTATTGTCGCAGTGGCTGCATAAAATAAAGCGAGACGTCCATCACTAATGAGGCTTGCTGCAGCAACGGAAATGACAAGTAACAGTCCCATGCCGCCATAGCTAGCACTCTCAGTGAACATCAGTAGCAAAATAAAAATGATATCTGCAGTAATTTGAAATGGGAGTGTTAGCTCAAGATCGGGTTTTTCAAACCATGTAAGGCACGCACTAATCAAACTAAAGCCTAAATAGGTGAGCGCAATGACTGAAAATGGGTTTTCAGTAACGAGTTGTTGATTTTGGTTGTTGTAGCTGTGACTGAGTAGTAATGTGAGTGCAATAAAAATGCGATAACCATTGTAAAGTTTAAAGCTATTCCATCGCGCCTTAATGAGTTTGACGTCTTGTGAAGGTTGCGTGCTCATACTTCAGTTTGCTTGCTGCAAGTTGGATTATTACAATAAACTTTACCATCAGTGATATGGGTTTCACTTTCAGGTACATGTAGACCACAATGCGCGCAAGCAATCACTTTTTCTGGCTGTTTTCCTGTTTTTGATTCTTTGTTTTGTGATTGTATTTTGCTCATAAAGAACTTTAGCAGCTTGTAAACAATCCAAACTAAAACAATCAGTAATAAAATACGCGACATAAGTAGTGCTTATCATTTTATATAAATTAAGCTTAGTATAAAACATACTGGTTGAGGCTAGAAGAAATTAAACTGTTATACTTAATTTTGGTGATATAAAAAAACAATTCATGGCAAGTTCACAAGAATTATCAGATTTTTTAGGTGGGGTAGAGCGGCGTGCTTTCAAGCAAACCGTATATGCTGTTCGCGATGAGCATGCTGCGCTTGATATTGTGCAAGATGCCATGCTAAAACTTGCTGAGAAATATCCTGATAAACCTGTGGCAGAATATCCCATGCTGTTTCAAAGGATATTACAAAATACAATGCGTGATTTTTGGCGACGCCAAAAAGTCCGTAATATCTGGACTTCATTGCTTTCGTCATTTGGGTCAAGTAATGAAGATGGAGAAAATCGTGATCCGTTAGATACTATTGATATTGGTGACAATGCGCAAAACCCAGCAGAGCAGGTGCAAAGCAGTCAAACATTACTCATCATTGAAAAATCATTGGCAAAGTTGCCAGCTCGTCAACGAGAAGCCTTTGTTCTGCGTTATTGGGAAGAGATGAGTGTCGCCGAAACAGCTGAATCAATGGGTTGCTCTGAAGGTAGTGTCAAAACGCACTGTTCGCGTGCGTTGCACGCAATGGTGACGCTATTGGAGCAAGAAGGATTTAGTCGTAAGGAAATCGGAAATTTGGGGGTAGAGTCATGAGTAACGACAATACAATTGATCATAATGTAGAACAAGAAGAGCAAGCAAAAAATTTAGCTAGCTTGTTAGATGCGCATGCACAACGTTTGAGTATGCGAACATTGAAAAAACTAGATGATGGTAGGAATCGTGCAGTCAAAAGACATCAAGAACTGCAAGGCGCAGCGGTTAATGCTGATGGCACACTTAGTCATCTTGCAAGTTGGATTGATCATCATCGCGTTGCATTTGCAGGGTTGGTTCTGTTTGCTATCATAGGGACTTTTATTGTCTTACAGAACATCAACAACAATGAGACAAGTGATGCTTTTTTGCTGGGGGCTGATTTGCCGCCTGAAGCTTTTGTTGATAGAGGCTTTGAACCATCACTCAATAAACGCACAAATATATAAATGAGATTAATTATAATAAATATATTTTATCAATCAGGGGAAGTTGAGTAGTAATGAAAAAGTGTTGGTTAATATTTGGCATACTGTTTGCGCTACAGGGACATGCGCAAACAAGTCAAAACAATCTAGCAATGGCAGATATAGGGGCAATCAAGACATCTGCGAGCGATGATGAGTCCCCAAATAAAAAATGGAGCGAATTGACTCAGGAAGAGCAACAAGTGCTTGCTCCGTTGGCGTCAGAATGGGATACGTTGAGAGGTTGGCAACGAGAGAAAATGCTCGATATTGCAAAAGACTACCCAAAAATGGATGCCAAGAAGCAAAAGCGGATACAAAATCGGCTTAACCGCTGGAGTAGAATGACCCCTTATGAGCGTGAAAATGCGCGTAAACGTTTTCAGCAGTTTCACAGTTTAAGCCCAGAAGAGAAACAGGCACTGCGAAACAAATGGGCAGAACATCAAAAGCTACCAGAAAAAAAGCGTGAAAAACTACGTAAAGAGTCTAGCGAATTATATTACGATCCAGAACTAGATTAATTTAAGGCTATAACGCGATACACTACAGCCCGCCATGCGCTAATGGCGGGCAATTTTTTATGACACAACACTTTGAATTTTCCATAATAGTATTAGTGAGGAACATTTCATGATTGAACATGCAGGCCTAACAAGGCGGTTCCTAGCATGTCTTTATGAGCTATTGAGTTTGGTGGCCATTTGGCTATTCTGCACATTTGTTTTTGTGATGGTGCATGGTCAGGTTGAAACGATAATGGAACGACTGGCATTGCAAGTCCTATTATGGGTGATTACAGGCGTTTACCTGATTGCTTGTTGGGTAAAAACTGGACAAACATTGGCTAGTCAGGCATGGAAAATACAAATATTGAATGACGACAACGCACTTTTAAGACCAAGAAAGGCATTGATTCGCTACATATTAGCAACCGTATCATTGATCTTGTTAGGTTTAGGTTTTCTCTGGGCCATCATTGATAAAGAGCATTTATTTTTGCATGATCGATTAATCAAGACCAAGATAATTAAAGTGCCAGCTCAATAAACAGCTAACGCCTTTCAATCACCATCATCATTGCTAATCCCGCAAGTAAGAATAAAATCGTGGGGATAATCGCACTCATTAACGGTGGCCAATCGTTGAGTACGCCCAGATGAATAAAGACGCGATTCATGATTTGATAAACAACACCAAGCAATATACCGATGAAAATTTTAGCACTTGTACCTGAGGAGCGTTGCTGTAAAAAGCCAAATGGAAGTGCTAGTATCACCATCACAACGCACGCTAAAGGATATATCATTTTAGACCACAGTGCGACTTGATAGCGCGTGGTTTTTTGCTTGTTGCTTGCTAAGTGATTTATAAATGAATACAAATTCCAAGCTGACATTTTCTCAGGCGAAACCATAAGTATATTGAGTAGTTCTGGTCGGATGGCTGATTCCCAATTGGCTTTTTCGAAAAAACTTGTCGTAATGTAATGTTGCTCAGCATTTTCTTCATTATGGATTGTTGTTTGTGTAACCTCGTTTAACTTCCATCGATTCTGAATATAGTTCGCTTCTTTTGCTTTACTAATGGTGAGTAATTTAAAATCTTCATCAAATTCGTAAATATTGAGATTTAATAATGAAGCGTCTGGTAACACTGTTTCCACGTTAACAAAGCTTTGCTGATCTTTAACCCATAAGCCAGATTTAAAATCTTGGGCAACAACAGCGTCTGTAGCTTGTATTCGCATACGCTGTGCAGTTTTTTCGCTAATCGGTGTGATAAGTTCACCAACAAAAAAAGTAATTACTGTAAACAATAAGCCTACTTTAATGAGCGCAAGCCCAATGTCTAAGATGGATTGTCCACTCACGCGCATGACCACTAACTCGGAGCTTTTGCTAAACGCACCTAAGCTCACCATCATGCCAATTAGTACAGCAACAGGCACTACTTCATATGTGTGGCCAGGTATGCTCAAAAAAACAAAGGCCAACATATTATTAATGTTGTAATTGCCACGACCCAAGCTATCGAGTTCTTGTATCAGGTCAAAAAAGGCAAACATAGAAAGCAACCCCAACATAATCATCAAAATGCTGAGCGTGGTTTCCTGCCAAAGATATCGATTGAGAATACGCATACTATTTCGTCTTTTTCTTTTTTCGTTTGGATTTGTTTGGCAATAACTGGGAAATTGTTTGCGGAAAAATCGGCAATAAATAATTTCGGCGATAAAACAAATAAACAACTAGCAAGGCAAAAGTCAGATGCACGGGCCAAAGACCGATAATAGGAATAATTTTTCCTTGTGAAATCCATGCTTCAAAAATGCTGAGCATATTGTTATAAATAACATAGATAAAAATAGCGAGCATTAGATTTAAGGAGCGGCCAGCCCGCGGATCTACAAAGCTCATCGGAATCGCCAATAGCACAAGTACAATGGCAGAAATGGGGATAGCCAATCGTGATTGCAGCTCAGCTTTATCCCTTAGGTCATCGCTAGAAAGCAGTTCATTGGTCGAAACCATATCTGTTTTAACTGGTTTTTGTGCAACTTCTTTTGTCTCCAAGCGAATAGCATAGCTTTCAAACTCTGTTGTAGAAATTTCAGCTGAATTGGGTTTGCCTTCATAGCGCCTACCTTTCTCCAATAATATGAAGCTATCATCATTTTCTGCTTTATAACGGCTTCCTTTACTCGCAACGATAATACCTGTCTTTTGGTGTTGTGTTGATTGAATAAACACATTTTTAACCACATTGCCTAATTCATCAAAACTTTCAACAAAGTAAACACGCTCACCATTGTTGGATTCTTTAAAAACCCCTGGACTAATAGAAGATGTCTCATCACGAGATTCTAGCTCTGCTTTGTAATCTTCTACCTTTTGGGTTGCCCATGGCATTACAAGAAAACTTAACAGGGTGATAATGAGAATGACTGGTGCCGAAAAAGCAATAATTGGGCGTATCCATTTGGTAATGCCTAAGCCTGAGGTAAACCAAATCACCATTTCTGAATCTTGATGCCATCTTGTGAGCGTTAACAAGATAGTGAGAAAAATACTAAGTGATAAAATCATCGGCAAAAATCTAATCAGATTAAAACCCAAGATTGTCATGATGGCATCGTTTGGAATCCAGCCCTTAGCTGCGCTACCAACTAAAAAACCTGCTCGCTGTGCGACAACAATGCCAATTAGAATTAAAAATAGTGCACCTGCGGTATAAACAAGCTCGTGCGATAGTGATTTTTTAAAAGTTTTCAATTTTTATATTACGCTTTGATTTCAAGTCAAAACACTGGATAATTAAGTCAATATGTTCAGACAACAAGTATAAGGCCTAATTAATGGAATTTAGCATAAAAAACGGTAATCCTGAAAAACAACGTAGTGATTGTTTAATCGTGGGTGTATACGAAGGTAAAAAGTTATCAACTGCAGCTCAATTGTTAGATGATGCATCACAGCAAGCCATTACAGCTGTGATTAAAGCGGGAGATATGCAAGGAAAATTGGCTTCGAGCACGTTGTTACATCAATTACCAGGGGTTAATGCGAAACGTATTTTATTGGTTGGGTTGGGTAAGCAAATAGAGTTTGGTCAGACTGAATACCGCAAAGCTGTACGTGCAGCAGTCAATGCGCTACCGCAAGCTGCGGAGAACGTTGGCTTTTATATGGCAGAACTCATTACTGCGGAAATGACATTGCAACAGAAAACGGCACAACTTGCCGAGATTGTTTCTGATGCAACCTATAAAGTAAATGCGTTAAAGTCTAAACAAGCACAGACTAATGGGCTTAAAAAAATTGCAATATTTGTTGAAAAAGAACATGAGGCTCAGGCAAAGGTCGCATTAGCACAAGGGTTGGCAATCGCTGAAGGCGTAAGACTGGCAAAAGATTTAGGCAATTTGCCAGGCAATATATGTACGCCGACCTACTTGGGTAAACAGGCAAAACAATTAGCTAAATCCTATGGGTTTAAAGTAGACGTTTTGGATAAAGCGCAAATTGAAAAATTAGGTATGGGCGCTTTTTTAGGGGTAGCACAAGGTAGTGATGAGCCAATGCGCTTGATTGTTTTGCAGCATAAAAATGGGCATAAAAATCAAAAACCCGTGGCGTTAGTAGGCAAAGGCATCACCTTTGATACTGGTGGCATTTCTCTCAAGCCAGGTGCAGAAATGGATGAAATGAAGTACGACATGTGCGGCGCTGCCAGTGTCCTTGGTACATTTAAAGCCATTGGTGAGCTGAATTTACCTATTAATGCAGTGGGCATTATTCCAACTTGTGACAATATGCCAAGTGGCAAAGCCTTAAAGCCAGGCGACATTGTTACTAGTATGTCAGGCCAAACAATAGAGGTGCTCAATACTGATGCAGAAGGCAGATTAGTTTTATGTGATGCACTCACTTATGCAGAGAAGTTTGAACCAAGTACTGTAGTTGATGTTGCCACGCTTACCGGCGCTTGTGTGATTGCACTAGGGCAACATGCCTCTGCTGTGTACAGTAACAAAGATGCACTGGCTCATGAGTTGTTAGAAGCAGGTAAAGCATCATATGATCGCGCGTGGCATATGCCGTTGTGGGATGACTATCAATCACAGCTTGATAGTAATTTTGCGGATATGGCGAATATTGGTGGCCGCCCAGCGGGCAGTATCACTGCAGCCTGTTTTTTATCACGCTTCGCTAAGCAATATGATTGGGCACATATGGACATTGCCGGTACTGCTTGGAAGTCAGGCAAAGCAAAAGGTGGAACAGGTCGTCCAGTCCCACTGCTAACAACATTTTTGATTAAACGATCAGAAAATGCTTAACATAGCGCCATGACCCAAGTCATTTTTTACTCTAGCATTTCAGATAAGGGCCTCGCTTTACTTACGCTAGTGCAGCGGGCACTTACAAAAAAAAATCTAGTCACAGTGACGGTGGAAAATCAAGCGCAAGCACAAGCGTATGCGAAGGTGCTTTGGGAGCATCACAAAACAAGTTTTTTACCGAATGTACAAGCAGGCGCTCAGTTAGCAAAGCAGACTCCAGTGGTTTTTGATTGGCAACAAAATCAGTTGTGCCACGATGATATTTTGATTAACCTATCGCAAAAGCAATTAACAGTTTTCAGCCGGTTCAGACAATTAATTGAGCTGGTCGGTATGGATGACCTAGACAAAGAGCAGGCTAGAGAACGATTTAGGTTTTATCGTGATAGAGGTTATCAAATAAAACATTTTGAAGAAAAAGACTTGTTACATTAAAAAACAAACATCTTAAACTAATTGGGTAGAAATCGTTTTGGCAGAAAAGAAAATACCAGTACTGACGGAAGTGTATAACCCCAATAAGGGAGTGAAAAGCAATGAGGCTTCTTCAGTAGTGATAACTGATGACTTGCTTGCAAAGGTTATTTCGCAAGTTAAGCCAAGACTGGAAGCAGAAATTACAGATTTTGTTTTAGACGAACTGAAAACTGAGATTAGTAAAGCGAGGAGTGAGATACTTTCTTCCACCCAAGACTTTATTGATCGAACAAAAGCAGACCTTAAAACAGAACTACCTGGTATGTATCAAGAAAGTGTTAAATTAGCGCAGGTGAGTTTAGCCGATAAGTTTGCTGATATGCATGTGGATGCGAGTGCAAAGTTTGATGCATCCATTTCTCAAATCACCGATGCGGCAACTAACACAGCAGAAACAGATATTCATGCGCGTGTGGCGCAGGCATTTGAAACCCATATGCAAGATTTTCAGCCAACAGCACTCGCAAAAAGCCAGGCATTACTAGAGGCCCAGTTAGAAAAAGTGAATGCCGATGCGCAAGAGTCGCTACTGCAACAACTACAAACCTTCCAGCAGCAAATTATAGAGCAACACAAACAGGATTTGAATGACGCTTTGCAGACTGTTCAGCAATCAGTTCAGTCAGCCGCTGAAGAATCAGTAGAGAGTGAGTTGAGCCTATTGCAACAAAGTATGCTGGAAATCCATCAAAAGCAATTGAAAGAATCATTGGATGGTTATTTGCAAATAGAAGGGGAAGCGGCAGAAAAAGCATTGTTGCAAAAGGTACAAGAAAATCAACAAAGACTGCACGCTGATTACCAACAAAAACTCGCTGAAGAAATGGCCAATGCTTTGGAAACAATTAAGCAACGGGTTGATGAAAGCACAGTCGAACAAACAGATTTAATGTTTACACAAGTCGGTACTATCCAGCGCGAGACATTTACTAAGCTGCGCCAAGAGTTTAATGATGAAAAAGCAACCATTCTAAACGCGACAAGTGAAGAAATTAGGGTGGCTTTTGCTGAGCAAATGACGACACAGAGTCAAGAAATAAGAGAGCAATTTTTGGCGCAGGTCAATGGTGATTTGCCAGAAGTGCAAGCAGTCTTACATGAAAACATTCAAGCCATATTATCAAATACGATACCTGATATGGAACATAGCTTGCGAGAGCAGCTAACATCAGAGCTAAAACAGTTGCTACTCAAGGTTAAGTTTGTGTTACCTGAGAACTAACCTTCAGAAATAAGCGCCTGATAGTCCGCAGCGCTCAGCAAGTGGTTAGTGTCATCAGGATTGCTAGCTTTGAACTTAAAAATCCATCTCTTATATGGAGCATCATTAATTTCTTCAGGCGCACCTACCAATGCATCATTAATTTCAGTTACAACACCATCCATTGGCGCATGCAAGTCAGAACCAGTTTTGACTGATTCCACTAGTCCGCATGGTTCACCATTTTGGATTGTGGTTTCTATTTTTGGCGGCTCAAGATAAACAATATCCCCAAGTAAGTCCTGCGCATAATCTGTAATGCCCGCCAGCCAGTCACCGTCAGGCGTTTTTTCAACCCACAAATGCTCTTTTGTAAAGAGTAGATTAGATGGTGATGTCATATTCCTAATAAACTTTATATAAAATAATATGCATATTTTCTCATAATGTGACACGTAATGCCGTATGAAAAATGAAACAAACATTTCAAATCTTAATAATTTTTTTATAAAAGACCAATAAGTAATTGACTTGTATGTTTTTTATGAATAATATAATTCATAAGTCAGCTTTAACTTTAAAGGTTTTTTGTGAAATTAGTGCTCAAAAATTATGTGCTGCTTGTTATTGCAGCAACACTAGCCTTCTTGCCCTTGCAATCTGTATCCGCAAAATCAGATGAGCAAAAGAGTGCGCAATCGAGTGCAAAAAAGAAGTACATTAAAAAAGCAAACTACAAACGCTCAAAATCGCGTAAAGAAAAACTACAAGCAAGCAGAGTAGCTTACGCAAAACAACAAGCAATAGATTTAGGTGAATATTACGACGGTAGCAACGAACCAAATTTTTCTTCAAATAGCCTATTAGTCGTAAATCAAAATACGGGCGAGGTTAAATTCTCAAAAAACGCAGAAACACAATTGCCTATCGCTTCTATCACTAAGCTCATGACAGCTATGGTGGTGTTAGATGCTGATTTGCCCATGAGCGAGATGGTCTCCATCTCCAACGAAGATGTTGATCGCATTAAGGGGACGAGTTCAAGGTTGCCGATAGGAACAACTTTTAGCCGTGATGACATGCTTAAACTGGCATTGATGTCTTCAGAAAATCGTGCTGCTTATGCCTTATCTCGTCATTACCCTGGTGGCCGACCTGCCTTTATAAGGGCAATGAATGCCAAAGCACTATCCTTGGGTTTGATGCAGACGCAGTTTGAAGAACCCACAGGGTTATCACCACAAAACAAATCCACTGCACATGACTTGTATCAATTAGTCGCTGCGGCTTATCAATATCCGTTTATTCGACAAGCAACTACCACAACAGAATATGAAGCCACCATTACTGGTCGTGAGCGGCCACTCTTATACAAAAATACGAATATATTAGTGCGAAAAGGGGAGTGGAATATCGGTTTATCTAAAACAGGGTTTATTAATGAGGCTGGTCGATGCTTAGTGATGCAAGCAACCGTCGCAAATGAGCCGCTGATGATTGTATTATTGGATGCGGCAGGTACCAACAAACGCACAGGTGATGCAAATCAGATACGCAAATGGTTAGAGAATCATCACAAAGATGTACCAGTGCAAGTGGCAAATAAGCAACTAGAGCAACAACAAAATAGTAAACAAGGCGCTGCTAACGTAGAAATGGAAGAGGCCGAGCTACAACCAAAACTGATGATGTCGCAAAGCATTTATGACGAACGATATGAACAGTGGCTTTCTGAAATGGAACAGCACTAAAACGTGCAAGAAAGAAATAAAAAGCGAGCTCACTAGCTCGCTTTTTTAATTTGCTCAAGAATTAAAGAATATTTCTATTCTAAGAGCTGGCTTTTTTTGCCTTTGTAGCTGTTTTCTTCGTAGCTGCCTTCTTCGTAGTTGTTTTCTTTTTAGCAGGTGCTTTTTTTGTGCTTGTTTTTTTGGTTGTGCCTTTTGCTTCTTTTTCTGCTAACAATACCAGTGCTTCATCCAAGGTGATTTCTTCTGGTTTGACACTCTTTGGCAGTGTGGCGCGTATTTTTTTATGCTGTACATAAGGCCCATAGCGACCATCGAATACTTCAATGCGACCTTCTCCAGAAGGATGCTCACCCAAGTCTGCCAGTGGCGCTGGACCAGTGTAGGCTTGCGCTAATAAAGCGACAGCCGCTGCTTGGTCAATAGTAAATACATTGTCAGTTTTAGGAATCGACTTAAACTTGCCATCGTGATTCACATAAGGACCGAATCGACCAATATTAGCCACGATTTTTTTGCCAGTTTCTGGATGACTACCTAAATCACGAGGTAATGATAATAACTGATGCGCAACATCGAGATTCACTTCTGCATAGCTAATGTTCTTAGGAATGCTAACGCGTTTCGGCTTCTTCTTTTCACCTTCAACAGGCATACCAAGCTGAATATAAGGACCATAAGGACCGACCATTAAATAGATCTCTTTACCTGTTTCATCATCCGTCCCCATCACTACAGGGTCTGTGCTGGCAGCTTCTGCAGCACCATTTAAACTACGCTTATAATCACACTTGGGCTCATCGTTGTAACCAGTGCAACCAATAAAAGTGCCATAGCGGCTTAATTGTTTTTGTAACTGCTTGCCACACTTAGGGCAATGCTCATCAATCAGCTCATTGCCTGGACGTTCAACATCTGCTTTACTCGTTACTTGGTGGTTAAAGCCCTGCCAGAATTCATCCATGAGCGGCACCCATTCGCGAGTGCCTTCAGCTATATCGTCTAATGCCGTCTCAAGGTTAGCTGTAAAGTCATAATCCACGTATTTAGTGAAGTGCTCTGTTAAGAACTTATTGACAACACGGCCAACATCCGTTGGCGTAAACCGCTTTTTATCAAGTAGTACATATTCGCGATCTTGAAGCGTGGTAATGATACTGGCGTAAGTAGATGGGCGACCAATGCCGTACTCTTCCAATGTTTTTACCAAACTCGCTTCACCATAACGTGGCGGAGGCTCAGTGAAATGTTGTTCACCGTAAATTTTATCGACATCTAGTACCTCACCAGCTTCCAATGCAGGCAGCTTAGCTTCGGCATCATCGTCCTCGTCAGTATCTGAGCCTTCTTTATAAACACCAATAAAGCCAGGAAAAACGAGTGTTTGACCACTAGCACGAAATAGATTGTCTTCTTTACCGATTCTTAAATCTACACTTACCGCATCGAACACAGCCGGCGTCATCTGACTGGCAACGGTGCGCTTCCAAATCAACTCATATAATTTGAATTGCTCATCATTCAAATATTGACGCAATTTAGCTGGTGTACGTGCCACATCAGTCGGGCGGATTGCTTCATGCGCTTCTTGTGCATTTTTCGATTTGTTTTTATAAACATTCGGTGTTTTTGGTACATAGTTTGAATCAAAATTATTTTTCACATAATCTCGAATTTGCATTAATGCTTCTTGTGCCAGACTAATACCATCTGTACGCATATAGGTGATTAAACCTACTGTGCCGCTTCCAACATCAATCCCTTCATAAAGCTGCTGAGCAATGCGCATTGCGCGGCTGGTTGTAAAGCCTAATTTGCGAACAGACTCTTGTTGTAATGTAGATGTCGTAAAAGGAGCCGCTGGGCTACGTCTACGTTGCTTTTTCTCAACACGCGCAACCGTCGTTTTGCCAGCACTTTCTAATAATAGCTGCCCAACTATGTCTGCCTGTTGATCATGGTTGGTAACAGTAAACTGCTCTACCTTTTCACCATTCAATTGAATCAGCTTGGCATTAAAGCGATGGCTATGTTTTAAAGCATCTAAATGAATGCTCCAATATTCCTTGCTATTAAAAGCCTCAATTTCTAACTCACGCTCTACAATCAGGCGTAATGCAGGGCTCTGCACACGGCCTGCTGAAAGTCCGCGGCGAATTTTTTTCCACAATAATGGTGATAAGTTAAATCCAACCAAATAATCCAAAGCACGACGTGCTTGCTGAGCATTGACTAAATTCATCGCAATATCACGCGGATGTTCAATCGCATGCTTCACCGCAGTTTGCGTAATCTCATTAAACTCAACACGTTTAAGCGTTTTATTTTTTAGTAACTTTTTATCAGCTAAAATTTCAGCAATATGCCAAGAAATAGCTTCACCTTCACGGTCCGGGTCAGTTGCGAGAAAGATATGGTCAGCAGCCTTTACCGCCTTGGCAATGGCATCGACATGCTTTTTATTACGGTCAATAAGGTCGTATTTCATTGCAAACTGACTATCAGGATCAACAGCCCCGTTTTTAGGAATCAAGTCGCGGACATGACCGTAAGAAGCCAACACTTCAAAATCTTTTCCAAGATATTTTTTTAGTGTTTTGGCTTTAGAGGGTGATTCAACAATGAGTAAATTTGACATGTAAGGTAGTAAAAAAATACAACTTTTTAAATTATGGCTTAGATAATAGCAAGCAAATGTCACGTTGCACAATGAAATACTCGTTATATATGATAAAAACAATGCAAAAATGTGTTAATTTCGGCTAAATTCAATCCGATTGCCCGCTTCACTTACTATATTGAGGGCATTGCCCGCACTTTCAATATCCCCAAACAAAGGGTCTTCGTCAGAGGGTAGGGATTGGCTCAATCCTTTAAAATCATATAAATCCGTATCAGCCAAATGCGAAGGCTCAATATTACCGATAGCGCGAAAAATATTATTCACGCGACCAGGCTGTTCTTTTTCCCATGCGGCTAGCATCTCTTTTACTCTCACACGCTGTAAATTCTCTTGGCTGCCGCACAAGTTACAAGGAATAATTGGGAACTGCATGCCGCGTGCATAAGTTGCAATATCTTTCTCACTGCAATACGCCAATGGGCGGATTACAATATTTTGCTTATCATTCGTCGCTAATTTAGGTGGCATCGCCTTCATCTTGGCACCGTAAAACATACTTAAAAACAGTGTTTCTACAATGTCGTCACGGTGATGCCCTAACGCAATTTTATTTGCGCCTAGTTTTTTAGCGGTAGTATAAATAATGCCACGACGTAAGCGAGAGCAAAGCGAACAAGTTGTCTTACCTTCAGGAATCTTCTCCTTCACCACAGAGTAAGTATCGGCTTCTACTATGCGGTAATCCACACCCAGCTGCTCAAAATACGCGGGTAAAATATGCTCAGGAAAACCCGGCTGCTTTTGATCCAAATTCATAGCAATTACTTTAAAATTAATTGGCGCGCGCTCTTTTAAAGCCAACAACATCATCAACATGGTATAGCTATCTTTACCGCCGCTCATGCACACCAAAATAGTGTCACCATCATCAATCATATTGTAATCACCAATCGCTTTGCCAGTAGCGCTAATCAGCTGATTGCGTAACTTTAAAAAGTTTTGGCTAACATTGTCTGGGTAATGTTTGATTTTCATGGGGTGGGATTATAGCGTAAAAGACGTAAGTTACTGAATGGAATAGTGAAAAAATCAAAGACTAAAAAACTTGCAAATTAATCGACCGCCCACCCTCCTCAGCAAACACTTGCCCTGATAAAGCATACATCTGCCACCATCCACCGCAGTTGCGATGCTGTACAGCAAATCACACCCATTACAAGTCAACATGCCTTAATAGTATTGAGATGCTAGACAATACCCAATTTGGGGGCTATAGTACCCATATTGGGTATTTTTAGGTTTGTGATGACGGTTTCGGTAGGAGATGCTTTATTTACGAAAGCACAGCAGATGGTGTTAACTTTGCTGTTTGGTCGACCAGATAAAAGTTTTTATCTGAATGAAATGGTGCGCTATGCGGCGATGGGTAAGGGTGTGATCAGCCGAGAGTTGGTGAAGCTGACTGCGGCAGGTTTGTTAGTTATCACTAAGCGGGGTAATCAAAACCACTATCAAGCGAATATTGAATCACCTATTTATCATGAATTGGTGCAGATTGTTAAAAAAACGTTTGGTATTGCGGGTGTATTAAAGGCCGATTTAGCTGCTATATTGCCACGGTGTGAGCAAGCTTTTGTGTATGGATCGGTTGCAAAAGGGGATGCGCATGCTGGCAGTGATATTGATGTGATGTTGGTAGCGGATGATTTAAGCTATAGCGATGTGATGACGTTGCTTGAATCAAGTGAGGTGCGATTACAAAGAACGGTTAATCCTACTTTGTATACGGTTGCTGAATTTAATGAGCGCCTGAATAATAAAAATCCTTTTTTGACTAAAGTAATGGCGCAATCAACGATTGATTTATTAAAAGAACCTGAATAAAAATAAGAAGGGGTGCAATGGAAGCGCTGGATAATTTAGTGAAGGTTAATCAGTTAAAGGCTGAGTCTGCTGATGCCACAGAATTTTCGGGTATGCTGAAAGCGGGTGATGCAAAGTTAGCGGATTGTCAGATTGATGCTTTAAGTGACGACAGTCAGTTCTCATTAGCTTATAGTGCAGCGCACGCATTCTCTCTTGCTGCTTTACGCTGGAATGGCTATCGCTCAGATAAGCGTTATATTGTTTTTCAGTGCCTTAAACACACGCTGGTTTTAGATAATGCACAATGGCGCATTTTAGATCAATGTCATCGTGCAAGAAACTTAGCCGAATATGCGGGGCATTTAGAAATAAACCCGCAATTATCAAAAGAGCTTATTGCTACTGTTCAACATATTCAAAAGTTGGTGAAGGCAATGCCACCAATTGACGAGTAGTGCGCTAATTAACAAGGCTGACAATAAAAGGATTAATGTGTTGGTGTGATTAAAGATTATCCACCGCCAACACATGATCCGTAATAAATGGAGAGTAATTCGGGTCAAAGTAAAATTAATCAGCAATTGATGTTGGTGAATTTTTCTCATCAACCCCACTTTAACATCTTAATCACAACTAAATTACCTGCCGCTACAAAGTGTTTAAATAGTTAGTTCGGCATAATCATTACTACTGTTTCATCAGTAGTGTAAGTAGCGGTTGGTTAATATAGTAGTTGCTACGTCCGATACGTTCTTTCTGTAAAAAGTTGTTTTCTACTAGTTGCTCTAAATATCGTGTTGCCGTGATTCGGCTCACATTGAGGTCGCTCATTACAAAGTCTATTTTGGTATATGGGTGTTTGAATAGGTTGTTGAGTAGCTCTTGACGATAAATCTTGGGTAACTCATCACGCATGCGATTTTTATAATTTTGCATAAGTTGTTTGATGTCGGTAATTAGAATAATTGTTGCTTGAGCTGTTTCTACTAACCCATTTAGCATAAAGAGTATCCATGGCTCCCAGTTTCCAGTTTCGCGCACTTGTTGTAACTGGCTGTAATAGTCTTTCTTATTGCGAATAAAGTAGCGACTTAAATAAAGAACGGGCAAACCTAAAAGGTCTTTTGCAACGAGGTATAAAATGTTGATTATTCGACCTGTGCGGCCATTGCCATCATAGAATGGATGGATGCTTTCAAATTGATGATGAATTAGCGCCATTTTTATTAATGGGTCTAAGTCGCAAATATCATCATTATTAATATAGATAATTAAGTTATCCATTAAGCGCTTAATATCATTGGCATCTTGAGGAGGCGTATAGATGACTTCCCCCGTTTGTGAATTTCTTAAGTCAGTGCCTGGTACTTTTCTTAATCCTGCTCGATTTTTCTCAATATATTGCTGTACTTCTAATATATCGTTTAAGCGAATGACATCTTGTTTTGCGACGGTATGGAAGCCTTGTCTTAATGAAAATGCATAATCCTGTACTTCTTTGGCAGCGGGGTTGGTCATGGCTTCAGTGAATAAATTGGCTTTGAAAATTTCATCATGTGTCGTGATGATATTTTCAATTTCAGAGCTATCTTTAGCTTCTTGTATGCTGACTGTGCTGATTAAGATGGCTTCATTGGGAATAGTGGCTGCTATGCCTTTAAGCTCCGCTAAGTAACGATGGGCTTCAGCTGTTTTTTTTAAGACTATTCTCGATTCTAAGCTTTCACTTTCAGGGAGGGGTAACTCTTGAATAGGATGAGTGCTCATTGGCTTATCCATTAAACATCATGTTAAAAAAGTGTCGTTTTGTATACATGATTTGTATTATATGTATACTTTTTTAATAAATCTATACATATTTTTTTGATATGTATAGATTTTCTAACAATTTATATTCACATCTGTTTTGATTGATTGTATTTGCTCACTACTTTATTTGTGGAGTAAGCTCCAATTTGGGTCTTATCGTACCCATATTGGGACCCTATGGCTGTTGAACCCTCTAAATTCTCTATTCTAGAATTCAGAATGAAACCATTAGGTTTCATTGGCACCTTGCCTAACTAGGTTTTTCCTATAGATTAATCGACCGTCCACCATCCACAGCTAACACATGGCCTGTAATGAATGGTGCATCGGCTGCAAGAAATCTAACCGCATTAGCGATATCGGATGGGTCGCCTATTCTTTTGAGTAAGGTTTGTGAAATCACACGTTTGCGGTAGACCTCATCAAATTGTGGGTTGTTCTCAGGCCATAGCACAGGACCAGGGGCTACGGCGTTCACACGGACATGCGGACTCAACTCTGTTGCTAATGATTTCGTCAGGGTAACGAGGCCAGCTTTGGCCACGCTATAGACCACATAGCCTTTTTTGGGACTTTCGATATGCATGTCGGTAATGTTAATAATGCAGCCTTTGTTTTTTTTGAGTTCTTTTGCAGCCGCTTGCGATAAAAACACAGGTGCTTTTAGGTTGCTGCCAATTAGGTCTTGCCAGTTATCTTCATTAATATTGCCAATTTCAGTTGGCTCATAAGTGGAAGCATTGTTGATGAGGATATCCAATTGCCCAAAACGTTTGATGGTTTCCGCAGGTAAGCTGGAGACAACAGCCATGTTGAGTAAATCACCTTGGATGATGGCAACGCTGTCTTTTCGTTTTAAATTAAGTTCTGCTTGTAATGCCTTGGCCTCCTGGTTAGAGGTGTTGTAATGAATCATCAGGTTTGCGCCATGCGCGTGCAGCTCTCGGCTAATGCAGGCACCAACACGCTTTGCTCCTCCTGTAATGAGGACAACTTTGTTTTGTAAATTATTGGTCAATTGCTTACTCGGGGTTGTTTGAAAATATTATAATGGCTTATGTCTGCTTTACCTATTCCATCACAAGCGCTACTAGCATATAGCCAACAATTAAGCGATTTAGTTCAGAAACAAATTAACAATTCAGGTGGCTGGATTACTTTTGCTCAATTTATGCAGATGGCACTATATACGCCAGAGCTCGGTTATTACAGCGGTGGCTTGCAGAAATTTGGAGATATTAAGCAAGGAGGTGGTGACTTTGTGACCGCTCCAGAAATTTCTCCATTATTTTCGCAGGCACTTGCAAAGCAGGTAGCTCAGGTGCTGACAGCAACACAAGGCGATGTGTTGGAGTTGGGCGCAGGAACGGGAAAGCTGGCGCTAGATTTGTTATTGGCTTTAGAGCAGCTTGGGCAGTTGCCAAAACAATACTATATTCTTGAAGTAAGTAGTCACTTACGTTCAGTACAGCGTGAAAATTTACAACAGCATTTGCCGCCATCTGTTTTTAATCAAGTGCAATGGCTGGATGAAATGCCTGAACAATTCACGGGATGCATATTGGGTAATGAAGTATTGGATGCGATTCCGGTACATTTGCTCGTTAAGCAATCGGGTAAGTTAATGGAACGAGGTGTCACTTATGACACAGAATTTAAGTGGAAAGACCAACAGTTAACTTCTGATTTGGTTGGTGATGCTTTTGATGTTGATGCAATACCAGAAGATTATTTAACGGAAGTGTGTCCGGCAGCAGCAGGACTTATCAATAGTTTGGCAAGCACTTTGCATCACGGTGCTTTGCTAATGATTGATTATGGCTTTGGCGCTGCTGAGTATTATCACCCGCAACGTAATCAAGGTACGCTCATGTGTCATTATCAGCATTATGCACATAGTGATCCTCTTTACTGTATAGGCTTGCAAGATATTACCGCGCATGTGAATTTTACCGCGATTGCGCAAGCAGCAACAACGCATGGCCTAACGTTGGAAGGCTATACCAACCAAGCGCAGTTTTTAATGAACTGCGGTATTTTAGATTTACTCAATCAGCAATCGGCAGAAGCATCGTCATACGCACAGATTGCGGCGGGCGTGCAAAAATTACTGTCGCCAGCAGAGATGGGAGAGCTGTTTAAGGTAATTGCTTTTAGTAAAGGCATTGAAGAAAATTTGCTCGGTTTTGCAAAAGGCGATAAGACCCATACTCTCTAGTATAATCACGCCCTATGACAGAAGAACGCCCAATTTATCGCAGACGTGTATTTGAACAAGGGGAAGACCCTACAAAACGCAAGATTCGCAGTTTTGTGCTACGCCAAGGCCGGCTAACCCCTGCCCAAGAACGTGCATTTGATATGGGTTGGCCACGCTATGGGCTTGATTACCAAAAAGCAGCAATTAATTTAAGTGATCCATTCAAGCGTAATCAAAGTAAAAAGGTGCTGGAAATTGGTTTCGGTATGGGGGATGCAACCGCCAAAATTGCACAAACCTTGCCCGATGTTGATTTTTTAGCGGTAGAGGTGCATGCGCCAGGCGTGGGTGCTTTATTAAAGCTGATACAAGAAGCGGATATCGAAAACATCCGTATTATTCAGCATGATGCGGTTGAGGTGTTGCAAAATATGCTGCCCGAAGCTTCTTTAGATGGTGTGCATATCTTTTTCCCCGATCCTTGGCATAAAAAACGCCACCATAAACGCAGACTTATTCAAGCAGAGTTTGTTCAATTGTTGTGCAGCCGATTAAAAAAAGGTGCTTATTTACATGTGGCAACAGATTGGCAAGAATATGCAGAGTGGGTGCTAGAAGTACTTTTAGCAGAAACCCAGCTAAAGAACACAGCACAGGATTATGCTGAAAAACCAGACTACCGACCACTAACCAAATTTGAGAATCGCGGTATTAAACTTGGTCATGGTGTTTGGGATTTAGTCTTTATTAAGCGTTAATAGCAGTGCGTTTGGTTATTCTGGTATTAACCAATGTCCAATCATTTTTTCTGTTTCTTCTACACCTTGTTTTTTTAGGCTAGAGAATAATTGCACAGTCACATTTTCACCCCAAGACTGAGTAAGCTCTTTTCTGGTTTTAAATAACGTTTGGTTAGCCTCGTTGCGTGATAGCTTATCGGACTTGGTTAGCAGTACGTGTACAGGTTTTCCGCTAGGGCAGAACCAGTCAAGCATTTGTCTATCTAGTGGGGTGAGTGGTCGACGACTGTCCATCACCAAAACTAAGCCAAACAAACTGTCTCGTTCTGTTAAGTAGCTTGATAAAACACCTTGCCAGTGATTACGGACGCTTTCTGGTACTTTGGCATAACCATAACCAGGCAAATCTACTAAGAATTGATCATTACCTTTATCAGGGTTAAGGCTGAAAAAGTTAATCAGTTGCGTCCGACCTGGTTGTTTACTCACAAAAGCCAAGCGATTGTGATTGGCTAGCGTATTTAATGCACTAGATTTGCCAGCATTAGAGCGCCCAGCAAACGCAATTTCAACACCGTGAGCTGGTGGCAAATCACTAATTTTGTGAGCTGAGATATAGAAACTGGCGTTTTGAAATAAAGACATGATGTGTTTTTTATAAAAATGATGTGGTCTACACGAGCTGCAAATGCTATCACGAACCCATTAACTTTGATAAAATATCCGCTTAAATGACTAAATAATATCCGGAGCAAGTATGCGTATCAGGGGTTTATCTTTATTAATATCATCAGTCTTTCTCTCTTCAGCAGTGATTGCAGAAGAAGCGCAAGCACCTTTGGACATGAGTGCAGCTGAGCAAACTGCGCAAACTGTATGTGCTGCTTGTCATGGTGCTGATGGTAATAGCGCAATTGCTTTGAATCCTAAGATAGCTGGGCAACATCCAGAATATTTAACAAAACAATTAACAGAATTTAAATCTGGTAAGCGTGCGAACGCGGTGATGGCAGGTATGGTCGCCAATTTATCGGATGAAGATATGCAAGCCTTAGCTAATTATTTTGCTTCCCAAACGCCTAAATTAGGCCAGGCAAAATCAAATGGCGTAGGCTCATTAGGTGAAAAAATATACCGTGGCGGTATTATGGCTACAAAAGTACCTGCTTGTGCATCATGTCATGGCGCCAACGGCGAAGGGATTCCCAAACGTTTTCCGCGCTTGTCTGGACAGCATGCAGACTATACCTTGCAACAGCTTAAAATATTTAGAACGGGTGATCGTGCAAACGCACCAATGATGCAAGCCATTTCTGTGAAAATGACAGAAGCCGAAATGGCCGCGGTTGCGGATTACATTCAAGGCTTACGATAGTTTGGTATTAACGCCCGTTCAACGCTAGCCTGAAACAGACGGCACCATCTTTGTTGTGTGCCAAAGTGAGTGTATAGCCAGCTTGTTTTGCATCGTAAGCGGCATGGTACAAACCGACACCCATGCCATTTTCAGAAGTGACATGTTTTTTAAATAAGTCTTGTTCTGTGGCACTGTCCATCGCCATGCCTGTATCAAGCACGTCTATACAATAGCCAGTATCGTTATTATCATAAATCGTGACGCTAATATGGGTATCTGGTTGATACTTAGCTTTTTCTAGTGCATTGCTAATTAAGTTCTCAATCACACTGTCTAACACCTCAGCATTAATATCCAGAGCAGGCAGCTTTTCTGTATTGAATTGAATGTCGCTGAGTTGATGCCGCATTTGCAGCCCAGACCACCAGCCAGCAATTTTCTCTAACCGCTTTTTCTCTTCCCCAGGCGCTTTGAGCTTATCAAGTGTTGCAGCAATGCGTTGGTTAAGCACTGGCAGTTGTCTGCGGATGAGTCCTAATAGAGCCTCATTATCTTCATCTTGCGTTTGTTCTGCTGCTTTTACCAGTGTGCCCACTGATTGCAGAATGTTTTTTATATCATGGGTCAGGCGAGAGCCACTTTCATAAAAAGCTTGCATGTAAGCATTCTGTCGCATAGTTTCTTCACGGCGTTTTGCCTCATAAAATTCGCCCATAATTTGTGTTAATAACTTTACGTGCACATAGAGTGCAGGCGAGATTTTCCATCGCGTATGCAGTGTCATATTTAAATCTTTAAAGCTAAAACTGGTGGCATGCTCAGATACCTTACCGATATCACCCTTTGCATGATCTGCCGCCCATGAAACGCCAGTAACCCATGGTAATAAACTCATTTCCTGCATGGCACCCTGTAAAAAATTGTTTGCATTTAATTCAATTTCACCTAGGTTAGAGATATTTCTAACCCACTTTTCAAATGGCATGCCAACACTGGACAAGTAACGGGACATGAGCAGTTCTACACCAGAAAAACGTGCGCTAGGCTTCCATAAAAAGCTCATGCCAATCAGGGAAAGCGCAATCGCAAAAATGGTGATGAACATCACTTGAATATAATTCACTTGATTTTGGCTACCAATCGCATAGCTCGCCAAAATCATAATAATGGCAATGAGGGTGATAATCAGTGTGTAAAAGAAATCGAGTATAGGTTGCTGTGTTGTCTTTGCCGCCTGCGAGCTTAAGAATAGAATTGCTAAGGGCAATAATGGCATTAAATAAGTGATGGTGAAGGTGGCAGCTTCTAGGTCTGCAGAGGCATTAAGTAGCTTTGGCACCACCCATAGTAACAACATGGCTAATAGATAGCTGGCTGCTAGAATATGAATAATGCGATTGGGCCTGGCTTCTTCAGCAAAAATCCGACCGCCCAACAAACCAACCAATATCGCAAGCCATAAAGCGGTAATCCACCAGTTCATGAAAATAAAGGTTAGCCAAGCAAAAGCAAAGAAAACGACTGCGCTAGGTTTAGATAACTTTTCAGAACTGCGCCAAATTGGTTGCCACATCAAGAAAAAGCCGTAGTGACAAAGGAATATCGCATGAGCCAGTGTTTTGTCTGCTTCATCCCATATCAAAAAAGCATGCAGGCTTAAAAGCATCAGCGCCAATATGCGGTGTGCGTGTAAGGCTAAAAATTGGTTGATATTTTTGACATTAAACATAAGCTATAGACCATATTAAAATGATGGAAAGTGTCAAAATTCAGTCATAAGTGTTGAGTTTTCATCATTTTTACCATCGGTATCGTATTAAATCTTAATTTTTGCCCTTTGTATATAACACGTTAGCGTGTGGTACAAAACTTGCATGTATCTCAGCAACTGACTTAATAACTTTATTAAAAATAAGTCGTTAACATAATGAATTGGTTAAGGATACCACATGAATAAACAAACAGGTTTCACGCTTATCGAGCTTGCAATTGTGCTGGTGATTATCGGCTTGCTGCTTGGTGGCGTGCTTAGGGGGCAGGAGTTAATTAATAGTGCACGAGTAAAAAGCTTGACGCGTGACTTTCAAAACATTCAAGTTTATTTGTATACTTACCAAGACCGCTTTAAAGCAATTCCTGGTGATGACTCGCGCGCTGTAGCACATGTTGGTGGCGCCTTGGCAACGACCAATGGCCCGACTGCTAACGGTCAAATTGGTGGTGAGTGGAACTCAACAACAGCTACAGATGAATCTTATCTCTTTTGGCAGCATGTTCGTTTGGCTGGTATTGCGCCGGGTTCAACTGCGACAGGCACTCCAGAGTATCTCCCAGTAAACACAAGTGGTGCGCGGATTGGTATACAAACATTGAACGGGATGAATGAAATTACATCGTTTACAAACGGATCATTTGCAATTTGTTCCGATGGCATTTTGGGTAGAGATGCATTGCAGATAGATACAACGTTGGACGATGGTGATACTGGAGCAGGATCTGTGCAGGCGGTTGTCTCTGGCACTCCTGGTAATGGCGTGGCAGCAGGAAATGTTGATAATACTACTCAATACACAGTATGTATGGCTATCTGAAGTGCTTTTTAATTAAAATAAAAGCCCGCTTTCGCGGGCTTTGACTTTTCTATATCCCCCGTATTCGGTATTGTGAGTTTTTGCTTTTCATCTAGACTTTATTTCATTTCAGCATGATTTGAATTAGAATAGCTGCCTGATACAAAACGCAAATGATAATAACTTAACATCAATGACTCAAAATATCGTCGAAATTGACAATCTCTCATTTGGTTATAAAAACCGACTGCTGCACAAAGGCATTTCTATGTCTTTTCCGCGCGGCAAGGTGGTGGCAATTATGGGCGGAAGTGGCAGTGGCAAGACCACGCTATTACGCTTGATTGGTGGACAATTTAAGCCGAAAAAGGGTGAAGTGCGCGTTGATGGTAAGGTTGTGCATAAGCAGAATGATGAGGGCTTATATCAGCTGCGTCGCAAAATGGGGATGTTGTTTCAGCAAGGCGCATTGTTCACGGATTTATCGGTATATGAGAATGTTGCTTTTCCTATGCGTGAATTAACAGACTTGCCAGAAAGCATGATACGCGACTTGGTCTTACTGAAGCTCAATGCGGTCGGTTTGCGCGGCGCACATCAGCTAATGCCAACTGAACTCTCTGGTGGAATGGCGCGGCGTGTTGCCCTAGCGCGCGCTATTGCACTTGATCCAGATATTATTATGTATGACGAGCCATTTGCTGGACTAGATCCAATTTCAATGGCCGTTATTTGTGATTTAATACGGACGTTGAATGATGCGCTGGGTGTGACCTCTATTGTGGTAACGCATGATGTAGAAGAAACGTTCTCATTTGCAGACTATGTTTACTTTGTCGCAGATGGTGTGGTGGCTGCAGAAGGAACCCCAGATGATTTGCGCCAATCAACGCTGCCTTTTATACACCAATTTGTGTATGGTGAAAAAGACGGGCCAGTACCTTTCCATTACCCTGCTGATGATTATCGGCGAGAGCTGCTAGGATCCAGAAATGACTAGAATTTTTGACGGCGTATTGGGTGTGCTGCGTAATCTTGGTAGTAGCTTTATAGACCAAATTTGGCGTCTAGGTGCAGGATCGCGCTTGTTCTTCCAGATGTTGATTTCTTCAGGAGAGAGCCTCCGTCGATTCAGGCTAGTGGTGAAAGAAGTCTATTCAACGGGGGTGATGTCGCTGGTCATTATTTCTGTTTCAGCATTTTTTGTTGGTATGGTGTTGGCGCTTCAAGGTTATAACACCTTGCAGAAATACGGTTCATCTGAAGCGATTGGGGTATTAGTTGCGTTAGCTTTAGTCAGAGAGTTGGGCCCAGTAGTAACAGCTTTATTGTTTGCAGGTAGAGCAGGCACAGCAATCACTGCTGAAATTGGCTTAATGAAAGCAACAGAACAGCTATCGGCAATGGAAATGATGGCGGTGAGCCCTGTTTCACGAGTGATCGCACCAAGATTTTGGGCAGGTGTTATTGCGTTACCTATATTGGCAGCACTGTTTTCGATGATTGGAATTTTAGGCGGCTATATTGTTGCTGTGCCACTCATCGGGGTTGATGCTGGTGCTTTTTGGTCACAGATGCAAGCCAATGTCGATTGGCGTTTTGATATCGTGAATGGTGTGATTAAAAGTATTGTGTTTGGCGTGGCGTGTACGATGATTGCGCTGTTTGAAGGTTATGATGCGCCACCAACTGCTGAGGGGGTGAGCCGAGCAACGACAAGAACAGTGGTTACCTCGTCACTTGCTGTGTTGGCATTAGATTTTGCATTGACTTCGTTTATGATTGTGTGAATGTTAGGGTAGGTTTATGAATAGAACAACGATAGATTTATGGGTAGGAGTTTTTGTTGCTTTAGGTGTAGCAGCATTGCTTGGTTTGGCGATGAAAGTCGGCAATTTAACAACAACCAATATTGGAAAAACCTATACAATAAACGCTGCTTTTGAGAATATAGGTGGGCTGAAGCCTCGTGCACCAGTAAAAAGTGCAGGCGTTGTTGTAGGGCGCGTGGACGATATTAAGTTTGATAGTGCAACATATGAAGCAGTTGTGAGTCTTAGCATAGATGAACATTACCAATTCCCAACAGATACTTTTGCGAATATCTACACAGCTGGCTTGCTTGGCGAGCAGTATATAGGCTTGGAAGCTGGTGGAGAGCTGGAGTCATTAAAAGAAGGCGATAAAATTGTGCATACACAGGACGCTGTTGTGTTAGAAAAAATGATTAGTCAATTTTTATATAACAAAGCATCTGAACCAGCGCAACCAACAACGAATACGTCAACTGAATCAACCAAAACTGATGATGATGCGTTAACTGCAAATCCTTTGGACGATTTAATTGATTAAATTTTGTACAAAGCTATTTTTTATAGGATATGAACATGATTAAAAACTTTTTTCTTGCCTTAACTTTGGTTTGTTTTAGTGCTTTTGCTTTTGCCATCGAAGCACCAGATGCGCTGGTGAAGCGGACAGCAGAAGATGTGTTAGAGATTGTTAAGTCTGATGCAGATATTCAAGCCGGTGACCAAGCAAAGATTTTTGCGTTGGCAGAAGAAAAAATCTTACCAAACTTTAACTTTGAGCGTGTATCACGTTTAGTTTTAGGTAAAAACTGGACAAGAGCAAGTGCCGAGCAAAAAACAGCATTTCAGTCTGAATTTCGAACATTGCTTTTGCGTACATATGCAACAGCACTCTCTAAATATAAAGACCAAAAAATTGAATTTTTGCCATTAAGAATGACAGATGATGCAAAAACAGTATCGGTTAAAAGCAAAATTATTCAGTCTGGTGGTCAGCCTATTTCGGTCGATTACTCTTTGGCAAGAGAAGGTGATGTATGGAAAGTGTATGATATTGTGATTGAAGCAGTTAGTTTGGTGACAAACTATCGTGGACAATTTTCTCAAGAAATCCGCCAGAATGGCCTAGATAGTTTGATTAAGAAGCTTGCCGATAAAAACGCAAGTGCTAAGTAAGCTAATAACGATAACAACACATACAAACCATGACGGAAATTTCACAAAACGAAAATCGCTGGACAGTAATTGGTGGTATCAATATGGATAGCGCTAACACCTTGCTAGAAAAAAGTAAGGGGATGGAATTGGCGCAAAACACAGTAGTGGATTTTGCACAAGTCAGCAATGTGGATACCGCTGCTGTGAGTTTAATGTTGGAGTGGCGCCGACGCGCAATGACTGAGACAAAAAAGCTGGAATTCGTTAATCTGCCTGCTGGGCTAACCAGTTTAACAGCGCTGTATGATGTAACCGATTTACTAAATTAACCTGTTTTGGGTTTTAAGCTTGGTTTGATCGATTTCAGCCCCATCTGACAAGGTGGGGTTTCGTTTTTTATGTAAACAATTGATTTTTAGATAAGGATGTTTTGACAGTTCCAGCAATAAACATTGAAAATATTCATAAGCGCTTTGGTTCATTGCATGCATTAAAGGGCATTGATTTAACGGTTGAGAAAGGTGAGTTCTTTGGATTGCTAGGGCCGAATGGCGCAGGGAAGTCGACATTAATTAATATTCTTGCTGGCTTACTTAAGCCTACAGCTGGTCATGCGTCTGTGATGGGTTATGACGTTGTCAACAATTATCAAGCGGCACGCATGGCATTGGGTGTCGTCCCGCAAGAGCTTGTATTTGATCCATTTTTTAATGTCCGGGAAATGTTGCGCTTTCAAGCAGGCTATTTTGGACGTGGCAAAGAGAATGACGCTTGGGTTGATGAGATTATTGAAGCATTAGGTTTGTCGGATAAGGCGCATACCAATATGCGTAGATTATCAGGTGGAATGAAACGTCGCGCTTTAATTGCACAGGCACTAGCGCACAAACCGCCCGTCATCGTCTTAGATGAGCCGACAGCAGGTGTTGATGTTGAGCTGAGACAAATTATGTGGGCCTTTATCAAAAGGCTCAATAATGATGGTCACACTATCATCTTAACCACACATTACTTGGAAGAAGCAGAGGAGCTTTGCTCCCGTGTTGCGATGATGAAACAAGGCGAGGTGGTTGCGCTCGATACAACTGCTAACTTATTGAGTAAATTTTCAGCTAAAAATTTGCGTGTTAAATTAAGCACAGGCAGTTTGCCACCAAGCTTGCTTCCCATGCTCAAAAATGGAGAAGATGCCATGTTTACATTGGCGCTTACCGAGCTGACTCAGGTTGAATACGCATTGAGTGAGCTGCGCAAGTCAAATGCAGTAATAGAGGATATGCAGTTAATAGAAGCAGATTTAGAAGATGTTTTTATCTCACTGGTAGGTGGCGCGAATGTTTAATGGATTAATTGGCGAACAAAACAGAGGTGTGTTTACGCTGTTCAAGAAAGAAGTGCTACGTTTTTGGCGCGTTGCGTTTCAGACTATCGCCTCGCCTATGATTACCGCATTGCTATATTTGTTGATTTTCTCGCATGTATTGGAGGGGCGCGTGCAAGTGTACGATGACGTGCCATATACTGCATTTCTAATTCCTGGGCTGATTATGATGTCTTTGTTGCAAAACTCATTTGCGAACAGCTCTTCAAGCTTGGTGCAGTCAAAAGTCATGGGTAATCTAGTTTTTGTTCTCCTAACACCACTGACCTATATCCAGTTTTTTTCAGCATTTCTGGCTGCATCCATTGTAAGAGGGTTGGTTGTCGGTTTAAGTATTTACTTAGTTGCAATTTGGTTTGTGGATTTGCCAATAGCACACAGCGCATGGGTCTTGGTGTTTGCTCTGTTAGGGAGTGCTTTATTGGGTACGTTTGGTATTATTGCGGGTATTTGGGCAGAGAGATTCGACCAGATGGCGGCGTTTCAAAATTTTGTCATTATGCCGCTGACATTTCTATCCGGTGTATTTTATTCGATTCACTCTTTGCCACCTATCTGGCAAACGATTTCTAAGTTCAACCCGTTCTTTTATATGATTGATGGCTTTAGATATGGCTTTTTTGGAAAGGGAGATATTTCTCCTTGGATTAGCCTAGTCGTTGTTGCTACGTTTTTAGCATTATTGGTTGTGCTTAGTTTAAAAATGTTAAAATCAGGCTACAAGATACGCGGCTAAATAGGGTCGCTTATTAAATTAAATCAATGAGTCCATTCGGCTAGGAAAAAGGTTAACGTGTTAAGTGCATCACAATTAGAAAGTTATATCACAGATAATTTGCCTTGCGATTACATCAAAGTTGTTGGCGATGATGGGACGCATTTTGAAGCTGTGATTGTGAGTTCAGCGTTTATTGGTAAAACCATGATACAGCAACATCAATTAGTTTATGCAGCACTAGGTGACAGGATGCGCGCTGAAATTCATGCTTTATCAATGCGCACGCTGACGCCTGAAAAGTGGGCAGAGATCAATCAATAGATTTTAGTTAGGAAATAATATGGATACACAAGCAAAAATCAAAGAAACAGTCACGAGTAATCCTATCGTACTTTATATGAAAGGCAGCCCAAAATTTCCACAATGCGGCTTTTCTAATTTGGCGACGCAAGTATTAGATGCGTGTGAAGCGGAATATGTTGCGATTGACGTATTGCAGGACCAAGATGTACGTGAAGGCATCAAGCAATATGCAAATTGGCCAACGATTCCACAGTTATATGTGAAAGGGGAGTTTGTCGGTGGTGCTGATATTATCAGATCCATGTATGAGAGTGGTGAATTGCAAACTCTTCTTGCGGATGCTAAATAATTGGATAAGTTGATTATTGAAGGGGGCATTTCACTCAATGGTGAGATTACTGTTTCAGGTGCAAAAAATGCTGCATTGCCTATTTTGTGTGCTGCGTTGCTGGCGGAAACCCCATTGCAGCTGAGTAGTGTTGCTGCGTTAAAAGACATTGATACGACTTTGAAATTGTTGGATACCATGGGGGTAAAAGTCAGTCGCCAAGATGATAAAGTCATCTTAGATGCCAGTGATGTTGCCTCTTTTGAAGCGACATATGAAATGGTTAAAACCATGCGTGCCTCTATCTTAGTCTTAGGGCCATTATTAGCGCGTTTTGGTAGCGCTCGCGTTTCTCTGCCAGGAGGGTGTGCAATTGGCTCTCGACCAGTTGATCTGCATATTAAGGGCTTGCAGGCCATGGGTGCAGCTATTCACATTACACATGGTTACATACAAGCTAGCACATTGCATCTGCCCAACCGGCGGTTGCAAGGAGCGCGCTATTATATGGATTTGGTTACCGTCACAGGAACAGAGAATCTCATGATGGCGGCAGCGCTGGCTGAAGGTACTACGGTTTTGGAAAATGCAGCCAAAGAGCCTGAAGTCGTTGATTTGGCGGAATGTTTAAATAAGATGGGCGCAAACATTACCGGAGCCGGTACCGATGTGATTACCATTAAAGGTGTGGAAAAGTTGAATGGTACGAGTCACAGCATTGTTTGTGACCGGATTGAAGCGGGTACCTATATGGTAGCCGCAGCTATGACGGGTGGTAAAGTTAAACTAAATAATGTGCGAGCTGACTTGCTGGATGCTGTTATTGAAAAGCTAAGAGAAGCGGGCGCTGAAGTTATCGTTGATGACCACAGTATCACAGTTAACAGTAATGGCAAGTTGCATGCAGTCAACATTAGAACGGCGCCACATCCTGCGTTCCCTACTGATATGCAAGCGCAGTTTATGGCTTTAAACGCGGTCGCAGATGGAGTTGCAACCGTCACAGAAACGATTTTCGAAAATCGTTTTATGCATGTACAGGAGTTACAGAGGTTAGGTGCAGATATCAGCATAGAAGGCAATACGGCGCTGGTAAAAGGCGTACAGCAACTTGACGGCGCAACAGTAATGGCGACAGATTTACGCGCTTCTGCAAGTTTAGTTTTGGCGGGATTGGTCGCAAAAGGTGAAACAGTGATTGAGCGAATCTATCATTTGGATCGTGGTTATGAGTTGCTAGAAGAGAAATTTACTGCGCTGGGCGCAAAAGTTAAAAGAGCACATTAAGATGATTACCATTGCATTATCTAAAGGCAGAATTTTTGATGAAACCGCACCTCTGTTAGCAGCGGCAGGTATCCACGCGACAGAAGAGCCTGGCTCTTCTAGGAAGCTTATTTTAGAAACTAATCGTAAGGATGTGCGTCTGATTGTAGTGCGTGCCTCTGATGTGCCTACTTATGTACAGTATGGTGCAGCAGATATTGGTATTGCAGGAAAAGATGTGTTGGATGAACATGGTGGCGATGGTTTATATCAGCCGCTAGATTTGCAAATTGCAAAGTGCAAAATGATGGTTGCTGTGCGTCAGGGCTTTGATTATGATGCCGTCGTTCGTCAGGGGGCTAGATTGAAAGTGGTAACAAAATATGTAAAAACGGCGCGTGAGCACTTTGCTGCAAAAGGCATGCATGTTGATTTAATCAAGCTTTATGGCTCAATGGAGCTTGGTCCTCTGGTTGGTCTTGCAGATGCGATTGTTGATTTAGTGAGTACAGGTGGCACACTTAAAGCGAATAACCTAGAAGCTGTGGAGCATATCGGAGACATCAGCTCACGTTTGATTGTGAATCAAGCCTCTTTAAAATTAAATCGTTCTTTATTACAACCGATTTTGGATGATTTTACAAACGCGGTTGCAAAGAGTTAGGGCAATATGGACATTAGACGTTTATCCACCGCAGATCAGAAATTTGACACCGCATTAAAGGCGTTACTTGCGTTTGAAACAGCGCAAGATGATAGTATTGACGGTGTAGTAGCCGAGATACTAAAAGATGTCAAAACACGCGGCGATGCAGCTGTATTGGAATACACCAATCGCTTTGATAAAACAACCGCAAAGAGCATGACTGATCTTGAAGTTAATCAACAGGATTTGCAAGCTGCATTGAAGGGGTTACCTACTGATCAACGCGCAGCCTTGCAGGCGGCAGCAGACCGCGTGCGTAGTTATCATGAAAAACAAGTCATGGAGTCGTGGCACTATACAGAACCAGATGGGACACTATTAGGTCAGCAAGTGACACCATTAGACAGGGTCGGTTTATATGTGCCAGGTGGGAAAGCGGCTTATCCATCTAGTGTATTAATGAATGCGATCCCAGCTAAAGTAGCAGGTGTTGAAGAGTTGATTATGGTAGTGCCAACGCCTAATGGTGAAAAAAATGCACTAGTACTCGCGGCGGCTGCCATTTCTGGGGTGGATCGGGTTTTTTGTATCGGCGGCGCGCAAGCGATTGGCGCCTTAGCTTATGGTACAGAAACAGTTCCTCAAGTAGATAAGGTGACTGGACCAGGAAATGCTTATGTAGCAGCAGCAAAAAGGCGTGTTTTTGGTGTCGTTGGTATTGATATGGTCGCAGGACCTTCTGAAATCTTGGTGATATGTGATGGAAAAACAGACCCAGACTGGATTGCAATGGATTTATTTAGCCAAGCAGAACATGATGAGTTGGCGCAGTCAATTTTATTAAGTCCAGACGAAGCATTCTTGAATCAAGTGGCAACAAGTATGCAAAAACTATTATTGGACATGCCCCGTAAAGCTATTATAAGTAAATCAATTACAGATAGAGGCGCGCTTATTCAGGTCAAGGATTTAGACGAGGCGATTGCGATTTGTAATTACATAGCCCCAGAACATTTAGAGCTTTCTGTAGAAAACCCACTTGAAATGAGCAAAAAAATTAAACATGCAGGCGCAATCTTCATGGGGCGCGACACTTGTGAGGCCTTGGGAGATTATTGCGCAGGTCCCAACCACGTGTTGCCAACATCTAGGACGGCGCGTTTTAGTTCTCCTTTGGGCGTGTATGACTTTCAGAAGCGTTCCAGCTTAATAATGGTTTCAAATGAGGGTGCACAAAAACTCGGTAAAATTGCCTCTACACTAGCACATGGCGAAAGCTTGCAAGCGCATGCACGGTCTGCTGAGTACCGGTTGAAATAGACCCATGAAAGATAAGCGATGAGCCAGTTTTGGAGTGAAATCGTTCATAATCTGATCCCCTATGTGCCAGGTGAACAGCCGAAAGCACAAGATCTCATTAAGTTGAATACCAATGAGAATCCCTATGGCCCCAGTCCAAAAGTGATTGAAGCTATCCAGTCAGAGTTAGGCGAGCAATTAAAATTATACCCAGACCCAACCTCCAAAAGACTAAAAACAGCTATTGCTGATTATTATGGTCTGAAAGTCGACCAAGTGTTCGTTGGTAATGGATCGGATGAAGTGCTTGCACATGTATTTCAAGCCCTACTCAAACAATCAAGACCGTTGCTTTTCCCAGATATTACTTATAGCTTTTACCCAGTGTATTGCGGACTATATGGTATTGAATACGAGGCAATCCCACTGGATCGACGGTTTGAGATTAACATTCATGATTATGATCGCCCGAATGGCGGCATTATTTTGCCTAATCCTAATGCGCCCACTGGTATCCCGTTAGAGTTAGAGCGGATAGAAGCATTATTACAAAAGAACCGATATTCAGTAGTGGTCGTTGATGAAGCTTATGTCGATTTTGGTACTGAATCAGCAGTCAGGTTAATTGATGAATACCCCAATTTGCTGGTGACACAAACCTTATCGAAAGCGCGGTCTTTAGCAGGGTTGCGTGTTGGTTATGCATTAGGTCATCCAGATTTAATCGAAGCACTGACACGTGTCAAGGATAGCTTTAATTCTTACCCCATTGATCGACTTGCTGAAGCAGGCGCAGTTGCGGCTTTTGAGGATGTAGACTACTTTGAAGCGACATGTCAACAAGTGGTTGCGACTAGGGAGTCTTTCATCAAGCGATTAGAGGCAATGGGTTTTGTCGTACTACCTTCTGGTGGTAATTTTATTTTTACCAAGCATCCTGATATTGATGGCGCGCATCTAGCAAATCGGCTTAGAGAAAAAAACATCATTGTTAGACACTTTAAGCATCCAGAACGCATTTCTCCTTATTTGCGTATTACGATCGGGACAGACGTGCAGATGCAATCATTAACCCATGTGATTTCTGCTATTATTCAGGAAAGCTGATATAGATTGAGAAATGACAACCTTAAAAATAACGCTTAGCAATATCAAGCAAGACTTTCTAAGAAGAGTGCTGCTTGAGGGTAGTGCAGATTTGTTGCACAAGCTTGTGTTGCTGATGAAGCCTGGTATGGTGGGTGTTATCTGTTACCGTTTATCGCATTACTTTGTGCAAGGAAGATTGCGTTTTTTATGTCGACCTTTGCTCTTGATTGAGCATTTGTACTGTAGAAATGAAATTTCCCCTTATGCAACGATTGGCCCCGGTTTAGTGCTAGGAGATATTGGTGCAGTTGGTTTGACAGGCGAGGTGGTGATCGGTAAAAACTGTACCTTGCAGGGTTTTAATACATTGACGCTGAATGCAATTGCTGGCGTTGATTTTACCGTGGATAAAATAGTCATTGGCGATTATTGTTTGTTGGGTACCCGCGCAAAAATCATGCGGCCAATCACCATTGCGGACGGGGTGCAAGTAACGAATAACTCTGTTGTGATGTTCTCAGTAGCTAAGGTCGGCTCTACTGTTTCTGGTGTGCCCGCGAAAAGACGTAGGATTGACGATTACGATTCAATTAAGAATTGGAACCCGCTTATGGGTGGTTTTTTGACACAGGGCGAATCATGAAGCAAGGTTTCACACAAACGCTGCACTTAATTAAAATGGATATGCAAGCGCGTAGCCAGAACGAAGAAAAGCCGTTAACAGCAATCAGAGTCGTCCGATATTTATTCAAGTCAGCCTCTACGCCTATCGTGCTTTATCGCTGGCAAGTCTTTTTTTACCAGCATCATATGGGCTTCATTGCTTCTTTATTAAAGTTGATTAGTAATATCATATTTACCGTTATTATTGATTCAGAGACAGAAATAGGGCCAGGGTTTTTAATCTATCACAGTAGTTACATTTTTATAGGGCCGCACGTTCAATTAGGCAGTAACTGTCATTTGGCGAATCAAAACACCATTATGGCTTCACCTTATTACTTTGCTGATGCTAGGAAAACAATTCAAGGGCCTGTCATTGGTGATGGGCTGTTGATGGGTTGTGGTGCAAGCATAGTAGGAGACATTGTCTTAGGTAAAAATGTGAAAATTTCTATCAATTCAACTGTTGAAGATAGTTTTCCTGATGATGCAGTATTAATTGGTGTTCCTGCTAGGAATGTTTCAAAATCAAATGATGACTAAATGCGGTGAAGTTGTGTGTTAATGCTTAAAAAATATTAGTAATATGTTGAAATATTGCACGAATTGCGGTTATGATGTCGCAATGTACACTTAAAGTGATGTTAAATTCAAATAAGTGGTATAGAGAATATTAAATTTTTAATCGAATATAAAGCAAATTCGGAGGAAGAATTATCATGGCACAAACCCAGATGGCATTGGACTCACTAGACTTTGACGCAACGGTAGCATTGGCTGCAAAAGTAGCGCCGCATGTCGATATTTTAGAAATCGGTACTCCTTGCATTAAACATAATGGTATTAAACTGTTAGAAACGCTTCGTGCGAAGTTCCCAAACAACAAAATCTTAGTTGATTTGAAAACGATGGATGCTGGCTACTACGAAGCAGAGCCATTCTACAAAGCTGGTGCAGATATTTGCACAGTATTAGGAACTGCTGACATTGGCACAATTAAAGGTGTTATTGATGTTGCAAACAAGTACGGCAAAATGGCACAAGTTGATTTAATCAATGTTAAAGACAAAAAAGCACGCACACTAGAAGTTGCTAAACTTGGCGCTCATGTGATTGGTGTTCATACAGGTTTAGATCAGCAAGCAGCAGGTCAAACTCCATTTTCAGATTTGGCGATGGTCACAAGTTTGAATACAGGTGCTAAAGTATCAGTTGCTGGTGGTGTTAAAGCAAATACGGCAGCGCAAGTTGTCGATGCTGGTGCAGACATCGTTGTGGCTGGTGCAGCTATTTATGGTGCAGCTGATCCAGCAGCATCAGCTGCTGAAATCACAGGTATTGTGCATGCAGGTGGTGAGAAAGCATCAGGTGGCATGAAATGGCTGCCATGGGCGATTATTGCTGGTGCAGTATTGCTTGGTCTATTCTTGCTAAATGGTGGCTCTTCTGATGAAGTTGCAACAGATGCTGCAACAACGATGGAAGAAAGCGTTGATGCTGCTGGTGCTGCGATGGAAGATGCTGGCGATGCAGTAAGTGATGCAGTTGATGCGACAGGCGAAACAATGGATGAAGCAGCTGAAGCAACAAGTGAGGCTGTTGAGGCAGCTGGTGATGAAGCTGCAGACATGGTTGACGCTGCAAAAGATGCTGCTAACGCAGAGTAATTAAGCTTTTGGAAGTAAAAAGCCGACTTTGAGTCGGCTTTTTTATTGCATTTTTGCGCATAAGTGCGAGATTAGGTTAAAATGCGCTTAAATCATTGAAATTACATTCATTACCACTGTTAGAATATTCCTATGCGTCAAGCTGAAGTTACACGTGACACCCTTGAAACACAAATTACTGTATCGATTAATATTGATGGGACAGGAGCGTCACATTTTGAAACTGGCTTAGGGTTTTTAGACCATATGTTAGATCAGGTCGCGAGGCATGGCATGATGGACATCAGTGTAAAAGCAAAAGGTGATTTACATATTGATGCGCATCATACGGTTGAGGATATTGGCATCACTTTGGGTCAAGCTTTTTTAAAGGCAATGGGCGATAAAAAAGGAATCAACCGTTATGGCCATGCGTACGTGCCGCTTGATGAGGCGCTTTCTCGTGTCGTGTTGGATTTATCTGGACGCCCAGGCTTGATGTTTAATTGCGAGTTTACACGCGCCATGATTGGTGAGTTTGATGTTGACTTGTTTCATGAGTTCTTTCAAGGTTTTACCAATCATGCTTTGGTCACTTTACATATTGATAATCTAAAAGGTCACAATTCGCATCATCAAGCAGAGACAATTTTTAAGGCTTTTGGCCGTGCTTTAAGAATGGCATTGACAGTTGATGAGCGCATGGTAGGGGTTATGCCTTCAACTAAAGGTGTGCTATAAACTAACATCTCAGTAGTTATTCAAATGGAAAAAATTGATATCGCTGTCGTTGATTATGGCATGGGAAACTTAAAGTCCGTGTCAAAAGCAATTGAGCACATTGCGCCCAACAAAGTAGTGCGGGTTACCAGCACACCAGAGCATATCCATGCGGCAGAACGCGTGGTGTTTCCTGGTCAGGGCGCAATGCCAGAATGCATTCAAGAACTGGATGGACGAGGTTTGCATGGGGCAGTAGTCGATGCAGCAAAAACCAAGCCTTTTTTAGGAATATGTATTGGCTTGCAAATGTTGTTCGACCACTCTGAAGAAGGAGATGTGAATGGTTTGGGTTTGCTACATGGCAATGTGAAAAAGTTTATACTAGATGGCATGCATGATGCCTCTGGAGAAAAACTTAAAGTACCGCATATGGGATGGAATCAGGTGTATCAAGAAAACCAAGCACATATCATGTGGCATAACATTGCAGATGGCGAGCGGTTTTATTTTGTGCATAGCTATTATGTGAGTCCAGAAGACGAAAGCTCTGCAGTTGGTTATGGCGAGTATCCAACTCGATTCACTTGCGCTGTAGCAAAAGATAATATCTTTGCGGTGCAGTTTCATCCCGAAAAAAGTGCACAGGCAGGATTGCAATTGCTACGCAATTTTGTAAACTGGAAACCATAAGCCTTTTCTATTAACAATTTAACTCAATTAAAAATACTATTAATACTATGTTAATTATCCCAGCTATTGACCTTAAAGATGGACATTGTGTACGTTTGAAACAAGGAGATATGGAGGCCTCGACGGTCTTCTCAGAAGACCCCGGTGCTATGGCGTCACATTGGCTAAAACAAGGTTGTAAAAGACTACATCTAGTAGACTTAAATGGCGCATTTGCTGGCAAGCCTGTCAATGAAGGCGCAATTAAGTCTATTGTCAATGCAATTAATGGTGAAATTCCAATTCAGCTTGGTGGTGGTATCCGTGATTTAGATACGATTGAGCGCTATTTGGATGATGGTATCGATTATGTCATTTTAGGCACTGCTGCAGTAAAAAATCCAGGATTCTTGCATGAAGCATGTTATGCGTTTCCTGGGCAAATTATCGTTGGTATTGATGCGCGGGATGGTAAGGTTGCTGTGGATGGTTGGTCCAAAATGACTGGGCATGATGTGATTGATATTGCTAAAAAGTATGAAGATTATGGTGTCAGTTCAATTGTTTACACAGATATTGGGCGTGATGGGATGATGACGGGTGTCAATATTGAGGCTACTGTTGCTTTGGCACAAGAGTTGTTGATTCCTGTGATTGCTTCTGGTGGGGTAACCAACTTGGATGATGTTCGCAAGTTATGTGAGGTTGAGAACGAAGGTATTATCGGGACTATAACAGGGCGTGCAATCTATGAGGGTTCATTAGACTTTGCGGTAGCACAAAAGCTTGCAGATGAGTTGACTGATGCTGGCTAAGCGTATTATCCCATGTATGGATGTGACAGCAGGCCGTGTCGTAAAAGGCGTCAATTTTTTAGAGTTACGTGATGCTGGCGATCCTGTTGAGATTGCAAAAAGATATGATGATCAAGGGGCAGATGAGTTAACTTTTTTAGATATAACCGCGACCTCTGACGATAGAGACCTAATCTTACATATTATTGAAGATGTAGCTAGTCAGGTATTTATCCCATTAACAGTAGGTGGTGGTGTACGAGAGGTTGATGATGTACGTCGCCTACTTAACGCCGGTGCTGATAAAGTCAGTATTAATACGACCGCTGTGTTTAATCCACAAATAGTTGCTGCTGCATCAGCACGTTTTGGATCACAATGCATTGTTGTTGCCATTGATGCAAAAAAGGTAGATGATCAACCGTTTAATTGGGAAGTTTTTACCCATGGGGGACGTAAACCAACGGGATTAGATGCAGTAGAATGGGCAAAGAAAATGGTCTCTCTTGGTGCTGGAGAGTTATTAGTGACTAGCATGGACCGAGATGGCACAAAAACTGGTTTTAATAATGAACTCAATAGGGCGATTTCGGATGCAGTGGAAGTGCCGCTTATTGCCTCTGGGGGTGTTGGTAATTTGCAGCATTTAGTTGATGGGATTAAAGTAGGTGGTGCAGATGCGGTACTTGCTGCTAGTATTTTTCATTATGGAGAATATACAGTGAAAGAAGCAAAAACGTATATGCAACAACATAATATTGAAGTTAGGTTGTAGTTAAAAAATGGATTGGTTGGATAAAGTAAATTGGGATAAAGATGGTTTAGTGCCTGTTATCGCGCAAGAGCATAAAAGCGGCAAGGTGCTTATGTTCGCTTGGATGGATCGTGAAGCGCTAAAGCTGACGAATGAAACGAAACAGGCAGTCTACTGGTCTAGGTCTCGTCAAAAGTTATGGCGCAAAGGCGAGTCTTCAGGACATACACAACGCGTGCATGAAATTAGACTGGATTGCGATGAAGATGTCATCCTGATTAACGTGGAACAAGAGGGTGGAATTGCCTGTCACACAGGGAGGCATAATTGTTTTTATCAAAAGTTAGATAACAATCAGTGGAAAATTGATCAGCCTATTATCAAAAATCCTGAAGATATCTACAAGCCTATAGCATGAGTGATATATTAAATCGATTAGCGGACTTATTGGAGCAGCGTAAAGATGCAAATCCAGATTCTTCCTATGTGGCCAAGTTATATGCCAAAGGAATGGATGGTATTCTAAAAAAAGTAGGGGAAGAGGCGACTGAAACAGTGATTGCTGCTAAAGGTGGAAATAAGGATGAAATCATTTATGAAACAGCAGATTTATGGTTTCATACCATGGTAATGCTGGCGAAAGCAGGGTTGAAGCCGCAAGATGTGCTAGATGAGTTGGCAAGACGTGAGGGACTATCTGGTATTGATGAAAAAAATGCTAGAGGTAATGGCTAATCAATCGTACTCAAACACTGTTGAATAAATAGGACTCGAGGAATGACCGCAGACTGTCTATTTTGTAAAATTGTTGATGGCATTATTCCAGCGACAACAATCTATGAAGATGATGATGTTATTGTTTTCAATGACATTAAGCCAATGGCAAAAATCCATTTTCTTATCGTGCCCAAGCTGCATATTGAAAGTTTAAAGCAGTGTGAAGAGGCGCACCAGCATTTGTTGGGAAAAATGTTGCTGTTAGCACCCAAACTGGCTGCTGAGCAAGGCATGCAAGGGTTTAAAACGTTAATCAACACGGGTCGTGAAGGTGGACAAGAAATTTTTCATATTCACGTACATGTATTTGGCGGTGGTTTGCCGAATACGATAAGTTAGGAGATTGTGATGGGCGCATTTAGTATTTGGCATTGGTTGATCGTACTGCTAATCGTAGTTTTGGTCTTTGGTACAAAAAAATTACGTAACATCGGTAGTGATGTGGGCGGTGCGGTGAAAGAATTTAAAAAGGCTGTGAAAGAGAATGAAGACGATGATACAGCGCAAAACACAGGTACAACGATAGAAGGTGAAGTGTCAGAAAAGAACAAGCAGTAATTTAGGTTGCAAACGTGTTTGATATTTCCTTTTCAGAGTTAATGATTGTCGCAGTGGTCGCGTTGCTTGTGGTTGGCCCTGATAAGTTGCCACAAGTGGCGCGGACAGTTGGTGCATTTGTAGGGCGTTTGCAGCGTTATGTTGCACAAGTTAAAGAGGAAGTTAATCGTGAGGTTCGCTTTGAAGAGTTGCAGCATCTGCAGCAAGAAATCAAACAAGGCGCGAGCCAAGCAAAAGCGAGCATAATGGATGGCGCCGATGATATGCGCGCAGCAGTTTCTTCGGCTAAAGAGGCGGTGAATCCAAAGCGTAGCTTTGTAGGGTCGACGTCTACAAAAACAACTAGCTCTGCCGGTACAGAAAATGAGTTAGTGATCAAAAAAAAAATAACGAGGCGTAGCGCTACAAAAAAACCAGTCACAAACAAAACAACACCCAAGAAAAATGCGAATGATAAGTAATGGGCACGCCAACTGAAAACTTTGTGAGTCACCTAATCGAATTACGCAATCGGCTTTTGCGCGCATTAATCGGCTTGTTAATTGCTTTTTTAGGATTATTTCCATTTGCGAACAAAGTGTATGCTTTGTTGGCAGCGCCGATGCTAGATAAGCTGCCAGAAGGTACGCATATGATAGCAACCGCCGTCGTGACGCCATTTTTCGTGCCTCTAAAGGTTGCTATGATGGCAGCGTTTGTTATTTCACTTCCCCACACGTTATATCAGCTATGGATGTTTATTGCGCCGGGCTTGTATGCGCATGAAAAAAAACTCATGCTGCCTGCAATTGTGATCAGTAGTTGTTTGTTTGTGTGCGGGATGGCATTTGCTTACTTTCTAGTTTTCCCTGTTGTTTTTTCATTCATTTTGAGTAGTGCGCCCGAGGGGGTTGCTGTGATGACGGATATTGCAGAATATTTGGATTTTGTAATGACGTTATTCTTAGCCTTCGGTTTTGCATTTGAAGTACCCGTTGTGGTTGTATTGATGGCGCACTTTGGTTGGGTGACCACTAAACAATTGAAAGAGATGCGTGGGTATGTCATCGTGGGCGCATTCATTTTGGCTGCAATCTTTACACCACCAGATATCATCTCACAGTTTATGTTGGCGATTCCTTTATGGTTGCTTTATGAGGTAGGTGTCTTATTTGTGCAAATGATGCAAGGAAAGCAAAACAATATTCACGCAGGTTTGTAACTCACTCCTCGCTGTTAGCAATAATCGGGACAGGTCTTTTCCCAATAAGGATGGCAATATTCATTTGTTTACCAGCGCGTACTATTTTTAGATCAGCTTTTTTGTTGGGCTTCAGGACAGCAATTAAATTAAGCATCGTTGCACTGTTAATAACGGGCTTTTCGTTAATTGCGACGAGAACATCACCTGCTTTTAACCCAGCGCGCTCAGCAGGGCTGTTGGATATGACGCCAGCTATCAGTGCGCCGTTAATAGATGATAAACCAAATGAATCAGCTAGTTCAGTTGACAGGTTTTGTGCTTCTACACCAACCCAGCCACGAGTGACGACGCCTTCCACTGCGATTTGTTCCATCACTTGTTTGGCAATACTAATAGGGATAGCGAAACCAATACCCATGCTACCGCCATTACGTGAATAGATTGCACTATTAATGCCAACTAAGTTTCCAGAAATGTCAATCAAAGCGCCACCAGAGTTACCTGGGTTTATTGATGCGTCAGTTTGGATAAAGTTTTCGTATGTATTGATGCCCAAATGATTACGACCTAATGCGCTAACTATACCTTGCGTGATTGTTTGGCCAACGCCAAAAGGGTTACCAATTGCAAAAACAATGTCCCCAACGTCCAATTCATCAGTTTTAGCAAATGTAATTGATGGAAGGTTATTTGCTTCAATCTTAAGTAGTGCTAAATCAGACTCTGGGTCTGTTCCGACTATTTCTGCAGATAGCTTTCTACCGTCTGCAAGTGCGACCTCAATAGCATCAGCAGATGAGATAACATGATTATTGGTTAATATGAGTCCTTGGTCACTGACAATCACGCCACTACCAAGACTGTTGTCTGATGGATCTTCTTCCTCTTCTTCTTGATCACCAAAAAAATGTCTGAATAAGGGATCATCCATAAATTGCTGGTGAGGGTTGCTAGCGGTTTTGCTTGACGTAAAGATATTAACAACAGCAGGCATTGCTTTTTTTGCTGCATCGCGATAGCTGCTAGCCTTACTGACAACTTCCTCTTTGTTCGCTTGTTTAATGATGATTGGTTTCTCATCTGATTCGAATAGCGACGGTCTAAAGGTTTGGAGGACAAATAAGATGCCCAAGCAAACGGTGACCGTTTGTGCAAAAATAAGCCAAATTTTCCGCATAGATTTAGTGTCTGTCATAATAGTTGCCTAGTATAGGCGAAAACGAATGAATTATTAATAAGTTAGGAATGCTAAATGCAGTTAAATGAGTTAAATAATTATATCGCACAGTTATTGCAACCAGAACGTTTCAATGATTATTGCCCAAATGGCTTGCAAGTCGAAGGTAAATCTGAAATTAAAAGCATTGTGACTGGAGTAACGGCTAGTATGGCACTGCTGCAAGCTGCCAAATCTAAAAATGCGGATGCCGTATTGGTACATCATGGCTATTTTTGGCGTGGTGAATCACCTGTGGTGACGGGGATTAAAATGCACAGATTGAAGTTTTTGTTAGCGAATGAAATAAGCTTGTTCGCTTACCATCTGCCGCTTGATGCGCATGTGGAGATTGGTAACAATGTCATGCTTGGAAAAGTGTTAGGTTTGGATGTTGTTGACTATTTAGACGATAAAAATATGATGCCTTGGGCGCAGTTTAAAGAAGTGAAGTTATTAAAAGTATTTGCGAATGAAATAAGTACAAAGCTGAATAGGCAAGTTCAATGTGTGGGTGATCCAGATAAACCAATCAAAACGGTTGCTTGGTGTACTGGCGCAGCACAGGGTTATATAGAGCAAGCAATTGCACACGATATTGATGTTTATATCAGTGGTGAAATTTCAGAGCAAACAGTCCATTTGGCTACAGAGTCAAACACAGCTTACATTTCAGCGGGGCATCATGCAACTGAGCGATATGGGGTTAAGGCTTTAGGAGAGCATTTAGCGGATAAGTTTAGTTTGCAACATACATTTATTGATATAGATAATCCTGTTTAATACAATATATTCAATTACTTATAAAATATTTCTTGGCTAACCCAATATGGGTAAGGTATAATCTGTGCATCATTGCAAGCTAAAGAACACCCCAAAAAGGTGAGTAAAGGAAAGTAGTCGATGTCAGATTCAGGGAAAAGTAAGTCAGCGGAAAGCAATGCGCTTTCATTTCAGCCGCCATCAGATGTAGATTTAGAGAAAAGACAGTTTTTAACTGTAGCTACTGCAGCTACTGCAGCTGTTGGTGCTGCTGCTGTTGCCGTGCCTTTTGTTGGAAGTATGTTGCCCAGTGAGCGCGCTAAAGCGGCTGGAGCGCCGGTAGAGGTTGATATTAGTGATATTGCGCCAGGCGAAATAAAAACAGCTGAGTGGCGAGGACAGCCTGTTTGGATTATTCATCGAACTAAAGAAATGACAGCAGAGCTGCCGGAGCATAATGATCAGTTGTCAGATCCTAAATGTGAGGTAACATCGCAGCAACCTGAATACTGTCAAAATGAAGATCGCTCAATCAAGCCAAATATTGGGGTTGTGGTCGGAATCTGTACACACTTGGGATGTTCTCCCACAGCCAAACTAAAGGCTGGAGGAGATATGGGTAATAGTTGGCCAGGTGGCTTTTATTGTCCTTGTCATGGCTCAAAATTTGATTTGGCGGGTCGCGTTTTTAAAGGGTCGCCAGCGCCGACGAATCTAGTCGTGCCGCCACACTCTTATGCTGATGAGAACACATTAGTCATTGGTGTAGAAACTGGGATGGAGGCATAGTCAATGGCTGATAATAAACAAAGTACTGTTGTAGCTGATATTTACAGCTGGGTTGATAAGCGTTTACCCTTAAGTAGCACTATAAAAGCGCATTTGACAGAATATTATGCGCCAAAGAATTTTAACTTCTGGTATTTCTTTGGGTCTCTAGCGATGTTGGTTTTAGTGATGCAGATTGCAACTGGCATCTTTTTGACTATGCATTACAAACCGTCTGCTGCGGAAGCATTTGCATCTGTCGAGTACATAATGCGAGACGTGTTCGGCGGTAATATTATTCGCTATATGCACTCCACTGGCGCATCCATGTTCTTTGTCGTGATCTATCTACATATGTTTCGCGGTATTATTTATGGCTCGTACAGAACACCACGAGAGTTGATTTGGTTGTTCGGCGTAGGTATCTTTTTAGCATTAATGGGCGAGGCGTTCTTTGGGTATTTGCTCCCATGGGGACAAATGTCTTATTGGGGCGCGCAAGTGATTACGAGTTTGTTTGGTACGATCCCGCTAATTGGCCCAGATATAATGGAATGGTTGCGTGGGGATTATTTAACGGCGGATGCGACATTAAATCGATTTTTTGCTTTTCACGTGATAGCGCTTCCTTTGGTTATATTAGGTTTGGTGATGGTGCACTTAGTTGCATTGCATGAGGTTGGATCTAACAATCCTGATGGTGTAGAAATTAAAACGAAAAAAGATAAAAAAACAGGAATACCATTGGATGGTATTCCATTTCACCCTTATTACACAGTGAAAGATATTGTTGGCGTTGTGGTCTTTTTGATTGTATTCGCTTCAATCGTATTCTTTATGCCAGAAATGGGCGGTTACTTCTTGGAGCATAATAATTTTATTCCTGCGGACCCGCTCAAAACACCAGAGCACATTGCGCCAGTTTGGTATTTTACGCCCTATTACTCGATTCTTAGGGCTGTTCCACCAGTGATGAACTCACAATTTCCTGGTGTGGCAGCAATGGGTTTGTCGGTTGTTGTTTTTGCTTTATTGCCTTGGATAGACAAGAGTCCTGTTAAATCAGTTCGTTATCGCGGCATGTTGTATAAGAGATGGTTGGCAGCGTTTGTGGTGAGTTTTCTTGTCCTAGGCTATTTAGGAACGAAGCCTTCAAACGTTTGGGGTCAGTTTATGGGAATGGAGCAGGCAAAACTTGTAGAGGGATTAATGCATTGGCCTGCAATGGCATGGGGCTACGTAATGGATGGAGCAGATCGTGCAACAGTTGTCGCGCGCATCTTTACGTTAATTTACTTCTTGTTTTTCTTGATGATGCCTTGGTTTACCGCACGTGATAAAACCAAACCTGTGCCGGAAAGGGTAACTTACTAATATGAAAAAATTAATATTTGTTATTACACTTTTGCCAGCTTTGGTGCTTGCTAATACAGCAGAAATTATTGCGTCTGCACCAATTGATCCAAGTGACAATGCTTCGCTACAAAGAGGTGCGCGAACATTTATCAACAACTGTTTAAACTGTCATAGTGCTAGTTATATGCGGTACAACCGTTTGGTTGATATTGGGCTTACTGAAAACGAAATTAAGGAAAACTTGCTGCTTGCTGCCGACAAAGTAGGTGATACGATGCAAACAGCGATGGATCCTAGCGATGCCAAAAAATGGTTTGGCGTAGCGCCACCTGATTTGTCGGTAGAGGTTAGGGCGCGCGGGGCAGATTGGGTTTACGCCTATATGCGTGGCTTTTACAAAGATGAGACCACGCCAAGCGGGTGGAATAATGTTGTGTTTGATAAAGTGGCAATGCCGCACGTTTTGTACCAATTGCAGGGGGAGCAGAGGCTTAATCATGAGACGCATGAGCTTGAATTAGTCACGCCTGGTAGACTTAGTCCGGAAGAGTATGATGAATTTGTAGCTGATTTAACAAATTACATGGCATTTATGGCAGAGCCAGCTAAGCAACAGAGAAAAATGCTTGGTGTATGGGTCATTTTATTTTTGGTTGTTCTGCTTGTTTTGGCAAAAAAACTTAAAGCAGCCTACTGGAAAGACATTAAATAAAAATTGATAACGAACGCTTGCAATAAATTAGAAAAAGCGAATTTGAGGGTTTAAATAATTATGATGAAATTGTATTCTGGCTCGGTTGACCCATTTAGTCACCGTTGCCGTATTGTGTTGTACGAAAAAGGGATGGATTTTGAAGTTATTGATGTTGACTTGGCAAATAAATCAGAAGATCTTGCGGTACTGAACCCTTATGGCAGTGTGCCCGTATTGGTGGAGCGAGACTTAGTCCTGTCTGAGGCAAATATTATTAACGAGTATATAGATGAGCGGTTTCCACATCCGCAATTAATGCCTGCAGACCCGGTCATGCGAGCGAGGGCGCGTCTTTTCCTTTATAGTTTTGAGCAAGATTTATTTAGCCATATTAGTGATTTAGAGTCTGCTAATGAAGAGACGGTAGAAAAAGCGCGTAAGACGGTCCGTGATAATTTAACCCAATTGGTTCCAATTTTCGGTAAGCAAAAATATCTACTTGGCGATGAGTACTCAATGTTAGATGTGGCCGTGACGCCATTGCTTTGGCGTCTGGGTCACTATGGAATAGAGATGCCAAATCAAGCCGCGCCTTTGTTGAAATATGCTGAACGCCTATTTGCTCGTCCGCTATATGCAGAAGCCATGACGCCTTCAGAAAAGGTAATGCGGAAGTAGTTATGGTTGCTGAAATAGCCTCAACAAAACCATATATGGTGAGAGCTATACATGAGTGGTGTATCGATAACGCACTAACTCCGCACTTGCTTGTAGTGGTCAGCCAAGCAACAAAAGTGCCGCAGGCTTTTGTTAAAAATGGGGAGATTGTGCTTAATCTTAACTACTCAGCTACGAAAGATTTGCATATGGATAATGATGCTATTTCCTTCTCGGCTAGGTTTAGTGGCGTTTCACAAAATCTTTATGTCCCAATGGATGCCGTGCGTGGCATCTTTGCGCGCGAAAATGGACAGGGTATGTTTTTTGAGATAAGCACACAGCAGGCGCTTTTTTCGCCAGATGGCGATGCGAGTGATAATAATGCGCCAAAGAACGTAAAAGAAAAGAAGAAGCCTAGTTTAAAGATTGTTAAATAAAAATTTTCTCAAAAAGTACTAGCGCATAATTTATAAAAAATGCTATAGTCACGCCTCAAATAAAAACGCCGGATTAGCTCAGTTGGTAGAGCAGCGCACTTGTAATGCGAAGGTCGTCAGTTCGATTCCGACATCCGGCACCAAATATCTTAAAAGAATCATTGCAAAACATGCCACTTGGAGTGGCTTTTTTATGCTTGATTAAGTTTGACAGAATGTTAAAAGTTAATCATAATCGCGGGTTCGGTTAGGAGGGGTGGCCGAGTGGTTAAAGGCGACGGACTGTAAATCCGTTCTCTCTGAGTACGAAGGTTCGAATCCTTCCCCCTCCACCATTAGATGTAATGGGTGTAGTAAATAGATTTGGTGAGCCGCAGTGCGGGAGTAGCTCAGTTGGTAGAGCTTCAGTTTTCCAAACTGAATGTCGCGAGTTCGAGCCTCGTCTCCCGCTCCAAACTTAGTATCGTTTGGAGAGTTAGCAGCCCATGTGGCTCAGTGGTAGAGCACTCCCTTGGTAAGGGAGAGGTCGCGGGTCCGATTCCCGCCATGGGCACCACGAATCGCAGTTGGGTTAGAGGGTTGGTTGGGTTTGAAAAGGTAAAGTTTTATTAAGTTAAATAAAACTTTGAAAATGGACAAGAATTAAGTTAATAAAATTTTAGTTAAAACTAATTTTAAGCAAAGGATTGGAAAATGGCAAAAGGCAAGTTTGAGCGGACCAAGCCGCATGTGAATGTAGGTACGATTGGTCACGTGGATCATGGTAAGACAACACTAACGGCAGCGATGGCGACGATTTTGTCAAGCAAGTTTGGTGGAGAAGCCAAAGGCTACGCAGATATTGATGCTGCACCAGAAGAGAAAGCGCGTGGTATTACCATTAATACAGCACACGTAGAGTATGAGACAGAAACACGTCACTACGCACACGTAGACTGCCCAGGCCATGCTGACTATGTAAAGAACATGATTACAGGTGCTGCGCAAATGGACGGTGCTATTCTAGTTTGTTCAGCAGCTGATGGACCGATGCCACAAACACGTGAGCACATCCTGTTGGCTCGTCAAGTAGGTGTGCCATACATCATCGTATTCTTAAACAAAGCAGACATGGTTGATGATGCTGAGTTATTAGAATTGGTAGAGATGGAAGTGCGTGAACTGTTAGACAAATACGACTTTCCAGGCGATGACACACCAATCATCAAAGGTTCAGCACTTAAAGCACTAGAGGGTGATGAGTCAGAGATTGGTGTTCCAGCGATTCTGCAACTAGCAGAAGCATTAGATAGCTACATTCCATTACCAGAGCGTGCAATCGACGGTACATTCTTAATGCCAGTTGAGGACGTATTCTCAATTTCAGGTCGTGGTACAGTGGTAACAGGCCGTATTGAGCGCGGTATCGTAACGGTTGGTGATGAGATTGAAATTGTTGGCATCAAGGCAACACAAACAACAACCTGTACAGGTGTTGAGATGTTCCGTAAATTGCTAGACCAAGGTCAAGCGGGTGACAACGTAGGTGTATTGCTACGTGGTACTAAGCGTGAAGATGTAGAGCGTGGTCAAGTATTATCAAAAGCGGGCACAATCACACCACATACAAAGTTTACGGCAGAGATTTATGTGCTAGGCAAAGATGAAGGTGGTCGTCATACACCATTCTTCCAAGGTTACCGTCCACAATTTTACTTCCGTACAACGGATGTAACAGGTGCGGTTGAGTTGCCAGCAGGAACAGAAATGGTAATGCCAGGTGATAACGTATCTATTACAGTAGAATTGATTGCGCCGATTGCGATGGAAGAAGGTTTACGCTTCGCTATTCGTGAAGGTGGTCGTACTGTTGGTGCGGGTGTCGTTGCTAAAATTATTGAATAAGTTTTTAGCGCAAGAAGCTACGCTTAACCAGCGTAGCTTTTGATGTTTGTAGTGCTTACAGGCCAATAGCTCAATTGGTAGAGTATCGGTCTCCAAAACCGAGGGTTGGGGGTTCGAAGCCCTCTTGGCCTGCCAAATAATAGAGCAATTCACTGAGTGAGTTGCCGTAAAAGAAATTAAGTGATCAATTATGGTAGATAGAATTAAGCTGGTTTTGTCCTTGCTGCTAGTGGCAGCTGGCATCGCTGGCTTTTATCTTTTAGCGGATAAAGCCTTAGTGCTGCGCATCCTTGCGGTGATTGCGGGAATTGTAGCTGGCGCTGTGCTGTTTAGAACGACTGCTGTGGGTCAGAAGTCTTTTGGCTTTTTTGGTGATTCAATTGCTGAAGCAAAGCGCGTTGTTTGGCCTACACGTAAAGAAACAGTTCAGACGACTTTGGTCGTATTTGTGTTAGTGGTTGTAATGGCTGCTTTTTTAGCGGTTGTCGACATCGGCTTTTCGCACATGATTCAATGGATACTAGGGCGGGGTGCTTAATGGAGATGCATTGGTATGCAGTTCAGGTTTTTTCAAGCATGGAAAAATCTGTAAGGGCTGCACTAGAAGAGCGTATCGCTCGTTCTGATATTCAAGACCATTTCGGCGATATTCTGGTGCCGATTGAAGAAGTGGTTGAAATGAAGTCTGGCGTTAAAAAGATTTCAGAACGTCGACTATATCCAGGTTACGTTTTGGTTCAAATGGCGATGACCGATGCTAGTTGGCATCTAATAAAAAGTACACCGCGCGTGACGGCATTCATTGGTGGAAGCGCACAAAAGCCAACGCCTATCAAGGATAAAGAGGTCGAGATTATTTTACAGCGTATGGATGATAGTAAATCTAATCCTACGCAGAAAATGGTATTCGAAAAAGGTGAGGCGGTTCGCGTAACTGATGGACCGTTTAAAGATTTCTCTGGCAATATTGAAGAAGTCAATTACGAAAAAAGCAAAGTGCGTGTATCGGTTTCTATTTTTGGCCGTGCGACGCCTGTTGAGCTTGACTTTAGTCAAGTGGAAAAAGAAGTTTAACTTCTAAATAGCAAAAATAGTTTTTTAACGGGGAGCTTTTGAAAAAAGCGTTTGTACCCACAGAAGGAGTATAAAATGGCAAAGAAAGTCATCGGTTATATCAAGCTGCAGATTCCTGCAGGTAAAGCTAATCCGAGCCCACCAGTTGGTCCAGCGCTGGGTCAGCGTGGTTTGAATATTATGGAGTTTTGTAAAGCATTTAATGCGGCAACGCAGAGTGTTGAACCGGGATTGCCGATTCCAGTTGTCATTACTGCTTTTGCGGATAAAAGCTTCACATTTGTTATGAAGACGCCGCCTGCGTCAATTTTGTTAAAAAAGGCGGCAAAAATTAAAAGTGGTTCGGCTCGTCCGCATATTGATAAAGTGGCAACCATTACGCGTAAACAAGCAGAAGAAATTGCTACAACTAAAATGCCAGATTTAACGGCAGCTGATATGGATGCTGCGGTCAGAACGATTGCAGGTAGTGCTCGTAGTATGGGTATTATTGTGGAGGGTGAGTAAGATGGCTAAAAGAATAGATGCACTACGTGCAAAGATTGACCGTAATAAAGTTTATCCAGCGCAAGATGCGCTTGCGCTTGTTAAGGATGCTGCAAAAGTAAAATTTGATGAGTCTATTGATATCTCAATTAATTTGGGCATTGACGCTAAAAAATCAGATCAGTTGGTGCGCGGTTCTATTGTATTACCAAATGGTATTGGTAAAACTACCCGTGTTGCTGTATTTGCACAGGGTGCTCAGGCTGATGCTGCTAAAGAGGCTGGAGCTGATATCGTTGGTTTTGAGGATCTTGCAGAGCAAATTAAAGGCGGTATGATGGATTTTGATGTTGTGATTGCAACGCCAGATGCTATGCGTATTGTCGGTACTTTAGGTCAGATCCTAGGTCCGCGCGGATTAATGCCGAACCCTAAAGTGGGCACAGTAACACCGGATGCTGCTACAGCAGTCAAAAATGCTAAAGCAGGTCAAGTGCAATACCGTACGGATAAAGGCGGCATCATTCATTGCACAATTGGACGTGCATCATTTAGCGTAGAGCAGCTTTCAGGCAATATGGTTGCATTAGTGGATGCGATTAATAAGGCAAAGCCTGCATCTGCAAAAGGTGTGTATTTGAAAAAAGTGTCAGTTTCTAGCACCATGGGCCCTGGTATACGTATAGACCAAGCCACCGTAGTATAAAGATTTATCTAAGCGATTTGCTTGGATGATAAGAACTTTGGGCTTGCTACTTTGAGGTTGAAGTAGCAAGAGCATCAAAGACCGTTGGTACCCGAAGGGGTTTAATTGAGAGTGAGTGGTAATGGGTGATAGTCATCCTCTGTTGCTTCTTATTTGATTCCAACGCAGATGGCGAACCCGATACAGGATTTGTAAGCCCTGAATCAAGGACGCCGTGAGTGGTGCAATGCTTAGGTGTTGTACTTAACATTAACGGAAGGAGAAAAGACCTTGAGTCTCAATCTAACAGAGAAAAAAGCAGTAGTTGCTGAAGTCAGCGAGCAAGTCGCATCGGCGCAAGCAATTGTTCTTGCTGAGTATCGTGGCTTAACGGTGACAGAAATTACGTCACTTAGAGCTGAAGCTAGAAAAGCGGGTGTTTACTTGCGTGTTCTTAAAAATACGTTAGTACGTCGTGCAATTGACGGCACACCATTTTCTGGTTTGACAAACGATATGGTTGGTCCATTGATGTTTGGCATTTCAGCCGACCCAGTGGCTGCAGCTAAAGTCATGAACAGTTTTGCAAAGACTAACGATAAGTTTGTGATTAAAGCAGGCGCAATGCCAGATGAGGTATTGGATGCTGCGGGCGTTAAAGCCTTAGCAAGTATGCCTAGTCGTGAGGAGTTGTTATCTAAGCTTCTCGGTACTATGCAAGCGCCAGTCGCTAAATTTGTACAGACACTCAATGAAGTGCCAACAAAATTTGTGCGTGGTCTTGCAGCAGTTCGGGATCAAAAAGAAGCAGCTTAATCAGCGCTAACTTAACATTAAAATTTAGGAGTTTTACAAATGGCAGTTTCAAAAGAAGATATTTTAGAAGCAATTAGTTCAATGTCAGTGTTGGATTTATCTGAACTGATTAAAGAAATGGAAGAGAAATTTGGTGTGTCAGCAGCAGCAGCGGCAGTTGCAGTTGCAGCACCAGCAGCAGCTGGTGGCGATGCAGGTGGTACTGCAGCCGATAAGTCTGAGTTTGACGTTGTACTAACGGCAGCTGGCGAGCAAAAAGTGAGCGTTATTAAAGCTGTTCGTGAGTTAACTGGTCTTGGTTTAAAAGAAGCTAAAGATTTAGTTGATGGTGCGCCAAAAACAATTAAAGAAGGCTTAGCAAAAGCTGAAGCTGATGAAGCATTGAAGAAATTGATTGAAGCAGGTGCTACAGGCGAACTTAAATAGTCTATTTAAGTGATGCAAGCTGGGCTGACGGGGGACCGTCAGCCTTGGCTGTTTATAGACAGCAAAATGAGTATTACTTGACAGTAAATTGAAGTATTAAAATGATGTTATAAATCAAGGCATTAAAAAGTTAGTGTTTTGTTTTCTAACCTCATCATTATCTGGAGACGCTATGAGCTATTCCTTTACCGAAAAAAAACGGATTCGTAAAAGTTTCGCTAAAAGAGAAAGTGTGCAAGAAGTACCTTATCTACTTGCGATGCAACTGGAGTCCTATAAGGCTTTTTTACAGGCGGACGCAACGTCGGGAGAGCGTAAAAACACAGGTCTCGAATCAGCTTTTAGTTCGGTTTTTCCAATCGAAAGCCATTCTGGTAATGCCCGTTTGGATTATGTCAGTTATCAGTTAGGTGCAGAGCCATTTGATGTGAAAGAATGTCAGCAACGTGGTCTAACTTACGCAGCACCAATTCGCGTTAAAGTGCGCTTAACTATTATGGACAAAGAGTCTTCAAAGCCTACGGTAAAGGAAGTGAAGGAGCAAGAAGTTTATATGGGCGAGTTGCCATTGATGACAGAAAATGGCTCATTTGTTATTAATGGTACGGAACGTGTGATTGTTTCACAATTACACCGTAGCCCAGGTGTTTTCTTTGAGCATGATAGAGGAAAAACACATAGTTCTGGAAAGTTATTGTTCTCGGCAAGAGTGATTCCTTATCGTGGTTCTTGGTTAGACTTCGAGTTTGATCCTAAAGATTACTTATACTTCCGAGTTGATCGTCGTCGTAAGATGCCGGTCACTATTCTTTTAAAAGCGCTGGGTTTTAATCCTGAGCAGATATTGGAAATGTTCGGAGATACGGATACGTTCAACTTCGGTCCTAAGGGTGCTCAGTTTACGTTAGTACCTGAAAGATTAAGGGGAGAGGTTGCCAAATTTGATATTGCAGAGAAAGATGGCAATGTTATTGTGGCAAAAGATAAGCGTATCACTGTTAAGCATATCCGTGATATTGAAAAGGCAGGCATCAATAAGATTGTAGTACCTACTGAGTTTGTTCTTGGTCGTGTGATAGTCAAAAACATCATTGATGAAGAAACCGGTGAAGTGGTTGCAAATGCAAATGATGAGATAACCGAAGAGCTTTTAGAGAAGCTTATTGAGGCAAAAATTGGATCTATAGATACCTTGTATTCAAATGATCTTGATCATGGTGATTTTATTTCACAAACATTGCGTATTGATGAAGTGCCTGATCAATATGCAGCGCGTACAGCTATTTATAGAATGATGCGTCCAGGTGAGCCGCCAACAGAAGACTCAGTTGAAGCTTTGTTCCAAGGGTTATTCTTTAACCCTGATCGCTATGATTTGTCAGAAGTTGGGCGAATGAAATTCAACCGTCGTGCCTATCCAAGTAAGCTAGAAGAGCGCACGGCTAACTGGATGAAACGATTCTATGCGCGTGTCGGAGAAAAAGGCGATACTGGTGATAGCGTTTTATCTACAGATGATATTTTAGCTGTTGTCGGTGTGTTGTTAGAGTTACGTAATGGGCATGGCGAAATTGATGATATTGATCATTTAGGTAATCGCCGTATTCGTTCTGTCGGTGAGCTTGCGGAAAATCAATTCCGTGCTGGTTTGGTGCGGGTCGAACGAGCAGTTAAAGAACGCTTAAGCCAAGCGGAGTCGGACAATTTGATGCCGCATGATTTGATTAATGCAAAGCCAGTTTCTAGTGCAATTCGTGAGTTCTTTGGCTCTAGTCAGTTATCGCAATTTATGGATCAAACGAATCCGCTTTCAGAAATTACACACAAACGCCGTATTTCAGCATTGGGTCCAGGTGGTCTAACGCGTGAGCGCGCGGGCTTTGAAGTGCGAGATGTGCATACGACGCATTATGGTCGTGTTTGTCCAATTGAGACACCAGAGGGTCCAAATATTGGTCTAATTAACTCATTGGCTTTGTATGCGCGTACTAATGAATATGGCTTTTTGGAGACGCCTTATCGTCGCGTTAAAGAGAACAAAGTATCAAAAGATATTGATTATCTTTCTGCGATCGAAGAAAGTGAATTTATGATTGCTCAGGCGAATACTGAGCTTGATAGTAAAGGTGGATTTAGAGAAGAGATTGTTTCTTCACGTTATCAGAATGAATTTACAATGGCGCAGCCTGATAGTGTCCAATATATGGACGTTGCACCAGGGCAAATTGTATCGGTTGCGGCTTCATTGATTCCATTTTTGGAGCATGATGATGCAAACCGTGCGTTGATGGGTGCTAACATGCAACGTCAAGCGGTACCATGTCTGCGCGCCGAAAAAGCCGTAGTAGGTACAGGTATTGAGCGTACAGTTGCGATGGACTCTGGAACGATTGTGCAAGCAAGTCGCGGGGGTATAGTGGATTATGTTGATTCCAGTCGTATCGTTGTGCGCGTCAATGATGATGAAGCAGCTGATGGAGAGGTTGGGGTTGATATTTATAATCTGACTAAATATACACGCTCAAATCAAAATACAAATATTAACCAGCGTCCATTGGTAAAGGTTGGTGATAACTTGAGCCGAGGCGATGTTATTGCGGACGGTGCTTCAACTGACATGGGCGAGTTAGCGCTTGGTCAAAATATGCTAGTTGGATTTATGCCATGGAACGGTTATAACTTTGAAGATTCGATTTTAATTTCAGAGCGCGTTGTAGCGGATGATCGCTATACATCAATTCATATTGAAGAATTATCGGTTGTAGCCCGAGACACTAAATTGGGAGCAGAAGAAATTACGCAAGACATTTCAAACCTTTCAGAGCGTATGCTTAGCCGTCTAGATGAGTCTGGCATTATTTATATTGGTGCAGAAGTAGAAGCAGGTGATGTGCTGGTTGGTAAAGTGACTCCTAAAGGTGAAACCCAGCTGACGCCAGAAGAGAAATTGCTTCGCGCAATTTTTGGTGAAAAAGCATCTGATGTTAAAGATACGAGTTTGCGTGTTCCTTCAGGTATGACAGGTACTGTGATTGATGTGCAGGTGTTCACACGCGAGGGTATTGATCGTGATGCGCGAGCACAGCAAATTATTGATGATCAGTTAGGTCACTTCAAACAAGATTTGGCAGATCAAATGCGGATTGTTGAGAACGATGCTTTTGGTCGTATTCGCCGCTTAATTGAAGGGCAAGTTGCAACGGGTGGGCCCAATAAGCTGAAAAAAGGCGACAAAGTAACCGCTGAGTACTTAGATGAAGTTGGTCGCTATGACTGGTTTGATATTCGTTTGTCAGATGAAGAAGCTGCTCGTCAATTAGAGCGATTGAAAGATGGTCTGACGACAGCGCGAGCTGACTTTGATAGCAAATATGAAGAGAAAAAACGTAAATTAACACAAGGTGATGAGCTTCCTCCAGGTGTTCAAAAGATGGTCAAGGTCTATTTGGCTGTTAAGCGTCGTATCCAGCCAGGTGATAAAATGGCAGGACGTCATGGTAATAAAGGCGTTATCTCTAAAATTGCACCAGTTGAAGATATGCCGCATATGGCAGATGGCACGCCAGTTGATATTGTGTTGAATCCGTTAGGTGTGCCTTCACGGATGAATATTGGCCAAATCTTAGAAGTCCATTTAGGGTGGGCGGCAAAAGGTTTAGGCATGCGTATTACTGAAATGTTAGAGGCAGAAACGAAAGTTGCTGAAATAAGACAATTCTTAGACAAAGTGTATAACGACACCAGTGGCAAAAAAGAAGATATTAAATCTTTGACTGACACTGAGGTCTTGGAGTTGGCTCAGAACCTCAAGCGAGGTGTTCCATTTGCGACGCCAGTATTTGACGGTGCAGCAGAGGGCGACATCAAAGATATGCTTGACTTGGCCTTTCCGGATGATGATGCACGAACAAAGCAATTGCAGTTCCACGCAGGTAAAACACAAGTAACTTTATTTGATGGACGAACTGGCGATTCATTTGAGCGTCCAGTTACAGTAGGATACATGCATGTATTGAAATTGCATCACTTGGTTGATGACAAAATGCACGCGCGTTCTACAGGCCCATATAGCTTGGTAACGCAGCAGCCATTGGGTGGTAAAGCCCAGTTTGGTGGTCAACGTTTTGGTGAGATGGAGGTATGGGCGCTAGAAGCTTATGGTGCAGCATATACCTTACAAGAGATGCTGACAGTGAAGTCTGATGACGTGAACGGACGTACTAAGGTGTATGAAAACATTGTAAAAGGTGAGCACAAAATTGAAGCTGGTATGCCAGAGTCATTTAATGTGTTAGTGAAAGAAATTCGTTCACTCGCTATCGACATCGATTTAGATCGCAACTAATTTTATTTCATGCGTTGTGGCGCATAGAGGAGAATTCAAATGAAAGCTCTATTAGACTTATTTAAACAGGTAACGCAAGAAGAAGAGTTTGACGCGATTAAAGTCGCCTTGGCATCACCTGAAAAAATTCGTTCTTGGTCGTTTGGTGAAGTTAAAAAACCAGAAACCATTAACTACCGTACTTTTAAACCAGAACGTGATGGATTGTTCTGTGCAAAAATCTTTGGTCCTACTAAGGATTACGAATGTTTGTGCGGCAAATATAAACGATTAAAGCACCGTGGTGTGATATGTGAGAAATGTGGTGTTGAAGTGACGCTCTCAAAAGTGCGTCGTGAACGCATGGGGCATATTGAGTTAGCTTCACCTGTAGCACATATATGGTTTCTAAAATCATTACCGAGTCGTTTGGGGATGGTGTTAGATATTGCTTTGCGCGATATTGAACGTGTGCTTTATTTCGAAGCATTTATCGTTGTTGACCCAGGTATGACGCCATTAATTCGTGGACAATTGTTAACGGAAGATGATTACTTATCTAAAGTAGAAGAGTATGGTGATGAGTTCAGTGCTGTAATGGGTGCTGAAGCGGTACGTGAGCTATTGCGCACACTAGATATCCACCAAGAGATAGAAACTTTGCGTAAAGACTTGTCTGAAACAGGTTCAGAAGCAAAAATTAAGAAAATTGCTAAACGTTTGAAAGTGTTGGAGGCTTTCCAGAAGTCTGGTATTAAACCAGAATGGATGATTTTGGAAATCTTGCCAGTATTGCCACCAGAATTGCGCCCATTGGTGCCCTTGGATGGTGGCCGCTTTGCAACATCAGATTTGAATGACTTATACCGTCGTGTTATTAACCGAAACAATCGTTTAAGAAGATTGTTGGAGTTAAGAGCGCCAGAGATTATCTGCCGAAATGAAAAGCGTATGCTTCAAGAGGCTGTTGATTCACTGCTTGATAACGGTCGCCGCGGTAAAGTGATGACAGGGGCCAATAAACGTCCATTGAAATCATTGGCGGATATGATTAAAGGTAAGGGCGGTCGTTTCCGTCAAAACTTATTGGGTAAACGTGTAGATTACTCAGGTCGTTCTGTGATTGTTGTTGGTCCGCAATTAAAGCTACACCAATGTGGTCTGCCTAAGAAAATGGCGCTTGAGTTGTTTAAGCCGTTTATCTTTCACAAATTGGAAGTGTTAGGATTAGCAACAACCATTAAAGCAGCGAAGAAAAAAGTGGAAGAAGAGGGTCCAGAAGTATGGGATATTTTGGATGATGTGATTCGTGAGCATCCAGTGATGTTGAACCGTGCACCTACCTTGCACCGTTTGGGTATTCAAGCATTTGAGCCAGTGTTAATTGAAGGTAAAGCAATTCAATTGCATCCATTGGTCTGTGCTGCTTTCAACGCCGACTTTGATGGTGACCAAATGGCTGTTCACGTACCATTGAGCCTAGAGGCGCAAATGGAAGCACGTACATTGATGCTTGCTTCTAATAATGTATTATCGCCTGCAAATGGTGAGCCAATTATTGTGCCATCACAAGATATCGTATTAGGTCTTTATTACATGACGCGTGAGAAAATTGCTGCACGCGGTGAAGGCATGATCTTTAGTGATGTTAATGAAGTGCAGCGTGTATATGATCAAGGTTTGATTGATTTGCATGCGAAAGTGACTGTACGTATTAAAGAGTATGAACTAGATGTTGAAGGAAATAAGACAGAGAAATTAAATCGTTACGAAACAACGGTTGGCCGTGCATTGTTGTCACAAATTATCCCACCAGGTTTGTCTTTCAGTAATGTGGATAAAGCATTGAAAAAGAAAGAAATTTCTAGATTAATCAATGCATCATTCCGTAAGGTTGGTATACGTGAAACAGTCATTTTTGCGGATAAACTGATGTATACAGGTTACACCTATGCAACAAAAGCGGGTATATCAATTTCTGTTAATGACATGCTTGTGCCTAATGAAAAAGAAAGTCTAATTGCAGCTGCCGATAGTGAAGTACGTGAAATCCAAGAGCAATATGTTTCTGGTTTGGTTACCCAAGGCGAGCGATACAATAAGGTGGTGGATATCTGGGGACGCACTGGTGATAAAGTTGCTGATGCAATGATGAAGCAATTGCGTGAGGAAAAAGTGCTTGATACTGATGGGAAGCAAGCAAAAGATGAGAACGGTAAAGCCATGACGCAGGAGTCGTTTAACGCGATTTACATGATGGCCGATTCGGGTGCTCGTGGTTCTGCTGCACAGGTGAGACAGCTTTCAGGTATGCGTGGTTTGATGGCTAAGCCAGATGGGTCAATTATTGAGACCCCAATTAAAGCCAACTTCCGCGAAGGCTTAAATGTGTTGCAATACTTTATTTCAACTCATGGTGCGCGTAAGGGTCTAGCTGATACGGCTTTAAAAACAGCTAACTCAGGCTATCTAACACGTCGTTTAGTTGATGTGACACAAGATTTGGTCGTAACAGAATTGGATTGTGGTACCGAAGAAGGTTTGGTGACAAAAGCTTTGGTTAAAGGTGGTGAAATCGTTGAGCCATTACATGATCGTATTTTAGGGCGGACGGCTGCGTTAGATGTTATTCACCCAGAATCGCAAGAGGTCATTTACCCTGCTGGAACATTGTTGGGTGAAGATGAAGTTGAAAAAATTGATGCACTTGGCATTGATGAAGTGAAAGTTCGCACCGCACTAACTTGTGACACACGCTATGGCATTTGTTCAACATGTTACGGTCGTGATTTAGGCCGCGGCAAATTGATTAGCCAAGGTGAGGCAGTCGGTGTGATTGCTGCGCAATCCATTGGTGAGCCAGGTACGCAGCTTACGATGCGTACTTTCCATATTGGTGGTGCAGTATCGCGTGCAGCAACAATCAGCCAAGTAGAAAGTAAATCAAACGGCACATTAAGCTTTACTTCAAATATGCGTTACGTCACTAATGCGCGAGATGAGCAAGTTGTAATTTCACGTAATGGTGAAATCATCGTGACTGATGACAATACAGGACGCGAGCGTGAGCGTCACAAAGTGCCGTATGGCGCCACTTTATTGGTGAATGATGGTAAAACAGTTAAAGCTGGCCAGGCATTGGCATCATGGGATCCACATACTCGTCCGATTATTATTGAGTATGCTGGTAAAGTGAAATTTGAAAACGTAGAGGAAGGTGTCACTGTAGCTAAACAGGTCGATGAAGTGACAGGCTTGTCTACTTTAGTAGTCATCGATCCTAAGCAACGTGCTGGTCAAACAAAAGGTTTGCGCCCACAAATTAAATTGCTCGATACTGATGGCAATGAAGTAAAAGTTGCTGGAAGTGATGCTCAAGTGAACGTGACGTTCCAGTTGGGCTGTATTATTACAGTCAAAGACGGTCAGGACGTAGGCGTTGGTGAGGTAATTGCAAGCATCCCTCAAGAGTCATCTAAAAACCGTGATATTACGGGTGGTCTTCCGCGTGTGGCAGAGTTGTTTGAAGCGCGTTCGCCAAAAGATGCTGGCATGTTAGCTGAAGTAACTGGTAGCGTATCATTTGGTAAGGATACCAAAGGCAAGCAACGTTTAGTCATTACCGATGTTGATGGTGTTGCGAGTGAATTTTTGATTGCAAAAGACAAGCACGTAACAGTGCATGATGGACAGGTTGTGACTAAGGGCGAAAGCATTGTCGATGGCCCCGCTGACCCGCAAGACATCCTGCGCTTGCGTGGCCGTGAAGCGCTGGCTCGCTATGTCATTGATGAAGTGCAAGATGTGTATCGTTTGCAAGGCGTTAAAATTAACGATAAACACATTGAAGTCATTGTGCGCCAAATGTTACGTCGTGTACGTATTACGGATGCAGGTGATACTAGTTTCATCCAAGGTGAGCAAGTAGAGCGTGCGGATGTATTAACAGAAAACGAGTTGATTGTTGCGGAAAATAAACGTCCTGCAACATATGAGTATGTGCTGCTAGGTATTACTAAAGCATCGCTTTCTACCGATTCATTTATTTCTGCAGCATCGTTCCAAGAAACGACACGTGTCCTAACGGAAGCCGCTATCTTGGGTAAACGAGATGAATTGCGTGGACTTAAAGAAAATGTAATTGTAGGTCGTTTGATTCCAGCAGGCACTGGCTTGGCTTATCATGAATCACGCAAACGCAAAGCTACAAGCGTCAGTGACTCGCCTGCAGTTGCGGCAGCCGAAGAGTTTTTTGCTAGCAAAGATGCTGCCGACGAGGCGCCCGAAACAGAGGCTGTCGAAGATGCTACGCCAAATATAGAGTCACCTGCTGAGTAAAATGATGCTGTATTGTCGGTCAAGTTAAAGTGTTTTGATGAAGTATCAAGATACTTTTAACTTGACACAAAGAGATGCGACTCATACAATGTTCGGCTTTCCAGAATAGGCTAATTGTCCGCAATTAGCCTATTCTAGTAATTTAGTATTTTAAATCGAAGTTTTAAAGAATTTTAAAGGGTTTGTAATGCCAACCATTAATCAGTTAATACGTAAGCCACGCGCTAAAGTGGTTGTAAAAAGTAAGGTGCCAGCTTTAGAGGCTTGCCCACAAAAACGTGGTGTATGCACCCGTGTTTATACGACAACGCCTAAAAAACCAAACTCTGCTTTACGTAAAGTGGCTAAGGTTAGATTAACTAATGGCTATGAAGTGATTAGTTATATTGGTGGTGAAGGCCATAACTTGCAAGAGCATAGTGTTGTGCTGTTGCGTGGTGGTCGTGTAAAGGATTTGCCTGGTGTACGTTACCATATGGTGCGTGGTAGTTTAGATACTGCTGGAGTTAAGGATCGTAAACAATCGCGCTCTAAATACGGTGCGAAACGTCCTAAAGCAGGTAAATAATTTAGTAGTCTTTTTTAATAGCGGCTGAAATGCCTTGCTGGAGTAATCGCTAGCAAAATTAACTTGAGAGAATTGAGAATAGTATGCCTAGACGTAGAGAAGTCCCTAAACGCGAAATCCTTCCTGACCCAAAATTTGGGAGCGAAGAGGTTTCTAAGTTTGTGAACGTGTTAATGACTGGCGGTAAAAAGTCAGTTGCAGAGCGAATCTTATATGGTGCGTTTGAGCAAATCACCGCTAAAAGTGGTAAAGATGCATTAGAAGTCTTTACAACAGCGCTTGTTAACTTGCGCCCAGTGGTTGAGGTTAAATCGCGTCGCGTTGGTGGTGCTAATTATCAGGTGCCTGTTGAGGTGCGCCCTAGCCGCCGTAGTGCGTTGGCGATGCGTTGGATGCGTGATGCTGCTCGTAAGCGTGGTGAGAAGTCAATGGGTTTGCGTTTGGCTGCTGAGTTAATGGAAGCATCAGAGGGCCGCGGATCTGCAATGAAAAAACGTGAAGAAGTGCACCGGATGGCTGAAGCCAATAAAGCATTCTCGCATTTTAGATTTTAATTTTGTAACTTGCTCTTTAAGAATTTAAGTAAAGGTAATCACTGTGGCACGTAAAACCCCTATAAATCGCTACCGTAATATTGGTATTTCTGCACATATTGACGCTGGTAAAACAACGACAACAGAACGTATTTTATTTTACACTGGTGTAAACCATAAAATTGGTGAGGTGCATGATGGTGCCGCAACAATGGACTGGATGGAACAGGAACAAGAGCGCGGTATTACTATTACTTCTGCTGCTACAACCTGTTTCTGGACAGGTATGGCAAACCAGTTTGAACAACATCGTATCAATATTATTGATACCCCAGGCCACGTTGACTTTACGATTGAAGTAGAGCGTTCAATGCGCGTGCTTGATGGTGCGGTTATGGTGTATTGTGCTGTTGGTGGCGTGCAGCCACAATCAGAAACGGTTTGGCGTCAAGCCAATAAATATAGAGTGCCGCGCTTGGCTTTCGTGAATAAGATGGATCGCGCGGGCGCTGACTTCTTTAAAGTATACGATCAAATGCGTTCACGTCTTAAGGCTAATCCAGTTCCTCTGCAAGTGCCAGTTGGTGCAGCAGAGACATTTACTGGTGTAATCGATTTGATCAAGATGAAATCGATCATTTGGGATGAAGCCTCTCAAGGCATGACCTTTGAGTATGGTGAGATTCCTGCAGCGCAGCAAGCTGATTGCGATAAATGGCGCTCGAATATGGTTGAAACTGCTGCTGAAGCGAATGAAGAGTTAATGGATAAATACCTTGAAAATGGTGATTTATCAGAGGAAGATATTTTAGAGGGTTTGCGCTTGCGTACGCTTGCTTCGGAAATCGTGCCAATGATGTGTGGTTCAGCCTTTAAAAATAAAGGTGTGCAAGCGATGTTGGATAAAGTTGTTGAGCTGATGCCAGCGCCTACTGACATTCCTGATACGCGTGTTGAAGATGAAGATGGTAATGAGTCGTTTCTTAAGCCATCTGATGATGAAAAGTTTGCGGCATTGGCTTTTAAAATCATGACAGATCCATTTGTTGGGCAGTTGATTTTCTTCCGCGTCTACTCTGGCGTTCTTAATGCTGGTGATACTGTATACAATCCGCTTAAGGGCAAAAAAGAGCGTATTGGCCGTATTGTGGAAATGCATGCAAATTCGCGTGAGGCGCGTGAAGTGGTGCGTGCGGGTGATATTGCTGCTGCTATTGGTTTGAAAGAGGCGACAACTGGCGATACATTGTGCGCGGTTGGTGAGGAAATTATACTTGAGCGCATGGTGTTCCCTGAGCCGGTGATTCACGTTGCCGTTGAGCCTAAAACAAAAGCGGATCAAGAAAAAATGGGTATTGCGTTAAACCGTTTGGCGCAAGAAGACCCTTCGTTCCGTGTGAAAACTGATCATGAAACGAACCAAACGATTATTTCTGGGATGGGTGAGTTACACTTGGAGATTTTGGTTGATCGTATGCGTCGCGAGTTTAATGTTGATGCAAATATTGGTGCGCCGCAGGTGGCGTATCGTGAAGCGTATAAAGATACCGTTGAAATTGAAGGTAAGTTTGTTAAGCAGTCAGGTGGTAAAGGTCAGTATGGACATGTTTGGTTGAAAATGGAGCCAAATGAAGCAGGTAAGGGCTTTGAATTTGTTGATGCAATTAAAGGTGGTACTGTACCACGTGAGTTTATACCTGCAGTAGAAAAAGGCCTGCGTGAAACAATTCCTGCTGGTGTATTGGCTGGCTTCCCGGTTGTTGATGCAAAAGTCACTTTGTATGATGGGTCATATCATGATGTTGACTCGAATGAGAATGCATTTAAAATGGCGGCGTCAATGGCATTTAAAGCAGGTATGCGCAAAGCAAATCCAATTATTCTTGAGCCAATGATGTCGGTTGAGATCGAGACGCCGGAAGATTATATGGGTGATGTCATGGGTGATCTATCGTCACGGCGCGGGATCATTCAAGGTATGGATGATAATGCGACAGGTAAGGTTATTCGTGCAGAAGTGCCGCTAGCTGAGATGTTTGGTTACTCAACAACGGTGCGTTCATTGTCTCAAGGCCGCGCATCATATAGCATGGAATTTAAGCATTACGTAGAAGCACCAAGAAACGTGGCGGAAGCCATCATGAACAAACAATAATTGATTTTTTACAGATAGAATATTAAAGGAAGATAATCATGGCAAAAGGCAAGTTTGAGCGGACCAAGCCGCATGTGAATGTAGGTACGATTGGTCACGTGGATCATGGTAAGACAACACTAACGGCAGCGATGGCGACGATTTTGTCAAGCAAGTTTGGTGGAGAAGCCAAAGGCTACGCAGATATTGATGCTGCACCAGAAGAGAAAGCGCGTGGTATTACCATTAATACAGCACACGTAGAGTATGAGACAGAAACACGTCACTACGCACACGTAGACTGCCCAGGCCATGCTGACTATGTAAAGAACATGATTACAGGTGCTGCGCAAATGGACGGTGCTATTCTAGTTTGTTCAGCAGCTGATGGACCGATGCCACAAACACGTGAGCACATCCTGTTGGCTCGTCAAGTAGGTGTGCCATACATCATCGTATTCTTAAACAAAGCAGACATGGTTGATGATGCTGAGTTATTAGAATTGGTAGAGATGGAAGTGCGTGAACTGTTAGACAAATACGACTTTCCAGGCGATGACACACCAATCATCAAAGGTTCAGCACTTAAAGCACTAGAGGGTGATGAGTCAGAGATTGGTGTTCCAGCGATTCTGCAACTAGCAGAAGCATTAGATAGCTACATTCCATTACCAGAGCGTGCAATCGACGGTACATTCTTAATGCCAGTTGAGGACGTATTCTCAATTTCAGGTCGTGGTACAGTGGTAACAGGCCGTATTGAGCGCGGTATCGTAACGGTTGGTGATGAGATTGAAATTGTTGGCATCAAGGCAACACAAACAACAACCTGTACAGGTGTTGAGATGTTCCGTAAATTGCTAGACCAAGGTCAAGCGGGTGACAACGTAGGTGTATTGCTACGTGGTACTAAGCGTGAAGATGTAGAGCGTGGTCAAGTATTATCAAAAGCGGGCACAATCACACCACATACAAAGTTTACGGCAGAGATTTATGTGCTAGGCAAAGATGAAGGTGGTCGTCATACACCATTCTTCCAAGGTTACCGTCCACAATTTTACTTCCGTACAACGGATGTAACAGGTGCGGTTGAGTTGCCAGCAGGAACAGAAATGGTAATGCCAGGTGATAACGTATCTATTACAGTAGAATTGATTGCGCCGATTGCGATGGAAGAAGGTTTACGCTTCGCTATTCGTGAAGGTGGTCGTACTGTTGGTGCGGGTGTCGTTGCTAAAATTATTGAATAGTAAGTAATTTAAATTAAACGGCAGGCTAAAGTCTGCCGTTTCGCTCTTTATTAAGGAAAAAACATGGCAGCTCAAAAAATTCGCATCCGTTTAAAAGCATTTGACTATCGCTTGATTGATCAATCAGCTCAAGAGATCGTTGAAACAGCAAAACGTACTGGCGCAGTCGTAAAAGGTCCAGTGCCTTTGCCAACACGTATTGAACGCTTTGATATTTTGCGTTCACCACATGTCAATAAAACATCACGTGATCAGTTTGAAATTCGCACACACCAACGTTTAATGGATATCGTCGAGCCAACGGATAAAACAGTTGACGCTTTGATGAAGTTAGACCTGCCAGCAGGTGTGGATGTTGAAATTAAGCTGTAATTAAAACGGCTAAAGGTTGTAATTGTTAGTAGAGTTCGGTATAATCCGCGCTCTTTCACAGAAGTCGGTCAATTGTAATCGGCTTTTTAAATTAAATAATAAGGAATAGATCATGAGCTTAGGGCTTATTGGTCGCAAAGTGGGGATGACCCGCGTGTTTACTGAGGAAGGTAACAGTATCCCAGTAACCGTGCTTGAGGTTAAGCCTAACCGAGTGACACAGATCAAGACTGTTGCAGCAGATGGCTATACAGGCCTTCAAGTTGCTTACGGTGAACGTCGTGCTAGCCGTATTAATAAAGCGCTTACTGGGCATTATGCTAAAGCAGGCGTGGAAGCGGGTTCAGGCATAAAAGAATTCAATGTTGATGCTGAGATTGCTGCAAATCATGCAGTGGGTAGCAGTGTATCAGTCGAATTGTTCGAAGCGGGACAATTGGTGGATGTTACGGGAACGTCAATTGGTAAGGGTTTTGCTGGCGGTATTAAGCGCCACCACTTCTCATCAGGGCGTGCCACTCATGGTAACTCAAAAGCACATAAAAAAATTGGTTCGCAAGGTATGGCGCAAGACCCGGGCAGAGTTTTTCCAGGTAAGCGTATGGCTGGTCATTTAGGTGATGTTAAAGTCACAACGCAAAATTTAGAAGTAGTGCGTGTTGATGCTGAGCGTAACTTGTTGTTGATTAAAGGTGCTATCCCTGGTTCTAAAGGTGGCGACGTCGTAGTCCGTCCGGCCATAAAAGCAAAAGCTACCAAAACGCGGGGGGCTAAATAATGGAAATTAAATTAATTGATAACACAGGTAAGGTTGCCAAAAAAGGCGTGACGGTATCTGATGTTGCGTTTGGTCGTGAATTTAATGAGTCTTTAGTGCACCAGGTAGTTGTTGCTTATATGGCAAATGCGCGCACATCAACGCGTGCACAAAAAACTCGTGGAACAGTTAAGCATTCTACTCGGAAGCCGTATGGTCAAAAAGGTACAGGCAATGCCCGTGCAGGGATGACTTCAAGTCCAATTTGGCGTTCAGGTGGTCGTGCATTCCCAGCAAGTCCAAAAGACAACTATACGCACAAAGTAAATCGCAAAGCCTACCGTGCTGGTATGCAAACAATTTTATCTGAACTTGTAAGACAAGAGCGTCTTGTTGTAGTAGAAGAATTTAAAGTTGATTCTCCGAAAACTAAGCAGTTCGTAGAGAAGATTAAAGGTCTTGGTTATGCTGAAGGTGTATTGTTGCTAACAGATGGCTTTGATGAAAATTTATATTTATCTTCACGCAACCTAACAAATGTTATGGTTGTTGAGGCGCAGCATGCTGACCCAGTTAGCTTGGTTCGTTTCCCTAAAGTGCTGGCAACTGCTGGTGCGGTGAAGAAGCTTGAGGAGATGTTGGCATGAGCGCATTAATTCATACTCAAGATCGTTTGTTGCAAGTTATACTTGCGCCGCAAATCACAGAGAAGGCAACTTACGTTGCTGATAAATATCAGCAAATTGCTTTTAAAGTTCGTAGAGATGCAACAAAGCATGAAATTAAAGCTGCTGTTGAGCTTGTTTTCAAAGTTGAAGTTGAAGGTGTAACTACTGCAAACGTACTCGGTAAAACAAAACGTGCTGGCCGTGTTATGGGCAAGCGTAACGATTGGAAGAAAGCTTATGTTAGCTTGAAGCCAGGTCAAGAAATTAACTTCGCAGCTGGCGAATAAGGAGAGAAGAGATGGCATTAGTTAAAGTCAAACCAACTTCCCCGGGTCGTCGTGGTGTTATCAAGGTTGTTACACCTGATTTACATAAAGGTAAACCACACGCGCCGCTGTTGGAGAGTCAAAGTAAGAATGCTGGCCGAAATAACAATGGCCGCATTACAACCCGTCACCAAGGTGGTGGGCATAAGCAGCATTACCGTATTGTCGATTTCCGTCGCAACAAGGATGGTATTCCTGCAAAAGTTGAGCGTATCGAGTACGATCCAAATCGTACAGCACATATTGCTCTGCTTTGCTATGCCGATGGTGAGCGTCGTTACATTATCGCGCCACGTGGGATAGCAGCAGGGGATGAGTTGGTAAGTGGTTCTGAGGCGCCAATCAAATCAGGTAATACACTTCCGCTTCGAAACATTCCTGTTGGTAGCACAATACATTGTATTGAGTTGCAGCCAGGTAAAGGTGCGCAAATCGCTCGCTCTGCAGGCGCTTCTGTTCAGTTGCTAGCAAGAGAAGGCATATACGCTCAGTTACGTTTACGCTCCGGAGAGGTGCGTAGAGTACATGTTGACTGTAAAGCAACGCTAGGTGAGGTTGGCAATGGCGAACATTCATTGCGATCAATTGGTAAAGCTGGTGCGATGCGTTGGCGCGGCGTTCGTCCAACGGTGCGTGGTGTTGTGATGAATCCGATTGACCATCCGCACGGTGGTGGTGAAGGTCGTACTGCGGCTGGGATGAATCCAGTTAGTCCTTGGGGTGTTCAAACAAAAGGTTACCGCACTCGAAACAATAAACGGACGGACAACATGCGTGTTTCTCGTCGTCCTAGAAATGTAAGGTAGATAATATGGCGCGTTCAATTAAAAAAGGCCCATTTATAGATGGTCATCTAGCAAAAAAAGTTGAAGCTGCTGCGGCAACTCGTGACCGTAAGCCAATTAAAACTTGGTCACGTCGCTCAACAATTTTGCCAGATTTTATTGGTTTAACGATTGCTGTGCACAACGGGAAAATGCATGTGCCAGTACTCATTTCTGAAAATATGGTAGGTCACAAGCTTGGTGAATTTGCGGCAACGCGCACGTTCAAAGGACATGCTGCTGACAAAAAAGCGAAGAAATAGGAGCTCATGATGGAAGTAACAGCAGTCTTAAAAGGTGTGCATCTTTCTCCGCAAAAAGCGAGGCTTGTTGCCAATCTTGTGCGTGGTAAGAAAGTTGATCAAGCCCTGAGTATTCTAACTTTTACACCAAAAAAAGGTGCGGAGTTAATCAAGAAGGTGGTGGAATCAGCAATCGCCAATGCAGAACATAACAATGGCGCTGATATCGATGAATTGAAAGTGACTTCAATTTATGTTGATAAAGGTATTGTAATGAAAAGAATTCGCGCTCGTGCCAAAGGTCGTGCTGGGCGTATCCTAAAACCAACCTGCCACATTCATGTGACGGTAGGCGATACAAAGGCATAATATGGGACAAAAAATACATCCAACCGGTTTCCGTTTAGCTGTTAATAAAAACTGGCAATCACGCTGGTATGCAAACTCTAAACAGTTTCCAGAAATGTTGCAAAATGATATTAAAGTGCGTGATTTTTTAACCAAGAAGTTGGTCAATGCTGCGGTTAGTAAAGTGGTTATCGAGCGACCAGCTAAAAATGCAAAAATAACAATTCACAGTGCACGTCCTGGTGTGGTGATTGGTAAAAAAGGTGAGGATATTGAATCTTTAAGATCGACCTTACAAGGTATGATGGATGTGCCCGTGCATTTAAATATTGAAGAGGTGCGCAAGCCTGAGCTTGATGCTACTTTAATCGCACAAAGCATTGCTCAGCAATTAGAGAAGCGTGTGATGTTCCGACGTGCAATGAAGCGTGCAATGCAAAATGCTATGCGCCTAGGGGCGCAGGGTATTAAAATTATGAGCTCTGGTCGTTTGAATGGTATTGAGATTGCGCGTACGGAATGGTATCGCGAAGGTCGCGTGCCACTTCATACGTTACGAGCTGATATCGATTATGGTGTTGCAGAGGCATTAACAACATACGGTATTATCGGTATTAAAGTATGGATATTCAAAGGTGAGGTATTTGCTGACAATGCACAAGTTGCTGATGCTACCGCAGACGCTGAGCCAGAAAAAAAAGTAAGAAAGCCGAGGGTTAAAGATGCTACAACCGTCTAGACAAAAATTCCGTAAAATGCAAAAAGGCCGCAATAAGGGCATTGCAACTACGGGTAATAAAGTGAGTTTTGGTGATTTTGGATTAAAAGCAGTGGGTCGTGGACGCATTACTGCGCGCCAGATTGAAGCTGCGCGTCGTGTGATGACTCGTCATATCAAACGTGGTGGTCGTGTTTGGATTCGCATTTTTCCTGATCAGCCAATTTCAAAGAAACCTGCTGAAGTGCGTATGGGTAAAGGTAAAGGTAGTGTTGAGTTTTACATTGCTCAAATTAAGCCCGGCAAAATGTTGTATGAGATGGATGGTGTTAGTGAAGAGCTGGCTAGAGAAGCATTTCGTTTGGCGGCTGCAAAACTGCCAATACCAACAGTATTTATGACACGTCAGCTTGGTGGTTAAGGATAAGATGATGAAAGCTACTGATTTAAGAAGCAAGAATATAGATGAATTAAGCAACGAGTTGATTGAATTGCGTCGAGCACAGTTTTCTTTGCGCATGCAATCTGCGACGCAGCAACTTAACAACCCTGATCAAATGAAAAAGACACGCCGTGATATAGCGCGTATTAAGACTGTGCTAGCTGAAAAAGCTAAAGCATAAGAGGATTGATGATGACAGAAATTGAAACAAAAGTCGTTCGCTCATTAAGCGGTCGTGTAGTTAGCAATAAAATGGATAAAACGGTTAGCGTATTAGTGGAGCGTAAAGTTAAGCACCCACTAATCGGTAAGGTGATATCTAAATCAAAGAAATTTCATGCACATGATGAAGAAAATGCATGTCAAGAAGGTGATATTGTTACTATTACTGAGGGTCGTCCGCTTTCAAAGCATAAAACCTGGGTAGTAACCAATATTGCAAAAAAAGCAAACTAACCCTTTGTAAAAGTAGTTGTAATATTTTGCATTTATTACTTGCTAGTAAATGTGAATGAAGTATATAATGTTGGACTTTTCGGCGCTCGTGTATTGGTCAGTTTAACTGGAATACACAAAAGCAAGCGCCCCAATACTGACCGTGGTCAATAGGCCGAACCATGTAATGGCGGCTGTTTTGGTAAATACGGATTAAGTTGGAGATTATTTCATGATTCAAATGCAGTCAAGGCTGGAAGTGGCCGACAACACAGGTGCGCGTTCAGTACAGTGCATTAAAGTGCTTGGTGGCTCAAAGCGTCGTTACGCAAGTGTTGGCGACGTAATTAAGGTGACTATTAAAGACGCTGCTCCACGTGGGCGCGTTAAAAAAGGTGAGGTGTACAACGCTGTTGTGGTGAGAACTGCTAAAGGTGTTCGTCGTCCAGATGGCTCTCTTATTAAATTTGATGGTAATGCAGCTGTTTTGCTAACTGCTAAATTGGAGCCAATCGGTACGCGTATTTTTGGGCCAGTAACACGTGAACTACGTAGTGAACGCTTCATGAAAATCGTTTCTTTAGCTCCAGAAGTTCTGTAGAGCGAAGAAGAGGATATAGAAATGAGTAAAATTCTTAAAGGTGACCAAGTCATTGTCAATACTGGCAAAGATAAAGGCAAGCGAGGCGTTGTATCTCGTGTCTTAGAAAACGGTCTTGTGATTGTTGAAGGTATTAACTTAGCAAAAAAACACGAAAAACCAAACCCGATGAAGGGTGTGGCTGGTGGTATTGTTGCAAAAGAAATGCCGATACAAATTTCGAATATTGCCTTATTTAATGCGGCAACAGATAAAGCGGACCGAGTAAGCTATAAAGTGCTTAAAGATGGTCGTAAGATTCGTGTGTATAAATCAAACGGCGAAGCGGTTGAAGCTTAAGTGAGTAAATAGGAAAAATTATGGCACGCTTAAAACAATATTATAACGAAACAGTTGTCAAAGAGATGACTGAAAAGTTTGGATATACCTCAGTAATGCAGGTTCCAAGAATCGAGAAAATCACACTTAATATGGGTGTTGGTGAAGCTGTCGCTGATAAAAAAGTGATGGAACATGCAGTTAATGATATGGAAAAAATTGCAGGTCAAAAAGCAATTGTCACCAAGGCAAAGAAATCAGTTGCGGCGTTTAAAATTCGTGATGATTATCCAGTTGGCTGTAAAGTGACGCTGCGTCGCGAGCGCATGTATGAGTTTTTTGATCGTTTGGTGACTGTTGCTATTCCACGTACAAGAGATTTTCGTGGGTTGTCTGCGAAATCATTTGATGGGCGCGGCAACTACAACATGGGTGTAAAAGAGCAAATCATTTTCCCGGAAATTGATTACGATAAAATTGATGCGATTCGTGGTATGAATATTACGATTACTACAACTGCAAAAACTGACGAAGAAGCTAAAGCATTGCTTTCTGCGTTTAACTTTCCTTTTAGAGGTTAAAACATGGCAAAAACATGTATGACAGAGCGCGAAATTAAGAGACGCGCAACCGTAAAGAAATATGCTGCTAAACGTGCTGCGTTAACAGCAATTATTAACGATCAAAGCGTTAGTGTAGAAGAGCAGCGTGAGGCGCGCTTGAAGTTGCAAGCTTTACCACGTAATTCTAGCCCAGTGCGTTTACGTAATCGTTGTGCGCTTACTGGCCGTCCACGTGGCGTGTTTAGTAAATTTGGAATTGGACGTAGTAAATTGCGTGACTTGATGATGGCTGGCAAAGTGCCAGGCGTTACTAAGGCTAGCTGGTAAAAAAGGGACAGATCTATGAGTATGAGTGATCCAATTGCCGACATGTTGACGCGTATTCGTAATGCGCAAAGTGTTAACAAGATTTCGGTTTCAATGCCAGCATCTAAGTTAAAAGGTGCTATAGCAAATGTGCTAAAAGATGAAGGATATATTGAAGACTATTCAGTAGATGCCAATAATGGCAAGCCGGTCTTGAATATTGAGCTTAAATATTATGCTGGTCGTCCGGTTATTGAGAAAATTGAGCGAGTAAGTAAACCAGGTTTGCGCGTTTACAATAGCGGGCAAAATATACCTAAAGTGATGAATGGGCTTGGTGTGACAATTGTGTCTACATCCAAGGGTGTAATGACAGATCGCAAAGCGCAAGCTGCTGGTATTGGCGGCGAGCTTTTGTGTGTAGTGGCTTAAGGAGAAGCAGATGTCACGTGTTGCTAAAAATCCAGTAGTCATCCCTGCTAAGGTTGATGTAGTTCTAAATGCAGACAGTATTAATGTGAGTGGGCCGTTAGGAAAATTATCCCATCCACTAACTAAATTCGTTAGCTTAAAGCGTGATGGTGACACTATTACGTGCATAGCGACTAATTCAGAGGCGCATGCGCGTGCGATGTCAGGAACTTTACGTTCCCTAGTGGCTAATATGGTGCATGGTGTTTCTGAAGGCTTTACACGCAAACTAACACTTGTTGGTGTTGGTTACAAAGCGCAAGCACAGGGAGAAATGTTAAACCTGGAGTTAGGCTATTCACATCCAATTGCGCACAAGATGCCTAATGGTGTGACCGTTAAGACGCCAACGCCAACAGAGGTTGAAATTACTGGTGCAGATAAACAAGTGGTGGGTCAGGTGGCCGCACAAATTCGCGCTTACCGTGAGCCAGAGCCATATAAGGGTAAAGGTGTTCGTTATTCTGATGAAGTTGTTCAGATAAAAGAATCTAAGAAGAAATAGTAGTAATTTAGGAAAATAAGGCTAAAACATGACTACAGTAAACAATCGCTTGCGCCGCGCACGTAAAACCCGTGCCATTATTGCCGGGCAATCTGTAACGCGCTTAAGTGTGCATCGTACAAACTTACATATTTATGCTCAGATCATCGATGCATCAGGTGAAAAAGTGTTGGCTAGTGCGTCAACAGCTGAGGCCGAAGTGCGTAAAAAAGTGAAAAATGGTGGTAACGTTGAAGCAGCTGCTGAGATTGGTAAGCTTATTGCTGAAAAGGCAAAAAAAGCGGGTATTACTACAGTAGCTTTTGATCGTTCAGGCAATAAATATCATGGTCGCATTCAAGCGTTGGCAGAAGCTGCGCGTGAAAATGGTCTGTCATTTTAATAAGCGAGAATAGATTATGGCTAAAGGTTTTGAGCAACAAGCACAGCAAACGGATGGTTTGCGTGAAAAAATGATTTCTGTTAACCGTGTGAGTAAAACGGTTAAGGGTGGACGTATTATGAGCTTTGCTGCGCTAAGCGTCGTTGGTGATGGCGATGGCGGTGTTGGCATGGGTAAAGGTAAGGCACGTGAAGTGCCGACTGCAGTGCAAAAGGCAATGGATGAGGCGCGTCGTGAAATGGTTAAAGTCAACTTGAACAATGGCACACTTCACCATACGGTGATTGGTCGTTTTGGCGCTGCTAAAGTGCTTATCCAGCCAGCTCCTGAAGGTACAGGTATTATCGCTGGAGGTGCAATGCGCGCTATTTTTGAAGTCATGGGCGTGACAAATGTTACGGCGAAATGCATTGGCTCAGCAAACCCATACAATGTTGTTCGTGCAACATTAAATGGTCTGGAAGCAATGAATACCCCTGCGGACGTTGCTGCTAAACGTGGTAAATCAGTTGAAGAGATTAGAGGCTAAACAATGGCTAAAGCAAAAAAAGATACTGTTAAAGTCACTTTAATTAAAAGTGTCATCGGAAGACTTGAGTCTCATCGTGCAACAGTTAAAGGTTTAGGTTTGCGCCGCATGCATCATACGGTGGAATTGGAAGATACGGCTGCTGTACGCGGCATGATTAACAAGGTCAACTATCTATTAAAGGTAGAAGGATAATGGAATTAAATACAATTAAGCCTGCAGAAGGCGCTAAAAAAGAAGCTAGACGTATCGGCCGTGGTATTGGCTCAGGTTTTGGTAAAACTGGTGGTAGAGGACATAAAGGTCAGCACTCACGTTCAGGTAGAACACACCGTGTTGGTTTTGAGGGTGGTCAAATGCCTATTCAACGACGACTACCAAAACGCGGTTTTAGATCAATGACTAAAGCAGATACTGCGCGTATCCGTACGAGTGAGCTATTAGGCTTAGATGCAAAAGTCATTGACTTGCTGGCGCTAAAAGAAGCGAAGGTCGTTTCTGGAAAAGTAAAAGCAGCAAAAATATATTTATCTGGTGAAGTTACAGAAAAAGTACAAGTGCAAGGGTTGTTGTTAACCAAAGGCGCGCGCGAAGCAATTGAAAAAGCTGGCGGCAAAGTACTAGAAGCATAAGAGATTACAATTGGCACAAGATAACTTGTTAAAATCTTTTGGTAAAATGAGCGAGCTAAAGAGTCGCTTATGGTTTGTTTTGGGTGCGTTAGTTGTGTTCCGTTTAGGGTCACATATACCAGTGCCAGGAATAGATCCAGTAGTGCTAAAACAGCTTTTTGATTCTCAAAGTGGTGGAATCTTGGGCATGTTTAATATGTTTTCTGGTGGTTCGCTAGAACGCTTTGCTATATTTGCTTTAGGTATCATGCCTTATATTTCTGCATCCATTATTATGCAGCTTTTGACGGTTGTTTCTCCAAAACTTGAGCAACTTAAAAAAGAAGGTGAAGCAGGTAGACGCACGATTACCAAATACACGCGCTATGGTACGGTTGCATTGGCAACATTTCAGGCGCTTGGTATAGCGATTGCTTTTGAAGGGCAAGCTGGCTTAGTTTTAGATCCTGGGATGGCATTTCGGCTAACAACGGTTGTAACGTTGGTTGGTGGCACAATGTTCCTAATGTGGTTGGGCGAGCAAATTACCGAACGTGGCATTGGTAATGGAATTTCTATCATTATCTTTGCAGGTATTGTTGCAGGGTTGCCGAAAGCAATAGGCAGTACACTGGAATTGGCGCGAACAGGTGCCTTTTCTATACCCTTAGTTGTATTTTTGTTTGTAATGGTGGTTTTGGTTACAGCGCTAGTAGTTTTTGTAGAGCGAGGTCAACGCAAAATTACAGTGAATTATGCAAAACGGCAAGTGGGCAATAAAGTCATGGGTGGGCAAACAACACATTTGCCTCTAAAGTTAAATATGGCAGGTGTGATTCCACCGATTTTTGCATCAAGTATTATTTTGTTTCCTGCTTCATTAGCAGGCTGGTTTGGTAGTAGCGATAGTATGTATTGGTTGAAGGATTTATCTGGAGCAATTTCTCCAGGTCAACCGATTTATATTTTATTGTTTGCCTCGGCAATTTTGTTCTTCTGTTTCTTTTATACGGCTTTGGTATTTAACCCTAAAGAGACTGCAGATAACTTAAAGAAGAGTGGTGCATTTATCCCAGGTATACGTCCAGGTGAGCAAACAGCAAAGTATATTGATAAGATTATGGGTAGATTGACATTAATTGGTGCGATATATATTACCCTTGTTTGTTTACTACCTGAATTTTTAAGTTTGAAATTCAACACCCCATTTTACTTTGGTGGGACGTCATTATTAATTATAGTAGTTGTGACAATGGATTTTATGGCGCAAGTGCAATCGCATTTAATGTCACACCAATATGAAGGGTTGCTCAAAAAAGCGAACTTCAAAGGCGGAGCGACAACGCGCTAGTATTGCAGGTAACAAATTAGGCGTGAAAATATTTTGCGCAAATAGTTGAAGTATATTGAATAAAGAGGTTAATTATGAGAGTTCGTGCATCAGTTAAAAAATTATGCCGCCACTGTAAAACAGTGCGTCGTCGTGGTGTATTGCGTGTTATTTGTACAGATCCACGTCATAAGCAGCGTCAAGGTTAATGTTTAATCTAGCCTTGTTTTAGTTTGAAAAACGAACTGCAAACTGTTAGAATGCAAGGCTTTTTTTATTTGGTCGCTTTTTAAATAGCGATTCATTTTGGAGTTAAGAGTATGGCTCGTATTGCTGGGGTAAATGTCCCAAATCATAAACATACAGAGATCGCATTAACAGCGATTTATGGTATTGGTAAAACTACTGCAAAAAGCATTTGTGCTGCTGCAGGCGTCGCAACGACTGCAAAAGTAAAAGACTTAAATGATGCAGAAGTTGAAAAGCTACGTGAAGAGGTGGCAAAGTTTGCTGTTGAAGGTGATTTGCGTCGTGAAGTGACCATGAATATCAAACGTTTGATGGATTTGGGTTGTTATCGTGGTATCAGACACCGTCGTGGCATGCCAGTTCGTGGACAACGTACAAAGACTAATGCGCGTACGCGTAAAGGTCCAATTAAACCAATTAAGCAATCAAAGTAAGATTATAAACGATAGTTATTTAAGAACATTATTTGTAAGGACAGTACAACATGGCAAAAGCTAATGTACGCGTAAGAAAAAAGGTAAAAAAGAATATTGCAGAGGGCGTTGCTCACGTCCATGCTTCATTTAACAATACCATTATTACTATTACCGATCGTCAAGGCAATGCGTTGTCATGGGCGACCTCAGGTGGACAAGGTTTCAAGGGTTCACGTAAGAGTACGCCTTATGCGGCACAGGTTGCGGCTGAGGTTGCTGGTAAATCGGCACAAGAGAATGGTGTTAAAAATTTAGAAGTGCGTATTAAAGGCCCTGGCCCTGGTCGTGAGTCAGCAGTACGGGCACTTAATGCAGCTGGATTTAAAATCACCAGCATTACAGATGTGACGCCAGTGCCGCATAATGGTTGTCGCCCACCTAAAAAACGTCGCATTTAAGCGAAAAAGATTACTGGAGAACTATCTTGGCAAGAAATTTAGATCCGAAATGCCGTCAGTGTCGTCGCGAAGGCGAGAAGTTGTTTTTAAAAGCTGAAAAATGCTTTACTGATAAGTGTGCAATTGAAAAACGTAACTTCCCACCTGGTCAACACGGTCAGCGTCGCAGTTCACGTTTGTCTGATTATGGCGTTCAGTTACGTGAAAAGCAGAAAGTACGTCGTATATATGGCGTTTTAGAGAAGCAATTCCGTAGTTATTACGCAGAAGCAGATCGTAGAAAAGGTGTTACTGGTGAAAACTTACTACAATTACTAGAATGCCGTTTGGATAATGTTGCTTATCGTATGGGTTTAGCTGGATCACGCACGGAAGCGCGTCAGGTCGTAAAACACAATTCGATATTAGTGAATGGAAAGCGTGTCAATATCCCTTCTTACCAAGTAAGAGCTGGTGATGTTGTTTCTGTTTCAGAGTCTTCTAAAAAGCAGCTGCGAATTAAATCTGCTTTGGAAGCAGCAGACGAGCGCGGTTTTCCAGAATGGCTTGAAGTTGATGTTAAAGCGTTTACAGGTACATTTAAATCTGCGCCACAACGAGATGACTTGCCTTCAACCATTAACGAATCATTGGTAGTTGAGTTGTATTCTAAGTAATGATTGCTTAGCTTTACACTTTTTATTAACCAATTACGTCAAGGACTTTTATGCAAAGTAATCCTACAGAATATTTAAAACCACGTGTTGTAAATGTGGAAGAAATTACACCATTAAGAGCACGCGTTACATTAGAACCAATGGAGCGTGGCTTTGGCTTTACATTGGGTAACGCTTTGCGTCGTGTATTGCTGTCTTCAATACCAGGTTATGCTATCACTGAAGTAAAAATTGATGGCGTCGTTCATGAGTATTCTACAATTGAAGGTTTACAAGAAGATGTAGTTGATATCTTGTTAAATCTTAAAGGGGTAGCACTCAAATTGAATAGCAAAACCGAAACAATTTTAACGCTAAGTAAATCTGGTGAAGGTGTTATAACAGCTGCTGACTTTGAAACAGGTCATGATGCTGAAATTGTTAACCCTGATCATGTCATAGCGCACTTGACAAAAGATGGCGCATTAAACCTTGAGGTTAAAGTTGAGATGGGCCGTGGCTATCAACCTGTGCCTGCACGTGAAAAAGTGAATCAAGAGGATCGCACACTTGGATTTATTATGATGGATGCGTCATTCAGCCCAATTAACAAAGTAAGCTATCAAGTTGAAAGCGCGCGTGTAGAACAGCGCACAGATTTGGATAAGCTGATTATGGATGTAGAAACTAATGGTATTGTGGATCCAGAGCAAGCGATTCGTGATGCTGCTGCAATACTAATGGGTCAGCTGTCGGTTTTTGCAAACTTAGAGGGTGCGCCAAGTGAAGAAGAAGAGGCCGCTGCGCCACAAGTAGACCCAATTCTACTTCGCCCAGTAGATGATTTAGAGCTAACAGTGCGTTCAGCTAATTGTTTGAAAGCAGAAAATATTTTCTATATTGGTGATTTAATTCAACGTTCAGAGAATGAGTTATTAAAAGCACCTAATCTAGGACGTAAATCACTTAATGAAATTAAAGATGTTTTGGCTTCAAAAGGCTTAACATTGGGTATGAAGTTAGAAAATTGGCCACCAGTTGGTCTTGAAAAAGCTTAAAAGCTAAATTTTAAAAGTTTAAGGAAGTTACTATGCGTCACGGTAATCAAAATCGAAAATTAAATCGTACGAGCAGTCATCGTGCAGCTATGTTTCGTAATATGTCAGTTTCATTACTTCGTCATGAAGTGATTAGGACAACTTTGCCAAAGGCAAAAGAGTTGCGTAAATATGCGGAACCGCTTATTACATTAGGTAAAGATGCAACATTGGCTAATCGCCGCCTAGCGTTTAGCCGATTACGTGACCGTGACGTTGTAACTAAACTATTCGGTGAGCTTGGACCACGATATCTTGAACGTAAAGGTGGTTATTTACGTATATTAAAATGTGGTTTCCGTAATGGTGATAATGCACCAATGGCATTCGTTGAATTAGTAGATCGTCCAGAAGTGGCAGAAGAAACTTCTGCGGAATAATCTAAGATATTCAACTGAAAAAAGCCAGCTTAAAGCTGGCTTTTTTTTGCTTAATTATTTGATTTGATAAAGCCATTAATGTCGTTTAGTGTAAAAGGCCAGTCTAATTCCTCTAAATTATCCATTCTTTGTAAAACTGGAATCCGGTGGCCATATAAGTTTGTTAAAGTATCGCAGTCTGCTATATCCACAAGTGTAAAGTATTTTGTTTGCTCTGATGAGTTTAAGATTGCTATTGCTTGTTCACACAAATGGCAAGATGAGGTAGTAAAAAGTTTGTATTGCATTATATTAACGTTCTATTTAGTTAAAGTTAAAAACCCATCATAATAACGGTTGATTTTATCAATGTTATAACACAAGGTTACTGCATGTCAGAACAAGAAACAAAAGATAAGTTAAGCGAGGCACTGGATCGGGTTGTTTCTTTACTGGAGAAACACCAGTTAGTGGAAAACCTTGTACACAATCAAGAAATGCCTAATCACGAGCTAGTCGAGTCTTTAGTACAAAGGCAAAACCAAATTGAATTGCAAAATATTTTAAATGGTTTGCATCCAGCTGATGTCGCACATATTTTAGAAGCCTTGCCGTTAGATGATCGGTTATACCTATGGGATTTGGTTAAGGTTGATCGGGATGGGGACATTTTGCTCGAGGTTTCAGATGCGGTGAGACAAACGCTTATTGCAGGTATGGACAGCGAGGAGCTGCTTGCTGCCGCAGGACAGCTAGACACAGATGAGTTAGCAGATTTAGCGCCCGACTTACCAAAAGATGTTTTGCAAGACCTATTAGATAGTATGGATGTGCTCAATCGAGAGCGGCTTCAGTCTGCGCTGTCTTATCCTGAAGATACTGTTGGTTCGCTGATGGACTTTGATGTTGTTACAGTAAGAGAAGATATTACGATTGAGGTTGCATTACGGTATCTTCGTAGACTTGACCAGTTGCCAGACCATACCGATAAAATTTTTGTAATTGACCGTGATGATAATGTTAAAGGTGTTTTGCCGCTTTCGAACATGTTGGTGAACGATCTAGATGAAAAGATAGAAGATGTCATGGCAGCAGATGTCGTGTTGTTTCACCCACAAGACATGGCAGATGATGCTGCTAAAGCATTCGAGCGTTATGATTTAGTGAGTGCACCTGTTGTTGATAAGAGTAATAAATTAGTTGGTCGATTAACAGTTGATGAGGTGATGGATTATATCCGTGAAGAATCGGATGCTGATCGATTATCTATGGCAGGTTTGCGAGAAGAAGAGGATTTTTTCTCTACGGTATGGAAGTCAGTTCAAAATCGTTGGGCATGGCTAGCAATTAATTTGATTACGGCTTTAATTGCTTCTCGCGTGATTGGCTTGTTCGAAAACTCTATTGGTAAAGTTGTCGCACTGGCAGCCTTGATGCCAATCGTAGCAGGTATTGGTGGCAACTCTGGCAATCAAACGACTACAATGATTGTGCGAGGTTTAGCTTTAGGTCAAATATCGAGCAGCAACATGCGCTCTCAGCTTAATAAAGAGCTTGGTGTGGCGCTAATAAACGGCTTGTTATGGGGTGGTGTGTTAGGAGTGATTACCTATGCGCTCTATGGTGACTATCGATTAAGCCTGGTCATGACAGCTGCTATTACATTGAATTTGCTCTTAGCTGCGTTGATGGGCGTGGTAATTCCTTTGGTAATGAATAAGTTTGGTAAAGATCCTGCAGTTGGTTCTAGCGTGTTGATTACTGCGATGACCGATAGTGGTGGATTCTTTATTTTTCTAGGTTTGGCAACGATATTCCTACTTTAATGCTAATCATAACAGTTTAGCGTTGGATACAAAAAAACCCGCTGAAGGCGGGTTATTTTGTATAAGAAAACAAGCCTATTTAATCTTGTTTTCTTTGTACATGACATGCTTGCGTGCAACAGGATCAAATTTTTTGATTTCCATTTTTTCTGGCATGGTACGTTTGTTCTTTGTAGTGGTATAGAAATGACCTGTACCAGCACTTGATTCTAATTTAATTTTTTCACGCATGGTAATGCTCCTTAGATTTTTTCGCCAGCAGCACGCATTTTTGCAAGCACTGCATCAATACCGTTTTTGTCGATTGTGCGTAGTGCTGCATTAGTAATGCGTAGGTTAACCCAGCGATTTTCACTTTCAACCCAGAATTTACGATTTTGTAAATTTGGTAGAAAGCGACGTCTTGTTTTGTTTTGTGCGTGAGAAACATTGTTACCCACCATCGGCTTTTTGCCTGTTACCTGACATACTCGTGCCATGGTTGTCTCCAGATACTTTGTCTTTTTCAGAAAGACCGCAATTATAGTAGAAACGTTTGCTTTATTCAACTTAAAAAACGTTTTTGTATCAATTAATACATGTTTTAGTGTTTTCCAGTACTGCCAAAACCACCTTCGCCGCGTTCTGTGGTTGAAAATTCATCCACAATGTGAAAATCAGCTTGTACAACTGGCACGATAACTAGTTGTGCAATGCGTTCCATTGGGTTAAGAATGAATGCCTCTTTGCTACGGTTCCAGCATGAAACCAGCAATTGACCTTGATAATCAGAATCAATTAACCCCACTAAATTACCAAGGACAATGCCGTGTTTATGACCTAGTCCTGATCGCGGTAGAATAAGCGCTGCATAATAAGTATTATCAATATGGATAGCCATGCCCGTGGGAATCATAATCGTCTCCCCAGGTTGTATTGTTTGTGTGTGTTCTATACAAGCCCTCAGATCCAAGCCAGCAGAGCCTAGCGTTGCATAGCTAGGCATCATGTGAAGTAAGCGGTTATCAAGTATTTTTAAATCGACGTTTATAGACATGGCTTTTTCTTAGACAAAATCAATATGTTATTAAACACTAATTGATGATGAAAATCACTAGTTAATCTAGAAGCCAGCATTCAGTGCTGGCTTTTTAAGATGAGGTTACAATTTAGATTGAGTTTGTTAGCATTTTGTTAATATGCTTGAGAATGAGATGTGCGACCTCAGTTTTTGATGATTGCTGAAGCGGATAAATTCCACTGTTATCAATAAGCGTGACTTGATTGTCATTACTACCCATTACGGTTACGTCATTCGCTACGATTAATGGCAGTTTTTTGGCGATACGTTTTTGTGACGCATATTCTATGACATGCTCACTTTCTGCTGCAAACCCAACACAAAATGGTGGATTAGTTAATGCTGCAACGTCAGTTAATATGTCTTTGTTGCGTCTTAAATTCAAATTCAGTACATCGGCATTTTTCTTGATTTTCTGACTTGTCGTTTCGGAAGGTGCGTAATCAGCAACAGCAGCAACCCCAATAAAAATATCTTGCTCTTGAATGCTATTCATTACGGCATGATGCATAGCATCAGCACTCGTTGCCTTTTGCACAGAGACGTTCATGGGTGGCATTAAATGAGTAAGACCACTAATAAGGGTCACCTTTGCACCCATGTCAGCTGCTGCTTGCGCCAGCGCGTAACCCATTTTTCCACTGCTTAAATTGGTAATACCACGTACTGGATCAATCATCTCAATCGTGGCGCCAGCCGTGATGAGTAGTTTTTTATTGGCTAATATTTTGGGCGTAAAGTGTGCATTCACTAGCGCTAATAACTCGCTGGCTTCGAGCATACGTCCATCGCCCATTTCACCACAAGCTTGTTCTCCATTCCCGGGACCAAAAACGTGAATTTCATCTGCTACTAGCTGCGCAAAGTTACGCTGTGTAGCTGGGTTTTCCCACATTTGTTTGTTCATGGCAGGCGCCACGAGTAAAGGACAATCACGCGCTAAGCATAATGTGGAAAGTAAATCATCTGCACGGCCATGTAATAGCTTTGCCACGAACTCAGCTGAAGCTGGGGCAATTAATATAGCATCTGCATTTCGACTTAATTCAATATGGGGCATACCGTTATCAATACTGCTATCCCACATACCAACAAAGACGGGTTTCCCAGATAAAGCTTGCATCGTTAATGGCGCAATAAATTGAGTAGCGGCTTCGGTCATGACCACTTGTACATCAACACTAGCTTTGGTTAATAAGCGTACGAGTTCCGCTGCTTTGTAAGCAGCGATTCCTCCAGTAATACCTAAGACTAAAGACTTGGATTTTTGCATGTTTACTTTGTACTTATGTCAAAATGTATGTAATGCTTGCATTTTAATATGAAAAAGACATTGATTGGTCTGTTTCATATCATGACGCATTAAGTCAGTAATAATATTCGTTATAAAAAGAAAGAATAAAATGGCGATTACAGATTGGCCTGCTAGTGAGCGGCCGCGTGAGAAGTTGATTGAATTAGGCGCACAGGCTTTGTCCGATGCTGAGTTGTTGGCTATATTTTTGCGCATGGGCGTGCCAGGTAAAAGCGCCGTGGACTTGGCAAGAGACTTGTTAATACAGTTTGGCAGCTTGAATGGTATCTATGCTGCAAATGCCAAGGAGATAGGTTTGGTGCACGGCATGGGGTTAAGTAAGTATGCACAATTGCAAGCAGTGTTTGAGATGAGTCGCCGCGCTTTATCTGAACAGATAAGAAAAAAAGACATTCTTAGCTCTCCGCAACAAGTACGTGATTATTTGATTTTAAAATTAGCAAACGAGCCAAAAGAGGTTTTTCTGGTGATGTTTCTGGATGCACAAAATCGTTTAACTGCAACTGAAGAAATGTTTAATGGTACATTGACGCAAACGAGTGTCTATCCGCGGGAAGTCGTTAAGCGAGCATTACATTATAATGCTGCATCTGTAATGTTTGCACATAACCATCCATCTGGTATCGCTAAACAAAGCCGTGCAGATGAGATGATTACGCAGGCCTTAAAAAAGGCACTTGATTTAGTCGATGTGCGGGTGTTAGATCACTTTATAGTAGCAGGGAATGAAACCCTATCGTTTGTAGAAGTTGGTTTATTGTAAAGTTTAATACTAGAATAGTGGTTGGGTTTAGGAGGCTCTTGTGATTGAGCTATTGTGTCAAAATTAAAGATTAAAATAAGACAATTATTATGCAAAAACTATTGAAATCAATTGCTTGGTTTGCAGTTGCGCTAATAGGCGCGTATGCGCTTTCTGCAATCGCGCTAAACCGTGGGGAGAGCATTAATGCACTTTGGATGGTAACTGCAGCTGTCTGTATTTATGCGATTTCATACCGCTTTTACGCAACATGGATAGCTGCAAAAGTGCTGGTAATTGATGAAACAAGAGCGACACCAGCTGAACGCTTAGATAATGGCAGGGATTTTTTACCAACAAACAAATGGATAGTATTTGGACACCATTTTGCTGCTATATCTGGGCCGGGCCCATTAATTGGACCGACGCTCGCCGCACAGTTCGGTTATCTGCCAGGTACTTTATGGATACTCATCGGGGTGGTGCTAGGGGGTGCCGTCCAAGATATGGTGACCCTTTTTATCTCTACCCGTCGGAATGGTCGTAGTTTAGGTCAAATGGCACGTGACGAAATCGGACCAATTGGAGGTACAGCTGCATTAATCGGTACGTTTATGATCATGATTATATTGATTGCCGTGCTTGGTCTAGTGGTTGTTAACGCAATGAAACATAGTCCCTGGGCCACATCCACGATTGCTGCAACAATACCTATTGCCATGATTGTTGGCTTATATATGCGACATATTCGGCCTGGGCGGGTTTTAGAGGCTTCAGCCATCGGATTGATCTTATTATTGTTGTCTGTATTTGCTGGTGGGTGGATTGATCATCATCAGAGTCTGCGGAGTTTGTTCGATCATGATGGACTCTCTTTAGCTTATGCCATTATTTTTTATGGGTTTTCCGCTGCTGTGCTACCTGTGTGGTTACTATTAGCACCGCGTGATTATCTATCGACTTTTATGAAGCTAGGTACAATACTGTTGCTTGCCATTGCAATAATTGTGCTGCGCCCAGAAATACATATGCCCGCAGTCACACAGTTTGTCGATGGTACAGGCCCAATATTTGGGGGTAAATTGTTTCCATTTGTGTTTATTACAATCGCATGCGGGGCGGTTTCTGGCTTTCATGCACTGATTGCCTCAGGAACGACGCCAAAATTGTTAGCCAACGAGCGTGACATTCGAATGATTGGCTATGGTGCAATGTTGCTGGAGAGCTTTGTTGCCATCATGGCGATGATTGCAGCAACAGTGCTAGAGCCGGGTATATTTTTTGCAATTAATAGTCCTGCGGGGGTCGTTGGTACAAGTGCCATTGATGCAGTTGCGACGATTAATAGCTGGGGTTTTCCCGTAACAGTTGAGCAAATGAAACAGCTCGCGAGCGATATGGGTGAGTCTACCTTGTTTGCTAGAACGGGAGGCGCCCCAAGTTTGGCTGTCGGTATGGCAAGCATTTTTGCCAGTGCGTTTGGGAAAAGTTTGTTGGCCTTGTGGTATCACTTTGCCATCATGTTTGAAGCATTATTTATTTTAACGACACTAGACGCTGGGACGCGTGTAGGGCGGTTTATGTTGCAAGACATTTTAGGCAATTTTAGTCAAAAACTGGGTGAAACTTCCTATATGCCGTCTGTTATTTTAACAAGCTCCTTGGTTGTGGCTGGGTGGGGTTATTTTCTGTATATTGGCGTGATTGATCCTAATGGAGGCGTGAATATTTTATGGCCATTATTTGGCATTGCCAATCAAATGTTAGCGGCAATCGCGTTGTGCGTTGGTACCAGTATCATCGTGAAATCAGGTAAAGTGAATTATGCATGGGTGACAGGTTTACCATTGCTGTGGCTGGTCATCATTACGACTACTGCAGCCTATGAAAAAATACTGAGTGATGATTTGCGTATTGGTTTTTTTGCAGCAGCCAATCACCTAAGTGCGCAACTGTCAGCTGGGATGCTGCCACCAAGTAAAGCAGCGGTTGCGCCTCAGTTGATATTAAATCAACATTTAGATGCTTATCTTACAATGTTTTTTGTCGTGGTGTTATGGGTGGTTATTGCTGACATGATTAATATTTGTATACGACATATACAAGGCAAAAAAGTATTGCCAACGACTGAAACCGCCTATGTGAAAACTGTTTTGGAATAAATGTTTAAGACGCTAAGACATATTTGGCATATGGTTCGTCGTTTAACAGGCGATGATGCCTACGACCGTTATTTAAGACATCATGCAATATTTCACGAGGCATCTGTTGATGCACCGCCACCGCTATCTCGCAAAGCCTTTTTTAAACTTTGGCAAGATGATAAGTGGAAAGGCATTAATCGCTGTTGCTAATGTGGAGACGTTAATTTTTTTTATAAATATTGTCGATATCCATTTCATCTTTATCTGTGATTGATTCCAAATCATGTTCTGATAATCTTGCTGGCTTACTCATGGCTTTGCCACGACTTGGTTTATATTCGTTAACGATATAGTTGTAATTAGGTGGTTCACGCTTAAATAGTTTTTCAATAAAGCTTTTCATGGCACATTTAATAAAATAAATAAAGATATTTTATTAAGAGCAATAGCTATGCCAAGATAAGGTTACTAAAGCCAGAAAATAACTCTATGATTTTTCAATTAAAAATTTAAAAACTCTTTTTTGATGGCGAAGATGCTGATGTAAATTTGATAAGAATGTTATGATTTCGACAGACAAATGATTACTTTTCAAAACGCCTTTGATAAGCTGCACGTAACATCCATAACCCTACGAAAATCATGGGGAGACTGAGCCACTGACCCATGGATAAGCCCAATTGCAGTAAGCCTAAAAAATCATCTGGTTGACGGGTGAACTCTACAAGAAATCTAAAGCTACCATATCCAACCAGAAATAGTGCCGAGATTGCCCCAGTAGGTCTTTGCTTGCTCGAGAAACACCACAAAATAACAAATAGCAATACGCCTTCGAATGCAAATTCATATAATTGTGAAGCATGGCGTGGTAAATTATCTGCTAGTGGAAAAATCATACCAACACTAGATTGTGTGACACGTCCCCAGAGCTCTCCATTAATAAAGTTGCCCATACGGCCAGCTCCAAGACCAATAGGAACGAGAGGCGCGACAAAATCCATGGTTTTTAACCAATGTTGAGGGTGCTTTTTGTTGAATAAATACATCGCGACCAGCACACCTAAAAATCCGCCGTGAAAGCTCATCCCGCCTTGCCATACCGCCAAAATTTCCAATGGGTGTCGCAAAAAATAAGATGCTTGATAAAACAGAACATAACCCAAGCGACCTCCTAGAATGACACCTAATGCACCATAAAACAAAGCATCGTCTAACATAGGTTTATTCCAATTAAACCATGGCTTATGTTTAATTTGATATTGACCTAGAAATAAAAAACCTAAAAAACCAGTTAGGTACATTAAGCCATACCAATGAATGCCAAAAGAGCCAATATGGATAGCGATAGGGTCAAACTGAGGGTGTATAAGCATAAATAAAAATCATCGTTGTGGTATTCAGGGCTATATACTACAGTAAATTAAATTTGGTGTTAGTGAACTTAAGCTGTATATTTTATTAAAAACAGAACATTTCGTGGATGCTGATATGAAATAAATTCGGGGGCTTTTTTTGAAAATAAGAAAATCAATAACAAACCACTTAAGTACAAATGATTGTGACACTGATATATCATCACTAGATAGGCTAATACCATCGCTAGGACCATTGTTTGATAGCACATTAGATCAAGTTATTGTAATGGATCTTGCGCACCATATTGTCTATGTCAATAATAGTTTCTTAATGCGGCATGAATTAACTGAAGAGCAGGTGCTAAGCAAAGCTTATGCTAGCGTGTTCGCAAAAAACAGTTTAATGCGGCAGTATTTTGAAGATGTAGATACCGTTCAGACAAAAAAACAGGCAAGCATTAGAACCCACATTCGAAATATCGATAGCGCTATCACTAACATAGTGACTGTATCACCTATTATAAATGTAGAGCAGTCATTATTGGGCTTGATGATGGTCATCAATCAAGTGAGGCTAGAGAAACCATTAGCAGAGCAAGAAATCAGACGCAGAGGCATTTATCATAAAGCGATTATAGACAGCATACCGTTTATGATTTGGTTGAAAGATAAAAATAGCCACTTGTTAGCTGCGAATGCCGCTTATGCAGAGATGGCTGGTGTTTCTGACCCAAAGTTATTAGAAGGGAAAACAGATCAAGATTTTTGGTCTCCCATCCTTGCTCAGGCTTATGTTGAAGATGACTTAAAAGTGATGGAATCTGGCGAGCCTGTTATTTTGGTTGAGAAAATTAAAAAGAAAAATGATGAGGCATCATGGGCGGAAACATATAAAGCGCCAGTTATAATTGATAATCAAGTCATTGGCACGGTGGGCTATGCCAGAGACATCACTGAAGAAAAGCGTTTGTTTTCCACGATTACAGAGAAGGACCTGCAATTTACATCGTTACTGAAAAATCTCCCACTAACCATTATTCGATATGACACAAGTTGTAAACGTACTTTTGTAAATACCGCCAATGAAGGTGCTCAGGCTTTAATCGGTAAAACGCCTGAGGAAGCATGGAACCCTTCTATTAAAAATATAACGGCAGAAGAGTTTCAGGCAAAGTTAATGCATGTTTTATTTCATGGTGAAAAGCTAACATTTGAAATGCAATGTGAAGAAGAAGCCGAAACTGTTGTTAATATGGTCACTTTGCTACCAGAATTCGACGAGCATCATCAAGTTATTGGAGCGCTTGCAATTGCGAATGACGTGACCGAAATCAGTAAATACCGCGACGACCTAGAGTACATGGCTTACCATGATGCCCTTACATCTCTACCTAATCGTAGTTTAATTAATCAGCAACTTCAACACTTAGAGAGACAAGAGGCATGTTTTGGTCTATTGCTGATGGATTTGGATTTGTTCAAAGAAATTAATGACACATTAGGTCATGTTGTTGGGGATGAGTTGCTGATTGAGGCTGCAAAACGGATTGTTTCTGCAGTAAGAAATGTTGACATAGTTGCTCGTATTGGTGGCGATGAGTTTGCCATTTTAGTCCCTGACTTTAAAGATAAAACCAAATTAGCAGTGCTAGCTGAAAAGGTGGCCGAAAAGCTGGCGGCACCGTTCATGATTGATGGAATTAATTTTTTTGTGAGTGCTAGTATTGGCATTGCATGCTATCCGATGGACAGTGATAGTGTAGAAGATATGATTAAATATGCTGATACAGCGATGTACGATGCTAAGAAGCAAGGACGTAATAATTTCCAATTTTATTCACCTGAGTTAACGCAAGAGGCTATGGAGCATTTAGCTATTGCAACAGCGCTTAGATATGCCATTCAGAAAAAAGAGTTTTTTCTGTTATATCAACCAAAATTTGATATTAAAACAGGAACAATATTGGGTGCCGAGTGCTTGTTGAGATGGCATGGCCATGTTCTCGGTCAGATTAGTCCAGAAAAATTTATCCCAATCGCTGAGGAAAGTGGGCTGATCATTGATATAGGTGCTTGGGTTCTAGAAAATTCATGCAGAGTAGCAGCACAGTTGAATCATGATAGAAAAGTGCCGTTAAATATTGCCATAAATGTATCTTCTAAAGAGTTTACAGGTAATCACTTTATAGAGAATTTACAACATTGCTTAGAAATAACAGGTTGCAGGCCCAGCTGGATAACACTTGAGATGACAGAAAGTTTACTCTTGCATGATACTGATAAAGCACTTGAAACACTGTTAAAGGTTGATGAAATGGGGATTACATTATCCATTGATGATTTTGGCACAGGCTATTCTGCGCTGGCCTATTTAAGTAAGTTTCCTATCAAACAGGTTAAAATTGATCGATCCTTTGTGAAGGATATAACTAATACAACAAATGCTGCTTCTTTGGTTAAAGCAATCATCGCTATGGCATTGAGTTTAGATAAGGAACTGGTTGCTGAAGGGATAGAAACTGAAGAGCAGGCAAAACTATTAGAAGAGTATGGGTGCAATCAAGCACAAGGCTACTTTTACAGTAAGCCATTACCATTTTCGACATTCCTGCATTTGGTGTCACAGCAGATAATTCATTAGCTATTTGAATTAACACATGCTGAATAGGTCAGCATAGTTTAAAATTATGCATTATTTAGCTTATGTTGGATTAAATTATGCCTCAGTATCGTTCAAGAACTACTACACATGGCCGCAATATGGCTGGTGCACGTGCACTATGGCGTGCAACAGGTATGAAAGATGGTGATTTTGAAAAGCCGATTATTGCTGTTGCCAATTCATTTACACAGTTTGTGCCAGGCCATGTGCACCTAAAAGACATGGGTCAGCTAGTGGCCAGAGAAATAGAGCGGGCTGGTGGTGTTGCAAAAGAGTTTAATACAATCGCTGTGGATGATGGCATAGCAATGGGTCATGGCGGCATGCTTTATAGTTTGCCTAGCCGTGATTTAATTGCCGATAGCGTCGAGTATATGGTTAATGCACATTGTGCGGATGCAATCGTTTGCATATCAAATTGCGATAAAATCACACCAGGTATGTTGATGGCTGCCTTACGTTTAAATGTACCCGTTGTTTTTGTTTCAGGCGGTCCGATGGAGGCTGGCAAAGTGAACTGGCAGGGGCAAGCAATCAAGTTAGACTTAGTTGATGCAATGGTTGCCGCCGCTGATGATAAAGTGTCAGACGAGCAATCCGAAGCGATAGAACGGTCAGCATGTCCTACATGTGGATCATGTTCAGGCATGTTTACAGCAAATTCCATGAATTGTTTGACGGAAGCCTTAGGACTAAGTTTACCAGGTAACGGCTCAACGCTAGCTACACATGCAGCAAGAAAAGCATTGTTTTTAGAGGCAGGGAGAACGATTGTTGATATAGCTAAACGCTATTATGAGCAGGATGACGATAGCGTTTTGCCACGAAATGTTGCTAGTTTTAAGGCGTTTGAAAATGCAATGAGTTTAGATGTGGCAATGGGCGGTAGTACGAATACAGTATTACATTTGCTCGCCGCTGCGCATGAAGCAAAAATCCCTTTCACGATGCAAGACATAGATAGAATTTCTCGCAAAGTGCCCTGTGTGAGTAAAGTTGCGCCAGCAACAGCAAAATATCATATGGAAGATGTGCATCGTGCTGGTGGCGTGATGGGGATTCTTGCAGAGCTTAGTCGTGGTGGCTTGATTCATCGAGATATTCCAACAGTCCATTCGCCTAGCATGGGCGCTGCATTGGATAAGTGGGATATCGCAACAACCGTAGATGAAGATGTGAAGAAGTTTTATCGTGCGGCGCCAGGGGGCGTTGCAACGACAATTGCATTCTCACAAAGTATGTTGTGGCCAACATTGGATACTGACAGAGCGAATGGATGTATACGTGACGTTGAGCATGCTTACTCAAAAGATGGTGGCTTAGCTGTGTTATATGGGAACATCGCACTAGATGGCTGCATCGTCAAAACTGCAGGTGTTGATGAGAGCATTTTGAAGTTTACAGGCAGAGCGCGTGTTTTTGAGTCGCAAGATGCTTCAGTTGAGGCAATACTGGCCGATAAGATTGTAGCTGGGGATGTTGTTGTGATTCGGTACGAAGGGCCACGAGGTGGTCCTGGGATGCAAGAGATGCTCTATCCCACTTCCTATCTCAAGTCTAAAGGTCTTGGCAAGGAATGTGCTTTACTAACGGATGGTCGGTTTTCTGGGGGAACATCTGGGTTAAGTATTGGTCATGCATCACCTGAAGCAGCCGAGGGCGGCGCAATAGGGCTGGTGGACGAAGGGGATATCATTGAAATCGATATTCCAAATCGAACCATTAACCTAAGAATAACTGATGCATCATTAGCAGAAAGACGCACTAAAATGGACGCAAAAGGAAAAGCCGCATGGAAGCCAATGCAGCGTGAACGTTATGTTTCGCCAGCATTGCGTGCCTATGCCGCAATGTCTACTAGCGCAGCTTTCGGTGCTGTTCGAAATGTGGAACAAATAGAGACTAAGTAGAAAGTAAATAAAGAGATGGCTAAATCAGGGGCAATGGAAGAAAATTTGTGCATTATTGAGAACTTAGTGCCAGAAGTGGTAGAAAAGCATCCGCAAATCAAGATGACGGAAGATGCGAATGGGCTGCAATATCTAGTTGTCGAGAATGAGTTTGCAAAGGCAAAAATTGCCTTACAAGGTGCACATGTGATGGAGTTCCATCCAAAACACTTAAAGGAACCGGTGTTGTGGTTGTCTGACCATGCGCGGTATGTGCAAGGACGGTCCATTCGAGGTGGTGTGCCCATCTGTTGGCCATGGTTTGGCGCACACCCAACGGATGGAACGTTATGCCCACATGGATTTGCACGTGTAATTCCTTGGCGCGTAATAGACGTAGACACTATTTACAATGGTGCTACAAGAATCGCGTTAGAGATGGTGCAAACCCCAGATGCAAAGCGTCAACTAAGTTATCCATATGCTGTTACATTGACTGTGATTGTTGGTCGGCGTCTAAAAATGGAGCTGGCGACAACCAATAAGGCGGACCATCCATTTAGAATTGGGGAAGGTTTTCATACCTACCTTGCAGTTAGTGATGTACAAAATGTGAAAATTACAGGCTTACAAGAGTGTGTGTATGCCGATAAATTGAAGAAATACGAACGCTCAGTCGAAAATGGGTTCTTACAGTTTGATGGAGAGTTTGATCGAATTTATATGGACCACACTTCTGACTGTGTTATTCATGATTCAGGATTTAATCGATTGGTACGCGTCCAAAAATCTGGGAGCAGCAATACCGTAGTCTGGACGCCTTGGGAAGAAAAAGCACATGCTTTGGGTGATATGGGTAATGGTGATGAATGGCGCAAGATGATTTGTGTTGAATCGACCAACTCATTGGAAAATTCTGTCATTATTAACCCGCATAGAACGCATGTGATGACGGTTGAGTACAATGTGGAGTCATTTACCTACAATGCTTATGAATAATAGTTGGAGTAAAAATTTCTGCGCGTGAAGATTATTTTTTAAGCGTGTCAACCCTAAGCTACAGCGCAGCGTTGAGTGAGTTAGCAATAAGTTTAGATGTTTTAAATTTCATATCATGACACGCTAGAATTGTTGTAGAATTTATTTTTACAGGTATGATAGCTGTGCGGGTCAAGATTATAAGAATTCAAGGAGATAGCATGAAAGCATTTTTGGTAACAGCGGTAGCCGCAGGTGCATTGCTTATGGCTGGTCAGGCAGCAGCAGATCAAGCTTTAGCGCAAAAAAGTGGATGTTTAGCATGTCACGGTGTCGATAAAAAGGTACTAGGTCCAGCTTTTAAAGATATTGCTGCAAAATATAAAGGCGATAAATCAGCGGAAGGCAAGTTAGTTGATAAAGTGAAAAAAGGTGGTAGTGGTGTATGGGGTCCGATTCCAATGCCAGCAAATAGTCCTCAAGTTAAAGATGGCGACATTCAATCAATTGTTAAATGGATATTGTCACTTTAATACCTGATTTTATATCTAAAATAAAAAGCCAGCATCTGCTGGCTTTTTATTTGAATCGAATAAACCGATTAATAAAGACCGAGTAAATTTAAAAACACAATGAGGACTGCCACTGGGGCTATTACAGTGTTTGAAATCTTCCAAAAAGAGAAGGCCCATCCTTTAATATTTAATTCTTCTTGAATATGTTGCTTTTTCATTAGATAGCCAGCAAAAATTGCCATCAGCAATCCGCCTAATGGCAACATAATTGTTGATGTGAGTTTATCTAAGGTATCAAAAATACCTAAGCCGAAAATAAGTTTTACATCTTGCCAGATATTAAAAGATAAAACGACAGATAGACCAATAAGCCATATTGATAAACCTAGCACAAGGCTCGCCTGTACTCGGCTGATTTTCGTGTTCTCTATTATCCAAGCTACCGCAGGCTCAACTAAGGAGATGGAAGATGTCCATGCAGCAAAGCCGACTAAAACGAAAAAGAGAGTGGCAAAAATATTACCAGCAGGCATTGCACCTAAGGCGATTGGTAGCGTTTGGAAAATCAGCCCAGGACCAGCATCCGGTTCCAAATGATTACCAAAGACTAATGCGTAGATAGCCAACCCTGTCAATAGGCCTAGAACGGTGTCTAGCGTAGCAATGAAGAGTGTCGTTTGTCCGATGGGAACACTTTTGTCCAAATATGAGCCATAGACCATTACTGAACCCATGCCAAGACTTAGGGTGAAGAACGCATGACCTAGTGCTGAGAGTATGGCTACTGGTGTGACTTTGGAAAAATCAGGCGAAAACATAAATTTAAAAGCAGCGGCCATATCCCCTACCGACATACTATAGCCAAGTAAAATTAATAAAATTGCAAACAAGAGAGGTATTAAAATATTGTTGGCTTTTTCAAGTCCTTCATTCACGCCACGTGCAACGACTATCATCGTCATTAGTAAAAAGAGGGTATGCCAAAAAAGTAGGGTAAACGGTTCAGCAAGTAATGTAGTAAAGTTACTTGTAGCTTGTGTTGCAGTAATGTTGGTAAAGGTGCCCTGTAAAGAAAAGCTGATATAACTTAATACCCAACCACCAACAACACTATAGAAGCTTAAAATCAAGATGCCTGCTAGCATCCCCATCCCACCAATAAAAGACCATAGAGAGTGGACGTTGGCTTCCTCTGCTAGTGACTTTACCGCATCTAACGGGTTTTTATGCGCGCGCCTACCTAACATAATTTCTGTCATCATCAGCGGAATAGCAACAAAAATAATGGAAGCAATAAAAATTAACACAAAAGCACTGCCGCCATTAACACCAATCATATAAGGTAGTTTCCAAATATTACCAAGCCCAATAGCGGACCCAGCAGTGGCTAACATAAATGTCCAACGACTTGACCAATGCCCTCTTTTTCTACTCATAAATAAATATACTTACTTTCTTTTTGAAAAATAACGGTCTGTTTCTTGTTTAATGATTTTAGACAATAATAGCAAACCGATTAAATTGGGAATTGCCATTAGGCCATTCATTAAATCTGAAAAGTTCCAGACAAAATTTAAGCTTGTCATTGCACCAATCATCACCGCGACAGTAAAAAATACGCGATAAATTTTAATGGCTTTGCTACCAAATAAGAACTCAATGGCTTTTTCACCATAATAGCTCCAACCAATCAATGTAGAAAATGCAAAAAATGCTGTTGCAATGGCAATGATGATATTGCCTTTATTGCCAAGCGTTTCAGCCATGCTGGCACTGGTGAGTTCTCCTGCATCTACTCCTTGTGTCCAACTAGTCGCTGTCAAGATAACAAGTGCCGTCATCGTGCATACAACTAATGTATCAATAAATGTTTGCGTCATGCTGACTAAAGCTTGCTTAACTGGGTCGTCAGTCTTTGCCGCCGCCGCTGCAATTGGTGCGGAACCTAAGCCTGATTCATTTGAAAATACGCCACGTGCAATCCCGTAACGCATTGCAGCGGCAACAGTCGCACCAATAAATCCACCACTCGCGGCTGATGGGTTAAATGCATGATAGAAAATCAATCGGAATGCTTCTGGAATGGCATTAGCATGTACAGCGAGTACCCACAAGCAACATATAACATAAGCTAGTATCATAAATGGGACGATAAAGGATGTGAATTTGCCGATGGTTTTAATACCACCAAGAATGACGAGTCCAGTTAATAAAGTCAGAAATATACCTGTTATTTCAACAGGGATTTGAAAGGTTGTTTCAAATGCTTTAGCTGTGGCATTCGCTTGTGTCATATTGCCGATGCCAAAAGCTGCGCAGGCGGTGAAAATTGCAAATAAAGTGCCTAGCCAAGGCAGACCTGCACCTTTACTTAAATAGTACATCGGTCCGCCACGCATACCATGCTTGCCTTCCTCACGATATTTCACAGCAAGGACTGCTTCACTGTATTTGGTTGCCATACCGACTAAACCAGTAACCCACATCCAAAACACGGCGCCAGGACCGCCTAGGGTAATCGCTGTAGCTACGCCGACGATATTGCCAATGCCAACTGTTGCTGCCAGTGCTGTCATCAGTGCAGCAAAATGGCTTATATCACCGTCTTGATTTTTTTCTTTGCTGAATATCAGCTTTAAAGCATGGGGGAGTACTCTAAACTGCATTCCTTTTAGAAGAATCGTTAGATATAAACCTGTGCCGACTAATAAGGTGAGCATGTACGGGCCCCATACAATGGCTGATAATGTTGCAACGAGTTCTTCTAAAATTTGCATTCTGTGATTTCCCCTTATTAATGATTATAGCGATGTTTCTGGCTGGCGTGTAGCTAGGCCTGTTTTGCTTTGATGTGCTTTATGGTTAAATATTGACTATCTACTATAGGTGGACAACATAATGAAAATAAAAATAATCGTTGCATGTGCCACATGGGCATATGGATCTTTCGCATCACAAGCTATTAATGCAGCAACCGACCTAGACGCCGCCATGGCCAACCCCAATAACTGGGCACATGCGCGTGGGCAATATAACAACCAAGGCTTTAGCGAACTCAGTCAGATTAACACCAATAACGTCAAAGACCTCAAACTGGCTTGGACCTTCTCAACAGGCGTCAATCGTGGGCACGAAGGTGCGCCCTTAGTCATTGACGGTGTCATGTATGTGCATACCGCCTTCCCCAATAATATCTATGCCTTAGACCTGAACGATGATCAAAAAATAATCTGGTCTTACTTCCCAAAACAAGACCCACAAACACAAGCTGTACTGTGTTGTGGCAATGTGAATCGTGGCTTGGCCTTTGGTGATGGCAACATATACCTACAACAAAACAACGGCATGCTGGTTGCCCTCAATGCCAAAACAGGTGAAAAAGTATGGGATGTACAAGTCACCGACCCCAAAACAGGCGCCACCAATACCAATGCCCCGATGGTGGTCAAAGACAAAGTCCTCACTGGCTGTGCTGGTGGTGAGTTTAGTGTGCGTTGCTTTATGGCCGCTTATTATCTAAAAGATGGAGCCATGGCTTGGAAAGCTTATTCAACAGGCCCAGATGCAGAAGTACTTATCGGCGTAGACTTCAACAAAGATAATCCACAATACAGTGCCTTAAGCGTCTACAAAGATATCAATGGCGGTAATAAAGAAGGCGGCTCATTCGAACCGCTATCAAATGACAAACTACGCATTAACGAACCCGAACTCGGCGTAAGAACATGGCTCAAACCCCAACAAGAAAAAGACGGCTGGCAAAACGGTGGCGGCGCGGTGACAGGTTACTTTGGCTTCGATCCTAAAACCAACTTAGTTTATTACGGCACAGGTAATCCTGGGGTATGGAACCCTGATGTACGCCCAGGCGATAACAAATGGGCAAGCAGTGTCTTTGCCAGAGATGTGGATACAGGCAAAGCAAAATGGGCGATGCAAACCACCCCACATGATGAATGGGATTATGATGCGACGAATGAAGTGATTTTATTCGACAGAAAAGACAAACACGGTAAGAAACAAACCTATGCTACGCAAGTGAATAAGAATGGGTTTATTTATACATGGCAAGCCAATAATGGCAACTTGATTGCAGCTGAGAAAGTGCACCCCTATGTTAACTGGGCGACGAGTGTGGATTTGAAGACTGGCGTGCCTGCGAAGGATGCTAAATATAATACGCATCAGGATGTGAATACGAAGGCAATATACCCGAGTAATATGGGTGCTAAAGGTATAGTTCCTGCGTCTTACTCACCCAAAACAAAATTAGTTTATATTCCAGTCAATCCATTTGGAATGAGTATTGAGCCGTATAAGACTAAATATCAATTAGGAGAGCCTTGGGTTGGAGCTTATGCCCCATCAATTTATAGACCGAATAAAATCGGTTTTCTTTCTGCATTTGATCCTATAAGCGCAAAGAGTATTTGGGAAAAATCTGAGCCGTATCCACTCTATAGCGGCGTGTTAAGCACTAAATCTAATTTAGTAATATATGGAACTGTCGATCATTGGCTTAAGGTCATTCATGCAGAAACAGGAAGCTTATTACGCAAAGTTAGATTGGCTTCAGGCGCTATTAGCAATCCATTTTCTTATAGTTCTAAGGGTAAGCAATATATAGGTGTTTTATCTGGGTATGGAGCGTGGCCTAATATAGCTGATAAAATAATGTATTGTCCTCCAACAGACTTTTGCCCAGGTTATGTTGAGTTCTCTGGACGTAATAACTTGATACCTAGCGGGGGAATGCTTAGCATCTTCAGCTTGTAACTAGGTCGGGGGTAGCCCGACAGCTAGTTACTTTCTTTTGCTTGTGCCAAAGAAAGTAACCAAAGAAATACACACCCCACAATCACGCCCTTCGGGTACCTTGCGTTGCTCAACAAAATAAGCGGCTGCGGAACTCGCCCTAACAAGGCACACAAGCCGAGCCATGTCGCGGTGCTCAAACAAGTCCTCGCCTTCATCTTATTTTGTCTGCGCTACTCAGCGAGATAAAGGGGAGCGGTCCGTTGAAGTTGTTTTATTGTGTGTAAATTTCAGCGTTTAAATAGAAAAATGCTGTTTCAACACATCAATCATATACCCATGATCCAATACCCCAGCACTTTCGCGGATACTATGCATCGCCCACATTGGGTTGCCCACATCCACCGTTGGAATGCCGAGCTCGCGTAGGGCGTACCCGCTTGCGGTACGCCGCATGTTTCGCATTCATAAAAAGGTTAAGCGTGATGCAGCATCCATACGGCGTACTGCACTTTGCGCGAGTAACGCCCTACGATTTAAACCTTATTGAGGCTTAGTTTGTATAGGCGGACTGTACTGTGCTTCGGAATTTTTAGTATTTTACAAATCTAAAGTTTTACTATAGGATTGTAAGAATGATAAATCGATATGCTGCTGATACATTGCTTCGTCTTGCTAAAGGCTTCCCTATTATTGCGATTACAGGGCCTAGGCAGTCAGGTAAAACTACGCTGGCTAAAGCTGTGTTTAGCGATAAAAGCTATGTGTCATTAGAGAATCCAGATGAGCGTGAATTTGCAGAGCAAGACCCTAAGCGTTTTTTAGCGCGGTTTGAACAAGGCGCTATTTTGGATGAGGTGCAGCGTTGCCCTGCATTGATATCTTATTTGCAAGGAGTGGTTGATGCTCGTCAGCAAATGGGGGATTTTGTCCTAACAGGCTCTGCACAGTTCGAGTTGATTTCGAATATTACACAGTCACTGGCAGGCAGGGTGGGGCGTGTTGAGTTGTTACCATTGAGCCAGTCTGAGCTATTACAAGCTAAGCAATTGCCAGCTGTTGATAGCATGTTGTTACAAGGTGGTTATCCTGCCTTGTATGATCGGCAATTAAACCCAAATGATTGGTTTGCCAATTATGTGTCTACTTATCTAGAGCGTGATGTAAGGCAATTAATTGCCGTGCGTGACCTTAGTCAGTTTCAACACTTTGTTAAAATGTGTGCCGCGAGGAGTGGGCAACTCTTAAACTTGACTGCGCTAGGTGCTGGCTGTGGTATCACTGCAGTCACCGCGCGCGAGTGGTTGTCCGTGCTTGAAGCCAGTTATTTGGTGTTTAGGTTGCAACCCTATCATCAAAACTTTGGTAAGCGCCTAGTCAAAACACCTAAGCTTTATTTTTTAGATGTGGGGTTAATGGCATGGTTGCTGGGCATTCGTGATGCTGATACGCTTGCTACACACGCCATGCGTGGTGCCTTGTTTGAAACCTATGTGGTGACTGAGTTAGTGAAGCAACGTTATAACCAAGGCTTGCCGCATGACTTATATTTCTGGCGCGATAATGTTGGACATGAAGTTGATGTGCTGTATGAAACGCCAGATGGCTTACAAGCGATTGAGATTAAATCAGGCAGTACCTTTGCTAAGGATTGGCAAAAAGCAACGCATAAATGGCAGCAGTTTGCCACAGACAACACTTGTACGCCGATAATCGTGTATGGTGGAAATGAAAGTTATGACCGAGGAAATAGCCAAGTCATGGCTTGGCAAGATTTATCAACAGTCAGATAAAACACAATTAGCTAACAAAGTGCTGTTTCAACACATCAATCATATAACCATGATCCAATACCCCTGCACTCTCACGAATACTATGCATCGCCCACATTGGGTTGCCCACATCCACCGTTGGCATGCCGAGTTGTGCAGCGACTGTTGGGCCGATGGTGCTGCCGCAACCTAAGTCTGTGCGATGTGCATATTCTTGATAGGGTACTTTCGCTTTTTTGCACAATTGAATAAAGCGTGCTGCTGTGTCGGCGTTGGTACTATAGCGTTGGTTAGCATTGGTTTTAATCACTGGACCTTTGTTAACTGTTGCATGGTGCTCTGGTTCATAAGCCGCTGGATGATTAGGGTGGAAGGCATGGGCCATGTCAGCACTGATAAAGAAGCTGTTGGCAAAGCTGCGTAAACGATCTTCTTCATTGGCTTTATAGAATGCGCAGATGCGCTGGATGGTGTCACTAATAAAGCTACCACCTGCGCCTGTTGCACTTTCGCTACCCACTTCTTCATGATCAAAGAAGGCACATATATTAGTTGCCTCTGGTTTGCTGGTGGCCGTGAGTGCTTGCAGTGCGGCATGACATGAGGCTAAGTTATCTAATTGACTATTTGCGATGAACTCTTGGTTTTGCCCCCATAAGCTACCTTTTTGCGTATCGTAAACATTAATATCCCAAGTCAGAATGTCTGTAGGACTAATATTTAAGTGTTTCGCTATTATTTGGTTAAGCTGTTTTTTTGCTTCATCACTTTCAGCGGCATAGCCAAAAATCAATGGTAGCTGTATTTGTTTGTCTAGTAACAAACCTTTAGTATTAACTTCACGATTCATGTGGATGGCTAGATTAGGCAATCTGACAATACTCTCCGTTAGGTGAATATATTCAGTGGTGAAGCCGTTCATGTTTGTGATATTAACTCTACCAGCGATACTTAAATCACGGTCAGTAAAAGTGGCCAATATCGGGCCACCATATACTTCAACGCCAAGTTGAGCAACACTTTGATTTGCGAGTGGCGCTTTTGGTTTTAAGCGCAATCCTGGTGAATCGGTGTGAGCGCCTACTATCCTAAATCCTACTTCTGCTATTGGTTTTGAGCCTAATGAGAAAGCAATGATTGAGGCGCCATCGCGGGTGACATAATAACGACCATTTTTCTTCAATTTCCATGGTTGGTTTTCTGTTAGCGATTCAAACCCATTAGCTTCTAATTGTTGAATCGAACTATTAACGGCATGCCATGGACTGGGGCTGGCATCAATAAAATTTAATAAATCTTTTGCATGTTTAATTGCGGTTTTATTAGCCATAGATGGTGTTAAATCCAGTTTTTATCGATTAAGAAGTCAGTATACAGTTTTGCTTCAGCGCTACCAGTTTCTGGTTTCCAATCATAACGCCACTTTACAATCGGTGGCATAGAGAGAAGGATCGACTCGGTACGACCATTGGATTGCAGTCCGAATAAAGTACCACGATCAAACACTAAATTAAATTCGACATAACGTCCGCGGCGATATTGTTGGAAATCCCGCTCACGCTCGCCATACTTAATATCTTTTCGGCGTTGCACGATTGGAAGATAGGCTTGGGTAAACGCATCGCCAACTGCACGTAGCATGGCAAAGCTTTTTTCAAAGCCTAACTCGTTAAAATCATCAAAAAATATACCACCTATGCCTCGTGGTTCTCTGCGGTGCTTTAAATAAAAATATTCATCGCATTGTTGTTTGAATCGTGGATAAAGCGCGTCTCCAAAATGTGTCAGTGCTGCTTTGTTAGTACGATGGAAATGGACACAATCTTCGTCAAAACCATAATAAGGCGTTAAATCCATGCCGCCGCCAAACCACCAAATATCCTTGTCATCCTCTTTAGTGGCTTTTGCCACAAAAAAGCGCACATTCATATGAACAGTTGGGATATATGGATTTCGCGGATGAAAAACCAGCGATACACCCATTGCTTCCCATGGTCTGCCTGCGGCTTCTGGGTGGGCGACACTAGCAGCTGGGGGTAGTTTGTTACCAAGCACATGTGAAAACCCGATTCCAGCGCGTTCGAACACATTGCCCTCTTCAAGCATGCATGAATTACCACCGCCACCCTCAGGACGCTGCCAGCCATCATGTAAAAATGTTTTGCCATCAACTAGCTCAACCGATTCAATAATGCGTGCTTGTAAGTTCTGCAAATATTCAAAGACAGCGTTTGAATCAATAGCACTCATTGTGATTAGCCTTTAATGGCACGATAGCCAATGTCTGTTCTATATTGTGCACCATCGAAATGGATGCTTTCTATAATGCGATAAGCTTTCTGTTGTGCGAATTTGACGGTTTCTCCTAAAGCAGTCACACATAATACACGTCCACCACTCGTCATTACTTTACCGTCGACTAGTTTGGTGCCAGCATGAAAAACGTAAGCATTTTCTAAATCTTTTGGTAGACCAGTAATTTCATCACCTAACTTAGGGGCAGCAGGATAGTTAGCACTTGCCATTACCACACCTAATGCAAAACGTCTGTCCCATTGTGCTTCCGCTTTATCAAGGTTGCCAGCGACAGCTTGCTGCAATAAGGTGAGTAAATCTGATTTTAAGCGCATGAAAATTGGCTGGGTTTCTGGATCGCCCATGCGGCAATTGAATTCGAGTGTCTTAATTGCACCATCTGGGCTTATCATGAGTCCCGCATATAAAAATCCTGTATATGGAATACCATCTTTTGCCATCCCATCAATCGTAGGGCGTATTATCTCGCGCATAGCGCGGGCATGAATTTCTGGCGTGACAACTGGTGCTGGTGAGTAGGCCCCCATGCCCCCTGTATTCGGACCTTCATCTCTATCAAGTAGACGTTTATGGTCTTGGCTGGTGGCAAGCGGTAGAATGTTTTTACCGTCAACCATGACCATGAAACTGGCTTCTTCGCCAGTTAGAAACTCTTCAATAACAACGCGAGCACCAGCATCGCCAAACTTGTTGTCACCTAACATCATGTCAATTGCGTCATGTGCTTCTTTATCGGTCATGGCAACAACAACACCTTTACCAGCTGCTAAACCATCCGCTTTTATTACGATTGGTGCGCCTTGCTGATTGACGTAATCGTGTGCAGTTTTAGCATCAGAAAATGTCTCGTAGGCTGCAGTTGGAATGTTGTGGCGCACCATAAAGGCTTTTGAAAAATCTTTTGATGACTCTAATTGCGCGGCAGCTTGTGTTGGACCAAAGATTTTGAGCCCTGCTTTTTGGAAAGCATCAACAACGCCCTCACTGAGTGGCGCCTCAGGACCAACAACAGTTATCGCTATCTTTTCCTCTTGCGCAAACTTAACTAATGCATCAATTTTTGTAATCGGCACATTAACCATATCTAGATTTGTTGCAGTACCTGCATTGCCAGGTGCAACATAGGTTTGGCTCACTTCTTTATTTTCTGCAATTTTCCATGCCAAAGCATGCTCGCGCCCACCTCCGCCAATAACTAAAACTTTCATATTTTCCCCTGATTTGAAAATTAATGACGGAAATGGCGGATGCCAGTAAACACCATCGCTAGCCCACGCTCATCGGCAGCTGCAATCACTTCATCATCGCGCATGCTGCCTCCCGGTTGTATCACGCAGCTTGCCCCTGCATCTGCTAGCACATCAACCCCATCACGGAATGGGAAGAATGCATCAGAAGCAACTACTGCGCCTTCTAGGCTTAATCCTGCATGCTCTGCCTTAATTGCGGCAATTTTAGTGCTGTCTACGCGGCTCATCTGGCCAGCGCCTACACCCAAGGTCATGCCATCACCACAGAATACAATTGCATTTGATTTAACATATTTAGCAACATTCCAAGCAAATAACAAATCATCCATTTGTGCAGATGTTGGTTGCTTCTTCGTGACCACTTTTAAGTCTTCCATTTTTAATTCATGGATGTCTGATGTTTGTACCAAGATGCCAGAACCGACACGTTTAGTTTCATGCGAATTACGACCTTGTTCCCATGGTGTTTTACCACCTTGTGGGAGTGCGATTTTTAACACGCGAACGTTCTTCTTAGTGCTCAATATCGCTAAGGCCTCATTGCTATATTCGGGGGCAATTAACACTTCTAAGAATTGTTGTGAAATCGCTTCTGCAGCTTCCTTATCAACTGGCATATTAAAAGCAATAATGCCACCAAACGCACTGGTTGAATCAGTTTTGAATGCTTTCTGATAAGCCTCTAAAGCAGTTTTGCCAAGCGCAACACCACATGGGTTTGCATGTTTCACAATGACGCAAGCATTGCTATCAAAGGCTTTGACAGCTTCCCATGCAGAATCTGCATCATTGATATTATTAAAGCTCAGCTCTTTACCTTGTATCTGTTCTGCCGTGACCAAAGAACCTGGTGCTGGGAATTGATCTTTGTAAAAAGCCGCTGTTTGATGAGGATTCTCTCCATACCGTAAGTCTTGTACTTTAATAAAACGCGTATTCATTTGTCCCGGATATGCATTTCGAGAACCATCTTCATTAAAGCTTGAAAGATAATCACTGATTGCGGCATCATAGTTACTGACACGATTAAACGCGGCAACTGATAATGCAAAAGTTGTTTTTTCAGATAATTGGCAGTTATTTGTTCGGAGTTCATTCATCACCGCAGCATATTGGTTTGCATCAGTTAACACAGCGACGTCTTTCCAGTTTTTGGCAGCTGAGCGCAGCATCGCGGGCCCGCCAATATCAATATTCTCAATCGCATCTTCAAGTTGACAATCAGGCTTGGCGACTGTTGCTTCAAAAGGGTATAGATTGACCACTAACATATCGATGCCAGGGATATCTGCATCTTCCATTGTTTGTACATGTGTTGGTAAGTCTCTGCGCCCTAATAAGCCACCATGCACTTTAGGGTGTAGTGTTTTGACGCGGCCATCTAACATTTCTGGAAACCCCGTGTAATCACTCACCTCTATAACAGGGATAGCATTTTCTTTGAATAATTTTGCTGTACCGCCTGTTGAAAGAATCTCAATGTTAAGTTGATGCAGGGTTTTTGCTAATTCGACAATACCTGTTTTGTCTGAAACGCTAATCAGCGCACGTTTAATAATGGCCATAGTTTAACTCTTGTATTTTAGTGAAATTGTGTTGGCAGTTTATTTGTTGATTTTGTTGTCATTTGTTACTTAAGCAGCTAGAGCGCAATCAGTGAGTGCTTAATCAATCTTGTATAGTGCCATTTTTTTACGCAAAGTATTGCGATTGATACCAAGCATTTCAGCCGCTTTGCTTTGGTTACCACCCACTTTATTGAGTATGTATTCCAGCATCGGCGCTTCAACACAGCCTAATACCATCTCATAGATAGCATGAGGGGGTTGGCCATCTAAGTGCATAAAGTAATCGTCAAGTGATTCTATAATTGCCTGACTTAATTTGCAGTCTTTACTCATTATGCTGCAATAGCCTCTGTAGTATTTGTTGGTTCTTGATCATAAACCAACCGTTCATTTTTAGTTTTTAACTCGGTAAAGAAATCACTAATTGATTGAAGCTGAAGTTCTGTTGTTTGTAATGTGTTCATATGGTGGCGGAAAGCAGCTGAACCCGAAAGTCCTTTGGTATACCAAGAAATGTGTTTGCGTGCAACGCGCATGCCAGTTAATTCACCATAAAATGCATATAAGTCATGCAAGTGCTCTAACATGACAGTATGAATTTCTTCCACAGTTGGCGGTAACATATGAGAACCAGTTGTTAGGTAATGCTCAATCTCACGGAAAATCCAAGGCCTACCTTGCGCTGCACGACCAATCATTACTGCATCTGCCCCAGTATAATCTAATACGAATTTTGCTTTTTCTGGGGTTGTAATATCACCATTAGCAATTAATGGTATGTTAATCGCTTGCTTAACTGCTGCTATGGTGTCGTACTCAGCGTCACCTTTGTATAAGCAAGCGCGAGTGCGACCGTGCATTGCTAGCGCTTGTATACCAATGTCTTCTGCCATTTTGGCTATTTGCACGGCATTTCGATTGTCCCTGTCCCATCCAGTCCTGATTTTAAGCGTCACAGGCACGTCTACTGCATTCACCACAGCTTTTAAAATTTGAGAAACAAGTGGCTCATCTTTCAATAATGCAGAGCCTGCCATTACATTACAAATCTTTTTCGCTGGGCAGCCCATATTAATGTCAATGATTTGCGCGCCATTATCTACATTGTGTTTGGCTGCTTCCGCCATCATGGCTGGATCAGCACCTGCGATTTGCACAGAAATTGGATCAACTTCACCTTCATGGTTGGCACGTCTAAGCGTCTTTTCGCTACCATAAAGCAAAGAATTTGAAGTGACCATTTCAGACACAGCAAGACCTGCGCCCATTTTTTTACATAGCTGACGGAAAGGCCTATCGGTAACACCAGCCATAGGTGCTACTACGAGATTATTTTTTAGAATATGGTTGCCGATTTGCATCTAAACGCTTTATGCGGAAAAGTTGACTATTTTATACGCAAACGGCTTTTGAGGGAACTAGAAATTAATGTCCTAATGCGAATAAACAGTCTATTTTCTTCTCATCTTTATATGGGTGTGTATCAAGGTTTGCGCTTGATTTCTGTATCGGTTGCCATCGGTATCTTTGACCCACATATGGAGTAGACCAGAAAAAAACAAATGTGTATCTTGTGCATATTGTGCTGCATTAAGTGAATAATTGATTAGCTCTTTTTTAAGCGCTTTGGTATAGGCTTGCTCTAGCTTATCTACAATGCTTGAACAATTGCTCATGATTTGTTGCATTACTTTTTCGAATTCACCCACATACTCACATTTGGTCATCATGATTTCGTAGGTTTGGCGCGTTTCTTGATGGTCACTGAGGACTTGAATGGTGCAAAGCAAAAAATTTTCAATGCGGGTTAGAGGGTCATTTTCTGGATTGTGCTCTTTGTCTAGGTTGAGTAGTAAAGCATCATCCATGCGATCTATTAGGGGTAAAACAACCTGATCCCGCATCGCGTGTAGTAAATCGGATTTATTCGTAAAGTGCCAATAAACGGCGCCGCGTGTAACGCCAGCGTGTTTTGCAATTTCTTCTAGACTTGTCTTGCTAACGCCTTTATTAATAAATACTTCGCGTGCTGCATTAATGATGCATTGTCGCGTGAGTTCTGCTTCTTCTTTAGTTTTTCGTACCATTTTTGTGAATCTTTTGTTAAACCTATTTACATACATGTGTGTTTGTATATAATATACATTCATTCTTGTATGTATGCAAGAAATCCTTTTAAAAATAACGATAGAGTTCAGAGGCAGCATGTTCAATTTATACAAGCAATATCAAACAACGTTAACCATGCTCATGATCGCCATGTTTGTTTCGGCATGTGGAGAGAAAAGCGAAGCGCCCCCAGCGATGCAAGCATTACCAGTTAGTGTGTTGGAGGTGCAAGCTACAAGTATCCCAATTCAGAAAGAAGCGGTAGCGCAAACAGAAGGCGCTAGAGAGGTTGAAGTTAGACCGCGAGTTGGTGGAATTTTGCTGAAAAAATTATATGAAGAAGGGACTGAAATTAAAGCTGGTCAGCCAATGTTTTTGATTGACCCTGTGCCATATCAAATGGACGTGCAGCAAGCCAAGGCAAGATTAGCAGAGCAAAAAGCGCGATTAGTGCAAACGCAAAGAGAAGCGGAGCGATTAAAGAATTTACTAGAAACAAAATCCATCAGTCAACGTGAATATGATAATGCCGTATCAGATAACGCGATGGCAAGTGCAAGCTTAAGTCAATACGAAGCAGCATTGCATGAGGCGGAATTAAATTTGTCGTATACGAAACTTGAGGCACCAGTGGGCGGTATGGCTGAGCGTTTTATTTACTCAGAAGGTACGCTGGTTAGTGCAAACACCACATTATTGACAAAAATAGTTCAAGTTTCTCCTATATGGGTTCGTTTTAGCTTGTCAGATTATGAGCTAAAAGAGTTAGGCGGGATGTTGACACGCGATACCGTTAAAAAAATCACATTAATATTACCTAATGGTGAAGCGTTTCCTGAAGAAGGTGATTTAAACTTTTCTGCCAGTCAGATTGATCCAGCTTTAGGAACGCAGCAACTAAGAGCTGTTTTTAAAAACAAGGACAAGCAGTTGGTTCCAGGACAATTTGTGCGTGTTAGGGTCACCACCGGAAGTCGAGATGGGGTGTTCCTTGTGCCACAAACAGCAGTGCAAACTGGTGATCAAGGTAAATTTGTCTTTGTAGCAGAAACAGATAAAGACGGTAAAACCATTGCAGCTATTAAACCAATTCAAGTTGGTAGTTGGTATGGTGAAAATTGGGTGGTACTTGATGGTTTAACCCAAGGTGACAAAGTCATTGTTGATAACTTAATTAAAGTGAGACCCGGTGCACCTATTAAACCAAAATCAAATTCCGATGCATCTGCCAATGAAACAGATCAGACAGAATCTAACAAAATTATATAAAGAGTAGGTGAATATCTTATGACCAAGTTTTTTATCACTAGGCCAATATTTGCCTCTGTATTGTCCATTATTATTGTGCTTTCTGGTTTGGCAGCTGCATTTCAGTTGCCGGTGGCACAATACCCTGAGATTGCGCCACCATCAGTACAAATTACTGCAACGTATCCAGGTGCGAGTGCCGATACGTTGTCAAAAACAGTAGCCGCGCCAATTGAAGAGCAGTTGAGTGGTGTTGATAATTTGCTGTACTTCAGTTCTAGTGCAGACTCAAGTGGCACATTGGTCATTACTGCAACATTTGATATCGGTACGGATGTCGATCAAGCGACTTTTAATGTGAGTAATCGCGTTAATATTGCGACGCCAAGATTGCCCAATGAGGTTCGTCGGAATGGGTTAATTGTCCAAAAACAATCAAACGATATTTTAATGGCGGCGATGCTCACTTCAACCAATGAAAAACATGATCGTTTATATCTGAGTAATTACGGCACGTTAAATGTGTTAGACGAATTGAAGCGGATTAAGGGTGTTGGTAGTGCGCGAATTGTTGGCGGACAGGATTATTCAATGCGGATATGGTTGCGGCCAGACCGTATGGCGCAATTAGGCGTGAGTACCAGCGACATTGCAGCGGCGATCAGCACACAAAACAACCAATATGCCGCAGGCAAAATTGGGCAAGATCCAGCGCCCGATACACAACAGTTGATCTATACAGTGACTGCTAAAGGTCGCTTAGTGGATCCTGCTGAATTTGGCAATATCATCGTACGCGCCAATGGGCCAAATGGCGTTTTGTACTTGAAAGATGTCGCAAGAATTGAGCTTGGTGCACAAAGTTATAATGCGTCATCAGCCTTGAACGGCCAGACTGGCGTTGCCGTTTTGGTATTTTTACAAAGTGGTGCGAATGCGCTTGATACGGCGAGTGCAATTAAAGAAAAGCTGAACGAGTTACAAGAAAGCTTTCCAGAGGGGATGACTTATGCCATTCCTTACGATACAAGTGACTTTGTGAGTTCAACCATTGATGAAGTGCTGCACACTTTTGCAGAGGCATTGGTGTTGGTGGTATTAGTCGTGTTTCTATTTTTACAAAGTTGGCGCGCAACACTTATTCCAATTATTGCTGTTCCAATTTCATTAATCGGGACATTTGCCGGGCTGTATATTTTTGGTTTCTCAATTAATTTATTGACCTTATTTGCCATGATTTTGGCGATTGGTATCGTGGTCGATGATGCCATTGTTGTACTTGAAAATACTGAGCGGTTAATGCAAGAGGAAGGTTTGGATCCCTTGCATGCAGCCATTAAGTCAATTGGGCAAGTGTCAGGTGCTGTTATTGCAATTGTGCTGGTGTTGTGTGCAGTGTTTGTACCTGTCGCATTCCAAGGAGGTATTGCAGGACAGCTTTACCGTCAATTTGCGATTACGGTTGCAATTGCCGTTGTCATTTCGGGCGTAGTTGCATTGACATTAACGCCTGCGCTTTGTGCCATGATTTTGAAAAAAGCACATGAGCAAGAAAGTACATTCTTTAAGAAATTTAACAGCGGATTTAGTCGGCTAACTCGTTTTTATACCAGTACTGTGGATTTAACATTGCACCATAAAATCATTGGTGCTATTGCATTTGGCGGTTTCGTATTGGCGATGGTACTGTTATTCCGCACGGTACCGGGTAGCTTAGTGCCACCAGAAGACCAGGGATATATTATCACTGTCGTGGTGATGCCAGATAACGCAACTTTACATCGAACAACTAAAACGACAGAGAGTATTCGTGCGAGTGTCGCTCAGGATTCAGCAGCTGCATCTGAGTTTGCAATTAATGGTTTTGAGTTATTTACTGGCGCCAATAAGACCAATGCTGCCACTATGTTTGTGAGAATGACGGATTGGGATGAGCGGAGCGCGAGTGCGGACGATATGGTGGGGAGAGTTACAGGTATCGGTATGCAACAATCTGATGGGATGGGTTTTGCCGTTAATCCGCCCGCCATTCGTGGGCTAGGGTCTTCAGGCGGTTTTGAAGTCTATGTGCAAAGCCAGCGCGATTCTGATCCGATTAAATTGGCACAAGTGATGAATAACTTAATGGATGCCATGCGGCAGGATCCAAAAATAACGGGCTTGAATAGCTTTTTCCGGCCAACGGTACCACAACTTAAAATTGAAGTAGATGAGGCAAAAGCGATTTCTTTAAATGTCAGTATTGAAGATATTTATGCCACATTGCAAAGTACGATGGGTCAGTATTATGTGAATGATTTTAATAAAAATGGTCGGACTTACCGAGTGCAATTACAAGCTGAACCGGAGTATCGGATGCAGCCTGAAGATTTAGGTAAGGTTTATGTACGTAGCCAGCCTACAGCAGAAAATCCATTAGGTAATATGATTCCATTATCAGCTTTAAGCACAGTACAAAACGTTGTCGGTGCAGAACAGCTAGAACGCTTTAATGGACTGCTGTCTGCCAAAATTTTCGGCAGTGGCGCTCCAGGTGTCAGTTCAGGCGATGCGATTAAAATCGTAGAGGATATTGCTGCAGTAAACTTACCTGACGGATATAAAATTGCATGGACGGGTCAAGCCTATCAGGAAAAACGTACAGGTAATGCGGCAATGGTCGCTTTTGGTTTTGCCATTGTGATGGTGTTTTTGATTTTGGCTGCGCAATTTGAGACCTGGGCGTTACCACTTGCCGTCATTATGGCTGTGCCGTTCGCACTAACTGGTGCGCTATTGGCAGTGTTGTTCCGTGGTATGCCAAACGACATTTACTTCCAAATTGGCTTGATTACGCTGATTGGACTGGCGGCTAAGAATGCGATTTTGATTGTGGAGTTTGCCAGTCAAAAAATGGAAGAAGGCATGCCTGTTGGTCAAGCCGCTTTAGAAGCAGCAAGACTCAGGTTTAGACCAATTGTGATGACGTCGATGGCTTTTGTGCTCGGGATAGTGCCGCTCGTGATAGCGACTGGTGCGGGTGCAGCAGCACGCCAATCAATGGGGACGGGCGTATTTGGCGGCATGATTTTAGCCACTTTTGTTGCAACGATATTTATTCCATTGTTCTTTACTTGGTTAACCGACAGTAAACATGTAAGACATCATGGGCATATTGAAGGTGAAGAAATTGAAGAGAAGGGCAAATAATGACGGGATTAATTAAAATAGGCAGCGGAATCACATTGCTGATGCTCTTGTCCAGTTGTATGCTGGTAGGGCCAAATTACGAGCGTCCAACATTAGCACTACCAGAAAGTTATGGTGAAGTAGGGCAATCACTTGAGCCAAGTACACTCAATGAGGTGCCTAATCAATGGTGGACACTTTACCAAGACCCAGAATTGAATGCCCTTGTCGAAAAAGCTTTTAATAATAACAGCAGCATCAAAAGTGCGGTCGCTCGGATTGAGGAAGCTGATGCGCAGATGCGTGAATCAGGCGCTTCATTACTGCCAACTGTCGATTTAGGAGGTAATGGAACACGTACGCGATTAACAGAATCAGGACCTTTTCCACCTTTCGGTCAAAACCCTCGCAATAACTTTAATTTAGCGTTAAGTTCGGCAGTGGAGTTGGATTTTTGGGGCAAGTTAAGACGGGCAAAAGAAGCTGCGCGTGCGAATTTTCTTGCAACAACTTTCGCAAAAGAGATGGTGAAGCTAACGACTGAAAGTTTAGTAGTAAGTACTTATTTTAATATTCGCAGTTTGGACTCACAGCTGATGAATGTAAAAGAAAATCTAAAATTCAGTGAAGAAAGTTTAGCACTGGCAAAACGGCGCCAAGAAGGCGGAATAGTCTCAATTTTAGATGTGCAACAAGCATCGTTAGTGCGTGATAATTTGTTATCACAAGAGCAGGAGTTGATACGTTCTAGAAAGTTAGCTGAGCACGTGCTGAATGTGTTGACACTTGAAGAAGTTAAGCTTGCGCAAGCCGATTTAGCCAGTTTGCCAATGCCACCCACGCCACCCTTAGGTTTGCCATCTGCTATTCTAGAGAACCGGCCAGATGTACGCGAAGCCGAGCAAACCATGGTTGCAGCCAATGCAAATATTGGTTTAGCAAAAGCGGCTCTGTACCCTAGCATTTCTTTAACAGGAACCTTTGGGGGGGAGAGTGTAGAGTTAGGTGATGTGCTTAAATCCGCTTCACGTATCTGGTCATATGGCTTGAGTCTTAATTTGCCTATCTTTAATGGCGGCGCATTGTCTGCAAGAGTTGATCAGGCTAGTGCAAGAGAAAAGCAAGCACTGCAATCATATGTTGGCACTGTTGCGACAGCATTTAAAGAGGTGAATGATGCGCTAGTGAATTTACGTCAATATAAGGCGATAGAGGCCATTCAGGCTTCTAAAAAAGAAACAACGCAAGATATGCTAGGCGTTGCACAGAATCGCTATAAAGCAGGTTATTCAAGCTATTTAGATGTGCTAGAAGCACAACGCAGTCATATTGAGGCCTTGCAAAGTTTTGTCATTAGCCGACAAAATACATTAACAGCAACTGTTGATTTGTTTAAAGCGTTAGGTGGTGGCTGGCAAAATACAAACGACGAAGAAGGTAAAGATAGTTAAGACAAGTTCTTATTGAATGCTCGTTAGCAAATTTATCACTTGCAAATTAACCATTCGCTTTTAAGATAGGCGACATGGAACAGCCCTCAGTCACCAAAATTGCGTTTGCTAGTTTTATCGGCACAGCCATCGAGTTTTATGATTTTTATATTTACGCGATGGCTGCCGCTTTGGTTATTGGGCAAGTATTCTTTCCTGACAGTGATCCCGCAGTGCAAACGTTGAATGCCTTTCTCACTTTTGGTTTGGCGTTTATAGCACGCCCATTCGGTGCATTATTGTTTGGTCACTTTGGCGATAGAGTTGGCCGTAAAACAACATTAGCTGCTTCTCTGCTGGTGATGGGTGTCTCAACGCTGTTGATTGGGTTACTACCAGGCTATGACACATTGGGATTTTGGGCGCCGTTACTTCTTTGCGTGTTGCGCTTCGGACAAGGTATTGGCCTGGGCGGGGAGTGGGGCGGAGCAGCTTTGCTGGCGACTGAGCATGCACCCAATGGCAAACGCGGTTGGTTTGGCATGTTCCCGCAACTGGGCCCATCGGTTGGTTTCTTGTTTGCAACGCTTAGCTTCTTAGGTTTAAGTCTGTTTTTATCCGATGCACAATTCAAAAGCTGGGGATGGCGTCTGCCGTTTATTCTAAGTGCTTTATTAGTAGCCGTTGGTTTATATGTGCGATTTAAGCTAACCGAAACGCCTGCATTTGCTCAGGCTTTAGCAGATCAAACAATCCATGCGATGCCAATTAAACCGCTCCTGCAATCACACCTAAGACCCGTTATATTAGGCGCTCTAGCGATGGTGGTGTGCTATAACTTGTTTTATACCGCTGCTGTTTTTTGTTTAAGTTATGGTACCAAGCAGCTGGGGGTTGAGAGGCAAGATTTGTTGCTGATGCTTTGCGTCGCAGTCGTGTTCATGGCTATGGCAACACCGATCTCTGCCTGGCTTTCCGATCGATATGGTCGCCGACCAGTGTTGTTGTTTAGCGGCTGCTTAGCGATTTTGTTAGGGTTTGCCATGAGTCCACTGATGGGCAGTGCATCCATCGCAGCCATTACCTTGTTTTTATCATTAGCGCTATTTCTAATGGGAGCCACTTTTGCACCGATGGGAGCCTATTTGCCAGAGCAGTTTCCTGTTGCTGTTCGCTACACTGGTGCTGGTTTAGCGTATCAATTCGGTGGTATTTTAGGTGCTTCTTTTGCACCTAGTATTTCGCAATGGTTGGCAATCACGGGTGGATTGACATGGGTTGGATATTACGTATCAGCCATGGCAGCCGTCAGTGTTGTTGCAGTATTGTGCATGCGGGAAACGGCATATACTTGAAACAATCCACTCAGCTAGGTTAAATCTTCCCATGGATAGCCCAGTGCGCTAACCGCAAGTTTCAACTGCTCCATAGCTTGTAGCACAGATATGCTTTCACCTTTCATGCCAAGCTCGGTTGTGCGATGCTGGTTTGACCTTGGTAAGCTGAACACTTTTAATGTTGGATATTGCACCAACATACCATTCATTAGATCAATTAAATCACTTTCGCCCGCTTTGGTGACCAAGATTGAAGATTCAATATAATCTTGTTGGTGAAATAATTGACGATAGTAAGTTTCTAACACCCACTCAACCATCGGATGTCCCATTTCAGGAAATCCTGGTACAAAATAATGTTCGTTAATACTAAAACCAGCGACACGGTTGATAGGGTTGGGGATTAGTTCAGCGCCTTTTGGAAATTCGGCCATTAGTACACGTTTTGGGTAAGCGCTATCACCATATTGTGTCTCTATCTCAGTTACAGCAGCCGCATGCCGCTCAATCGGTACACCAGCTGCATCTGCTGCGCATTGTCTCGTGTAATCATCAGGCGTAGCGCCAATGCCACCAAAGCTAAACACAATGTCACCGCGTTCCATGCTGGCTTTGAGTAATGATGTAATCTGCGCTGGAATGTCACCTAAAAAGTGAGCCCAGCTCAGTTGTAATCCGCGTACAGATAGGAGTTCGATGACTTTGCTTAAATGCGCATCTTTGCGTTTGCCAGAAAGGATTTCATCGCCAATCACATAAAGACCAATGTTTTGCATAATTCAGAGAGACATACCAGAAAGTAGTATTTAACCATTAATTTTACTGGTAGCTGCTAAACTATTTACGATTACTTAACTAATGCCCCAATTTTTCTAGCCTGCTTTCAAAGTTTTCTCGCAGCAGTGGTGGTAATGATTGAATAGTTAACGCATGCGATAGGGATACAATATCACCTTCTTTTAATTTGTATAGACCAAGTGCTTTGTGAATGCTAATGCTATTCGCATCACGATCAATCAGTTTAATTTCATCGCTTGCTATAACTTCACCTTCTTCAATAACTTTATGATAAAAGCCGCTATAACCACTAAACAAAAACTTTTCCAAAATATCGGGTTTACCTACTTTGTTACCAAACTTAAAACATGGAATGCGCGGCATGGTTGCTTGTATGACAGCATGACCTACTTTGAAAGTATCGCCAACAAAGACATCTGTTTCTAGCAAACCAGATACGGTAAAGTTTTCGCCAAAAGTACCATATGCTAATGATGCTTGATTCAGCTCTTTTTCCCAGTAAGTATAATGTTCTATCGGATAGCTATAGACAGCTTGAAATTCACCTCCATGCACGGTCAAGTCTGCTTGACCATCTCCCATGAGGTTTAGCTTTGCCAACCATATAGGCTCAGACTGTGGCTTTTTATTAATTCCTGTTAAAACGCTTTGACCATTAATGTTAACGGCTTCAGGTTTGCCGATATTGATGGAAACTAATTTCATTGTAATAAGCACTAAGTTGTAGTGTAGATATAGTGAATGAAAATGCGCCATATCGCAATGCGTAATAATGCGTAGCCCAGCTCTGCGTTATAATATTTTTAAATTTTTATAAAGTCCAATCAACCGGAAATTAAAACATTATGTTGCTTGTTATCTCGCCTGCTAAAAACCTAGATTTTGAAACACCTGCTGTGACAAAAAAAGCTTCACAACCGCGATATCTGCAACAATCAAAGGAGCTAATAGATGCGTTAAAGTCTTTCTCCGTGCAAGAGGTCGCATCACTCATGAAGTTGAGCGATAAACTAGCAGGACTTAATTTGGGGCGCTACCAAAATTGGTCGATGCCATTTAATGCAGATAATGCTAAACAGGCCATTTTGGCTTTTAACGGTGATGTTTATACTGAGTTGGATGCAACGACATTAGATGAGGCTGGCTTTGCTTTTGCTCAAGAACATTTACGCATTTTGTCTGGTTTGTATGGTGTATTGAAACCACTCGATTATATGCAGCCATACCGCCTTGAAATGAGCACAAAATTAAGCAATGCAAAAGGCAAAGATTTATACGAATTTTGGGGCACAGAAATACAAGCATCGTTGCAAGATGACCCTGCGTTAGCTGATGGCGTGTTGATTAATTTAGCTTCCAATGAATACTTCAAGGCGGTGAATGCCAAACAGCTAAACGCACGTATTATTACGCCAATTTTTAAAGATGCGAAAAACGGACAATACAAAATGATTAGCTTTTATGCCAAAAAAGCACGTGGCTTAATGAGCCGTTATATTATTGACCATAAAATCACCGAACCTGAAACCATTAAAAACTTTGATAGCGAAGGCTACTACTTTAGTGCAGAGCAATCAAAAGCGGATGAGTGGGTGTTTTTGCGCGATCACAATTAACCATAGCGCTTTTTCTAGCGCAATTACTAGCCAAAATCTTGAATATTTCAAAACGAAGACCTGATATTTAGTAATGTAAATAATAACGATTGTCATTTACATTAATATTAAAATTCAATATACTGCTTGATTGATTTCTTTTGAGAGTAAGTGTAAATGCAGGCTTTATTAAATCTTGACCCTATTTTTTGGGTGCTAATTATTTTTTCAATTGCTGCCTTATCCGTTTCAATATTAAAGGCTTGGCAGTGGTTTAGGTTACAGGTCACATTTTCAAATAAAGCCACAGTTAAAGTGCAAGCGATGCTCGCGTCCGATTCGACATTAAGCCAGCCAGTGGAAGACAAGAAAAATTTACGGATTGCATTGTTGACCCAGTATGCCGCCGCAAAAGCGCGTCTGCAATTGAAAGGGGCAGCATTAGAAACAGAGGCATGGCGCATAGCGCGCATAGAGGTAGATAAATTAGGCAGCTATCTAAAAGTATTGGAAGTTGTTGCAACGGTAGCACCATTGATTGGCTTGTTGGGAACAGTGCTTGGCATGGTGGAGGCATTTAAGGCAATGGAGCTAGCTGGCGCAAATGTGGACCCTGCTGTGTTATCGGGCGGTATATGGAAGGCTTTATCAACCACAGCAGCTGGTCTAATCGTGGCTATTCCTGCATTTATCATCCATAGCTGGTTTGATAGAAAGACTGAAAAAGCGGCCGCAGTGTTGCAAAACGATTTAGAGCTTTTCTTAGCACACACATCAAATAAATAAGCCATCGTCAATGAGTAAGAGTAATTTATATCGTGTAAAAAAGCATCGAATATCGCTGACAGCGCTGATTGATGTCGTTTTTATATTGTTGCTATTTTTTATGTTGACGACGTCATTTAGTCAATGGCGCGTGATTGATGTATCTACAGCAGCAGGTATTGAAACGGACAATAATAAAGAAACAGTGAATTTGTTTTTGATGCCAGATGAAACAGTGAGTCTATATGGTCAAAATGTGGCATTTCGCGAATACAAGGATATAAGGGTCAGCAATCTTTTATTAGAAGATAAAAATAAGAGCGTCGTGTTATTGCCGCATCAAGATGTGCCATTGCAATTGCTCATCAATGTAACCCAACATTTGAAGGAAGTTGGTCTGCAAAATGTTTCTTTAGGACATTCATTTGGCGATGAGATTCATGCGGCGAAAACTAATGGAGATTTGCGATGAGAAGAGGATTCGCAAGGCCATCTAGCGGCGATCATATGGAAGACAACTTGATTCCAATGATTAATATTATTTTCTTGTTATTGATCTTTTTTATGATTGCAGGTCACATTAGCCGACAAGCAAAGCCTAGCGGTATGGAGATGGCAACAGCGGAAAGTCCGCTAAGAGTCAAGCCATCAAATATGAAATTAAGCATCACAAAAAATGGTGATTATTTTATAGACGATAAGAAGACAAATTTAGCGGAGATCAAAGCCTTTATTGTCGACAATAAAGACGTGACAGAAGTTAATGTGCAGGCTGATAAGCAAGTGACTAGCGGTCATTTAGATGAGTTGCTCGATCTCTTAAGAGCATTAAATGTTAATAATGTAGCGCTGACAGTAGTGAAGAAAAATTCATGAGTACACAGCCAAATCTAATCATTAGTATATTAATGGCGTTGATCATTCATGTGGTAGTCGCATGCATTGTGTTATGGACAAGTGACGATGAATCCGTGCAGCTTGCAGAAATTTCGCAAGGCATAGAAATTCAATTAGATCGCAATGCTTACAAAAATATTTTGCAGGAACAACATAAAAAACAACAGCAAGAAGCAAAACAGGTAAAAGTTGAGCCAGCAAAGCCAAAAAAAGAAAAGCCTGAGAAAGAAAAACCTAAAAAAGTAAAAGAAATACAGCAGAAAGCGGTACTTGAAATACCAAAAGAAAAAGTCGTTGCTTATAAGGTGCAAGAGCAGGTTGCCGAAAAGGTAGCGCCTGTTACTGAGGAAGTAGCTGATGTTCAGCCAGAGACGGTAAAGGTAGCCAGCATTTCAGATAAATCAAGCCAAGTTGCGCTAGCAAATGAGCAGCAACAAAGCTCTGAAGGCGAAGCAGGCGCACAAAAGCCGATAGATATGAGTGACGATAGGACCAAACAGTATATTGCACAATTAATGCGGCATTTAAGTCGCTACAAGCAGTATCCAGCAATACTGAAAAAGAATCATGTAGAAGGCAAGCCTGTGATTCGTTTTAGCATTAATAAAAGTGGGCAAGTGACCCTAATAGAAGTCAAAAAGCATACAGAGTATGCTGAATTAGACCAAGCCGCGATGGATGTCTTTAGGAGGGCAAGTCCATTACCAAAAATCCCTAGTGAGTTGGAGCGTGAAACATTAACGATGTCACTCCCAATTGAATATTCACTGATTAATGATTAACCATAAATTAAAGAGGACGAAGTAATGAAAGTAAATAAAGGTAAGTCGACGAAGCGACCTAGCAGTTTAAGGGGAAATAAGCGAAATAATATGATGCGTAAAAGTGTGATTGCTGTCAGTGTATCTAGCGCTTTATTAGGTTTAGGGGTAGCCAATGCAGAAGAAATTGAATTGGATACCTTGCAGATTGAAGACCGTGCAAATGATATTAACCCGTATACACAAGATGGCGCACCATATAAAGCAAGAGTATCTGGTGATAGCCGTCGTGTTGAAGAGTTGGCCGATACACCACAAACAATAACTGTCATTACACAAGAGGAAATTCAAGACTCGGGCAATACGGATTTAAAACAAATTTTAGCGGATCAACCAGGCGTGACGATTGGTACAGGGGAAAATGGTAATGCCTTTGGTGATCGTTATATTATTCGGGGACATGAAGCTAGAAGTGATGTCTTTGTAGATGGTCTAAAAGACCCTGGGATGACAACACGTGAAAGCTTCGCAGTTGATCAAATAGAGATCACAAAAGGTCCAAGCGCAACATTTGCTGGCCGCGGGTCAACTGGTGGTGCTGTCAATAGTGTCACAAAACAAGCAACTACTGAATATGATTTTACCAATGGCCAAGTGACATTGGGAACCTACAAATATAATCGTACCACTGTCGATAGCAATATATTATTGGGCGATGATATGGCCGTTAGACTTAACGCCTTATATAGTGATACTGATGTACCCAACCGCGGACCCGCAGCACGTGAACGCAAAGGGTTAGCAGTATCTTTCACTAAGGAAATCTCAGATGCTACAAAATTAATTGCTGATGTTTACTATTTGAAAGCAGAAGATAAGCCCGATTTAGGGACTTATATTGTACGGGATGGGTCACCAGTAAAAAACGTCCCGGTTTATTTGCAAAACAGTGACTTCCTTGATTCTGAGGTCATGTCAGGCACATTCCGTATTAAACATGCCTTTACTGATTCAGTTCGTCTTGAAAATGCGACGCGTTATGGTACGACTGATAATGGTTATGTAGTAACCGGTACCAGAGGCGGCGATGCGAATCGTGCGTCTATCCAGTTGTCTTCACACCAAGGTTGGCAGGATGTGGAGTACTTTGTTAACCAGACGAACTTATTTATTGACTCAGATATTGGTTCAACTAAACATCAGTTTATCGTTGGCCTTGAATATTCAGATTTGAATGTGGTCAATGGTACGTATGATGTTAACGATACAACTCCTAATTGTGGAACACGAGTTTGCATTACTGATGCGAATGGTAATGTATTTGATAACTTAGGTAGTATAGCGGGCCGAACTATTTCAAAAGAGGGTAAAGATTCTGACTATAGTATTAAAACGATTTCTGCGTATTTGATGGATACTGCTGATTTAACGGATAAGTTTACGCTATCAGGAGGTATCCGTGCAGATCGTTATGATTACCAGAATGATGTTGGCTCAACAACTGTGACAGAGTATAAGAATTCAGATACTTTGTGGAATGGTAATGCTGGCGCACTCTATAAAATTAATGACGATATTAACGTGTATGCAAGTTACGGGACAGCGACCAACATTAATGGAGGTGAGTCTGATTTAGGAGCCAATTGTGGTTATGGTGGTTTATGTGCCGATGCGGGCACTGCTGGTAGCTTAAGTGATAGTAAGCCAGAACGTACACGGAACCTTGAGCTTGGTACAAAGTGGAATTTAATGAACGATAAGTTGCTGCTCACAGCCGCTGTTTTTCAGATTACTAAATATGATGTTTTTGAGGGGGTGCCGCGTGGTTCTAGTTATACTAATTTAGGAATGATTAACACTGGAGAAAATCGTGTTGAAGGTGTTGAGCTTGGTTTGGTAGGTAATGTAACGGACAAGCTTTCTATGTCAGCTGGGGTTGCGATGATGGATTCAGAAGTATTGAAGTCATCTGACCCTTCGAATGAAGGTAAACGACTTGCGAACTTTGCTGATAATAGTGCGCGTGCGCAACTAAGATATCAATTAACACCGAAGTTTGCTTTTGGTGCAGTAGCAACTTACTCTAGTGAAATGTATGCTGGTCAGCCAGATACAGCTGCAGGAGATAACATTAAAATTCCATCTTATACATATTACGATATGTTTGCGACGTATCAATTTACACCCAAGTTGAGAGCGCAATTAAACATAAATAATGTAACAGATAAAGACTATTATTTAGCTTCATATCGTAGTGGTGCCTTCACTTATATTGGTGATGCTAGAAATGCTAATCTGTCGCTATCTTATAAGTTCTAAAATAAAGTGAGATATGAGTGTGCGATCACATTGATTGCATGCTGAGATGGAAGCGATGAGAGTCGCTTCCATTTTTTGTCATGTAGTAGGCAAAATAGAGAGCTTCAGTTAAGCTCTAATTGATAGATAGAGAAATGAACGTAAAGACAAAATGAATAAGGCACTGTCATGCAAATTGAAAAAACCTTGAACAAAATTCCAAACGATATTATTCAAGCAAGTGATTATGAAGTGTTAGCATCGCGGTTTATTGAGCCAGCAACGCTTGCTTATATTGCCGGGGGTTCTGCGGATGGAAAAACCATGCAAAAGAATCTTGATGCATTTAATGATGTTGAGTTGTTGCAACGCGCATTGGTGGATTGTACCCAAGGCACGACGCAAACCACACTTTTAGGACAAACTTTACAACATCCCATCATGTTGGCACCCGTTGCCGCACAAAAATTGGTGCATCCAGAAGGTGAAATTGCTACAGCGCAAGCAGCGAATGCATTAGAAGCAGGGATGATTGCTAGCACCTTATCGTCTGCATCTCTAGAAGAGATTGCAAAGAATACGCAGGCGGCAAAATGGTTTCAGCTCTACTTTCAAAGTAGAAAAAATGATACGTTGCAGCTCATTAAACGGGCGGAGCAAGCTGGCTATCAGGCGATTGTCGTTACAGTTGATGCGCCTGTACAAACCATCAGCAAAGGCGCGCAAACATTAGGCTTTCAATTAACAGCCGATGCGCAACCAATTAATTTGGCAAAGCAACAGCCAATAGAGCAGGTTGTATTAGACACGCATCAAAGTGTGATTTTTCAAGGTATGATGCGTGAAGCCCCTTTAGTAGCAGATATTGCGTGGTTAAAATCCCAAACAAAACTGCCAGTGCTTATTAAAGGGGTGATGCACCCACAAGATATTGCGCAACTACTAGCATTAAACATTGATGGCATCATCGTCTCAAATCATGGTGGACGTGCCCTAGACGCAACGCCTGCAACACTATGCTTATTACCAATTATTCGGGCGCAAGTGGGTAAAGACTTTCCACTATTATTAGATGGTGGCATTAGAAGTGGTTACGATGTGTTTAAAGCAATTGCACTAGGGGCTGACGCTATTTGCATAGGTCGCTTGCAAGTCTATGCATTGGCTGTTTGTGGCGCAAAAGGGGTCGCACATTTATTAAAGATGCTAAGAGATGAGTTGGAGTTATGCATGGCGCTTACTGGTTGCCCAACTATTAGTGACATCAGCCAAGATGCTATATTTAAAAAAGGGCAATAAGCAATGTTAACGGTGATTAAAAATATCCTCACTCAATCTGAAGTTAAACAATTTAGAGCACATTTAGATCAACAGGCATGGCAAGATGGAAATGAAACAGCAGGTGGGCTAGCCAAGCAGGTTAAAAATAACCAGCAGCTAGCGGATGAACAATCAGAAGTGGCAGTTTCGCTTGGTAATCATATTTTAAGAATACTTGGCAATCACCCACAATTTACTTCTTTCGCACTACCAGAAAAAATCTACCCTCCGCGGTTTAACCGCTACGAGCAAGGTGAAACGTATGGTCTGCATGTAGATAGCGCCATGATGGCAATTCCTAATACGCACATGAGTTTGCGTAGCGATTTATCCGCCACCTTATTTCTAACAGAGCCTGATGAATATGATGGCGGTGAGCTGAGTATTGCCTTAGAATTTGGCACACAAGAAGTTAAATTAGCAGCAGGTGATATGGTGGTGTATCCATCCAGTAGTTTGCATCAAGTTACTCCCATTAAAAGCGGGGTAAGAACCTGTGCATTCTTTTGGGTGCAAAGCATGGTACAAAGACAGGAGCAACGCAGCTTGCTTTATGATTTAGACCAGTCTATTCAAGCATTGACTAAGCAAAAAGTAGATCAAGAAGAACTCACAAAACTGTCTCGGGTTTACCATAATTTGCTGCGTCAGTGGGGGCAAAACTAAGGGTTAAATTTAAGTTGTGTGTTTCCAGACTTCATAGCCACCGTTAACGCTATAGGATTTTTTAAAACCTAAGTTGTAAAAATAATCAGCAGCACCTTTGCTGCTATTGCCGTGGTAGCAATAAATAATCACGGGCTTTTCTTTATCCAAGCTGCTCACAACTTCATCTACATTTTCATTTGAGAGATGAATAGAGTCCGCAATATGACCAGTCAGGAAAGAAATTTGATCTCTGATATCCAGTAAAGTAGCTGATTCAGACTTCAATATGTTCACGGCTTCTGATACTGAAATGCATTGATAAGACATCGCTTTTTTCCTGTAAGGTTTACAAACATTTTAACTGATTAATTAAGTGCAACCCAAGTGGGGTAGCTGCATTTTTAGCGCTTTAGTTAAGAGGAGGCTAACTGTCTAATGATTTACCCCCACCCAACCCTCCCCCTAAAAGGGGAGGGGATGTATAGCCTGTTTTTCTGGTGATGTAAAACATGCGTCTACATTCTTTTACACTAGTATTCCTTCCCTCCCCATTAGGGGGGAAGGCTAGGATGGGGGTGGTATAGCTTCTAATTTAGTGGGTAAACCAAGTAGTAGGGGGACTCATCCAGTCCTACGAAAGTTATATCTTTAGTCACTTGCCTACTAAATATGAGTTTTACATGCAGCTCATTTAAGCTACATTCTTTTTCGCCTTTAGGCGACCCTATTTCTTTTGCTTGTCCAAAAGGAATAGGGGAAAGAAAACGACACCCCACACCAAGGCCTTCGGCTCCCTTGCGCTACTCAGCAAGCAAGGCGTCTGCGCCCGTAAAGAGCATCCCCAACTTCGCTAGCCGCTAAAGCGGCGAGTCAGTTGAGACGGAACTCGCTTCGCTCAAACAGTCCTCGACGAAATTCCCTTGCTTACTTCCGTTGCTCAGCTTGGCGCCAAGGGGGCGGAAACCCGTGGAGTTTCTCCATTGCATCACTGAACAACAAGAAATTCAATTTACTGTATTGGGTTTGACTTTAATATCCCTTTTATCAAGCTGAGTAGCGCAGACAAAATAAGAAAAAGGCGAGGCCCCGTCTCAACCGACTTAATGCTTTAGCATTTAGCAAGGTTGGGGACACCCCTTGCGGGTGAAGGGCTTGATAGCAGGGTGTGTATTTCTTTGGTTACTTTCTTTAGCACAAGTAAAAGAAAGTGAGTCGCTTAGAGGCGAAAAAGAATGGTGATTAATTGAGAAACATACGGCGAATGCACTATCACTTATTGTCGTCCCACTTATTACGCGCTATGTTTGCTGGTTTTACATTTTCATTACATTATTTTGGATATAATTTCTTCATACAAGAGTAGAAGTTTTTATGTAGTTCTGAACTATTGCTGAGCTCTTCAGCAAATTTTTTGCACCTAAGCTTATATCATTAGCTAGTGATTTAAGATAGATGTGAACTCTGTGAGTGTAACTACAGAGCCAAGGCGGATCTGTTTTTAGTACCCCAGCTTCTGCAATTACATTAATCGAGGGCTTGTTTGTATCCTCTTCGGATATTCTCATGTTAATCTTCGATTTAATTTATGGTCTATCCAAACCCCACTTGCTATGCCTCTGTGGGCCACTGAGTTTCTCAATGCATCCATTAGCACTCTGATTGTTTCACTATTATAGTCTGGCTGAGGCATATACAGCTGACACCATTTGGAGATGTCTTGCTTGCCTAATCCTTTAACTCGGCCACTGTGCATGGCGGCCAGTATTCAAGTGTTCCACAACATGCTGTTAACGCAGGAAAATAAGCATGGGTATCGGCTGCTCTAGTACTTGACCTTATGGGACGTAGGCATATCTTCATGTCTTTCTCAAAACCAACTAATCGGTCAAGAACAAATTGCTTTGCAAAGGCTCCGTTATCGTTTGCTAATCCTCTATGAGGTGCTCGTTTTTTCATTGAGTAACTCCTTAACTGACATTAGGTACTGAACGTATTAATCAGACGCCCCATAGTCAATACCTTGATTTTTTTGTTAAGCATGTTTGTTGATGAACTTAGAAAGATTATATTTTTCAACTCTCATAGAACTTAATGCGCCCCTTCCCAATTCCCGCTTACCCCAACCTCAGCCAATAATGGCACATCCAACTTAGCGACATTTTGCATCAACTCAGGTAGTTTCTGCTTAACTAATGCTAGCTCCCCATCAGGCACTTCCAGTACCAATTCATCATGTACCTGCATAATGAGCTTTGTTTGTAAGTGTTCACTTACTAGCCAGTTTTGTACCGCAATCATGGCAAGTTTAATTAAGTCTGCCGCGGTGCCTTGCATGGGGGCATTAATGGCAGCGCGTTCTGCCCCTGCACGGCGATTACCGTTCGGGCTGTTAATTTCTGGCACCCACAGGCGTCTGCCAAAGTAGGTTTCAACATAGCCTTTTTCTTTGGCGAGTTCGCGGGTGTCATCCATGTATTGGCGTACACCAGGGTAGCGGGCAAAGTAGCGTTCAATATAGCTTTGGGCGGCGCTGCGTTCAATGTTGAGGTTTTGCGCTAAGCCAAATGCACTCATACCATAAATCAGACCAAAATTAATGACTTTGGCATAGCGGCGCTGTTCACTATCGACGGCATCTCGTTCTACGCCAAAGATTTCTGCCGCTGTTGCACGATGGATATCCTCATGGTTAGCAAAGGCTTTGAGCATGCCTTCATCTTTGGATAAATGCGCCATGATGCGCAACTCAATTTGTGAGTAATCGGCAGAGACGATATGAGAACCTGATGGGGCAATAAATGCCTCGCGAATGCGGCGACCCTCGGCGGTCCTTACTGGGATGTTTTGCAGATTAGGATCAGAGCTCGCTAATCTGCCTGTGATAGCAACAGCTTGGTTATAGCTAGTGTGGACACGCCCTGTATTGGGGTTAATCATTTTAGGTAGTTTGTCGGTATAAGTAGATTTAAGCTTGGCTAAGCCGCGATACTCTAATAACACTTTCGGCAGCGGATAGTCCAATGCCAGCTGCTGCAGCACATCTTCATCGGTACTGGGTTTGCCAGAGGGTGTTTTTTTAATCGGCTTAATGCCGAGCTTATCAAATAGGATTTCTTGTAGCTGTTTGGGTGACCCTAAGTTAAATTTTTGGTCTGCTAGTTCGTATGCTTTATTTTCAAGCTCAACTAAGCGCATACCAATTTCATGACTTTGCTTACTCAGCATGTCGGCATCAATCAAAACACCGTTGCGCTCAATGGTATAAAGAATCTCCATGGATGGCATTTCAATTTGACTATAAATGAAATTGAGCTTTTCATCCTGCGCCAAGTGCGGATGCAACGCGCCATGGATTTGCAGGGTAATATCCGCATCTTCGGCTGCATATTCACTGGCAGATTCTACAGTGACTTCATTAAATCCTACTTGCTTTGCGCCTTTGCCCGCTACGTCTTCAAAGTGAATGGTTTCTAACCCTAGATGGCGCATGGCAAGATCATCCATGCCATGACTTCTGTGGCTTTCCAAAACATAGGATTGCAATAAGGTGTCATGCGCAATACCGTTAAGTGCTATGTCATGGTTTGCTAATACATGTTTGTCATACTTTAAATTCTGACCAACCTTTTTGATACTAGCATCCTCCAGCAGCGGTTTTATTTTTGCCATGGTTTCTTTAAAAGGCAATTGCTCAGGTGCATCAAAGTAATCATGGGTGAGTGGTAGATAAGCTGCTTTGCCTACTTCTACGCTAAATGACATGCCAACAATTTTTGCCATCATCGGGTCCAAGCTGGTGGTTTCCGTATCAAAGCAAACCAGCGCTGCTGTTTTGACTTTTTCTAGCCAAACGTCTAATTGTACTGAGGTGAGTATGGTGTCGTATTCACGTTCAGTATTCACTGACGCGGCAAATAGATCCGTCGTGTTTTGTTTGGCTTCATGAGTGGCCTGCGACACGGGCGCTTTACTGATCCCAGTTGGGATTAAGCCATTTCCATCCATCTTTTCAACATCACGCTTCCAGCTTCTCAGTTCAAAGCGATCAAATAACTCAATTAACTTTGCTTTGTCCATTACACGCGGTGCTAGGTGTGTTAAGTCTTCTTGAATGCCAATATCACATCGGATAGTAATGAGTTCTTTTGCTGTTGGAAGCCATTCGAGAGCAGCACGTAAATTTTCACCTACTTTACCTTTAATGTTGTCTGCATTTTCAATAATGCCATCTAAAGAGCCATATTCTTGTAGCCATTTCACTGCGGTTTTAGGCCCTACTTTTTCCACCCCAGGCACGTTGTCAACCTTGTCACCAATCAGCGTTAGGTAGTCAATAATGAGGCTAGGGGGAATGCCAAATTTCTTTTCTACCCCTGCAATATCCAACACATCATCGGTTCTTCTAAACGCATCACGCATGGTGTTGACGACAGTAATATGTTCATTTACCAATTGTGAAATATCTTTATCGCCTGTAGAGATGATGGTGCGAATCCCAAGGCCTTCCGCCTGTTTGGCTAGTGCGCCAATCACATCATCTGCTTCAACTCCGTCAATCATAATGAGTGGCCAGCCTAGTGCTTTGATGGCTTCATGTAGTGGCTCAATTTGGGGGCGTAAATCATCTGGCATTGGTGCGCGATTCGCTTTGTACTCTGGATAGACGTCATCACGAAACGTTTTGCCTTTAGCATCAAATACACAGGCACAGTAATCAGCTGGATAATCTTTATGTAAGCGACGTAGCATGTTAAGCACGCCATGAATGGCGCCAGTCGGCTCATTGGTCGCATTGCGTAAATCAGGCATCGCATGAAAAGCGCGATATAGGTATGAGGAGCCATCGACAAGTAATAAGGTTTTCATTGCAAAATCTCTAATGTACTAATTTGTTTTACGTTATTCTCCCATATCTCGCTATACTTTATGTAATATGATTTTTAGATCAAATAAATAGCATTCATTAATAAGAGGAAAGTGGAATGGCAACAAGAAAGTTACCACAAATGACGACGCCAGAATTATTGCATGGCGATGCCGAAGGCAATGAGTCGTGGCACGCGTTTGAAATCATTTCGGAATACGTCGGTGCGACTGAAACCTTGAAGCGAGTGATGCCTGCCGTTTCTATTTTTGGCAGTGCACGTACAAAGCAAGACCATCCTTACTACAAGTTAACCGAGAAACTGGCAGGATTGTTGTCAGATTCAGGCTTTACAGTCATTTCCGGCGGCGGCCCAGGCATTATGGAGGCAGCAAATAAAGGTGCTTTTCCTGGTGTAGGCCCTAGTGTCGGGTTGAATATTGAATTACCTTTTGAACAATCGGGTAATGGCTATCAAGACATCGGCATTACGTTTAAAACATTTTTTATGCGTAAGGTGATGTTTGTAAAGTATGCATCTGCCTATGTGGTGATGCCAGGTGGTTTTGGTACATTGGATGAATTGATGGAAGCGCTAACACTGGTGCAAACAGGCAAGTCTCATAAAATTCCTATTATTTTGATGTGCTCAGATTACTGGTCTGGCTTGCTTGACTGGCTTAAAAATACACTTATTGCAGAAGGAATGGCATCGCCAGAAGATATGAATTTAATTCAGGTGATTGATGATCCAGATGAGGTGGTGGCTGCAATTTTTAAGTATTATGAATCGAGAGGTTTTCAACTCAGTGCTGAGGATAAGAAAAATCAGCTTAATTTGTAATGAATTCGGGTATACATTCCCGCTTTTTGATAGAATGAGTTATCGTTGTTAATTGGGTGGATAAAGCCATGAAAAAGCAATCATTGTTTAACTTATCGCTAGGTGTTGCGTTAGCGCTGCTTAGCTCGCAAATGTCATATGCAGTAACACCTTCGGATGCTGAGTTATTAGAAGAGGTTCCACCACCACCAAAAGTACAAGCGGGTGAGCCTTTAGAGGATGAACCAGAAGTCACCATTCGTAAAAAAGATAAAGAAACTGTCCATGAATATCGGATTAATGGTGAGCTTTATATGATGAAAATTATCCCTGATCATGGTGTGCCGTATTACTTATACAAGGAAGACTCACAAAGCGACTGGGTTAATGTTGGCCCTAGTGCACCAACATCAGTACCTAAATGGACATTGTTTAGATTCTAATTTTATCTTTGACACAAAAGGTTGAATGCAATCCTTTCGGATATCAAAGCCTTTTAAATAATGAATAATTTAAGTAACACCTTATGTCGGTATTTACCACCTTAACACTTTCAGAAGTGCAAGCATGCCTAAGTAACTTTTCTATTGGCGAAATTACAGAGCTAAAAGGGATTGCCGCAGGCATCACCAACACCAATTATTTTGTCATCACGACAAATGCGCGTTACGTACTGACTATATTTGAAGCGAACCATTTTGAAGAGCTGCCATACTTCGTCGAGTTGATGACACACCTTGCTGAGCACGACATTCCTTGTCCTGCACCGATTGTCGATAACAGCGGTAAAGCATTACAAACCATTAAAAATAAACCAGCATTGCTGGTGACTTGTCTAAAAGGACGCGATGTAAAAATGCCTGATGTCGCCCAATGCGCGCAAGTTGGTCATGTACTGGCAAAAATGCATTTGGCAGCAGATTCATTTACACATGAATCAATCAATCAACGTGATGATGAGTGGCGAAACAATACGGCTGCATTGGTGATGGATAAGTTGTCGGCTGATGATCAGAGCTTACTAAAGCAAGCATTGGCCTTTCATGAAAAGCTTAACTTAGCAGATTTACCTAAGGGTGTGATTCACGGTGATTTGTTTCGAGATAACGTGCTATTTGATGGTCCTACGCTTGGTGGTTTTATCGACTTTTATTATGCCTGCTATGATGTATTGGCATATGATGTCGCTATCGCTGTGAATGACTGGTGTTTGACAGAAACAGCAGAGTTTGACGAGCCGCGACTAAATGCCTTTATGCAAGCGTATACAGACATACGGCCATTTACTGATGCTGAGAAAAATGCTTGGCAAGGCTTGTTGAGTATTGCTGCGCTGCGCTTTTGGTTATCACGCTTATATGACTTACACTTCCCAGCAGAAGGTGAGCTAACTCACGCAAAAGACCCTGATTACTTTAAAACTATTTTACTGAAAAGAGCAAAGCCCTCCGCGTTGTAATGTGATGTGTAGGAGAATTGAATATGGCAATCTTAGAATCACGAACGAAAACTGGAATTAGCTGGATAAGTGAAAGTATTGCTTTACTTAAACAGTCACCAAGAAAATGGTTGTTACTCTCTTTGGCATATCTTGGTATTTTTGTGCTTATTCCCTCTGTGCCAGGATTACAACTATTTGCGTTGATGACAATCGTTATCTGGCCAGTCTTCATTGCCGTCGCAATTCGACTGTTCCGCAATGAAGAAGTAAAAAAAACAGAAAACCTAAGCGCCATCATGCAGCTGATACAGCCAAAGATAAAAAATTTGCTGTTGTTAGGGCTGCTGACATTGGTTTACTTTATTGGTGTGAGTATTCTGTTTAGTTCTGATGCTCAGGTGCTTGCTGCTATTTTGGAAAAGCAAACGCAGATGAGTGAACAGGAAATGGTAACTGCAATGCAAACGATGATGCCAATATTACTAAAATTGATGTTGTTGTTTGTTCCACTCATGATTGCCGTTTGGTTTGCACCAATGCTCATAGCGTTTAACGGCTATAGTGTCATGAAGTCGTTAAAATCTAGTGTAGCAGGTGGCATCCAATACATGGTAGCACTGGCAGCTGCATGGCTGTTATTATCTGCAGGGGTTATCGCGCTGATGTTAATGGCATCAATAGTGGTGGGCTTATTAGCTTTTTTACAACCCAGCATCGCGCAAGCACTGATGTCACTATTTCTTTTTGGTTGTTTTTTAATTAGTATTGCACTCACGTTGGCATTTCAGTATGTGAGCTACCGCGATATATTTAGGGCTGCGTCAAGTGCTTAAATAGCAGTCAGTTTGGCAAACTCAAGCGCAAGCCATTTTAGGCCTTGATTGCTAAAGTTGACTTGTACACGCATGTCATTAGCAGCGCCTTCATAACTCACCACGACGCCATTGCCAAATTTTGCATGGGCAACGCTTTGACCTACTTTCCAAGGCATTGCATCTTTTTGTGCTTGGCTTTTATGGCCTGTCATCACATGTGGCATTTCATCGTACTGAAAACCACGCGATTTAGCAGCAGGCTTACTGTTGAGTCTCTTAATTAACTCTTCTGGAATTTCATCTAAAAACCGAGAAGCAATTCCATAGCGAACTTTTCCGTGTAGCATACGGCTTTGCGCATAGCTTAGATACAAACGTTGCCGTGCACGGGTCACTGCGACATACATCAGTCGACGCTCTTCTTCCAAACCGTTGTTTTCATACATACTCTGCTCATGTGGGCATAGGCCTTCTTCCAGCCCGCTTATGAATACTGTCTTGAACTCTAAACCTTTAGCGGCGTGCACAGTCATCAGTTGCAAGGCATCATAACCAACGTCTGCTTGATGTTCTCCTGCTTCCAAGCTGGCATGCGTTAAAAACTGAGTCAATAAGTCTGATTCACCATCTCCGTCAACATTATTATGATTGCCAAAATCTTGATTAGTAAAAGCCACAGCTGCCGTGACCAGCTCTTCCAAGTTGGCGATACGATCTTCACCATCTTTTGTGTTCTGATAATGCAGCTTTAAGCCTGATAGTGTTGTTACTAACTCCGCCACTTCTGCTAAAGAAACACCGTAGGTTTGGTCTGTCATTTCACGAATCAAGCTTACAAATTGCGCAATTTTGCCTGTGGTTTGGCAGGCTGCCGCCCACAAGCTTGAACCTTGCTGTCTAGCAGTTTCTTGCAATTGTTCTAAAGAGCGCGCACCAATGCCACGTGCAGGGAAGTTAATGACGCGTAATAAAGCAGTATCGTCATTGGCGTTTGCCATCAAACGCATATAGGCCAAAGCATGTTTGATTTCGGCGCGTTCAAAAAAGCGTAACCCGCCATAAACGCGGTAGGGAAGGTTAGCAGAAAAGAGCGCATGTTCTAAAATACGTGACTGGGCATTGCTGCGATACAGTAGTGCAATGTTGCTAAGATTTGTTCCTTCTGCATGCAGCATCTTAATTTCATCAACAATAAAGCCAGCTTCATCTTGGTCGTTATAGGCCTCGTATATCCGTACGGGCTCACCTTTGCCAGCCGATGTCCATAGATTCTTACCCAGACGATTTTTATTATGCGAAATAATGGCATTTGCAGCATCTAAAATATTGCTGTGGGAACGATAGTTTTCTTCAAGTTTTACAATATTTTTGACATTAAAGTCATTTTCAAAGTCACGCATATTACCAACGCGAGCGCCACGAAAGCCATAAATTGACTGATCATCATCACCAACAGCAAATAAACAATTTTCTTTGCCTGCCAATAGTTTTAGCCATAGATACTGTAAGCGGTTAGTATCCTGAAACTCATCAACCAAAATATACTTGAAGCGTGTTTGATAGTGGTTTCGAATATGTTCATCCCGCGCTAATAGCTCATAACACCGGAGTAATAGTTCAGAAAAATCAACAACGCCTTCCCTATTGCACTGCTTATCATACTCTTCATAAATCTCTCTTAACCGTTGAGAGTGAGCATCATAAGCATCGACTTTATCCGCTCTAAGCCCTTCTTCTTTGCATGAGTTGATATAGCCTTGCACCTGCTTTGGGGCATATTTTTCATCATCAACATTCATCAATTTAAGTAAGCGTTTGATGCTCGATAGTTGATCGGCAGTATCCAAAATTTGAAAGGTACTGGGTAAGGCCGCCTCTCTGTGATGCGCGCGAAGCAGGCGATTGCACAAACCGTGGAATGTGCCGACCCACATGCCGCGGGTATTAATTGGCATCATCGCAGTTAAACGTGTGAGCATTTCTTTTGCAGCTTTGTTGGTGAATGTCACTGCCATTAAGCCCATTGGTGAGATTTGACCAGTTTGGATGAGCCATGCAATACGGGTGGTTAACACTCGTGTTTTACCACTGCCAGCGCCTGCTAAAATTAATGAAGATTGATGCGGTAGTGTCACCGCTTCGAGTTGTTTGTTATTCAGACCTGAGAGTAAAGGGTCACTATTTGTGTGCGTACTATCCATTTATCTATTATAACGTCACAAGCAAATTAATGCGCATCGCTAGGCGAAGTAACGCTACGCTTTTCAAGGATGTCAAAGCGGTGAGGTCTGTGTATCTATGAACTGTTATTGGCTGTTTTGGGTTGATACAATTAGTTACAAAAAAAAATTAAAATTGGTGAACTACAAAGCAATGGCATAGTCTGTAATTACATGGTGACGGAATGAGAGTTTAGTTACCAGTCCGCTTTTTTCCTCCCTGAGCGGAAGCCTTACAAAAAAGGCACTTTGACCCTGACCGCATCCCCTTGGTCGGGGTTTTTTTTATCTATTTTTGCAATTCAATACCAAACTATGATGTTAAATATGAGGACACTAGACTTGCAATAATGCACCAAAAAACGACATATAGTGGAGATAGGCGGCCAATGATTAACATGCATATACCAACCGCACTCACAAGTAAGTCAGTAGTGCTGAGTACGCTGGATGTGAATACTGGGTTGTACAATGTTGCAGCTAGAATACCAACAACAACAGCATTAATGCCAGCAATGGCTTGAGCTGCTTTCGGGTTTTTAGCGATAGATTCCCACATTGGCAACGCAGCCGTAATAAGCAAAAAACCTGGCAAAAATATGGATGCCAGTGCAATACTTGCGCCAAGCCAGCTTATTTGTTCATGAGAAGGCGTTATGGCGCCGAGATAAGCGGCAAATGAGAACATTGGTCCAGGTATGGCTTGCGATGCGCCATAACCGGCAAGAAAATCCTCATGATTAACCCAGCCAGTGTTCACCACGGCCTCTTCTAGTAAAGGTAAGACAACATGACCACCACCAAAGACCAACGCACCAGCTTGATAAAAGGCCTGTGCGATAGCAGTAAAAACTGACTGGTTGGGGATGAGTATTGCCATCAACAATAACGCCAGAAAAATAAGGAATAACCTAATACCCTGTTGTTTGGTGTAGCCACATTGTATGGCTTGTTGTGTCAGGTTTGTAGGTTGATGGCAGAATAAAATGCCAGCAATAGCACCTGCAATGATCACAAGCATTTGCGCCCAACTGCTGTCCATCCAGTGTAGTATAGCGGCCGCTGTAATGGCGATGATGCGTCTACGCATATCTGGACACAATTTTTTAGCCATACCGAATACGGCATCGGCAATAACACAAACGGCAACAAGCTTAAGCCCATGAATGGTCGCGATACCAACAGCACTAGAGAGTAACGGCAGTAAAGCGGCAAAACTAATGAGCAACAATGCAGAAGGTAGTGTAAATGCAGCAAATGCTGCCAGTGCACCTTGCCAGCCTGCGCGCAATAAGCCTAGTGCAAAACCAAGCTGGCTACTAGCAGGGCCTGGTAAAAATTGACAAATAGCAAGCAACTGGCTGAATTGATGCTCATTGACCCAATGTTGTTTTTCTACTAGCTCTTTTCTGAAGTAACCTATATGCGCAATAGGCCCACCAAACGAAGTAAGCCCTAACTTTAGGAATGTTTTGAATACACTAAAAGCTGATGGTTTGTTATTTAACACAACGCATTATCTCTGTGATGAGTCATGGAAGGAGCGCTTACTATTTAATACATGCTGTTGCCATTAAGTGTTTCATTTGGGACCTTCTGTATTGCATCCCAATGTTCTACAATCTTGCCGTCTTCATCAAAGCGGAAAAAATCCATCGTGACATATTCTTCGTTATTGGGCCATATTTGATGGGTATGTAGTGAGACTAAATCATTCTCAGCGACAGCGCGGATAAATGAGATTTGTTTGTCTGGATAGTCTTTGGCCATGTTATCAAAGTAATCAATGAATGCTTGTTTGCCATTGCCAACTAGCGGGTTATGTTGGATATATTCTGCACCAACAAATTCTGCGACCGCTTTTGTCGGATTACCCAAAAAGGCAGTGCGATAAAAAGCAATGGCTTTTTCTTTATTAGACTCTAAATCTTGTTTCATCATCACAGCTTAAATGCTTGAGTTAAGCAACCAATCATCCTTAGCAACATAAATACCGTTGATATAATAATATTTGATGAAGTGTAAATTATTCCCAGTTAGATTGATTTCGTAAACATTCTCAATCAACCGGGTGAAGCGTTTCTTATTTTTCTTCTCCGTCTCCGATGCTGTGCTAGCTTTCTCAGAGGTTAAGGGTTTCTTATTTTGCTTTACCACACCCGATGCAGTTCTATATTTCTCAGAAAAGACAATATGATTGTTTGCGATAGATTCAAATGCAAAAATGGGAGTTTGACCGATTAAGTCGATTTTTTCTTGGCGCGTTACGCGGTTGCCGAGATTTTTAATTTCAGCATTGAATGCAATATGCTGCGAATTGTTTGATTCTGTTTTAAGCGATAGTTTGACATTATTCAATCTCTCCTCAGGGGCACTATCTGGTCCTAAACACTCTAGGTGTGTACCTTGACCATTCCAGTTGCCACGTAATTGTTCAAATAAAGATTTTATTTGGTCTTGCTCTGCATTTGATAGAGTGATGGGTTCTTCAAGGTTATAGTACTCATCTCCTTGATCAGCTAGATTTGGAGAAGGGTCGTAACAAGTTGCTGCAATGGATGTGTTAACCAAAAAAAGTGCATATAACAAGAGTGTTTTAGTATAGGTCTTAGCAGCTTGCATTGTGGCTATATCCTTTGTTGAGTTCTCAATGATAATACATTATCCACTGCGTATTTTATATGACACAGAAACATTCGTTAGTGTTGTATGGTGAATATGAAATAGTAAAATGAATATTTTGGTAAAAGTACAACGAAAAATAAAACTACAGTTGCCAGTTAATCGGTGTTTGGCCATGTTCAGTCAAATAATGATTTATCTTGGAGAATTGGTGCTGACCAAAAAAGCCACGGTGTGCAGATAAAGGGGAGGGGTGTACCGATTTTAAGACCAAATGCTTATTTGCATCAATCGATGCACCTTTCTTCTGCGCATAGCTGCCCCATAATACAAAGACTAAGTTTTCTCGATGTGTGTTTAATGCGGTAATCGCAGCATCGGTAAATGTTTCCCAACCCCGTTTTTGGTGTGATCCTGCTTGGGCTTGCGCAACGGTTAACGTCGCATTTAATAACAGTACACCTTGTTTTGCCCAAGGAGATAAATCACCACGCCTACTCATCTTAATATTTAAATCAGACTCAATTTCTTTGAATATATTCATGAGCGATGGTGGCAAAGCAATACCATCAGGAACAGAAAAACTGAGGCCATGTGCTTGGCTAGGGCCATGATAGGGATCTTGACCAATAATGACTACACGTACTTGATCAAAAGGCGTGTGATTAAAAGCATTAAAAATGAGTGGCCCAGGCGGAAAAATGTTTTTTCCAGCAGCTTTCTCCTGCTTTAAGAAGTCACGTAAAACATGCATGTAGGGTTTGTCAAACTCTTGCCCAATTAATGCTTGCCAGGAGGGATGTAGTTGACCTGCTTTTTGTTCAGAAATCACAATAGTTATGCGTTATACAAAGTGTAGATGCCTATCGCTATAAAACCGATTCCAGCAATATAGTGTAGGTATTTTTCATTGATATATTCAGATAATACTGCGCCAGCCAAAACGCCTATCGCACTGGCGACAACGAGTGCGGCAGACGCTGCAAAAAATACAATATATTTGCTAGTCTCTTTATCTGCTGCAAAAAGCATTGTTGCTAGTTGGGTTTTGTCGCCTAATTCTGCGATAAACACAGAGGCGAAAATGGTAATAAATATTTTCCAGTCCATAATGTCGTGCTAGTTTTGTATCAGTAATGTAGTGGGTAAAGCATAAGTTGATTTTTTTGATGAAGCAATGCGTATGAATTGCTGCTAGGTTCTTTTCATATGACAAGTTGTCACTGTTTAACTCTCTCTATCCCATATAAGCGGTCTTCAATAATATTACTTTTATGAGCGGCTATTTCATCTTCCACAGCGCCTGATTTGGCAAAGCGTGCAATATGAAATAGTGCTTCTCCCTCATTCACTAAGGGTAACTTGCTGACACAAATAATAATACCATCTGTTTCAGCTGATAATACTTGTTCATGATCGCCAAATGGGGATGAGACTACGCCTAAAGTGTCGCCTGGTTTGACTCTAGTGCCTAGTTTGCAAAGTGGTCTGAAGATGCCATCTAACGGCGCTCTAAACCAGCTGCTTGATCTGGCAATATATGGCTCTGCTTTGACAGTAATCACGCGTTTAGATGGGAGCATGGATAAGTTGCGCATGACACTAACAATTCCTCGTAAACCAGTGACAATACATTGCTCAGATAAACGCAACGCCTCACCTGCTTCATAAGTAATGACTGGAATCCCAAGCTGACCAGCCTCATAACGTAAACTGTTTTTAATGAGTTCTGAGTTAATGACAACAGGAATAGAAAATCCTCGTGCCAGTGATTTAACGTCTGGGTACTCTAGCGCTGCACGTACCTGTGGTAAGTTGTCTCTATTAACCGCTGCCGTATGTAAATCAATGATGTGTGTACTATGTTTGACCACTTCATTGAAAAATTTATAAGCGATACGCGCAGCAATAGATCCATTTTTACTGCCAGGAAAACAGCGATTTAAATCACGTCTATCAGGCAAGTAACGGGACTGGTGAATAAACCCAAAAACATTGACTACTGGGACTAAGATAAGCGTGCCGTGTAAATTATTAAGGCCGCGAATACCATGCATTCTGCGAATAATCTCAACGCCATTTAATTCATCTCCATGGATTGCAGCGCAGATTAATAAAGTCGGTCCTGTAAACTTGCCATGGATAATTTCAATCGGCATATTTAAAGGTGTGTGTGTGAATAAGTTGGCGGTAGGCAAATCAAATGCCAAGCGCTGACCAGCCTCAATGACTTTGCCAGCAATCGTGAACGGTTTATTTCTTGTTCTATTTAAATGCAATGTAAGTTAAGCCTTCAATTATTCAGTATCAGCATGACTAGTCGTTGATTTTACAGTGCCATCAGTAGGCAAATCCTTTACCTTGGGCCTTCTTCGTTTAACCGCTTTATTCGGAATCATGCCGCGCATTGATTCGAGTTTACCAAAGCAAAGCAGCTTGTCGTTAGGCTCAATAATCCGCTCTACTCGTGGATTAGGTATTGCTTTAGCATTGCGGTAGAGGGTTAATACGTTAATGTCTTTCTCAGCATCCATGACTTCTCTAATCGTTTTACCTAAAAAGTCAGAACCTTCAGGAATGAAAATTTCACTGACACCATAGCCTTTGCTCACGGTTAAACGTTGGCGTATGTCAATTTCAGGGAAGTCTACTTGTGCAGAAACATAGTCAATCACTGCGCCAGCAATATCTAATCCAGTTGCAGTTTCGATACCTTCTAGGCCTGGCGATGAATTCACTTCCATAATCTGTGGACCATTTTTTCCCTCTAGCATGTCCACACCGGCAACTTGCAAACCCAAAATTTGCGCTGCCCGCACTGCCGTTTCTCTATATTGTTCATCTAGCTCTACTGCTTCGGCAATCCCGCCACGATGGACATTGCTCCTAAACTCCTGACCTTGCGCGACGCGGCGCATAGCCGCAACGACGCGGTCACCCACCACAAAGGCACGGATATCTTTACCCTTGCTTTCAGCAACAAACTTTTGTATCAGCACATTTTGCTTTTGACTTTGTAATAGTTCGATAATGGATTCAGCAGCCTTGATTGATTCTGCAAGCAATACACCAATACCTTGCGTGCCTTCAATGAGTTTAATGACGACGGGAGCGCCACCCACACGTTCAATGGCGGGCAATACATCTTTTCTATCTCTGACAAAGGTTGTTCTCGGGATGCCGATTTGATGGCGGCTTAAAATTTGTAAGCTACGTAATTTGTCGCGAGAATTGCTGATCCCATGAGCGGTGTTGGCACAAAACACGCCCATTTCTTGAAACTGACGCACGACAGCTGTACCAAAATAAGTAATAGAGGCGCCGATTCTCGGTAGTACGGCGTCATAATCACTTAATTCATTTTGACGATAGTACAAATCAGGAATCCCTTTTTGTAAATCGATAGAAAATTTTAGCGTATTCAGCACCTTAACATGATGACCGCGATTGAGAGCGGCTTCTTTCAAACGACGCGTACTATAAGATGTTGGCCCGCAAGACAAGATGGCTAGTTTCATCAAAGACTCCTAAATATTAATGCCGGCTATCAAGTTGGCATACTGCTTTCTATGGTCATGTAAGTATTGATAGTCACTAGTGACATACTACCTTACAATCTTATTGTTTAATCAATTTCCGACAGGATTTTTAAGTGGATGAAGGTAAGTCATTGGCTAGTCAAACACAACAAATATTAACCTTTGGGTGGCGTGAATGGGTACAGCTCCCAGAATTAGGCTTGCCAGCAATAAAAGCAAAAGTTGATACAGGCGCGCGTACTTCTGCATTACACGCTTTTGATTTGCGACCGTTTATTGAGAACGGCAAGCAACGTATTGAGTTTAGTATTCATCCCAAGCAACGCAATATAGATGCTGTCGTTGTCTGCCAAGCAGATGTGTTTGATCAGCGTATTGTAAGTGATTCTGGCGGACATAAAGAAGAGCGTTATGTCATTCTTACCACGCTTGTGATTGGTTTGCATGCATGGTCAATCGAGATGACATTAACCGCACGCGATAATATGAAGTTCAGAATGTTATTAGGTAGAACAGCCTTGGAGAACAGGGCGCTTGTGGACGCCTCTCATTCCTATTTGGTTGGTAAAAGGCTAAGACCAGTTAAGCGTGATAGATAATAAATGACGACTGGACTCTATTGGGCTACTTTTTCCCTAACAATATTTACTTTACTTCCTTTATGGCGTAATCCGCATTGGCTAGTGCGGGGATGGGACTTTCCCCGATTGCAATTAGCGGTAATCGCACTAGTCTTGTTCATAGCAGACTGCATATATTTCGATTTTGCACAGCATGTAAGTTGGCTTGTGGCAATCATCACCGCAGTTTGTTTTATTTGGCAGATGGGCTGGGTATTACCTTACTTGCCATTGTGGCCAGTAGAAGTTCTCACAACAAAAAACGGTAACAATGATGCACAGCTTTCGATTATTACAGCAAATGTACTGATGACGAATAAAGAAGCACACCTGTTAATTGATCATGTTCGCCAATATAAACCAGATATTTTACTCACATTGGAGACGAACGAATGGTGGGAAAAACAGCTAGATGTCCTTCAGTCGGAGATGCCGCATACTATTAAATGTGCATTAAATAATCTATACGGTATGCATGTGTATTCACGCCTGCCAATAGATGAGGCAGAAATTTCATACCTAGTTGAAAGTGACGTGCCTTCTATTCATGCGCTATTGACATTACGAACGGGCGATCAGGTGAGGGTACATTTCCTACATCCTGCACCGCCTAGTCCAACAGAGAATGAAGAGTCAACAGAGCGTGATGCTGAGCTAATTGTTGTGGCAAAAAGTATTGCAAAATCTAAACAAGCAATTGTTGTCGCTGGTGATTTAAACGATGTAGCATGGTCAGCGACGACTAGATTATTCCGCAAAATAAGCGGTTTACTTGATCCAAGAATAGGGCGAGGTATCTTTAGTACATTTCATGCAAAATATCCATTCTTCCGGTGGCCTCTTGACCACCTTTTTCATAGCAAACATTTCACACTAGCTAAAATTAAACGATTGCCGTCTATTGGCTCTGATCATTTTCCTATGCTTGCTGTGCTTAGCTTTGATGGCACCGCAAAACATCAACAGGATGGCATTGAGGCAGATGCTGCTGATGTTGAGATGGCGAATGAAATAACAAGCGATGAAAACTTGAAGAATGAAAAGGTTCCGCAGCCAGGCCTATCATAACTTCGCGCTCCGTTTGCGCTTTATTGAATGAGAAACTGTGAAACAGTGTTGATAAATGCTTCTGGCGCTTCAGCATGCACCCAATGGCCAGTTGGTAAACTTGCAAATTCTGCTTGGGTAAAGTGTTTTTGTATCAGTGAGATATCACTATCCGTTATATAGTTACTGTGCTCACCACGGATAAATAAGCTAGCTTTATCATACGGATATAATTCAGCGAGTGCCGCGATCAGTGCAGGGTAGTTTGCTTTAAGCGCTGGCAAATTAATGCGCCAGTATTGGCCTTCCTCTGTTTTAACCAAGTTCATCAGTAAAAACTGTCGTACCATTTTGTTCGGTATGACATGGCTTAATGTTTTATCCACGTCAGTTCTAGATTTCATTTTGTGAAGATTAACTGCCATCATGGCATCAATCAAGTGTGTATGTTCATCGCTATAAGACCGCATAGACATATCAACCACGATTAATTTGTCCATACGCTCGGGATGCTGCATTGCAAACTGCATTGCCACTTTTCCGCCAAGCGAATGCCCCAGTAAATGAATAGTCACTAGATTTAATGCATCACATAACTCAAATATGTCGTTCACCATTGCTGCATAAGTTTGCGAATGATGATGGGGTGACCTACCATGATTCCTTAAATCAACACTAATCACTTGGTAGCTTTTAGATAGTTGCTTAGCGACGGTTCCCCAATTATCGGATGAACCGAATAAACCATGAAGCAAAATAAGCGGGTTGCCTTGGCCAAGGCTTTGATAATGTAATTGCATACAGGTGCTATTCTAGCGTTAACAAGCGCAAACTTTAACCATATTCGTTTATCTTGTTCATGGTTAAGGTTGGTAGCATTGCATGTCTTCTGCAAAAGACATAGGTCCTGCATAATGCTGGCGTATTGCTGCTTGGCTATTGTTAGTATGGTCTAGTGTTCTTAACATATGGTGTGACAAAACTAAGTACTTAACATGCGCTTGCGATGCAATCTGTCCAATAACAGAAGGTGGCATATGCAAATTTCTTGCAATGCCTTTTGCACTTTGTGGAATGGCATGATGGGCGACCAATAAATCCGCATTGTTGGCTAAATGGGTAAGTGTATGGTTATCGTTGTTCATGTCACCACTGAACACAATTTTTTTGTTCGCAATCTTAATTTGCCATGCAACAGCCGGGATTGGACCATGATGCGTAGGCACAGCTGTTACTTGATAATAGGCATTGTTTATAATGGTTTGCTCCAGTTTATTTTCTAGCGTAATGTCATGTGGCCGAATGGTGTAACTTTCAGTACCATCTAGATAACTGCTTAAGTACCGATAGGCACCATTGGAACCAAATAATGTTTGGATAAAGTTAGTGGTTGATGGCATTACAGCATTACCATCTGGTCCAAAAATGAGTAAGTCTTGTGTCCGATTTGTAAAAAAAGAGGCTTTAATGAGCGCAGGCAAGTCCGCACTGTGGTCAACGTGTAGATGGGTTAATAACACGGCATCTAAATCGTTAATATCGGCGTTAGTTTGCTCTAGATGCAGCATGCTGCCACTGCCTATATCCACTAATAACCTTGCTTTGCCGTTGTGCCATATTAAATAACTGCTTGATGCACGTTTGTCACCTAGCTCTGGTCCGCCAGAGCCTAAGACTTGTAGCCATACACCATTTTCACCGCAATTAGCATTTGCGATGTTAGCAAAGCATACAAAAAATAACATGAAAGAAATGCGCCGTATCATCGGTTCATAGTCTATATTGTTTGTTTTGTCAGTAAATACTTTAAATTATCTAACAATAATAAGTAAGCACTTTATTACTATCATCAGGTCTTATAAACCTTATTACAGAAAATTCAAACCATGGCGCAAGACAAGACAACAAAAAATAAGCAAAGATTGGAACCCAAACGTGTGGCATCATTAAAAGATTTATGGCCTTTTTTAAAGCCTTATCGCTTGCAAATGGCGCTTGCTTTCGTCTTGTTGTGCTTGGCATCTGCTGCCCTATTGCTGGTTCCATTAGCATTTAGGGATTTGATTGATGTAGGTTTTGGTAAAAGTAATAGTGAAGCGCCCACAGTAAATATTGATACAAAATTTGGCGTGCTGTTTGCACTAGCAGCCTTTTGGGCACTGATGGTTGCAGCGCGCTACTATATGGTATCTTGGATAGGTGAGCGGGTTACCGTGGATTTGCGCAGTGCTGTCTACGCAAGTGTATTAAGGCAATCGCCGCAGTTTTTTGAAACCTTACAAACTGGAGAAGTGCTGTCCCGTTTAACAGGAGATACCACCCTGATTCAAACAGTTGTGGGTAGTTCTGCATCGATGGGCTTACGCAGTCTATTCCAGTTTGTTGGTGGCATGATCATGCTTGCAGTGACTAGCTTTTATTTATTCTCAATTAATATTGGGTTAATGATTTGTTTGATTTTTCCCATCATGTTAATCGGGCGTTCAGTCAAAAAGCTCTCGCGTGAATCTCAAGACCGAATCGCCGATAGTTCTGCGATGGCGGGTGAAATTTTAAATGCCATGCCAACTGTACAATCTTATACACAAGAAGCCAGTGAAACGAACCGCTTTGCCAATAGCGCACAGTTAAGCTTTTTAACGGCAATCAGACGTGTCAAGGTCAGAGCTTTGCTGACTGCAGTCATTATTACCGCCGTCATGGGCACCATCATTTTTGTCTTATGGTTAGGCGCGCGGCAGGTGAGCAACGGTGAGATGACCGGAGGTGAGTTGGCTTCATTTGTTTTATATGCGGCTATGGTAGCTGGCAGTGTCAGTACCATGGCACAAGTCTGGGGTGATATTATGCGTGCCGCTGGGGCCACTGAGCGTTTGCTTGAACTATTGCACACCGAAACAGCAATCATAGATGCGAGTTTGCCAATGCCGCTCACTGATGTATCCAAAGCTGAAATTCAGTTTAGCAATGTGCAATTTCACTACCCGTCACGTCCACTCACTCCAGCACTAAACAACGTGAGCTTGCACATTAGTCCAGGTGAAACTGTAGCGCTAGTAGGGCCATCAGGGGCAGGAAAAACCACTATTTTTCAGCTGTTGCTAAGATTTTACGATGCGCAAACTGGCAGCATCACCATTAATGGTCAAAACACCAGCGACATCAGCTTGCATGATTTGCGCAATTTGATTGCTATCGTGCCGCAAGACCCTGTGATTTTTTCAGCGAATGTATTAGAAAATATCCGCTATGGAAATCCCAAGGCATCAGATGAAGCGGTCATTGCCGTAGCAACTGCGGCACAAGTTGCACAATTTGTGCCGCAATTACCCGAAGGTTACCGCACATTCTTAGGGGAGCGCGGTACCCGTTTGTCGGGGGGACAAAAACAACGTATTGCAATTGCACGCGCCATGCTAAAAAATGCGCCAATTTTATTATTAGATGAGGCTACCAGTGCGCTGGATGCAGAATCAGAAATTCTGGTGCAACAAGGTCTAAATGCGGCCATGCAGGGCAGAACCACACTGATAATTGCTCACCGATTAGCCACTGTGCAAAAAGCCGATAAAATTGTGGTGATGGAAAAAGGTGAGATTGTAGAAGTGGGCGATGCGTCAGAACTGCGCAGAAAAGATGGTTTATATGCAAGGCTTGCGCAATTGCAGTTTACAACTGACGAACCACTTTAATCTTTTTTGATGAGCATCCTTTTAGTGCAACTGCTCATTTAACGTAGCGTTACCTTCACCACCAAAGCGTGTTGCCAAATATCCCATGATTAAACCAATCAGAGCACCTTCAGCTACAAACCAAAAGGGTGATTTTAATACGCCGTTATAGCCAAACATGGAAATCAATAATGTTTGCATGGCATCGTAAGCAAAAAAGGTTAAAACAAAATTCATCCAACCGCCAATCAATGGCGCACGAACCCACCAAGGCATTGGTAATCTTAATACAGGGTGATAAGTCATTACGCCAAACACGCCGATAATAGCCCCTAGCGTAGTGTACCAAAATAATATACCGACTCTTAATAAAAGACTGGCATCAGGCCAAAAGTACGGTAGCAAAATAAACCCAGTCAGACCAAAGGCTAGACCAACAACTTTCCCAACCGCTATGCGGGTTACTAATGATGGATTGCCAAACATGAGCTTCTCCTCTGCAATGAATAGTCAAGTAAGAGGTTTAAGTATCGCGCAAACTCCACAAATTGCAAGTGGTAACAATAAATGTATATCCATGATTAGATAAAATAAAACCTGCCGAAGCAGGTTTTTTTAAGGCGAAAAATTATTTTGTCAGATCAATGAAGTCTAACTCACCAGCTTTCATATCAGGAACCATCAAATAGTGCTCGTCTTTAGTAATGGCGATATCTGCTGCCGCTTGGTACTGTGGGCCTATGGATGTAATTTCACCATCGACTCCCATCACAAACACTTTGCCGTTTTTCCAATCGCTCACATACAGCTTGCCGCTTGAATGATGCACAAGCCCATCGCCACCGCCAAAACCTTCGCCAATATCAGTCAATTCACTTGTTTCTGTATTTAAGTTATACAATATGCCAGAAGTAAAATCAACATAGGTTAAAAACGTCCCAGTATCATCAGCCAGCAGGCCATTAGGTGCTAGAACCAATGGGTTGTCTGATCCATCTAATAACTTAGTTACATCGCCGCTAGCATTAACTTTATAAATCACGCCACCTTTACCAGTTTCCATGTTGCCAGTGTCCGATACATATAAATTGCCTTGTGGGTCAGCTTCTAAGTCATTTAAAAATTGCGGTGGGGTTGTAAAAGCGCTCGCTGGTACAAACACTTCTTTTTGTGTAGCGTCCATTAGATTTACTTTAATCACTTGGGTGTTATCCGCCACATACAGAGAATCACCAATAATCACTAAGCCTTTGGGATCATCAAAGCCATCAGCAAACACACTGAGTTGACCGTTTTCAATCACGCTAATTTGGCCATCACCGTCTTTGCCAAATTCATTAATTTCCGATACATAAATTTTGCCATCTTTGGCTTGCACAACTGATTCTGGTGTTTTTAAGCCAGTCATTTTTGTTAACGCAACAGTTTCTGGAGTCTCAGTTTCCATCTCCGTTGCCTCTTTGTCTACGCAACCAATTAAGCTGGCAAAAACAACTGCACTTAATAGGGTGACTTTAAATAAACGAACAGTCGACTGATTTAACATAGTGTCCTTAATGGTTTAGTAATCGATTGTGTTGCGTTGCTATTGCTTAACCGCAGCACTGCATGTTAATTCTACCTTAGTATGGTCAGAGATGCATCTTCTAAGAATTGAGCATTTGACTTTAGCCAATTTAACTTCAATTGCACTTGCACAACTTATTTTTGCGTTTACATCACCTAGTAATGTATTATTCGAAATGATTGAAAGCCCGTTTAGAGGTTTAGGAGGTCAAATAATGTTCACACAATCAAATGGCGAGCATGTTGTAAGCAGTGAGCAGATTATTCGCAGGCTGTATCAAATTACCTATGATTACAAGAAGGGATTTGAGCATCAAGTAACTCAACTGCTTAAGATGGGGCTTGAGAGGTTTGGGTTGGATATCGGTATTTTGTCCAAAGTTGAGCAAAATGAGTACATTATTCAGTCTTGCAAAGCGCCAACTAGTTTCTCTATAAAGGCTAGAGACATATTTGACTTGAGCGCCACTTATTGCAGTATTACATGTGCTGCCAAAGGCCCCGTCGCATTTGAGCATGTCGCTAAGGATGCCAAATTAGCTATTCACCCTGCTTACAAAGCATTTTCGCTTGAATCCTACATCGGTATTCCCATCCGTCTTAATGATGAGCTCTATGGCACATTAAACTTTTCTAGCCCTTATCCTACCCATAGAAAATTTCTTGATATTGATATTGATGCCTTGCAATTGATGGCTTCTTGGATAGAAGTTGAATTAATTCGCAAAGAACAAGAGGTGCAGCTTCATGCGCTGAACCAGGAACTTAAACACCAAGCAGATCACGACAGCTTAACGAACATTCCTAACCGTCGGGGAATGTATAAGAGCCTGCAAAAAAGTTTGAACCAACTAAGCAGAAAGCGTGGTGAGGGTATACTTGCAATAATCGATATCGATTACTTTAAAAAGCTGAATGATACCTGTGGACATCAAACAGGTGATGAGATGATTGTCCATGTTGTTAATAAAATTACTGAATCAATCCGCGATTATGAGTTTGTTGCAAGAATTGGTGGAGATGAGTTTCTACTTTGGTTGCCAGATACCAATCAAGAAAGAAGCGCTGTTGTTTTTCAGCGAATCATGCAGCAGATAGCAACTTTATCAACAGACCTAGGTTCATTAACTGTATCCATAGGTGCGTATCATTTTTATTTTAGTAATAAAAATTGCAATGATTTAACCGTGTTAATTGATGTGCTTATGTCTAAAGCAGATAACGCACTCTATGAGGCTAAAAACCAAGGCCGCAATCGGTTTATTTATCATGAAGATTTGGATGTTGATTCATACTTGTGACTTTCTTGAAACAATATGAATCAGCTCCTAAAGTATTATCAGTAATAAGTACCACTTGAAGAAAAAAGGGGCTTAACACAGTTAGATTTAGATGTAAGAGTTAAAAAAACAAAACCCGGCGTGGTGGGTTTTGTTTTTGAAATCATGATTAAGGCTTTACTCAATACCCAATAGCTCAACTTCAAATACCAGTGTAGCATCTGGGCCAATGACAGGGCCACTGCCTTGTGCGCCATAAGCTAAATCAGATGGAATAGTGAGCTCATATTTATCGCCCACATTCATTAATTGCAATGCTTCAACCCAGCCAGCAATTACACCTGTGACTGGGAAAACAGCAGGCTCTCCACGGTCATAAGAGCTATCAAATAAGGTGCCATCAATCAATGTGCCTTTGTAATGCACTTTTACCGTATCGCTAGCTTTTGGTTGTTCACCCTTGCCAGAAACCAGCGTTTTGTATTGTAAGCCGCTGTCAGTCGTGGTTACACCGTCTTTTTTACCGTTTTCTGCTAAATAGGCAGCACCTTCAGCTTTGTTTTTTGCATTCGATTCTGCTTGTTTTGCTTGGCTGATTTTTTGAATCTCTTCTACTGTGCTTTGTTTTTCAGCTTGTGATAAACGCGATGCGTTACCAGAAAATACATCGTTCACTGCTAATGCCAATGCATCTGTCTCTAATTCAAGACCATCATTTTTTAATTGATTCGCCATATTTTCTCCAACAATATAGCTTAAGCGTTGGGTTAAGGTATTTAATTCATTTGCCATTGTATGATTTACTTTCGTTTTTGTCTGTGTATGAAAAGAGGCTTGCTTTTATTTTTAGGGTCAACAGTATAACGCGTTATGGGTTGGATTAATAATCGGTAAAATAAAAACTGCCTTTGTCGGTGCTTGGTGATTCATTTGAAACTATTAGATTTCTAGGCAGTCGGTCTATAAAGTGGTCAGTAAATATACTTTTTTAAAATTTAAACAAGGGAGCCATGATGAAAAGCAGTTTATTATTAGTAGTGTTTTTTGCCTTTAGTCTTGTGGCACAAGCAGGAGCAGAGTTATCTAATTCTCACAAAGAAGCTAAAGCTTATATTATTTCACCCGCCGACGGCGCAGTCGTAAAAAAGACATTTAAAGTCGTGTTTGGTTTAAGTAATATGGGTGTGGCGCCAGCAGGTACAATGCAGAAAAACACTGGTCATCATCATTTGTTAATCGATATGGATAGTTTGCCTGATTTAACCAAACCTTTAGGTAAAAATGAGCAATTAATGCATTTTGGTGGCGGGCAAACTGAAGCACTGATTACCTTACCAAAAGGTCAGCATACTTTACAGTTAGTGTTAGGGAATTATGCGCATACCCCACATAAAATACCGGTGGTGTCTGAAAAAGTCACCATAACCGTTGAATAAACAATGTAGCTGCACCTGAAAATCAGCTTGGCTACATTGATTGATTAACCATGGAGGTGGAAAACTTTATTCATGATTTTCCATTCATCACCACATTTTAATAAGGTAAAGAAATCAGTGAATCGATGACCAGTCCAGTTATCTGACTCTAATCGCACTGTAGCAATGGTGCCTTCAATATCAATATTGGCAATATTGCTAACAATATCTACGGCAGGGCCATTCTCATCATTCCAATCAAATAGCTTTTGTATTGGTCCTGCAAATAAATCATCGCCAATAAAGCCAAATATAGTTGCATCTTCGTGAAAGGCAGGCTTCATCTGATCACCTTTCCCAGATATTGCACCCTCTATGTAATGCTGTACGACGGAACGAATTTGTTCAACATTATTGTTACTCATATCAAGCATCTCCTGTATTGAAAAAATAGACTATATTTAGCACTCTACTCTTTGTCTATAAAACTGAAAATAACATTTTCAAACTAAGCACAATCAAGAGTAATGCAAACACTTTTTTTAAGGTCGTCACTGGCAACTTATGCGCCAGTCTTGCGCCATATGGGGCAGTGATAAAGCTAGTCGCAGAAATAAGGAGCACAGCTGGGATATAAACAAAGCCAAACGTATAGTCTTGCCCTGTCGTTACAGCCCAACCATTAAAAATATAACCGAGAGTGCCGGCCACTGAAATGGGGAAGCCAAGTGCGGCAGATGTGCCAATAGCCTTTTTGATATCGACATTCTGCCAAAGCAGGTAGGGGACAGTTAAAGAGCCGCCTCCTATAGAGACTAATGCTGATACTGCGCCAATGCCAGACCCAGCCAGTAATAGTACCCCGCTACCTGCTAACTTTCTGCTCGCTTTTGGTTTTTTGTCTAAAAACATTTGGGTAGAAACGTAGGCCATGAAAAGTGAAAAGAAAAGGGCAAGATAAATGGAAGGAATATTCACCACAACAAATGTAGCGATAAATGTACCCAAGATAATACCCAACGCCATGACTTTTACAATAGGCCAAATAATGGCATCTCTTGCATAATGTGCCCGCATGCTCGATAACGAAGTCACAATGATAGATGCCATTGATGTGCCCAGCGCCAAGTGGACTACTTTTTCAACTGGCACACCTTGATAGATAAACAGTGTCGTAAGCACAGGAACCATAATGCCCCCACCACCAATACCAAACAGCCCGGCCATAAAGCCGACAAATGAGCCGAGCAATAAAAATGATAAAACCCAATGTATTTCCAATAACATCACGTAACCCTGTTGATCAATATTTAATTAAGCGTTTGTAGCAAATGAGAATACAACCTAGAACAATATGCTAGCGAGGTCATTTCAGCAAGGTTAAGCAAATAAATTTGCTCTGCCCATTTATGCTACGGATTGCGTGGATTGCCATGCGGTAGGCTGTAAAAGAGGCCGCCCTACGCGAGCGCCATTAATTTTTTTGTAATAGAATGGTCGTGATTTTATAAGAAAGCTAAAGATCATGAATGAAGAATTAGCCTTAGAAGGTGGTCAGGTAGATTGGTTATCGAGTCAGTTTTTACTAGGAGATGTTGGCGCACCATTTATTATTGGGCTAGCGGTAGGCTATTTTGCTAAAAAAGCACTGAAAATGGCTTTATTTGTTGGTGGTGCAGCCATTGTCGCCATCTTTATTTTTGAGTATTACGACATTACTATCATTAGTGATGAAAGTTTAAAAAATGCAGCCGATGTTGCTGGCGGTGCTGTTAAAAGTTCCGGCGGTTTTTTAATGGACCGTTTGTCAAGAATCACCAGTCGTGGTGTGAGCGCAACAGTAGGGTTTGTGGCAGGTCTGAAGTTGGGCTGAAAGATAAAGCAATAGAGTCCGAACTCATTGGTTCAGTTCTAATCTATCCTATAAAATGATAAGGAGAAAGCACATGGCAAAAACAGCATTAATAACAGGCAGTAGCCGTGGTATAGGGCTAGAATTTTGTACGCAACTGCAACAGCGTGGCTTTGATGTAATTGCCACCTGTCGTAAAGCAACACCAGCATTACAAGCGCTAGGTGTTGAAGTGATTGAAAATGTAGAAGTGAGTGACCCAGATAGTTTGCATCAATTAGTTGCAAAACTGCATGGCCGTAAGATTGACTGGTTGATTAATAATGCAGGCATTGCTGGCGGCCTTGGTTTAAATGACATTAGCACAACAGCAATTAAGTCTTTTAAACGGATGTACGAAGTCAACAGCTTAGGCCCATTATTAGTCACGCACGCGTTAATGAATAACTTAAGCAAAGGTTCCAAAGTGGGCTTAGTCACCAGCCGTATGGGTTCGATTGCCGACAATGACTCTGGTGGTAGCTATGCTTACCGCATGTCGAAATCCGCGTTAAATGCAGCGGGTAAATCTTTATCAATCGACTTAAAACCAAAAGGCATTGCTGTTGCTATTTTGCACCCTGGTTGGGTCCGTACTGATATGACAGGTCATGGTGGCTTAATCAACACTGATGAATCGGTAGATGGCTTACTCAAACGGATGGACGCGCTGGATCTATCAAACTCAGGCACTTTTTGGCATACCAATGGTGAAGAGCTGCCTTGGTAATCTATATTGGATAATCTAGACAGTCAGCTAAATCATGCGGCGGACGACAAGTGTGTCCGCCCATAGTCTGCTAGATTATTTGATTCTAGAGTGTATGTTCCTAGAGTACAGCGTTGTGGAAGCCATGAGAGGCGGCTTCAACTAAATCAAACACATGCTCAAAGCCATGCTGACCACCATAATAAGGATCAGGTACATCGCGTTCTGGATGCTCAGGTGCAAATTCTAAAAATAGTTTCACCTTATGCTGATGCTCACTTGGGCATGCTTCCATCAAAATCTCGTAATTCTCAGTATCCATCGCTAAGATATAGTCAAACGTTTCAAAGTCAGCAGCGGTGAATTTACGTGCACGAATGTAGGACAAATCAACGCCACGGCTTTCCGCCGTTTGTTGTGCCCGCGCATCAGGGCGCTCACCAACATGGTAGGCATGCGTGCCTGCAGAATCCAGATGAAAACGATCTTCTGTGCCTAGCTCACGGATCATATGGTTAAAAACACCTTCAGCAGTTGGTGAACGACAGATATTGCCCATGCATACAAATAGTACTTTAATTTTACTCATACTTTCTTTGAGACCTTCTTTAAGTTTCAGATAATAGTTGCTCAATCATTGATTCAGCTTGGCCTAAATAGCTACCACCGAATAAATTTAAATGATTAAGAATATGATACAAATTATAAAGTGTTTTGCGCACTGCGTAACCAGCTTCTAGCGGATATTCACCATTGTAGGCGCTGGCGAAATCGTGGCCAAAACCACCAAATAGCTCAGTCATGGCGATATCGGTTTCTCGGTCACCATAATAACTGGCAGGGTCAAAAATCACTGGGTTGCCTTGCTCATCACCAGCCGCATTACCGCCCCATAAATCACCATGCAGCATTGAAGAATGCGGGGTGTAATTGTCAAAAAATACATGCAGATTTTCGCATAACAGCATGCCTCTATCTTGCACCCGACCTGTATAGCCCTTTTGCGCAGCAAACTGCAATTGCTGGTCAAGTCTATGTTGCTGCCAAAACGTGTGCCAATCATCTTCGCGATCGTTAATTTGTGGCGTGCTGCCAATCGTATTGTCGATATGCCAGCCGAAATAGGGCATTGTCTGTTGATGTAATTGCGCTAATTGCTGCCCGAACAACTTTGCAGCACCCCCGCGCATGCTGCCCAGTGCAATATATTCCAAAGCTAAATAGCTGTGGCCATCTGCGGTACCATAAGTAATCACTTTAGGTACACGCACACAATTAAGCTCGCCCATTTCTTCTAAGGCCGCCGCCTCTGCTTCAAACATCGCGGATAAATTTGGCGAGTTCACTTTAATAAAGTAATGCTTATTCCCTGCAGAGACTTTATACGCCGTATTAATACAGCCACCGCCAACTGAACTCAATGAGTAGTTGCTCAGTTTGGTTTGCGTTGCTGCTTCGATCTGCTGGATGATAGAACCAAGTTGTGCCATAGAAACTCCCTAAAACGAATTAACTATAATAATAGTAGTCTATCGTGTGTAAGGGAACTATGGTCTTGATTTTTCAAAACTAGAGCAGTACCCTTAGAGCATGAAATCAATAATGATTCAAAGAACTTAGCACGAAATAGATTTTGTTCAGAGACAAGGCAAAAATGCACGGAAAAGCGGAATTTACTTTTGTGTAAATGAGCATTTGAGTACATTTTTAACGCGGTATATGGACTAAAGACTTTCGTGCCTCTATTGCAGATAAAGGAGTGAGCCATGCCCTACCTAAACATTAAAACAAACCAAGAAGTGAGTGATGTATCAGCATTGATTAAAAAAGCCAGCAGTACAGTGTCACAAGCCAGCGGCAAGCCCGAAAGCTATGTGATGATTGCTGTTGATCAAAAAACGCCGATGTCGATGGGTGGCAGCGAGGCGCCAACCGCATTGTTAGATTACCGATCTTTAGGGTTGCCAGGTGACAGAAAAGCGTTTTCAGATGCGCTATGCAGCCTCATATCAGAAGAACTATCCATCGCTGGAGATAGAATTTACATTAGTATGACCGACGCTGAACGCCAAAATTGGGGATGGAATCACAGCACTTTTTAGCCATAGGGCAGACTTGTAAACAAGTCCGCCCTACGAGGGCTTCATTGAAGTTGACGTTTCATATGTTGTTTAAAGCGTTCAAAGTCACTTTCAATTTGAGGGTTTTTGAGCACATCAAAACAAACGAAAGTCTCTAATGGCTCCATACGGAAAAAACGATAATTAACATGCATTGGATACAATAAATCATCGACGCTTTTGCCTTGAAATAAGTATTCTGATTCGTCATTAAATGCCTCTTGGGGAGCGTTGAAGCTTAGTGAGAACATATATTTTTTACTGGTTAGTGAGCCAGCTGAACCATAGTCTTTTTTAGGGTTGCTTGACTTTCGGCCGTCACCATGACACAAGCGTCCATCTGTGCCTGCCGTGTAAACATCATCCATATATTGCTTAAACCGCCATGGCATCCCCATCCAGTAAATGGGCGCTTGAATAATAATGATATCTGCCCATTGATGCTTCTCAATTTCTTCATCAACATCATAGTGATTATCACTTGGTTTGGTGCTTTGAACCTCATACCCCATTTCTATTGCAGTGTTAATAGCAAGCTCTGTCATCGCCTCACTTAACTTTCCAGGCGCTACAGGGTGTGGATTGTGCGCATTAATATGCAGTAATTTCTTCATGATAATTCCTTAGTTAATGGGTGAAATAAAATCGCATAGACCTATTATGGATTCAAGGTTACAATAGTCAACCAGTTAACATTTAGTAACCTAGGAACCTATCATGGGATTGTCTAAGATAGAAACTCTAAAGCGCCAACAACCATGCCGTATAGAGCGAGGTGTTATTCTGCTTGGCGGCAAATGGAAAGCATCCATCCTTTGGCATTTAAAAGATGAGCCTGTTAGGTTTAATGCACTGTCACGCATCATTGTGGGAGCCAGCAAGAAAATGATTACGCAACGTTTAAAAGAAATGGAAGAGGATGGCCTGATTGAGCGTAAGGTGCTTAATGAAAGACCGATTGCAGTCACCTATCAAGCCAGTGAGTTTGGACGAAGTGCCGTCGGAGTATTATCCCAGATTAAAGCGTGGACTGAAGAGCAAGACTTGTAAGCAATCTATGCAGGAGTTTAAAATCAAGCTGGCTGACCCCTTGATTTTGCGGTTAATGGTGTCTGCCCCAATTTTGCACGCTGTAAAAAAAGGAGCTAAATAGCTCCTTTTTAAATTATCAGAATAACTTAATTTAATTTAGGTGCATCAAGCATAGGTTGAATGGTATTAATTGCTGAACCCATTGCAGAGACTTGTCCTACAACCTTTTTAGGGGTGAAAACCATTGGCCTAATCACAGCGACCGCATCAACTGATGTTGAAGGAGTTGCAGTTACCATTGCTGTAGTGTTTGTATTTGAGGTGGTTTGCGAAACTAAACCAGCCTCTCCTGATGTGATTGCGCTTGCCGAAAAAGATGCGCTTAATAAGCCTAATAAAGATAAAGCAAATAATGATTTTTTCATTTCTAACTCCTAGTTTTTAATGTGCAAAGAAAAAAATTAACTACACCGCTTAGTCATTATTGCCATCGAACCCATTACAAAAAGATTGTATTAAAATGTTTCCGTTTGTAAGCACTTGTAAAATTTAAAGTTGCCCAACATCATAAAATGGATGCACATGCAATTTTTTAAGGGTGACTGTTAGATTTTCTCGCTGCACTAGGCATGCTGCCTAATTATTCTCACAATAAGCTTTAAAAACATAACTTATTCTCACGATTGAAATCAAGAAGAGCGCACTAAAATTGAGGCATTAATTATTGATAAGTTAATTACATGACAACAGACATTGTGCAAGCTGGTGAAGAAGATTTCATTGTTCGGCACGACCTACAAATCTTACAAATTTTAAAAGCCTTAAAAGATGAAGAGAGCGACTTAAAAGTATCATTCAATCATGGAGAAGATGATTTTTTAACACGCATTATTCATATCGCGGCAGATCATCAACACCTCTATCTCGATATGACCATTGATGAAGACTTTAATAAGCGGATGGTCGCTAGTCCAGAATTGCTGATACACAAAGACAATGGCAGACGAATTAAATGGAAAGCAAGGCAGCACAGTGTGGCGAAACTGACTGATGGTTATGCGCTTAAAATGGAAAAGCCAACAGAGTTGGTGCGACTGCAGCGGCGTGAGTTGTTCCGTTTAAAGCCACCTATACTTAATCCCATTCCGTGCGAAATACCAGTGCCTGACTTTGAAAATCCAGAAGAAAAGAAACGCATTCAATACAATTTAGCGGATGTTAGTTTAGGAGGTATTGGCTTAATCATACAAAATAGCTTACATCCATCAATAAAAGTGGGCACAATATTTGAAGGCTGCAAAATTAACTTCCCAAACTTAGGGGAAGCGCTACTAAATCTAGAAGTAAAAAATGTAATTTCATTAAATAATGAAAAGCCTGAAGAAAAATACCGCGTGGGACTTGAATTTAAAAAACCTAGTCGAAGTAGTGAAGGCCTGATTCAAAAATACACGTTTGATCTAGAGCGATCTTTACTCGTGACAAAAAGTTCGAAAGAGTAATGTATTTCAGACTTCGCTAATGATGTAATTAGTACGGCCTTATAAGTTAAGTTTGTTCGCTTCTTCCGCCGATTCAGGCATTTCACTCAAGCTATCATGAATGGCATGATGAATAAACGATAATTTTGTGCGTATCGGCTGTGTAAACACAAATGGGTAGGCGTCACTCATCCCCATGCTTCGATTTAATGAATTGAGAATAACTGAGAACTTTACCCAAGTATTCAATATCGTGGTAATAGATGTTTGTGAAGAAGTAAAGAAAGCATCCTGCGGTAAGTTTAAGTCTCCAGTAATTTCAGCTTCGTCTGTATTGCCATTGGTGGAGCCAGAAATGGAAAAGTTTTTCGCGGTTTCTAAGGTGTCGATGATATGCATATAATGCGCCCAAGTTTCAGCCCAGTCTTCATAAGGGTGCATCGTGGCATACTCACTAATAAATGAATCACGCCAATTAATAGGGGCACCTTTCTCATAATGTTTCTTTAATGATTCTTCATAATTCAGCTCGTCATCACCAAAATACTGTTTACATAATGCGTGCTTTTCTACAGAGCCTTCTATTAAATGAGTAAAATAATAATGCCCCAGTTCATGACGGAAATGCCCAAGTAATGTTCGATACCTCTCACCCATTGCATGCTTTGTATGAAAACGGGCAACATCGTCTGCTTCGGCTAAGTTAATGGTGATGTGGCCTTCGTCATGGCCAGTAAACACCATCTCATATCCTGCTAATTTACTAATAAAGTGATCGTTTACGTCACGACCAGTCGTAAAATCGAAACTTAAACCAGTATCTGGATTCTGACGTATATTAGCCAATGGCAGGGACAATGCCCTTAGGGTATATAAGGCTCTGCGCTTTTCTGTTTCCATTTTTATCCACAGTGGAATATGCTCAGTTACGGATAAATCTGGAATGGTTTCATTGAAACGACAAGCAAAACATAAGACTTCATCGTTGTTTTCAGGTGGCACATAAGTATTCAGATTGACCATGCCATTACAGGCATTGAAATTTACATTGTTATCACATTTTTGATAATGAACAGTAGGGTTGTTCGATTTAAAATATGTCTCACTAATATTATCAAACTCATAGGGCTCAACCTTGTTAAACTCATCATCAAGCCCAACAACTCTGTTACAAGCAACACAACTAACGCTTTCAAAAAATAAAATTTGATTGCTTTTGCAACTACATTTAAATGTTTTCATCTGTATTTTAACTAAAAAAAATTATATATATCAGAACAGCTTCGGCTAGTTTAACGTGCCCTTGATTAATTTGTTATGTATTTATGTGCACAAGCTCTTTATTTTATTAAGTAGTGAAAAGTACCGCGTGTGACTTGGACTTAAAACCCTAAATGCATTAGTGAAGGTAATTTTCAAAAAATACATATTTGATTTTTACTCTGCCTCCAGTTTGTCTTTAAGCACTTGTAAAATTTAAAGTTGCCCAACATCATAAAATGCATGCGCACGCAATTCATTTAATGATGGCTGTTAGATTTTCTTACTGTACTAGCAGCATACTGATATTTTGTTTAAATCCTTTTCTTAACGAAGCTTCTGATTGATAGGTTGTCATTTCAGCTATTTGAGCCTGTGTGGGTCGTGCGCACTTGCGGTACGCTGCAGTAATTGTGTGATTTATTATCCGGCGGACTGTAAACGAGTCCGCCCTACGTGAGCTTTGCCAACAATTGCTTCTGACAATGCATATTGGTTCAACGGATAGTGTTTAATTGTTGTACTTTAGTGATATGAATAAAGTTTCTCCCACTTGATTTTTCTTTAATGTCTTCAAGTAGCTCTACCGTCCAAAACTTACGTGAAAGTCTTAAATATTTCCAACTAGCGACAGTACCCTTGAAAACTGAACTACCTTCAGGCCAACCCTCTGGATGCTTAATTAAACTCATTAGATATCTTTTTGTTACCCACCAATAGTGAACCCAATACGGCAGGTCGATATAGATTATTGTATCTGCGGCTTCAATTCTTTTCCAAAATGCTTCCAATACCCCTAGACCATCAATGACCCAGCTCTTCTTGGTTAAGAGGGCATCGTGTGCGAGCATAAACGCTTCACGTGATACACGATTGCCATCGGCCTGGTATTCGATTAAGTCGAGTGAGTAATGATCAATTGCATTAATTTTCGACAGCCTTTTAGCAAGAGTAGTTTTACCGCCACCAGGTTTTCCAAAAATTGTCACTTTTTGCATCAATTAAACTCCACTATCCAAAACCAAAAAGAGCGCCAAAACAGAAGAGAAACCAAAATGTCTCTCAGAACCCATTTATTATTCATATTTAGTAATTGAAGCATTAATAACCTTGCGATTCGTGCGATATTTTATCAGTATAGCAATGTGATTTTATTCATCAGCTTCCCGAATAGAGTATTGCCTTTCTACATTTGAAGCAACCTTACCCCACGAAGATGACTTAACTCGTGCTTGATGATATTCAAATGCTTCCTTACTGATAAACTCTTCATAAACATCAAATATATTCGGGAAGCCATCACGTTGTATCACATCAAACCTAAGACAACCTGCTTCCTGCCGAGTTAATGCAATATGTGTTGATAGCGCATCACATACTTTTTCCAGATCATTGTCAGGAACTACAATATGGCCACTCAAAATAATTTTTGGCATTTCATACCTGCGTATTTATTCATAATGTTAGAGGCAAGGGGCGCTAGGCGTCCCTCTAGAATGAAGGTTAACTCATTATAAGATTTTGATGGAATAAAACAAAAACTGGCTGGGCAGGTAGTATTGATGCTTTTTAATTTTACTTTGACTCTAATTTTTTTTCGCCTCTAGGCGAGTTACTTTCTTTTGCTTGTGCCAAAGAAAGTAACCAAAGAAATACACACCCTGCTATCAAGCCCTTTGGGTTCCTTGTGTTGCTCAACAAAATAAGCGGCTGCGGAACTCGCCCTAACAGACCACACAACCCGTGCCATGTCGCGGTGCTCAAACAGGTCCTCGCCTTCATCTTATTTTGTCTGCGCTACTCAGCTTGATAAAAGGGAAGGTAAGTCAAAAGCGGGTTACCTAAGTCTGACCCCATTGATTTATTATTAGAATTTGAATACAAATTTAGCACCCTTGTCTACAAGGGTGCTAATTCTATAGCCTTTAATTCTTTCTTTATTTAGTGCTGGGAGTAGTTTCTTAGAGATGTCTTTTCGTGCATCATTCATAGCGTTTCCAGTATTTTTAGCTTCTATAATTTCTAGTCTGCACTCTTTATCACTAACAAATAAAATCACACCATCTAAATCTGTATACATTCTTTTTTCTGGGCTTGCAGTAGTATCTAAAACAAGCAACCTGTCTATGCATGCATACACATAGTTATCTTTAGGACCTCTATAATTCTTTAACTGTGCTTCAAGAACCTTGATCTCATGTAATCTGTCAATATCATTTTTATTCTTTTCTTTAGCTACCCTAAGATTTTCTTCAAAAGGCGCTCTTATTCTGTTCATCCTAAAATCAAAAGGCTTGTAATTTTTATTTAAATGTTTCAAGTCAAGATCATATTGGTCAAGAAAGATATATTTAAGAGCACAATATAAAATTGCTCTATATGATGGGGCCGCTAACTCATTCATGCTTTCTAAGAAGAATGGGAACATTTCATTTGACCATAATTTATGCACCTCGTTATTTAATGCTTCACTTCCACCATGCTCAATAATCTTGTTTTCTAGAGTGTGTCTTATATGATTTAGCCGTTCACCTTTCTTGTTAATCGTGTGAAATAGATAGTCATTAACTAAAATTGAAATCTTATAGTAAATTTCACAAATTTCTTTTCGTGACAACTTTTCAGAGGAGGCTAAGACATCTAAATATCTATGACCTTGGTAAAAATTTTGATCAATTGTTAATTCAATATTTGGACAAGCCTTACCCGCTAAACGGACTCTCCTTAACTCGTCATATATAGTTGATGTTGGCGTTAGCTCTTTTGCTAGCTTTAATCTTAAAAATGGTTGGAGTGGAGTAGCTTTATCAATTAAACCTTTTGATAGAGCAGTATATACAGATGTCTTAAAATCAACTTTTGTTTTTAATAGTTCTAATGCTTCAATTTCATATGCACGTTGTAATCCAACAACGTTTTTATCTAAATAGATTTCCTCATTTAGTATCGCAAGTAATGGTTCAAGTGATTGAGAAATAAAACTTTCATTATATGCGTGTTCCGAGTCGCGCATGGAAGAGATTAATGGAATTATATCAATGGAAACAGGTGTATGAGTATAGTGCCCATCAATAGCGAGTATTGCAATATCTCTTATTGTTTGAAACATTCTTCTTAATTGAGTTAGTTTCGGCCAGTTTTTTATTAAGTTTGGATATTCATCTTCAGGAAGTAAAAGCAGTTTTAGAAACATTAATGGAGTCGTTTTTTTTGAGCTTCTATAATATTCCTTTGATAACCTATAAATAGTAATTACATAGTTAAACTTTCGGTAGTCATAATTATTAATTACAATTCGTGACCAATTTTTTAAGTCTCTATCTTTTATGCTATTTAAGAAAGCTGCTTTTTCTGGTTTGTTTTGTAGTAAATAAAGTAATAGCGATTTAGAGTCACCAAAGGTATTGAAGCAATGCCCATAATTTGACAACATAAACCAAGATTTTAGTAGTCCATTTCCCTTATGGTCTACCCCATTAATACTTAAGTCACCTAAAGTTACTTGAGATGCACCTTTATTCAGAGTATCTACTAATTCAACTATTGCACATTCCAACATTAAATATTCATAACGTGTATGGTTTGAAGAGTCAAAGACGCGAGACATTAAACCTAAATGTTTTACTTTTTTGAGCCTATCAAACTCATCTCTTTCTATAAAAATGTCGTAAATTTTAGATGCACAGTCGTAAAAGGTTATACGTGTTTTGCCTGTTATAGGAATGTACGTAATTAACGAGGGGTCAGCCATTTCTGAACTCCATTGTTAGTAGTTTTATACTTCAACAATATATAGTTATCTCTTAGGCGAAGCAAACACAAGACAAAACAAAACCCGCCGAAGCGGGTTTGTTTTTTTGAATGCTTGGTTAGCATATTTTTTAGCAAGTATAAGCGGCTAGTGCAAGACGCATTTTCGAAGGCAATACATTTAAGTATGACAAGAAAATGTAACGCAGCAATCGCCTCTTAGACGAAGCTAAAATTACATCATGCCGCCCATACCACCCATGCCGCCCATACCACCCATATCAGGCATTGCAGGAGCAGATTCTTCTTTCGGTGCTTCAGCAATCATGCAGTCTGTTGTTAGCATTAAGCCAGCAATAGACGCTGCGTTTTGTAGCGCTGAACGAGTTACTTTAGTTGGGTCTAAAATACCCATTTCAATCATGTCACCGTATGTTTCATTTGCAGCGTTGTAACCATAGTTACCTTTACCTGCAGCTACGTTGTTTACTACCACTGAAGGCTCAGCACCTGCGTTTGCAACGATTTGACGTAGCGGCTCTTCAACTGCACGTAAAACGATTTTAACGCCAGCTTCTTGGTCTAGGTTGTCACCTTTAATTTTAGCAACAGCGTCACGTGCACGAATCAATGCTACGCCACCACCAGCAACAATACCTTCTTCAACCGCAGCACGTGTTGCGTGTAATGCATCTTCTACGCGTGCTTTTTTCTCTTTCATTTCTACTTCTGTTGCTGCACCAACTTTAATTAATGCAACACCGCCCGCTAGTTTAGCCACGCGCTCTTGTAGTTTTTCACGATCATAATCGCTGCTTGAAGCTTCCACTTCTGCTTTGATTTGTGTAATACGTGATTTGATGCTGTCTTCTGCGCCAGCGCCGTCGATAATGATGGTGTTTTCTTTACCGATTTCGATGCGTTTAGCTGAACCTAGGTTTTCTAGTTTTACATCTTCTAGTTTTAGACCAACTTCTTCAGCAATCACTGTACCACCCGTTAGGATAGCGATGTCTTCTAACATTGCTTTACGACGGTCACCAAAACCAGGTGCTTTAACTGCTACTGTTTTTAGAATGCCGCGGATGTTGTTCACCACCAATGTTGCTAATGCTTCACCATCAATATCTTCAGCGATAATTAATAGTGGGCGGCTTTCTTTAGCCACTTGCTCTAATGTTGGAAGTAAATCACGGATGTTTGAGATTTTTTTGTCGTGTAGTAACACGTATGGATTTTCTAGTAGGGCGATTTGACGCTCTTGGTTGTTGATGAAGTATGGTGATAGGTAACCACGGTCAAACTGCATACCTTCCACAACATCTAGTTCGTTGATTAAGCCTGAACCATCTTCAACCGTAATCACGCCTTCTTTACCGACTTTTTCCATTGCGTCGGCAATGATTTGACCAACTGATTCGTCTGAGTTAGCTGAGATAGAACCAACTTGTGCAATTTCTTTGCTGGTTGTACATGGTTTTGATTGAGATTTTAGTTCTTCAATCGCTGCATCAACAGCTTTGTCGATACCACGTTTTAGATCCATTGGGTTCATGCCTGCAGCAACTGATTTCATGCCTTCACGGATGATCGCTTGTGCAAGCACAGTTGCTGTTGTTGTACCATCACCAGCGATATCATTGGTTTTAGAAGCAACTTCTTTCACCATTTGCGCGCCCATGTTTTCAAATTTGTCTTGTAGCTCAATTTCTTTAGCTACTGAAACACCATCTTTAGTGATGGTTGGTGCGCCAAATGAACGCTCAAGTACCACGTTACGGCCTTTAGGACCTAAAGTCACACGTACTGCATTCGCAAGTACGTTTACACCTGAAACCATTTTTTGACGAACGTCATCGCCGAATTTTACGTCTTTTGCTGCCATTTAAAATTCTCCTAAATGCATTAATTTTTTAAATTTGTTCGAATATTCGAAATATTAGGTATCGAAATTATTCGACTTCTCTATACCGTCGAAATTATTCGACGATAGCCATGATGTCTGATTCAGTCATCACCAATAATTCTTCGCCGTCTACTTTTACTGTTTGACCTGCGTATTTACCAAATAAAACTTTGTCGCCAACTTTAACGTCTAACGCGATGACTTTGCCATTGTCGTCTTTTTTGCCGTTACCAATTGCAACAATTGTTCCTTGGTCAGGTTTTTCTGTCGCTGAATCTGGAATAACAATACCTGATGCGGTTGTACGCTCTTCTTCTGAACGTTTAACAACAACGCGATCATGTAATGGACGAATTTTCATTAGATTTCTCCTTGGGTTATGCTTAAACTAGTAAATGTTAATAAATAATTGCAATGCGCGAGATTTTAGCACTCACGCTGCTAGATTGCTAATTGGGGATGCTTGTGTGCTTTTTCAAGAGCAAAAGTTAAAAATATGACAAAATTTTTTTGAGGGGTAGTAAAGTTTGACAGATGAGAATAAGTCAGTAGAAAAAACGCCTGTAGTTGGGATTCAGCAATTAAATCTAAGCTACGATAAAGTACAAGATCGATTAATGTTTCGGGTAGGCCTGAGCGACGATACCGAGGTTGCATTGTGGTTTACCTATCGCTTTTCTAGAGAGTTGTGGGGGGCGCTCAATGACGAAGCCCATCTGCCCGTCGCTGAAGGGTTTAAAACAACAGAAATATCAGGGGCGGTTCAGCAGTTTCAGCAAGAAGTGGAAGCGACAGAAGCATTGGCAAAAATGGATTTTGAGACAGCGTATCAGGTACGTGATTCCTTGCACAATGATGGTGTGATGTTGGCAGTAGGGTTTAAATTATCCGATGATGTAAAGCATTTAGATATTGAGTGTCTAGAAGGATTGGCGGTTAATGTTAATCTTACGCCAGAACTTGTTTTAGCAATTTGCAGCATGCTGCAATTAGCCGCTAAAGAAGCTGGATGGGATATGAAGGTGTCGGTGCCAGCAATCGTGATGGATGAATCATCCGTATCTAAAGTATTACACTAGAGAGTACTGTACTAAAGGATTTGTATTGAAGGATTTGTATTGATGGAATATACCAAGTTAGGTAATAGCAATATATCTGTTTCGAAAGTGTGCTTAGGCACGATGACATTCGGCGATCAAAACACAGAAGCAGAAGCGCATGAACAACTAGATTACGCGTTGGCACAGGGTATCAACTTTATTGATACTGCTGAAATGTACCCAGTGCCGCCCAAAGCGGAAACCTTTACACGAACAGAAACCATGATTGGTCCTTGGTTAAAAAAACAAGCCCGAGACAAGATTGTTTTGGGCAGCAAGGTAGCAGGGCGCAATCGATACATGCCGTGGATTCGCAATGGCGATGACTCACTCACCCCAGCCAATATCCGCAATGCAATTGAAGACTCACTCAAGCGCTTGCAAACAGATTATTTGGATATATACCAAATTCATTGGCCAGAGCGTAATGTGCCGTTATTTGGGCAATATCAGTTTGATCCTGCACTAGAGTTTGATGATGCGGGGAATGAGAAAGCGTGGGTGAGTATTCAAACCCAATTAGAAACACTGGCAGCATTAATCAAAGAAGGTAAAGTGCGTGCGGTAGGTATTTCTAACGAAACGCCTTGGGGTGTGATGGAGTTTTGTCGCATTGCGGATGCGTTTAATTTACCGCGCATTGCGACCATACAAAACTGTTATAACCTGATGAATCGTGGCATGGAGTTTGGTTTAACTGAGGTGTTGTATCGAGAAAATATTAGTTTGCTTGCTTACTCACCGCTGGCGTTTGGTCATCTCACAGCAAAGTACCTAGATAACCCACAAGCCAAAGGACGCGTGACCCAATTTTTGGGTTATGCAAAACGCTATAAAAAGCCTAATGTAATGCCTGCTGTAGTGGCGTATGCCAAATTAGCCCGTGAAAATGGCTTGACGCCTACGCAAATGGCCTTAAGTTACGTTTATCATCGTTGGTTTGTCGCCAGCACGATTATTGGCGCAACCACGATGGCGCAATTAAAAGAAAATGTTGGCGCGTATCAAACAGTGCTACATGATGATGTGATTGCCGATATTGAACAGATTCATCTCTCCATGATGAATCCTGCACCCTAGCCATCAGATGCTTATATCAAGAACGCTTACCTCTGTTTTTGATTAAGCCAAATAGTACAAAACCAATGCCAATGGCTAACCCTGATAAAACGATGCTTGCCATATGCATTTTAATGAAGGCGATACTACTGAAGTAGTAGCCGAGTAGCATGAGGATGACGACCCATTGAACGGCACCAATTGTCGAGTAGATCAAGTATTGGTGGTGGTTCATTTTTGTGATGCCTGCCAACAAAGGCGCAAAAGTGCGCACCATGGCGATAAACGGAGAAATCATTAAAGTAAGCTGACCATATTTGGCATAAAACTTCCTTGTTTTATCTAATGCCTTGTCATTAAGCCAAGCATGATTGATCTGTAGGCTTTTGTTATGCGCAATCGTATTGCCAAACAGGTTGCCAATACGATAACTCACTATATTGCCAATAATAGCACCGCCTAACAATGCGGCAGCTGTTGATGGTATGGTTAATGAGCCGATACTGCAAAACGAGCCAGCGACAAAAATGAGCGGGTTGCCAGGTAAGAAGAAAAGCGGAAAGATGCCAATCTCTAAAAATACAATAGAAAATAATAATAGATAAATCAGGTTGCCATGCATGCCAATAAATACAGCGATTTGCGTATCTAGGTGCATGAGTAAGTTTAATATTTCCATCGCGTCCACCATTTGGCCTGATATTTTGTTGTAGTATAACAGTGGTTAAACAGTTAAAAGAAAAATTGAAAATAGTTGTAAAAACTATTTTTATTAATACGTAAAATTAAACGCATGAGCAACCAAGATTTATTATATAGAAGTTTACAAGCGGTTTGGCACCCTTGTACGCAAATGAAGCAACACGAAAAAGTGCCATTAATTCCTATGCTGAGAGGTGAAGGAGTCTGGTTGTATGACGCGGACAATAAGCGTTATCTGGATGCAGTGAGTTCTTGGTGGGTGAATCTGTTTGGACATAACCACCCAGCGATTAAAGAGGCGATTAAACAACAACTAGATGCGCTAGAGCATGTGATGCTGGCTGGGTTTACCCATGCACCAGTGGTTGAATTATCTGAGAAGCTATCTCAATTAACAGGTTTAGGGCATGCGTTTTATGCCAGCGATGGTGCCAGTGCTACAGAAATTGCTTTAAAAATGAGCTTTCATTATTGGCGCAATGCAGATCATCCAAAAAAATGTAAGTTTATTAGCCTGCAAAATAGCTATCACGGTGAAACACTTGGCGCTTTAGGTGTAACGGATGTTGCCATTTTCAAAGACACTTATGCACCGCTTCTCATGCAGTCTGTGCAAATGCCTAGTCCTGACTTTAGATTGGCAGCGGCAGGGGAATCAGCCGAGGATTTTGCATTGCGATGCGCGCAATCTTTAGAGGAGTACATTGCTGCAAACCATGAGGAATTGGCTGCGTTCATTCTAGAGCCATTAATACAATGTGCTGCTGGCATGGGGATGTATCATGAAATATACCTCCAACGGGCGCGTGAAATATGTGATGAATATAGTGTGCATTTAATTGCTGATGAAATTGCTGTTGGATTCGGGCGTTCTGGGACGATGTTTGCGTGTGAGCATGCCAACATCAGACCTGACTTTATTTGTTTGTCAAAAGGGATTACGGGTGGATATCTACCATTATCCACTGTGCTAACAACCGATGCAGTATATGCAGCATTTTATGATGATGCGACTGTAAAAGGCTTTTTACATAGTCATAGTTATACGGGAAATCCGCTGGCTTGCGCCGCTGCACTGGCAACGCTCAACATATTTGAAAGCGATGATGTTCTAATCTTAAATAAACAAAAATCTGCCTATATAAGAGATAAAATGCAAGCGCTTACTAACCTGCCAATCCTTCATATAAGGCAAAAAGGAATGATTGCCGCATTTGATGTGGATGTGGAAGACCATACCTTTCCAACTACGTTTTATCAGCACGCTTTAAAGCATGGCTTACTACTAAGGCCTATCGGCAATACTATTTACTTTATGCCGCCATATGTGATTAAAGAAGCTGAAATTGATTTTATGATTCAAACGACCAAGTTATCGATACAGCAATCCATATGAAAAAACTATTGATTATTTTTATGCTGTTAAGTGCCGCTGGTTTGGGGCATGCCGGCGTGCCTGAGCCAGTGGCTGATGCGCTTAAAAAAGCGGGTATACCTGAGTCTGGCGTAGCAATGTTTGTGCAGGCAGTGGATGCCAATCAGCCTGAGCTAAGCGTTAATGGAGAGAAGCAAATGAACCCTGCTTCAGTGATGAAGTTGGTAACAACCTATGCAGGACTAGAGTTATTAAAACCCAATTTCAGATGGAAAACAGAGGTTTATCGCAGTGCCATTATGGAGGAGGGCGTCTTACGCGGAAACCTGATTATTAAAGGATATGGGGACCCTAGTTTTAAAGAGGCAGAGTTTAGGCGTTTGCTGCTCAGCTTACGTCAAATGGGGTTAAAAGAAATTCAAGGTGATTTAATTATTGATAAGAGTTATTTTGCGACTAATGTTGAAAGTCACAAGGTTTTTGATAATGAAAAATGGCGCTCCTACAACGCTTTGCCGAGTGCTTTTTTGGTCAATGGCAGAAACACCAGCTTTAAATTCAACGTGCATGAAGATAAAGTCAATATTGCGCAAGAGGTCGAGTTGCCTGAAGTTGAAATTGTTAACAATATGCAGGTTAGTAAAAGTGGCTGTGGTAGCTGGCGCAGAGGCTTAAATTATGATGTGAGCGCTTCCAGTGAAAAGGCGATTGTGACCTTTACAGGGCATTTTTCACCGCGTTGTGGAGAAAAGTATTTAGAGCTAAGTTTGTTTGATGATGAACACTATGCTTTTTTTATGTTTAGAAAACTCTGGCATGAATTAGGAGGAGTATTTAATGGAGCGTTACGAAGCCAGACAGAAATGCCATTACAGGTGGTCAAGCTCGCAGAACAAGGCTCTAAACCATTAGCAGATATCGTACGTGATATTAATAAGTGGAGTAATAATGTAATGGCTAGGCAGCTACTGCTGACGATAGCAGCCGAGCATCATGATATGCCTGCAAGTGAGATTAGAGGCATGTTGGCAGTAAAATCTTGGTTAACAGATAAAGGCAGAAAGACAGATGGAATCGTCATCGAAAATGGGTCGGGGTTATCGCGGATTGAACGTGTTACGGCTAATGATTTGGGGCAGTTACTCATTGATGCCTACAGAGGCCCTACCATGCCAGAGCTAATGTCATCATTACCAATATTATCATTAGATGGTACGCTGATTAGACGATTAAGGGGTACGCCTGTTAGTGCGAAAGCGCATATGAAAACGGGTTCAATCAATGGGGTGAGTGCTATTGCTGGATATGTGTTAGATGTAAACAACAGACGCAATGTAGTGGTCATGATAGTGAATCACGCGAAAGCTTCTGCTAGTAAAAATGCACAAGATGCATTGATTAACTGGGTGTATGAGCATCCATGAGTAGCTAAGCGGTTTAGAACTTAATCCAATATGCAGTATCATACTGACTTGAATTTTTATCAATTAAATGAAGGCCACGATGAACAAATCAAAATTTCTAATCACAGCGTTGTGTTTATTATCACTAAATGCATGTCAGGCTGAATCTAGCAATGTTGCTGACAACAATAAGGAAACAACAGAAATGACACAAACAATTACAGAGCTTGTTAAAAACGACACCGTTGTCGGTGATGGTCGTGAAGCAGAAATCGGTTTCACGGTAAGCGTACATTACACGGGTTGGTTGTACGACGAAAATGCACCTGATAAAAAAGGTGAGAAGTTTGATAGTTCGGTGGATAGAGGTCAACCGTTCGAGTTTCCGCTAGGTGCTGGTCAGGTAATTCAAGGCTGGGATCAAGGATTTGCTGGGATGAAAATTGGCGGCAAACGTACACTAATTATCCCGCCAGAAATGGGTTATGGAGCGCGTGGTGCTGGCGGTGTGATTCCGCCTAATGCAACCTTGATCTTTGACGTAGAGCTATTAGACGTCAAATGAAATAAAAATTACTGGAAAAAAGAGAGAGTCAGCTTTGAAAGTAAGAGTTAAATGGATTGAAGACGTTGCCTTTATGGGCGAGTCTGAAACAGGTCATGCGGTTGTGATGGATGGCGCACCAGAAAATGGTGGGCGCAATATTGGCATGCGTCCTATGGAAATGTTACTGATTGGGATGGGTGGCTGTACCTCATTTGATGTGGTGACAATTCTAAAAAAGTCACGTCAATCAGTGGTGGATTGTGTTGCAGAAATCAGTGCAGACCGTGCCGATGAGATTCCCAAGGTGTTTACCAAAATTCATGTGCACTTTGTGGTGAGTGGGCATGATTTAAATGAAAAACAAGTAGCGCGTGCAGTATCATTGTCGGCTGAAAAATATTGTTCAGCTTCTATTATGCTCAGCAAAAGTGTAGAAATCACCCATGACTATGAAATCAAGGCTACAGGGACTGCTTAAACATGCAAAAACCTAGTGGCATGCTAGGCATCAGACATATTGCACTTTTTGTGCAAGAGCTTGATGTCGCGGTTGATTTTTATACACGTATTATGGGCATGCGGATTGAGTGGCAACCTGATCCGGACAATGTATACCTTACGAATGAAGGTGATGTGTTTGCCTTGCACCGTGTGGACTATACGCCTAGCGCACAACAGCGATTAGACCATATTGGCTTTGTGCTGGATCATATCGAAGCTGTAGATGAGTGGTATGAGTATTTTGTCCAAGCAGGGATTCGAATTACAGAAGCACCAAAAACCCATCGTGATGGATCACGAGGGTTTTATTGCTTAGATGCTGTAGGGCATTTGCTGGAGTTAATCTATCACCCGCCCATTGCTAAATCACTGGCTTAGCGCCGCTATTCAGCTGGAATTATTTTTACCGTCAGAGCCTCTTGATCGTCGATGACATTAAAAAGACGATCGATATTAGGGTGTTTTCCAGGGTGATCTTCCGCATCTGCTGTATGTTCTGCATATAGCGATAACCCTTCTACAGCAGCATCTACATCAATGCTCCCAAATGTTTTGTATAGATGATTGTAGACTTTTACGGAGCCAGTACTGCCGGGTTTGTTGTGAATGACGCCTGCTGGCTCACCATCTTCATAATATAACTCGATGCGTAAAACCTCATCCGCTTCATCTAAGTCAAGCAATACATCTTTAAATTTATCCATTAGTTACCTTTAAACGTAATACGCAGTTGTTGTCATTATTTTTGAGGAAATTTTCATTGCCTTTTTAACAGAAGCAGGCAGTTCAGCTGCGCCTAAATTAACCGCTTCTTGAGCATGTGAAGTTTCATCAATGTGCATTTGCTCGATAATTGCACGTGTTTTTTTATCCTCGCTAGGTAGCTGTGCTAAGTGGCTAGATAGGTGTGCGCTGACTTGTTGCTCTGTTTCCGCCAAAAACCCTAAATTCCACTTATCACCAATCGCACCAGCAACAGCCCCAATAGTAAAGCTACCAAGATACCAAATGGGGTTCAGAAAGCTTTTTCGACCGCCCAATGCCTTAATACGTGATTCACACCATGCCAGATGATCTGTTTCTTCGCTAGCAGCATGCGTCAAAGCCTTGACAACTTGAGGGTTGCGGGATGTGAATGCCTGCCCACTGTAGAGGGCTTGCGCGCATACTTCACCAACATGATTAATACGCATCAATGCAATTATTTTCTGTTTTTGTTTGTCCGTCACAGTATCTTCTTGGATGGATGCGTCTGGATGCGCACGTGTTGCTTTTGCTTCTGTAAACACAGTGCGCAAGGCGGTATCAAACGTATTAATAAGGTGGTCAACAAACATGGAATTAGTTTAATTTAAAATGTTATTAAAGCAACTGGTTTTATGTATTTTTTTGTAACAAAAAACCCCACTAGGAAGCACTTAGCGGGGTTCATTAAAAATGTAAAATCTACTGTTGTTTTGCAGCCTCTATTTTTTCCTCAGGGTCTGCTTTAACAGGCAAGCCTTTTAGAACATTCATTGCTTGTACGAATTGTATATCATCTTGAGATGCAGGTTCTATCGGGCCTTTTGGCTCTGCAAATTTTTTCTCATTCATTTTTTCAATCGCCGCATCTTTTAACGTATCTTGCTTTTCAAGCACATGGTCAGCTTTTTCTGCTTTTGTAGGATTAGATAAATGACCTTTCAAATCAGCTTCATGTACTTGATTTGAGTCATCAGAGCCATCACCTACTTTAATATCAGGCACAATGCCTTTTGCTTGGATTGAGCGACCGTTTGGTGTGAAGTAGCGTGCAGTTGTCAGTTTAATTGCGCTCCCATTGTTCATTGGCAGAATTGTTTGCACAGAACCTTTACCAAAGCTTGTTACACCCAGGATTGTGGCACGCTTATGATCTTGTAGCGCGCCAGCCACAATTTCTGATGCTGATGCCGAACCCGCATTGAGCAACACAACCATCGGTGTGTCCTTAAAGTTTTCTGGCACATTCCTAAGGTAGTCTGGTTTGCCACGTCGCGCATAATCCCTAGGGTTAGACGTCAGTTTCATCTTTGAGTCTTCTACGCGCCCTTCGGTATACACCACTAATTTATCTTTGGGTAAGAAGGCGGCAGAAACACCAACTGCAGCATCTAAAAGTCCACCTGGATTGTTACGTAGGTCTAGTACTAACCCTTTGAAAGGTCCATTATTTTCTTTTTGTAATGTTATTAGCGCTTTTGCTAAATCTTCACCTGTATGTTCTTGAAACTGTGTGATGCGGACATAGCCATAATCTTTTTCAATATATTTATTTTTAACGCTTTGTGACTTAATCGTGTCACGCGTGATTTTAAAGGTGAGTGGTTTGTCTACATTTTTACGGAGAACAGTCAATGTGATATCTGTGCCCGGTTTGCCGCGCATAATTTTTACCGCATCATTTAAAGTCATGCCACGGACTTGTTCTTCATCCAGCTTCATCACTAAATCGCCAGGTTTAAGGCCAACTTTGTAAGCTGGGCTGTCTTCAATCGGTGAGACTACTTTTACTAAACCATCTTCCATTGTTACTTCGATGCCCAAACCACCAAACTCACCCTGTGTGCCAGCCTGTAAGTCTTTGTAAGCATCTTTATCCATATAAGCAGAATGCGGATCTAAACCCTGCAACATGCCGGTGAGAGCTTCATTAATGAGTTTTTTATCTTCTACAGGCTCTACATAATCACTTTTTACCTTGCCAAACACTTCAGCAAAGACACGTAAATCATCTACAGGTAGCTCAGAAACGCCAAGCTTAGCTGCCAGTGCTGAGATGTTGAGGCTAATTAGCACCCCAATTAAAATACCAGAGGTGATTAAGCCTAATTTTTTAAATGTAGTGCGCATGTATTACCTTTATTCTATATAAAATGAATCTTACGTAAGTGTATATGAACACCTAAGCATATAATAGGTTCATTTTATGATTTTTCAATGCAATATATCGCTTGATGGTGTAAAAAATGAATAATTGGGGTATTTCGTGAAAAATTCACATCACTTGACCATTAAATACTGTACGCAATGTCGCTGGCTTTTGCGGGCTGCATGGCTGGCACAGGAATTACTCATAACGTTTGAAGAAGATTTAAAAAGTGTCGGTTTGATGCCTGGGACTGGCGGCATTTTTGAAGTACATTTAAACGATAGGTTGTTATTTTCTAGAGAAGAGGCTGGGCGTTTTCCTGAGTCCAAGGAGTTGAAACAGTTGGTTAGAGATCAAATTGATCCAGAAAGAAACCTAGGGCATAGCGACCGCTAATTTAGTTCGTTACTGTAGTCTCGAGTCGCTTTGCACCATTAAATCTTGCTTCCCAGTAGCTAGTTTGCATACTCTCAACTCTAACATGGCCGCCTCTACTGGGCGCATGGATGAAGTTCCCATCCCCCACATAAATGCCGACATGAGAAAAAGCTCTTTTCGCGGTGTTAAAAAAGACGAGATCACCTGGCGCTAGTTCATCTTTACTAACGCTTTGCCCAAAGCGGCTAATGCCTTTTGCTGTCCTTGGTAGTTTAAGGTTTGCCGCTTTGTTGTAAACGTAGTTTACAAAACCACTGCAATCAAAGCCAGTATTGGGCGATGCACCCCCATACTTATATTTAATGCCTTCCAGACTCATTGCACTCGCTAATACTTCATTGACCATAGTATTTGCAGTAATATCCAAAAAGGTAATGGTGATGCCTTCAGCATTTTTTGTACTGATATTGGCAATACTCATGCTAGAAAATGTCAAGCTGACAATTAGGCATAGAAAAAAACTGAATTGTTTCATGTTGCTTTTACTGCTTTGCCCTTACGATAATAAGGGCAAAGCACACTTAGTAAGGTTAAGATTTAGCCATGGCATTTTTAATAAAGCCGATGATCGCTAATAATACGCCACCACCGATACCACCACCAGCGACTTGTGCAACGATACTGGCAATATCCATTCCACCCGCCGCGCCAGCAGCTCCCATGCCTAGCATGCCTAGCAGCTGCCCACCTAAGGCACCGCCAAGAATGCCAACTACTGAGTTCAAAGCTGTTCCTAAACTTAAATTTTTCATTAAACTGCCAGCAATATTACCGCCAACAGCGCCACTGACTAATTGAATAATAAGACCTAAATCCATCACTACCTCCCTCAAGTTGTTGATGAAACTTATTGCTGAATACAAGCACAGCATATCGTAGGCTATCAGGCAATAATGTATTGCACAAGTCTTTGATGTGAGACACGCAGGATTAGTTTCACCTTGTTGCTTTTCGTGCATAAGGCAATATTCATGGGATAATTTAATCTATGTCAGTGCATCTAAAACAAAACACAACACTCATTGAAATTTTCGCCCCGAAAGGTCCATTAGCTTCGGCAATCGAAGGTTACAAAGAACGCACAGAACAGCTGCGCATGGCACAGGCGATTGCTGATGCGATTACAGCAAATAAACAATTGATAGCGGAGGCGGGGACTGGTACTGGGAAGACCTTTGCCTATTTGGTTCCCGCCTTACTGTCTGGCGGCAAAGTGATAATTTCTACGGGGACTAAAACTTTACAAGATCAGCTGTTTAATCGTGATTTACCGAATGTGCGCGATGCACTTAAAGTACCTGTGACGGTGAGCATGCTCAAAGGTCGTGCTAATTATGTCTGTCACTATTATTTGCAACGAGCAGAACAAAGTGGGCGATTTGCTTCGAGAGAAGATGCGCAATATGTTCACCTCATTAAGCGTTTTGCAGAGAATAGTAAAACAGGTGATAAGAGCGAATTAACAGATGTGCCAGAAAATGCCATGATTTGGACAAACGTGACTTCGACACGTGAAAATTGCTTAGGTCAGGATTGTGATTATTATAAAGATTGTTTTGTGATGGAAGCTCGCAAGAAGGCATTGGCAGCAGATATTGTCGTCGTGAATCATCATTTATTTTTTGCAGATGTCATGTTACGCGATGAGGGTGTGGCTGAGTTACTACCAAGTGCTAACACTGTTATTTTTGATGAGGCGCACCAACTACCTGCTGTGGCGGGTTTGTTTTTTGGCGAAGATATTTCTACAAACCAACTGTTGGAATTATGTCGTGATACGACTTCTGCATATTTGACAATAGCTAAAGATTGTAGTGCCTTGAGTGAAGCGGTCCCACCACTAGAAAAGGCATTAAAAGATTTCAGACTGCTTTTTGCATATGAAGGCGCACGGATGCCGGTTAAGAAAGCATTGGCGCTGACAGGTTTTGAAGAGGCTTATCAAAATATGCAGTCAAAGCTGTCAACTTTGACTGCGGTGCTGGAAAGCCAGGCAGCTAGAGATCCGCTGCTGGAAAAGTGCTGGCAACGTGGAGAAGAGTTACTTATTCAATTAAGTCGTTGGATGAAAGCGGAAAATAGCAACCTTGTCAGGTGGGTGGAGGTATTTACCCAATCTGTTCAATTGCATGCGACGCCACTGAGTGTTGCAGATGGTTTTGGACGGCAGCTAAATGCGCAACCTCGAGCTTGGATTTTTACTTCGGCCACACTTGCGGTTAAAAGTGATTTTAGCCATTATCAATCACAAATGGGCTTAGCAGAGGCGGAGTCACTTTATTTACTGAGCCCGTTTGATTATGAAAAGCAAGCGTTATTATATGCGCCGGCAAATATGCCAGATCCAAACAGTGCAGAATATATTAACGCTGTCGCAATAGCGGCATTGCCAGTTATTCAAGCAAGTCAAGGCCGCGCATTCGTTTTATGTACTTCATTAAGGGCAATGCGTGAGGTGTATGCCTTGCTGAAAGACGCGTTTGGCCGCCATGGCATGGAATATCCTTTGTTATTGCAAGGTGACAGTACACGCACTGAATTGCTTGATCGCTTTCGCGCACATGGTAATGCTATCTTGGTTGGCTCGCAAAGCTTTTGGGAGGGTGTTGATGTGCGTGGTGAAGCATTAAGTGTGGTGATTATTGATAAAATACCGTTTGCTCCGCCCGATGACCCAGTACTTTCAGCACGGATTGATAAATTAAATGCGGAAGGTAAAAATGCTTTTATGGAATATCAGTTGCCTTATTCAGTGATTACTTTGAAACAAGGGGCAGGGCGTTTGATTCGTGATGAGCGTGATAGAGGCGTTTTAATGATATGCGACCCGCGACTGATTACGAAATCTTACGGCAAGAGAATTTGGCAAAGCTTGCCACCATTTAAGCGTACGAAAGAGTTAGCAGATGTCGAAGCTTTTTTTGAGCATAAAGATATTTTGCAAAATCAGTAACTGACTATAGAAAATGGCACAACTGTTGCATACACGCTTCGTTGGGATGCAGCTTTATGTTGTTTTTATTTACGTTATGAAGGAAATAGTCGGTATGTTTAAAAGTGGTTTAAGCGTTTTATTATTGGCGGTGTTTACAGTGAGCAATGTCGCTTTTGCAAATTGTGAAAAAACATTAATGGGTAATGATTGCAAGTCAAAAGGTAGCGGAGTTGCTTCGCATATGCGCGGTAATGCGGTTGCAAATGCAAAGGCAGCAAAAGAGTTGCAATTAACAAAAGCGAAAGCGAAAAAAGAGGCTAGCGCGATAGCAGCTAAAAGATAAGATTCGTTTTACAAAAAAAAGCGTAAAGCAAATGCTTTACGCTTTTTTTATGGGTGTGCATTTTTCATCAGACCTGTGTAACAACTGACAGTTTTCCACCATTAGGATGGTGTTAAATGGAGCTAATTGTTAATAAATGCGGTGCAATTGTATGTGAAATGTAACAGTTGAAACCAATTGTAAATGTTTGGTTATATTAATAAATGTTGATATATAATTTCGTTCTTTAGCTACTTGCGGTTCTAAATGAAACGCATATAACATTAAATACAAGGTGAATATCAATGAATAAAAAAAGTTTGTATGCGGTTCTGGCAGTAGGCGTTTTTTCGATGAATGCAGCTTTTGCTGATTGTCAGAAAACATTAATGGGTGTCGATTGTGAATCACACGACAACGGTACTTCATCACATATGCGAGGCAATGCAGTTGAAAATGCAAAAGCAGCAAAAGAGCTTAAAGCAGCGCAATTGAAAGCGAAAAAAGAGGCAAAAGCATTAGCTGAGACAAGTAAAAAGTAACGTATAAATAACTGACTTATTTTAAAAGCGCAAAGAGATTTTCTTTGCGCTTTTTTGTTTGCTCAGAATATTAAAGCGCTTACGCATTTTTGATGTCAAAATAACGCCTATGAAAATATTGGCTTTAGACGCATCAACAGAGTTTTTATCTCTAGCAGTTACCACAGGTGATACGCTTTACAAGCATGACCAAAATGCTGGTCAGGCTGCATCTCAACTGATATTGCCGCAAATACAAAGCTTGTTAGATGCCGCACAACTTAATTTAACAGATTTAGACGGGATTGCATTTGGTGCTGGCCCGGGGTCATTTACTGGTGTGCGGGTTGCTTGCGGTGTTGCGCAGGGTTTGGCATTTGGCGCAAACTTGCCAGTAGTTGGAATCAATGTCCTCATGGCATTGGCGCAAGCATCTGGTGCGGAGCGTGTTATTGCAGCTTCTGATGCGCGGATGAAAGAGGTTTATCATGCGGCTTATGAAAAAAGAGACCATGGCTGGCGTGAGGTGCATGCAGCCGGCGTCTATAAGCCGTTTGAGGTGCCGGCTGTTGATGGCACTGGTTGGGTGGGTATTGGCACAGCTTGGAAAGTGTACGGAGATATATTAGGTCAGCGCTATCAGCAGCAAGTCACGAACACTATTCCAGAAATGACGCCCATGGCTGAGGCGATAATTGATTTAGCTAAGCCACTTTTTAAAGCAGGTCAGGGCGTGCATGCAAGTGAAGCGAAGCCCATCTATGTGCGTAACCGTGTCGCATTAACAGCTAAGGAGCGAGAGCAAGGTCAGCGCTTATGAATGTCGAAATGAAACCGCATTATTTAATCAGAACAATGCAAGAAATTGATTTAGATGCTGTGATGTTAATTGAGCCGACTATTTACTCACACCCTTGGACGCGAGGTAATTTTCTTGACTCTTTGCATGCGGGTTATCATGCATGGGTCATGACCCAAGGTGATGAGGTTATTGGTTATGCCGTGTTGATGATAGTATTAGATGAAGCGCAATTACTTAATTTGAGTATTGCCACCTCTTTTCAGAAGCAGGGCTTGGGTAGCGCTTTATTAAATCATGTCATGACGCAAGCAGTATCGTTGGAAGCAGACTATATGTTTCTAGAAGTGCGCGCCAGTAATGTTGCAGCAATAGCCTTGTACCAGCGTGTTGGATTTAAGCAGGTGAGCGTGCGGCGAGGTTATTATCCTGCAGACCCAGGCAGAGAAGATGCGATTATAATGCGATCAGTGTTTTGAGATTATTAAGATGATGAGCCACGAGGATCTACTAAGAGAGCTAGAATTGTTGCCTGTTTGGCAACTAAGCACCCCGTCAAGCAATGTCGCTTCAGCGACAGAAGAGCGATCTGATCACCTAAGTAAGGAAGCAGAGGGCGAAACAACCGCAGAACTGCAGCAGAGCTTAAGATTAATTTTGAGCGATGATAAGCAATGGCTATTTCTGTTAAGTGAATCATTAGATCATGAGGCTGAACGGTTACTGCAAAACATGCTAAAAGCTGTTGGTATATCTAGTTATCATGATACCGTCATAACACACAGGAACAAGTTAACTGAATATTCAGCTAAGGTGATTGTTGTGATGGGAGAATCCGAGGCACAGCAATTATTGAATGATAAGCGAGCAATCACTGAATTGCGTGGTAACACTCACATGCTGATGGAGACACCTCTGGTGGTTACTTACTCAGCCCAGCATTTGTTGGAGAATTTACCAGATAAAGCAAAGGCTTGGGAAGATTTATGCTTGGCAAAATTAACAATTGCTAACTTGTAATTGCGCTAAACAGCACAATATACTGAATATGTCGTGACAATGGTTGTTACCTAACGCTACTCATTTTATAAAGGGAAGACAATGAAAAATTTATTTTTAAAGTGTATGTTGGTTTTGTCAATGCTTACGCTGACCAGCTGTGGCTACAATGAGTTTCAATCGTTAGATGAAGAAGCTAAGGCTAGCTGGGCGGAAGTGTTAAATCAGTATCAAAGACGGGCAGATTTAGTGCCTAACTTGGTTGAAACAGTAAAAGGCTATGCAGCCCATGAAAAAGAAGTGTTTACTGAAGTGACAAAAGCGCGTGCAAGTATCGGCGGCATTCAAATGACACCTGAGATGTTAAACGATCCTGCCGCGATGGCAAAGTTTCAAGCAGCGCAAGGCCAAATGACAAGTGCCTTGTCACGATTGATGTTAGTTGCAGAAAATTATCCAAACCTTAAAGCAGATCAAGGATTCAGAGATTTGCAAGCACAGTTGGAAGGCACAGAAAATCGCGTAACTGTCGCGCGAAATCGATATATTGCGACGATTAAAGACTACAATATTGCTGTGCGTAGTTTCCCTAAGAATCTAACAGCGATGGTTTTTGGTTACGAGGTCAAACCATCGTTCACCGTCGAAGATGAAAAAGCCATATCAACGCCGCCCAAAGTTGAGTTTTAGTGGTGGCATAGACGATTGAAGCTGTTCCTCAGATTAAGTTTAATTCCATTTTTTACGGCGTTGCTGTTAACGTCGCAGCTAACGCTGGCTGCATTGGTCGACGTACCATCATTTTCTGCAAGAGTTATTGATTTAACGCAGACCTTATCGACAGCTGAACTAACTGCTTTGGAAAGCAAATTAAAGACATTTGAAGAGGCGAAAGGGAGTCAAATTGCTGTGTTAATTGTCCCAACAACGCAGCCTGAAGCCATTGAGCAATTTGCAATTCGAGTTGTCGACCAATGGAAAGTTGGCCGAAAAGAGATTGATGATGGTTTACTGATATTAATCGCAAAAGACGACCGTAAAATGCGCATCGAAGTCGGTTATGGTCTAGAGGGGGCAATTCCCGATTTATATGCTAAACGCATTATCACAGAAACGATGACACCTTATTTTAAGCGTGGAGACTTTGCTGGTGGTATTGATGCAGCGGTAAATCAGGTGATTGGCTTGATTGAAGGCGAACCATTACCAGCGCCAGTTAAACAGAATGCCAGTAGCACACAGTTAGAAGGCTTGTTACCACTATTGCTCTTTGGTGGAATGATATCGGGCATGATGTTACGCGGTATCTTTGGCACGTTTATGGGGAGTGCCCTGAATGGTGGATTAGTGGGTAGCATTGTATTTTTGATTGGCTTGTCACTGCTCGGTGCAGGGGTGCTTGGATTTATTGCCTTTATTTTTACCATGATGATGGGCGGACGCGGCGTGAATGGTTACCCTTCAAGGGGAGGTGGTTTAGGTGGAGGCTTCGGCGGTGGATATGGTGGTGGTGGATTTAGCGGCGGCTTAGGTGGTGGATTTGGTGGCGGTGGCGCATCGGGGAGCTGGTAACGTTGAAAAAATTGATACGATTTTTTAGGCATTTGGTAAGTAACCCATGGCAAGTGTCACAGCACTTTTCAAAAGCCGCGTTACAGCGGATTGAATCAGCGATTACTGTTAGCGAAACAAAACATACGGGAGAGATTAGGTTTGTTGTTGAAGCTGGTTTGCATCCATTTGAAATCTTTAATGGAAAGACGCCAAGAGCCCGTGGAATAGAACTCTTTAGCCATTTAAATATATGGGATACAGAGTTTAACAATGGCGTGCTTATCTACTTGCTACTAGCAGACCGTGATGTTGAAATTGTAGCTGATAGGGGTATAGATAAACATATTGGATATGATCGCTGGGATATGATTTGTCATGAGATGGAAGTGATGTTCAGACGAGGTGAGTTTGAAGCTGGTGTTTTAGAAGGGGTTGCAGAAGTAAGCGCGGCACTAGAAAAACACTTCCCAATAGATGCGATAGAAAATAAACGTAAAAAAGCCGTGCAGCGTAAAAAAAATGAATTACCGGATAAGCCACTTATTCTTTAGTTTGCTATTAGTTTGTTTTGCGCAGTCTGCCATAGCAGAGTTTGCTGATATTCAGAAGATATATCATCAAACACCACATTTAAATCAATTCTCCGTGTGCCAAGGGGGCGGTTGCGCGAAGAAATCTGAATTGGTTTTGAATCAAGCTGACTGGCAACCGATCGTTAAATTGTTTCAGCAATATGCTACAAATGCGCAAGTCGAGCGCGAACACATTGCAAAAGCCATTGGTTTGCTTGAGCAAATTGTCGGAAATAAAACGGGCACGCTTAACGATAGAGCGGGCACATTTGGCAACTCTGATTTTGCTGGGCAACAAGATTGCAATGATGAGGCAATAAATACCACGACATATATGCGTCTGCTTAAACAGGCTGGTTACATGCGTTTCCATGAGATTGAAGACATGCGTACGCGCAACTTTTTCTTTACAGGTTGGCCACACACGACAGCTGTGATTCATGAGATTGAAACAGGAGAACGTTTTGCCGTTGATAGTTGGTTTTATGATAACGGTATACCTGCCACAATTGTCCCTTTTCAGATTTGGAAAGACAATTTTTTTCCGAGCGATAGTCCTGTCATTAAACCAAGGAAAGTGGATACAGAATAAGCTAAAACAGGAAGCTTTAGCTGACTTTAAGGACTTTTCGCGATAAAATCCACACACTCTCAACTCATGACAGAATTATGCGGACATCTCAATTTTTTATCTCAACTCAAAAAGAAGCGCCAAGCGATGCGGAGCTGATAAGCCATCAGCTCATGGTGCGCGCAGGCCTAATTAAAAAACTAGGTAGTGGTTTGTATAGCTGGATGCCGCTAGGCTTGCGTGTACTAAGGAAAGTTGAAGCAATTGTACGCGATGAAATGGATAAGGCGGGTGCACTAGAGTTGCTCATGCCTGCCATACAACCTAAAGAGCTGTGGGATGAAACAGGCCGCTGGGCTGTATTTGGGCCACAAATGTTGAAGATTAAAGACCGTCATGAGCGTGAGTTTTGTTTTGGCCCCACGCACGAAGAAGTCATTACCGATATTGCGCGCAAAGAAATCAGTAGCTATAAACAATTACCGCTCAATTTTTATCAAATTCAAACTAAATTCCGTGATGAAATTCGACCCCGCTTTGGGGTGATGCGTGCGCGTGAGTTCTTAATGAAAGATGCTTACTCTTTCCATGCGAATCACGATTGCTTAGTAAATACCTACAATAAAATGCATGAAGCCTACAGCAATATTTTTACACGATTAGGTTTAAAGTTTCGCGCGGTGAAAGCAGACTCTGGTGCTATCGGGGGTGATGGATCGCAAGAGTTTCATGTGCTGGCAGACAGCGGTGAAGATGCTTTGGCGTATTGCGAAACGTCAGATTATGCAGCGAATGTTGAGCTTGCTGAAGCGGTGACAAAGGGGGATAGAGCTGCAGCTAACGAAACAATGCAAGAGGTAGATACGCCTAAACAAACTGCATGTGAAGATGTCGCTGCCTTGCTAGATATTGGTATCGAAAAGACAGTCAAAGCCATTGCCTTAATGGCAGGGGAACAGTTTTATTTGGTATTGCTGCGCGGTGATCACCATTTAAATGAAGTGAAATTATCAAAAGCGGATGGTTTTTCAGACTTCAGATTTGCGACTGAAGAGGAGATTCGAAGCCATCTTCAATGCCCACCAGGCTTTATTGGTCCAGTTAGTGTGGCTGATACTGTTAACGTAATTGCAGATAAAACCGTCGCTATCATGAGTGATTTTGTTTGTGGCGCTAATAAGCCAAAACTACACTTAAAAGGGGTTAATTTTGGACGTGACTTACCAGAACCATTATTGGTGGCTGATATCCGCAATGTAGTAGATGGTGATTTTAGCCCAGATGGGAAAGGCAGACTTTCGTTATGTCGGGGGGTAGAAGTTGGACATATCTTCCAGCTGGGATCAAAATATTCACAAGCAATGGATGCAACTTATCTTGATGAAAATGGCAAGTCTAACGCATTGGAAATGGGTTGCTATGGGATTGGTGTTTCTCGCATAGTAGGTGCCGCAATTGAGCAAGGACATGACCAAAATGGCATTATTTTTCCTGAAAGCATAGCGCCGTTTACTGTTGTCATTTGCCCAATTGGCTTGAATAAGAGCGAGTTAGTTGAAGCTACAACCAATCAAATTTACCATGATTTATTAAATGCAGGCGTGGATGTACTGCTAGATAACAGAGGTGAGCGTCCTGGTGTGATGTTTGCAGAGGCTGATTTAATGGGCATTCCACACCGTATTGTGATTGGTGAGCGTGGCATCAATGAGGGTATTGCTGAGTATAAAGGCCGTCAAGAAGAGGCCGCGAAAAATGTCCCCTTAATAGAAATAGTCACTTTTATTTGCGACCGCTTAGCATAAGGCATTATTTTTGCTTAAATTCTTTGGAATGAAAAATAATCTATCTACAAAACTATTTGCTTTAGCGCTGATTTTTCTTGCTACAAGCGTGATGGCTGGGGGGCAGCGTGAAGAAGCGCTTTCTCATAGCGTTAAAGCGCTCATGCAAAAATCGGTCAGTGACTTAGCTGCGCCCAAGCTTATGTTTTCAGACAAGGAGCAGGGACAAGCATGGTTGGCAGAAATGTCACAGCGATTGAAAACAAGAATGCCGAACAAAGACTATCGAGAAGGTTTTTTGACCTCTGTGCATTATGAGGCAACACGCGCCGGATTAGACCCTCAATTGGTGCTCAGTCTTATCAATGTAGAAAGTGCTTTTAAGAAGTATGCTGTTTCCAGTGTTGGTGCCCGTGGTTATATGCAGGTTATGCCATTTTGGACAAAAGCAATTGGTACTGAAGAGCACAATCTTTTCGACTTGCGACTCAATTTACGATATGGATGCACAATTTTAAGGCATTATTTGGATATTGAGCGTGGTAATTTGTTTCGCGCATTAGGCCGATATAATGGCAGTTTGGGTAAAGCTAAATACCCCAACCTTGTAATCGGTAAATGGCGTAAATACTGGGATTACAAGAAAACAGTTGCTGAAAAATAGTCGCTTTTCACCTTAATAAAATATCGTAATTTATACTCCCGTTTAAATTAAAGTTTGCAAAATGCACCAAAATGGGCATACCATGCTCTGTCAATTTGATTTGCATTGGTGCATGTTCAATTGTGCCTAATCCAATAAGATTGATTGCTTTTCTCGCAACATTATTTTTATAAGAAGTAATTTTTTAGGGAGATAAAGGTATGTCAAAGTTAACAGCATTAGCAGTGAGTATTGCAATACTAGGTGGCGTTTGGGCATTTTTAGCGTTAAATCCACTTGCAGGGATCGCTTTAGTATGGGTTGGTTTTATTGCGTGGGGATGCTATTTCCATACAGGAGGTGACACTGCAGCACTACAAAAAACAATTGCAGGCATGTCCTATGGTGCAGTCATAGCTGCTATCGCATTATATTTGGTGAGTTCTGGGTTGTTAGCAGGATTAGGCGTATTGGCAGCACCAGTTATTATTGGTGTTACTGTATTTTTGTTAGTCATCGTTGCTGGAATTAATTTGCTCTCAGTCGTGCCGGCAAACGTATATGGCTATGCTGCAACAGCTGGTTTGGCGTTGACAGGCGGGACTGCCGCTAATGCAACAATGCTGGACTTGTCAAACCCAGCACTGTTAGTCATTATTTCAACAGTTATTGGTGCTGTATTTGCGATGGCATCAGGTAAGCTTGCCGGTGTGCTTGGTAAGTAAGGTAGTTGACTATGTAACAAAAAGCCGCGCTAAAGCGCGGCTTTTTGTTGGCTCATAACCATTGTTATTTAATGATTTGATAGCCATGATAGGTGCCAAATTCACCTTCATTTTCATTGTAAAGAAAAAACATATTATTGGTATAGCCAAGTCCGTTGTAATAATTTTTAGCACGTAGTTTGATCCCTTTGGGAATCGTGCTTTTAGCAACAAATTTACCTGTTAAATCAAAAACCAAAAACGCTTGATGGTCTAAATTTAAAACGGCTATTTCTTCACCTTTTGAACCCGTGTATGCAACAAAGTTGTCACTAATATCGTCAAATTTTGCGCCTGCAGTAGCAATATCAAGTGCAATTTCACCGACAGCTTCTTCCTCTTTTGTAGAGACGATTAGCACTTTATTGCTACGCTTCTGTTTGGCAAAATAGCGATTATTTTCGGCATCATAAGAGGGCATAGTAAAGCCATCACCAAATGCAGGATGATATTGCATGACTTCTTTTGAAGTGTCTTTGATTTTTCCTTGTTCTGACATTTCTAATGCGTATATGCCGGTATTTGGAGCAAACCCTAGTTCACTAGAAATATTAAATGTAATGGTCTCTACATTGCCAGTGTTAGGGTTGTAGTAGATGGAGCGGTTGTCAAACCCTGGTCCCGCGGAATTAACATACTTGCCGCTTTCATCAAAAGCGTGTACTTGTGATTTGGAGATTGGGGCAGACCACTCCGTGCCCATCGGCGCTAAACCACCATCTGCAACGTAATAATGCATGAGTGCTGGATGGTAGGCTACAGTCATCGGTCTGCTTGAGGGCTCTTTTGCCATTGGTATTTTAATTACCAGTTTAGCATCTGGTAATACAGCTGCTTGTATGGCGGTAGTGAACATAATACTGAACAATAAAAGACTAGCTTTTGCTAATGTGTTTCGTGTTTTCAATTTGTAATGTCTCCAATTTGACGGATTATTGTGATTGTTAGGCTTAGTCATTCAAAATGATGGCTTTGTTCAATCCAAAAAATTACGCTTCTTTTTCTAATAGCATGGCGTCGCCGTAGCTAAAAAAGCGGTATTCATTTTTTACTGCGTGCTGGTATGCATTTCTAATATTATTATAGCCAGCAAAAGCAGACACTAACATGAGTAGGGTGCTTTTGGGTAGGTGGAAGTTTGTCAGCAATCGGTCTACAAGCTTGAACGCAAAGCCCGGCGTAATAAAAATGCTGGTTTCCTGATTACCGGCAACAATATGTTCTGATTGTGCTGCGCTTTCTAATGCTCTTAATACAGTGGTGCCTACCGCAGTAATTTTTCCTCCAGCAATGCGTGTTTTTTCAATGAGATTAATTGTTTCTGTAGGAATATGGTAAACCTCGCTGTGCATTTTATGTTCTGCGATGTTTTCTACTTTGACAGGCTGGAAAGTGCCAGCGCCAACATGTAGCGTTATATAAGCAATTTGAACGCCTTTTTCTTTCAGTTGTGTTAATACGGTTTCATCAAAGTGTAGCCCTGCGGTTGGGGCGGCAACTGCACCAGCATTTTTAGCAAATACTGTTTGATAGCGTGCTTCATCCGTCGCGTTTGCAGGGTGGGTAATATAAGGCGGTAGCGGCAAGCTACCGTATTGTTCTAATAATTCCAATAGCGGCATTTCGGTTAAAAATTTTACATGAAATAAATCGCCATCTCGCCCAATAACCTCTACATCAATCTGATCATTAAGTTTAATGAAGCTGCCTAATTTTGGCGAACGAGACGCTCGGATGAGCGCATATGCTTCATGTTCATTTAGCACCCGCTCAATAAACACTTCAGCACTCCCTCCAGTTGCTTTTTTTCCAAACAATCTGGCTTTTATCACACGCGTATCATTAAAAATCAGTAAGTCTTTTGAGGAGAGGTGATGGTATATGTCCAAAAACTGTTCATCTACAATGCTGCCTGTCACAGAGTTTAAATATAATAAGCGACTGGCAGTGCGGTTTTCTGCAGGATGCTGTGCGATTAAGTTGTCAGGTAAATGAAAATCGAAGTCTTGGGTTTTCATAGAAAAAATAAGATAAATAGTATTTTAAGTTTCGCAAATAATGAAGAGCTTGCTATAATTGCGCCGTTGCAATTATACAGTAATGTATGATCCGAATAGCCGGGATGGCGGAATTGGTAGACGCACGGGACTCAAAATCCCGCGTTGGTGACAACGTGGGGGTTCGATTCCCCCTCCCGGCACCATGAAATTCTCCTTCGCATCACATAAAAACGGCGCTTGAAAAAACCATTGCACACCTGTTCAAACTGTAAAATTATGTAACTATTTTGTTACATTTTTCTTGATAAGCAGAAATGGGTATGCTAAATTTAGCGAAATTTTGGATTTCGCATTTATAGTAATCTCCGTTATTCCAGTAATTTTGTATTAGTAAATAATAAAATATGCAGCTGAATTTTGGTTGACATGTTAACCGTCAGTAGGACTCCAATTGTTTCTGGGGTTTTGGTGGCATTAATCATTTTAGTTGTTCACAATTTTTTGGGGTGGATTCAGTTATGAACAAGAGAACAATTCTCTCTTTGGGTGCTACATTTTTAACTTTGTTTGCAGTGAATGCGCATGCGGACTATGCGTTAAACTTAAAAGCACCAGCAACAGACATTGCTAGCCAAATCTATGATTTGCACATGTTGATTTTGTATGTATGTGCTGCGATTTTTGTAGTGGTATTTGGTTTAATGTTTTATTCAATTTTTAAACATCGTAAATCAGCAGGCCATAAAGCAGCGCAGTTCCATGAAAACCATTGGTTAGAAGTCGTTTGGACCATTATTCCAGTGATTATTTTGGTGAGTATGGCTATTCCTGCTACCCGCACAATTTTGGCGATGAAAGACACTACAGAAGCAGACATGAGTATTAAAGTGACTGGTTCACAATGGAAGTGGGCTTACGATTACTTAGATCAAGATGTTAAATTCATCAGCACGCTATCTACCCCTGAAGCGCAAATTAAAAATGAAGAAGAAAAAAGCGAGAACTACCTCTTGGAAGTAGACAACCCAATGGTTGTGCCTGTAGGCAAAAAAATTAAAATTTTACTGACAGCTTCTGATGTGATTCATGCTTGGTGGGTTCCTGAGTTTGGTGTTAAGCAAGATGCAATCCCTGGTTTTGTTAGAGAGACTTGGATTAAAGTTGATAAGCCTGGTACGTATCGTGGCCAATGTGCTGAACTTTGCGGTAAGGCGCATGGTTATATGCCGATTGTTGTTGAAGCGATGGAAGAGGCTGATTACGATGCATGGGTTGTTGCACAGAAGGATGCAGCCGCAGCCGCGGATGCTGGTGCTGATAAAGAGTGGACAATGGATGAGCTAGTAGCAACTGGCAAAGCAGTTTATGAGAAAAACTGTGCTGTATGTCACGGTGCAACGGGTGCTGGTATTCCACCTGCATTCCCGGCGATGACGGGTAGTGCGGTTGCAATTGGCCCTATTGAAGGTCATATCGATATTCTTTTAAATGGTAAAAATATCATGCCGGCATGGAAAGATGTGCTGAACGACACAGATATCGCAGCGGTCATTGCCTATGAGCGTAATGCATTAGGTAACAGCACAGGTGATTTTGCTCAGCCTTCTGCAGTTAAAGCTGCACGTTAATTACACATAAATATTAAATTTTTGAATTATTAGAATTAAGCTTTAGTTTTTAGGAGAAACTGATGAGTACAACAACTGCAACACATCACGATGATCATGGAGATCATGGGCATCCAACTGGCATAATGCGCTGGGTTGCATCTACAAACCATAAGGATATTGGAACACTTTATCTTTGGTTTAGCTTCTTTATGTTCTTGTTTGCCGGTGCGCTAGCTTTAGGTATCCGTGCTGAGCTTTTTCAGCCAGGTTTGCAATTTGTAGAGCCAGAGAACTTTAATAGACTCACAACACTGCATGGCTTAATCATGATTTTTGGTGCGATTATGCCGGCGTTTGTAGGGTTTGCTAACTGGATGATACCGCTAATGATTGGTACAACAGATTTGGCTTTTCCAAGACTAAATAATATGAGCTTTTGGTTGATGGTTCCAGCTGCAATCTTATTGATGACTTCAATATTTGTACCTGGTGGTGCAATTGCTGGCGGTTGGACTATGTACCCACCGCTATCTGTGCAAAACCCATCAATGTCTGTAGATATGTCAATCTTAGCATTGCATATACTGGGCGTTTCATCAATTGTTGGTTCTATCAATATTATTACTACAATTTTAAATATGCGTGCACCAGGCATGACATTAATGAAAATGCCATTGTTTGTATGGACTTGGTTAATTACTGCATTCTTACTAATCGCTTCTATGCCTGTACTTGCAGGTGCATTAACAATGTTGCTAACTGATCGTCATTTCGGCACATCGTTTTTTGATGCTGCTGGAGGCGGTGACCCAGTATTGTGGCAACACGTATTCTGGTTCTTTGGTCACCCAGAAGTTTATATTATGATTTTGCCAGCATTTGGCCTGATTTCTACAATCATCCCTACTTTTGCACGTAAACCATTATTTGGTTACGCGTCAATGGTCTATGCAACAGCTGCGATCGCATTGCTATCATTCGTGGTATGGGCTCACCACATGTTTACGACAGGTATGCCAGTAGCAGGACAGTTGTTCTTTATGTACAGCACGATGTTAATTTCTATTCCCACAGGCGTAAAAGTATTTAACTGGGTTGCAACAATGTGGAGAGGGTCAATGACTTTTGAAACACCAATGTTGTTCTCAATAGCTGTAGTGTTCTTATTTACCATTGGTGGGTTCAGTGGTTTGGTATTAGCTATACTTCCAGTAGATATACAGTTACAAGACACATATTATGTGGTTGCTCACTTCCACTATGTGTTGTTCTCTGGTGCAGCCATGTCAATTATGGGCGCCGTATACTACTGGTTACCAAAGTGGACAGGTCACATGTATGATGAGACTTTAGGTAAATGGCATTTTTGGTTAACAACGATTGCATTTAACATTACTTTCTTCCCAATGCACTTTACGGGTCTAGCTGGTATGCCACGTCGTATCCCTGACTATGCATTACAATTTGCTGAATTCAATATGATTTCATCTATTGGTGCATTTGCATTAGGCATCAGCCAACTACTATTTTTATACATTGTGATTAAATGTATAAAAGGCGGTACTAAGGCAGAAGCGAAATCATGGGAAGGTGCAGAAGGCCTTGAGTGGACAGTGCCATCACCAGCGCCGTTCCATACATTTGAAACACCTCCTACAGTTAAATAATAGTGCTGTTTGAGATAATTAGAATCATAGAAATAGGGGAAGAAAATGAGTCAGAATACGAATAACTATTATTTGCCAGCACCATCACTCTGGCCATTGATAGCTTCAATTGCATTATTCTTAATGGCTGGTGGTTTTGCCATGCAGATGAATGATGTTGCTTCTGGAAGTTATGTGTTAATAGCAGGTCTGTTGGTATTCTTTTACTTGCTATATGGCTGGTTTAGAGATGTGGTAAAAGAAAGCTTATCAGGGTTCTATAATAAGCAAGTTGATGTTTCTTTTCGTTGGAGTATGGGTTGGTTTATTTTCTCCGAAGTAATGTTCTTTGCAGGCTTTTTTGGTGCGCTGTTTTATATTCGGACCATCTCTCTACATTGGCTTAGTGAGTCAAAACTAGTATGGCCAGATTTTGTAGCAACATGGCCAAGCTCTGGTCCAGCTGCAACCGAAGCACTGGAAGCAATGGGTCCATGGGGTCTACCTGCGATTAACACGTTAATTTTGTTGATTTCAGGTGCAACATTGACTTATGCGCATTGGGGCTTGATGAAAAATAACCGTAAGCAATTGACAATTGGTTTAATATTAACCATAGCTCTTGGTGCTATATTCTTATACTTACAAGCGCATGAGTATGCAGAAGCTGCATTCACAATGGACTCTGGAATCTATGGTTCAACATTCTATCTGTTGACAGGATTTCATGGATTGCACGTTACTATGGGAACAATCATGTTATTGATTATCCTTTTCCGCGTGATGAAAGGGCATTTTAACGCAGACAACCACTTTGGTTTTGAAGCGGTGGCATGGTACTGGCATTTTGTAGATGTAGTTTGGCTATTCTTGTTTGTATTTGTCTACTGGCTATAAGCTTAATCATATTGATAACGCCACTTGGGTATCCTAGTGGCGTTATTTTTTTATGCTAGCACTAGCTTTCAGAACTATCGTTTGTATGCAGATGTCTATAAATGTGCTACTGATGAGTAAAATGGGATAATTTAATGGTTGACGATAAAAAAAGAGATAAGAGAAATTTATTGATTGCTTTGGTTATTACTGCGATAGCTGTAATGATGTTTGCCATTGCCATTTATATGGGTGCAGGAATGCAGCCGCAATGATCAATAAGGATACGAACAAGAATTTAGCCATTAAACTATTCATCATTGCTGTTGCAGGTTTGGCTTTTGGTTTTGCACTGGCACCATTGTATGACGTGGTTTGTGATGCAATAGGGCTGAATGGACGAGGAGATACGACTGCTACTGATGCAACTAAAAATATAGTGGTTGATCATTCCAGAAAAGTGACAGTCATCTTTACAGGATCAACAATGCCTGGGCTTGATTGGAGTTTTGAAGCAAATGAACCAAAAGTAGTCTTATCTCCAGGAGAAATTAAGCTCACTTCCTACAAGGCAATTAATAACGGTACTGATGCAGTGATAGGCTCCGCAGTGCCTAGTGTTTCACCAGAGGTCGCTTCTTTGTACTTTAAGAAAATCGAGTGCTTTTGTTTTAACCAGCAGACCTTGCAGCCAGGTGAGGTTAAAGACATGCCGATTCGGTTTTTTATAAGTCCAGATTTACCAAAAGACATTCAAACTGTGACTTTGTCTTATTCTTTTTATAAGGCAGATAATCCAGTTGATTAAGTGCATGAAAACTAATTGATATAAGCTGTACTATGCAGGCACTCTAACAATAACACCTGTATACAAACCAAGTAACAAAATTGAAAATAATGTAATTGATAAGGCAACACGCCAAGTGAGCGATTTAACCATTTTTGAATTATTTTTCTCACCTTTCATCATGTAATACAATGCTGAAAACAAACTATAGCCTATCAAAAGTAACATACAAATGACGATGACTTTAAATAACATGAGTAAGCTCCAAATAATTTTATACTATTATGCGACCTCAGCTTTAGGTTTGCAATAAGTGTATCTTTGCATGGAATTTGACAGTTGATGAGCAGTTACAGTTTTAAGCCAGCAATAGGAATGACCCTGGCAACGTTGATTATCATGGCCTTATGCATTCGCTTGGGTTTTTGGCAATACAATAAAGCGCAAGCAAAAATAGTAGCACAACAGCAAATTGATGAAGGTCTTAATACAGCGCCTATAAAATTACCTTCAATTATTGAAGATAAAGATTCGTGGCTCTATAAAAGGGTTAGTTTTAAGGGTAAGTATATGCCCGAGTATCAAATCATATTAGACAACCGCGTACATAACATGCAGGCGGGCTACCATGTGATAACGCCCGTGAAGCTTGATGGAGATAATCATTATGTATTGGTCAATCGAGGTTGGGTGCCTGGGAATCCGAATAGAACCTTGCCAGTCATTGAAACACCTGCAGGGGAACACACATTTGTTGGCGATTTATTTTTTCCATTAGAAAAAGTATTTACGCTTGAAGCTGAGCGAGATGCAGGTGCAGTATGGCAAACACTGTGGCAAAACATTGACATGCAACGTTATCAATCAAGCGTGCCGTTCAATGTAAAACCTTTTATTGTGAGGCTGGCGCCAGGAGAAGAGCAAGCTGGTGGTTATGTAAGAGAATGGCCAGCCCCCAAAAATCGCATTAATGTTCATCTGGGTTATGCCTATCAGTGGTTCGGATTTGCATTGACCTTGTTTGTCATTTATATAGTATTAAATTTAAAGAGATTAAAAAAGGAAAGTGAAGAAAATGAGCCAGGTTAGTCTTGATGGATCAACAAAAGTTGGTAAAGATAAAAAAATACTACTGCTGTTGGCAGTTGTCTTTTTATTACCATTTACAATAGCATCCACGTTACATTTCTTTAATTTACGGCCTGAGGGTAAAAGTTTTGGTAATCTTATTTTACCGATAGTGGAGTTAAAGACACCTACATTTACGGATGTTAATGGAAAGCCGTTTGCAGATGCGCAGTGGTCTAAAATTTGGAGCATTGTCATGATTGATGATGCCAGTTGTAATCAGATTTGCGAAGAAAATGTTGATAAATTAAATAGGGTTCATCGATCTTTATATAAAGAAGAAGAACGTATTCAACGGATTCTTATTTTGAAAAATGATTATGATGCTGCACGTGTTCAGCAGCTACAAACGAAATTTCCAGCACTGATTATATTACCTGCTAGTGATTTGCCAGAAAAAGAGTTTGTTGCAGAATTTGATCAAGTTGCACCTGAAGCTAGCATTTATTTAGTTGATCCAATGCATAACTTAATGATGTTTTATCCTAGCCAAGTCGAACCAAAAGCCTTGCGTGCGGACATTAAGAAACTATTAAAAAATTCATGGGGTGGATAACGTGTTTAGAAAGCTAGCTTATGTTGCAACAATTTTAACGTTGTGCGTCGTTGTTTTAGGTGCCTATGTGCGCTTATCCGATGCAGGTTTAGGTTGTCCTGATTGGCCAGGTTGTTATGGTACATTAACCGTGCCACAAAGTAATGAAGCACTTGCGCATGCGCATGCAACCTACCCTGAATCACCTGTCGAGCATGCTAAGGCATGGAAAGAAATGATACATCGCTATCTCGCTGGTATTTTAGGCTTAGTTGTTGTAGCTTTATTTGTACAAGCGTGGCGAGAAAGAAATCAGATTAAGGTTTCGCCTTGGTTGCCAACCGCGCTAATCGGCATTGTTGGGTTTCAGGCAATGCTTGGCATGTGGACGGTCACCATGTTACTTAAGCCAGCCATTGTCACTATGCACCTTATGGGCGGGATGACGACGTTAGCTTTGTTAACTTGGACTGCTCATCGTCATTGGGGAGCACCGTCAGCAAACTTGTTGACATCAACAGGCGCTAGATTTTTTACCAGATTTGCAATTGTAATTTTATTCATGCAAATCTTCTTGGGTGGTTGGACCAGTACAAATTACGCTGCATTAGCTTGTACAGATTTCCCCACTTGTCATGGTGCTTGGGTGCCAAAAATGGATTTCAGTAATGCATTTCATTGGTTCCGAGAGCTTGGAGAAAATCGAGCAGGTGAGCCGTTAGCTTTGCCTGCATATGTGGCCATTCAATGGATTCACCGGGTTGGCGCGCTAATTACTTTCGCATATCTAGGTTTGCTCGGTATTCGCTTGATGAAACAACCAAACTTAAAAGGCTTTGCTATAGCGATGTTGGTGCTACTAGTAATACAAATTGGCTTAGGTGTAGCTAACCTAGTGTTACATTTACCTATCGTGCTTGCAGTTGCGCATAACATGGGCGCAGCATTACTCTTGATGACTGTGATTATGATAAACTCCAAGATTACAGCGTTACGTCGCTAGTGCAAAAACATAGTATTTAAATTAAAGGTTATCGAATGACTGCAACTACCGGGATGAACCCATTTGGAACAAAAGCTGATATCAATAGCTTTTTCACCTTATGCAAGCCACGTGTAACAGCGTTGATTGTCTTTACTGCAATTATCGGTATGTTTCTCGCTACACCAGGGATGGTGCCATTACATATTTTAATTCCAGCAACAATTGGTATTGCAATGGCATCAGGTGCAGCTGCTGCATTTAATCATTTAGTAGAGCAAAAGATTGATGCCAAGATGGCACGTACTAGAGCCCGACCGTTACCTACAGGGCAAGTGAATTCTAAACAAACTTTTATATTTGCTACTGTCGTTGCGTCAATCGGATTAGCGATTCTCTATTTCTTTGTAAATCCTTTGACCATGATGCTGACCTTTGCCACTTTTGTAGGGTATGCGGTCATTTACACTGTTTTTCTTAAGCCTGCAACACCACTTAATATTGTGATTGGTGGCTTATCTGGGGCGATGCCGCCAGCACTAGGTTGGGCGGCTGTGACCGGGAATGTATCAGCAGAGGCATGGATATTGGTGTTAATTATTTTTGCTTGGACGCCACCGCATTTTTGGGCACTGGCATTGTATCGACGTGAAGAGTATGCCAAGTCGGGCTTGCCGATGTTGCCAGTTACGCACGGAGAAATGTTTACCAGACTGCATATCTTGCTATATACCATTATTCTTGTGGCCGTTACGTTAATCCCTTTTGCAATGCGAATGAGCGGAATGATCTATCTCGTTTCAACGATAATACTTAATGGTGTTTTTGTTTATTATGCCGTTAAGCTTTATAGGCAATATTCAGACGAATTATCTAAAACAACATTTAGGTATTCAATTTTATATTTGATGTTGATATTTTTAGCGCTGCTTATTGATCATTATTTATTAATATTGCCTTATTAGATGATGCGTTAGTGAATTATAAAAAACGAAAAAGGGCACATTGAGTGCCCTTTTTCGTTGAGAGTTATTTTCATTTAAAATTTGTATTGCGCGCCCAGCCAGTACATCGGATTTTTATCCTTGGTGTCTGATATTGGCTCACCACCAGCACCTTGCCAAGCAATGCTGCCATCCACACCCCAATGAGCAGAGTCAAACCTTACACCAAGACCGGTGCCTGAGATGCTACGACGGTTTTTACTTGTATCAAAGCGATCGTGATTGAATTTAACGGTGCCTGCATTGTAGAATACATAGGGTGAGAATTGCTTTATTGCGTAGCGCAACTCGAGTCTAGCAAGATAACCTTCGTCACCAAAACCCTCTCCACTTGGATAGGCGCGTACACCATTAATGCCACCTAAGCCAAATTTCTCTGAAGAATCCAGGTTATCTAGTGATGCCTGTAAGGCGAGTGAAGTATAAAAAGAAAAGTTTGCTGGCAGCGCTTGTATGCGTGCAATATCTAGATTGAACTTGTCAAAACTGCCTTCAGTTTTAGCAGTGAGGCGATCCTGCGCTGATAATGTACTATCCAAACTCAAATCACCGTGTGTCCATGAAACAGCTCCGTAGGTAACACCGCCACCCCAGAGCTGATCTAGCAGGTCAAAATTTAAACGAATGGGGATGCTGTTGCTATGTTTATCTGTGCTTACGTTGACAGCGTCTTGACGGTCATTGAGTTTTTTATACTGATAAGTCGCGGCGATACTTATATTGGCAGCTTGTGAGCGGATAATAGGATAGCTTAGTTCTGCACTTGTTACTTTTGCCGTGCCGTTTGCATCTAGTGGTTTAAAATCTTTTCCTAGTTCATAATAAGTGTGGGCATAGCCAACTTTACCGCGTAAACCAGACCCACCTATAGGCAGGCTGTAGCTTAATGCTCCTGACCATAAATCCTCTTCGGTGTATAAAGTATTGAGTAAGAATTGGTCACCAAATAAAAATTGGCTATTAGCGAATAGATTTGCATGCGCACGTGCTCGGCCTGTGAATCGGTTTCCAAAATTGTCCAAACCAACTTCGCCGCCGTATTTAGGTTCACGAATTAAGTTAACTTCTAAGTTTGCTGTACCAACCTCATCGCCAGGGCTCATGAGTGGTGATATTGAAAAGCCAGGTTGGTCCGATAAAATCAACATTGCCCGTTCGAGTTTTTTATTTTCAATCACATCGCCATGTCTAAGATTGCCGAGAAATTTCTGGCCACCCTCAACTAGCTTATCATCCCCAAACACTTTAATAGAGCCGTTATAGCGACCCTCAATCACCTCGATTATTACCTGGCCATCTTTCATGGCTTGTGCAGGAATAATCGCGCGTGCAAATGGATAGCCTTGGTTGCGGTAATACGTAGTAATTTTATTTGCTAGACTCTTTAAGCCAGCTAGATCATAAGATTTTCCAGCCGTATCGCCTAAAACGGCGATTAGTGTTTCAGTATCGAAAACAGAGTTACCTTTGATGGAAATTTTTTCAACAGACACTTTCTCACCACCAGTTTCACTTTTGCTTACATCTGGTGCTTGTATATTAATGTCGACACTTGGTTTGGGGAGCTTAGGTGGCGGTGCTATTTCTTGTATTGTGCGGCCTGCATCTGGCTGTGTTGCAGCCCCTGCATAAGCTGCAAAGGGCGTGGTGAGCAGAGCGCATGCTAGCGTAACAAACGCTATGGAGGTTATGTTCTGTAGATTCATGGTATTTATTAACGCTACGTATTCTAGTTAATGTTTATATGGCGCGTAATATTACGCTTGCACAGCTTTTTTACAGGAATTAAAAAGCGATTGCAAGCGTCATGACTGTTAACGTTACTTATTCTGGTAGGTTGATACCATCACCTAGATAGTTAATTACAACTTCATTGCTGCTTTCTGTTTCACTTGAGTCTTCATCACCGCCAGCAGCTGTCGGCGCATCTTCGATACTTTGTATTTTAATGCTTGTCTGCGAAGCGGCTAGCTGACGTCCAAACAAACCTCTCTGCGCATCTGTTTTGGCATTAGACGTGTCATCATCCAAAGGATTGTTATTAGAAGGCGCTATTGGAGTAGTTTTAGAAGGAGTAGCTAATGCGATTGCTTTAGCACGTGCTGCGATCGCTTTGCTTTCTGCAGCAGCTTTATCCGCTTTAGCAGCAGATATCTTAGACGCAGATTTTTTCTCAGCATTCGCAACAAGGGTATTCGCTTTTTCCGTTACTTTAGCAACGTTTTCCTTTTTGCTTAATGCTTTCTTTTCTTTGTTGGCTGCATTATCAGCAGCCTTCTTTGCTGCGGCTGCTTTTTTAGTGTTGGTTGGATCATTATTCGCGATTGCTGTTTTAGCTTCGGCATTTGCTTTGGCTTTTTCAGCTGCTTTTTCAGCATTAGTTGCTGCTTTTTCAGCATTCGCAATCATTTTTTCAGCCTTGGCTTTAGCGTTATTAACAGGTTTTTCAGCCAGTTCAACTTTTGCTTGTGCTGCAACCACTGCTTTTTCAGCCGTTTCAGCAATGGTGTTCATTGCCGATAAGGTTATGATTGCGCTGTTTGTATACTTTATACTGGCAGCATCAATAGTGACGGTACCTTCTTCACCACCATTTGGTGCACTAACATCTAGTTTGCCGCCGACAATAATATGGTCGTTAACATTGTCACCAAGTAGATGAATTTCACCTTTTTCACCTGTCGATAATGTTTTTGCTTCAATAATGCCAGTGTTGTTGATGACGGTTGTTGTGATTGCGTTTGCGGCACTTGCAGTAAAATAAACCATACCACCATCAGCTTTTATGGCACCGCCATTTTCGATGAGTGCATCTACAGCACTTTTAGTCACTTGCACTTTAACGGGGCCGCCAAAATCTAGTGTCACTCTTGAACCAGCTGCAAATGAAACATTACCTTTGTTAGCAACAATTGTCCCTTCATTCTTGACCTTTGCGGCTATTAGCATAACGGCACCGCCGTCAAAAGCGGTGATATTTCCTTGGTTAATCACCGCATTGCTACTTTTGCCACTTACAGTGTAGTTGCCATTGATAAAGTTCTTGTTAGAAATGTTGAGTGTTGAGGCAATCAGTCCACCAACATTCACTTGCGCAGTAGGTGTGAACAAAATTCCATTTGGGTTGACTAGCGCAACATAGCCGTTTGCGTTGATCTTACCTTGGATAACTGAAACATCACTACCAAGCACACGGTTTAATGCGACTGAATAACTATTTGGTTGTACAAAGTTAACAGTGCTATCTGCACCAACATTAAATGTTTTCCAGTTAATTGCCATTAGGTCGGTATTTTGATTAATGGTCATTACATTGCCAGATTGGCTGATCGCACCTGTACCTACAACGACTTTACCATTAGTAGGCAGCTCTGAACTTGCGGCAAATACTTGACCACCGAAAGCAAGAGAAGCTATTAAAGCAGAAGCTTTCAATTGATAAAAGTTGATAGTCTTAGAACGTTTCATTGCATTTTCCATTGTATTTAAGTATTAATACAGGTAACTATTGCAAAAAGCGTACCGAACAGAGGGTTGATTTAACCTATTGAATTTATTGATGTTAATGATAAAGCAATAATGGAATGTTACATTTTTTGTTGATATTTCAACAACGGTGTTGAATATATGAGACGTAAATTCTGCACATTAAGCATATGCAGGTTAATCACTGGTGCGCCCGGCGGGAGTCGAACCCACGACCTTTGGCTTCGGAAACCAACACTCTATCCAACTGAGCTACGGGCGCGTGTGGCGGATTATAACAAAGCCCTTGAAGATTGTCTGTTATACATGTTGGTGTAATACAGTTGCTGGTATAATAATTCCATTCAAATCACTATAGGTTTTAAATCATGAGTAACGACGCGCAAGCGACTTCAACCGTGACTTCCACGCAAAAAGCAATTGCCATTATTGGTGGTATTCTTGCACCGATTTTAGTGGTCTATTTGTTTACAAAAACCCCAGAATCGGCACCAGCCAAACCAGCTGTTAGAGAAGATGTTGTAGCAAATATTAAACCACTAGCAGAAGTAGAGCTTGCCTCCGAAGATGCTGGGCCTGCTGCTCCTAGAACTGGGGAGCAGATTACGAATCAAGCGTGTGCTGCATGCCACGGATCTGGCATGATGAATTCGCCAAAAATTGGTGATGCTGATGCTTGGAGTGGGCGTATTGCGCAAGGTTATGAGACGCTAACTAAGCACGCCATTGAAGGTATTCGTACTATGCCAGCACGTGGTGGTAACCCAGACTTAACAGATGTTGAGATTGCAAAAGCTGTTGCTTATATGGCGAATCAGGCAGGGGCTGACTTTACACCGCCGGAAGATCCTGCACCATCAGAGTAAAGATTCTTTTTGAGTCACGCTGCTAATGGCGACATATGCAATCGGTGATATTCAGGGATGTTTTCACGCATTCCAAAAGCTACTGCAAAACATCGACTTTAATCCTAAATTCGACACTTTATGGTTGGCTGGAGACATCATCAATCGTGGCGCTGAGTCGCTAGCTGTTTTAAGATGGTGCTATCAACACAGCGATAGCATTCAGATGGTCCTAGGCAATCACGACTTGCATACGATTGCTGTAGCGCATGGTATTCGTAAGCCAAATCGCAGAGATACGGTACAGTCCATCTTTGAAGCACCTGATGCTGATATATTATTGACTTGGTTGCGCCACCAACCTTTGATGGTTTCAAATGAAAATTATGCGATGGTACATGCAGGTTTGCTGCCGCAATGGCAAGTGGATGAAGCGCTTGCTTATGCAAAAGAAGTTGAACATGCGCTTCAACACAAGACTTATATCAACTTTCTCTCAAATATGTATGGAAATACACCCAACTTGTGGCAGGATAATCTTGCTGGTTATGAGCGGCTGCGTGTGATAGTCAATGCAATGACACGCATGCGGGTATGTACACCAGAGGGGGCACTGGACTTTACGTTTAAAGGTGAATTAAAGGATGTGCCAAATGGACTTGTGCCATGGTTTGATTTGCCCAATCGAGCCTCTAAGAACCAGACAATTATTTTTGGGCATTGGTCAGCATTAGGCCTGCAACAAAGCGAAAATATTGCTGCTTTAGATACGGGTTGCTTGTGGGGTGGAAAACTGACGGCAATGTGTTTAGAAACAAGAGCAATTACACAGGTTTCTTCTGATCGGCGAGATAAGGTCTTAAAGACACATAGCAGCTAGAAACCTAATGCTGCTGCAATTGCGCTATGGGCTTTTTGCGTAATTTCTTGCCTATTGCCTACTTGACTATTTATTGGTGGCAGAAAATGTAGCTCTACAATGGGTTGCTTGGTTCTGAGTGCACACATCATGGATTCTGCCATTGTTGTTTCGTTTGCGTAAGCTAGCTTTGGGTTGGGGCTACCATCGGGTTTGGGGTAGCGAATTGCTAATGGCTTGATGGCTGCATTGGCATTAATTGCCGCTTGCACAAGGCTACTCTTAAAATGGCCTAAAATTGTACCGTCAGTTGTTGTGCCTTCAGGGAAGAATGCTACGTTGTTGTTTTTTAGTAAGCTTTCCGCTGTTTTATCGACGATACGTGCAGTATCTTTTCGGTTAGCACGATTGATAAAAATTGTGCCCGATTTTCTTGCAAGATAGCCAAACACAGGCCACGTATTAATATCTGATTTCGCTATAAATCTGACAGGAATCACGCTATTGAGTGCATAAATGTCAATCCATGAAACGTGGTTAGCGAGAATCATCCCACTTGCTTCCGTCAGTGTGGGTGCTTGCCCATGTATAACGACACTAATATTGAAGCGCCACAGAACACCTCTGCTCCACCATCGGATCAACTTCTCTCTAGTTGCTTGTTCGCAAAAAACCCAAACAGTAGCAAGAATAATAATGCCTACTGCTATATGTAGTATAAGCAAAAAGATACGGTATAAAATTGTCAGGAAAGGCGTTTTTTGCAAATGTTATCTTAAGAAATGAGCTGCGTATCTTTTATTCATATTAGAAAGAGATAACATTACCAGCATATCTGCTGTATTGAAATAGCTATCCCATGCAGGCTCACCACAAATTTGCGCACCCAGTCTTAAATAACCTTTAATTAGTGGGGGACAATCAACGTTCATTTGCGTATTCAGTAATTCAATGGGCAGATGGACATGCGGGAAAACACGGTATTCCGATGGGGCCATGTGTTTTTCTTTAAGCTGTGTATATAAAGAAGCTGCGGCATGACCGCCATCATTCATTGGCACACTCGCACAACCAATCATATGTTCATACCCATGCATCTTCATATACTGAGCCAAGCCTGCCCAAAGCAGCGTAATTACGCCACCACTTCTGTAATTTTGATGGACACAAGCACGACCAATTTCAACCGCATTTCCCAATAAGTGGCTAATTCTACTTAAATCAAACTCACCAGAAGAATAGTAACTGCCTGCCTCATTAGCCTGCTTTGGACCTAATATTCGATAAGTACCAATGACTTGTTGAGTGTTGGTATCACGGACAAGTAGATGATCACAGTAGGCATCAAAGCCATCAACATCTAAACCATTATGACCAGAAACCTGCGCACCCATTTCTTCAGCAAATACTTTGTATCGTAACCGTTGTGCTTCTGCGATTTCATTTTTATTGCGTGCAATCGACAAGTGTAAGCTAGGTTTGGAAAGGGATAGTTTTTCTTTGACTAAGGCTTGTTTTAATATCATAAGCATCTCTCTGTTTGATAGAGAGATGGTATGAGGTTTAGATGAAAGTTAGATTAACAATAGATGACGGTTTTATGAAAGGTGCGTTTTAATGGGTAACACGCGAAGTGTCACCATCTTCGACAATACGGACTCTTTCGCCAGGATTAAATGCTTCATCCGCTTCTTGTACAATGGCAATGAGGCCACCACCATCTACTTTCACGGTAATCTCTAGAGCATCTTTACGGGTCACAACCTCTTCAGTCGCAGCGCCTGCTAAACCACCAGCGACAGCACCTATCACGGCGCCCAGTGCGCTGCCTCGGCCACTACCGATAGAACCACCTGCAATGCCGCCTATAGCGCCACCAGCGACGGTACCAACAGGTGATTTAGTACCTTCTAGTTTCACGGTACGGACACTCTCCACAACGCCCGTTTTAACTGTGTGTGCTTTACGCGCTTCATCTCGTTTGTAAACACTTCCAGAATTGGAGCTGGCACAAGCGGCTACCAAAATTGATAGTATGCTAATTAGGATTAATTTAGAGAGTCTCATTATTTTCCCATTTCAAAAAAGTTATCACACATCCGTTAATTTAGTTGCGCTTATTCAGCAACTTCTTTAATGAGTGCTTGGCTATAAATATTTTCAATCTCTTCGCGGCTTGGGTGATGGTTTTGACCACCTCTGCTTGCGATTTTAATTGCGCCCATGGTTGCAGCTAATCTACCGCAGGTTACCCAGTCCCATTTTCTAACAATGCCATACAATAAGCCAGCACGATATGCATCACCACACCCTGTTGGATCAACTATTGCTGATGGCTTAACGCTTGGAATCTCATATAGTTGACCATCAGCGTAAATATTAGAACCCTCAGCACCTAATGTCACAATTAAGGCCTCAACTCTTTCCGCTAGTTGAGCAAGGGTTAAACCTGTTTTATCTTGGAGTACTTGCGCCTCATAATCGTTCACTGCTAAATAGCTAGCCATTTCGATAAAGTGCATAAGCTCTTCGCCGTTAAACATTGGTAAGCCTTGGCCAGGATCAAACATAAACGGAATATTGGCTTCATGACATTCCTTTGCATGTTGAAACATACCATCTCTGCCATCTGGAGCAATAATAGCGAGCGCAATATCTTTACAGTCATTTACACTGTTTAGATGTGATGCTTGCATCGCTCCTGGGTGGAATGCGGTGATTTGATTATCGTCTAAATCGGTTGTGATAAACGCTTGTGCAGTAAAGCTATCGGGTATGGTTTTAACATGCGGACTAGTTAGATTATGCTTTTCTAGCCATGTTTGGTAGTTTGCAAAATCCTCTCCAACGGTTGCCATAATCAGTGGCTCGCCTTCTAGGAGTTGAAGGTTATACGCAATATTGCCTGCTGTGCCACCAAATTCCTTGCGCATTTCTGGAACAAAAAAAGCAACACTGAGTTTATGAATTTGATCTGGAAGAATATGGTTTTTAAATTGATCCTGAAACACCATGATGGTGTCAAAAGCGAGCGAGCCGCAAATGAGTGTTTGCATAAAAATGATACCGTTTGACTATTAATGTGACATTATCTTTTAGCAAGACGATGTAATGCAAGTTAAAGCGATAAAAATAAGGTGTTATGTGGGATTATTGTTTAATAGCACCATCTATTAGCAATTTTGCTGCTTTTTTGGCGTATTTGATTGCACCAGAACCACGTTTCATTTGTTCCGCTTGAACGGCGCCTTCAAAAAGCAGTGATAGCTGTAATGCCAATCCATCCGCATCTTTGATTTTTGCTTCGTTGGCAAGTTTGCTGATGTATTGCCTAAACTCGCGAGATTGCTTTGAAGATAATTGATGTATCGGGTTTTCTTCATTTGGAAACTCAGCAGAGGCTTTTATAAAGCCCATGCCTAGAAAACTAGGTGAAGTGACCCACTCTTCAATAAAATCGAATAACTGTTTAATCTTATCGGCTGGTGCTTTACTATTATTTGTAAGTTTGTTATCCAGCCAGCTTTGAAAGTCTTGCTGACTTTTGTTCAGCACCTCCAGAATCAGCCCCTCTTTCGTATGAAAGTACTTATAAAGTGTCATCTTTGTCGTACCGGCGACTGCAACAATAGTATCTACACCCGTCGAGTTAATGCCCCGAGTTTGGAATAAATCGGTGGCTGTATCTAAGATTTTGTCTCTAAGCGTACTCATAAAGCCGAGTATATCATGAGATTAATAATTGGAAACGTTGTTTTGTATACTGAGTTGTACTATTAGATATAGGCATTGTGATATTTTCCCGATGCAATATGGTTAAAACTATTATTTACAAGGCGTGAAATATTTCATAAAATATACAGAACGGTATAGTATATTAACCGTCAACTATGAAGGAGAAATACATGAAAAAGTTACTAGCAGTACTGATGGCTACAGGAACTGTTTCCTTAACCGCATGTGTCACAGGCGGAGGAGCTAGCGTGAGTAGCGCGCCGAGTTTGCACACAGAAGAAAAAGTGATGATTAACGCGCCAGCTGATAAAGTGTGGGCAAAAATTAATAATTTTGGTGATTTAGGTGCTTGGCATCCAGCAGTAGCTAAAACAGAGATTATTGAAGGCACAAATAATCAAGTGGGTGCAGTAAGACTATTAACACTACAAGATGGCGGGAAAATTACTGAAAAGTTAACTGCTTATGATGATGCGGCTTACACATATTCATATACGATAACAGAAGGTGTATTGCCAGTTAGCGGTTATGCTTCAACTATTCAAGTGATTCCATCTGGACCAGGTTCTGAGGTTGTATGGGCGGGTAACTTCAAACGAAAAGATCGGTCTGCAAATGCGACAAAAGGTCAGGATGACGAAGCGGCAACAACGACAATCAGTGCAGTTTATCGCGGTGGGCTAGATAATCTGAAAAAAATAACTGAATAAACGCATCATCTATATATATTAAAGCTAGCCTATGATTGGCTAGCTTTTTACGTTTTTATCAAGCTAAGTGGACTTTTTCATTAACATAGGCGTGTAGTTGCAGCGAATTTTTTCTAGCAGTTCTCGCACTAGTTTTTGATCTTGTGGGTCAGTGCTAATTTGGCCTAAAACAATATTCTTAAAATAGATAGATTTATATTGATCTGGTAGTTGTATTGCTTCCAGTAGGCGGCAATTACCGCTACGCATCTGTTCTATTTGGGCAACAAGTGCTGCTGTACTTTCTGGGGTGGCTAAAACTGGGCTAAGAACAGGTTTAAATGCGGTTTCATGAACGGCTTCTGTTTGTGTGGCAATTAACTGTGGAGAAGCATATTGTATTAATAAGCCACCAGTAATGATGACCGTACCAATAAAGCTAGCTGCAATAGCATAGGCAGATTTTCGAGAGATACGAAATTCTTTTTTTGTTTGCGCTTTAATTAGCGCTTCCGCTGCGCTTTTGGCGTGAATGAGCCCACTGAGGTTGTTGTTTTGTATTTTTTCCTGCATGGCAGACAATGCCATGACGTATAGTTGAGTTGCGAGCATTTCTGGCAAAGCAGCACCTGCTTTTGCAGCTTCCAGACTTAAATATGTTTTGAGTGCGTTAGCATCCTGATTGATTTGACTAGGATCTGTTTGCGCACTAACACCTGGGGCCTCTGTCCAGTCATGAAGTACGTCAAATAAGCACAGCATCCTGGCGTGTGGCGTCTTGCCAGACTTTTTAAGCATGTGTATTAACCAGGTTGAGTGCAGGATATCCATCGATCAGGCACTAAAGTGGTTTGACTACAACCAGAATAACAATAATGATTAGCACGATTACTGGAACTTCATTAAACCAACGATACCAAATATGGCTGTGTTTGTTTTTGCCTACTTTAAAGTCACGCAAAATCTTGCCACAATAAAAATGATAGGCAATCAAACCTAAGACTAGCGTTAATTTAGGATGCATCCATTTGCCTGTGATGCCGTATCCTAACCACAACCACAAACCAAAGCCTAATGCGAGTAAGGCTAGAGGAAGCATGAATCGGTAAAGCTTTTCTTCCATTTGCGTTAGCCGTTTTATTGATTCAGGGTTGGTTTCCATAGCATGATTCACAAAAATACGTGGCAAGTAAAAAAGCCCAGCGAACCAACTAGTAACAAAAATAATATGAAAGGCTTTGACCCATAGCATTAGCTTAATTCCTTATCCAAAAGTGCACGCAGTTTATGAAAGTTGATTAGCCCCACTGCATGCTGAATACGCTTACCCTCTTTATTATAGATATAGGTCGTCGGCGTTACTTTTACACCACCAAATTTCTGTGTCATTTCAGCATAGCTATCGTGTATCACTGGAAATGGTAATTGTTTTTGTGTGGCATAGTTAACCACTTGCGCTGGTGGGTCATAAGGCATGGCAACTGCAATAATTTCAAACCCTTGGTTTTGGTATTGTTGATAGGTGTCAACTAAGTCTGGCATCTCTTTGACACAATTTCGACAATCTGTTGCCCAGAAGTTAATGAGTACAACTTTGCCTCTAAGTGATTGCATGCTGATTTTTTCACCTTTAATCGTTATAAATTCAGCGTTTGCAATTTCTTTTTTCTGAGAAAGTTTGTAGAAGCTGAACCCGATTATGGCAACAAGTAATAACAGTAAAATAGAGAGTATTGGTTTTTTCATTGTTTGCATAATATATTGTAACTTCTTTATTTCAAATTGTGCGATTAACCACAACACAGTTGTAGTTTTTGTGGCGATTTTGACGTGATATAATCGGTTTTTGTTTAAAAAATTATTGAATGAACGCACCTATTTCAGCTGAATTACTTAGAGCTAATCCTGACACACCAACGCGACTCCGCGAAATTCCATATAACTATACTTCTTTTTCTGACAGAGAAATCGTTATACGGTTCCTAGGCGAGGAGATGTGGGACTTACTGCATGCATTAAGAGCAGAACGTAGAACGGGTAGAAGCGCGCGCATGTTATTTGAAGTGTTAGGTGATATGTGGGTTGTAAGTCGCAACCCCTATTTACAAGATGACCTTCTGGACAACCCAAAGCGCCGTGCATCTTTGATTGAGGCGCTCAATCATCGCGTATCAGCCATTGATGAGCGTAGAAGTGGCAATGATAAAGTTGAAAGACTTGTTGTTGCTACTAAAAAAGCCATAGACAAGTTTGCTGATGATTTTCGACAAACATACGATTTGCGTAAAAAAGCACTCAACAAATTACTTAAGTTTACGCGCAAAGATAATATCCAGTTTGATGGATTGGCACGTGTTTCACATGTGACTGATGCAACAGATTGGCGTGTTGAGTATCCATTTGTTGTGCTCAATCCAGATACCGAAGCAGAAATTGCACATCTTGTTCGTATTTGTATAGAACTGGGCTTAACGGTTATTCCTAGAGGGGGTGGTACTGGCTATACAGGTGGCGCAATTCCATTAACCCCTTTGTCAGCCGTGATTAATACTGAAAAACTGGATCAGCATGCGGGCGTACAGATGCGGGCTTTGCCAGGCGTAGCGCATCAAGTTGCTACGATAGAATGTGGTGCTGGCGTGGTGACACGTAGGGCAATGGAAGCAGCATCAGAAGCTGGTTTAGAGTTCGCATGTGACCCAACGTCTGCAGATGCTTGCTGTATTGGTGGGAATGTTGCTGTTAATGCTGGTGGTAAAAAGGCGGTCTTATGGGGGACTGCATTAGACAATTTGGCTTCATGGCGCATGGTGACACCTGATGCAACATGGATGGAGATTGAACGGTTAGATCATAACTTAGGCAAGATTCATGATATTGAAATGGCGCGATTTAAAATTAGCCGTTTTGATGCAGATAGGAAAAATCTGATTGCTGAACCAGAAGTCATTGAAATTCCAGGCCCAAGCTTTCGTAAGGTTGGGTTGGGTAAAGATGTCACGGATAAGTTTTTGTCTGGATTGCCTGGTGTGCAAAAAGAAGGGTGCGATGGATTAATTACATCAGCAACATTTATTTTGCACCGCATGCCTAAACATGTACGCACTGTGGCACTTGAGTTTTTTGGTCAGGTATCAAATGCGGTGCCTGCCATCGTTGAAATTAAAGACTATTTAGATGCAACAGCCAAGCAAAAACCCGCTGTTCTGTTAGCTGGCCTAGAGCATCTTGATGAGCGTTACATAAAGGCAGTAGGGTATGCAACTAAAGCTGCGCGTCAGCAAAGGCCAAAAATGGTTTTGCTCGCAGACATTGCGTCAGACGATGAGAATGCAGTTGGAGAGGTTGCATCCGCTATTGTGCGGATGTGTAATGCGCGTGATGGCGAAGGTTTTGTGGCTGTTTCGCCCGATGCGCGCAAAAAATTCTGGTTAGATCGATCACGTACAGCTGCGATTGCTCGACACACTAATGCATTCAAAATTAATGAAGATGTGGTCATACCACTCCCGCAATTAGGCGAGTACTCAAATGGCATTGAGCGTATCAATATTGAACTCTCAATTAATAATAAGCTTAAATTGATAGATGCCTTGGAGAAATTCTTGGAAGGTGATTTGCCGCTTCAACAAGACGAAGAAGGCAATACAGATCAAGAAAGTGTGAAGTCTAAGCAAGTCTTGGCATTGCAGCTGGTCCGCGATATGCGCATGCAATGGCGCTTAATTTTGAATTCTCTAGACGAACCATTGAATGCATTAGGTAAGTTTGGCGATCAGTTTGGTCAACATGCGACTGTCTTTGAAGCGGTACAGTCTTATGATTTGCGCGTCTCTTGGAAGCGAGAGTTAAAGCAGCCTTTGGGCGACATATTTGCGGGCCGCGAATTCCAAAAGATTATTGAGGCACTAGATAGCATCCACAAAAAAATCTTGAAGAGTCGTGTTTTCATCGCCTTGCATATGCATGCAGGTGATGGCAACGTGCATACCAATATTCCCGTTAATTCTGATGATTATGACATGATGCAGCAAGTGCATGGCGCTGTGAAGCGCGTGATGGCACTTGCGCGTAAGTTGGACGGTGTTATTTCAGGAGAGCATGGGATTGGCATCACCAAAATGGAGTTTTTGGATCAAGAAACGATTGATACATTTACCCAGTATAAAAATAAAGTCGATCCAAATGGGCACTTCAATAAAGGTAAACTGCTAGCTGGCTCTGGTTTAGAGAATGCCTATACCCCAAGTTTTGGCTTGCTAGAGCAAGAATCGATTATTATGGAGCAGTCTGCTATGGGAGAAATAGCAGATGATATTTCAGACTGCTTGCGCTGTGGTAAATGCAAACCTGTGTGTTCAACGCACGTGCCAAGGGCAAACTTACTCTATTCACCGCGGAATAAAATTCTGGGCACATCGCTGTTGATTGAAGCTTTTTTATATGAAGAGCAAACACGTCGCGGCATTTCGCTTCAACATTTTGATGAGTTTAACGATGTGGCGGATCACTGTACTGTTTGTCATCGTTGTGAAAATCCTTGCCCAGTCAATATTGATTTTGGTGATGTGACTATCAAAATGCGTAATTTTTTGCGGGAGCAGGGAAAGAAAAAATTCAATCCAGGTACTGCTGCAGGAATGTTATATCTCAACGCAAAAGATCCTGCGACCATAAAATTTTTACGCGCAACGATGATAGGTATGGGCTATAAAGCGATTAACTTTGCCAATAGCTTGGCGAAAAAATTTGGCTTATTAAAAGATAAAAAAGCGCCACCAGCAACAGTCGGTAAAGCAGAAATCAAAGCACAGGTGATTCATTTTATTAATAGGCCAATGCCTAAAAAAATGCAGTCAAAAACTTCACGTGCAATGTTAGGTGTTGAAGATGATACGATGGTACCGCTTATTCGAAACCCTGAAAAAGTAACGGATGACTCTGATGCTGTTTTCTACTTCCCAGGTTGTGGTTCTGAGCGCTTGTTTTCTAATGTCGGATTGGCGACGCAGGCAATGTTATATGAAGTCGGTGCTATTACCGTATTGCCACCGGGCTATTTGTGCTGCGGTTATCCGCAAACGGCAAGTGGTAACCATGACAAAGGGCAAGAGATTACGGCAGAAAATCGCGTGCTGTTCCATCGTGTGGCAAACACCCTCAATTATTTGGATATTAAAACAGTAATTGTTTCCTGCGGTACTTGTATGGATCAATTGCAAAAGTATGAATTTGAGAAGATTTTCCCAGGTTGCCGATTATTGGATATCCATGAATACTTAATGGAAAAAGATCAAAAGTTGTCTGGTATCACAGGTACGCGCTATATGTATCATGACCCTTGTCATAGCCCGATGAAGACCTATAAACCGACAGAGGTGACCAATATGCTGATGGGGCAGAATGTTGACTTGAATGATCGATGTTGTGGTGAGAGTGGCACCTTCGCCGCTGCGCGACCAGATATTGCCACTCAAGTTAAATTCCGTAAGCAAGAAGAGCTTGAAAAAGGCTTGGATAAAATGGGATTGACAGTTGGCAAGCCAGAAGAAAATGTAAAAATTCTAACGAGTTGCCCAAGCTGCTTACAAGGTTTATCGCGTTATGGTAATGATACAGGGATAGAAGCTGATTACATCGTCGTTGAAATGGCTAAACACCTGCTTGGAGAAGACTGGATGGATGATTACATTCAGAAAGCCAACAATGGCGGCATAGAAAAAATCTTACTTTAGCAAAAGATGTTAAGCGCCATCTGGAGATGGTGCTTAACTTACATAATGGATGCTAATTGCTGCTGTACGTATTCAAGAGGCTTACGCTTAAAACCACTTTTTGCATACTGGTGCCAGCGGCCAATCACAAAACACAGCATCATATTTGCTTGGCTTTCTGGTAATATTTTTTTGCCAGACTCAGCTACGGCGACTTTAAGACATTGTTTTAGTGATGCTTCGATACGATCGTAGAGTTGATTAATGCGATCTTGTAACCTTTCATTTTCGTTAACAAGTGCATCACCAATCAATACTCGCGTCATTCCTGGATTCTTTTCTGCAAATCTAAGTAGCATGCTGACAATTAATAAAATTTGTTTACTGCCATCCTGTTCTTCTGTCGTGATTTTGTTGATCACGCCAAAAATACTATTTTCGATAAACTCGATTAGCCCTTCAAACATTTGTGCTTTCGTTGAGAAATGCCGATAAAGCGCTGCTTCAGATACATCCAATTTTTTTGCGAGTGCAGCGGTAGTTATTTTTTCGCGTTTTGGATTTTCAAGCATTTTTGCTAATGCTTCTAAGATTTGTTGTTTGCGTTCCCCTGCCATGCTATTCCCTGAAATGACTGAATGATTATTGGATTAATTATAGCCTAAGGTGTGGTAGTGCTGATACTGAACTTAGCCTAAAATCGACAAAATTTGGCTTTGATAGTTTTCGATTGACCCAAATAGTTTTGATGCCAATGCGTTTAGCCGTCATTAGGGCAGCCAAGTTGTCTTCTAGCATAATACAGTTATTTGGCCTGGCTTTAATCGTTCTTAGTAGTGTTTGAAAACCGCGCACAGTTGGTTTTGCATGAAAGCCTGAAGACTCAACGCTGAAAACGAGATCAAAAATATCACTAATACCTAATAAGCCAAGTACGCGCAAGGCGTAATTTCTTGGTGCATTGGTGAAGATGACTTTGCGGCCTTTCAGTCTAGTCAATGTATGGCGAAGTCGTTTGGTTTGAATGACACGTTCGGCTAAATCTGGGAACTTATGCGTTTCATTGAGGAAGTGGTGTGGGTTTGTACCATGGTGGCGCATCAAGCCCTTGAGGGTTGCACCATAGATTTTCCAATAATGCTTCCGCAATTGGTCTGCTGTTGCATCATCAATATCGAGTGATTCCTTGATGTACTTTGTCATTGCGCCATTCATCTCAGGAAAGATGTGAGCGGATGCATTATGCAATGTATCGTCTAAATCAAAAATCCAAACGCGCACGTTAGCTGCTAAGTTGATACGTTTGCGCTTAATTCGCTTTAATTAAAGTCCCAACACCTTCATCGGTGAGGACTTCAAGCAGTAAAGCGTGCTCTACGCGACCATCAATAATATGCACTGCTTTTACACCACTTCTGGCTGCGTCTAGTGCTGAGCCGATTTTTGGCAGCATGCCCCCAGACAGGCTACCGTCTGTAACCATATTATCAATTTCTTTTGGTGTTAAGCCTGTAAGTAATACCCCGTCTTTGTCCAAAACGCCTGGCGTATTAGTGAGCAGAACCAGTTTCTCTGCTCGTAAGATTTCAGCGACCTTGCCAGCAACGACATCTGCATTAATATTAAATGTGCTGCCATCTTCACCAACGCCAATGGGTGCTACTACAGGAATAAAATCACCGCTATCCAAAAAATTAATAATGCTAGGATCAATCTTACTTATTTTTCCAACTTGTCCAACATCAATCATTTTTTCTTTATCATTAATGTCTTCCATTAGGAGTTTGTCAGCATGGATAAAGTTACCATCTTGGCCAGTTAACCCAACTGCTTTGCCACCATGGCGATTGATTAAATGCACAATTTCTTTATTGACATGGCCAAGTACCATTTCGACAATGTCCATGGTTTCGTCATCCGTTACACGCATGCCTTGGATAAACTCGCCTTTCTTGCCTACTCTATCTAGCATTTGATTAATTTGTGGTCCACCACCGTGAACGATAACAGGGTTCATGCCTACTAATTTTAGTAAGACGACATCACTAGCAAATGATGCTTTTAGGCTTTCGTCGGTCATGGCGTTGCCGCCATATTTAATCACGATGGTCTTATCAAAAAAGCGTTTAATATAAGGAAGCGCCTCTGAGAGAGTCTTGGCTTTTTTGGCGGCAGCAGATTCGCTAATCATGTGTTTGGTTTCCAGTGAGTTAATGACAAGATTGTATCGAAAAAAAAGCAGTCTATGAAATCTTAAACTAATTTTGTGAGCAACTACGCTAGTTTTTTGACATAAACTTTAGATTTTCTTTGTAGGTTATACAGTTTTTGTTTAGATTGCGGTAGTTTTTCTAGGGGTAACAAATCAAAACCACGTTCTAGGAACCAATGCTCAGTGCGAGTGGTAAGGCAAAATATTTTATTAAAGCCTAGTTTCTTTGCCTGTTGCTGACAATAGTTAAACAGCTTGTCGCCGCGACCGCCGCCTCTGTATTGCGGATCAATAGCTAAGCATGCGAATTCAGTCATTTTATCATCTATAAAAGGATGCAGTGCCGCACAGCCTATAATTCTATTGTCATGTTCCATTACATAGAAATGTTTGATATCCATTTCTATTTGTTCACGACCACGTCTGACTAGCACACCATCTTTTTCAAGTGGCTCAATTAATAATAAAATGCCACCCACATCATCAATGGTCGCTTGACGCATGGTCTCCAAAGGTAATTCAGTCACCATGGTGCCAACGCCACTCATTGTAAATAGTTCTTGTATGATGGCGCCGTCAAGATGCCTAGAAATTAAATGCGTACGCGGTACGCCATGCTCGCTCGCCTTCACGGCTGCCTCAAGATAGTATGCGATATCTTCTGTGAAGTGGGCAGGGGATTCCGTTTGTTGCACATGTTTGAGCAAGTTTTTAGCTTTGTCCGCAGTCAATTCATTTAGTAGCTCTCCACGTAGGTTTTTAACGCCTTCCGTGTCCATTAAAAAGATTAATTTTTCTGCTTTTAAGGCGATGGCAGCATTGACTGCAACGTCTTCTAAGCTTAAGTTAAATGTTTCACCTGTGGGCGAATAACCCATTGGTGATAGTAAAACTAGTTCTCCATCATCTAATCTTTTTTGGATGCCAACTTTGTCCACTTTACGGACTTCGCCAGTGTGTTGCAGATCCACACCATCAATGACACCAAGTGGTTTTGCGGTTACAAAATTTCCACTTGCGACACGTATATCTGCACCAGCCATTGGAGAGTTGGCAATACCCATAGAAAGTAACGCTTCAATTTCTACTCGTATAGAACCATTTGCTTCTTTTACTGCCTCCATTGCAGCATCATCTGTAATTCGTAGGCCATTGTGATAGGCTGGCGTCAATTGCTCTCTCATTAAGCGTTGCTCAATTTGTGGTCGTGCACCGTGCACGAGTACGAGTCTCACCTCTAAGCTAGCTAAGAGGTTCAAGTCATGGGATAGTGCAATAAATTGTTGCTCGCTTACTACCTCGCCACCAAAAGCAATCACAAATGTACTTCCACCAAATGCGTGAATATATGGCGCAGCAGACCGAAACCAATGCACAAAGTCAGTTGATTGTTCTGGCTTAAACTGCGATAAGTTTGTTGAAGGAGTGGTTTTTTCGGCATCACTTTCAGCAAATAGGCTGGCAGGGGTTGTGCTCAGTGCTGCGGCAATTTTACGAATTTGCAACTCAGATAAACCTAGTTCCCCGCGCTCAATACGTGATAAATTGCCTGCATCAGCGTCGATGACTTTTGCTAGTGTTTCAAGCGTCATTTTTACCGCCTGCCGACGGTTTCGAATAATAATACCAAGACTCATGCGTCTATTTTATGTAAATAATACAAAAATGCAAAATAAATTTGCATTAAATACAAATTTACTTGATGGTTACCAACCAATTACATACCTGGAGTTGCTGCCCAGTAAGCGTTTTATCATGCGCGCTACAACATAGGAAAAAATTACAGCAGCGGTGAAAATAAATAATACACCTTCAAAACCATGCTTAAAATCCATCATTCCAGAACTACGCATAAAGCTGAGTGCCCATTGGTGAAGAAAGAAATAAGCAAAGCTCATGTTAGCTGTAATTTTCAAAAATGGGATGTCGTATTGTTGCAAATGCATCGTAAAGGCTAACATGAAAATGATAAGAGATACTTTTTGAAAAATCATTAAATCAACGCCATGCCACATGAATATCGAGGCTTTCCCCATACTATCCTTCTGACCGAGTAAAAACATGATGAGTGCGGTGGCAATAGTAATGAGAAGTAGCAGTAAGGTTTTGCCTTCAATCCATTGGTTGATTTTTGCGCGCTCCATACTATAAAGAATACCAAACAGGTAGTAAGGGCAGTAATAAATAAGGCTGTGAATTGGATTGATTTCCCAAGATGGGCGTTGCACGTACATTGAAAAGAGAAATAAACCAACTGTGATTAACACTTTTGTTTTCAGCTGGAAGGAGATGAATCTAATAAAAATAGGTGACAATAGGAACAACAGCATTGCAAATGGGACGTACCAATAGGCCCATAGCGTTCTACCTGTTAGCAGGTTCATTATCACTAAACTTGAATTACTTAAATCAGGCCCATAGAACTCATTAATAACATTTGCCATGACAATTCCACCTCTAGTGAAATAAAAGTAAGCGATATAAAGCAAAGAGAGAATGAGGTAAGGCAAGAAAACATACTTTGTTTTGCTCTTCACAAAAGACCAGTATTGGTATTTGCGGAAATAAACGTGATGAAAGAAAAAGCCAGAAATGAAAACAAATAAAGCTGTTCCGCCTGAGATGATGTTAACTACAGTCGCTTCCCAAACTTGGCTTCTAGGCCATGCATTGTAACAATGACCAAGGATAATCTGTAAAATCGCTAACGCTCTGAAATAATCAAAATAAACTAGCCGATCGACATCTTTTAATTTGTTTTTTTCGGGTGATATTTGCGTCACTGCAGACTTTATCAAGAATAGTAATTTTAATACTTTATACTATTTATATTGTTATGCAATCACTTCACTTCTTCTTTTTTTAGTACCCAGTAAGGATTTTTTGTGGAAAAATATGAGTCATACAAAGAATGAAGAAAGTTGCAATGAATAAACTTTATACACGATCAAAAGTGCGCAATTCTTGGAGGCATAAGACAAAGCAACTGATGGTTTTGGTGTTTTCAGCGATGATGGCGCTTTCATGTCAGTCAGCTTCAGCAAGTAATGGCATGCTGATTGTTAGTAAGGATAATGGCAAAACTTATCTCTTATTGGTACAAACGCACAAGCATGATCACTATGAGTTTCCAGGAGGTCGGCTAGAGCAAGCAGAAAATTTGCTTGATAAAGCAAGTAAAACCGAGTCACCATACGAGACTGCATTACGTGAGACAGTGGAAGAGATGAGAGGCTTCTTGGGCCGCCAGCAACTTCATGCTGCGTCTTCTGAAACTAATTTTGTTGAGGCCGGAAAGTACAGAATTTATATTGCACAGTTGCCTTTTTTTAGCCTAAAAGAGGTGCGTGAAATTAAAATTCCAAAGGGTAAGAAATGGTCCTTTATGCGGGAGGTGGTTAACTACGCATGGGTTGATGCGGCAAAAATTAATGATACAAATGATGGTTTTGTCATGTCGAGTGATGGCCAAGCAGTTGAGCTCGGCCCAGATGTGTTAGCAGTGATTAAGCAGGGGCGTTCAAAAAAATGGTTTAACTAATATCGCTAATCATCTTTGGGCTCTTCAGCAATAAATACTTTTTGTGCAAAGTTGTCTGCTTGTAGCGCGGCAATTAGCTGTTGATTGGTGGTATTTTTATTGCGTTTGATATGGTAATTGTATTGGTTAGCAGAACCTTTAATGTTTTCTTGCAAATCAATTAGCACAAATCTTTTACAGTGCTGTTGTAGAATTTGATCGATTTTATTTTGCTGATCAATACTATTCAATTGAAAGCTAAGAACAAAGTCAAAATAAGCAACAGGACTAAAAGTGGCATAACGTAGAAAGATGGATGCAACGGCAAAGCAAAAAGTGCCCTCAATAGCGACAATAAACGCACTAGCGCCACAGGCAATGCCAGCGGCAAGTGATGCAAACAAAAAGACCGTATCACGTGGGTTTTTAAAGTTAGTTCTAAACCGAATAATACCAACAGCAGCAATAATGCCGACACCGCGTGCAATGCTGTCACCCACCGATAAGATAATGACGCATGCAATGATTGAAATAAGAACAATAGACTGTAGATAATTCCGAGAATATGTGCTTTTTTGTAAGGTCAAAACGTAGATATACGCAACTAATGTTGATAGTATAAATGATAGTAGCACTGTGATGGTTGTGGCCAGAAAGTCGATATCTTGGCCTGTGGGTATCAGTGGATGGCTAAAGTCAAACATGGTCGTGTCACTTTACAATTAAAGAAAATGTGTTATTTTTAAAACTTAAATAATGATTTATATCGTTATGACCACACTATACCAAAAAAGGTTAGTAACGAATGTGAAGTTTATGTGATGCCGCTTAAATGGATTTATTGTAAATGAATATCAAGGGTTAGAAATCCCCCCAAATACTGTGCATACATGCTATCGCTGCTAAAGCAGCAGTTTCTGTCCGCAAAATTCTTGGGCCTAATGTAACCGATAGAAATCCATTTGTATTCGCCATTTCAATTTCCTTTGGGCTTAGCCCTCCCTCGGCACCAATCAGTAGCTGAATGTTTTGTTCAGGCTTCGTCAATGTTGCGATGCGCGTTGCACCAATGGGGTTTAATTGTATGCGGCACTGTTCTTGATGTGGATTTTCTGCAAGCCAATGGCTCAGTGATGTTGGTTCTATCACGTTAGGAACAATTGCTCGGCCTGATTGCTCACAAGCGGATACAACAACATTTTGCCAGTGAGCTAAGCGTTTTGCAGCGCGCTCTTGATTCAGTTTGACAACGCTACGTTCGGTGGCAATGGGTTGGATTTGTATAACGCCAAGCTCTACTGCTTTTTGAATGGTGTAATCCATGCGGTCGCCACTGGAAATGCCTTGCAGCAAGGTAATGTTGAGCGGAGATTCATTCTCGACTGCTATGCTAGAGGTAACCTTTGCCATTACGGCGCTTTTATTGATGCTGGTAAATGTACATACATAATCAAACCCATCACCATTAAATAGAGTAGCAGTATCACCCACAACCATACGCAACACACGTACTGCATGCGTCGCAGCCGATTCTGGCAATTTAACAATAGCGCCTAAGGCTAGTTTTTCCGGGCAGTAAAAGCGGTTTTTGGGCATGTCGTTGTTTAAATTCGATGGTAATATTAAGATTATAAATTGTTTTGTGAGAAAGCTCAGGAGATAAATATGGCCAGTATAAGTCCCCCGGTATGTAACTTTGGTTGGCAAGCGCCAGATTTTAGTTTAAAAAATGTTGATGGCACTATCTTATCCAAAGACTTGCTCATGGGTAAAAATGGTTTGTTGGTGATGTTTATTTGCAATCATTGTCCTTATGTTAAAGCCATTCTGCCGCGTTTAATCGCGGATGTTATTGAGTTAAAAATGCTGGGTGTTAATACCGTCGCGATTATGTCAAATGACCCAACGGATTATCCAGAAGACAGCTTTGAAAATATGCAAATTATCGCCAATGAGATGGATTTTCCGTTTCCTTATTTAATCGACCCAACGCAAAAAGTTGCTAAAGCTTATGATGCTGTCTGTACACCAGATTTTTTTGGCTTTAATAATAAGTTTGAATTGCAATACCGTGGTCGCTTTGATGAAAGCCGCAAAGAAACCGCTTCTAATAGTACGCGAGACTTATTTCATGCAATGAAGCAAGTAGCAGAAACTGGACAAGGCCCAAAAGAGCAGGTGCAGAGTATAGGTTGTTCGATTAAGTGGATACAGTAGTTTTAGCTCACAATGCCAGTAGTAAGCAGATTAAACCAAATGGTTAATGTGCCAATGCTCAGTAAGGTAGTTAAAAATACAGCAGCTGCATACAGCCCGCTATCCAGTTGGTAACGCTCACAAATCACAATGCCAAATATCATCGTAGGCATTGCCGCTAGAATGACAGCCGTCGTTAACGTTGGTGCAGGTAAGTTAAGGAACGATCCAGTTGCCAATGCAGCTAGCGGTGCTATTAATAGTGCAATCAAACACACTGGTAACAACAAAGGTAAGTATTTCAACTTAATCGTATCCCAGCGGATGCTCATGCCCAAAGCAATCAGCATTAAAGGGACTACGCCGCCTGCCAAAATATTGAGTGCATTATGCAAAACAGCTGGTTGTGGAATGTTGCTTATATTCATTAGTATCGCCAACAGCAATGCCCATAGAGGGGGTACTTTTAATAGTGCATAAAATGGATGCGTTTCTACATCATTATCGCCGAAGCGATGCGCGATGAGGACACCTAACGTCAATACTAAAGGTGTGCAAGCGAACAAGTCAAACTTGAGCACGATGACTTGTGACCAATCCCCAAGTGCTTGTGCAGTAACAGGTAGGCCAAGATAAGTCGCGTTTGGAAAAGTAGCAGCAATTAATAATGCGCCCTTTTGTGATTTGCTGATTTTAAAAAAATGTAAGATGACCCACATTAAAATAAGCGAAGTGAAGATTGCCGAGAGTGCTGTGAGTGACACTTTAATGGAGTCTATATTCAGTGGTGCTTGCCACATGACATCTAGTACTAATGCAGGCAATAAAATATAAAAAACCAAATCGGTCAGCGCGCGGCGGTGCGATAGCACAGCAATGTGGGTGGGGGCTATACGTTGCCAAATAACACCGATGGCAATAATGGCAGCCATTTGTAACATTACAGTTAGCACAAAAAAACCTTAATGAGTATTAGCGTAAATGTTAGCACGGAGTTAGCGGTAGATGCCGTGAAGCATTTCTCTTTTTTTACCAAATCCTGTAGCTTTTGATACTTGAAAGCCAACAGCTACGAGCTGTCTGCGGACTTGACCAGCACTGGTAAAAGTGGCAAAAGTAGTATTAGGTTTTGATAGGCGCGCGATTTCAGCAAACAAATTCTCAGACCACATTTCACTATTTTTTGAAGGGGCAAAGCCATCCAAAAACCATCCATCTGCAGCTGTTTGTATCTTTGGTAAGTGCTCACTTACATTGCCAATCCATAGGTCGAGTTTGATGCGATTTTGGCATAAGTTGAAGGTGTTTAATCCGTCTATAAGTTTTGCGTAGGGTGCATATAGCTGTATTGCGAGTTCGCTAAAGATTGGCCAGTTTTGATTGGCTTTGATCAAGTCTTCTGTTTTCAATGGAAAACGCTCAACAGAAATAAAATGGAAAGTGGCATTGGTTGGTGCAAGTGCTAGAAATTGTTGCGTAGCGCAAAGGAAGTTTAGTCCAGTGCCAAAGCCCGTTTCTATAATTGTAAACGTCGCTGCTTGCATGGCTAAAAAGCGTTCAGTTAATTGATTATGTTTGATAAAGACATATTCTGTTTCTGCTAAACCATTGTCTGATGAATAGTAGACATCATCAAAATCGAGTGAATAGGGTTCGTGATTATTCCATTTTAGCTTGGCGAACTGCATGAAGGTTTAATTGATAAAATGCATTAAACCCTATTGTAAAGCGGATTGGTTTAAATGACTAAGTGGTTGCGGCTTCTAAACCAGCCAGTCAGGCTAAGTCGCTCTCGATGCGCTGGTAAAACCTCATGCCAAAACTTGGCAGAAAGAAAGAGTACAATACGACCCGCATTCGGCAAGATATCTAAGTGGTTGCTTTCATCGAGATGTAATCTTAGCGCGCCACCATGATGCGCTTGCCAATTTGGGTTGAGATATAAAACAGCACTTAATTGACGATGCTGAATTTGTGCGGTGGCACCATGACTGAATTGGTCAAGATGTTTTTGATAAGTACCACCAACTGGGTACAGAGCAACATGTGTTTCAAGTTCATGTACGTTCATGAATAGCTGAGCGTTTAGTAGTAGCCTAAGCATTTCCATTTGCCTGTAATAAGCATTAATGGCTGGAGAAGCGTCGGTATCATCTAGCCAAGCGATATAGTCGCCACGTATATCTTCATTTTTCAATCCCGCTTTCCCTGTTTTAGCGCTAAGCATTTGGCCGCTGAGCCATTTAGCTTGAATAGTTTGTGCAAGCATTTCAATCTCAGCTGGTGGTAGAAAATGGTCAATAATGGCATACCCATGGGAGGAAACCGTATTGATTGCGCGCACTAGCGGGTCTACTTCTGAAGTCAGCATAAAAGGTATCTCAATTTAGTTAGTTCAGAAGTTAAGGAGGGAGATCTCTGGGTAAGCTATTGCTAATGCTTGGTTAAATCTTGCGATTAATTTTTCAGTATTCTAACGCTTTTTTGGTAGAAGTCATCAAAAATATTAAGCAGTTGTTTTTATAATTTAACACTTTGATTAAATTGAATATTTTTTGTTACAAAGGATGTTATAAGCCATGGAGCTTTCGCGCTTTGAGACAAGCTTCACTACCCATATCAAACTCTCTGCACGTGCTTGAACGCTGTTCATAGATAGTGCAGCCAACCGACTCACCAATATTGCCTGCTAAAGCAACACAGCGGGCCGGTTTGCTGGTTGTGCCTTGCATCGCTGAGAGATAAGGAGAAATAGCAGTTGTCATTGATTGCGGGACCTTGCCTAAGGGGTGTGCGTCTGTTTCTGACCAGTAAAATGAAACGCGGAAATGTGCGCAGCATGCGCCACAGGATTGACAATCTAAGGAGGTTGAGTCTGTTGCCATCATTAATCAAAAATTTAAGTTTGCTCTTTGCAGCTAGTTTATGCGATTTTATGCATTGTATAATGTATTTTCAGCAAATGATGAAAAGGGTAAAAAATGAGCGAACAGAAACTGAAGTGGGGAATTTTAGGTGGAGCCCGAGTTAATCAACGCTTACTACCAGCTATTATGGAAGCCCGTAACGCAGAACTTGTAGCCATTGCCAGTCGACGAGCTGGGGCGGCAAGAGCGGTATTGGAAAAATATGCACCAGTGACAGATTATGAAAATGTAACCTGTTACGACGATATGGAAAGTTTGTTAACAGACGAGCGTATTGAAGCGATTTATTGCCCAATGGCAAACGAAGAGCACGCTGAGTGGGCGACAAAAGCTATTCAAGCTGGTAAACATGTGCTGATTGAAAAACCCATGACAACGAAGTTAGCTGATATCAATGTTATTGAATCAGCAGCAAAGGAGCATGGTGTTAAAGTGATGGAAGGGTTTATGTATCGCTTTCACCCACAACATGCAAAAATTCACCAGATGATCGACGATGGTTTAATCGGCGATGTGCTATCTGTGCGAGCTAGCTTTTCTTTTTTAATGAAGCCATCACGCATGTATCGTATCGACCGCAGTGTGGCGCAAGGTGGCGGTGCAATGTGGGACATTGGTCCTTATGCAATTCACACGCTCCGCTGGTGTTTTCAACAAGATGGCGTGCCAGCAAATCCAACTGCAGTCATTGCGCACGCCAAATTGAATGAGCATGGAGCAGATATCGTCACAAGTGGTGTATTAGATTTTGGCAAGGATAAAAAAGGACGCGCAAGATTTGGTCACTTTGATATTAGTTTTGAGCGCAGCCGAAAAGCAGAGTATGAGATTGTCGGTGATAAAGGGTGGATCAAGTGCCACAACGTTTGGGCTTATGGTACAGATGTGCCAGTGATTAGCTGGGAAACTGAAGATGGCGTCAGTGTGGAGGAAAAATTACCAATGAGTAATCACTTCAATTTAGAAATTGAACATTTTAGTGATTGTGTATTGAATGACTTGGCGCCTTTATTGACGTTCGATGACGCAAAAGGAAATTGCATGACGATTGAAACTATTTTGCAATCCGTATCAACGGATGTCTAACAAACTTTCAGTTTATCAACACTAGTGTCAAAAACAAGACATGTTACTTATCCTTTAAAAAACATAAACAACTGATTTATATGTGAAATAAATAAATATATCCATTGGCATCTAACTTGCAAATAGTTACCCATTCTGGGAATTTAATCGTTAGAAAGTGTGGGTATGTTTAATAAAAAAATCGTTTCAGTTGTCCTTGGCGTTTCATTGTTAACTTCATTAAGCTTAGGTGCTAAGGATAATAAGCCAACCGTAATTGCTAAGCTTGATGTAGAAAATCAGTTGTCGATTAGTGCACATCAAGCAGGCAAGTCAAATTTTATTAATCAAATTGGCGAGTCAGGACAGAAGTCTGCAAAAAAAGAACAGACATTAACAGAAGTGCCTATGTCAGTGGTTTCGATCTTTTGGACAATGGCATTTGCGCTGTTGTTTTTTGTCGTTAGGGTATCTGCAAGGCGAATTAAATAAACAATCGTTTCCTCGGGAGGCGCGCTGGGTAACATATGCCCAGCGCCTGCTTCTTTTTGGCATCAGACGAAAGTTTTCTTATAGGTGAAAACTGTCAACTCTACTCAATTCGGGTAACTAATTAAACTTTTTCGGATAATCTTAAAAAAACACATGTTTTTCCAAGCATTGCTGTTGCTCAAAAGTACTATATAAGCAATAATTTACCCTTTGTAAAGAAGTGGTTTATTAACGCACTTTTTTAGGAATTCAACTAAAGGTTTTATGTATTTAATGTAAGACCTATCAATAACTATCGTTAGGGAGATAACAATGGCAACTCGTACAGACTTGTGCAATGCTATCCGTGCATTGAGCATGGATGCAGTGCAAAAAGCAAATTCTGGTCATCCAGGCGCGCCAATGGGCATGGCTGAAATTGCAGAAGTTGTGTGGAATCACAACATGAACCACAATCCAAATAATGCTGATTGGGATAATCGCGACCGTTTTGTATTATCGAATGGCCATGGCTCAATGTTGCTTTATTCATTGTTGCATTTGACAGGTTATGACTTGCCAATGGAGCAATTACAATCTTTCCGTCAATTGCATTCAAAATGTGCTGGTCACCCAGAGTATGGATATGCGCCGGGTATTGAGACAACAACTGGTCCACTAGGTCAAGGTATTTCAAATGGTGTTGGTTTTGCAATGGCTGAAAAATTATTGGCTAGCCAATTTAATAAACCAGGTCATGACATCGTTGACCACTACACTTATGTGTTCCTAGGTGATGGTTGTATGATGGAAGGTGTATCACATGAAGCATGTGCGCTAGCTGGCACGTGGGGCCTAGGTAAATTAATGGCTTTCTGGGATGACAACGGTATTTCTATCGATGGTCATATTGAAGGATGGTATACAGATGATACTAAGGGTCGTTTTGAATCTTATGGCTGGCATGTTGTTGAAGTTGATGGTCACGATCAAGATGCAATCCAAAAAGCGATTGATGCCTCAAAAGCGGTTACAGACAAACCATCATTAATCTGCTGTAAAACAATTATTGGTAAAGGGTCACCAAACAAATCTGGTTCACATGATTGTCACGGTGCGGCATTAGGTGACGATGAAGTGGCTTTAGTGCGTAAAGAAATCAACTGGCCACATGATCCATTCGTCATCCCACAAGACGTATACGATGGTTGGAACCAAAAAGACAAAGGTGCTGCAAAAGAAGCAACTTGGAACGAAAAATTTGCTGCATACGAAAAAGCATTCCCAGCAGAAGCAGCTGAATTCAAACGCCGTATGGCAGGTGAATTACCAGCAGACTGGAAAAAACTAACAGATGCAATCATTGCTGAAACAAATGAAAAAGCTGAAAAAGTAGCAACACGTAAAGCTTCTCAAAATGCAATTACTGCATTAGCTCCAATTTTGCCTGAGTTCTTAGGTGGTTCTGCTGACTTAACTGGTTCTAATTTGACCGCAGCAAAAGACTTCAAACATGTCAGCGGCAAAGAGCCAGGCAACTACATCTCTTATGGTGTGCGTGAGTTCGGTATGGCAGCAATCATGAACGGTATTGCATTGCACGGTGGCTTCTTGCCATACGGTGGTACATTCCACATGTTCACTGACTACATGAAGAGCGGTATGCGTATGGCTGCATTAATGCATCAACGTGTAGTTTATGTGTTAACCCATGACTCTATCGGTCAAGGCGAAGATGGCCCTACTCATCAACCAGTAGAAAACACAGCAGGCTTACGTTATATCCCAAATATGGATATATGGCGTCCTGCTGATTCAACAGAAACGACTATCGCTTGGGTTGCTGCTGCAGAGCGCAACGATGGACCAACAAGCTTAGTATTAAGCCGTCAAGGTGTACCGGGCATCAAACACGAAGCGAAAGATTTTGAATTAGTTCGTAAAGGTGGTTATGTATTCTCTGACTGTGCAGGTCAAGCAGATGTGATCATTATCGCTAACGGTTCTGAGTTGTCACTTGCAATCGGTGCTGCTGAAGAGCTAACAGCCGCAGGTAAGAAAGTACGTGTGGTTTCTATGCCTTCAACTAACGTATTTGATCGTCAAGACCAAGCTTATAAAGACAGCGTGTTAACAGCAGGTGTTAAACGTGTTGCTGTTGAAGCTGCTCACCCAGATTTCTGGCGTAAGTATGTTGGTTTAGACGGTGCAGTCGTTGGTATCGACACTTTTGGTGAGTCAGCACCAGGTGGCGAAGTGATGAAACATTTCGGTTTCACAGTTGAAAACGTAGTAAAGACAGTGAAGTCTGTTTTATAGTTATTAATGACGTTTTGGTGTAAGCTAATCTTCAGGTTAAGCGAAGCGGTCGTAGCCAAAATGTCATTAAAACGTAGTTAAACAGTTAAATCGATACTTTAATTTCTAAGTAACTGATATAACTCAAAAGGGCCTCTATATGAGGTCCTTTTATTTTGATAGACTTACGTACTAGCATAATTAGATATTTAATTAAATAAGAAGCGTATTAAAGGGGATGTATGGCGATTCGTGTAGGAATTAACGGTTTTGGGCGAATAGGCCGCATGGTGCTACGTGCAGCTGTTCAAGAGGCGGAGTTTAGCGAGATTGAAGTCGTAGCAATTAATTGTTCATATGATACGGGTTATATGGCTTATATGTTGAAGTATGATTCAGTCCATGGACGCTTTACAGCAGATATAAATACGGATAATGAACAATTCGTTGTCAATGGTAAAGCCCTTCAGATTACAGCAGAGCGTGACCCATCAAAAATCGATTGGGCGGCAGCAGGTGTTGATGTTGTTGTCGAATCAACGGGCGTATTTTTAACGCAAGATACTTGTCAAGCGCATATAGATGGTGGCGCTAAAAAAGTTGTGCAGTCAGCACCTGGTAAAGATGACACTTCGATGTATGTGTATGGCGTTAATCACAACGCATATCAAGGGCAAGCAATTGTCTCGGCAGCCTCTTGTACAACAAATGCATTAGCGCCATTGGCTAAGGTATTGCAAGATAACTTCGGTATTAAGCGAGGATTGATGACAACCGTGCATGCCGCAACGGCATCACAAAAAACGGTTGATGGCACGAGTAAAAAAGACTGGCGTGGTGGAAGAGGCGTATTTGAAAACATTATTCCTTCAAGTACTGGCGCAGCAAAAGCCGTAGGTAAAGTGATTCCTGAACTTAATAAAAAGCTAACCGGCATGGCTATGCGTATTCCATCAGCAGATGTTTCCGTTGTGGATTTAACAGTAGAGTTGGAAAAGGAAACCAGTTATGAAGCAATTTGTGCTGCGATGAAATTGGCGTCACAGGGTGCTTTAAAAGGTGCGTTGGGCTATACCGATGAAAAAGTAGTTTCAACTGACTTTAGAGGTGAGCCTTGTGCTGGTGTTTTTGATGCTGATGCTGGCATTATGTTAGATAGTACTTTTGTAAAAGTGGTTGCTTGGTACGATAATGAATATGGTTATACCTGTAACCTGCTTCGTTTGGTGCAGCATATTTCAAAATAATCAGTAGGCAGCGGTTGCCAGGGAAAATAAAGATGAAATTTATCAAAATGACAGATTTAGATTTGCGTGGTAAGCGCGTGTTTATCCGTGCTGATTTGAATGTGCCCGTCGCGCATGGCAAAGTTACATCAGATGCGCGCATTACGGCATCCATGCCAACCATCGAGTATGCGTTAAAAGCGGGTGCAAAAGTGATGGTCACTTCACATTTAGGCCGTCCTGAAGAAGGTGTGTATTCAGAAGAGAACTCATTGCAACCTGTAGCCGATGTGATGGCAGAAAAATTAGGGAAACCAGTACGGCTGGTCAAAAACTGGCTAGCTGCGCAAGCACCAGAGGATAGTTTAACGACTGAGGACGGGCAATTAATACTGCTTGAAAACTGTCGTTTTAATGTTGGTGAAAAGAAAAATGATGATGCATTAGCGAAAAAATATGCAGCCTTGTGCGATATTTTTGTCATGGATGCTTTTGGCACTGCACATCGTGCGCAGGCAAGTACACACGGGATTGCTAAATATGCGCCAGTCGCTTGTGCTGGTATCTTACTGGCTGAGGAGCTAGAAGCATTGACCAAAGCATTACTAAACCCAGCTCGGCCTATGGTCGCCATTGTAGGGGGAAGTAAAGTGTCAACTAAACTTACTGTGTTAGAAAGCCTTTCCGAAAAGGTTGATCAATTAGTTGTTGGTGGGGGTATTGCCAACACTTTCTTAAAAGCATCAGGATTTGAGGTAGGGCAATCGCTTTGTGAAGATGATTTAGTGCCCACTGCAAGTGCATTAATAGAAAAAATGTCGCAACGTGGTGCAGCCGTCCCGATTGCAAAGGATGTTGTTTGCGGTAAAAAGTTTGATCCAAATGAAAAGGCCGTTTTAAAAAATGCGGAGGAAGTTGCAGCAGATGACATGATTTTTGATATCGGGCCAACATCAGCAAATGAACTGGTAGAGATTATTATGAACGCAGGCACAGTTGTTTGGAATGGTCCAGTTGGTGTCTTTGAGTTTGATCAGTTTGGAGAAGGAACGAAAAAAATTGCACAAGCCATTGCTGAGACAAAAGCCTTTACGCTTGCGGGAGGTGGAGACACGATTGCTGCAATCCAGAAATATGATATCTATGACAAGGTTAGTTATATTTCCACTGCGGGTGGCGCATTTCTAGAGTTTTTAGAAGGGAAAGTATTGCCAGCCGTTGAAATATTAGAGTCACGAAGTTAGTGTACGATACCTGCTGTTAGAAATCCTAAACAGCAGGCTTTTTTGATATTGAAAAGGCCCTTATTAAGGGCCTTTTCTGTATCTAGCACTAAACTTGCTTGTTACAGATAGATTCTGATATTTCTTTGGAGGTAGTGATGGCAATACGGGTTGGTATTAATGGATTTGGTCGCATCGGCCGGATGTTTCTACGCGCGACGCTGAATGAGCCAATGTTTGCAGATGTACAAGTCGTGGCAATCAACGGGTTAGAAGAACCGGAATATATGCTATACATGTTGAAATATGATTCGGTTCACGGGCGGTTAAATTTTGATGCAAGGCTGGAAGGTAACTGTTTGGTCATTGAAGGAAGGCGTATTCTTATTTCATCTGAAAAAGACCCTGCGAATATCGACTGGGCAGGATCAAAAATAGATGTTGTTGCAGAGTGCACGGGCGTATTTTTAACCAAAGAAAGTTGCCAAGCACATCTAGATAGTGGTGCAAAAAAAGTCGTACAATCAGCACCTGCCAAAGACGACACCCCGATGTTTGTGTATGGCGTTAATCATTATGATTATCATGGAGAAGCAATTGTCTCTGCGGCATCTTGTACCACCAACGCTTTAGCGCCTGTGGCAAAAGTGCTCAATGATGCCTTTGGAATTAAGCGTGGATTGATGACAACTGTGCATGCGGCTACAGCAACGCAACAAACGGTAGATGGCGTATCAAAAAAAGACTGGCGTGGTGGCAGAGGCGTATTCGAAAATATTATTCCTTCCAGCACAGGCGCGGCAAAAGCGGTTGGCAAGGTCATTCCAGCGCTTAATAAAAAACTAACGGGTATGGCAATGCGAGTACCGAGTGCCGATGTTTCTGTTGTCGATCTAACAGTTGAACTCAATCAAGCAACCAATTACGATAAGGTATGTGAGGTAATGAAAACGGCTGCATATGGACGTTTAAAAAACGTGTTAGCATATACGGATGAGTGTGTTGTCTCTACAGATTTTAGAGGTGATCCAGCCGCGAGTATTTTTGATGCAGGTGCTGGAATTATGTTGGATGACAATTTTTTAAAAATTGTGGCTTGGTATGACAATGAATATGGCTATACCTGCAACTTAATCCGTCTAACACAACATTTATTCCACTACAAAACAGTGATGGAATATATGCACCTAGAAGAATTAGCGCTAGCGGAGACAGCATAGGGTTTAATTTTTGTTATGTATTAAAAGGCATTTTTGACAATACGGCGTACTAAAATAGTTGCAACATTAGGCCCTTCTTCTTCCAGTGAAGAAATGCTCGCTCGTTTGATTGTGGAGGGGGTTAATGTTGTACGGTTGAATTTTTCACATGGTACTGCGGAAGAGCATATCGCCAGAGCAGAAATTGTGCGTAATATTGCACTTAAGCTAAACCGACCTATTGGGGTGCTTTGTGATTTACAAGGACCCAAAATCCGCATTGGCAAGTTTATTGATGGCAAAATTACGCTTAAAACAGGTGATTTATTTGTATTAAATGCCAATTGTAAGCTAGGGGATCAAGATCAAGTTGGTCTTGACTACACAGAACTACCAAATGAAGTAGATGAAGGAACAATACTGTTGCTTGACGATGGTCGCATCACCTTGCAGGTCGACCGCGTAAGTAGCAGCAAAGTTTACTGTGTCGTGCTAGCCGGTGGCGTACTTTCAGATAATAAGGGAATTAATAAACAAGGCGGTGGTTTGAGTGCTGACGCACTGACTGAGAAAGACAAAGAAGACATTAAAACAGCCGTTGCCTTAGAAGCTGATTATGTTGCTATATCATTTCCACGTGAGGCAGCAGATGTTGAGTTGGCGAGAACACTCGTCAAGCAGGCAGGTGGCTCAGCAGGGATTATTGCTAAGATTGAACGTGCAGAAGCAATTGAGGCCGCTGAGGAGATTATATTAGCTTCAGACGCAATCATGGTCGCACGTGGTGACTTGGGTGTTGAAGTAGGGGATGCAGCCGTTCCAGGTTTGCAAAAAAGACTTATTCGCTTGGCTCGACAGCACCATGTTCCCGTCATTACGGCAACGCAAATGATGGAGTCGATGATTTATAACCCAATCCCAACGCGGGCAGAGGTGTCTGATGTTGCAAATGCAATACTCGATGGTACCGATGCAGTCATGCTCTCAGCTGAAACGGCAGCGGGGCATTATCCCTTAGAAACAATTCAAGCAGTACATCGAGTCGCGTTGGCGGCAGAAAAAGAATACTTTAAACGTTTTGATGCTAGAGTCCGGCGCGATGCATTTTCAAAAACAGATGAATCTATTGCGATGGCTACTATCTATATAGCACAACGACTAAAAGTAAAAGCCATTGCAACGCTCACGCAGTCTGGAAATACTGCTAATTGGCTAGCGCAGGCCGATAATATGGTGCTCATTTACGCACTCTCCCCTAATCGAGTGGCGCGGCGTAAGTTAACTTTGTTTAGAGGTGTTTATCCATTTCCAATTGACCAAGAAGGCAAAAATAGAGATGAAATTTTGCATGAAATGGAGCAGGTTTTACTTAAAGAAGAAGTGGTTAGTAATGGAGACATGGTTATTTTTACTTTCGGAGAACCCATAGGAAATCCAGGCGGTACCAATACAATGAAAATTATCAAAATTGGTGAGAACAGAAAAACTTAACTGCTTACGCATTTGATTATTAAGACAACTGGATGGCATCACATTATAATGTTGATGTTATTTAACCACTTATTCAACATGTCCAACTCACCACTACTTAAGACCAATATTCAAAGTTTAAAACTGTTACATCAGGGCAAAGTACGCGATATTTATGATATTGATGAACAACATTTGCTCATGGTTAGCTCAGATCGGCTTTCTGCATTTGATGTCATTCTTCCTACGGGTATTGAAAATAAAGGGGCTATGCTCACGCAAATGGCTAATTTCTGGTTCAATAAACTAAGCCATATCGTGCCGAATCATCTTACAGGGATAGACCCACAGTCAGTCGTGAATGCGTCTGAAGCCAAGCAATTAGCTGGACGCGCTGTTGTTGTAAAAAAACTAAAGCCATTACCAGTTGAAGCGATTGTAAGAGGCTATATTATTGGGAGTGGATGGAAAGATTATCAAGCGACAAACAGTATTTGTGGAATTGTTTTGCCTGAGGGATTACAGCTGGCACAACAATTACCTGAACCTATCTTTACCCCATCAAGCAAAGCTGCTGTGGGCGATCATGATGAAAACATCACGCTATCAGCATTGGAAAAATTGATTGGCAAAGAAATGACACAAAAAGTCAAAGAAGTCGCGATTCGCTTATATACAGAAGCAGCTAGTTATGCGCTGACAAAAGGCATTATTATCGCGGATACCAAATTTGAGTTTGGTTTAGATGACCAAGGTGTGCTGCATGTGATGGACGAAGTGTTAACACCAGACTCATCACGTTTTTGGCCACTAGATACTTATCAAGTCGGCCAAAACCCACAAAGTTATGATAAACAATATGTGCGTGATTGGTTGGAGACACTAAACTGGAATAAAACAGCGCCAGGGCCAGCTTTGCCAGAGGAAGTTGCTAAAAAAACCAGTGAAAAATATTTAGAGGTTTATACTAAATTAACCGGGAACCCTTTGGCCTACTAAGCATGCTACTTAGCTAGATATTTGTTGAACAATACTATTCATGATGGAACGGCTTAAAAAATTCGCTAAGCGGATAAAGCAAGAGTTGGTCTTATATCAACTGATTGCTAAGCATCCTGAGACCCCTTGGCTAGCAAAGCTCTGCTTTGGTTTGGCAATTGGATATTTGCTTTTACCATTTGATTTAATTCCAGATTTTATCCCGGTTTTAGGTCAGCTAGATGACTTGGTGGTGGTGCCGCTATTAATCTATATAGCAATGAAATTAACGCCCAGTGAGGTCGTTGCACAATGCCAGAAGCATAGAAAATAATGCCGTTTGTAATGATTTAGTTACAAGCTCTTGTTATAATCGGCGCTCAAAAAATATTGAAAGTGATGTAATGTCTTTAAACGCAGTTCCTTCAGGTATAGATTTACCTAACGATTTTAATGTCATTATTGAGATTCCTGCAAATGGTGACCCAGTTAAGTACGAGGTTGATAAAGATAGCGGAGCATTATTTGTCGACCGCTTTATGGGTACTTCAATGCAGTATCCTTGTAATTATGGATATATTCCACACACACTAGGTGGAGATGGTGATCCTGTCGATATTTTAGTTGTGACACCAGTGCCATTATTGCCTGGTGTAGTAGTGCGCTGTCGTGCTCTTGGCATGCTCAATATGGAAGATGAGGCAGGAGCTGATGCAAAAGTGTTAGCTGTACCAATCGTCAAGGTTTGTCCGCTTTATGCTTTTCAGAAATCCTATAAAGATGTATCTCCATGGCGTTTGGAAATGATTGCCCACTTCTTTGAGCATTATAAAGATTTAGACAAAGGCAAATGGGTTAAGATTTTAGGTTGGGAAGATATTGATGCTGCCCATAAAGAAATTACGGATGGCGTAAGTCGCTATAACAAGGCTAAAGTTAAGCCAGCATTCTAAATTGAGTATTGTAGTAATAAAGCGCGGTAATCCGCGCTTTATTGTTTGTGTTTCCAATAATACTAACCTGTCATAACCCCAAATAAATTACCTATCAATGCTGTTGCTCCCATGGCTATAGCCCCCCAGAAAGTTACTCTAGCAATGCCAACATAAATATTGGCTCCCCCCGCTTTTGCTGCAACACCACCTAATATGGCGAGTGATAGCAAAGAGGCGACGCCGACAATTACTATAGCGTGGTCTAGTGGGCTTAACAATATTACTAATAACGGTAGCATTGCACCAACAGTGAAAGCTGCGCCAGAAGCTAATGCCGCTTGTAATGGTCGAGCACTCATGATGTCGTTAATGCCTAACTCATCACGTGCATGCGCACCTAAAGCATCATGTTCAGTTAATTGGATGGCAACTTGATGTGCCAAATCAGCCTTTAGACCTCTTGCAATGTATATATTTGTCAGTTCTTTGAGTTCACTTTCGTGATCAGATGCTAATTCTAGTTGCTCCTTTGCTAGGTCGGCTGATTCGATATCTGCCTGCGAGCTGACTGAAACGAATTCGCCTGCTGCCATAGACATGGCGCCAGCAATTAGCCCCGCTATTCCCGTTAGCAGAATTGTTTGATGTGTTGTGTTAGCAGCAGCCACACCAATAATAAGACTGGCAGTAGAAATGATACCGTCGTTTGCACCTAATACCGCTGCACGTAACCAGTTGGTATGGTGTGAGCGGTGACGTTCAGCGTGTCTCAATAGCACATCCTATTCAATCATGTTCTTTTCGTTTAATAATAGCGATAGCGACCTTATAGCTTCTTTTTGCCTATTTACACGGCTTTACTCAAATTTTTTTGATCAAATTGCTTCATGCAATAATGCCACTGATCTGTAAAAAAACAAGTAATAGGGCTACTTTGACAAAAAAATTCATGTAACGAACGCTTCCCGAAAGTTCCCATCTACTTTATTTGCGCACACTATCTGTGATAACTATCCATCACTAAAATAAAAGCCATTGTCTGTTAAATTTCAACTTATGCTTCAAAATTGCATCCAATTGCGCTTGCTAGGTAAGTATTGAGGTAGACTCAAGCACTTCAGATTAGCCACAAGACATCAGTGTGTACTTTTATGATAAATTTTAATCAACAAGAAACTGAAAATAAACGGTTGGCACAATGGGCTGTAGCGATTTGCAGCGTCGTTTTTACCCTCATTGTGTTAGATATAGTTGGGGATTACCAAGATGGTATTGCATGGACACACCTTGTTATAGAGCTGCTTATTCTGTTAGCCTCATTGATGGGTATTGTTTACTTTGGTTGGCTTTTCCTTAAAACCACACAGTCAAAAATTAAAGCATTAACATTAGATTTAAATACTGCCAATCAACAAGCAGAGCAATGGCGTAACGCAAATCGTAATTTGTTGGCAGGCTTAAGCAAGCAGATTTTTAAACAGTTCCAGCAGTGGGGATTAACGCAGGCAGAGTCCGAAGTTGGCATGCTGATGTTAAAAGGATTCAGTTTTCAAGAAGCTGCTGATGTCCGAGCAACAAGTGAGCGGACTATCCGTGAACAAGCTAGATCAATTTATCGTAAATCTGGTCTAGCTGGGCGCTCTGAACTTTCAGCTTTTTTTCTAGAAGATTTGCTACCGCCTCAGGCATAAAAAAACCAGCGACTTGCGCTGGTTTTTAATCAAACTAGCTCGAAATTAGCCTAACAAAGGTGAGCCTAATAAGGGCACAATTAACAATGCTACAATATTAATAATTTTAATCAACGGGTTAATCGCTGGTCCTGCTGTATCTTTATATGGATCCCCAACCGTGTCGCCAGTCACTGCCGCTTTGTGTGCCTCAGATCCTTTTCCGCCATGGTTGCCATCTTCAATATATTTTTTGGCATTATCCCAAGCGCCGCCGCCAGTACACATCGAAATGGCAACAAATAAGCCAGTAATAATTGTGCCCATCAGCATACCACCAAGCGCAACAGGGCCTAGAATTAAGCCTACAGCAATTGGTACTGCCACTGGTAGTAATGACGGTAACATCATCTCCTTAATAGCAGCAGTCGTTAACATATCAACAGCACGACCATATTCTGGCTTTCCTGTGCCTTCCATAATGCCTTTAATTTCTCTGAATTGGCGCCGTACTTCTTCAACAACAGCGCCTGCTGCACGACCAACCGCTTCCATTGCCATTGCAGCAAACAAAAATGGAATTAAGCCGCCGATAAACAAGCCAATAATCACCATGGGATTACTTAAGTCAAAGCTAGCAACGATTCCTTCAACTTCTAATTTATGGGTGTAATCTGCAAATAAAACGAGTGCAGCCAGCCCAGCAGATCCAATCGCATAGCCTTTTGTGACTGCTTTTGTGGTGTTGCCTACGGCATCTAATGGGTCTGTTACATCGCGAACGCTACTTGGTAGCTCTGCCATTTCTGCAATACCGCCGGCATTATCGGTAATTGGACCATAAGCATCCAAGGCCACCACAATCCCAGCCATACTAAGCATAGACGTCGCTGCAATCGCCACACCGTATAAACCTGCAAGTTCAAAAGAGCACCAAATAGCTAAACAAACAGAGAGCACCGGCCATGCTGTTGATTTCATTGAGATGCCGATGCCTGCAATAATATTGGTTGCATGACCTGTAGTAGAGGCTTGTGCAACATGTCTAACAGGCGCATATTCTGTACCAGTGTAGTATTCAGTAATCCAAACGAGAAGGCCAGTAAGCACAAGGCCCACGGCACATGCACCGAATAAAGCTGTAGCAGAGACAAGATTGCCGCCCACTGCAATGCCATCTGGAAACATTTGCATCGTAACAAAATAAAAAGCGATGAGTGACAAAATGCCAGCAACTGCCAAGCCTTTATAAAGCGCTGGCATAACATTTTTCATGTCAGGTTTTGCTTTAACAAAAAAACAGCCAACAATAGAAGCAACAATTGATGCTGCACCTAGCATTAATGGATAGAGAATACCATTTGCCCCTGCATTAGTTACCATTAAGTGGCCTAGTACCATCGTGGCAATAATGGTAACAGCATAGGTTTCGAATAAATCAGCAGCCATGCCTGCGCAATCACCAACGTTATCGCCAACATTGTCAGCAATCACCGCAGGGTTACGTGGATCATCTTCTGGAATACCAGCTTCTACCTTGCCTACTAAGTCTGCACCCACGTCAGCACCTTTGGTAAAAATACCACCGCCTAAACGGGCAAAAATTGAAATAAGGGAGGAGCCAAAAGCAAGTCCAATCAAAGGGTTAAGATTGTCTGCGTTCTCCGCACCAAGAAACCAGTAAAAACCTGCAACACCGAGCAATCCTAAACCAACTACAAGCATGCCAGTAATTGCACCACCTTTAAAAGCGACATCGAGCGCAGGTACAATACCGTTGGTTGCTGCTTGCGCAGTACGCACATTTGCTTTAACTGATACATTCATACCAATAAAGCCACAAGCACCAGATAGTAATGCACCAAGCACAAAGCCAATAGCTGTTTGGTAATCTAGTAAAAAGGCAATTGCTATTGTTAGAATAACGCCGACTATAGCGATGGTTTTATATTGCCGGGCCAGATAAGCCGCTGCACCTTGTTGAATTGCACCTGCAATTTCTTGCATTCTCGCGTTGCCCGAAGGCAGATTGGTAATCCATTTACTCATTACTAAACCATATAGCACTGCTAGAACTGCGGCAGCTATGGCGATCATGATTGCGACTGACATAACTTCTCCTAATTTTCTATTGCATCTTAACTATAATTATTTTATTGAATTTGAATTGTTTTATAACCTTTACTGAGAAAGCTGCCACAAAAGATGTAAATGATTTGTAACAACTGAGGCATTATGGCATTAATAATCAAATCGGACAACAACTTCATATGGTGGAGGTTTATGTTAAAATAAATAACATAATCAACAGCTTAATTGATAATTATATTTTGAACATATCGATTGCTAGCTGATTCGAGGGTTTGCTTGTTCAGACGTTATTGGCTAGTTTACGCAGCTTGTCAGCAAGCGTGCTATCACCTAAGTTATCAGCAAATTTCACAAGTGTGGTAGCAGCACGACGACTTATCGTTCTTGGTGCACTATTTTTGGGCATTTTTTGAGATTTCACTTGCACTTTAACCATAATTCCAGTAAGTTTATACGGTTTGTAGAAAGAATCAGTTTTTTGCAAATTTTGTAATTGAGTCAATAAGCTAGCGCTTGTTAACTTGATTTTGGCAGCAACACTATTGTTGTGAGCGTAAACAGTTAAAATTTGGTTTTTAAGATAGCCTGCATGGCTTGATATTGCAATGGCTTGTGGAGCAGCAGCTTGCCAAAACTGTTGTAAGTCAAGGTGCTTATCAGCCCCTGCAACTAATTTGCTGAATTGGTTGTCTGGGTTATTGTTTGCTTTTAACAAAGCGTTTATTTTGCGCATTCGCTTTATTTTAGAGAATATTAATTAATATACAATGAATATTATCTTAGTTTCGAACAAAATGGCAAAGCCTAAAACTTTGTCATTATTTCAAATAATTGGTCTAGGGACTAGCCTGCTTGTATTAAGCATCGCAACAACAGCTTTTTTTATGGTTCAAAAAAATGACACACAGCAACAAGTGGTTGAGGTGATGTCGCCTGCTCAATTAGAAAAATCAATGAGTTCATCACAAATGCATCTGGATGCCTATGCAAAACAAATAGGCGAGCTGCAAGCGCGCATCATGCGACTAGATGCTCAAAATCAACGTTTGGTTAAGTTGGCTGGCGTGAGTGATGAAAAAACAAAGAAAACAAATATTGCGGATTTAGAGCCATTGGGCGATTTGATGGCACCCAATGTTGGGGGGCCATTAGTTAATGCACGGCCAATGACTGAGCTAGATTTGCAAGATGCGATTACTAAACTCGTTTCTGCTGTTGGGAGTCGCGATGAATATATGAGCACTGTTGAAGCGGATGTCTTACAAAACAGTGTGTTGAAAGACATGTTGCCAAACAGCAAACCTATTTCGGCAGCTTATCGTTCATCTAGTTACGGATGGCGGATTGATCCATTTAGAGGAACCAAAGCTTTTCATGAGGGGCTAGATTTTACTGCAAACTTGGGCACGCCAATCAGGGCGGCGGCTGATGGGATTGTTTCTACTGCGACAACAACTGCTGCGTATGGCAACTTGATTAAACTTAATCACGGTGCTGGCTTAGAAACACGTTATGCGCATGCTTCTAAATTGCTTGTGAAAACGGGTGAGCGTGTAGTTAAAGGCCAAACTATCGCCTTGGTTGGCAGTACTGGGCGTTCGACAGGACCACACTTGCACTATGAGATTCGCCTCAATGGGCACGCACTTGATCCAAGGAAATACCTGAATAAAAGTCTAAAGTAGTACTTGAACGCTATTGAAATAAAAATTAATATCCCCAACTAAACTAAATTCCATTCTAATTATTGAGGTTTCCGCAGGGTCGGAAAATCGGTGTCATTTCATGTTATCCAAGATGTTTAAAAAAATTGTTGGTAGTCGTAACGATAGACTAGTCAAAAACTATACCTTAATAGCAAAAAAAATTGGCGAACTTGAGGCAAGCATGCAAGCATTGTCGGATGATGCGCTTCGCGGAAAAACAGAGGAGTTTAAGCAGCGTTACCAAGCAGGAGAGTCATTAGAAAAATTACTTCCAGAAGCATTTGCTGTGGTGCGTGAAGGCAGTGTTCGTACCTTGGGTATGCGACATTTTGATGTGCAGCTGATTGGCGGCATGGTGCTCAATGCTGGAAAAATTGCAGAGATGCGCACAGGGGAAGGTAAAACGCTTGTTGCAACATTGCCCGTGTATTTGAATGCATTGACGGGTAAGGGCGTACATGTGGTGACAGTCAATGACTATTTAGCTAAGCGGGATGCTGAATGGATGGCTAAGTTGTACAATTTTTTAGGTTTAACTGTCGGCATTAATTTGTCTCAAATGAAACCTGAAGATAAACAAGCCGCATATGCTGCTGATATTACTTATGGGACTAACAATGAGTTTGGTTTTGATTATCTGCGTGACAATATGGTGCATAGCCCAGAACAACGTGCGCAAAGATCGCTCAATTACGCACTCGTCGATGAGGTAGACTCAATTTTAATTGATGAAGCGCGTACCCCATTAATTATTTCTGGACAAGCTGAAAGTGATGTTAAGTCCTATACACAAATTGATGCGGTGGCAAAAAGGTTAGTTAAGCAGGAAACAGAAGATGGTTCTGGCGATTTCTGGGTGGATGAAAAAGGGCAATCAGTAAACTTTTCTGAAGCTGGTCATGAGCATGCAGAAGCCTATTTAGAGGAAGCAGGACTGCTGCCTTCAGGATCAAGCTTGTATGAAGCAGGCAATATTAGCTTGGTGCATCATCTCAATGCAGCTTTACGAGCCCATAATTTATTCCATCGTGATCAACATTATGTTGTGCGTGATGGGGAGATTGTGATTGTCGATGAGTTTTCTGGACGCATGATGCCAGGTAGACGGTGGTCCGATGGTTTGCATCAAGCAGTAGAGGCAAAAGAGGGCGTAGAAATACAAAAAGAAAATCAAACCTTAGCATCTATTACCTTTCAAAACTACTTCCGCATGTACGAAAAACTGAGTGGTATGACCGGCACTGCTGATACGGAAGCATATGAATTCAATCAGATTTATGGTTTAGAAACCGTTGTAATTCCAACACACCGCCCAATGCAACGTATTGATGCGATGGACAAGGTTTACCGCACGGCGACCGAGAAATACAATGCAGTCATTGAAGATATTAAAGAGTGTCAGAAAAAAGGCCAGCCAGTTTTAGTGGGTACAACTTCCATTGAAAACTCGGAAATTATTTCAAAAGCATTGAAGGCTGCAAAATTAGAGCACCAAGTATTGAATGCCAAACAGCATGAACGTGAGGCGCATATTATTTCTCAAGCTGGGCAACCTGGAATGATTACGATTGCGACCAATATGGCTGGCCGCGGGACTGATATTGTCTTGGGTGGTAACCCAGAGCCAGAAATAGTGGCTATAGAGCAAGATGAAAAGCTAACGGATGCGCAAAAAGAGACAAAAATTACTGAGGTAAAGGCTAATTGGGAAAAGCTTCATGAGCAAGTACTTGCATCAGGTGGGTTACACATTATTGGTACTGAGCGACATGAGTCGCGGCGAGTAGATAACCAGTTACGTGGGCGTTCTGGTCGTCAGGGCGACCCAGGCTCAAGTCGCTTTTATTTATGTCTAGAAGATCAATTGCTACGAATTTTTTCTGGAGATCGTGTTTCAGCCATTATGGAGCGTTTAAAGATGCCTGAAGGTGAAGCAATTGAGCATTCAATGGTGACGCGAGCAATTGAAAATGCACAACGGAAAGTAGAGGGCCGTAACTTTGATATACGGAAACAGCTGCTTGAGTTTGATGATGTCTCAAATGATCAACGCAAAGTGATTTATGAACAACGGAATGAATTGTTAGAAGCGACAGATATTGGTGAGACAGTTGCTGCGATGCGGTTTGACATATTGAATGATATTATTTCGAATTACATTCCGCCTGGTAGCGTTGAAGAGTTGTGGGAAATTCCTGAGCTTGAAAATGCAATTGAAGCAGAAACAGGCTTGGATTTGCCAATTGGAAAATGGTTAGAAGAGAACCCTGATTTGCATGAAGAAACATTACGCGAACGGGTAATGGATGCAGCGAACGGGTCTTATGCAGCTAAAGAAGCATTAGCAAGTGCTGAGAATATGCGTCAATTTGAACGTTCTGTGATGTTGCAAAGTGTCGATAACCACTGGCGTGAGCACTTATCCGCTTTGGACCACTTACGTCAAGGTATCCATTTGCGGTCATATGCACAAAAAAATCCTAAACAAGAATATAAGCGTGAAGCATTTGAGTTGTTTGAAGGTTTGCTCAATACGATCAAGTCCGAAGTAACCAAAGTAACGATGTTGGTTCAAGTGAGGACACAAGAGGATGTCGATGCTGTAGAACCACCGCAAGGCGTAGAGAATGTGCAATATCAACACGCAGCTTATGATGAGGCGGTTGACGATGACAGTGCTGATGAAGACGTGACAGCTGCATCTGGGCAACCTATCGTAAGAGAAGGGCAAAAAATTGGACGAAATGATCCATGTCCTTGTGGCTCTGGCAAGAAGTATAAGCAGTGCCATGGTGCGCTTTCTTGATTAATGATAAATGAAAGTTTGATATGGCTGAACGAAATGAAGAAATACAATCCCCATGTATCGGGGTTTGTGTAGTTGATGATAGTACGGGTTTGTGTCAAGGTTGCTTTCGCAGTACTGACGAAATACAAGCCTGGTGGGACTTGGATAATGCGCAAAAGGAAATAGTCGTTACGCAAGCTAAAGAACGCGAAGCTGCTGTATTTGGTAATTAATATTCGAAATAGTAAAAAACCAGCCTGAGGGCTGGTTTTTTGTTACACAATAAACGCTATAGTTTTACAATCGTTTTCCCAATGGGGAAAACGGCGATACCTGCTAGTTTTAAATGTTGCAAGCCAAATGGAATGCCAATAATCGTCAGAAAACAGACAAGCGCAGAGATTAAGTGACCGATGGCTAGCCACCAACCAGCTAACACAAACCAGATAACATTGCCTAGTACGCCTAATGCACTAGTACCAATATCTTGCCGCAATAATAGTTCGTCTCTTGCAATCGCTTTTTTTCCAAAAGGGAAAAAAGAGAAATTTCCGATTACAAAGCAAGCTTTTGCCCATGGAATGCCTACGATGGTAAGTAGCGCAATCAGGCCTGCTAACCACCAACCCAGTCCCATGAAAAAGCCGCCAAGAATAAACCAGAAAATATTACCTATAGTACGCATGGCTGTCCTTAATATTGAAAAGGATGATTAATGATGTTTGTTATAGACAAAATACTTAAATATTTAATGCTGATTTAATCCCTGTTATCAACATTTGTACACCGATTACCGCAAGTATCAAACCCATCAGGCGAGTGACAATACTTAAGCCACTTTTGCCAATAGCATTAATAATAGATTTGCTATAAATAAAGCAGAAAAATGTAATCAAACATAAGCATGCAAACGCAGTGATTGTGATTAGGATTGCTATCCATCCTGCAGAGGCTGCATAATTCATTGCAGTAGCAATCGTGCCTGGACCAGCCAATAGAGGCACTGCCATTGGAGAAATGGCAATATCAGTCTCTTGATCATTTTGACCACTATGGAGCGAAGAGTTGCTGCCATGTAGCATGTGATAGCCAATGACAAACACTAAAATCCCACCTGTAACTCTTAGCGCTGGTAGTGATATGCCAAATAAGTGAAAAATTGATTTTCCTAAGATAGCAAATAGGGTAATTAAAATGAAAGCCAATACTAGCGCTTTAAAAGCAATGGCTTTCTTTTCTATAGCATTATTCTCATTGGTTAATGCAGCAAAAATAGCAGTATTTGCAATTGGGTTCATAATGGCAAAAAAAGCCATAAAAACAGAGAGAGTATGTTGTAGTAAGGGGTTAATCAATTAATCCTTAAATTGAATGATTGGGCTGACTATTGTTTCATTAAGAAAATTCTATTAAATCGATAGAGACACAAATTAGATAGTCACCCACTTTAGCCATGCCATTATACAAAAGAAAAGCAATGTAACAACAAGGGTGATGTTGGTTGTCCAGCTGTTACAAAAATCCCCTAGCCATCTTTTTTTATTATTCATGATAAGGAGGGCAACAGTAAGCAGCGGGATGAATAGTGCGCCAATCACAGCATAGAGCTTTTGTGCTTCTTTAAAGTGCATGGTTAAGCCAAGCATGGGAATAAATGTAATGGCAATTAAATAATACCGATAAGGCGTTGAACTAATAATATGCCTAGATTGTAATTTCTTTTTTGCGAAAAACAACTGCCAACTATCTGCAAACAAGTAAGGAGTTGCTTGCCATACCCCTAATAGGCTACTAAATATTGCACTTAACGCACCAATCAAAAAAAGCCAACGTCCTGTTAAGCCTAAAGGCTCCTCTAAGCTATTTGCTAATGCTACTAACAGGCCTGCCCCATGGTTTTCAATTTTAATGGTGTTACCGATGATTACCATAGCAATACCAAATAATATGGTCATTAAATATCCTGATGCTAAATCGATGCGGCAGATATTCATTGAGTTTATAGTTGTTCTACCGCGCTCTTTAATCCAATAACCATAGCAAAGAATCGTGAGTGTGCCACCGACTCCGCCCATTAAGGCAATTGTCCAAGTAATACCCTGACCTCGTATATCTGGAATGGTTGGCATGAGTAAACCAGAAAGCACGTTTGACGTACCAGGCCAAAGTAAAGCTGCAGTAACAATGACTGTGATGAACATGATGCCGATACAAGCGGCCATTATTTTTTCAAATAATTTAAAGCCTCCAGCCAATACAAGCGCTAGCCCCAGTAGGCTTGAAATCATGCCGTAAAGTATTTTATCCGTCAAACTGTCGAATATAGGCAACATGGCGTGCAGAGTAACGCCACAGGCGCTCATTAGCGCAGTTGCAACGAAAAAAGACCACAGCAAAAAATATGGCATAAATAACCAGCCAGCAATATGACCAAAATGTGCTGCTGTGCCTTCTAGAAATTTTTGCCCCGTCACAAGCTGCCAGCGTGTTATGCCTTCTGTTAGCGTGTACTTTAGAATGCCGCCAACAACAACTGCCCATAAAACAGCTAATCCTAGTTGGCTACCTGTAAAACTTGCTGTAGCAAGGTCTCCAGCTCCAACGCCTGTTGCGGCTACTAACATGCCTGGCATGAGTAAAGAAATAAGATGGAAAGATTTTGTTCTAATCACATGGCCTATTGTAGAGGTAAAATGTCAGTCAATGGCCAAGCAACGCAAAATAATTCATGTAGATATGGATGCATTTTTTGCATCTGTAGAACAGCGTGACCAACCAACTTACAAAGGTAAGCCGCTTATTGTTGGTGGGCAACCGACGGGTCGTGGTGTCGTCGCCGCTTGCAGTTATGAAGCAAGGAAATTTGGCATTCATTCTGCAATGCCGTGTTCACGCGCTTATCGGTTGTGCCCACAAGCAATTTTTGTCCCGCCTAGATTTGAAGCGTATCGTGAAGTCTCAAGTCAGATCAGAGAGGTATTCTGGAAATATGCTTCTCAAGTGGAGCCATTATCATTAGACGAGGCATATTTAGATGTAACTTTTACAGAAGACTTTAATGGATCCGCTACACGCATTGCCGAAGCCATCAAACGTGAGATTTTAGAGCAAACGCAGCTCACTGCTTCGGCTGGTGTTTCATATAATAAATTTCTCGCGAAAATCGCATCGGATATGGATAAACCTAATGGTTTATACGTTATTAAGCCAGAGGAGGGTTTGGACTTTGTTGCAGGTTTAGCCATTGGTAAGTTTCATGGAATTGGTCCTGCGACGGAAGCCAAAATGCAAAAGCTTGGGATTTTAAAAGGTGCTGACCTGCGGGAAAAGTCATTAGGACAATTAGTCGAAAGGTTTGGAAAATCTGGTCAGTATTACTACAATATAGCGAGGGCAATTGATCATCGACCAGTAAAGAGCGTACGGATTCGTAAGTCGTTAGGTAAAGAGACTACTTTTGCAGAAGATGTTTTATCGACAAACCTGTTAATTGAAAAGCTCAATGCGCTAGCAGAGCAAGTGCTTGCTAAACTAACGGAGTATGAACTGCAAGCGAAGACGATAACTGTAAAAGTAAAGTATGCTAACTTTCAGCAAGTGACTAGAGCACAATCAGTTGAAAACGAACTAGATATTGTGGCTGTTAAACAATGGGTTCCACTACTACTAAAGCGGACTGAGGCAGGTAAAACCGCCGTTCGTTTAGTTGGTTTGAGTTTAAGTGGCTTAGAGAAAAAGAGCCTTGGAGAGGTTAGTCTTTCGCAGCTAACGCTCATCGATTAACAAAAGTTAACATAAATCAATTCTTTGTTTCGTGAATCAGCTGTTATTTTCATTGCGATTAGGTATAGTTCTTATTCCTTAGATAGGTTTTTTAGATAGATGTCTCAACCACATAAAACATTATTAATTGGCGGTGCTGGGTTTATAGGCTCGCATATGATTCCTTTTTTGAAAGAAGCTGGGAGGGAGGTCACTATCGTAGGCCGTTCCGACATAAAAAAGCATCATATCGCCCCATCCGTTGAATATGTTCAAGGCGACTTTTCTTCCTTAGATTTCATCGCACCGCTAATTGAGACTCATGATGAAATTGTGCTTTTGGCTTATGCAACTGTTCCAAACACTTCATATGATGATCCATTAGTTGATTTGAAAGAGAATCTATATCCATCGGTACAGTTATTCATCGAAATAGCCAAGCGTGGTAAGAAGCTGGTTTTAGTTTCCTCTGGTGGTACCGTTTATGGTGAACAAGTCTATGATAAAACCAAGGAAACGATGAATAAACGTCCAATATCTTCTTATGGGTTAACAAAGCTGACCCTAGAGAATTATGCCTTTTTGTATGGTGTATTGCATGGTTTAAAGTTTGTTATTGTGCGACCAACAAATGCTTATGGCGTTGGTCAGGTTCCGTTTTCAGGTCAAGGTTTTATTGCAACAGCTGTTGCATGCGCCCATCTTCATAAGCCAATCAATATTTTTGGAGAAACAGGCACAATACGTGACTATGTTTATATCACAGACCTAGCACGCGGAGTGGTGGATGTCATGATTAAAGGTCGGCTTTCAGATGCATATAACATCAGCACAGGAATTGGATGCTCTAATCTTGATATTGTGAAAAAAATAAATCGGATACTGAGAAAATACGACACAACATTAAAAGTCAATCATTTACCTGAAAGACCATTTGATGTGAAAGTAAATGTTCTTGAAAATGCAAAAATTCAGAAACATATCAGTTGGCAGCCTGAGGTCAACATTGATCAGGGTCTTGAGCGCATCCTAGCTGATGTGTTTAAACCTAAATCAGCCAATTGAAGATGTTGCTATTAAGTTGCGTAAAGGGTATTAGCGAGTCGTAAGCCTGCACCTCTGATTACGCGCTATTTTTATTCCATCATCAGTAGGGTTTTCTAATGTAGCAAATGATCGGCGATCAAGTATGCCAATAGTGCGACCTTGGCCAGATAACAGTTTTGCTAAACTTAGTCCAGCTAGCCCTGCCCCCAAAATTAATATTTCTAACACGTTACTGATTCCACGACATACGATGATTGAAATAGCATATAGATTTAGATGATTTTTAATTTGTGTTAAATCAATAATACTAAAGAAAAATGGAATGTTTTAACATACGCCGCTGTCCATTTCTTATTAAATTACGTTGATATACGTCAATGCAGTTGTAATACTAATATTTTAGTATTTGGCATGGAAAAAATAATTTTTTTAAAGCCAAACCCAATTTTGAGGACTATCATAGAAATGATATGCAAACGTTTAGTCTAGAACATCTAAAAGATGAAGGCATGGGTCAACAAGTAGCTAACGATGCCTTACTGGTATTGGATGAGCCAGATGAATGGTCTGCTTTTAGTAAAGTGCTTGATAATAAAGCTAACCAGTGGGAGTCACATTTAGCGATAGAAGGCATGCACTGTGCAGCATGTGGGCTCAATGTAGAAAAGGCGGTCAGTGGCTTGTCTGGCGTTATCAGTGCTAACGTTAATGCCACAACGGGCCGCGCCCGACTTGTTTGGTCTGCCAATGATACCAGACCTTCGATTTGGATTAATGCAATCAATAAAGCGGGCTATCGCGTCATGCCAGCGGCAGATGCTTTGATGCGAGATACTCGACGTAAAAATCAAAGAGGTATGCTATGGCGTTTACTCGTGGCGGGCTTTTGTATGATGCAGGTGATGATGTATACCATGCCTACATATTTTGCCAGCCCGGGCGAGATGACGCAGGACACGTTAAATTTATTGCGCTGGGCTTCTTGGGTATTAACGCTTCCCGTTATGTTTTTTTCAAGTGGGCCATTTTTTAAGAGTGCGTTTACTGATATAAGACAGCATCAAATCAGTATGGATTTGCCAGTCTCGTTGGGAATTCTTATTGCCTTTTTGGTTAGCTCGGCAGCAACTTTTGATCCCAATGGCTGGTGGGGGGCTGAAGTGTATTTTGATTCATTAACCATGCTGGTCTTTTTTCTACTAACAGGCCGTTGGATTGAGCTGCGGATGCGAGATAAGACAGCTGGCGCTCTAGATGTTTTGATGCGACGTTTGCCGAGTAGCATTCAGCGCAAGACAGCGGATGGGCAATTTGAGCGTGTTGCAGTCAGAAGGTTGAATATAGCAGACACAGTACGAGTGTTACCGGGAGAGGCATTTCCAGCAGATGGCACAATTAGCTTAGGCGAAACGAATGCTGATGAGTCGCTATTAACAGGCGAATCCCGTCCAGTGTCGAAAAGCTTAGGTGCTGAGGTCATCGCAGGTAGTTATAATTTGAGCGCGGCAGTAGAGATGCAGATTGACAAGATTGGCGAAACAACACGCTACGCGCAAATTGTCTCTCTGATGGAGCGTGCCTCAGTTGATAAACCAAGACTCGCTATTCTAGCTGACCGTATTGCACAACCATTTTTGATATTGGTTTTATTCGCAGCTGCTTGTACAGCACTCTATTTATGGCATGTTGATCCCAATCGCGCCTTGATGACAGCTGTTGCTGTTTTAATTGTAACGTGCCCTTGTGCGTTATCACTCGCGACACCTGCTGCAATGCTTACCATGTCTGGCATGTTAGCCAAATCAGGTATTTTAGTCCGTAGAATGCAGGCACTAGAGGCATTAACAAATGTTGATACGGTGGTGTTCGATAAAACTGGCACATTAACACTTGATCGGATGGTAATAGGCAGTATTTCAACGCATGAAAGTATTAATGAAACGAAAGCATTGCAGCTAGCCAGTGCAATGGCAAAACATTCGTTACATCCAGTTTCACGCGCTGTGGTTGAGGCAGCCAAAAACGTAGTAGAAACTGCTTCTTTGAGAAACGTGCAAGAGGTCTCTGGATCAGGCTTATCCGCTGGTTCCGATGTTGGGAAACTAAAATTTGGCAGCAGTCGTTTTTGTGAGTTAAAGGATGCCGAGGTTAAAAATAGTAAAAGTACAATAGTCCATTTGACTGCGGCTAATGCTTGGTTAGCAAGCTTTGAAGTATTAGAATCTATCAAAGATGATGCTGTCTTTTCAGTGAGTGAAGTCACACAAAAGGGGATGCAAGTTGAAGTATTATCAGGCGATAAATTTTCGGCAGTGCAACGAGTTGCAGATGCTGTAGGCATTAAACATGTTTATGGTGACTGTACGCCACAAGATAAATTGAATCATATTCAACAGTTAAAAAGACAAGGACGAAAAGTGCTCATGGTGGGTGATGGTCTAAATGATGGGCCGGTATTAGCGAGTGCGCATGTATCTATCGCGATGGGTCAAGCGGTACCTCTTGCTCAATCACAATCTGATTTTGTCGTTATGCAGGGCCAGCTTGCCATCGTGCCTTATCTGATTGAGCATGCGAATCGGACAATGAAAATTGTTAAACAAAACTTAACATGGGCTGCGGCTTATAACGCGATTTGTGTGCCACTAGCTATCGCAGGTTACTTGCCACCTTGGTTAGCGGGTTTGGGCATGGCATTGAGTTCATTGTTTGTTATTTTAAATGCAGCGCGACTTGCAAAGGTTGATACAATTAAAGGATTGGCAGTTTGATATGGATATACTTTTCTTACTTATTCCGCTATCAGTCATTTTGGTTTTAATCATTTTAGGTGGCTTATGGTGGGCAATCAATTCAGGGCAATTTGAAGATATTGAAGATGAGGGTGAGCGCATATTGCATGAAGATTGACTTGTATCAAATCGCGGCTTGGGGATTAACAGGATAATCTCAGTAGAATTTTCAGTAAAGGGGTTAAAAAATGCAAACTTTGGGAAGTGAATCGTTGACTTACAGCGATACTGCTGTAAGGCAGTTTTCAATAATGGCGGTCGTCTGGGGCGTCGTTGGGATGTTGGTTGGCGTAATTATTGCCGCTCAACTTGTTTGGCCTGAACTAAACTTAGGCTTACCATGGACGAGTTTTGGTCGTTTAAGACCATTACATACCAATGCAGTGATTTTTGCATTTGGCGGATGTACCCTTTTTGCTACTGCTTATTATGTGGTGCAGCGTACCAGTCAAGTTAGTCTGTTTATGCCAAAACTGGCTGCCTTTACCTTTTGGGGTTGGCAAGTTGTCATTGTAGCTGCAGCCATTTCGCTTCCATTAGGTTTTACACAAAGTAAAGAATATGCTGAGCTTGAGTGGCCCATTGATTTGTTGATTGCTGTGGTTTGGGTTTCTTTTGCGATTGTATTTTTTGGCACAATTGCTAAACGTAAAGTCAAACATATTTATGTCGCAAACTGGTTTTATGGTGCTTTTATTATCGCAGTCGCATTGTTACATATCGTTAATGGTGCCGCCATTCCAGTCAGTTTTATGAAATCATATTCAGCTTATGCAGGTGTACAGGACGCAATGGTGCAATGGTGGTATGGTCATAATGCCGTTGGTTTCTTCTTAACAGCAGGCTTCTTAGGCATCATGTATTACTTTGTACCTAAGCAAGCAGAACGTCCTGTTTACTCATACAGCTTGTCGATTGTTCACTTTTGGGCATTAATTTTTACCTATATGTGGGCAGGGCCTCATCATTTACATTACACCGCTTTACCTGATTGGACACAGTCATTAGGAATGGTGTTTTCTCTTATTTTATTAGCACCTAGCTGGGGCGGCATGATTAACGGCATGATGACCTTATCTGGCGCATGGCATAAATTACGTACAGATCCAATCTTGCGTTTTATGATTGTTTCATTATCTTTCTACGGCATGAGTACGTTTGAAGGTCCAATGATGGCGATTAAAACAGTTAACTCACTCTCTCACTATACTGACTGGACAATTGGTCATGTACATTCAGGTGCGTTAGGCTGGGTGGGCTTGGTTTCGATGGGTGCGCTATATCATTTAGTACCTAAATTATTTGGTCAAAAACAGATGCACAGTATCAAAGCAATTGAGGTGCATTTCTGGATGGCAACGATTGGTATTGTGCTTTATATTGCAGCGCTTTGGATTTCAGGTGTGATGGAGGGTTTAATGTGGCGTGCGGTGAATGCCGATGGCACATTGGCTTACACCTTTGTAGAAAGTGTAAAAGCTAAATTCCCATACTACTTCATCCGTTTGTTAGGTGGTGGTTTGTACCTTGGCGGCATGATAGTGATGCTTTGGAACGTACTTAAAACAGCACTGAGTGGTAAAGCAGCCGTTGCTACCATTCCACCAGTTGCCTCTCACGCATAAGGAAATAGTGATGTCAGACTTAGAGAAAAAGAACCAAGGGTTTAGTCACGAAAAAATCGAGACCAATAACTTTTTAATGATAGTGCTTATTTTGGTAGTGGTCTCTATTGGTGGCCTGGTTGAAATCGTGCCTTTATTCTTTCAGAAATCGACGACTGAACCGATTAAGGGATTAGAGCCTTATACGCCACTGCAATTAGTAGGACGAGACATTTATCAAAGGGAAGGGTGCTATAACTGCCATTCGCAAATGATTCGTCCATTAAGGGCAGAAACGTTACGCTATGGTCATTATTCAGTAGCAGGCGAGTTTGTCTATGACCATCCGTTCCAATGGGGTAGTAAACGCACAGGTCCGGATTTGCACCGAGTAGGCGGTAAATATAATGACGAATGGCACCGAATTCATTTAATCAATCCGCGTGATTTAGTGCCTGAGTCCATTATGCCAGCTTACCCTTGGTTGGAAACGACACCAGTCGATAAGGGAATTGGCAGGAATATGGAGGCTTTGCGTAAAGTGGGTGTCCCATACACAGATGAAGAAATAGCTGATGCTGAAGACGAGCTTGAAGGCAAAACAGAAATGGATGCAATTATTGCCTATATGCAAGTATTAGGCATTCACCTGAAATAAGGGAGAGCATAATGGATATTAATACATTGCGCGTCCTGGTAACACTAGTTAGTTTTCTTGTCTTTGTTGGCATTGTCGTCTGGGTTTGGCGACGTCGCAAAACGGGTGAATTTGAAGAGGCGGCCAATCTGCCTTTTGAAGAGAAATAAAGGAATTTTAAAATGAATGATTTTATGAATAATTTTTGGCCATACTTCATCGCTATCGTTACCATTGTAGGCATTGTTGGTTGTGCCTTGTTGTTATGGATTACAAGTAAAATTAAGATTGTGAGCGCTAATGGTGATAATACAAGTGGCCATGTTTGGGATGAAAATATTGTAGAAATGAATAACCCATTGCCACGTTGGTGGGTATGGCTTTTTATCATTACGATTATTTTCGGGTTTATTTATCTGGCGCTATATCCTGGTTTGGCTACTTATGACGGCTCTAAAGGCTGGACACAGGAAAGTCAATATGAGGAAGAAGTTGCTGAAGCGAATGAGGCACTCAAACCAATTTATGCAAAATTTGCCGATATGCCAATTGAGGATCTAGCGACATTGCCAGTTGCTCAGTCAATTGGTGAGCGTTTATATATGAATAATTGCTCGCAGTGTCATGCTTCTGATGCAAGAGGGAGTCGTGGATTCCCTAATTTGACGGATAATGATTGGTTGTATGGGGGAAGTCCAGAAAAAATTCAAGAGACGATAACCAATGGACGCAATGGTATGATGCCGCCAATGGGCGCAATGGTCGGCAGTGACGAGGATATTAAAAGTCTAGCCAATTACGTGTTAAGCCTATCAGGTAGCATGCATGACGCAGCAAAAGCGGGACTTGGCAAAGAGAAGTTTGCTACTTGTGCAGCATGCCATGGTGCCGATGGAAAAGGTAATCAATCTCTGGGCGCACCAAACTTGGCGGATAACGTCTGGCTACATGGTGCTGGTGAAGCCGCTATTATTGACCGTATCAAAAATGGCAAAGTTAATCAAATGCCAGCACAGAAAGATAAGTTGACGCCAGAACAAATCAAAGTCTTAGCTTCTTACATTTGGGGTTTATCCAATGTATCGAGTGATGATTAGGCTGCGAATATTGTTCTTAGAAAGTAGTTAATGACTCAAGACTCATCAATTAAAAAAGAAGAAGCCACCTCACCGCAAGAGGTGGTTATTTCTTTATACAAAGCGCAAGAGAAAATTTATCCACGTAGTATTTTTGGCTACTTTGCTAAATGGCGATGGTTAATGATATGGCTAACCCAACTCTTTTTTTACGGAGTACCTTGGTTGCAGTGGGGTCAAAGACAAGCTTTATTGTTTGATTTAGAAGCAAAACGTTTTTACATCTTTAAATTAGTGCTGTATCCGCAGGATTTGATTTACCTTACTGGCATTCTCATTATTTCTGCACTTTCATTGTTTCTATTTACAGCTGTTGCGGGTCGTTTGTGGTGTGGTTACACTTGCCCACAAACTGTTTATACAGAAATTTTCTTGTGGATTGAGCGGAAAATAGAAGGTGATCGAGCAAAGAGAATGAAGCTCGATTCGAGCGCAATGTCTGCTGAAAAGCTATTTAGAAAAGCAGCTAAACACTTTGTTTGGATTGGCTTTGCAGCATGGACAGGCTTTACTTTCGTCGGATACTTCTCTCCAATTAGAGAGTTATGGGCTGGTATTACAACATTTGATTTAGGCCCATGGGCTACCTTTTGGGTGGTTTTTTATAGCTTTGCTACTTATGGCAATGCAGGATTTATGCGTGAGCAAGTCTGCAAATATATGTGTCCTTATGCGCGTTTTCAAAGTGCTATGTTTGACCACGACACTTTGATTGTGACTTATGATGAAGAGAGAGGTGAGCCAAGAGGTGCAGGTTCTCGTAAGAATACAGAAAAAACAGAATCGTTAGGTTCTTGCATCGATTGCAGTTTATGTGTGCAGGTATGCCCAACAGGCATTGATATCCGCGATGGACTTCAATACGAATGTATTGGATGTGGCTTATGTGCAGACGTGTGTGATAGTGTCATGGATAGGGTTGGCGATAAGCGTGGGCTGATTAAATACACCACAGAAAATGCAATGAAGAATCATTGGACACGAAATCAAGTGTTTAGGCGCATTTTAAGGCCGCGCGTACTTATTTACTCAACAATATTGAGTTTGTTAGTCGTAGGCTTATTAACTAGTTTATGGTTTAGAACTTCATTTAAAGTCGATATTATCCGTGACCGATCAGTGATGGCCCGCCTAGTAGAAGGTGGTATGTTAGAGAATGTTTATCGTTTGCAAATTATGAATGCGACAGAAGAGACACAGCAATATCGACTAGATGTTAGTGGTGTTGACGGCTTACAAATTGGACTGGGTAAGACAAAAAGCAATAAACTAATTACGGTAGCGCCAACAGAAGCAAGATGGATTGTTGTACATGCATCAGTGCCAGATGGTTCGCTTAAGTCTGGATCGCATGAAATTGAGTTTGAAATTCAATCAATGAATAGTAGTGAAACATTAAAAGAAGAGTCCAAATTTTTGGTGCCTCGTTAATTTGAGTTCTAAATAGAGATGAAAATAGGTGAGGAAATGGACATTCAAGAGAATAAGCCTTGGTGGAAATATGGATATGTATGGCTCGTGATTGGTGGGCCGCTTGTAGTGATTGTTGCATCATTTATCACTTTATACTATGCGATTCAGACACCAGATCCAGTGATTGAAAATTATTATGTCAAAGGTATGGAAATTAATAAAACCCTCGAGGCGCAAGAAGAAGCTTTAGCACCTGCAATGAAAGCACGCAATCATGCGCAAACAGGGGTGACGCCAAAAGACTAAGGATTAACGTGTACGTTGCTGATGCCTTCTTCTAGCATCCGCTTTGCCAAAGCATTAAACCAATTAAGTGGGAGTGGGGAAAGACGTGCTGCTTCTGCTTGCATTGATTGCCGCGCAATACCATACAGATGAACGCCAAGAATTGTATCTTTAACCTGACTGACCAAATCAATATAAGCCGACAAATCGCTTTCAGCTGGTGGTTTCCCATCTAATGAGAACATGCACGTTTGTATAAATGTTGGACATAATGTTGCACATAGCTTAAGTCTGTCAATATGCCCATTGGGGTTGATATTAACATCATTTATACGGGCAATACCTTCAGCGGTCGCTGCGTCAAACTTAAACCATACTTCTCCGTTATGCTTTGCTAATTGTCGGATGCCATCAACCACAGTACGCTTATTCAGCATGCTGCCATTGGTAATCAGTCTTATTTTAATCTTATTTAGTAGATCAAACTCGCTCAGTATGTCTTGCACTAACTGTACTACCTGAGGGAACTCTTTTGCCGTTGTTGGCTCTCCATTACCAGAGAAAGCAATATCTTTTAATACTCTATCTGCCTCTTTAACATGCTTTTGCATAAAGTGACCATGCACAATATTATCTAAAAAGGTACGGAGCTCTTTAACTAAAAGGGTCAGATTGAGAGGTGGAGGTGTGCCGCGTGAAAGGTTAGGCACATTGCAATAGATGCAGCGCCAATTACATGCATTGTTTATATTTAAGTTAATCCCAATCGACACACCGCCAGCGCGTCTGGAAACAACAGGATAAATATACTGTAAACCACTGATATCTCGATTATGGTCAGTTGTGGTAAGTACTTTTTTCAAGAGATTCAATCTGGAGTTAAGGAGCGTTTCTAGCCTGAAAATATAAAACAAGTGTTACTGCATTCGGATTGATGCATGCGTTAAGTCTGCAAATTGAATATTTTCTTAAGCGCATCAGGTTTGATAATACGAACATATCGCTGTTTAACCTGAACAATACCTTCATCACTAAATTTTGAAAAAGTTCTACTAACTGTTTCAAGTTTCATGCCTAAGTAACTGCCAATTTCTTCACGTGTCATTCTTAGTACAATTTCTGATTGAGAAAAACCACGTGCATGAGAGCGTTGTAGCAAGTTTAGCAAAAAAGCGGCGAGTCTTTCTTCAGCACGCATGTTACCTAGTAACATCATCACTTTATTTTCACGGACAATTTCCCGGCTCATGATTTTATGCACATGGCGTTGTAACTCGGGGAACTCGCGAGACAAGTCTTCAATATTAGAAAAAGGCATTACGCAAACTTCTGCGTCTTCCAGTGCAACTGCGTTACAGCTATGGGCATCATTGACAATACCATCCAAGCCAACAACTTCCCCTGCCATTTGAAAGCCAATTACTTGTTCACGGCCATCTTCTGTAGCAACACTCGTTTTGAAAATACCTGTGCGAATGGCATATAGTGAAGTAAACGTATCACCATTTCCAAATAATAAATCTCCTTGCTTAATACGACGGCGTGTTTTAACGACATCGTCAATTTTCTTCATTTCATTTTCTGTAAAGCCTAAGGGCATGCACAACTCTCTTAAGTTACAGTTTGAACAAGCAACTTTAAGCTCTTGTGCAATAGTGGGTGAACTCATGTTTTTTTACCAAAGTGATGAATACGCATAATATGCTATTACTTAAAGATACCCTATATGTTGTTTGATTGATAGGTTAAACAATATTTGATTTGTGTCAAAGCCAACAACTTCATTTACATGAATAATAGCACCTAAATTGGGAGCAATAAATGATACATGTCGAGAATTTACAGAAGCCTAAAGTGTCCCCTGAGTTGCTAGAGAAATATGACGTTGCAGGACCACGTTATACCTCATATCCTACGGCAGACCGCTTTGTAGAAGCTTTTGGTGAGCCAGAATATAAGCAAGCACTACAGGTGCGAAAAATTGGACGCGTGTCGCTTCCCTTATCTGTGTATATACACATTCCATTTTGTGAGTCACTCTGTTTCTTTTGTGCATGTAATAAAATTGTGACTAAACATCACGAACGCAGTGCCAGCTATCTTGCCTATCTCAGTCGTGAGATTGATTTACATATTGAACAGCTAGGTAAAAAGCCACAGATTTCACAATTGCATCTTGGTGGGGGCTCTCCTACCTTTTTTAGTGATGCTGAACTTATGCAGTTAATGAGTGAAGTTAGAAATAAATTTTTAATGTCTCCAGTCGGGGAGTATTCGATTGAGATTGACCCAAGGACTGTTGATAAAAAAAGATTACAGAATTTAAAAGCGCTAGGCTTCAATCGGTTAAGTTTTGGTGTGCAAGACTTTAATGATGATGTTCAAATAGCAGTTCATCGGGTGCAACCGTATGAACAGGTCGCTCAGTTAGTAAAAGAATCGCGCCAATTGAAGTTTGAATCAATTAATATGGACTTGATTTATGGCCTACCTAAACAGACAATGGGGTCATTTTCTCATACGCTGGATCAAGTCATCACATTACGTCCCGATAGAATTGCACTCTATGCATATGCCCACCTGCCTGAAAGGTTTAAGCCGCAACGCCGCATTAAAACAGAAGACTTGCCATCGGCAGCTAATAAAATCAATATGCTATCAACAGCCATTTATAAGCTAATAGAAGCAGGGTATGTCTATATAGGCATGGATCATTTTGCGTTAGCGGAGGATGATTTAGCAATTGCAAAGAGGCAGGGTCGGTTGCATCGAAACTTTCAAGGGTATAGCACTCAGCCTGAATGCGATTTAATTGGGCTAGGTGTGTCATCCATTGGACGTATTGGGGCAACCTATAGCCAGAATGCCAAGACGATGGATGAATATTGCGATGCCATTGACCAGGGACATCTTCCAATCACTCGCGGTTTAGGTTTAACAAGCGATGATTTAATTAGACGTACCGTCATTATGTCGATTATGTGTCAAGGTGAAGTGCAATTTGAGTCAATAGAACTTGCTTATATGATTGATTTTAAGTCTTATTTTGCACATGAATTAAAGGTGTTAAAGCCATTGCAGAGTGCTGGCATGGTGACCATTGATGAGTTTGGAATTGAAGTAACGCAAATGGGCTGGTTTTTTGTAAGAGCCATTGCAATGGTGTTTGATAAGTACTTGCAAGCTGACAAGACACGTGCGCGCTTCTCAAAAATAATTTAGAATCTCCTAATGGAGACACCGCTAGTAGCAACAACATTTTTCATGGGCCTTGCTGGTGGTCCCCACTGTCTCGCTATGTGTGGTGCTGCATGTGGCGGTATCCATAAAAGTGCGGCTGGTATCCATATTTGGAAATTTCACGTGGGAAGATTGTTTGGCTATGCCATACTTGGCGCAATCGCAGCAGCTTCAGTAAGGACGCTTGCTTGGTTTTCTGATCAAACTTTAGCGTTACATCCACTTTGGACATTCTTTCATGTCTTGGTTTTTGTGTGGGGGTTAATGCTCCTATTTTTTGCACGTCAACCTGTATGGGCTGAGCAGTTCGGTCGGCGCGTATGGGCACGTGTTAAGAAAGCCTCATTATTATCTGGCGGTGGCGTGCTAACAGGTATGTTATGGGCATTAATGCCATGTGGATTGCTTTACTCAGCATTACTTGTTGCTTCTTTAAATGCCAATGCGCTAAATGGTGCACTGAGTATGGCTACTTTTGCAGTTGGAACAAGTGTTTCTTTGATTGTTGGGCCGTGGTTATGGTTTAAGCTAAAAAATGGATTTAAATGCTTGGGTAATGAAACGAGTATGCGTTTAGCTGGCTTGTTTTTAGTGGTTATTGCTGGCTGGGCCATTTGGATGGATGTCATGCACCAAACAAAAGTATGGTGCAACTAGGATAAAAAAATCTCTACCGCAAGCGGTAGAGATAGGGAGGGACCAGCAAACTTTACATCATCATTTCTTAGAATTTTTTACCGATACCAAAACCAATCACCCATGGGTTGATATCTAAGTCATCAATCTTTGTCCAAACGCCGCCATTTAAAGGGTTTTTCAATTCAACATCTGTGTCGATGGTGACATATTTAGCATCAAAATTCACTAACCAGCCGTCTTTCAAGTTGATATCAACCCCAGCTTGCAATGCCCATCCCCAGCTATCAGAATCTACTTTAATTTTTGTGCCAGCAAGTGCACCGCTATTAACTCTTAAGTTTTTATCTAAGAAATTAGTATAGTTAATACCAGCACCTACATAGGGATCAATCATCTGATCTGGGTTAAAATGCCATTGTGCAGTTAATGTTGGAGGTAGTAAGTTAACACTTCCTAAGCCTTGGTTGCCCAATGTAGCTAAGTTATCATCCTCTATACTTACATTGTGGCGAGTACCTAATGCTAAGATAAGCTCTGCAGCAATATTTTTAGTAAAGTAGTAAGAAATATCTAGCTCGGGAATCACTTTGTCACTTACGGTCAGCTCTGCGCCGGGACTCATTACATTCGCAACATTCTTATTAACTGTTTTACCCAAATCACTATCTTCATTTGGACTTACATTTACTGCACGAATGCGAACTACCCAATCACCTGCTTCAGCATGCGCTAACATTGGTGCTACTAGTGCAGCAGCGAATGCAGTTGCCAATATTGTTTTTTTCATACCATTCTCCATTTAATTATCGGTTTTTTGTTTCGATAGGAGAATGATACGAGTTACGGTGATTGCGTACTTTGATGTAAATCAACCAAAGTATGATTGGTGCAAAAGAGTGTTTTTTTTACAAAAGTTGATTAACCAAACTCTTGCTCAGTAATGGAGAATGGGCTTGTGGGCGTATGCAGTTTCTTGGCTTGTTTAATTTCTTTTTCATAAAATGTTTTAAAAATATCTATTAAGACACGCTCATAATTTAATTCTTTAGATAAAGGCTTCCAATTCATATTATCTAAGTTGTAATCAGAGAATAGTTTGTACTTATGCGTTAAGTCAGTATTGCTGATTTTGTAATTGCTGGCGGTAACCGTTGCGCCATAACGATTTGCCCAAATGAAAAAAGCGAGATCCATCGTACTGATATCTGGATTAATCGTTAAATTATTTTCATCAATACCTAACCTTATACAATGATCGATATAGTTAATCAGATCGTTGATTCTGACATCAAGAATATCATTGAGCTCATGATTAACCAGCAATTTATTGGATTCTGAGTTGGCAATAAACAGACATTGGTAATTAATCGGCTTTAGCTTATTAAAAAGAACATGTGTTGCATAGAGTACTAGCAATCGTTCTCTTGAAAGCGCGTCATAGTGCATTGATTTTCTGACTAATTCAAGCCAAAAATTGACGCCTTTGATGCCCAAATAGGTAATCAGGGTTTCTTTTGAAGGAATTAATTTATAGAATGTGCCTCTAGAAATACTACTTTTAGAAATAGCCTCTTGTAGTGTTAAACCACCAATGCCTTTCTTTGCAATAATCCCCTCAGCAATTAATGTAATTTCACGTAATCTTTCTTCTTCTACCTGTCTACTTCTCGATCTTTTTTCGCTCATAACTCTATGTTTAACACACTAGATTAATACACGCAATAAATTGTATACATGTATAAAATATGTGATAAACTATACCCCTGTATAGAAATGTCAGATTGTTAATTATTGGTAAGTCTTATTAAACAGCAAACAAAAAAATAATGCACGTTTTTGTTGTCATTTTAATACTCAAAAAATGTGGTTATTCGCGTTTTGTCGCTTAAAACATCACTTATTTTTTCTTAACTATCTTTGTTAATGATTAATAATAAACCTTAAAAAGTACGTCTTGATTAAGATAATAGCAATGGAAATGAAAACAGTAATTTATCAAAGAGGTGAGTCTCAAGTGTTAACTTTGCTTTTGCTCGCCATTGTTATTACAACAATTATGTATTTGATATGGTCTGGAGAGATTGGTTCCAGCGTCCATACATTTAGTGAAGTGTTAAAAACTGCAGATTGAAACACAGCGAACTAAAACACTGGGGGAGTGTTATGTTTTGGGTACGACTTTTATTGATTTTCTGTATTTTATCTTTACCGCATCATATTGAGCAGGTGCAACAGAAGACAGGATCGTTATCCTACAAGACTAAATAGCTATTGAAAGTTAAGTTTCTAGCCAATAAAATGATAGCGCTGGAATTACTAAGCTATCATTTTCAATAGTCAATGTGCTACCTGAAGCAAGATCTTTCACTTGCGTGTAGTGGAAAAAGCCTTTTTCCCTCAATGGATTAATATCAAGCGACTGTTCAATGTCGTTAAAATTGCTAATCACCAATACTCTGCTACTTGCTACAGTGTGACCAAAGCGTGAGTAAGCTAAAAGGTGTTCGTTGTTTGTCTCCAAAAGCTCACGGTTGTTTTTATCTGCAAAAGCAGGAATTTCTTTACGCCTTGCAATCAGGTTTTTTAGAGCGTTAAATATTCGATACTCAACCGTGTCAGCTTTTTTTCTTTTATCCATCTTATTCCAGTCAAGCTGCGGTCTGTGTGTCCAACGATTGTCATTACTTTTATGAATATCACTCAGATATGAATCATCATTAAGCGTACCTACCTCATCACCGTAATAGAGAAGCGGTATGCCGCCAAAAGATAAAATAATACTGTGTAATAAGATGACGGTTTCGATGGCAGACGTAATGGCTTCTTGGTTTTCTGCTTGTATTGCAGTTTCTAAGCCAGCAAGCGATGCGAGGGACCCTGAGATACGTGCATCACCATTTTTTTTATTGACACCAAAGGCAAACCCTTTAGCATTAGACATCCCATAATTACCTGTATAGTAATCCACTAAAAATCGTCTATGTAGAACAGGGTCAAAACCTGCATCAATAATATCTGTATCGCTAAAGCCCCAGCCGATGTCATCATGGCAGCGTATATAGTTGAGCCATGTTGCTCGTTCTAACTTCTCGGGGATACTATGAATGCCTTTGTTAAGCAAGTTCGTGTTCTTCGTTGCAACCGCTTCCCAGAGTAATGCCATGAGTGTCGCGTTATAGGCAATTTCACACTCTTTTGCATTGATTGCATCTTCGCCAAAATACTTCACAATTTCAGTTGGCGCAACAATGGCCTCTGCAATAAATAAGACACCTGGCGATGTTACTTGGCAGCAGTCTTTAAATAATTGCAAAATAAGATGGGCTTCACGCTCATTTTGGCAAGTGCTGCCCATTTTTTTCCACAAAAAAGCAACGGCATCCAAACGTAATATATCAACACCATGGTTAGCCCAGTATAAGAGTACATCTAGCATTTCAATAAAGACTGCTGGGTTTTTGTAGTTTAAATCCCATTGAAAGTTATTGAATACAGTCATGACCCATTTATTAGCCTGCTCATCCCAAGTAAAGCTACCTGGGGCAAATTCAGGAAAAACTTCTGGCATTGTTTCTTCATAAATATCAGGAATTTGCCGGTCATCAAACATGTAGAAATAATCTTGATATTTGGTATCACCCTTACGCGCTTTTTGTGCCCAAGTGTGCTCGTTGGAGGTATGATTAACGACGACGTCTAAAGTGATGAGTGTTTCGCGACTCTTCAAATTGCTAATGAGCTTATCAAGCTCTTTGAGGGTGCCATAAGTTTCGTCAACTTTACGAAAATCTCTGACGGCGTAACCACCATCATTCTCAACTTCTGGGCAATCACAAATTGGCATAATATGGATCATGTTGATGCCTAGATCTTGCAAGTGATGTAGCTTTGATTGCATGCCTTTAAGGTCTTCAGCATAACCTTCGCAATAAAGGGCCATGCCGACCCATTTTTGGCTTAAAAACCAGTTGTGATCTCTTTCCCTAACTAAATCGGATTCTTTAAGCTCAGGTGCACGTTTGATGTATTGCATTGCCATCGTTTTAACAAGACTGAGCAACTGTGCTTCAAAATCATCACGTTCACCATATAAATGTTGAAAAATCGAATAGATGGCAAAAAAGTTTGCTCCTAGGCGAGTATAAAAGTGCTGTAAATCATGGTCGTTATCCTTGATATCAATTTTGATAAGAATATCATTGAGTAAGGCATGTGATACTTGTTCATACATAGTGATTAATGGCTTTTATAGTTAGTTTTCGTTTGTTTGACCGAATTGATAGTGCTGTATGCCTTCTAAAATGCCCGCAGCATAATGACTTTCAGCAAAATAAACTTGATCTAACCCGCGCAGTGTTTCAAGTTCATCACTGTGGTTGCCAACGACCACACCCAAGGTGTCGCCGATTAACATTTCACTATCATTCCCAGAGTCGCCTGAGGTTAGAAATTGTTTAAGTGGCAAATCCCATTTATAAGCCAAATAACGAATAGCGTGTCCTTTAGATGCTCTGATGGGTAAGATGTCTAAAAACTCATTATGAGAGTAAATGACTTGTGCTTTTAAGTTAAGTTGTTGCAGATGTTGATTAATTGTTTCAATTGGTGGCAGCTCATTTTGATTAACTAAATAACTAATTTTAAAGTCTCTTTGGTTTTCTGGCGTTTGCAATCGAATCCCAGAGATGCTTTTCATGGCTTCGATTAAATCATCACGCCGCCACAAGTGCTTAATATGGTTAATCCATCCAGTATCTGGTTTTAATGAAACGCCATAATTGATTTCACTACCAACAGATGTTATCAGTACATCTGGCATGGGCACATTATGTTCCTTCAGAATATTCACGGCGCTTTCAAGTGGGCGACCTGTTGCAATACCAAAGGCTAATTGACCAGATTGATTGCGTAGCCACCCAACTAGGTCCTGTAAACTTTTGTAATCACCTAAAAGTGTATTGTCAATATCTGTAATGAGTGCTGCTTTTGCTAATGGCATTGTGGATTTTCCTGCGTTTAATGCGGTTTTGTATTGTCGTTTTATTCTTTTGCGATCCCTATGTAATAAAGCACGCACCTCTTTCATATACTTTTCGACATGCTTGTGCCAAGTATAGTGACGCTTGATATTATTCAAGCCGTTTTTTGAAAGTAGGCGCCATTTTTTGGGGTCAGAAAGTGCTTGTTGTAAACTTTCGGCAATAGCATCACTATCTAAGGTATTCGTCAGAAATCCATTGCGGCAATTGCTCACGATATCTCTTGGGCCTCCATCATCAGGCGCTATAAATGGTAGACCGCTAGCCGTAGCTTCAATTAATGTTAGGCCAAATGGTTCTGTGAAGGCAGCATTAATAAACACACCTTTTCTTTTTGCAGCGTATCGATACAGTTCAGGAATATCATCTTGCGTAATATTTTTTGGGATGGCAACCTTACCCCACAAATCATATTTATCAATATCCAGCAATAGACTGTTCATGACTTTTTGTTGTGATTCTTCTAAATCATTAATATCTTCTCGTGTACCAGCAACAATGACTAAATTTGCCATTTCTTGTAATGCTTTGCTTTGTCCATAAGCCGTTATCAGTCCGCTAATATTTTTACGTAAATCAGGGCGACATATCGTGAGAATGATTGGTTTATCTTTTTTAAAGATAAATTTATCGATTAGTAACTTAAAGTCTTCATCAATGCGATAGCCTCTCGTTGGGGCTGAGAATCTTGACGTATCAATTCCAGGAGGAATAACCCTATAACGGATGTCGTTATGGTTGCGGTACATTCCATACTGGTCATCTATCTCTTGCCGAGTACTGGTAACGACAAGAGAAGCATCATGGAGAATATCTTCTTCAGCATCAATACGCCAATTTAAATTAAATTGTCTTTCAATGGCGGATTCTTTTTTTCCTGACTTAAGTAATCGATCAAGTTTGGGTCGACCTAATGAGTGGCCTGTAAAAATAAGAGGGATACCTAATAAATTTGATAGTTGTCTTCCCACATAGCCTGCATCTGCATAATGTGCATGGATGAAGTCTGGTAGTTGCCCTTGTTTTCTAAGGAATTGCAGGCATTTATCGACCATTTGGTCGAGATGTTTCCATAACAGTTCTTTTCGAATGTATTTCTTCGGACCACATCGTAATCGAACAATTCTTGTGTTTTCGCTTAGTTCTTGCTCAGACTGCGCATAATCCTCTGATAGTGCTGGATCATCAATTAATCTAGTGAGGAGATCAACTTTACCCACCTGTGGGTGCTCACCTAGCGTTTTTGTGAGTTCAACCACATATTTCGTTTGTCCGCCCGTGTCAGCATTGCTTCCTAATTCCAAGTCATTTGCACGTATTAAACCATGCACACTAATCATAAGAATATAGAGTGATCCATCTTTATCTTTATCGCTGGTGTATGCTTCCATTAAAACCAGCTTTCAATATATGGTGTGTAAAAATCACGATTGTTTGGTGCCGCACCGCGAATGGTGCAAACAGCGGAAGCGAACTCGCCTGCACGGGTAAGCATTTCTTCCATTGGCCAGTTGTAGAGTAAACCTAAGATACAAATCGTTGCAAAAGCATCGCCAGCGCCAACTGTATCCACTAGCGTAGCATTCAATGGTGGCGTTTCTACCGTTGTTTTTTCGCCTTTATTGTTAAGTGACCAAGCACCATCTTCTCCACATGTGACAAACAGATATTTTAAATCAAATTTTGTCATCAGATAGTCAGCTCGACTTTGGTCATTGTTAAGGCTTTTGTCGAACATGTCGCAGACAGTTTTTAGTTCATCTTCATTGATTTTAACGATTTCTGTACGCAACAGAGAGCGTCTGATCATATGTTTGTCGTACCATGGGGCGCGTAAATTAATATCTAAAAAGCGCTGACACTTTGCATCACTTAAGAAGGTATCTAATGCCAAACGTGACTCAACACTACGTTGCGCCAATGTGCCAAAGTATGCTAAATCTGGTTTTGTTGCGAGTGTTGTTAAATGCGTCATACCTGCATGAATATGGTCATAAGCTTGTTTAGGTTTGATTTCGAAGCGATGTGATCCATTTTCCATATGTACCAAAACCTGACCTGTTGGAAAAACAGGGTCTAACTGAATGCCAGATGCATCAATATCTAGCGTTTCTAACTCTGCCATTAATTCATCTTTGAGTGCATCGTTACCAACACGTGATATTAAAACAGGCTTATGCTGAAATGCCCTCAAATGTCTTGCGACATTATAAGGCGCACCACCAAGCACAGTATCATCGGGGAAAACGTCCGCTAATACTTCTCCAAAGATGGCAACGGTAAAGGGATTGGTTTTTAAATGATTAGGCATGTTATTTTATTCTAACATCTAAAAATAAATTGAAAATTCTTTATGCAGTTTGTCGAGCTGATCGCTATTTTTTCCTCGGAAAATTAATACTGGTACAAGGTCTTTCTATTTTGGGATTAAAATTCGACCATATCGAACTCTGATTTTGAGACGCCGCATTCTGGGCACATCCAATCAGAGGGCACGTCTTCCCATTTAGTTCCCGGTGCGATGCCATCTTCTGGCCAACCTTTTTCTTCTTCATAAATTAAACCACATACATTACATACCCAAGTTTTCATGATGACTCCAGTCTATATTATTATGACATTCTAAAATAAATCATCTAAATTTGTCGCAGTGATTTTAATGGCATGACAAAAAAAACCCGCTTACGCGGGTTAAGAGGGGAGTTACATCAGTAGACTAATATAGCTTTATTACGTGACAGCAATATGTCAAATGCTTTAATAACTCACTTGGCCTGATAAATACCATGCAGTTTGATTACTTTTATCCGTAATGTTACCTAAATCAACGTATGCACCTGTAATGGAAAAGTTTTTATGTGGGAACCAAGTAGTGTAAATAGATTTTGCATCTTGTTCTTTAAACGTACTGATGTTGTCAGGCTTATAACGGTACTCAACGCCTGTTATCAGATTGTCCTTTAGCATGATTGCGCTTGTGAAAGAGGGTAGCAGTTGATACTGATCACGCTTGTCACCGCCGAAACCTAAAATGCCAAATTGATTTGCTTTTGTGGCACGTAAGGATGTTGATAATAAAAGGTTTCTACCGAAAATTCCTGCAAAATATAATTTACTGGCAGTCAAATAATAATCTATACCTGTGCTATGTTCTGCACCAATTAATTTAGGGACAAAATCAAAATCTTCATTATGTTTAATTTGCATACCCACTGACACTTGTGGATACCAGACATCTTGGTCATAAATGGCATCTCCCACTAATCTAAGCTTCATTCCTAATGTGTTCAATTTAATGGAAGTATGGGGAATCGTATTACTTAAACCAAATTTTGTTTGGCTTAAACTCACTTCCAAACGATTATAAAATCCAACAGCTGCACCTATAGTATCAATTTCATATCCGCCACGTGTTTTTGCGACTGTATAAAACGCAGAAGCGCCAATTTGTTGATCAGTTCCGTAGCCAGTAATTAGCGCCCATGGCACTAGGCCACCGCCGCCAGTACCTTCGATTTGGCTGACGCCGCCAGTGGCAAGCAGTTTGTCGCCAGCAAAAGCGTATGGTGTAAATAGAAAGCATAAAAAAGCAAAGTATTTTATAGATTGCATGTTTTTCTCATTGATACATTATTTAAAAAAATGGTATTTCACTATGCTATGCAATAAGCGAACCAAGTGATACATGGAAATACGGTACATATATTGCTTAGTTCAAACAATGCATTTAGAGCTAACTTATTTATGATCAATGCGTCATCGTTTATCAGGGATAGAAACACAATGCTTAAAACATTTTTCATATTAGTGCTGTTGATACTCTCCAGTTGCGCTTCACAGCCTGAGGCAAAGTCAAGCCTATATCAACGGATAGGGGGTAAAGCCGTCCTATACAGAATTTCTGCTGAAACCTTAGACAAAGTGGCGGAAGACCCTAAAACAATGCGCTCATTCGATGGCGTGAAGATGGATTTGCTTAAAGAAAGCCTCACTAATTTTCTATGTGTAGAGTCCGGAGGCGATTGTATTTATGAAGGTGAAACCATGGAAAATTCGCATGCTGAAGCTGAAATTACCATGGCAGAATTTGAATTAATGGTTCATGCGATGCGAGAAGCAATGGATCATAACAACGTATGCACTAGAGAGAAAAACGAATTACTTAAGATTTTGGCACCGATGAAAAGGGACGTAGTAACAAAATAAAATGACAACAACTCAACACAAACGACATATTCTCAGCAATGTATTGCTACTCAAATTATTTATTTATTCCACATTTGTGATTGCTGGCGATTTAAGCATCCAAGTGAACGATTATCCAGGGACGCCATTAAAGGATGCGGTCGTTGCTATAGAAGGTAATCATTTAAAAGATGCGAATA
>JBPOFK010000010.1:0-100970 GCA_051252095.1 Methylophilaceae bacterium
CGTTAGCGCTGCTATTTTTAGAAGTAGCCTTAGAAGCTGCGCTTGCTTCTGAGCCCGTTACTTTGAGTTTTCAAGCACCTTTTTAAGATTCTCTAAACCTGGGCCATATGTGTCTTTTACAAACTTAATAGCAGCTGCTTCATCTTGTCCTTCAGGAATTGGTGGGTTTTGTGGGTAGTAGCGATAAAAGCGATGGAAGTATCTTACAGTGCTCTCACCTGCACCAGGCCCAGCTTTTACAGAGATGTACGGATTGTAGTTTGTAAATGGACCACCCTCTAGTACTTCAAATTTGATTTTCATAGAATCATCATCAACTTCTTTGATGAGCTCTTTTACTTTGCCACCACTTTTAAGCGACAAGTGTCTAAAAGTGTTATTGCCTTTTTTTTCAATTTTTACGCTCTCAACGGTTGGTAGCCATTTTTGAACGTTTTCATAATCTTTAACCATTGCCCACACTTTGGCTGGTTCTGCTTTAATCACAATTTTTTCATCAATTTTTTGTGGTGTTGGGCCGTGAGCTACTGCTGTTAAAGAAAATGCAGCAAGGGCGAATAGTGTTAGAAACTTCTTCATGTATGGTCTCCCAATAATATTTTTTAAATATACCTAAAGCTAGATAGCCGTCTATTATAAATCAAGCAAGTGTTAATTTAAACATTAAATGGCTACTTAGCATACCTGTGCTTCGGTTAACGTGCTTATAGCTTTTTTGGTTGACTCATTGCGTTAGAGTCCACTGGAGATGAATTGGCCAAATGCACGTGGCTTATCACCAACAGCAATGGTGTTGATTAGCTTATTCGTCTGCGCATCTATGACGCTCACTGTGTTGCTGCCCCAGTTGGCTACTAGCAAGACTTTATTCACCATATCATAATAGATACCTTCTGGTGTATCGCCTACTTCTATCGTTTCTATCATTTTGTTTTTGGAAATATTAATAACGGAAACACTCTCATCCAACGTGTTTGTCACGTAAAGCGACTTATTGTCTAAGTCCATTGCAACGCAGTATGGATGATCGCCAACTTCAATGCTTGTTTGCTGCCATGTGCTGGTATTCATTATCGACACGGTATTATCGTAAACATTGACGCTGTATAAAGTATTGCCGTCATTGCTCACTGTGAGGCCAAACGGATGTTCTCCAACAGGTGCTCGTTTGAGCACATCGAAACTGTGCGCATCCAATATCACAACTTCATTAGAGTCTCTTGCTGCAACATAGAGGAGCTGATTGTCAGGGCTAACAGCGATGCCCGCAGGTGCTTTTTCTACGGTAACTGTTTTTATAATTTCGTAAGTCGTTGGATTAATCTTAATCACTTGGTTGCTATACCAGTCTGCTACATAAAGCGTTTTATTATCGGGGGAAACAGCTATCCCCACAGGCGAACCATGCACTGGAATTTGATGAATCGCTTCATTAGATCGTGTATCAATGACAGTTATCATTGCACTTTCTACATTTGTGACAAAAGCGCGATTTATAATATTTGCAACAGCAATGCCCACTGGTGCTTTATCTACCTTAATGGTGTGCGTCACTTTTTGTTGTTTAATGTCAATGACGGAGACTGTGTCATCCCCTTGGTTGGTAATGTAGGCGAAGCTACTTTTTGGGGCTTCGACTGCACAGGATGCAAGTGTGATACATAGCAGGTAATTGAATAATGATCGAAAAAGAAAATGCATTGTTACTCCTTTAATTTCACATTATTACATTTTAAATGTCTACCACTACTTTCATTAGCGGCTAAAGTATGAAAAAATCATAGTTAAATATTATATGGTAGTACAACTATGTTAGATCGTGACGGGTTTCGTCCGAATGTGGGTATTATTTTGTGTAACACACAAAATAAAGTGTTTTGGGGTAAGCGTATTCGAGAGCACGCTTGGCAGTTTCCACAAGGCGGTATTGACCATGGCGAAAGCCCTGAGGTGGCCATGTACCGTGAATTGATGGAAGAGGTAGGCTTGCGACCTGAGCATGTTGAGATTTTGGGGCGTACACGAGATTGGCTACGATATGAAGTGCCTAGCCATTGGATTAAGCGTGAATGGCGCAGTAGTTATCGCGGTCAAAAACAAATCTGGTTTTTGCTTAGATTGGTCGGCAGAGATAGCGATGTTTCATTAAGAGCGACACCACATCCAGAGTTTGATGCATGGCGATGGAGTGACTATTGGGTGCCGCTAGAAGACGTGGTTGAGTTTAAACGCGAGGTTTATAAGATGGCACTCAATGAGTTGGCTGTGTTCTTGCACCAAAAACAAAAGCGTTCACGCCAGCATTTAGCCAAGAGCAAAACAAAGAAAGCGCAGATGGAGCAAGGTGTTGCAAAGTCAACTTCTTCAGCAACATCGAAAACAGAAAATTTGCTTTAAACGCGTTTATTACCCATTGCTTCGCCTAATTGAACAGAACCTGCTGGATGCCAGCTGGTATTAAACGACAATGTTTCTTTTTCAAATAGCATCACGACGGTAGAGCCTAGTAAGAAGCGGCCCATTTCTGCGCCTTTTTTTAGTAGAATTTCCTCATTCTTGTAATCCCATTGGCGAATATCATGACTTCTTGGTGGATTGACGATGCCATGCCATATGGTAGACATGCTACCAACGATAGTCGCGCCAACTAAGACCATCATAAAAGTGCCATGTGTATTGGAATCAAACTCACAAACAACGCGCTCATTCCGCGCAAAAAGATTAGGGACATTTGCTGCTGTAATCGGGTTGACTGAAAATAAATCGCCTGGCACATAAGTCATGCTTATGAGCTTGCCATCACAAGGCATGTGAATACGGTGATAATCTTTAGGGCTTAAGTACAAGCAGGCAAAGCTACCATCTTGGAATTTGCTGGCGAGTGAAGTGTTGCCGGCAAGCAATTCAAGCGTTGAGTATGCGTGTCCTTTCGCTTGAAAGATTTGATCTATATGAATATCACCAAATTGGCTGATGGCACCATCGACTGGACAGATAAAATCTGCGCTGCAAATAGGTCTAGCATCGTCTTTAAGGATGCGTGTAAAAAAGTCATTAAACGTTTTGTAGCTATTGATATTAGGATTGGCTGCTTCACTCATGTTGACTTGATAGCGCTGCACAAACCACTTGATGACAGACGTAGTTAGAAAGCCGCATTGCTTATTCGCAAGTAGACCAGCCAGTCTGGTGATGGTTTTTTTTGGTGCAAGGTGTTGTAAGAGTATGGATAGCTTCAATGCAGTCTTTCAAATAGTCATTTTTAATGGAACGTATTTTACTAAATTTAGGTATTAAAAAAGCACAGCGTGAGAACCTGCTGTGCTTTTTATGCATGTTTGATGATTAGTTTTTAGCTTTATCAACAATCTTGTTTGCAGCAATAGACGGAATCATCGCACGTAGTTTTGCGCCTGTAATCTCAATTTGGTGCGCTGCGTTATTACGGCGGCGTGCTGTCATTGAAGGATAGTTTGCGGCACCTTCGCTGATGAACATTTTTGCATATTCACCAGATTGGATGCGTTTGAGTGCATTACGCATAGCTTCACGGGATTGTTCGTTGATGACTTCTGGGCCCGTTACGTACTCACCGTATTCTGCATTGTTGGAGATAGAGTAGTTCATATCAGCAATACCGCCTTCAAACATTAAGTCAACAATGAGTTTCAATTCATGTAGGCATTCAAAATAAGCCATCTCAGGCGCATAACCTGCTTCTACTAATGTTTCGAAACCCATTTTAACCAGCTCTACTGCTCCACCACATAATACAGCTTGTTCGCCGAATAAGTCTGTTTCAGTCTCATCTTTAAATGTTGTTTCGATAATACCGGTACGTCCACCGCCAACGCCCATGGCATATGAAAGTGCTAACTCTTTGGCATTACCTGAAGTATTTTGGTAAATTGCAATTAAATCTGGAATGCCACTGCCACGGACGAACTCGGTACGCACAGTGTGGCCAGGTGCTTTTGGCGCAATCATAATAACATCCATATCTGCGCGTGGTACCACTTGGTTGTAGTGGATAGCAAAGCCATGCGCGAATGCTAGTGTGCCACCTTGTTTAAGGTTAGGCTCAATCACTTCTTGGTAGAGTGATTTTTGGAATTCGTCAGGTGTTAAAATCATGACGACATCGGCGCTTTTAATCGCATCGACTGTTTCTGCAACTTTTAAACCTTCATTTTCAGCTTTTTTCCAAGAGCCAGATCCTTTACGGAGGCCAACTGTGACATCTACGCCTGAGTCTTTAAGGTTTAGCGCATGTGCGTGACCTTGAGAGCCATATCCAATAATAGCAACTTTTTTACTTTTAATAATGCTTAGGTCAGCGTCTTTGTCGTAATAAACTTTCATTTTATTTGCCTTTCAATACAAATACTTATACTTAGTTATAGTTTTAGAATTCTATCGCCACGGCCTATGCCAGAAGCGCCAGTGCGGACTGTTTCTAGGATTGCGCTTTTATCCAAGCTTTCGATAAAAGCATCCAGTTTGTGGCCTGAGCCTGTTAGTTCAATCGTAAAGCTGCCATCGGTGACATCAATAATTCTGCCTCTGAAAATATCACACATTCGCTTCATTTCTTCTCGATGACCATGCGAAGCTTTGACTTTAATTAGCATCAATTCACGCTCGATATGCTTGCCATCATTTAAGTCCAGTACCTTGACGACATCAATCAGCTTATTCAGCTGTTTGATAATTTGCTCAATTATCGCATCATTGCCACTTGTTACAATTGTCATGCGGGAGAGTGTCGAATCTTCAGTGGTTGCAACTGTTAATGATTCAATATTGTACCCACGAGCCGAAAATAAGCCTGCTACGCGTGATAATGCACCCGGTTCGTTTTCCATTAAGATTGAAATGATATGCCGCATTATGAGTTCTTTCCTGTAATCATTTCAGACAAACCTTTTCCATTAGGAACCATAGGGAACACATTTTCAGATTGGTCTGTTATAAAGTCCATAAAGACAAGCTTGTCTTTTAATTCAGGGCTAAACGCTTCTTTCAGAGCGCCTTCAACATCAGCTGGATCCGTAATGCGCATGCCAACATGACCATAAGCTTCAGCTACTTTTACAAAATCTGGCAACGCATCCATATAGGACTCTGAGTAACGATTCTCGTAAAAAAACTCTTGCCACTGCCTTACCATGCCCATGTAACGGTTATTTAACGTAATGACCTTTATTGGCAAATGAAACTGCTTACATGTGGATAATTCCTGAATACACATTTGGATTGACGCTTCACCAGTGATACATGCAACCTGAGCATCAGGATAAGCCAGTTGAACGCCCATTGCGTAGGGCAAGCCTACTCCCATCGTACCTAGGCCACCTGAGTTGATCCAGCGCCGTGGTTTGTTAAAAGGATAGTACTGTGCTGCCCACATTTGATGCTGCCCTACATCCGATGTGATATAAGCCTCACCATTGGTCACTTGGTGTAGGGTTCTGATGACTTGCTGGGGCTTAATGAGTTTGTCATCCAACGCAAAATCTGAATAGCGTTTATCGCGCCACTCTTCAATTTGGTTCAACCAAGCGGTTAATGCTGTAGTATTTTGGGCAGGTTTTTCTGTGCGAACTAATGCGTTCATGTCCGATAAGACAGACTTTACATCGCCGACAATAGGCACATCAATCTTCACGCGCTTAGAAATTGAAGAAGGATCAATATCAATATGAATGATAGTGCGTGGCCGACTTAAAAAGTGCTCAGGATTGCCTATTACGCGATCATCAAAACGTGCGCCAACGGCCAAAAGCACATCGCATTCTTGCATGGCCATATTGGCTTCATAGGTGCCATGCATGCCAAGCATCCCTAAGGATTGTTTGTCCTCAGCAGGGTAGCCACCTAAGCCCATTAGCGTGCTAGTAGTAGGCAAGCCTAATGACTTGATGAACTGTGTCAATTCTGCTGATGCGTTACCTAAAACAACACCGCCACCAGTGTAAACCATTGGCCGCTTAGCTTCTGCAATCAGTTTAAGTGCTTTTTTAATCTGCCCTGAGTGCCCTTTGGTGATAGGGTTGTAAGAACGCATTTCTACTTTTTTCGGATACTCAAATTCACTTAGTGTTGCTGTGATGTCTTTTGGTATATCAACAAGTACTGGGCCTGGTCGACCTGTAGCCGCTACATGAAAAGCTTTTTTCATGACAGGTGCAATGTCATGAATATCTTTAATCAAAAAGTTATGTTTCACGCATGGGCGTGTAATGCCAACGGTATCACATTCTTGAAAAGCATCTTCGCCAATTGCATAGGTTGGTACTTGCCCACTAATAATGACCATTGGAATAGAATCCATGTAGGCAGTAGCAATCCCAGTTACCGCATTGGTGGCACCTGGCCCTGATGTTACCAGTGCGACACCCACTTTACCTGTGGCGCGTGAGTATGCATCTGCCGCATGTAAGGCTGCCTGCTCATGGCGCACCAAAATGTGTTTGAATTGATTTTGTTGGTAAATGGCGTCATAGATGTTGAGCACGGCACCGCCAGGATAGCCAAAAACAAATTCGACTTTTTCCTCATGCAGGCACTTAATTAGAATCTCTGCCCCTGTAAATTGGGTCAAGATTTCTTGTTGCTGGCTTTCGGTTGGGGGAGCTTGATTCATAAATCTCTTATAGTTTTAGCTGTTTTATACGAACCCTACACAATAACGGTTTGGACATATTTGGTCAAGATGCTAAAAGGCTGTAATTTGGAGAGGGAAAATCAACGGTTGACATTGTAAATGATAATCATTATCATTTATTTCAATACAGTGACACGAGGTCTAATATCATGAGCAGAGTTAAAGTAATGGGTAGGGCAACAGCACCAGGCAATGAGCAATATAAAGTAGTCTATAACCAATACCAAGATACAGTGGTTTTAGAGCTTGGTGATACTTCTTTAAAGTTAAACGCTGTGAATTTTATGCTAATGAACGAGATGGTGCGCAAAGCTGCGGCAAGATTAGTGATGCAAACAGAAGCAAATATAAAATAAGTCTTTACATTTGTAATGCGAATCATTATCATTTGTATTAATGTATTTTGTATTAATATGAAAAGTGCAAACAATGAATCAAGAAACAATGTTAAAGCCAACGTACGATCCTGAGTTGCCGACTGCTCAAGATGTATTGACTGCTATATCTTGCGTTGCAACACAATATGCAATGAACCCATCATTAAATTTGGCTAAGACGGCGTTAAACCTAGCTAATAACTTAAACGCGCCAGAATATACAGATATAGCATCAGTTAAAGAAGTGGCGCAACGATTAACAATGCAGTGGGATTGTGTTGTAGAAGAATATTTGTTCATTGAAGCAAGTGTGATGTCACAGCGAACAGCGCTTCAATAATTTGAATGCAATTGAATAGAGAATGAAATGTCGAGATTAACTGGACCAAGAGTAAAAATAATGCGTGCGCTAGGAGTGGACTTGCCTGGCTTATCACGTAAGAGTATGGAGGCGAGGGCATTCCCGCCAGGGCAACATGGGAACAAAGCATCGCGCAAACGGCGCTCTGATTTTGGCGTGAAGTTAATAGAAAAACAGAAAGTTCGTTTTAACTATGGATTAACAGAAACACAAATGAGACGCCAGATAGTAGATGCCCGTAAAGGTAAAGAGCCAACAGGTGAGCATTTAATACAGTTGCTAGAAAGGCGTTTGGATAATGTTGTATTTCGCGCAGGGTTTGCGCCTACCATTGTTTCAGCGAGACAGTTGGTCAGTCATGGGCATTTGTTGTTAAATGGAAAGCGCGTCAATATTCCATCAATGCGCCTCAAAATAGGTGATGAAGTAGCGGTGAGAGTGAATAGCAAAAACATACCTATTATTGTAGAAACCTTAAAAGAGCCAGCGCTAGACCGACCTGAATGGATAGTCTGGGATGATCAGACAAGGCAAGCAAAAATAAGTCATTATCCGTCCATAGAGGACGTGCCGTATCCTGTGGATTTGCAATTAGTCGTCGAGTTTTATGCTAATCGTGTTTAAAGCATGTGCACACATAGCAAAGAATTTAAGGTGTCCTAACTCACCTTAGATGTAGTAAATGCATAGCAATATGCATCTCCTTGATCGTGAACGATCATTTAAGTCGCATTCATTAAGTTGATGTAAGTCGGCTATTTTTTGATAAATAAGTTTTTCAGCTACGAATAGTTATGAGTGTGAATCGCTGTTAAGTTGAGGTGAAGTTAATGGAGTACAAAGATAAAACGACAATGATGAAAAGAGTGAATACGGAACAGCTATTTGGTGGGACTAAAGAAATCCTGATTGAGCACATGGGCGAAAGTTATATGCTCACGATTACTAAACATAAAAAATTATTACTGACTAAAAACAAACAGCATACTCCAGCACTATCTGAATTAATTATTGCTTAAAGGTATTAATATCATGAGCCAAAAAAATGAACATAGACGAATTTTATTAAACAAGAACCAGAGTGGTGTGGTTGAGTATTGTGAACAATGCGAAGTCGTCGAATTGGAAATAGGGCCTGTGAGCATTCGGCTGCAAGCGCAAGATTTGGAGTTGTTTAGTACATTAATTCAAGAAGCGGATACTCGGCTGCGTTATTACAACATTGAAAAATCGCGTTATGAGGCAGAGGTTGTTAAAGTCGGGGGTATGCATTGAACGCGAGTACTTTACGCAAATATCCATCTGGCTTTCTCTCGCTTAAGGCACAGGAAACAAATGGATTTAAAGAGGATTACGTACTCCATCAACAAGGCGTAGGTTTTAATGACGCAATCTTTGAAACGATTGCGCTAAATATTTTTAAGAAAAAAAAGCAGCCTTCAAGTAGATACTTGTCAATTATTGGGGTCTTAGTTGCATTATTAGGGCATGCCATCATTTTTTATGTAATTTTGACTAAGGACGACTCTCCAGAATTCGTACAAAGAACTGCAACACCTATTACTGTGAGTATTATTGCACCACCAGCGCCAGAGCCTAGCCCACAACCTGAAATTGTGCCTATTATCAAGCCAGTAAAGCCTGTAAAAAAAACAGTAATTAAACCTAAAAAAGTCGTTAAGAAAATAGTGCCAGTAGAAGATGCGACTCAACCATTAATTGAAGCGACAACAGAGCCTGTTATAGAAAGTCTCACTGAAGAGGAAATGGCTGTGCCAGTGGTAGAACAGAAGGCAGCACCAGAGCCGTTAAAGGCCACAAAAGTAGAAGAGATTATAGAGCAGCCAAAATTTGGCGTGGCCTATCTAAATAATCCTGCGCCAAATTATCCAAGGTTGTCTAGAAGGATTGGTGAAGAAGGTCGCGTGTTACTAAAAGTGCTGGTTTCAGAGCAAGGTGCGGCTAATGCAGTGGAAATTGATAAAAGCAGTGGATTTGCACGGTTAGATCAGTCCGCAGTAGATGCAGTTAAGCGTTGGAAATTTGTCCCAGCGCGCAAAGGCACTCAGGCTTTAAGTGCCTATGTGTTGGTCCCCATCAATTTTTTATTGGATGGCAATTAATTGATAGGTTAGCTTATTGCTAAATCTAGAATTGTTACTCAAATTTAAGAACGTTTTTTATAGGATAGATGATGCAGATGACGCAACAATTTGAAGGTCTTAATTTTATCGCGCAAGGTGGATTTGTCTCTATCTTGGTCGCTGTAATGCTATTGGTAATGTCAGTGCTGAGTTGGTATTACATACTGGTCAAAGCATACCAAGGGTACAAAGCAAAAATAGTGATGAAACGTTATGTCGAAAAGTTTTGGAGCAAACCGACATTGCAAGCTGCATTACAAATGCAAGAAACTAAAACACCTGCATATCGGCTGGCAATTACCGCTGTTGAATCTACGCAACATCACCAGCAGCATGCGAGCCAAAACTTAGCTGCCTGTTGTAGCCAGGATGAGTTTATCGCACGTAATCTAAGGCGGACGCTATCACGTGAGCAAGCCAGTTTGGAATCTGGTTTGTCGCTGTTAGCTACAGTAGGTAGCATTGCACCCTTTGTTGGTTTGTTTGGTACGGTATGGGGAATTTATCATGCATTAGTTGCGATAGGCACTAGCGGACAAGCATCTATTGATAAGGTGGCGGGTCCAGTGGGTGAGGCCTTGATTATGACGGCAATTGGTTTGGCTGTTGCGATACCTGCCGTACTGGCCTACAACGCCTATGTGAAAACAAATAGAACAATCATGGCGGATTTGGAACATTTTGCACAAGATTTACACACACTTTTGACCACAGGTGCGCCACTCATAACGCATCAGCCAGGGGCAAAGCCAAATAATGTTGCCGATATGCATGGATATAAAAAAGCAGAAAACGGAGTGCCTGCATGATGACTGGAAATCAGTTTAGCGCTGGCGAACACACACAACCGATGAGTGAAATTAACACGACACCTTTAGTTGATGTGATGCTGGTATTGCTCGTTATTTTTATTATCACCGCACCTTTGCTGACGCATGCTGTGAAAATCAATTTGCCGCAGGCAACCAGCCAAGTGATTGAGGATAAGCCAGAGATTGTCAGTATTGCCATTAATGAAGCAGGGCAGCTGTTTTGGAATGATGTGCCACTAGTCGAAGGGGAGTTAAAACAGAAGCTCACTTTAATTGCGGATCAAGAGCCACAACCAGAGCTGCGTATTCGTGCAGATGAGGGAACGCGCTATCAAGTACTAGCAGAAGTGATGGCGGATGCACAAAACGCTGGAGTAACTAAACTAGGCTTTGTTAGTGAGCCTAAGGCGAGTGAGTAGCAAAATGGGTTCAATAAAAACATGGGCTTGGGTGCATAAATGGTCAAGCCTCGTTTGTACCATTTTTATGCTATTGCTGTGCTTGACTGGCTTACCGTTAATTTTTGGACATGAAATTGGCCACCTGTTAGGCGATGAAGTTGAGCCGCCAACAATGGCAGCAGACACCCCGCTCGCCAGTATGGATGCAGTGATTGCTAGTGCAAAAGCACGTTATCCAAATGATGTGGTTCAGTATGTGTTTAAAGAGCCTGATGAATCGACATTTTGGTTCGTTAGCATGGGAAAAACACCACTGGATGAAAACAACAAGTACTTAATGATTGATTCAAGAACGGCGAAAGTATTAGATGAGCCGAAGTTTGACGAAGGATTTATGCACATCATGCTTAGGCTGCATGTTGATTTATTTGCAGGGTTGCCTGGCATGTTGTTTTTAGGTTTGATGGGTTTTTTGATGGTGATTGCTGTCGTATCAGGTGCTGTTTTATACGCTCCTTTTATGCGGCGAATAGCCTTTGGAGAAATTCGTAAAAACCGCACTGAAAAATTGAAGCGTTTGGATACACACAATTTTTTAGGTGTTGTCACTTTAGTTTGGGTGTTTGTTGTCGGGTTGACTGGGGTTGTTAATGCATGGTCTGAGTTGGTAGTGAATTATTGGCAGGCTGACCAAATGGCCGAAATGGTTGCGCCTTATAAAGATTTGCCGCCGCCAAAGCGTTTTGCTTCTATTCAGGCTGGGATTGATGTTGCTAAGAAGCTTGAGCCTGATTTGAATTTAGCTTTTATCGCCTTCCCGGGCACCGCTTTTTCTAGCCAGCATCATTACGGCATTTTTATGAATGGAAACTCGCCATTAACTGCGCGCTTATATAAGCCAGTCTTAATTGATGCGCAGACGGCAGAACTAACCGATAGCAGAGAAATTCCATGGTATATGACAGCATTTCTGGTTTCCCAACCATTACATTTCGGTGACTATGGCGGAATGACACTTAAAATCATCTGGGCGATATTAGACATATTAACCATTGTCGTCTTATGGACAGGCCTCGTGCTCTGGTGGAGAAAGCGCAATCAGTATGTGCCTGACATTGAAACAAGAGTCAGCTTGAGCGAGGCTTATTAATTTTATGGTGACACATTTATTTATGCAAAATAAAAACTTAACACAGATTTTTAAGTGGCCAATTGTGCTTGGGCTACTCACACTGTTTGGATTAATCATCGCGTTATTAGAAGATGGTGTGTTAGAGCATGTATCTCTACTTGCGCTATCTATACCAATCATCGTTATCATTTATTTTTATTATCGAAATTAACAGTTAACCATCATATGTAGCCAGCAACCGTATTCACTTACCTGTAGCCAGCCAAATAGTTTTTAATACAGGGGAGTAATATGCATGCTATTTATAGAGGGCGCCAACGTGCGCTTGTTTCGGCGTTATTGTTAGCGCTACCACTTGTTGCAATAAGCGCTGAAGATGTTGAAGTCATGTCAGAAGTGCAGGTAAAGGCTGAAAACATTGAAGGGGAAATACCTTCAGAACAGACCGAGTCTTACACTATCAGAGATACCGCAACTGCAACAAGATTAAATACCAGTATTAAAGAAACGCCACAATCTATTTCTGTCATCACTCGGCAACAGCTTGATGATTTCCGTGTATTAACGGTTAATGACGCACTGGCTTATACCACTGGTATTAAAGTCGAGGCCTTTGAGACAGACCGTACCGAATACACAGCACGTGGCTTTAAGATTACTAATTTTCAAATAGATGGTATTAGTACGCCTATCACCTTCGGTACGAACTATGGTGATTTGGATTTGGCGATTTATGACCGCATAGAAGTGTTGCGTGGTGCTAATGGCTTATTAACGGCAACTGGAAATCCATCTGCGACCATCAACTTTATTCGTAAACGCCCAACAAAGGATTTCCAAGCAAAAGTAGATGTCTCTGCAGGTTCTTGGGATAATCGGCGCCTTGATGCGGATGTTTCCAGCGCATTAAATGCAGATGGCAGTGTGCGTGGGCGTTTGGTTTTAGCACACCAAGATAAAAATTCCTACATAGACCGCTACAGTAATGAACGCAACGTGTTGTACGGTGTAGTTGAGGCTGATTTGAGTGAAAACACGAATATCGCCCTTGGCCACACTTATCATCAAAATGATTCTAGTGGAAACAATTGGGGTAGCTTGCCATTACTCTATGCAGATGGCAGCAAACGCGACTACAAGCGTTCAGACTCTACAGCACCAGACTGGACTTATTGGAACGTGGATACCAATATAACCTTTGCTGAACTCACCCATTATTTTGATAATGATTGGAAAGTTAAAGGACAGCTAACGCACAAAACAACGAATTCTAAAGCGCGTCTTCACTATATTTACGGTAACGAAGATCGTGCTACAGGGCTTGGTTTGTTTAGTTACCCAGGCATGTACGATACTCAGACTGAAGATAATGTCGCTGATATTTATGTGAATGGGCCTTTTGAGCTTGCGGGGCGAAAACATGAGTTGGTAGTTGGAGCCACATTGAGTAAAGCGGATGTTAAAGATTATGGACGAAATGGCCCGATTGGTACGCCGCTTAGTAGTTTTGAAAGTGCTGCTGATTTTCCACTACCTGCCTACGGTGCTGAGAGTAAAACGGCTGACTTTACGACAAAAACGACTAATTTTTATGCAGCAGCTAAGTTAAACCCAACTGATGCACTGAAAGTGACGATTGGCGGTAGCTTACTTAGTTACGAGTTGGAAGGTATTAGTTATGACGTTCCACAAGAAGCTGAAGAGAACAGCAAGCTTACGCCTTATATTGGTGCTGTGTATGATTTGAATGATACACACACATTGTATGCTAGCTACACTGGCATTTATAAGCCACAAGTCGAAGCGGATGCTAGCAATAAACCATTAGCCCCGTTAAAAGGTAAAAATATTGAAGCGGGGATTAAAAGTGATTGGTTTAACCAGCGCTTAAATAGCTCTTTTGCCGTATTTAGAACAGAGCAAGAAAATGTTGCTCAACAAGTGGGCATGGTTGGTGTTAGAACGATTTATGAAGGTATTCAAGCCATCAGCAAAGGCTATGAATTTGATGTATCGGGAGAGGTGACAGATCGGCTAAATATCAATGCTGGATATACCCGTTTGATGAGCGTGAAAAATGATCAAGGCGACAATGTCAATTCTTACACGCCCAGACATTTAGCACACTTAACGACCGTTTATAAAGTGCCGCAAATTGAAAGTCTTAAAGTGGGTGCAAGCTTAAATTGGCAAAGTGATACACATATCGACATCGCTGTGCCTGGATTAGCAGCGCCTGTACGTTATGAGCAAGGTGGTTATGCCACACTCAACTTAATGGCTAACTATAAAATTGATGATCACTGGAGTGCGGCGCTTAACTTATATAACGTCACCAATAAAAAATACTTAGCTAGCATGATCTATGCGGGTTCTGGTACTAGTTACTACGCAGCGCCTGCTAGCGGATTGGCGACACTAACTTGGACTTATTAAGTGAAGTCAGTTTTAGACAACATGAGATTTTCTCAATCAAATTAGTGGCGATATGAGTAAAGTTATTGTAATTTTTAATGATAACCATTACTGTTGCCGTGTAATCATTTAAATATCAATTCAAGTAGCCAACGAGTTTAACTCCTGTAGCAAATGAATCATTAATAGAGGGAGTGGGGTTGTGCCGTGAAAAAAGTTAAGAAAAAATTATTTACCACTGTTGGTCGCATATTATGCGACTGTGAAGGAAGATTCGTGCCTAGAATCGAGGTAGATTACCTAGACATTGAATCGTTATTTGAATGAGTAATTTACTTAAGCAGTTAAATACATTCCCAGCGAATATAAGCTCAGCTGCAGATTATAGACGCTTAGCACAATCAAAATTGGATGATTATGTGTGGAATTATTTGGAGGGTTCGGCAGGGCATTCAAACACGCATGAAGCAAATAAACATGCATTTGATGCGCTAAAGCTAATACCAAGACCATTAGTTAAATTACAACAGGCGAGCGCGAACTGTCATTTGTTTGGGCAATCTTATGCGCACCCTATCTTTCTAGCACCTATCGCATACCAGCGATTATTTCACTCGAATGGAGAGTTGGCGACAGCGTTAGCAGCCAATGCACAACAAGGGCAAATGATTGTGAGTAGCTTGGCGAGCCAAACATTAGAAGCAATTATTGAAGCAGCGCAACAGCCACTCTGGTTTCAGTTGTATTGGCAAGGTAGTAGAGATCGAACGCTACGTTTAGTTCAACGCGCTATTACTGCAGGCTATTCTGCAATTATATTTACAGTTGATGCACCCGTAAAACAAACCATGATTAATTTGCCTGCTGATGTCTCAGCGATTAATCAAGAAGCGCCACTGGAATCTTCTACTATCGGCGCGACAGAAAGCATGGTCTTTGAAGGATGGATGGCTCAAGCACCAACTTGGGAAGATTTGGTCTGGTTACGTCATCAAATAAAGCAGCCACTCATTGTAAAAGGTATTTTGCATCCAAATGATGCACTGCGTATTGAGGAAATTGGCTGTGAAGGTCTCGTTGTTTCTAATCATGGTGGTCGTATTCTGGATGGAACACCATCTAGCTTCAGTCAACTAGCCTCCATTAAAAAAGTGTTATCAGCCCAAACAAAAATATTTTTTGATAGCGGTGTCCGTACTGGGCAAGATGCATACAAAGCGTTTGCCCTTGGTGCTGATATAGTGATGTTAGGACGCCCTTATGTGTGGGGTTTAGCCGCAGAGGGTGCTTTAGGAGTTGCACATGTGCTACGTATCATACGTGATGAACTGGAAATGACTATGGCATTGACTGGGGTCAGTCAGTTAAATGAAATTTGATAATGTCAATTCTTACACGCCCAGACATTTAGCACACTTAACGACCGTTTATAAAGTGGCGCAAATTGAAAGTCTTAAAGTGGGGCAAGCTTAAATTGGCAAAGTGATACACATATCGACATCGCTGTGCCTGGATTAGCAGCACCTGCTAGCAGATTGGCGACACTAACTTGGAAATATTGATAGAGAAAGTGCGTTTTCACAACAATTTTGTATAAAAACACAATGCATACTTTACTTATCAAATGATAACTATTATCATTTGCATTAATATTAAATAATAACTTAAGTAGCCAACGAGTTTTACTCCTGTAGCCAAAGGTACATTGCAAAAAAAGGGGGATTTATCGTGGGTCAGTTTAAGAAAAAGTTATCATATTTGGCGGTGTTATTGTTAGCTCAAAGCTATGCGGTTATGGCGGAGGATGTTAAGCCTGGAGTAACGCCAGATAGTGAGGATGTCTTGCAACTGTAAGCAATTTCAGTACAGCAAAAACGCATTAAACCAGCTACACCTAATGATGCAGTATATTCTGGAAGTAAGACCGAAACACCTGTTCGTGATATTCCTGCTAGCGTCTCAGTAGTGACCTCTGAGATGTTGGACGAACAAGTGATTCGTAACATGAACGATGCCATGATTGCTAATGCGCCGGGTGTGCAGCCGCAATTCGGCGGTGGTTATGGCCTTGGAGACAGTTTTAACTCTCGTGGTTTAGCGCTTAGCTTTCAACGCGATACCATGCCAGATGGATTTAATCAGAATAGTTACTTTAGAACTTTTATGATATTGAGCGGATTGAAGTACTGAAAGGCCCTGGTTCTGCTTTATTTGGTCCTGTCGGACCTGGCGGCACGATTAATGTGATTAGCAAGCAACCACAATATAAGCCTAAATTGACTATAGGTACGTTATTTGGTCGTTTTGATACATTTAATGGATTCATTGATGCAACAGGCAAACTGACCGATGGTGTTGCTGGACGTTTTATCGTGGATAAGGAACATACCAGCGGTTATCGAGGTTTAGATAAAGATATTACTGAGTTTTCACTAAGCATTCGTTGGGATATTGATGATAATAAGACTTTGACGGTGGATGTAGACCGACGTAATTTAAAGATTACGCCAGATAACTATGGAATTCTATTTGATAATCAAGCCAATATCGCTGACGTATCAGCTAAAACACGTTATTACTCTACCGTAAATGAATCCGACCAAAAAATCACACGCATAAATGTCAATCATAATTGGTTAATCTCCGATAATTTGAGTTTACGCACAGGCTTGGTAAACGATCAGCGCGATTTATATTTATTACGTAATGCAGTTGGCACGATTTCAGCAACGAATAGCTTCAATCGCAATTTGCGTGAACAAGATGACGATGCGCGTTACACGACCTTTCAGAATGAACTTACTTGGAAATTTGAAACTGCTGGCATTAAGCATACGCTGCTTAGTGGTTTAGAATTTAGTGAGTCAGATGTAGATACACGCCGCACGGACTATGCGTTATCAAGCATTGCCAATATTTACGATTTAGCAGCACTCAATACCTCTGATGCGCGAGGAGCAAGCACGCCAAGCTTTAACCGCACTATTAAAAGCGATACGGTTTCTGTTTACTTTCAAGATCAAATCGAACTGGGTGATTACTGGAAGGTGCGTGGTGGATTGCGTAACGATAAAGTCAATTTTGAAGATAAGGGCTATCAATTTATATCTGGTGCAAGTCAGTACAGAGAAATTGATGAGTCTGCCAATATCGTTTCGGGTTCATTTGGCGTCGTTTTCCAGCCCAATAAAAATGTCGCGCTATATGCAGGTTACAGCGAAGGAGGTTTTATTAATCTATCTACAGAATCTAGAGCCATCGCCACAGACCCCGAAACTTCTGAGCAGGTTGAGGTGGGGGTAAAAACCTCATTTTTTGATGATAAAGCGCATTTGAATGTTGCGCTGTTCAACACCAAACGTGAAAATTTTTATATTCGTTTACCTGGAAGCACAGAAGCCACGCAAGATGGTGTTGATGAAAATAAGGGAATAGAGCTTGAAGCTGAATTGTTTCCAATAGCTGGTTGGAGTATCACAGGTAATGCGGTAGTCATGGATGCGGAAAGCAAATCAAATGTTTTGGCTAGCAATGCAACATTTGGCGTGGTGAATCAAAGTATTAAGGGTTATCGCCCAACCGCAGTCAGTGAAAAAATCTTTAGTATATTCAGTAATTATAAAATCCAATCTGGTTTTGCTGAAGGTCTAAGTTTTGGCATAGGGGCGGTTTATAAAGGTGATGCGTTTGCAGATAGCCTAAATCTTTACAAAGTGCCATCTTATACTGTGTACAACGCGGTAATTGCATATAAACAGCCAAAATGGGAAGCCGCTATTGTGTTAGATAATCTTACTGATAAAAAATATTACATCAACCCAACATTTGCAGGGGCTTTACCTGGCAATCCACGTAGTCTATTTGCCAGTTTAAAATTTGATTTCAATTAAACCTTAATTAACGAAAGAAGAAACATGAAGCAATATAAGGTATTAAGTGCAACAATAGCATTGTTAATCTCACTACCAGCATCCGCTCACTTTATCTGGCTAGAGCAAGTTGGTGGTCAAACCAAGCTTTACTTTGGGGAGTACGAGAGTGGCGTTCGTGAGAAGACTGGTGGCAGGCTAGATACGATTGCTGCACCAGTTGCTAAGACAATAGACAACAAATTACTAGCTGTAGCAACTAAACGTGCTGCAGACTACATTGTTATTGAAGGCGCAGGCAACCAGACCGTTCTAGCACAAGAATTGACAATGAAAGTCAAAGACTTATCTAAATATCTTTACGGTATAGTAAGCCCATGTATTACGCGCGCATAGGTAATAGCAACGCTGAAGAGGCTACTAGCAATGCATTAGATATTCAGCCGATTGGTAATAACAAAGTGCGGATTAATCTTAATGGTAAGCCACTAGTCAAAGCAAAACTAAAGGTGATGGCACCCAACCAATGGTTGCAGGAACTGGATGCGGATGAGAACGGTGAAGTTACCTATGATATGCCTTGGCCTGGTTTATATGTACTTGAAGTGATTCATTTGGAACCGAGTCCAGGCAGTTATCAAGGTGATTCTTATGAAAATATACGTCATGTCAGTACTTATTCAATCGTCAAAAAATAAGTGAGAAACATGACAACAACGGCAGTCTCATCAAACGCGTTAAACTTGAGTCAATCACAACGGTTAAGGCGTGGAAATTTTTTGCGCTGGATACGTAAAACACATGGCTGGCTTGGATTGTGGGGAGCGGCCCTAGGCTTGCTGTTTGGTGCAACAGGTATTTTACTGAATCACCGCCAAGTAATGACATTGCCGTATGCTCAATATGAAAGCTCGCAGATTGAACTTGCACTGCCTTTAGATAAAGTAACTTCTGTTGAGATGTTTAGTCATTGGTTACAGTCGACATTTCATATTGATAAACCTCCTTTTAAGGTGGGAGCGGAGCCAGCAAAAGAGGTTATATGGAACGGCATTCGTGTTCAACAACCCGTGCTATGGAAAGTGGATTTTCATACCCCCCAATATTCACTTATTGCGGAATATTGGGTCGGTAATGAATTTGTTTCTATTAAGCGTCAAGATGCGAATGTATTTGCTTTTTTAAATCGTTTGCATAAAGGTGTTGGAATGAACGCTGGCTGGATTCTATTGGTGGACAGCCTTGCTGGTGCTTTAATCATGCTATCGCTCACTGGAATATTATTGTGGACAAAAATGCGTAAGTCGCGTTTACTTTTAATAGGTTTAAGCGGTGGTTCAATAGTATTGGCAATTACATTCTCAATATCTTCGCTTTAGCGTAGATAAGCTTTACTCATCCAGATGCGGCGCAACTTTCAATACTTCATCAATCGTTGTTAGGCCCGCAGCGACTTTCTCTAAACCATTGAGCATCAAAGGTTGCATCCCCTCTTGATAGGCCAATTTTTTGATATCAGCGAGATCTGTGTTTGCTGTAATAAGCTTGCGAAGCTTGGGTGTAATTGTCAGCATTTCATAAATGCCGCTACGACCTCTAAACCCAGTATGACGACACTCAATACAACCAACTGCTTTCATTGCAGTGGTGGGTTTTGTTGCCTTAAAAGGCTTGGTTAAAGCAGACCACTCTATATCAGAGATTTCAGTCGGCGCCTTGCATGCGGGGCATAATGTTCGCACAAGCCGTTGTCCCATAATACCGAGCACAGTCGAATGAATCAGATAGGAAGCGACACCCAAGTCTAATAGGCGTGTTACTGCGGATGGTGCATCATTGGTGTGTAGTGTCGACAAGACTAAGTGACCAGTCAGTGCAGCTTGAATAGCCATATCTGCCGTTTCAATATCACGAATCTCACCTATCATAATAATATCTGGGTCTTGACGCATCAGTGTGCGTATTCCCTGTGAGAAGTTAAGACCAATATTGGTTGTTACCTGCATTTGATTAAATGCTGGCTCAATCATTTCAATCGGGTCTTCAATTGTGCTGACATTGACTTCAGGTGTTGCCAACTGCTTCAGTGTTGAATACAAGGTCGTGGTTTTTCCTGAGCCAGTTGGACCAGTCACTAAAATGATCCCATTGGGATACTTAGTCCAATCACTCCATAGCTGCGCTTGTTTTTTGGAAAAGCCCAGTTTCACGAAGTCCTGAACGATAATTTCTGGCGTGAACACACGCATAACGAGCTTTTCACCAAATGCGGTTGGCATGGTTGATAAGCGAAGCTCTACTTCATTACCATCAGAATTGACGGTCTTAATACGGCCGTCTTGTGGTCGGCGTTTTTCAACCATATCCATCCGCCCGAGCAATTTTATTCGACTGGTAATAGCATTCATAATATTTGATGGCAATTGATAAACTTGATGCAATACACCATCAATTCTGAATCGCATCACGCCCACGCCGCGGCGAGGTTCTAAATGAATGTCACTGGCACGTTGTTCGAATGCATATTTAAATAACCAATCAACAATGTTGACAACGTGTTGCTCATTGGCATCTAGATTTTTATCCTTGCCAAGCTCAACTAGCTGTTCAAAATTTTGCACGCCAACAACTTGCCCTGCTTTAGAAATATTGGCTTGTGAAATTGATGATGCTAGATTATATATTTCTGGTAGGTATCGGCTAATCTCGAGCGGATTAGAGACAACAAGACGGATACGCATGCCTAAAATGCGCTCTAAATCTGGTATCCAATCTGTATGATATGGGTCAGCAGTGGCAACAATCGCTTCATTACCTTTTATGGAGATCGGCATGATTTTAAGGCGTTGCGCATAAGCTCTGGATACCATTTGTGACGCAGAAGTAAAATCTAACTTGAGCGGATCAATGTGAAAAAAATCATGTCCAGATTCACTTGCCAACCAACGAGACAAAAAGTCGGCATTCATGACTTTATTCGGGGCTTCTGTATCTTTCCATTTTTGCTCACCAACAATAATGATAGGGTGAAGGTTAGAGCTATCTAGCTTGCGATCTTTGTATAGTTTTTCCGCTTGATTTTTATCTATTTTGCCAGCATTAACCAGCATACGAAGGAATTCGCCAAGGCTAAGCTTATTCTTATTATTAATTTTACTTTGTGTCGCCATAAGTCATCTTTATGATTTTGAAAGTTAAATTTGGTTCAATGCTATTGGATTCTCATCGACAAATCAATGGCCTGAATGTTTTTTGTTAAAGCACCAATAGAAATACGATCAACCCCTGTTTCTGCAATTTGTTTAACTGTGTTCAAGTTTACATTACCAGAGGCTTCCAACAATGCCCGGCCTGCCGTGATTTCTACTGCACTGTGCATATCATCAAGTGTGAAATCATCCAGCAAAATACTTTTTGCACCAGCTGAAAGTGCTTCTTCAAGCTCAATCAGACTTTCAACTTCTATTTGAATACTGACATTGGCATGCAAAGCAAAAGCTTGCTTGAGCGCAGCAGCAATACTGCCAGCAGATGCAATGTGATTCTCTTTAATGAGAATGCCATCATAAAGTGCGATGCGCTGATTGAATCCTCCACCGACAGTCACTGCATATTTTTGTGCCAATCTCAAGCCAGGTATCGTTTTGCGAGTGTCTAAAATTTTGGCTTTATATTCTTGCACTATTTCAACATATTCTCGGGTTTGTGTGGCAATTGCAGAAAAAAATTGTAAAAAGTTAAGCGCACAGCGCTCCGCACTAAGCAAGGTTTTTGCTTCACCATGGATGGTACAAAGCGTTTGGTTTTGATTGATTTGATCACCTTCTTGAGCATGCCATTCTATATGTGTATTTTTATTCAGTTGTAGGAAACAAGCATTCGCCCAATCTATACCGCAAAGGATGGCTTGCTGACGAGAAACAATCGTAGCAGTTGTCTTGCTTTCTGGGACCAATGACGCAGTTAAGTCGCCTGTACCAATATCTTCAGCTAATGCATTGCTGACTTGTGATTGTACTAAGTCAGTAAATTGCTGGCTCCCACGTGGATAATTTTGTGTAAATAGAGGTAAGTACATATTTGCATTATAATGCAGTTGGAATTTAAAAACTTGGTAGCTACTAGATGAAATTGTTATATACCCCAAATAGCCCTTATGCACGCAAGGTGCGCATTGTTGCGATGGAGAAGCATATCGATATTGCGCTTGAGGAGGTTGATTTAGCTGCCGCAGATTCGCCAGTGATTCAATACAATCCATTAGGTAAAGTCCCTGTACTTATTTTGGACGATGGTGTTGGCTTATATGACTCACGCGTCATCATTGAATACCTAGATGCTCGCACACCTGTTTCCAGATTAATGCCAAATGACACACGTTTGCGCATTGATGTGATTCGATGGGGCGCATTAGCAGATGGTATATGTGATGCGACTGTGGCTATCATGCTTGAACAACGAAAAGAAGAGCCGCATCAGTCAGCCGCGGTTATAGAGAAGCAGTATACAAAAGTAGTAAATGGTCTCGCCGCGCTCAATAAAGACATTAGCAAAAAGAAATGGTGTGTCAATGAGACTTTCAGCTTGGCAGATATTGCGGTAGGCTGCATGCTGGGCTATGTTAGCTTACGGCTTAAATCGCTAGATTGGCAGAATCAATACCCAAGCTTGGCCAAGCAATACACCATATTAAGCAAGCGCCCCAGCTTTAAAGAAACAGCGCCACTTGGCTAAAAAACGCCAGGCTTTGCCTATTATATACTGCCAGTAATAATTCCCCCACCAAGGCAGACATTGCTTTCGTAAACGACAGCTGATTGGCCGGGGGTGACTGCCCATTGCTTTTGACCAAAGCGAATATCGACTTCATTTGGACTGACGGCATCAATTTCACATGGCGCATCTGGCTGACGATAACGTGTTTTTGCGGCATACACCCAATTTATTTCTGGCTCTTCTTCACTAATCCAATGCAATTGACCCGCTTTAAGACCATCATTGAGCAGTAAGGGGTGATCATGCCCTTGTACAGCAATTAACTCATTATTGACCATATCTTTGGCGGCTACAAACCAAGGCTCGCCAGTGCTGTCACGACTTCCACCAATTTTTAAACCTTGCCTTTGGCCCAGCGTGTAATACATCAGTCCATCATGTTGTCCGATGACTTTTCCTTCTGGCGTTTTTATCTCGCCTGGTTTTTTGGGAAGGTAACGTTGTAAGAATTCTTGAAAAGGGCGTTCGCCAATAAAGCAAATACCAGTTGAATCTTTTTTCTCCGCATTAGCCAGTCCAGCCTCTCTAGCCATTTCGCGTACTTCACGCTTTAGATAGCTGCCCAATGGGAACAATGTCTTGCTGAGTTGTGCTTGATTGAGACGGTATAAAAAATAGCTTTGGTCTTTGCTACCATCATCCGCTTTTAATAGTTGGTAGCTGCCAGTCTTTAGTGGATTTTCTCTAACTTGCGCATAATGCCCAGTAGCAATTAAGTCCGCGCCCATCTCTATCGCATGGTCTAAGAACGCTTTAAATTTAATTTCTGCATTGCAAAGAATGTCTGGATTTGGTGTTCGACCCGCTTCGTATTCAGCAAGAAAGTTTGCAAAAACGCGATCTTTATATTCTTTACTAAAATTGACGGCTTCAATATCAATGCCAAGTTTGTCTGCAACCGAGACTGCGTCAATCAAATCTTGTTTGCTAGCGCAATATTCATCATCGTCATCATCTTCCCAGTTTTTCATAAAAAGACCAGTAACATCATAACCTTGTTGTTTTAACAACATGGCTGTAACAGAAGAATCAACGCCGCCAGATAGGCCGACGATTACCTTAGGTTTGCTCATAACAGGAATAATCTCATAAATGTGTAATCGTTTCTAATGGATAATGTTTGCCAGCAAGATAATCTTCGAAGCAAGTGAGTACTTGATCACTGCGCATGAGCGCATGTTTTTCACGTATTTCGTCAATGCTCATCCATAACGCTCTGAGAATGCCATCGTCTAAAGATTGATCTGGGTAATGCTTGCTTACGCTGCCAATGAATGCAAAACGCAGGTATGTCGTTGCATTGTGGTCATGCCGCCAGTGGTAGATCCCTAATAAAGCTTCAGGTTGGAAGTCATATGCCGTTTCTTCCAATGTTTCGCGTATAACAGCTTGTGTGATTGTTTCTTTATCTTCAAGATGACCGGCTGGCTGGTTAAAGCGGTTGCCACGACTGGTCATCTCTTCAACAAGTAAAAATTGGCCATCTCGTTCAACGATTGCAGCCACTGTTGTATTGGGTTTCCAAATTTCTTTTTTCACATTATATTTCATCAAAGATACTTGTACTATTTTACGCGAAGCTGCCGCTTAAGCATACATGCAGACGCATCTTCAAAAAATACAGTTTAATTATCACATTGTGTTTGGCAAACTGGAGGGACTCTATTAAAGTATCGCCATGATAAGAAAAATTAACAATCCAATGGTTATTCTAGCTTCGAGAAGTCCGAGGAGGATAGAGTTGCTGAAACAAGTTGGTATAGAATGTATCGTTCTGCCTGCTGATATTGACGAGAGTGTGCAGGAAAATGAGAAGCCAGAAGATTATGTCAAGCGCCTGGCGAAAGAAAAGGCATTAGCAACAGCAACTAATATGAAAAGTGAATATTCTCATTTAGTTGTTCTGGCAGCTGATACAACCGTAAGTGTAAATGAACAAATTTTAGGCAAGCCTGAAAACGATACAATGGCTTTCACAATGTTAAAACAGTTGTCGGGTAAAAAACATATTGTGCATACAGCCGTTGCAGCCTGCCACAAAGGTAAAGTAAAAGTGGTTTTGAGTACAACAGCGGTAGAAATGACAAGGTTAACAAGTGAGGCAATACATGCCTATATTGCATCTGGAGAACATAGAGATAAAGCGGGTAGTTACGGTATACAAGGTAAAGCAGCTGCATGGGTTAAACACATTGAGGGTAGCTACTCTGGTGTAATGGGGTTGCCACTATTTGAGACGATGCAACTCATTTATAAGATGGCATCTAAATAATTTTTTAATTGATAAAGAGTTTAATATTGGGACAAGAAATACTCATAAATGTGACACCACAGGAAACGCGTGTAGCCGTATTAGAGCATGGAGTCGCACAAGAGTTACACATTGAGCGTAGTTCTTCGCTAGGCATTGTTGGGAACATCTATTTTGGCAAGGTATGTCGCGTATTGCCAGGGATGCAATCTGCGTTTGTCGAGATTGGTTTGCAAAGAGCTGCATTTTTACATGCTGCTGATATGCGAGAGTGCCAGTCTGATGAAGATGGGAAGGCAGGCAAGCCCATCCAAGAAGTGCTACATGAAGGACAGTTGGTTATTGTGCAAGTGATCAAAGAGCCCATTGGTACAAAAGGAGCGCGCCTGACAACTGAAGTGAGTATCGCCGGGCGTTTTTTAGTCTTTTTGCCACACCAAGATCACATAGGTGTATCCCAACGTATTGAAGACGAAGACGAGCGTGAAGTTTTACGTAACCGTTTGCTAGGACTATTACCGGAAGATAAAAAAGGTGGCTTTATTATACGGACTATGTCGGAAACGGCGACGGACGATGAGCTCAAATCAGATATTGATTACCTTGAAAAAGTTTGGGATAAAATTCAAGAAGATAGTAAGGTTGCAACAGAGCGATCATTGATTTTTTATGATTTAAGTCTGCCGCATCGTGTTCTTCGCGATGTCGTGAATAAGAATACAGCAAGTATCCGAGTTGATTCAAAAGAAACCTATTTGATGATGAAAGAGTTTGCTGAGTTGTATGTCGTTAAAGCGCTTGAGCCACTCAGTCATTATCAAGGGAAACGGCCTATTTTTGACTTTTACAACATCGAGAAAGAGTTCGAGCTAGCTTTTTTGCGTAAAGTGGACTTAAAGTCGGGCGGTTATTTAATCTTTGATCAAACAGAGGCGCTAACGACAGTTGATGTCAATACAGGCAGTTTTGTCAGTGGTAAAAGTTTATCCGATACGATTTTTAAAACTAATTTAGAAGCGGCCCAATGTATCGCACAACAGCTCAGATTACGAAATCTAGGCGGAATTATCATTATTGACTTTATTGATATGGACGAAGATGAGCAGCGTGAAAAAGTACTAGAAGAACTAAAACGCGCTGTTAGCATTGATCGGGCCCGCACGAATGTTAATGGCTTTACGCAATTAGGCCTCGTAGAAATGACGCGAAAACGCACAAGAGAAAGTCTGGCGCATTTGTTATGTGAGCCTTGTGATGTGTGTAGTGGCAGAGGTGAATATAAAACGGCGCAAACAATTGCCTATGAAATCATGCGTGAGTTAATGCGTGAATCTAGGCAATTTGAAGCGAAAGAGTTTAAGGTGATTGCATCACCAAGTGTTATTAGTTTGCTACAAGATGAAGAGTCACAAAGTCTGGCAAACTTATCTGACTTTATTAATAAGCGCGTTGTACTGCAAGTGGATAATCAATACCCTCGTGAAGTATATGATGTCGTTTGGAGCTAGATAACTCATCGCTTCTTAGGCAGCAGAAGATGCACTTTCATTGTCATTTTGGAATGATAGTGGTAAATCTGGCAGATTAAATGCGGGCATACTAAGGCTGTTTTTTTCTGCTAACTGTGCTTTCATTGCAGGTTGCATTGCGGTTACCATGTTCAGTAGCATTGCATCCATTGACTTGCTTTCTTTGGAGACTTGAATATATTCGGCTTCAATCGCTTTTAGCTGCTGGTCAAGCGCTTTCGTACTGTCGTTTGCCTTCATTAAGTTCTTTGTTCGTTCAGTTAATGTGGTTTTATGTTCAGTCATTTGCGATTTTAACGTGCTGAGAACATCCAATAACCAATGCTCACATTCTTTGCGTGCTTGTTCAAATATTTTTTGTTTTTGTGTACCCAAGCCTAAAAAGAATTTGCGTACTAAAAAATGTTTTTCCGTCATCACGTTGATTGGGTCCCTACAAAAATCATCGGTGACTTTTTCCAGCGAACGCATCTGATTCAAAAAGTTTGACATGTCTAGTTCAGGCGCTTCAAATATTTCGAAACCATGTTTGGATTGGAATATATCATAGACATTATCTGCTAGTTTTTTAATTTTTTTACTTTCCTTTGTCACGTAATCTGCAAGTTCATTGGCTTGCTTCATTACATTGCGCATACCTTGATTTAATCCAACCGTGGTCCAGCTATCACCAATTTCTTTTCTGCTTTTCTTGATTGATGAATCTAAATAGGCAACGCTTAAATGTTTAAGTAAATTTTTACCATGCTTTGAAATTTTTTCATTGGCAAGATTAAAAGTGGGAATGGAAGCCTCATAGCGTTTCTTTTCGATAATGACTTTTTTCAAGATCAGCTGTGTCTCACTCACATTTTTACCTTTTAGCGCTTTCAGCTCATTAATTTGCTCTTCTAAGCTGCTTCGGCGTTGTTGAATCAACTTACGTGAGCTTTTAATCATCTCACTGCATTCATAGGCAATTGTTTTGCCTAGTAATTGATGTTTGGCTTGTACAACTCGATTGCCTAGTTCTTGTTCAAAATTTCTGAGCTTACTGCTAGCCAATAAATTGTCATTGTTTTGTTTTTTTGCTAATAGTGCCTCTTGCGCTGAAATTGGGAATACATTTTCAGGTGAGGTGTGCAGTTGGTGCGCTGTCATTGTGACCTGTCGGTCAATTGCATTCGTCAGACTTAAGTCGCTATGGTGCTTGTCTCGCAGTGAATCAATTTTATTGAGTAAGACAAATTGCTGTTTAATTCTATTTTTGATGTATTCATTCCAAATAGCAACATCATTTTCTGATATGCCTATATCAGTAGGTGTGATAAGAATTGCCGCATCTGAACTTTGCATATTATTGAGCATGAGCTCAGGTTCTGCATTGAGTTTTTCTAACCCTGGGGTGCTGAAAATAACCAATCCACTTTTCAATACAGGATGTGGATAGTTAATCATCGCATGACGCCATAACGGCACTTTAATGAGACCATCCTTTTCCTGTGAAGCATCCATTGCTTTATCGTTAGCATTCCATAGGCCTAAGCTCACTGCTTCACTATAGCTGACTTCCAACTCTTCTGAAAGCTTACTAAATGCAGCTTGCATATCTTCATTAGACTCAATATGAAGCTGGTGTCTCTGCCAAATGTTAGGCGTTGTTTTTAGATAGGCTAGCGTATCTTCAGTACGGCGTGTACTAATGGGGAGCAGTTTAATGCAAGGCTCTTCATTGGGGTTCCAATAAATTTCAGTAGAGCATATTGCGCTATTTCCAGTTTCAACTGGGAAAAAATGGCGTTCAATTTCATCAAAAAATAAAGCATTAATTGTTTCTGTTTTATCCAGCTCATCATCTGCCATAAATGTCATGACAATTTGATCATGTTTGAGTGTTTCTATCATGTCATGTAGGCGAAGCTCTTTAACGCTATCACTTTGTGAGCTAAGAGCAAGCCAGTCGCGATAGTCAGAAATTGTTTTTTCTAACTTAGCACGCCAAGTGTTATAGGCATTGAGTTTTGTCAGTAGTGGTGTATCCATCATATCAAATCTTATTCTTGTTAATAAATATGTAGCTCTATACTAAGACAGTAAAATCAAAAAATATAGTTAAAACACAGACAAAAGGCTTTTTTGTAGTGTGCTAATGATTGAAATGTTGAGCATTTGCAACAAAATAATCGCCACGAAAGGTGAAAAGTCTATTCCACTGATTGGTGGAATGATTTTTTTAATCGGGCCAAGGATAGGCCAAGTTAAATTGTTCAGGACTGGCGTAATCGGCGTGTGCGGATTCACCCAACTTAAAATGACTTGAATGAAAATTGCGTAGAAAAAAATATCTAACACCCCGCTAATGATACCAATCAAGCTTAAACCCAGAACGCTAGGCCATATAGGTACGTTTGCCACGGCAAATGGAAAACTGCTTAACCAAAGCAGAGAAAGCTGCAAGATTAGCTGCGTGACAAATGCAAGTACTAGCGTAGACAAGTCATTTTTTTTCCAACTTGGAATGAATTTTCGAGCTGGTTTGACGGCGAAATCAGTGAGGGCCATCACGATTTGTCCTATAGGATTAAAAAAAGATGTTTTTGTTGCTTGCATCAGAAAACGCAACAAAAACATCATTGTTAAAATATTCAGGATGGTTGTGATGAGAAAGTGTGCTGCGCTGGTAATCATTATCTTTGTTTCCTTTTAATAAGCATTGTTTGTGCTAATGGGCTAATTCTTCGCCTAGAGATTGGGCCCGTTCGTATGCCTTTTGAGCAGCAAGAATGATAGCGTTTTTGACCTTTGACTGTTGCAAGCTTAGCAGTCCTTGCTCTGTTGTGCCTCCTTTTGAGGTGACTTGTTCACGTAACGCTGTAACGGACACAACGCTGGCATCTGCTAACAAACCTGCACCTTTAAAAGTTGCAATACTTAATTGTTTGGCTTCTTCACTGTTTAAGCCCAGCGCGATAGCTGCTTCTTGTAATGCTTCTATAAAATAGAAAACATAAGCTGGACCACTACCAGAAATAGCAGTAACTGCATCTAACTTTTCCTCACTTTCTAACCATAAGGTAGAGCCTGCAGCCGATAAGACTTGATCTGCCATCGCTATTTGAGAGGATGTTACTTTGGGTAAAGCATATAATCCTGTAACGCCTGCTTGAATTTGCGCGGGAGTATTAGGCATTGCGCGAACAATAGTATCGTAATCATTAAGCCATTTACTTAAATCTTTAAGTAGCACACCTGCAGCGATTGAAATTACCAACTGCTTTGAGAGCAACGGTGCAAGGTCTTTTGATACCGCTTGCAATTGCTGTGGTTTGACTGCAATCACAATCACATCGAAATGTCTCAAATCCTGCAATGCATTTGATACAACAATGCCATATTCTTTTTCTAAGGCTGCATGCTTTGCTTTATCGGCTTCAATAACCGTGATATTAGCCATGATAAACTGCTGTGATTTTAAGCCAGCGATGAGCGCTCTTGCCATGTTGCCACCGCCAATAAATGCTAGTTTCATTACTTATCTTTCATCATTTATTTGTTTTATCTCGCTCACCAAATATAGCTGAGCCGATACGTACAATAGTAGCACCTTCTTCAATGGCTGCCATATAGTCATCCGACATGCCAATTGATAATGTATCTAAATCAAAACCTGCTTCTAATAATCGATTGAATGCCTCTTTAATTACTTTAAACTGCTTGTGTTGCAATCCAATATCTTGTGTGGGAGCGGGGATAGCCATTAGCCCCCTAAGTTTAATGTGCGGCAGTTGATTCACTTCTCTGGCCAAGTCTTCCAGCGCTGGTATTTGAATACCACTTTTTGAATCTTCGTTACTACTGTTAATTTGGATACAGATATTTAAAGGCGGCTGTTGATCTGACCTTGCACTTGATAATCGCCGTGCTATTTTTAAGCGGTCAACGGAATGCACCCAGTTAAAATGCTGAGCAATCAGTTGCGTTTTATTACTTTGAATAGGGCCAATAAAATGCCACTCAATGTTGCAATCTTCCAACAGTGCTTGTTTGTCAATGGCCTCCTGCACATAATTCTCTCCGAATGCAGTTTGCCCAGCATTGTATGCTTCTCTTAGCTTTTCCGCGCTTTGCGCTTTGCTAACAGCAAGTAATTTGACATTGTCTTGGCGTTTTGCCTGTTGCTTGGCGTTGACAATATTTGCCCGAATAACTTGCAAGGAATCAGAAATTATGGTCATAATTCAATGATCTTAAAGAATATACTTTATGTAAAGTCTTAAGAATGTGATTATAACAGGAGTTAAAAGTGGATATTTCAGATTTACTCGCCTTTTCCGTCAAAAATAAAGCGTCGGATTTACACCTGTCTGCAGGTTTGCCGCCAATGATTAGGGTACATGGGGATGTGCGTAAAATCAATGTCCCTTCTATGGATCATACACAAGTACATGATATGGTTTATGACATCATGAATGATGGGCAGCGCAAGGTCTATGAAGAGACTTTAGAGTGTGACTTTTCTTTTGAGATTCCCAATCTTGCAAGGTTCAGGGTCAATGCATTTAATCACAATCGTGGGTCTGGTGCTGTTTTCCGGACGATTCCTTCCAAAATTCTCACATTAGAAGAGCTAAACTGCCCAGCTATTTTTAAAGAAATTGCTGATACCCCAAGAGGTATTGTTCTTGTGACTGGCCCGACTGGTTCTGGTAAGTCAACCACACTGGCTGCAATGATTGATTATATTAATGAAAATGAAATGGGGCATATCCTTACAGTAGAAGACCCAATTGAATTTGTGCATCAATCTAAAAAATGTTTGATTAACCAACGTGAAGTTGGTCCACATACGCTTTCATTTCAAAACGCCCTACGCTCCGCATTACGTGAAGATCCTGATGTCATTTTAGTTGGTGAGATGCGCGATCTTGAAACGATTCGTCTGGCTTTAAGTGCCGCTGAAACAGGCCACTTGGTTTTTGGGACATTGCATACTAGCTCTGCTGCCAAAACAGTTGATCGAATTGTGGATGTATTCCCAGCAGCTGAAAAAGAAATGGTACGTTCCATGTTATCTGAATCATTACGGTCTGTTATTTCTCAAACGCTATGCAAAACAAAGGATGAGCAAGGCCGAGTGGCGGCACACGAAATCATGATTGGTACACCAGCTATTCGGAATTTGATTCGTGAAAATAAAGTTGCACAAATGTATTCTGCTATTCAAACAGGTCAGAATATTGGGATGCAAACCTTAGACCAGAATTTACAGGATCTGGTACGAAGAAATATTATCTCTGCTGCAGAAGCACGAGGTAAAGCAGCTAATAAAGACTCCATAGTCGGTTAATATCATTAGGACACTTAGATGGAACAAGGGCAAGCAGAAAAATTTGTATTTGATTTACTCAGGCTGATGTTAGGCAAAAAAGCATCAGACATGTTTATTACAGCGGGTTTTCCACCAGCAATGAAAGTGGATGGGAAGATGACCCCGGTAAATTCTCAAGTGCTTTCTCCGCAGCAGGCGCGTGAGATATGCCGTGCAATTATGAATGACAAACAAGCGACAGAGTTTGATGCGACCAACGAATGTAATTTTGCCATTGGTATACCCAATGTTGCGCGCTTTAGGGTGAATGCGTTTGTGCAACGTGGCTCAGTTGGACTAGTGTTTAGGACGATTAACTCTAAAATTCCTACGTTCGAAGAATTAGGCTTACCTGCAGTATTGACCGACATCGCCATGACTAAGCGTGGTCTAGTTGTTTTTGTTGGCGGTACTGGCTCTGGTAAATCTACATCATTGGCTGCGATGATAGGCTATCGTAATGAACATAGCCATGGACATATTATTACCATTGAAGATCCCGTAGAGTTTATGCATGAGCATAAAAATTGCGTTATTACACAGCGAGAGGTAGGTGTCGATACCGATAGTTGGCAAGCGGCACTTAAAAATACGCTCAGACAAGCGCCAGATGTGATTTTAATTGGTGAAATACGTGATCGGGAAACAATGGATTATGCCGTTGCTTTTGCTGAGACTGGACATCTATGCATGTCGACGCTACATGCAAACAGTACAAACCAAGCACTAGACCGTATCATTAACTTCTTCCCTGAGGAGCGAAGGCAGCAATTACTAATGGATTTATCGTTAAATATACGCGCATTTATATCACAGCGATTAATCCCTAAAATAGACGGAATCGGGCGAATCGCTGCAGTAGAGATTATGTTGAATACGCCACTCATTACAGATTTGATTTTTAAGGGAGATGTGCATGAAATCAAATCCGTTATTAGTAAATCAAGAGAGCTTGGTATGCAAACATTTGACCAGTCTTTATTTGATTTACATGAGGCTGGCGAAATCAGCTATGAAGATGCTTTACGCAATGCAGACTCAGTCAACGATTTAAGGTTAAGACTTAAACTAGAAGGAAAAGCATCAAAAGATAAAGATTTGTCAGCTGGACTAGACCATATGGATATGATTTAGTTGTTTAGCGTCTATCAAAAAAGCCGACATGTCAGTATGTCGGCTTTTTAGTTGGTGCGGTCTTTGTTTGTAGTTTTATTCTACGGTTACTTCCACGCGACGTGCTTCACTCAAGTCACCATCGCCTTGGGTGCTTTCTGGTTTACGCATTTCAATCCTATCTGCAGAGATGCCTGCTGCTGTAAGTGCATCAAAAGCAGATTGCGCGCGTTTTTTCGCTAATGCTTGGTTGCTTGCTAAGTCACCAGTAAGATCATGATAACCAGAAATGATGGCTTTTGACTCTGGATGAGTGTTGAGCCAATCGATGCTTGCTTGAAGTGTACTTGTGGCATCCACAGGCAAGCCATGTACACCTGATTCAAAATACAATTTTGCAGCAGAGGGAGGGGAATCAGCCGTCATTTGCGAAGACACGGTGATTTGATTGTTAATCGTAGTGTCAGGACCAAAAAAGGCTTGTGCATTCATCAGTTTTTGTTGCTTGATTGATTCAGATTCAACTTCGCCCGTTAAGGTAACAGTTAACTCATCACCCTCGGCTGTCAAGTTGTCGCCTAATAGAGCCTTCAAAGCATCAATGTCGCTAATCCAGGTAATATTGCTTGCATCGCCATTCCCTGTAAATTCAGTAGCGGTGGCTGAGAAGCTGAATGCTTCCGTTATGATTGGCACATCATCAACTGAGGAGGTATCGCTTGTTGAACTAGCTGTTGTTCCAGTTGCACAGCAGGCATTGCTTGGTCCTTTGCCTGTTAAGTACATCCAAAACAAGATAACAGCTAGCGCAATCGCAATAACCCAGCTCCAGAAAGCATAACTTGCTTGATTATCATTCATATTGATTACCTCAATTTATTTTTTGATGCCACCAGATAAATCATCTTGTAGCTTCTTGAGATCTGCCCATTTGTTGTTGGCAGCTAATTTTGCTTGTTTTGCCCAAGTGCTTGGGTTGGCAATACGGAAACGTGCACCACCAGCATCCAGAATTTTACGCATCTGTGGCGCAGTCGCAGATGCGACATCGGCAAAGGATTTGAGTCCATTTTGTTTAAATAAATCGTTGATTTTGGGACCAATTCCTTCAATGACTGTCAGGTCGTCTGCATTTTTAATCTTAATACCCGCCGCTTTCGCTGCTGCTAGATCTATTGCTATATCTTTAGTTTTTGGTTTTGCTGGTACTTTTTTCGCTGGACTCGCTTTTGGTTTTGCGGCAGTTGGCGTAGGACTTGCAACTTGATTGACCGCAGCTGTTGCAGCTGGCGGTGGTGTTTCTTTAGCTGCTGGGGTAGGCGGTGCCGTATAGTGACTCACGGTTTCTTTGGTTTTTTTACTTGAACATCTGCAAAGTAAATAGTTTAGTAACCAACCAATTAGTGCACCTAATAGCAGCCACCAAAAACAACATCCAAAAGTACTCATTTTTACTCCCCAAAAATAAACAATGTCTAAAAAATAAGTTTATTGCATTAAAGATAGCACTATTACTGTCTTTTAGTAGTACGTCAACCCCTTATTTTGCTGTGCGAAACCAAGGAGACAACGCCGTATTATTGATTACTTTGGTAAGTAAATTGACCATTTAGTAGCGTGGAAATGACTTTTCCTGTTACTTCCATATTGATAAATGCGGTGTTTTTACCTTGGCTTTTTAGTGTTTCTGCTTTTACTTGCCATGCTGTCTCAATATTAATCAGTGCAATATCGGCATTCGCTTCTAGGCTTAAATGGCCACTGTCTATGCCCAATATATTGGCTGGCTGAATAGTGATTCTTGAAATAGCATCATAAAGAGAAACTTTGTTTTCATTTGCCCATTTAAGCGTTAATGGTAGCAGTAGTTCAAGACCAGTAGCACCAGCCTCCGACTCTGCAAATGGCATTAGTTTTGCATCTTCATCTACTGGGGCATGGTCTGAACAAATGGCGTCAATCGTGCCGTCTTTGACGCCTAGACATAGCGCTTGTTTGTCTCTGATAGACCTTAAGGGGGGCTTAAGATGTGCTAGTGTATTAAAGTAACCAATATCGTGTTCAGTCAGGTGCAAATGGTGTGCACTGACATCTGCCGTAATTGCTATGCCATTGCTTTTTGCTTCCCTGACAAGCGCTATACCTTCTGCTGTCGATAAACGACAGAAGTGAACCTTTGTTTTTGTCTCCGCAGCGATGCGCAAAATAGTTGAGATTCTGATTGATTCAGCTGCACTTGGAATCCCTTTTAAACCTAACCTACCAGCGACCTCGCCATCGTGAGCAACGCCTCCTTGCCCAAGGAATGGGTCTTCTGGTCGCAGGAAAATGGTATAACCAAATGTTGCAGCATATTCGAAAGCACGCCATAAAACTTGTGTATCAATAATCGGCACATCTGCTTGTGTAAAACCTTTGCAGCCTGCTTCTGTGAGCTCATACATTTCTGTAATACTTTTGCCTTTAAGCTTTTGTGTCAGTGCGCCAAGTGGGTAGATACGTGCAAGATTGTGCCGCCATCCGCGTAGTTTAAGCATTTCAATCAAGCCTGGCTCATCTAAAACCGGATCTGTATCTGGAGGGCATGATAAGCTGGTAATGCCACCAGCAGCAGCTGCTTGCAATTCACTCTCAAGCGTTGCTTTATATTCGTCGCCAGGTTCTCTAAGTCTTGCACTTAAGTCAACAAACCCAGGAGTAACAATTAGTCCTGATGCATCAATCGTTTGATTGGCAGTAAAGTGATTGGGCGCAGACCCGATGCCGACAATTTTCCCTGCTGCAATATAGACATCTTGCTTTGCATCAATCTTGTTTTTTGGGTCAATAAGATGCCCATTCTTGATATGTATTTTCATGCGATACCTCCAGCAAGAATTGCCATTGTCGCCATTCTAATCGCGATGCCGTAGGTCACTTGAGGCAAAATAACGGCTTGGGTGCCATCGGCAACACGTGAATCAATTTCTACTCCTCTATTCATTGGCCCTGGATGCATCACGATTGCATCGGCTCTTGCAAAGGCAAGTTTTTCTGGTGTTAAGCCATACGTTTTAAAAAACTCTTGTGAGCTGGGTAACATTGCGCCACTCATCCGTTCGTTTTGTAAACGTAGCATCATGACAACATCTACATCTTTGAGGCCAGCTTTCATATCGTGATAAACATGCACACCTAATTTTTCAACCTCTTTAGGAAGTAATGTTTTAGGGGCAATCACACGTATCTCAGGTACACCTAAAGTCGTCAGTGCGTGGATTTCGCTACGAGCAACCCGCGAATGCAGGATGTCACCGACAATAGCAATACGCAGATTATGCATATCTGGTTTGTGGCGGCGTATTGTAAAAACGTCCAATAGTCCTTGGGTCGGATGCGAGTGTCGGCCATCACCTGCATTGATCACACTGATATTATCAGGCACGTGTTGTGCGATTAGGTGTGCAGCACCACTTTGGCTGTGTCTGACTACAAACATGTCAGTATGCATGGCAATAAGGTTGTTGACCGTGTCAATTATTGCTTCGCCTTTTGACTGCGAGGATGTGCTTACGTTGAGATTGATGACATCGGCAGATAAGCGTTTGGCAGCAATTTCAAATGTCGTTCGCGTTCTAGTGCTATTTTCAAAAAAGATATTACATACAGTTTTGCCACGCAGCAAAGGGACTTTTTTAACATCCCTTTCAGCCACACCAACAAACGTTTCAGCGGTATCCAAAATGTGCGTAAGGACCTGTTTAGGCAACCCCTCAATACTAAGTAGATGCCTCAGTTTCCCATTATTCGTTAATTGAGGGTTATACATGGTCACCATCCTGAATTCCCTCTAGAGCAAGCGCTAGTGTGCCTTGTTCTGATTGTGAGAGTTTAAAATTTTGATTTGCTGTAAGCGGTATGGTGGCACCTACAATTTGCGGGTGTATTGGTAGCTCTGCGCCACCTCGATTAATCAGTACTGCAAGGGTGATGCTTGCTGGACGTCCGTAGTCAAATAACTCATTGATTGCTGCTCGAGTTGTACGGCCTGTGAAAAAAATATCATCAATCAAAACAATTTCTTTATCTTGAACATCAAAAGGAATATTAGCTGCTTGCGTGTCTCTTTTTAGACCGCGTTGTGCATAGTCGTCTCTATAAAGTGCAGCATCTAAAGTGCCATGTGGTACGTCTTGATTCATACTGGCTAGTACACGCTCCATTACCCATACCCCGCCACGATGAATGCCGACGAATGCTGTTTTAGCATTAATACGTGCTTTGATTTTTGTTGAAATCTCACTTAGTAATGTTTCTGGGTTGGGTAGTTGCATGGTTATGTTGTTTGTGTTCGGTCAAAATAGGATTGTAATATGACTTGTGCTGCTACAGCATCCACCATTTTTTTCTGCGCGCGACCCCGAATGCCCGCGTCCGATAAATGCTGCGATGCTTCAACTGAGCTTAAACGTTCGTCAACCAATACAACGGGTAAGTTGAATCGACCTTCTAAACGCTGCGCAAATTTTTTTGCTAAATGCGTTAACTGATGTGTTGTCCCATCCAAATAGGTTGGTAAGCCTACTATCAGTAAACTTGGCTGCCAGTCCGCAATGAGCTTTGCGATTTCTTTGAAGCGAATGTCATTCATTTCGGCGTCAATTGTACTGTGCGCATGTGCTGTTTTTAAAACGGTTTCTCCAATCGCAACCCCAATACGTTTTTCACCGAAATCAAAAGCTATTACTGTGCCTTCAGCATCAGGGTAGCTGCGGTCGAGGATAGGCAAGTGACTTTGGTTTAACCTGTTAAGCATGACCTGCCACATCAGAAAGGTTGCTTAAGCTTAGTCCCATCATCTGCATAGCGATATTGAGCCGGTCATGAGAGGGAGCATCAAAGATAATTTGATGTAAGGATTCATTTTTTTTCGCCTCAATATTGAGCCATGCATTTAGTCCTATCTCTTCTTCTAGTTGCCCTGGCGACCAACCTGCATAACCTAGGGCAACCATCATTTTTTCGGGGGCTTCATTTTTTGCGGCAGCTTCTAGAATGTCTTTTGATGTTGTGAGTGCAATAAATTCATTAATTTGAATAGTTGAATCGTATTCTAGGTGTGGGACGTGTAAAACAAAGCCTCGCTCTTGTTGTACGGGGCCGCCTTCAAATACATGATCTTTCAGCATTGCCGATGGCGATACATCTAGCTGGATTTGCATTAGCAAGTCTGCAATGCTGTGTTTGGTTGGCCTATTGAGTACAATCCCCATTGCACCATCTTCAGTGTGTGAGCAGATAAAGCTGATTGTTTGCGAAAAACGAGGGTCAGACATGCTAGGCATCGCAATAAGAAACTGACCTGTAAGATTGATGTTTTCCAATGCCATTATTTTAACATAATTTCAATAAACAACACTTTAAATTATGACCCAAGTAAATGATTTTAGTGAAACTGAATCACGATGCTATTATGTCAGCTAGTCATGTTTTAAGCTTCTAAATAGCCTGTGATTTCGAGACCAAACCCATCCATGCTAGGCATTTTACGTGGTGTGGCCATTAACTTCATTTTTTTAACGTTTAAATCCAACAATATTTGCGAGCCTATGCCATAGGTTCTCAACTCTTGATTATACCGAATTGGTTCATCTGCCGCTTCAATGCGCTTGATTAAGTCTGTGTCAGATTCACTATGATAGAGCAGCACCATCACACCACAGTCGGCATTTGAGATTGTTTGCATGGCCCTTAACGTATTCCAGCTATGCGATGTGCTTGAGCTATCTAACAAGTCGAATACAGACAGCGGTTCATGTACACGCACTAATGCCTCAATGTCTGGGTTAGGCTTGCCTTTCACCAATGCGAGATGTGTTTCTTTAGATATTTTATCCCGATATGCGATAAGCTGCATTTCACCATAAGGCGTGTTAATCGTGCGTTCTACCGCTCTTTCTATGAGTTTTTCATGTTCACTACGGTAATGAATTAAATCAGCGATTGTCCCTATCTTGAGCTGATGCTTAGCCGCGATTTCAACAAGGTCAGGTAAACGTGCCATTTCGCCATCATCTTTTAAAATCTCGCAAATCACGCTTGAAGGATCTAGTCCGGCCAGCGCAGATAAATCAGAGCCTGCTTCTGTATGGCCTGCTCGGACAAGAACGCCACCGTTCATGGCTTTTAGAGGAAAGACATGGCCTGGACTCACAATGCTACTGGCATTTGCTTCTTTTGCTACAGCAGCTTGAATTGTTCTAGCTCGGTCAGCAGCTGAAATACCTGTCGTCACGCCGCTAGAAGCTTCGATGGAAACGGTGAAATTTGTTCCCAAACGGGTCCCGTTATGGTTGACCATTTGCGGCAAGTTTAATTGATTACATCTTTTTTCATCGAGTGTTAAACAAATCAAACCACGCCCATGCTTTGCCATAAAGTTAATATTTTCTGCTGTCGCGAATTCTGCTGCAATAACAAAATCACCCTCATTTTCGCGATTTTCGTCATCTACCAAAATAACCATTTTTCCATTTTTAATATCGGCGATGATATCGGTAATAGGACTAATCTGAGTGTAAGGCATGCTATTTACTTTCGTTTTCCCATTGCTGCATTCTTTCAACGTAGCGAGCAATTAGATCTATTTCTAAATTAACTTGGCTGCCAGCTTTTAGCAGACCAAGTGTTGTTTTTTCAATGGTGTGTGGTATCAGATTAAGACTGAAAGTATCTTTCTCAATTGTGTTAATGGTCAGGCTGACACCGTTAACGCAAACAGAACCTTTACGCGCAATATATTTGGAAATCGTATGAGGTGCCTGAATCATCAATAGCCAGCAATCATTGACGGGTTCAAATTTAACTACCTCACCTATGCCATCCACATGCCCGCTGACTAGGTGTCCGCCTAGGCGATCATGAAGTCGTAAGGCTTTTTCTAAATTCACTGGGCCTAGGCAATCTAATCCTGTCGTCACGCGAAGTGTTTCCTTAGAGATGTCCGCTTTAAAGCGATGGCCATCTAAATCGGTTGCAGTCAAGCAAACGCCATTCACGGCAATGCTGTCCCCTACCTTAACATCATCCAATTCAAGCTGACCTGCATTGATGCTGACACCTATGTCGCCTTCTGATCCTAGAATAGTTTCTATTTGGCCAACGGCCTCTATGATTCCTGTAAACATGGCGCTATTTTAACAGCTGTCTTTATATTTTTTTCAAGTATTCAATAGAGCAAATTATAATGATTAGTATGTTTGGTATGTAAATTGCTCTATTAATCTCATATTAAGATTAATGCGAAAGCTATTGTTACGATGTTAAGTGGTTTTTTAGATACGGTTCAAAAAGTGTTAAAGCAAGGTTCTGATAATAACCTTGATTGGCTAGACACGCTTGAAGGAATGACTGACTTAGATGCGCTCATTACAACCAAGGAGCAATTGGCAAAAATTGACTTCTTTTTTCCTAAAGACTTAAAGGATAAAGTTAATTTAGTCCTTGATGCGGATGAACAATCTTATCAAAAAGTTAAACGTGTGACTTATAACTACTTGATTAAATTGAAAGATGATAAGTTTCTTAAAGAAGACGTGCATATCGTTGTTTACGAATATTTACGACAGTTGTATGCCTCATATTCTCAAATATTAGATGCCTACAAAGCACAAGCAAAAGTAAAGCTCAGCCCAGAGCAGATTAATTTACTACTAGCGCGCTATTTAAACGCCGCATTTATGATGTCCAAATGGCGTTATTTTGATGATCAGCCAGCGCCGCATGGCGTTTGGGATAATGTTCATAAAATCATCAAAATTGCCGAAGAGTTGTCATTTCTTAATAAAAATTTGTTTCTGTATAGCTTCCAGATCAAAGAGACGAGCATTGCGAGTTTGTTAAAACGTGGTTTTATGGTGGATACCTTGCATAAAGGCAATTACACGCAAATGGAGATCGAGCTAACTGACCGTATTCTAAAAGTATGGTCAACCAATCCATTGATTGTGAATACGTTTAAACCCAATCGTTATCATTTCTTTATACAGTTAGAAGATGATAAAGGGCCAGAAAGGCTTCGCGTGCAAGAGCGGTTTTCTAACTGCCGGTATTGGAAAACGATGCGTTTAATTGACTTGATGGAAGCTTATTTATGCGCAGTAGACATGCAAAAGCCATTGCGTGAGTTTGGTTTAGACAAAATAGCGCGTCCAGCAGTCATTGTTAAGTTGTTCAAAAAGCTCAGAATTGATTGGTGTGTTGAAGGCTACTCTAGACAACGCAGAAGTGAAAAGAGAGATCAAAAGAATAGTTTAATTAATGTCAGCCATACGATATCTGTGATACATGATAGGTTAATGCGGATACAGGCCAAACAGCAGGAAAATGATGCCGATAAAGATAGCTTTACCTTTGAATTGAAGGTCGCTATGCACCGGCCTGCTCAAACATCTTCAGCAAAGCAGGATGTGTCGGCATTAGGGAATGAAAATTGGTGGATGGTGGATGAAAGCAAAAGCGGTTTTGCCGTTGACTTTGGCAGCGAGCCTGCAGCTTGGGCTGAAATAGGCGGTATTGTAGGTTACACCGAGATGGGTTATCAAAAAAGTTTCAATATTGCAGAGATTAAAAGTATTAGAAAACTCAAGAATGGCTCGTATCGGGCTGGGTTTAAGAAAATATCGCACAATGTTGTTGCCGTACAGATGACAACAGTGGAAAAAATAGCGGTCAATCAGCCAGTTGAAGGATATTATTTGGATGATGGACAAGAGCAGCTTCATCACTCAAGCGCTTTCCCAGGCTTCCTTATTGATAATGATGCTAATCTGGAGCCTAAACTGCTTATCCCAAGAAAGAAATTTATGCGAGGGAAAACTTACAACATCAATATTGAGGGTGATGATCATTTAGTTACGGCTGGCAAGGTCATTAATAAGCAGCGCGATTGGATCATTTTTGAGGCATTGCTTTAATTCATTATTTTATTCCTGAGGGCAAGCAAAAAGATTTATTAGGCATAAGCTGCAATAAAGTCCACACTGTTTTTATTCTCCTCGCAAAAGACAATTCAAACCTTTTTATTCAAACGCAGATGGTACGCAATTTGCATAACCCTATGTAAATCATATTTTAATAAGGTGTGTATCACAATGTTGGGCACTGTCATTCATCAAGTTCAAAAGGTTATTCATCATCAAAATTTACCGCAAAATGCGAATCTGCCGCAGCACTTGTCGGGAATGTCTGAGATGGCGTTCTTAAATGAAATAAAAGAGCAGCTAGCTAAAGTAGGGCCTTTAAAGCCTAAGTATTTGACACGGCATATAGATTTTGTGCTGAATGCAGATGAAAAGGCATATAAGACCTTGCAGAATGTTACTTATAACTATCTGAAATCAATGAATAAAAATGTTGCTTTACGAAAAGAAGTGGAGGAGGTTGTTCATCACTATCTCAGACAGATGTATACAACATATGTGACGCTAATTACTGCCTATCAAAGTCAAAGCAAACTCAATATAACTGCAGAAAAAAATAATTTAGTATTAGGCCGCTGTTTGAATGCAGCCTTTATGATGGCGAAGTGGCGTTATTTTGATGATCAACCTGCGCCAATAGGGATGTGGAAAAATGTTCATAAAATCATCAGAACTGCTGAAGCATCGGCAATGATGAATACTGAATTTTTTCTGTATGGTTTTCAAAAGAAAGAAACCAGTATTGCTATGCTATTAAAACGTGGTTTTATGCTGGATACTATGCAGAAAGGAAGTTACTCACAACTGCAAATAGAGCTGACAGATCGCATCCTTAAAACTTGGTCAACGAACCCATTGATTACCAGTCGATATACGAAGCAAAAAGAATATCAATTTTTTATCCACATGAATGAAGATAACCGTCCGCAGCGTATTCGGGGGGCAAAGCAACATCCAGATTTTCGTTATTGGCGAACTACCGACATTGTTGATTTAATTGAAGGTTATCTGTGTGCAGTGGATACTAGAAAATCTTTGGATAAGTTTAATTTACTTACAATGGCGGCCACTGAAGATATTGTAAGCTTATTCAAGAAATTACGCGTGGACTGGTGCGTAAAAGGCTATAAACGCCAACGAAGAGCAGAAGAAAGAGTTGCCAAATTAAGTGTGCTGAATGTGAGTCACGGTATCAATGATATCAGCACGAGAATCAGATCTCTAAATAATATGCATAAAAAGACGGGTGTAATTATTGAATATCAACAATTGAGTTTGGTGGATAATCAGTTGCACAATGATACGATTGAGCCCTACCCAATCATGCGTGAAAATTGGGTGATGTTAGAAGAGAGTAGTAGTGGCTTTTCAGTGGAGCTTGGAGACCAGTTCAGCCCATGGGTAAAGATTGGCGCACTCATCGGTTATTCAGTAGTGGGCAGCGCTAACCATATTGCATTGGCTGAAATTAAAACAGTCAGAAATAAAGCAAACGGAACATACCGTATTGGCTTATTAAAAATGAGCCAAAAAGCCATTGAATTGGAAGTAAAAAGAGTACAAAAGAGCACACCATATGCGTCAGCTTCTGGATATATTTTGAATGATGGAGAGGAAAATCTTTCGTATTCTGATAGCTTTTCAGGATTGTTCATTGAGGGTGAGTTGCAAGACCGTCCAAAACTAATTATATCAAGATACAATTTTAAGCGCGCAGCACGCTATCAATTAAACATCAACGGTGATTGTCATATGGTATTAGCAGGACAAATTGTCAGCAACCATCGCGAGTGGGTTTGTTTCGAATTGATTGTTTAATTTTTAACAAAAATTAGTAAAAGCATTGCAACCTTAATGGCATATGCTGTTAAGATTTCGCAATGTCAATTTTTAGTCATTTTTTCTCAAAAACTGGTTTGCCGTATGAGCTCTTTGTTGGGCTACGCTACACACGTGCAAAACGTAAAAATCATTTTATTTCTTTTATTTCACTTACCAGTATGATTGGCATAGCTTTAGGTGTTGCTGCGCTGATTATCGTCTTGTCAGTGATGAATGGCTTCCAAGCTGAGCTTCGTAATCGAATACTTGGTGTGGCATCGCATATTGAGATCACAGAATATACTAATCAACTGAGTCAATGGGGGGCATTATCTAAGCAAGTTGATGCACAACCACATGTGCAAGCAAGCGCTCCGTATATTATGGCACAAGGGATGCTCAGTAATGGGCAAGCGGTTCAGGGTGCCTTAGTCAGGGGTGTTTTACCTGATGCAGAAAATAAAGTGGCAGACCTAGGTAAAAATATGAAGGTAGGGCAGCTATCGGATTTACGGGCAGGGGCTTTTCACATTATCCTAGGCGCAGATTTAGCATACGCATTAGGTGTTGATGTAGGTGACAAGGTTGTATTGATGGCACCACAAGGCCAATTTACACCAACGGGTGTTGTGCCTAGAATCAAACAATTTACAGTAGCTGGTTTATTTCAAATTGGGATGTATGAGTACGACGCAGGGTTGGCGCTGATTCATATGCAAGATGCAGCAAAGCTCTATCGCATGGGCGATAAGGTTTCAGGCTTGCGATTAAAAATCAATGACTTGTTTGGTGCACCAAGCATGGTGGCAAAACTAAATGAAGAACTAACACCAACAGGAGCTTATTACATTACAGATTGGACAAAGCGACACGAAAATTTCTTTAAAGCTATCCAGCTAGAAAAACGTGTCATGTTTATTATTCTCACATTAATTGTTGCAGTAGCCGCTTTTAATATTGTATCGACCTTGGTGATGGCGGTAACAGATAAGCGTGCAGATATTGCTATCATGCGGACTTTAGGTGCAAGCCCTCGTAGTATTATGCAAATCTTCATTATCCAAGGTGCGCTTATCGGTATTATAGGAACATTCTTTGGTGCTATTTTGGGTATCATCATTGCACTTAATATCGATACTATTATTCCTTTTATCGAAAACCTCTTCCATGTGCAGTTTTTGGCAAAAGATGTTTACTACATTAGCGATCTGCCCTCAAAGTTAGAGTGGAGTGATACTGTCACGATTATTATCACTTCTGTTGTATTAAGTTTACTGGCGACTTTGTACCCTAGTTATAAAGCTTCTAAAATTAACCCAGCGGAGGCATTGCGCTATGAGTAGCATTGTACGCTGCGAAAATTTATGTAAAACATACACTGGCTTGGATGTTGCCGTGCTGAACGGTATTCATTTAAACGTTAGAAAGGGCGAGCAAATAGCCATTGTTGGGGCTTCTGGCTCAGGCAAAAGCACTTTGCTACATTTGCTTGGGGGCTTAGATACACCGAGTGATGGCACGGTGGCGTTACTTGGCAATAACTTAAATCAATTATCAGAAGCGAGAAAAGGGCAGATCCGCAATGACGCATTAGGCTTTGTGTATCAGTTTCATCATCTCTTGCCTGAGTTTACGGCGCTAGAAAATGTCGCTATGCCACTCTTGATTGGACGCATACCACGCCAAAAAGCCCTTTCACAAGCGAGTAATATGTTAGCAAAAGTCGGCTTATCACATCGTTTAGAACATATGCCTGGTGAACTTTCTGGCGGTGAGCGTCAGCGTGCTGCCTTAGCGCGAGCCTTGGTTACAGAGCCTGACTGTATTTTGGCAGATGAGCCAACTGGTAATTTGGATCGCGTGACTGCTAATCAAGTATTTGAATTGCTTGTTGAAATTAATGCCGCATTAAAAACCAGTTTGATTGTGGTTACGCACGACATGACCTTAGCCAATAAAATGCAGCGGCAATATCAATTAGAAGATGGTCGCCTTGTGCCAATGACATAAAGTGCTGGAAGCGATTTAACACTTCTTTATTCATCACAACTTCAAACCCTAAGGCGAAAAAATTGCTTTAGGGTTTTTTGTTATACGGCTGTATATGGACTATGATGGGCGTTTCTGATTCATTCAATAAATAATAATAAAATGATTTTCATTGCATTGGGTTTTGTCTGCGGTGCTTGGCTCTTGCAGCAGCAAGCAAGTTTACCGTCTATACCGTTAATTGCCATCATGATCTTTGTAGTGGCAGGTATTGTTTTATCTCTGTTTTTATTGCGGGCTCAATATACAAAAAAATCCTTACTCAGGATAGTTATTATTTTGGTCGGGGCAGGGATGTTCGGTTATAGCTATGCTGCAATATTTGCGGAAATACGCTTAAGTGATGCGCTGCCATCACACTGGGAGCAAAAAAACATTGAAGTTATTGGTGTCGTTGCGTCAATGCCAAAGACCCATCAACATAGCGAACAGTTTCGCTTCACTATTGAACAAATATTAACGCCAGATGCGCATGTGCCAAACCATGTATTGCTCAACTATTATCAGGGCAATAAATGGAGCCGCACATTTGAGTCACCCGGGATAGCAACTTCTACAGAGCCTACAACTTTTAATGTTGGAGAGCGCTGGCACTTGACTATCAGGCTGAAAAAGCCGCATACAACATACAACCCTAATGGATATGACTTTGAAGCATGGGCGCTCGCTAATAATATTCGGGCAATGGGTGTGATACGGGCTAAAAGTGGCATGCAAAAAGTGGCAGATTTTGTGTGGCGACCAGCTTATATGGTTGAGTATTGTCGTGCAAAAGTGGCAGAACACATTGCACAGACATTAAATGGTAAATCCTATGCTGGCGTTATAAGGGCATTAGTCGTCGGGGATGACAGCCAAATTAGTAAGCACGATTGGGATGTTTATCTACACACTGGGGTTAACCATTTGATGAGTATTTCTGGGCTTCACATAACAATGCTAGCTGGCTTGGCCTTTGCATTTGTGAGCTTTATATGGCGTCGTTCCGCACGATTGGTATTATTGATGCCAACCAAAAAAGCAGCGACGATTGGTGGTGCATTCATCGCCTTACTGTATGCTTGCTTGGCTGGTTTATCTATTCCCACACAACGCACACTTTATATGCTGACAGTCGTTGCGGTAGCGCTGCTATTGAACCAAAGGATTAACTTTTCGCGCATATTGTTGATTGCCTTACTGGTCGTTGTATTGTTAGACCCTTGGTCTGTCGTTGCCCCTGGCTTTTGGTTGTCTTTTTCTGCGGTAGCCGTTATTACGTATGCAACAGTTTATCGTTTACAAGTCAGGCATTGGTTCGTTGAAGCCGTGAATACACAGTGGTCGGTTACATTAGGATTGTTACCATTGTTGATTTTTATGTTTGGTCAAACCTCAGTCATTTCACCCGTTGCCAATGCCTTTGCCATTCCTGTGATTAGTTTGTTCGTTGTCCCGCTTTCTATTTTTGGTGCACTCGTTCCATTGGACTTTATTTTACAGTTGGCGCACAGCATACTGGCAGTCTGCATGATAGGTTTGAACTGGTTAGCAAGTTTGCCGCATGCAACATGGCAACAAGCAGCGGTACCACTCTGGAAAGCTATCTTAGGCGTAGTTGGTGTGCTATGGCTGCTACTGCCGCGTGGATTCCCACAGCGCTGGTTAGGATTAATTTTACTGCTGCCAATGTTCTATATACAACAGCAACCATTAGCAATTGGCGAAATGCAAGTAACCGTGTTAGATGTTGGGCAAGGTTTGTCTGTAGTGATTAAAACAGCAAATCATATAATGGTCTATGACACTGGACGACAATATAATCAAGAAAGTGATGCGGGCGCAAACATTGTGTTACCTTATTTGCGCAGTATAGGGGTTAACGCTTTGGATGCACTAATGATCAGTCATGATGATAATGACCATAGCGGCGGCGTCGCGTCCATAATGGCAAAACTACCTGTCGCTTGGACGGCTAGCTCATATCCATTGCCTAAGCATATTGTTTCTGCACCTTCACAATTAATAGGCTCTAAACAATTAACTTGTTATGCTGGGCAAAAGTGGATCTGGGACAGTGTGCGCTTTGAAGTGTTGTATCCGAGTGCTCAAAGCTATCAGCAGGCTAGCATTAAAGACAATAACAGAAGCTGCGTGCTTAAAGTAACAAGTCGTTATGGCACTATACTGCTGACAGGTGATATAGAGGCAGAGGCGGAAGCCTTACTCATACAAACAAAAAAATATCAACTAAAAAGCGATGTGATGATAGCGCCCCATCATGGTAGTAAAACATCTTCAACAGAACCATTCGTAAAATCAGTTGCAGCCAAGCATGTTGTATTTACAGTAGGTTATTTAAATCGATTTAAACATCCCAGACCAGTCATCATGAGTAGATATTTAGAAAGAGGCTCCCAGCTGTATCGATCAGACAATCACGGCGCAATCTTGATTGATTTTATTCAAAACCATGCAATCACGCCAAAGTCTTGGCGTTTAGCGCGTGCTAGGTACTGGCATGATAAATATTTGTAAAGTCTAACTTGCCCAATGGTGCGCTTCTACGCTAAAGTAGCGTAAGTTTTGTTTTGACCGATTTAATTAAGGAGTCGCCACTGTGTGGGAAATTATTTTAGCCGCAGGTTGGCCTATATGGCCGTTGATTTTTGCTTCAATTATTGCGTTAGCGATTATCGTAGAGCGCTTTTGGGCACTGCGAAGTGAGGTAGTAGCACCTAGCAACTTATTGCCAGAAGTACAAAAGTGGATGGGGCAAGGGGCAATCAATCCTGATAGCCTTGTTAAACTACAAGGACATTCGTTGTTGGGTAGAATATTTGCCAGTGCATTAGCGAATGAAAAAAACTCTAGAGAAGTGATGAAAGAGTCTATTGAAGAGACTGGCCGTGCAGTTGCACATAACTTAGAGAAGTATTTATCAACACTAGGCACCATTGCAACGGTTGCCCCATTACTCGGCTTGTTGGGAACGGTGATAGGGATGGTCGAACTATTCGGTGCATTTACTAACTCAGGTCATGATGTTGCTCAGTTTGCGCGCGGTATTTCTGTAGCACTATACAACACGGCGGCAGGGATTATTGTTGCTGTTCCAGCTATGATTAGTTATCGCTATTTCCGTTCAAAAGTTGATGCGTTGCTGTTAGATATGGAACAACAAGCAATCAAACTAGTTGAAATTCTGCATGGCGAACGTTAAACAGCGCTCATCAATTAAGAGGAATATTAGAAATGAATTTTCAGCGTGGTAAAAATCACGAAGAGTTAGAAATTAACTTTATCCCGCTTATTGACGTGTTATTGGTAATTATTATCTTTTTAATCGTCAATGCGACCTTTTCTCGGACAAGTGAGCTGCAAATCAATTTACCAACAGCAGAAGCGAATGCGCCAGAAGATAAGCCACTCATTATCACTGTCGATGTCGATGCCGCAGGACAATACATGGTAGAGTCCAAAGATGCTGGCAATACGGTTGAAACGATTGCGAGTGCTTTAAAATCAGCTGCTGGTGAAGGCAAAGATCCAACTATTGTGATTAACGCAGATGCAAAATCAACGCATCAATCTGTAGTGAATGTAATGGAGGCCGCCCGAGTCGCTAATTACACCCACATTACTTTTGCAACACAAGTAGGTTCAGACAATTAATAAGTGCTATTTCCTCAATTTGTTTCTACAAGGTTTGTGATGTCAAAACGTTCGCGTAAAAAGCACGATTTGCCACAGATTAAAAATCCTAAAGCTTTGTTTTGGCGTATTTTTTCTTATGCTTGGGAGCATAAGTATGTGTTTGCAATTACAATAACAGCCACTGCTGTTTTATCGCTCAGTAACACAGCATTTCTGGCAATGATTAAAAAAGTCACAGATGAAGGCTTTGTTAAACAATCTGAAACACAAGTCTTTATCCTACCTATCATGTTATTTGCATTAATGACGATGCGAGGGGTAGCTGGATTTGCTTCAATGTATAGCATTCGTTGGATTGCACGTCGGGTAGTCGAAAAACTCAGAAGAGAAGCTTTTGGTCAATTGATGCATATGCCAGTCAGTTTTTTTGACGCACAATCAACAGGGGTGATGGTATCTAAGCTCACTTATGATGCAGAACGGCTATCTAATGTCTGTACACGTACGGCAATGAATGTGTTCAGAGATGTATTAACGTTAGTGGGGCTTGTGGCCTATATGATTTATTTAGATTGGAAGCTGACGTTAATCTTTGCCCTCGTAGCGCCCTTTATGGTGCTTTATTTAAGAAAAACCACACCAAAATTAAGATCAAATGCCAAAAAAGTACAACTTGCCGTCGGTGAGATGACAAAAGCCTCTGAGGAGGCCATATCAGGGCAGCGCATTGTCAAAATATTTGGTGCCCAAGATTATGAAACACAGCGCTTTGCAGACGTTGTTATTCGGAACAGAGACTTAGAATTGCGTTCAGCACGCATTACAGGCTTGAACAGTTTTGTAATTGAGTTGTTGGCCGCTATTGCACTAGGGTTGGTTGTTTATTACGCGTTGGGTAGCTTTTCTGTTGGTGAGTTTGCGGCTTTTGTCGGTGCATTACTGATGCTAATTTCGCCAATCAAACATATCACCTCGGCCAATGAAGACTTGCAAATTGGTTTGGCTGCTGCGCAGAGTGTTTTTGAGGTCATCGATTCGCCCGTTGAATCAGATGAAGGTGAACGAGAAATCAAGCAACTTAAAGGCGAAATCGAATTTAAAAACGTGAGCTTGCGTTATGAAAATGCCAAACGCTTAGCATTGGATGATTTAAGTTTTACGGTGCATCAAGGTGAAAAGGTCGCTTTAGTCGGCCGCTCTGGTGGCGGTAAAACCTCGCTGGTTAACTTGCTACCACGTTTTTATGAATTGCAACAAGGCTTAATATTGCTTGATGGTATAGATGTGCGCGCACTGTCTCTTCAGGATCTCCGCGCACAATTTTCTTTAGTTAGCCAAGATATTATTCTGTTTAATGACACGATATTTAATAATATCGCCTATGGCGTGCTCAGAGAGACCAGCGAGGAAGAAGTGATTAAAGCAGCCAAAGCAGCAAATGCATGGGAATTTATCCAGCAGATGCCGTTAGGCTTGCAAAATGAAATTGGTGACAGAGGTGTTCGATTGTCAGGCGGGCAAAGACAGCGTATTGCCATTGCACGCGCAATTTTAAAAAATGCACCCATCTTGTTATTAGATGAGGCGACATCAGCGCTGGATACTGAGTCAGAACAACATGTCCAAGCGGCTTTGGACGTATTGATGCAAAACCGCACTAGTCTTGTGATTGCACATCGCCTGAGTACCATCGAAAATGCCGATAGAATATTGGTGATGGATAAAGGTAAGATTGTCGAATCAGGTAGCCATCAAGCACTACTCGAAATAAGAGGCTACTATACAAAACTCTACCAAAAAGAGTTTAACGATTAGTAGGTTAGGGGTCTCAATGCATGACCTGATATTACGCGCTTGGCAAGATAAAAACCTTCTATTCTATCTTGTATTAGTACCATTATCTTGGCTGTTTGCAGGGCTTACAGCATTGCGTCGCTCCTTGTATCGTGTCGGTTTGTTACGGTCATATGCATTGTCAGTACCTGTTATTGTTGTTGGCAACATCAACATGGGCGGTAGTGGCAAAACCCCCGTTGTTATCTGGTTGGTTAATCAACTCAAAAAACAGGGTTACCAGCCCGCTGTGATTAGCCGAGGATACGGTGCAAAAGTCACTAAACCGACCACTGTTCATCCAGATAGCTTGCCGAGCGAGGTAGGTGATGAGCCCGTGTTAATTGCACAAAAAACAGGTTGTCCAGTTTATATTTCAGCTAATCGAGTAGACGCAGGCAACAAGCTACTTAATATGCACCCAGAGTGTGACATCATCATTAGTGATGATGGATTGCAACATTATCGCTTGCAAAGACAAATCGAAATTGCCGTTATCGACCAGCAATCACAGCAGAATCAACACTTGTTGCCGGCTGGGCCATTACGAGAATCTTTCTCACGTTTGAAAAACGTAGATGCCGTGATATTAAATGGTGATGTGCATATGAAAGATGGTTATGCGATGCAGCTGCTAGCATCGGATTTTTACAACCTATTAAATCCCGATTTAAAGGTATCAGTCAGTTATTTTAAAGATAAGCGTGTTGCGGCCATGGCTGGTATTGGTAAGCCAGACCGATTTTTTCAACAACTAGCGTTATTAGGTTTGCAATTTAGTCAGTGGCCTTTTAGTGATCATTATACTTACACAAACCAAGATTTAGCCAATATAAAGTGTGATGCTTTGATGATGACAGAGAAAGATGCAGTAAAATGTAAACCATTCGCAGAAGGGCATCATTGGGTGCTGCCAGTGGAGGCAAACATCGACGCCTCCTTGCTGCCAATGCTATTATCAAAATTACCGCAAAAAATAAATGAATAGAGGTGCATGATGGATGCAAAATTATTAGCGATACTAGTCTGTCCTGTCACAAAAGGACCTTTGATTTATAAAAAAGAGCGAAACGAGCTGATTTCAAAATCGGCGCGCTTAGCATACCCCATTCGAGATGGCATTCCAGTATTGCTAGAAGAAGAAGCACGTAAGCTTAGTGAAGAAGAATATGCAAGAGACGAAAAAGGTCAGTAGTGTCGTTTAAGGTAGTCATCCCAGCGCGTTACGCCAGTACACGCTTACCAGGCAAGCCACTGCTGGATATTGCAGGTAAACCCATGGTGATTCGCGTAGCAGAGCAAGCAAAAAAAAGTGGCGCAAGCAATATAGTCATTGCGACAGATTTTGAAAAAATTATACAAGTATCTGCTAGCCATCAAATTCAAGCAATCATGACGCGTGTCGATCATGTTTCGGGCACAGATAGGATTGCAGAAGTTGCACAACAGTTAAACTGGGATGATGATGATATTGTCGTCAACGTGCAAGGAGACGAGCCGCTCATCGATCCGCAACTGATTCAGGAGGTAGCACTTACTCTTGGGCATAGTCGTCATGCAGTGATGGCAACCGCTTGCCACGCCATCACTGATGAAGCCGCAATGCTAAATCCTAATGTTGTTAAAGTGGTGATGGATGCAGATGGTAATGCACTATATTTTAGCCGATCCCCCATTCCCTATCCACGAGATGAAGCTTACAAACAAAACATCAAGGCGCATCGTCATATCGGTATTTATGCTTACCGTGTTGGCTTTTTGAAGCACTACGCAGAGCTAAGTGTGACCGAGCTAGAGCAGATAGAAAGTTTAGAGCAATTAAGAGTGCTACACCATGGCTATAAAATTGCCGTTACTATTACAAACAATGCGCCAGCGAGCGGTGTAGATACACAAGCCGACCTAGAAGAAGTACGCCGTCTATTTTCGCAATAAACACAATTTACTGGCCTTAACGTTTAAATTAAGGGGCTCCGTTAGGAGTCCCGCTTGAATGATGGGTTAGGTGTGGTTACCAAAATTGCCACCATGGTTTTTGTGTAATGGTATTTCTTGATGTTTTGTCCTTAGACTCTGTGACAGGCTGTTTCATAGGCGGCGGTGGCTCGCATCTGTTTATAAATTTTTGGTCTATTTCCGAAACCATATTGGAATTAAGTGTTGATACTTCTAGCAACCCTTCAAGAAATTCTTGGAGAGTCTTACTTGGGTCACCATGAACTATGTCACCAATATGCTCTCCTGAGGAATAAACGCTCCAATCCATAGTATGCTCTTTTGACCATGCTGAAAGCTGGTTCACAATAAAATTGGTGTCAGACCAAGCCATCAAATAGTCTTCTTCCTGCGACACTTCCATCCATTCACCCGTCTGTGTTGTATAGCCCCCGCTGTTGAATAGAGAGTTACCACCAACAAGTCTAGCGGGAGCAGCCTGCTCTAGCCTGACAAATAATGGCTCTGCCCAGTAACAACGCTCTCTAAGTAGCAACCGTTGTTCATTATCAATATGTGTAGCAACATCAGATGATACTGATTGGATTGAGTGATATTCAAGTAAGACGCTCATAGGTTTCCTTTTGACACCTAACGTTTAAATTAAGGGGCTACCGAAGGTAGTCCCGCTTGAATGATGGGTTAGGAGCCATGATGAACGCATGGCAACCCAGTTTCATTATTTCTTACATCAACAACCCAAATTAAATGCCAGCCATATTCAGTTGGAGTAGGCGAGGATAGCTCTTCAAGTGGTAAATTGATAATGGTGTTTGCAAAGTTTCCGGCGAAGTTTTTTAATTGAATATAGCCTAAATCTCCTTTGTTAACTCTTGAGGCCTCGTCTATTGAATCACTAGTTGCTTTTTTAAGCAAAGGCAGCTTGTCATTATTTTTGTCGTTAATAATCTCTACGTAAATAGTACGAGCCTCTTCCTCAGTTTTGTACATGCTATGAAAAACTCTAGCTTCTATATTATGAAGTGATTGGCAATTATCAATATACTCCGCCCCTAAATCCAGTTCAGTTTTAGCTGTTTCATTAATAGCATTAGTCTCGGGATTGCCAATTTTTAGAACACTGGTTGAAGGTTCATATTCAAGCAGTACTTGGCTCACGGCATCGGCATGTGCCTTGTCTTTTGCAAAATTGAGTAGTGCTTTTCCATATTTTGTTTGATGTGACTTCTTGAAAAGCTTCATATCATCTGCATAAAGGGTAGGGTTTTGGGTTTCAATCCCTTTAATTAACTCTTTATTTAAGTTTTTTCCATTAGGAGATTCCCAGAATAAAATTGCTTCTCGTGCTAAATCAGGCGAAACATGGTGTTTTAAGTAAGGGAGAGCTGCTGTTTCTATCGCTTCGTCTGGAATATGTTTTAATTTAGAACACACCTTTTCAAGGGCTGGGATTAATAAGCGTTTATAGGTGAGCTGGCAGTCTTGTTTGAATGGTGCTTTAGCTCGTTTCGCAAAATCTAGCGCTTTAAATAGTTGAGAATAGAGCTCATCATTAGTTTGGGCATGCGAGCAAGAAATAAAAAACGTAATAAAAGCTATCAATAAGTTATGTAACTTCACATTGATTCCTAACGTAAAGTAGGCATCCTAAATGACGCAATGTTTTGCATCATGGATGTTTTTTTGTTGTTTATTTTTGGCATTAGATTTATTATTTTCAGTTATTTATCTTGATTTAGTATATCCTAATTATATATGGCAGATACGTCAATTACTGATTCACCTAAATTGCTTGATGTTGTTCGCGGAAAAATCCGTTTAAAACATTACAGCATTCGTACTGAGCAGGCTTATGTTGATTGGATTAAGCGTTTTATCCTTCATTTTGATAAGCAACATCCTAAAAACCTAGGTGCGCAGCATGTAGAACAATTTTTAACTTATTTGGCAGTAAAGAGCAAGGTATCTGCTAGTACACAGAATCAGGCAAAAAGTGCTTTGTTGTTTTTGTACAAAGAAGTGTTGGGTTTGGAGTTGCCTTGGCTGGATGATGTTGAGCAGGCAAAGGCGCCTAAACGTTTACCTGTTGTGCTAACCAAGGAAGAGGTTAAGGCTGTTTTGGCGCAGTTGCACGGGACTAACCATTTGATTGTGAGTTTGCTCTATGGCACGGGTATGCGTATTTTAGAGGTGTTACGATTACGGGTTAAGGATGTTGATTTTTCGCGCAAGGAAATTTTGATTCGTGATGGTAAGGGCTATAAAGATAGAGTGACGATGTTGCCCGATGCTTTAGCTACTTTGTTAAAGGCGCATATTGCTAAAGTGAAAATTTTGCATGAGCAAGATTTGGCAGAAGGGTATGGTGAGGTGTATTTGCCAATGGCATTGGCTAAAAAATATCCTTCTGCGGCACGTGATTGGTCTTGGCAATATGTTTTTCCATCTCAACGTTTGTCGGTAGACCCACGCAGTGAGGATGAAAAAGTGCGGCGGCACCACGTGCAAGGACAGGCTATTCAACGTGCAATGAGGCAGGCGGTGAGGGATGCGAGTATTACTAAAATTGCGACACCTCACACGCTACGTCATAGTTTTGCGACGCATTTGCTTGAAGGTGGTTATGATATTAGGACTGTGCAGGAGTTGTTGGGTCATAGTGATGTGTCTACCACGATGATTTATACCCATGTACTTAATAAGGGTGGGCGTGGTGTGAGCAGTCCACTGGATATGATTACTTAATCCGCTATATTATATTACAACCCTAAGGGTCTTCACCAACCTTGCTAAGTGCTGTACCCGTGAAGAGCATCACCATTCTCTCTTACCGCTAAAGCGGTAAGTCGAATGTGAAAGCACTAAGTCGGTTATGAAGGGATGTGTCCGTGGAATATATGTGTTGAAACACATTGTTCACATGACAAATGCGGGCGAGGGGTTAGCAGCCCGCTTGATACGATTGTTTGACTTGGAGTGAGGTTTGGCGGTTAGGCAGAACTTTGCTTTAATGGATTAAACAGCTTGTTCGCCTGTTTCACCAGTTCTAATACGTAACGCTTGCTCTACACTGGTCACAAAAATTTTACCATCACCAATCTTGCCTGTGTGCGCTGCTTTTACAATGGCATCCATTGCTTTATCCAACATGTCTTCTGGCACGACTAGCTCTAGTTTTGCTTTTGGTAAAAAGTCGATGGTGTATTCTGCACCACGGTAGAGTTCTGTATGACCTTTTTGACGGCCAAAGCCTTTGACTTCTGTGACTGTTAAGCCATTGATGCCGATCTCAGAAAGTGCTTCACGCACATCTTCTAATTTGAACGGTTTAATGACAGCTTCTATTTTTTTCATTTCTCTCTCCTGAATACTTCACTAAATTGTACTACTAATTAAAGTTTAATTTGCAAGTAATTGGATAGCGCCGGTCTTTACCAAAGGCTCTTGGTGTAATTCGGACACCAATCGGGGCTTGCCGACGTTTATATTCATTAATGTCAATTAAGCGGGTAACACGTTTTACGTCTTTTTCACTGTGTCCCAGCTGGATGATTTCATCAATACTGAGATCATTTTCTACATAGGCGAGCATAATGGCATCTAACGTTTCATAGTCTGGCAGACTGTCTTGATCTTTTTGGTCTTCACGTAATTCTGCACTAGGTGGGCGGGTAATAATGCGCTCAGGGATGATTGGTGAAAGACTGTTGCGGTAGTTTGCCAGTCTGTAGACCATGGTTTTTGGCACATCTTTGATGAGTGCAAATCCACCTGCCATATCGCCATAGAGCGTACTATAACCAACCGCTGTTTCTGACTTGTTGCCTGTTGTGAGTACAATGCTACCAAACTTATTGGATAACGCCATTAATAACATGCCGCGGATTCTTGCTTGCAGGTTTTCTTCGGTGGTATCTTCTTTGGTGTTTTTGAACTCATCCTTTAGGGCATCTTTAAAGTCTTCAAATAAAGATTTAATGGGAATCAGACTATAATCCACACCCAGTTTTTCTGCCATTTCAATGGCGTCATCTACACTCATGCTAGCGGTATATTGAGATGACATCATAAGTACTTTGACGCGCTCTGCACCAAGCGCATCCACCGCGATGGCTAGTGTTAGGGCGGAATCAATGCCACCAGACAGGCCTAGTACTACACTAGGAAAGCCATTTTTGTTGATATAGTCAGTTAAACCCAGTTTTAACGCATGATATATCATTGCCTCAATACTTAAAGGTGCAATGATTTCCGTTGCAACTGGTTGTTTATTCATAACTTCGACGTAACTCAACTCCTCTACAAAAGAGGGGAGTTGATGGGTCAGCCTACCTTGTCCATCCAGCACAAATGATGCACCATCAAATACAAGCTCGTCTTGCCCGCCAACCAAATTGGCGTATAGAATAGGTAGACCAGTTTCCTTAACTCGATTTTTTAATACTTGGTATCGCGTACCCAGTTTATCCATGCGATAAGGGGATGCATTGATGGTAATTAAAAATTCTGCACCAGCCAATTTTGCTAGTTTAGCTGGTCCTGACTCCCAAACATCGGCGCAAATCATCACACCATACTTAATTCCATCTAGTGAAATGATCAGTGGCTTATTATCAGGGTGAAAATAACGTTTCTCATCAAACACACTATAGTTGGGGAGTACTTGTTTATGGTAGGTAGCAATGATGTTGCCATCTTGAATAATGCTGGCCGCATTAAATAGTAAATCATTCACTTTGTGAGGGTGACCGACAATCAGTGTAATACCTATCGTTGCCTTGGCAATGCGGGATAGGGCTTTTTGGTTTGCCGTTAGAAAGTCATTTCTGAACAGTAAATCTTCTGGTGGATAACCACATAAGCCGAGTTCTGGGGTTACAATTAAATTGGCACCATCCGATTTTGCCTGCTGTGCCAATGCAATGATTTTATCTGCATTACCTTTAATGTCGCCAACAGTCGCGTTGAGTTGTGCGATTGCAATTTTACTCATTTAATATTTTCCGCCAGCATCCTTGATGAGTTTTGCGACTTCTGGGTTGCCTTTTTTAAGTGCATAAACGTAAGCAGTCAGACCATATTGGTCGCGCGCTTGCAAATTAACATTGTTATCAATCAGTAATTGCATGAGGGCGACAGAATCCGCATCTACTGCTCTTAAAACAAGTGGAGTATCTGCACCATCTTTATGGTTGATGTTTGCACCGTTTTCAATGAGTATTTTAGCAACAGGCAATTGGTTTTTGTCTATTGCCCATGTTAGCGCTGTCCATTCTGATTTGTCTTCAGCTTTCACATCAGCACCTTTGCTTACCAATGCTTTGACGGCATCGCTATTGCCTAAACGTGCTGCATACATGAGTGCTGTGGTACCTTGACGATCCTTCATGTTGGCGTCAGCGCCTCTAGATAGCAGCACGTTGATAGTCGGTACATCATCACTTTTTGCTGCATGCATGAGCGGTGTTTTTTTGTCATCACTTCTGATGTTTGGGTCAACACCATAATCTAGCAACAGTTTCACAGATTCACTGTTGCCAGCAGTTGCTGCCATACCAAAAGCGCTCCAGCCACTAGGGTCGCGAATCAGTGGATCTGCGCCATGTTTTAGAAGCGTACGCATGGTATCCAAGTGTTCTCTTTTAGCTGCGAACATTAGCGCTGTCCAGCCACCTTTGTCTTGTGTATTGACTTTTGCACCTTTGCTAATCAGTAAGTCTGCTATTGCTGCTTGGTCTTTACGGGCAGCGTACATGAGTGCGGTCACGCCATCTTCATCCTGCATATTAGGATTTGCACCACTTTGGATCAATGCGCTAACCGTACTTAATTCACCTTTAGAAGCCGCTGTGAGCAAATAAGCAATATCCTCAGCCAAGCTGACTTGACTACTGACTGACAAACACAATAACAAAATAAGGTAGATTTTTTTCAACGGTTAAGCTCCCTTGTTTTTAATAGCTTGCATGACAGCCTCGCCCAAACCTGCGGGTGATTTCGCCACTACTGCACCTGCTTTTTCTAGTGCTGTAATTTTATCTTCAGCGCGACCGGACCCGCCAGAGATAATCGCACCTGCATGGCCCATGCGTTTACCTTTTGGTGCTGTTAAGCCTGCGATGTATGCCGCAACAGGTTTTGTGACATGATGTTTAATGTAATCAGCTGCCGCTTCCTCATCATTCCCGCCAATTTCTCCAACCATGATAATCGCTTCTGTTTCTGGATCAGCTTCAAATAGCGCTAAGCATTCAATAAAGTTTAAACCCTTGACTGGGTCACCGCCAATACCAACACAAGTAGTTTGGCCTAGGCCTAGTGCAGTAGTTTGTTGCACCGCTTCATAGGTTAATGTACCCGAGCGAGATACAACACCCACTTTGCCACGCAAATGAATACTGCCCGGCATAATGCCGATTTTGCATTCGTCTGGTGTGATAATGCCAGGACAGTTTGGCCCGATTAGTTTAGTACCATTTGCATCCAATGCAGTACGTACTTTAATCATATCCAGCACAGGAATACCTTCTGTAATGCAGACGACCAGCTCAATCCCCGCGTCGCTCGCTTCTAGAATAGAGTCTGCTGCAAAGGGTGGTGGTACGTAAATCACACTAGCTGTCGCTTGTGTTTCACGCACCGCTTCACGCACGGTGTTAAAGACAGGGAGGTCTAAATGCATCTGACCACCTTTACCTGGTGTAATACCACCCACCATTTGCGTACCATAAGCTATGGCCTGCTCAGAGTGGAAGGTACCTTGTTTACCTGTAAAACCTTGACATAATACCTTGGTGTTTTTGTTTACTAAAATACTCATGACACCGCCTTCACTGCTTGCTCAGCAGCATCGGTTAGGTTTTCAGCAGAGATAATATTTAAACCACTTTCTCGTAACATTTGTTTACCTAGTTCAACGTTTGTGCCCTCTAAACGGACGACAACCGGAATGTTCATTTCGACTTCTTTAACGGCTGAAATAATACCTGTCGCAATAATGTCGCAGCGCATAATGCCACCGAAAATATTCACCAAAATGGCTTTGACGTTTTGATCAGCCAAAATAATCTTAAATGCTTTGGTAACGGTTTCTGCAGTTGCACCACCGCCCACATCTAAAAAGTTTGCAGGCGTGCCACCATGCAGTTTAATTAAGTCCATGGTTGCCATGGCAAGCCCAGCACCATTCACCATACAGCCAATATTGCCATTGAGTGCAATATAATTCAGCCCAGAATGGTGTGCTTCAGCTTCTTTCTCATCATCTTGCGACCAGTCGCGCAAGCCAGCGAGGTTTTTTTGTCGATAAAGCGCATTTCCATCCACCGTCATTTTGCAGTCTAACGCGACCAAATGTCCTTCTTTGGTCACAACTAATGGGTTTATCTCAAGTAAAGCCAAGTCGTTATCTGTAAATAGTTTATATAAACCTTTAGCTAATTTGGTAAATTCTGCGATTTGGTCGCCCTTGAGTCCTAATGCAAATGCAATATTTCTTGCCTGAAAGGCAACAAGACCATTGAGTGGGTCGCATACTTCTTGCAATATCTTTTCAGGTTCGGTCGCGGCGATTTCTTCAATATCCATACCGCCAGCAGAGGAAGCGACCATGACAATCCTATCTAGCGATCGATCGACCAACATGGATAAGTAAAGCTCGCGTTCAATTGGAAGCGTTTGCTCGACTAGTACACGATGAACTGGTTGTCCGTCTGGTGCATTTTGATAGGTGACTAAATGTTTGCCCAGGAGGCTGCCTGCGGTGGCTTGCGCTTCTGTCGCTGAATGAACGATTTTCACGCCACCAGCTTTGCCGCGGCCGCCAGCATGGACCTGAGCTTTAATGACCCATGCATCGCCTGCTATTTGCTTTGTTGCCTCCGCCGCCGCTTTTTCAGATTGTACGACTTCGCCGACAGGGGTCGCAATGCCATACTGCTGCAGCAATTGTTTTGATTGGTATTCGTGTAAATTCATTATTCAGGTAGGTTTGATGATTGTTTATTCTAATATCGTATTTTCTCGCAAAACTACGCTTGAGGCTAGTAAAACAAAAAAGCCGCAAATACATTGCGGCTTCTTCGTTAGTTACAAAGAGGGTTACAAATCTTGCTCCCATGCATTGCCATAATGTTTGTCTTTATCTGCATAAAGAAACATTTGAAACATGCTGGTAAACCACATATAAGCAGAAGCAAGGCTGTAGCCTATACCACCAATGATAGTAAACCATGCAAAGTGAGGGCTGAGTTTAGTTAGCCACCAAGATAAAATATCAATAATTAAAAAAGCAAATGGAATGGCGATAATAATCATTTTTCTACGTTTAGGAATATTCACAGCAAAACTAAAAATAAATCCCATAAAGAAGAAAATAAAGCTAATGCCAAATAAATGAATGTGAGAAACGCGTGTTAAGCCACTAATCGTCGCACCTTGGTCTGTAGCGGCTACATTTTGTACTTCTTCATATTTTGTAAAGTCTGGTATGCCAGGAATTTGGCTATGGCACACAGTACAGTGTTTGGCAAATACGGCTTTATAATGCGTGTCCCATTGCGCTTCAGGCGCACCTGATTCGACCCACTTGATAATGTCCTGACGGACTTCAACGGGCGCTTTGTCTTGCATTGAGCCATTTAGTTTGGCTGCTAGTGTGCTACCTGAGCGGTCACCATAATAACTATAGACGATATCGTTTATGGACAGGCCAAGTTTTCCATCTGCCATACCATGTGTAAGCATAATTTGTAGCCCAGCCATGCATAATCCCACACCAATGACTAGTAGGTAGCCTGCAAATAATGCTTTGATTGGTGTAGGCAAGTTTGGCAGGTTAAACCAAGCCATATTTGAGTTCGTATCTTTCATCCGTAAACTTTCAAGTTGGTAAGTCAAAAAATAATAGCATTCATTGTAGAAATTAACCAAGCAAGCAAAGCTTGAAAAATAGCTTTAATTACAACAAGGCAGCAAATGTTGCGAACTGCTATAATTTGCTTTTCAATTTAGTTAGTTCAATTCATGCGTTTAGTTGTTCAAGGTCGCGCAATTACAGTGGCGCATCTTACTCATATCCATCGTTTAATCGGTCAAGATAAACAGTTTATGCAAATTGGAGAATTTGCTTACTATCTACCCATCCAATCTTTAGACGATCAGGCGGTCGAAAGGTTTTGTGTTGAGCAAAAGATTGATTTTTCTCTAGTTCCTGATGCACATCGATTAAACCGCTATGGCTTATGCGTTATGGATATGGACTCTACCTTAATTGCCATCGAGTGTATCGATGAGATTGCCGATATGATGGGAATTAAGCCACAAATCTCTGAGATAACAGAAGCAGCGATGCGCGGTGAGTTGGACTTTGCAGCAAGCTTAAAAAAACGTGTTGCTTTGTTAAAAGGGCTTGATGAAAGCGCCTTGCAGAAAGTCATTGATGAACGTCTTAAACTCAATCCTGGTGTGCGTGAATGGATAGCAGCTTGTAAACAATGTCATATTAAAACGATGGTAGTATCAGGTGGGTTTACATTCTTTGCCAATCACGTAAAAGAGATGCTGGGTCTGGATTACGCAGTTTCGAATACGCTAGAAATTGTCGATGGTCATTTAACAGGCAACATATTAGGTGATATTGTTGATGCAGAACGTAAAGCAAATGAACTGGTTCAATTACGCAATCAATTGGGATTAAAGCCTGAACAGACAATTGCTATTGGCGATGGGGCAAATGATTTAAAAATGATGGGTGTCGCTGGTATTGGCATTGCATATCATGCGAAGCCTGTTGTTCAAGCACAAGCAACTTATGCCTTAAATCATGTGGGTTTAGATGGCGCAGCTTACTTGCTAACAGCTTAGCTCATTTAGCTGCTAATAAATCCAGTTCTTCTTCACTAAAGCCTGCCTTTCTTCTTGCCTCCATATTAAAAGGCGGCCTCAGTTGCGGTGCTTTGTATTGCATGCGCAAGCGATCAAAAGTTGCAATAGGATCTAGCTTTCGTTGCACACATAGCCAATTAAACCAAGTATTACCAATGGCAACGTGACCAACTTCATCACGTAAAATAATGTCTAAAATTTCAGCAGCTTTTTGATCGCCAGCTTGCGCAATTTTATTGCGAATCGCAGGGGTAGCATCTAAGCCACGTGCTTCCATTGTTCTAGGGACTAATGCCATGCGGGCGAGTACATCTTCGGTTGTTTTTGCAACCATTTCCCATAGAGAGTCATGCCCGGAGAAATCACCATATTGATACCCTAATGTTTTTAAATGCTCATTTAATAAGGTGAAGTGATAGGCTTCTTCTGCGGCTACTTTCAGCCAGTCAATATAATATTGCGCTGGCATGTTCTCGAAGCGCCAGATAGCATCCAGTGCCAGATTTATGGCATTAAATTCGATGTGTGTTAGCGCATGGATTAGTGCAGCCCGACCTTCAACAGTATGCATGGTGCGTTTTTTAACGTTTCCTGGCGACACTAAGAGTGGCTTCTCAGGGCGCCCCGGAATCTGTTTTCCGCTTATGCTGCGCTCATCTAATGCTGCTGATGGGTCGAGTGTGATTTGATTTGCTGTAAATGCTTGGCGAAGCCGAGCAATGCCATCAACTTTTTGTTGCGGGTGCTTAACAGCTAACCAATTGAGCGCGCTTTGACGTAAATCGACAGCTTCTAAATAACAGGTGTTTTTTGACAAAGTAAATGCCTAAAATCCGCTATTTTACTTTCATAAATGCGACTGTTCCAGCTTTCATTACGGGAATAATAATATGCTCTCCATCTTGACTAAGTGCAATGTCGGCTGGACTATTAAAACCATCTTTAACAATTTGTGCCTTACCTGCAGCAGATAGATAGATATTGCCATTTTTCCAATCGCTAATATAGATTACTCCTTTTGGCGTTTTGATGATGCCATCACCACCCCCGAATCCTTCCGCTAACTTTGTCATCTTACTCGTTATCGTATTAATACGATAAAGAATACCCGTTTCAAAGTCGACCGACAGTAATTGATTGCGACCTTCAAACAATAAACCATTCGGCGCTTTTACATCTGGGTTACTACCATCAACAACAACACTAACGACACCATCTTGGGCGATTTTATAAATGGCGCCGCCTGATTTTAAATCACCACTGTCACTGACATATAAATTGCCGTATTGATCAGCAACTAAATCATTTAAAAATTGAGGGGTAAATGGAAACGTTGATTCAGCAGCATACACTTGCCAGTTTCCATTGCTGGTCACCTCTAAAATGCGTGTTTTATCAGCGACATAAAGCTTCTCACCAATCATTGCCAACCCTTTAGGGTCGTCCATTCCTTTAGCAAATACGGTCACTTTACCGTTCACATCAACTTTGCTTATTTGCCCATCACCATCCTTACCGAACTCATTAATTTCAGATACAAATAAATCGCCATTTCTTGCCTGTACTACAGACTCTGGTGTTAAAAAATGAGAGATGCTTTCTGAATAGAGCGATTTTGCATGAAGCAACCCCGTGTTTAAGAGCGCAATCAGGATGATGAGTTTTTTCATGGCTTAACAGTCGTGTTGATTATTATTAATAATAGAGCTTGTCTAAAGGTAAAAGATCTAGTTTTTTACATAATTTACCTGCATCTACTGGTTTGTTTTTATTTAAGGTAGCTAAAAAGGCGGGGTCACTTGCTAAATCTGCAATGACCTTATCGATGGCTTTGGTGTAGGCTTTCTCCATGTAAAAATCTGGTGAAATCGTGATAGGACCAAGTTGTTGCGCTTGTTTTTTGATGCGCGTAATGGGTTCGCCATCGTCGGTATAGACACGGGCTATAAATTCAGCATGGTAAACTTGAAGTTGTGCATTGTAGAACATATGCGGTTCAAGCAATACGACAACATCAGCTTGGCTATCAGCTTCACATTCACTCAGTTGAGAAAAGTGTGGTTGCATTGATGCCATGGCGGCTTTTTCAGCCAGTGGGCCTTTCATATGCCAGACATTTAAGTAAGGATGCAATAAAAGAACAGGGTGCAAATAATGTGTTTTTGCGATATGCACTGCAATATTGCCTTGCAACTTATCTGGTGCTGCATGCGCTAAGGAAGACATGCCAAATATGAGAAAAAGTAGGCTGCACATTAATTTTGTCATTATATTTTCTTTCAATTCCTTTTTTCAGTATAAATAATGCGGTAGATATATGCCGTTCTATCATCCGTTACATATAACGCACCATCAGGTCCCACAGCAACGTCGACAGGGCGCCCCCACGCTTTGTTATTACTTAACCAGCCTGTGGCAAAGTCAATGGCTTTTACTGGCTTGCCATTTTCAAATTTAAGTCGTACAAGTTTGTAGCCACTAAGTTGCTCTCTATTCCATGACCCATGTAATGCGACAATGGCATCGCTTTTAAATTCAGCAGGGAAGTGACTTTTATTTAAAAAAGTAATACCAATTGGGGTTGAATGAGACGTTAGCGTAATTGCTGGTGGCGTTGCTTTTTGGCAAAAATTTGCTGGACCGGGGAAGTTAGGGTCGGTAGATAGTTTTTCCATATCAGCAGTGTTCCCCCAACAGTGTGGCCAGCCATAATGGTTACCAGATTTGATGTTGTTGATATGTTCAGGCGGTAGTTCATCATTGACGGGCCCATTTTTTTTATCAGAGCGCATGTCAGCACCATTATTCGTTGCAAACATTTCTTTTGTTTCTGGATGCCAAGTAAAGCCTTGGCTATTGCGAAGCCCACTTGCCCAGATAGGCGGAAGAGAAGTATGTTTTCCAACAACTGCTAATGCACCTGCTGGTTTACCATCTGTTGTGTAGCGTAAAATAGTTGCACGAGTTGGGTCATCTTCATTGCAAACATTACAGCTAGATCCAACATTTAGGTAAAGGTGATTGTCTGGACCTACTTTGACCGTTTTTAATGTATGACCACCAGTCGCTAAATTGCTAATCAAGGCTTGTGGTTTAGACCACGTCTTATGGTTTTTTGTTAATGCAACAATACCATTTTGATTAGCAACTAAAAGCGTCTCACCCAAAAAAGTTAAGCCATTTGGCGCATTCAGCTCACTAGAAATAGTCGATTGGTTTTCTGCAATGCCATCTTGATTAGCATCCTCCAACATGATGACACTGTTTGATTTTGCAGAAGAAACGTACAGGTTTCCATCAGGCCCAAAAGTCATCATGCGAGGGAGCGTATCTAGTTTTGCATACACCATGGCCTCAAAGCCTGGCGGTAAGTTCAAATTAAGTGTGTCTGGTACTTCTGCCGCGCAACTGATTGATGGCATGATGCTGCATGCGGCTAATGTAATGTAACTTTTTATTTTATATAACATCATTTCGAACATAGTTGTTTAGTCACCCTAACGACATTACGTGAGTACATCAGACCAAATGTTAATTGCCCAAGCGTTTGCATATTGGCCTTCCTGTACAGAAGGTTTTGCTGAAACACCGCCGCCATCAGCAGAAACCATGATTTTCTTACCTGCATCGTAGCGGTATACATTAGCTACGTGAATTGCTTGTTTATCATCGACATAGCTATAACAAGTATTCGCAAAGACAGGCGAAGGATCTGGTGTTCTACCATGCATCAGCTCCACAATTGCACTGGCGCAAACTCTTGCTTGCGATGTTGCCATATGGGCTGATTTAGGCAGCCCTGCGGCAACGCTGTCACCAATCACATGGACCATTGGAACACGTTTTGATTCATAACTCAGAAAGCTTACTTCACACCATGGATAGTCTGGCTCAGTTAAATTTGCTATTTGGGCTGGCTTACCTGCACGTTGCGGTGGAATAATATTGAGTACATCTGCCTTCACTGTTTCAAAGTCTGTGGTCACCGTTTTTGAGACAACATCAACATCTAGAACGATATTATTCGGTCGGTAATCAATCATGCCTTTGTATTCATCTTCCCATGCTTTTTTGAACAAGCCTTTTTTTGACACAATATCAGGATTAGCATCAAGGACAATGACTTTACTTTTTGGCTTATGTTGCTTGAAGTAGTTAGCAACTTGACATGCACGTTCGTAAGGTCCTGGGGGGCAGCGATAAGGCATTTTTGGCACGGTTAGTACAAATACGCCACCATCTGGCATAGCGGATAGTTGTAGATGAAGATTGACTGTTTGCCAGCCAGCTTTCCATGCATGAGGAATTTCTTTTTGTGCACCTTCTATGGCGAGTTGGGGGATATCTTCATAATTGAAGTCGACTCCAGGGGCAACAATGAGTCGATCGTAACTCATTTCGCCTCGTTTCATGGTGACTTTCTTACTATCCGTATCAATTGCAGTGACTTCATCTTGCACCCAGTTGATACCATAGTTTTTTTGTACAAGATCATAACCAAATGTTAAATCGTTAATCGTTTTACTGCCACCTAGTACTAAATTACTGAGCGGGCAAGAAACAAATTGCGCTTGTTTTTCAATGACAGTAACAGCAATGTTGTTTGCACTCCACATGCGGATATATTTTGCTGCTGTTGTGCCAGCATAGCCGCCACCGATAACAACAACATGACCAAGGGGAGGTTTTTTGCCTCTGGCCCACGTATTGCTAGCCAATAATAAACTAGTCGCACCCATTCCAGCCGCTTTAATAAATGAGCGGCGATCAAAAGGTTGTTTGATAGATTTACTCATGTATTGCTTTCAACTGTTGCGAAACAGGGGGCGGCGTGGAAACACGTTTTTGCTCAGAAAAGAAGTGCGATAGCTGCATTATTTCATCATCGGTTAGGCCTTTAGCATGATGATGCATAACGGTGCTAGAGCGACCTCCATTTTTAAACGCCAGCATTTGATTGGAAAAATAAGTGGCATCTAAACCAGCAAGGACTGGTGTTGTGCTATGGCTATTCCCATGAGTACCATGACAAGCAGCACATGAGGCTGCAAGGGTACGGATATGAATGTTGTTTGTTTTATGGGCTTCTGCAGAGCACACTGTGCCTGACAAAAAAAGCAAACTGATGAAACCAAAATACCTAAAAAAAGTGGGTGGCAATAACGTTGAAGTCGTTTTTAGGCGCATGGTGTTTTAATCCTAAATATTGTGATTAAAACACCATTCTAACCATAAACAAGCTTTCTTTACCAGTGCTTGAAAGTTTAGCAGTACTCACCTTTACAGCCGTCGTCTTTAACACCTAAGCTAGTTAAGTGTTCCATCATTTTTGTGTTGTTTTCGTCACGGTAATATTGAATTAAAGACAGATTATTTCTTAACTTAATGTTTACATCAGCACCACTCTTTTGTAGTAGCGTTGTGAGACGCGTATCGCCACTTAATGCTGCTAGATGAAATGCAGTATGCTGCGCAGTTGGATGAATATAGTCAAGCTCTGCACCTTTAGAGATTAAGTACTTTACTGCTTCTACTTGATGCGCATTCACGGCCATTTGCAATGGGCTCCAACCAAATATTTTTTCATTGACGATATTTGCATCGGCGGCTACAAATTTTTGTACCGTTTTAATATTTCCCTCAGTAACTGCATCTCTCCATACGGCTTCTTCATCATCAGTTAGTGCTGCTGCGTTAAATGATGCACATAATACTAAGGCCAGTAAGGCGGTTTTAATCCATTGCATGTTTTATTCTCCAAACTAAAATTATTATAAAAATACTATCCAACAAATGTTCTTGCGTTACGGAACATTCGCATCCATGGTCCATCTTCTTGCCATTCATCAGGGTGCCATGAATGTTGAACTGCTCTAAAAACCCGTTCAGGATGAGGCATCATAATACTAAAACGCCCATCACTGGTTGTAAATCCTGTTAACCCAAGTGGTGATCCATTAGGGTTAAACGGGTATGTCTCTGTTGGCGTTGACGCGTTGTCAATATAACGGACAGTTGCCAATTGTCTATCTAACACTAAATTGACAGCATTTGCATCAGTAAATTCCGTAAATCCTTCTCCATGTGCTACAGCAATGGGCATTTGACTACCAATCATGCCTTGGAAAAAGAGAGAAGGGGACTCTAAAATCTCAACCATGGTAAACCGTGCTTCAAACTGTTCAGACTTATTTCGGACAAAATGTGGCCAATGTTCAGTACCCGGAATAATGCTATGTAAGTTACTCATCATCTGGCAGCCATTACATACCCCTAATGCAAATACATCCGAGCGGGCAAAAAATGCACTAAATTCATCTCGCGCACGTGCATTGAATAAGACTGATTTTGCCCAGCCTTCACCAGCGCCAAGCACATCACCATACGAGAAGCCGCCACATGCAACTAAGCCAGTAAAGTCTTTCAAAGATACTTTGCCGTTGATGATGTCACTCATGTGGACATCAATACTGTTAAAGCCAGCACGATCAAATGCTGCAGCCATTTCTGTTTGACCATTAACTCCTTGCTCTCGCAATATAGCCATGTTTGGTCGCAGCCCTTTGCTGATATAAGGCGCAGCTGGATTTTCATTGACATCAAAGGTTAGGTGCGGCTGTATGCCTTTGTCATTATCATTTAAGATGCGGTCATACTCCTGTTGTGCACAGTCTGGATTATCGCGTAAGCGTTGCATATGGTAAGTTGTTTCAGACCACATGCGATGTAGCTCGATACGATTTTGTTGGAATACAACTTCACCTTTTTTCAGTTCAATACGGTTTAGGTTGGTGACTTCAGCAACACGGTGTGCGCAGTTACCGAGCGCGGCATTTAATGATGCCAATACAGCTGATGTTTCTGTTCGATTGACTTGGATGACAGCACCAAGCTCTTCGTTAAAGAGGACACTGGCGATATCGCCTTTAAATGTAGTAAGGTCAGCATTAAGGCCACAATGACCAGCAAACGCCATTTCACAAAGTGTTGTAAATAAACCGCCATCACTGCGGTCATGATAGGCTAATAGCTTGCCTTGTGAATTTAATGCTTGAATCTGTGCAAAAAAAGCTTTCAGCTGCGCTGGGTTATCGACATCAGGCGCACTGTTGCCAACTTGCCCGTACACTTGTGCCAGTGAAGAACCACCCATACGGTTTTTACCATTACCTAAATCAATCAGGATTAATTCGGTTTCACCTAAATCTGTTCTGAGTTGAGGGGTTAATGTCTTGCGCGCATCGGTGGTATTTGCAAAAGCAGTCACAACCAGTGAAATAGGTGAGGTAACAGCCTTTTTTTCGTCACTTTCTTCCCAAACAGTTTTCATGCTCATCGAGTCTTTACCAACAGGAATACTAATGCCTAGCGCAGGGCACAACTCCATACCAACCGCTTTTACAGTATTGAACAGAGCGGCATCTTCTCCTTCATGTCCTGCTGGTGCCATCCAGTTTGCAGAGAGTTTTAAATTGCTAATATCGCTAATTGCACTAGCAGCAATATTGGTGATTGCTTCACCAATAGCCATGCGGCCAGAGGCTGGTGCGTCAATTAATGCGATTGGGGCGCGTTCACCAATTGCAAATGCTTCGCCTTGGTTTGTTTCAAATCCTGCAGTCGTAACGGCGACGTCTGCTACTGGTATTTGCCATGGTCCTACCATTTGATCGCGCGCAATCAGTCCAGTAATCGAACGGTCACCAATGGTAATCAAGAATGTTTTATCAGCCACGCCTGGTAAGCGTAATACACGTGCTATGGCTTCTGTTAAGTTGATATTGCTCGTGTCAAAGCGCGGCAGTTGCTTGTTAATGCTCTTAACATCACGTGTCATTTTTGGTGGTTTGCCTAGCAATACAGACAAGTCCATGTCGACTGGTTTGTTATTAAAATGACGGTCTTCAACCGTTAAATGGCGGGCCTCTGTCGCCACACCAACCACCGCAAATGGACAGCGTTCGCGCGCACACAGTGACTCAAACAGGGGTAAATCTTCTTGCTTAACTGCTAACACGTAACGCTCTTGGGCTTCATTACTCCATAGCTCTCGTGGGCTCATGCCAGGTTCTTCGTTATGCACATCGCGCAATTGAAAAATGGCGCCAACTTCAGCGTCATTCACCAACTCAGGAAAGGCATTTGATATGCCGCCAGCACCAACGTCATGGATACTCACAATAGGGTTTTTATCACCCATTTGCCAGCAACGATCGATGACTTCTTGCGCACGCCGTTGTAGCTCTGGATTTCCACGTTGCACAGAATCAAAATCTAAATTTTCTGTGTTTGCGCCAGTATCCATACTGGATGCAGCACCGCCACCCAAGCCTATCAGCATGGCGGGGCCGCCTAGTTGAATGAGTGCCGCCCCTGTGGGAATCTTATCCTTGTGTGAGTGGCTATCTGAGATATTACCAACACCGCCAGCTAGCATAATCGGCTTGTGGTAGCCTCTTACTTCAGTGCTACCTTGGCTATCAAGTGTTTCAATCTCGAAAGTGCGAAAGTAACCAGCAATGTTTGGGCGGCCAAATTCATTGTTATAGCTTGCGCCACCTAAAGGCCCATCAATCATAATCTGTAGCGCGTTTGCAATCCGCCCTGGCTTGCCGTAAGCCTTTTCCCATGGTTGGGTAAAGTTTGGTAAGTTAAGATTGGAGACCGAGAATCCCGTTAAACCAGCTTTTGGTTTAGAGCCAACGCCAGTGGCACCTTCGTCGCGAATTTCACCACCTGAGCCTGTCGCAGCGCCAGCAAAAGGGGAAATGGCCGTAGGGTGGTTATGCGTTTCTACTTTCATTAAGTAGTGCATATGATCTTCTACATATTGGTAGGTATGGTTTTGTGAGGGATAAAAACGTTTCGTTTTTTGACCAGCAACGACTGATGAATTGTCAGAGTAGGCAACAACCGTGTGGCCAGGATTCAGCCGATGTGTGTTGCGTATCATGCCAAATAAAGATATTTCCTGCTGCTGACCGTCAATAATCCAGTCTGCATTGAATATTTTGTGACGGCAGTGTTCAGAGTTGGCTTGCGCAAACATCATCAGTTCAACATCTGTCGGGTTGCTGCCCATTTTGATGTAATTTTCAACTAAGTAGTCCACTTCATCTGGGGAAAGTGCCAAGCCAAGTTCATTATTGGCTACTTCAAGTGCGGCTTTACCACCTTGCAATATGTCTACAGTGCTTAAAGGCTTTGGATCAGCATGATGATATAACTTCTCAGCATCTTGTAGTGATGCCACCACTGTTTCTGTCATCCTGTCATGTATGGCTGAAATGAATGCGTTTCTTTCATTTTCTGATAGTGGTTGATTGGCATTGGTTGTTACATAGTAAGCGATGCCACGCTCTAGTCTAAGTAGTTCTGTAAGACCACAATTTTTTGCTATATCTGTTGCACGTGAAGCCCAAGGTGAAATGGTGCCAATGCGTGGGATCACCAAAAATAAAGATCCTTTGGGTGATTCGACTTGCCCCTTCGGTCCATACGTTAAGATTTGCGTTAAGGTATCTTGTTCTTTTTTATCGAGAGCGGCTTGGCTAAAAGAAAAATGCACAAACTCTGCATAGATATGCTGGATGCTTGGTACCGATGATTTGAGCGAAGCGTAAAGCTTGTCCAGACGAAATTGTGAGAGAGCAGGGCTGCCACGAAGGCTTAAAAAATGCGCTTGATTTGACATGGAAGGCGTTGGAATTATAGTTAAATTTCAATCCAGCATTTTAGCAGAAAGCCGCTATTTGCTCATTAAAAATTATCTTTCTTCAGCATGATATGCATTGACTGGTATATCTAACTCCCTACTTTATTATTAGACGGATACCGTTAGCAATCATTTCGATTGCATAGGTCCCGGTGAAAACAGCAACAACTCGACCTATGATTTCCACATAGCGGTTGAGCAGACGTTCATTATTTTTTTTCAATGGATCATGAATGAGTTTAAATAGGATCAATGAGACTAATGAGCCAATAACGGCGATGGCAATTGCTAAAATTGCAGCGTTTCTTGGCAATGATGATCCAATTAATACACTAGCACTTAAAGTGCCAGGTGCAATCATAAAAGGCATTGCAATAGCGCCCGCGATATGCTCTGGATCGCCTCGTGTCTCAAGCAGTGAAATTTGACCTGAAAAAACGGCTTTAACACCAATCATGAGGAAAATAATCCCGCCGAAAATCAAAAAAGAAGCAAAACGCACTTTAAAAATATCTTCAAAAATACTTTCACCTGAAATAGCGAAAATGGTAAAAGCGATAAAACTGATAATGTGTGCGCGTATGACAACTTTTGTAAAGTCACTCTGTGGCAGTTCTCTTATTAAGTTAATAAGATAGACACTCATTAAAAATGGGTTCAAAAGAACAAATAAAATAGAAGATGCTTTAAATATTTCCATCGCTCTTGGGTCTTTTATGTAGTGATTGGGGGGTATATCATAACAAATCTAAAGTGCTTCGTAAGCTGATGCACTTCACGTGCTGCTTAATGCTGGCACGCGAGTATCTAAATAAGTTATTTGACTCTATTAAACTCAAAAGCCCAATATTCTTGCAGCCTGATAAAAGATGAAGCTAACAATCCAGGCCAATGCCAGTGACCATATAATAGACAACCACATAAAGCCGGTGCTTTTAGACTCCGTCTTAAGCGTTGCAATAGTTGACAAGCAAGGGGTGTAAATTAAGCTAAATAGCATAAAGCTCATGCCTTGTACCCAGTCTAAATTTTGCGCCATTTGCGCCATGAGTGCATCACCCTGTAATCCATATATCACGGCTAATGAGCCTACAACAATCTCTTTAGCGACAAAGCCAAAAATGAGTGCAATCGCAAGCTGTGTGTCAATGCCAATAGGGTCTAGAATAGGAGCGAAAAAGGAACCAATTTGTCCTGCATAGGTTTGCGCGCTAGCTGCGGGTACATTGCTAGGGAAGTTCGTCAGCAACCAGACCATGACCACACCAAAAACGATAAATTTAGAAGCGCGTACTAAAAAATGTTTAACTTCTTGCCAGCCTCTGAGCCATATTTGGCGAGCAGTTGGAAATCGATAAGGAGGCAACTCTAGAATAAATGGTTCGCTGTTTTTGAAGCGACCTTTAAAAATGACAGCTGTTAAAAATATGGTCACTAAGCTCATCATGTAAAGAGAAAACATTACCCAAGCTGCTTGGCTGGGTTTAAACAAAATGGCAATCATAAAGATAAAAATTTGCAAGCGAGCTGAACAGAGCGACAAGGGAATCGTAAGCATCGTTAGTAAACGCATCCCTCGTGAGCGCATGACGCGAGTGCCCATCAGTGCGGGCACATTGCAACCAAAGCCCATGAGCACCATGACAAAGCCACGACCATCCAGACCTAATTTAGCCATAAAGGCATCCATCAGGAATGCCGCGCGCGATAAGTAGCCACTATCTTCTACCATGCTCATTACTAGGAAAAAGAGCACAATAATTGGGACGAAAGCAGCGACTGTGCTGACGCCATTATAAATGCCATCAAGTAATAAGCCGTTCAACCAAGCTGGCACGCCGGAAAACAACGGCTCTAATATGCTGGATCTAGTTTGATCAAACAGCCAAGCCATTGCGTCTTGTAAAGGTGCGCCAACGGTAAAGATAAATTGAAATAACAAAAAGATTGCAGCTACAAATATAGGTAAACCCAGCCATGGGTGGAGCAGTACCTTATCGATATTATCCGTAGTTTCGTTATTAAGGGTTGCAGGTATTTGGACTGTTTCTTGAATGATAGACTGCATTTCAGATTCGATTTGCGTATCGACTTCTAAGCGATGTGCTACTTCTTCCGCCCCGACTTTTTTTGTATTCTGTTCTATGGTCTGGGCAATCGTCTGAAGCATTTCTGCCCAGCCTTCAGCATATTTAGCACTAATCTGAACAACGGGCATATGAATTTTTTCAGCCATTTTTTCAAGATCAATGGTCACACCTGCGCGTTTAGACTCATCTTGCATGTTAAGTAATAAAATGGCAGGGATATCTAAGCTACGTATTTGTAATGCTAGCGAAAGCTGACGTTCGATTTGCGTAGAGTTAATCACAATACAGGCTAAGTCAACTTCATTGTTGCTTAAAAAGTGGCGAACTACTTGCTCATCGTCAGAAAAACCATGCAGATCATATAATCCTGGTAAGTCGACTAATTCGGCAATATGACCACCCGTTAAGATTTTTGCACTCATGAGGTCGACGGTAATGCCTGGCCAATTGCCAACTCTTGCCGAAGCGCCAGAAAGTCGATTAAATAACGTGGACTTGCCCGTGTTTGGCATGCCCAATAAGGCGATTCTTTTCATTTATAGATGCAATCTTTTGCTGATAAGTAATAGAAGAAGTTAACTAGAAATTTGAATCAGTTTGGCCTCTGATTCTCTAAGTATGATGTCTGTGCTACCAATTCTGACATGCAATGGACCATTAAAACTAGCCTTTCGCATCACTTTAATCTGTTTGCCTGTTCTAAAGCCAAGTGCGACTAAACGTTGTAGTAGTGAAGGCTCAGTGAGTATTGCATTAAAACCACTGATCGTTGCAAGATCACCAGATTTTAGGGTATTTAAAAGTCTCATGATTAATTCGATTGTTGAGAATAAGAATAGTTCTTATTATTACATGGTTTTCAAAGAATTGTCTATTTGTGGCACATAAAAAAGGCTTGCAGAATGCAAGCCTTTTTTACAATGAAAATAGTTTATTTTTTGTCTGTTACGCCTGGTACCACAATTTTTGCCTTGTCTTTTAGACTAATCATTAATTGCTCAAGTTTACGCTGTTGTAATGTGCGTTTTAAACCATCTTTCGCTTTGTCATAGGGGGGTACTTGTGTAGCGCGGGTGTCATTTAACTTAATAATATGCCAGCCAAATTTTGTTTGCACTGGTGTGTCTGTGAGGCCACCTTTTTTAAGGCCTTTGACTGCATCACTAAAAGGCTCGACCATACCAGCTGGTGAGAACCAACCTAAATCTCCACCTTTAGTTTTTGAGCCAGGATCCAATGATTTTTCTTTTGCTAATTTTTCAAAATCAGCACCTTTTTTAATTTGCCCGAGCAGGTCTTTTGCTTCATCTTCCGTTTTGACTAGGATATGTTGTGCCTTGTATTCAGTCTCACCTAATTCTTTTTTATATTGATCGTAAGCCGCTTTCGCATCTGCATCAGAAACTGGGTTTTTATCCATATAATCAGCTAGAAACGCATTCACAACTAGTTTGCGTTTTCCTATTTCAGCAGCGGTTAAAATATCAGTTTTTTTATCAAAACCTTTTTTCTCCGCTTCTTGATAAGCTAATTCTGAACCGATTAGTTCGTTGATGACGGCATTTTTTAAACCCGCACCTTTTTGGCCTCTTTCTTCTGCATCCTTCATGATGAAGTCTACCCAAGATTGTTTGATTGGTTTTCCGTTTACAGTGGCGGCTGCATCTGCCGCAGTGGCTAACGGTGATAACGTTATTGCAGAAACAGCTGCTAGGGTTATTAATACTTTGTTCATTTTCATGAGCTTCCTTTGTTAATAAAAAATTCCCCTGAATTTTTTAGATTTTTATCTTAATATTGTGTCATCTGGCGAAATTGCAACAATGCTGATTGCATGAATTTGTTGTGGAATTAAATCACCAAGTGCCTGATAAATCAAACGATGACGCATTATCTGTGATTTTTGCGAAAAATGCGAGCTTGTTATCTTAATGTTAAAGTGGCCTCCACCCATGTTGCCTTTATGACCTGCATGCGCTGCACTGTCATCTTTAATTTCTAGGGTCATAGGCGCTAAGGGTGCGAGTCGATTTCTGATAATGTCAGTCAGTAACATAGTGCTTTAGGGTAGTGTTTTACGAAAAGGTTTCACAGCCACATGTTGATAAACGCCAGCTGCCACATAAGGGTCTTCATCGGCCCACTGTTTTGCAGCACTAATATCATGGAATTCAGCAACAATTAAACTGCCAGAAAATCCAGCAGGACCAGGGTCTAAGCTGTCTATAGCCGGGAATGGGCCGGCAAGCATTAAGCGGCCTTCATTTTGTAGGCTGGTCAATCTTGCGAGATGCGCGGGACGAGCTTGTAGACGATTTTCAAGTGAATTTGGCATATCTTCAGCGATAATGGCATACCACATATTATGATTCCTTCTGGTCTTCTTTTGGTTCTATTAAGTAGTCTTTGAGAATGAGTGTTTGCGCAATCATAAAGACAAACATCATTGAGGTGACGCCAAATAATTTAAAATTGACCCAAGTATTCTCACTATAGTTAAAGGCTACATAGAGGTTTAAAAAACCCATCAAAATTAAAAAGCCAGCCCATATTAGATTGAGCTTACTCCATACCTGTGCTGGTGGGTTGAGCATTTTCCCCATCATTTTTTGTATCAGGTTTTTTTTGAAGAATTGATTTGAAATGAGTAAAATAGCAGCCATTAGCCAATAAAGTGCGGTGGGTTTCCACATAATATAAGTTTTATCGTGTAAAAGTAATGTTACGCCACCAAGTATGGAAATAATGGCGCCATTAATAAGCAGCATTTTTTCTACCTTTCCATGCCGCGCTTTACTATAAATAATGAGCGCGAGCGTAGCGCCGATTGCGATGGCTGTTGCTATAAATATGTCATATAGCTTAAAGCCAATAAAAAATAAGATGACAGGGAATAAATCAAAAAATACTTTCATGCTTTCTTTCGTGTTTTTATCCAAAATTTACAATTGTCTGGACTTTGAGGTCGCTTTGACCTCAAAGTCCAGCGTTAGAGCAGTAATGTGAGACATATTTTGTTAAAATACGGCAAGTTTACTTTATATTAAGTTGTCACTGCGATGCCTGCAACAATCGATTTACACTGTCATTCTACCATTTCTGATGGATTATTCTCGCCTGAGAATTTAGTTAAGCATGCACACAAGCAAGGTGTGAAAGTGCTGGCATTGACCGACCATGATAATCTTGGTGGTCTTGGTGAAGCTAGGGAAACTGCTGACCAATTGGGCATGCAATTTATTGATGGTGTGGAAATCTCGGTTACTTGGAAAAATCGCACATTGCACATTGTTGGCCTGAAGTTCGATCCGAATTTCGGACCATTAAAACATGCGCTTGATTCTGTCAGACAGGGCCGTTTAGATCGTGCAAAACTAATGGCGGAAGGTCTAGAGACAGTAGGTATTAAGGGCAGTTTAGAAGGTGCGCAAGAAATTGCGGATAATAGCATTATCACCCGTAGCCATTTTGCCAGGTTTTTAGTACAGGAAGGGCATGTGAAAGACGTCAAAACTGTATTTAAAAAATATCTTGTTAAAGGCAAGCCTGGCTTTGTAGAGCATCAGTGGATGAGTTTAGAAGAAGCCGTAACGCTGATTAAAGAGGGCGGTGGTGTTGCCGTGATTGCCCACCCAGGGCGCTATGATTTGGGGCGCATCAATATGCACTTATTGATGCATGAGTTTAGAAAGTATGGCGGTGAGGCCATTGAAGTGGTTACAGGAAGCCACACCATTCCACAATATGAGCAGTTTGCGACGATAGCACATCGCTTTAGCCTGAAAGCATCATTAGGTTCAGATTTTCACGGACCTGGTATGTCTTATATGGAGATGGGGTGTATTTCAGAGTTGCCGGCACGTTGTGTGCCTGTTTGGCAAGACTGGGAAGAAAAATCTTTTTTATAAGGATTTGGAAATAATAGTTAATGAGCACACCGTCAAAGCAGGCTAGCAATGCTGATCGCAATCAAGTAGTGAACAAGAAACGACTCGCTTTTGCAGATGGTCTAAGAGGAATTGCCGCTTTATGGGTCGTCTTGTTTCACTTGTCAGAGGGTAGCCATATTGAAGCAATAAAGGCGACCACACCTGATTTCTTGTATTCAATACTGTTTACGCACGGTGATTTTGGCGTTGCGGTATTTTTCGTACTTAGCGGCTTTGTCATGGCACTAACGGTCAAAAGCATTCATGTCGACTTGATTTCAGCCATTAAATTTACAGCAAGACGTTTTATTAGACTAGCTCCGCCCTATTATTTTGCTATTCTGTTTGCATTATTTTTTATTTATGTAAAAGCAGTTTTTTTGGGTGGTGACAAGCTGCCTTTCAGTTTGACTGATATTGCTGTGCACTTGTTTTTTTTGCAGGAGCTTTTTGCAGTACCGCATATTAATACTGTTTTTTGGACGCTATGTGTCGAACTACAGTTCTATATTGTATTTGCAATGCTGTTTTTTGCCGCAGATTCCATAGCAAAGAGAACTGGGCAGCTGTATGTGAGGCAAGTAATGGTTGCCATCATGGCATTGCTTGCTTTGCTATGGCCATTGGAGTTGCTTTCTGTGACTTTTTGGCCAGGAGGTTTTATTCAGTACTGGTATAGCTTTTTGGCTGGCGTATTATGCTACTGGGCATCACAATCTGCAGGAAAAATGAGAACGTTTACACTCGGTTATTTATTGTTGCTGGCTTTGTGCAGTGTCTTTGTTAGTTCAGGTTTTGTTTTCATAGTAGCATTGACATCAGCAATGCTTATCTATGCAGGTGTTCAAGATAAAATGGGTGATTGGCTTACGCTTTCATGGGTGCAGTTCATCGGTTTAATTTCTTATAGTCTTTATCTTTTACACAATCCGCTAACTGGTGCTATTTCTTGGATAGTGCATCGTCTAGTGACACAGAGTGTTATTGCGGATTACATTACGCTATTGTTAACAATTGTTGTTTGTGTTTTTGTTAGTTGGCTTGCATTCTTATTAGTTGAGCGACCAAGTATAAAATGGAGTCACATGATTTCCATGAGAAAATCAGATTAGATTGCATAAACATAAGATGTATTTACTTTATTTTTTCAACATGATGTTGTTTTTTGAGGCTTAGTAGATTTAGATGGCTCAGTATTTTGTTATTCATGCCGAAAACCCGCAAGCTAGGCTCATCAAACATACCGTAGAGATTTTACGTGAGGGCGGCGTAATCGCTTACCCTACTGATTCAAGCTATGCGCTTGGTTGTATGCTTGGCGTGAAAGAGGCGCAGGATAAAATTCGACAAATTAGGCAAGTCAGTGATAAGCAGTTATTCACCCTTATCTGTCGCAATTTGAGCGAGTTAGCTATTTATGCAAAAGTGGATAATACACAGTTCCGACTGCTAAAATCTAATACGCCTGGGGCCTATTCTTTTATATTAAATGCAACACGTGAAGTGCCGCGTCGATTGCAGCACCCTAAACGGAATGCCGTCGGTATTCGCGTACCAGATCATCCAGTTGTGCAGGCAATTTTAGATGAGTTAGGCGAGCCGATGTTGAGTATGACCTTACATATTACTGGTGATGAAGCGCCAATGAATATTGCTTGGGAAATACGAGAGCGATTTGAACACCAATTAGATTTAGTCATCGACTCTGAAATACAACATGTTGGATTGACCACGGTTATTGATTTAACAGATGATACCCCTCAACTCATTAGAGAAGGGGTTGCAGATGCATCCCCATTTGGATTGTAAATAGAAAAGCGATAATGGAACTTACTTTAGTGCAAAAAATAGCCGTTTCGGCAATCCCGATTATCTTTGCCATTACGGTGCATGAGGCATCGCATGGCTATGCGGCCAAATATTTTGGTGATTTGACGGCTGATAAAATGGGGCGCATTACACTCAACCCGCTCAAGCATATTGATCCTATCGGTACGATATTGCTGCCAGCAATCACATTAATGTTAGGTGGAATATTATTTGGTTATGCAAAACCAGTCCCTGTTAATTTTGCTGGCTTACGAAATCCCAAGAAAGATATGTTATGGGTTGCAGCAGCAGGACCAGCGTCCAATTTTGTGATGGCAATTTTTTGGGTTCTCGTACTTAAATACTCGCAAGGAGCGCCAGACTATGCGGCATTTTTCTTATTAGAAATGAGTAAGGTAGGGATTATGATCAATTTAGTGCTGATGGTGCTTAATCTGTTACCTTTGCCTCCACTCGATGGCGGAAGGATTGCAGTGAGTTTGTTACCAATGAATTTAGCAGTTAAGCTCTCTCAGGTTGAACGTTATGGGTTTGTCATTTTAATCATATTATTAATGACAGGCGTTTTAGGTAAAATTATTTCTCCTCTCATTAATTTTTTCGGTCGATTGATTTTGGGCATATTTGCTTGAACATTCTTTGTATAATAACGTTATCTTTTATTACATTTACACATTAGGTTAATTCATGGCGGTCGAACGCGTATTATCGGGCATGCGCCCTACAGGTAGCTTACATCTAGGACATTACAACGGCGTACTTAAAAATTGGTTGCGGCTGCAACACGAGCATGAGTGCTTCTTCTTTGTGGCAGATTGGCATGCATTGACAACACATTACGATACCCCAGAAATTATTGAAGAAAGCGTCTGGGAGATGGTGATTGACTGGTTGGCAGCAGGTGTAGACCCAGCCAGTGCCACAGTCTTTATTCAATCAAAAGTACCAGAGCATGCAGAACTACACACATTGCTTTCTATGATTACGCCTTTAAGTTGGCTAGAGCGGGTGCCGACCTATAAAGATCAACAAGAAAAACTCTCAAGCAAAGACTTGTCAACATATGGTTTTTTAGGATATCCACTTTTACAAAGTGCCGATATTTTAATGTACAAAGCAACGCAAGTGCCTGTTGGAGAAGATCAGATTCCACATATTGAGTTTACCCGTGAAATTGCACGGCGATTCAACCATATTTACGGTAAAGAGACAGGCTTTGAAGAAAAAGCAGAAGCCGCTATTAAGAAATTGGGGAATAAGCGTGGCGGTTTATATCAAGAGATGCGCAATGCTTATCAGGAAAGTGGAGACGAAGAGGCGCTTGAGTCAGCCCGTGCACTGATTGAAGAGCAGCAGGGTATGAGCATGGGTGATAAAGAGCGCCTGCTTGGTTATCTTGAAGGCGGCGGAAAAATCATCTTGATAGAGCCTGAATATAAGTTAACGCCAGCTTCTAAAATGCCAGGTTTAGATGGGCAAAAAATGTCAAAGTCTTATAACAATACGATTTCACTGCGTGAGTCGCCAGAAGATGTGACCAAGAAAATTAAAACCATGCCAACTGACCCTGCACGCGTTAGGCGAACTGATCCAGGCGATCCTGCTAATTGTCCTGTTTGGCAACTACATGAGATTTATTCTGATCAAAATATTCAAGACTGGGTACAAATGGGTTGTAAGCAAGGCTCTATTGGATGTATCGAATGTAAACAGCCAGTCATTGATAGTGTACTAAAAGAGTTGAAGCCGATACAAGAGCGTGCCGCGCAATATGCTGAGGATCCAACTTTGGTTAAAAATATTGTGTCTGAGGGCTGTGAAAAAGCCCGTAAAATTGCGCGTGAAACAATGCGTGATGTGCGTGATGTGATGGGCTTAGACTACGGTTAGCCACTTTAACAGATAGACAATCAGTGGCTATCAAAAGAACTGATAGCAAAATGAAATTATCAGCATATTTGGTGTTTTATATTTTAATAAAATACTATATGATGTGGTTATTGCAAAAAATAACAGGTAAAGGTTTCGTTTGCTCATCACCACATCAGACATTAAAATCAATGGCGAAGCACTGTATGAGTTGCCAAAAGATTTATATATTCCACCTGATGCATTAGAGGTCTACTTGGAGTCCTTTGAAGGGCCATTAGATTTGTTGCTTTACCTCATCCGCAAGAACAATTTAGATATTCTTAATATTCCAATGGCGGAGCTGACAACGCAATATATGCTTTATGTTGAGAAAATGAAAGCAATCAAACTAGAGTTGGCGGCAGATTATTTGCTCATGTCGGCCATGCTGATTGAGATTAAGTCGCGCATGTTATTGCCTAAACCTGCTGAAATAGAAGAAGAAGACGATCCACGTGCTGAGTTAGTTCGGCGCTTGATGGAATATGAAGCGATTAAGCTTGCTGCTAAAAATTTGGATGAAATGCCTAAGGTTGGAGAAGAGCTACAAGTTGCACATGCCTACTACCAGCATATTGCTGAAATTAAACCGCCAGAAGTCAGCATTGATGATTTAGTCGATGCATGGAAAAACGTGGTTAAGCGAGCCAAACTTAACTCGCACCACAAGCTAGGTCGTGCAGAGCTCTCTGTGCGAGAACATATGAGCATTGTGCTGCGTCGATTGCAAACAGATGGCATGTGCGAATTTTCTCAATTATTTGATTTAAACACTGAAGGCTTGCCAAAATTAGTTGTAAATTTTTTAGCGATTCTGGAGCTTGCCAAAGAGGGGTTAGTGAAAATTACTCAGCAAGCAGCATTTTCAACCATTTATTTGCAAGTGAGTAATGGAGAATGAGAGAACCTGAAACCATCACAGAAATGAAGCAAATTTTAGAAACGGCATTGCTGACAGCAGGACAGGCATTGAGCTTGGATGATTTAATGAAGTTGTTTGCAGGCCGTATGGAGCGTGCAACACTCAGAATGTTGCTTGATGAACTTAAGCAAGATTGGGATGATAAGACTTTGGAGCTGGTACAAGTTGCTACTGGCTATCGATTTCAAGCAAAACCAGAATTTAGTGCATTCATTGCGCGTATGAATCCAGAAAGGGAGCCAAAGTACTCCCGGGCTGTCATGGAAACATTGGCGATTATTGCATACCGTCAGCCGGTGACAAGAGGCGATATTGAGCAAATTCGAGGGGTGACAGTGAATCCAAATGTGATGCGTCAGCTCGTAGAGCGCGATTGGATAGATGTTGTTGGGCAGCGCGAAGTGCCTGGACGACCATCGCTCTATGCAACGACAAAACACTTTCTAGACGACCTGAATTTGCGGTCACTATCAGAGTTGCCGCCAATAGAAGATTTTACCCAAAGTGAAATTCCATTAGATAGCTAAGCTATTTCTGCTGTAAAATCACATCCTTATCGATTTTAAGCAGGTTTCATGGCTCGTCCTTTTAAAAAATCAAAAGATACAAATAGTCGCACGCCGAGTGCACCAATCTCGAAAGCAGGATCTTCTGAAAATGTAGATACGGCACAAACGGCAACACAGCGCCTACACAAGCTACTCGCTTTAGCTGGCATAGGCTCGCGGCGCGAGATGGAAAAACTCATTGAATCAGGGCGGGTAACCGTTAATGGTCAGGTAGCACAAGTTGGCGCAGCTGTTGCGGCTGAAGACGTTGTGCGTGTCGATAGTCGTCCTGTGCGCTTGCCTTTTAACCCAGAGCTACCGCAAGTGCTTATCTATCATAAACCTGATGACGAAATTGTCAGTGCGGATGATCCAGAAGGCCGTGCAAGTGTTTTTGATAAGCTACCACGTATCAAAGGCGCTAAATGGATTGCGATTGGGCGTTTGGATATGAACACATCTGGTTTGTTGATGTTTACGACTTCTGGTGAGTTAGCAAATCGGTTTATGCATCCACGCTATGAAGTTGAACGTGAATATGCTGTGCGCGTTTTTGGAGAGCTCACCGATGAGCAAATGCAAATGCTGACACAAGGCATTGAGTTAGAAGATGGCCCCGCTGCCTTCGATTCAATTATTGCGCAAGGAGGTGAAGGGGCTAATCATTGGTACCAGGTCATTTTAAGAGAAGGCCGCAATCGTGAGGTGAGACGTTTGTTTGAAGCGTTTCAGTTGCCAGTGAGTCGATTAATGCGCGTCCGTTTTGGACCTGTTAGCCTACCGTCTCGCGTGAAGCGCGGTGCGATGCTGAAACTAGAGCCTAAGCAAGTGGTAGAACTGATGGAGTGGGCAGGGTTAGATGTACCACATACGCCGCATAAACAATTAAGTAAGCATGAGAAGGATAAAGCAACTGCGGTCTTTACACCTAAAGTACGGAAGCGCAGAGGCAGCGTATTGTCGCATCCGCCAAGAGAGAAAGAGACAGAAGAAAGCGCAGAAAAGGCTCGTAAGCCTAACGCTCGTGTTAATAAAACACCCAAAAGAAAGCCAGCAAAACAGCGACGCATCAGGTCTTAATTGAGTACACTAATTTGACTGAATGCCAGGCAGCTGTGCTCTTGTGAGCAGAAATACAAATTGGTCACCACCACTTGTATCTAACCAAACAAATGGTATTTCTGGGTATGCATCGAGTAATGCCTCGCGGTTATGGCCTATTTCTACAATTAAAACACCTTCGTCTGTTAAGTAGTTGGCAGCTTCTTTCAAAATAGTGTGTGTATGATCCAAGCCGGCTGTGCCACTTCCTAGCGCCAATTGCGGTTCATTTCGATATTCTTTCGGTAACGCTGCCATGCTTGGCGCATCGACATAAGGTGGATTGCTAATAATCACGTCATAGGTTTTCCCAGCTAGCGCAGTAAACATGTCAGACTCTATCGCAGTCACCTGTGACTCTAACCCATAGTTTGCTATGTTGATATTACAGACTGCAATCGCATCTGGCGAAATATCAATAACATCGACAGCAGCGCTGGGAAAAGTATGCGCAAGCAATACACCCAAACAGCCGCTACCAGTACAAATATCAGCGGCACTTTGAATCATTTCTGGAAATTCAATCCATGGACTTAGGCTGCCATCGAGTAAAAGCTCAGCAATGAAAGAGCGAGGAATAATAACCCGCTCGTCCACATAAAACTTATAGTCATGCAACCAAGCTTCACGCAGTAAGTAGGCAGTTGGAACGTGTTTGGCTACTCTTTGCTCAATAAGATAGGCTAGATGCTTTCCTTCAGCTTTGGTAATACGAGCATCGATAAAGTTTTCAAGTGTATCCATTGGTAAATGCAGACCACTCATGATCAACCAAATGGCCTCATCATAGCTATTATCAGCGCCATGGCCATAAAAAATGTCAGACACCTCAAACTGGCTGACTGCATAGCGTATCCAATCACGGATAGATACTAATTCATTGGTAAGCTTTAGCGCGCTGGTCATGCTAATAGTATTTCCATGGTTTTTTTGTATGTTTCTTTTAATGGCTCAATATCAGCGACTGCTACGCACTCATTGAGTTTGTGGATTGTTTTGTTCAGCGGACCAAACTCTACAACTTCCTTACTAATGTCTGCGATAAAGCGGCCATCAGAAGTGCCGCCAGTGGTAGACAGTTCAGGCCTTGCATTGTAACTTGCTTGAATAGCTTTCGTTATCGCATTTGAAAGCGCACCTTCAGGCGTGATATAGCTTTGGTTGTGTTCCCATTTCACATCATATTCAAGTGCGTGTTTATCCAAAATAGCGTGTACACGTGATTTTAGATTGGCCTCAGTACTTCCTTGACCATCATATTCTGGGCAGTAGCGGAAGTTAAAAATGATATCGACCTCACCCGGTACAACGTTGGTAGCGCCTGTGCCGCCATTAATATTACTAATTTGCCAGCTGGTGGGCGGAAAGTAGGCATTCCCCTCATCCCAAACAGTTTCTACCATATCTTTAATAGCAGGTGCGACTAAATGAATTGGGTTTTTGACTAAATGGGGATACGCGATATGACCTTGTATCCCTTTTACGGTTAGCTCGCAGCCAAGCGAACCGCGACGACCATTTTTAATCATGTCGCCAACGACTTTGTTACTGGTGGGCTCGCCAACAATACAGTAATCAAACAGTTCGCCTCGTGCTTTTAAAGCTTCGACAACTTTTACCGTCCCATTGACAGCAATACCTTCTTCATCAGAGGTGATTAGCAACCCAATAGAACCTTGATGATGGGGGTTTTCAGCGATGAACTCTTCTATACTGGTAATGAAAGCGGCCAATGACGTTTTCATATCGGCTGCGCCGCGTGCGTAAAGCATACCGTCTTTAATAGTAGGCACAAAAGGCGGTGTATGCCATTGATCAAGTGGCCCAGTCGGGACAACATCGGTATGTCCAGCGAAAACGAGCAATGGACTACCTGAACCACGGCGTGCATAAAAATTGTCTACATCACCAAAGCGCATACGTTCAACTTTAAAACCAAGTGGCTCTAGCCGTGCGATTAATAAATCCTGACAGCCTTTATCTTCTGGTGTGATTGAGTCGCGCGCAAGCAAATCAAGGGTAAGATCTAATGTTTTTGTCATTTGAAAAGCTCTTTATAGGTTTCTTCTTTAAAGCCGAGAGCAAGTATTTTGCCATCACTTTCTAGAATAGGGCGTTTTATCACAGAGGTTTTATCTGTCATCAGCTGAGCGGCACTGGCATTATCAACAATGCTATTTTTCATATCATCGTTTAATTTACGCCATGTCATGCCAGCACGATTAACCAGTTTTTCCCATGGCTGTTGTGATAACCAATTGTCTAATAACGTTTGATTAACGCCAACTTTCTTAAAGTCGTGAAATGTATATTCAATCTGCTGCTCTTCTAGCCAGATGCGTGCTTTTTTGACCGTGTTGCAGTTAGGAATACCGTAGAGTTTCATGGGGGATTATCATTTAAAAATAATCCCTCATTTTAACAGCTAGGTTGGTGATAACAAAGGTTAAGGTTTTTTGATTTTAGGTAATGGGTTATTAAAATCAATTTGTAATTGTTTAAATTGTAATTTGCGGTATAAGTCAAACAATGCCGCTTTTTTGATTGGCTTAGAAAATAAATACCCTTGCATATAATCACAACCTAAATCAATAATCGTTTCTTGCTGTGCTTCGGTTTCAATTCCCTCAGCAGTTGCTTCAAAACCGAGTGCATGGGTGAGCTTAAATATTGCATCAACCAGTGCGTGTGAACCTTTGTCGTTATTTACCGTAGCGATGAATGATTTATCAATTTTGACTTCATCAATGTTTAAATCGAGAAGGTAAGTTAAGCTCATTGGTAATAAGCCAAAGTCATCTAAAATAACCCTGATGCCAGCTGATTTGAACTTATCGAGCAATAGTTTAAATTGCTTTTGATTGTTAATGGCAATCGTTTCTTTAATTTCAAAAGAGATGCAGCTCGGGCTTAGCTGATAGTCTTCTAACTTTTGTGTAATTTTTTTGACTAAGCCAGGATCTTGAAACTGTTGGCTTGATAAGTTGATAGATACATTTAATTCCAACCCATTTTCTTTGGCTTCTGCAAGCATATCGCAGCATTCATCTATCACCCAGCTGTTAATTTCTTGAATGAGACCAAAATGTTCTGCTGCAGGTAAAAAATCATTAGGCAGAATTTCACCTTTGGTTGGGTGTTGCCATCTAATCAATGCCTCAGCACCAATGGCTGTTAAGGTATTGCATGCAATTTTTGGTAAATAGGTTAAGCTAAATTCACGGTTTTCTACTGCAAGGCATAAATCACTTTGCATATTAAGCATCAGGTCATTTGCATTTTCTATTTCTGTGTCATAGAACCTAAATTGGTTTTTGCCTTGATCTTTGGCTTTGTACATAGCAGCATCTGCACAGACAAGTAGCTTATCTACATCACCATTTTTTGGATAAATAGCAATACCGAGTGAGCAAGAAAGCTCCACAGTGAGGTGATCAATAAAGTAAGCCTCTTTAATTGACGTCACAATACGCTCAGCAATTGGCACCACATCTTCTTCATTTTCGATTTCTTCAATCACGGCAACAAACTCATCTCCGCCAATTCGCGCGACAAAATCACAACCACGCACAGCTCGGTTGAGTCTTTCAGCTGTTATTTTTAGCACACCATCACCCACATGATGGCCATAGTTATCATTAATAGGCTTGAAATAATCTAAATCAATATAGGCTAGGGCAAATGATTTTCCATTGCGTATGGCACGTTTCTTAGCAGATTGTAGATGTGATTCAAATGCCCGACGGTTTGGCAATTTTGTCAGGCTGTCTTCTAAGCTAAACTGCTCAGCCTGCGCTAAATTAGTGTTTGAGCTGAATAGACTGAAGCTAAATAATTTTTTACCCTGTTTTTCGTAGAGCAATACAAGCACAAACGCTATTAAAATTAAGCAAACCATACCCAAGGCAATTGCAATTGCCGTAATTTTAAAATTAGAGGACGTGACGTTATGCGCGCTGCTAAATGCGCTGGAAGCATGATCAGAAAATGCCATATTAAACACAAAGTGTATGCATAAGATGCCCACAGCAATCAAGATGGCTGCTGAAATTTTTGCAATATTACGGTTAGATCCTGTGTAGTTTTTTATCCATTGGAACAGTGACAAGCTCATGGTAATAATTGCCATAGAAACAACTGTCGCAACGGCTGTTGTGAGAGGATTCATAAAGACATTATCAGCACCGTTTATTGCTATATGGCTAGTGTAAAACAATCCCAAATCACATAAGCCGCTGATGCAACCACCTAATAGGATGTTGACTCTATTGGGATTAGGCAATATTGTTAAGTAAACAAAGCTAATCGCTATACCTGTTGCAAATAAGCATGCATTGAGCAAAGCCCAAGATAATTCTGTTGGCGCGCCAATATTTGCGCTTAACAATATAATCAAATGGTTCGCTAAGACACCAATGCCAAGTGCAATTGCCATAGCGACGAGAGAAAGCCTATTGACTTTCTGCGCTGCGCGGGACAGTCTATCCATTAGGCCAAAGGCAATGAACAACGATGCGCTGGCTGCAATAGTAGAGACAACAAGCAGTAGGATGTCGTAGTTAATTAGCATGGCAAATGTAAATAATTTTCATAATCTGATAAAAGCAATTAATATGCCATCCTATAAAGTAGACATTAATTATTGATTAACACATTGTTTTTATTTATTTTTATTGAATTTATTAAAAACAAACAATGGATTTACAGTTGCAATTCTGGTTAACTATTTTAACGTTAATGATGAGTTGCCGACAAAAAAATAGACGCTGAAAAGCGTCTATTTTAGAACTTTCAAACCAGAGGCTAAATTCCTCTTAACAGCTCATTAATGCCAACTTTCCCTAGCGTTTTAGCATCAACCTTTTTAACAATCACAGCACAATAGAGACTGTAGCTCCCATCTTTAGAAGGCAAATTTCCAGAAACTACAACTGAGCCCGCTGGTACGCGGCCATAGTGTACCTCGCCAGTTTCTCTGTCATAAATTTTAGTACTTTGCCCAATATAGACGCCCATGGAAATTACACTGTTATCTTCTACAACCACACCCTCAACAACTTCTGATCGCGCGCCAATAAAGCAATTATCCCCAATGATAGTTGGACCTGCTTGAATCGGCTCTAATACACCACCAATGCCCACGCCACCAGATAAGTGAACGTTTTTACCAATTTGCGCACATGAGCCAACTGTCGCCCAGGTATCAACCATAGTGCCTTCATCAACATAGGCACCAATATTGACATATGACGGCATTAGTACAGCATTTTTGCCAATAAATGAGCCGCGACGTGCTACAGCATTTGGCACTACGCGGAAACCACCATTTTTGAAGTCTTCTTCAGTATAGTTGGCGAACTTTGTAGGAACTTTATCAAAGTAACGTGTCACGCCATCATCAAGCAGAACGTTGTCTTCTAAACGAAAAGATAATAAAACTGTTTTTTTCAACCATTGATGTGTTTCCCATTTTTGGCTGTCACCAATTCTAGAAGCAACACGTAATACACCTGCATCTAAATCAGCCATGACACTTTCAACAGTTGATTTAAGTTCAGCAGAGGCGTTTGCCGGGTTAATGTTAGCGCGATCTTCAAAAGCCGCTTCAATAATACTTTGCCGTGGGTCCATAAGAATTTCCAGATGTGTAAGTTAATGATAATAACAAAGGCGCTATTTTAACCTAAACCTTAATTCTGCCAAAAGACTACAGAAACGCGCTCAACATTTAATGAGCACGTCTTCGTTTAAATGGGTTGTCTATTTTATTTTTTGGCTGCTTTGTACAAGGGCATCACTTTTGGTGCGAGTGCTTTTAAATCAGCAATACGATTTTCGCTAGCAGGGTGGGTACTTAAAAACTCAGGTGGTGCGCCGTTGCTGTTAGCACTCATTTTTTGCCATAGCGTTACAGCTGCATTTGGGTTAAAGCCAGCGCGTGCTGCTAACTCTAAGCCAATTCTGTCGGATTCACGTTCCTGTTCGCGACCATTTGGCAATGCAAAAAATAATTGTGAGCCTAGGCCTGCACCTTGTGCAGCCATGCTACCAGCGGTTCCACCTACCATCGCAGCAAGTGCTTGAAGACCAAATTGTTGTACATAGGCTTGCGACATTCTCTCACGACCATGCTCACGTAAAGCATGTGCGATTTCATGGCCAATCACTGCTGCAATTTCATCATCTGTAGCATTCAGCTTCTCAATCAAGCCAGAAAAGACCATAATTTTTCCACCTGGCATGCAATAAGCATTAAGTTGGTCATTTTTCTCGACATTCACTTCCCAGTCCCATTTGACCGCATCTTCTCTAAATACGCCCACTTGTGCAATCAGCCTTTGAGAAATATTATTCACACGGTTATACATGGCTTTATCCACATTAAGCGTAGATTCTTTTTTGGCTTTGGTCAGCGTTTCTGTATAAGCTTGCGCAGACATTTGATCTACTGTAGAGGCTGGCATTAGCAGGAACTGTGAGCGGCTAACACCAGAAACACTGCTATTAGTTGTTGTGGCACAGCCAGCCAAGTGTATCGCAAGCGTAATCATAACAATGGAAAAGATGTTTTTCATAAGTCGTCCTTAGTCGTCTTTGTTTCGAATCAATTAACCAGTAATATTAACGCATGAAAATAGAAATTGGTTGAAGCATTTATTAAAATTTTACTTGTGCGCCAAGTTCTACAACGCGATTAGGCGGTAACTTTAGCTGATTGGTAATGGTTTCTGCTGAGCGAAACAATACAACAAATATTTTTTTTCGCCAGAGTGACATGCCCTGTTGATTACTTGTAATCAAAATGTCTTTACCAATGAAAAAAGAAGTTTGCATTGGTTCTAAGTTTAATCCTTGGTCTGCACAGAGTGCCAAGTCTCTTGGCAAGTTTGGTTCATCCATAAAGCCATAATTGATGGTGATGCGATAAAATGCTTGAGGAAGCTTTTCGACGATAACGCGCTCTTCTTGACTCGTGTGCGGGTAATCCAAAAAGCAAACTGTTAGAATGGCATTGTTTTCATGTAACACTTTATTATGTTTGATGTTGTGCAGCATTGCCCTAGGTATACCGTAGGCATTTGGTGTCAGAAACACGGCGGTACCTTCAACTCGTTTAAGCATCTCAGTATCTAAAGACTCAATAAAAGGATTAACTTTAATTTCTTCTTGCTTTAATTGCCTGTAGAGAATTGATCGGCCTGTTTTCCAAGTAAACATCAGTGTAAAAATAATGATGCCGATGAGTATAGGAATCCAGCCACCATCAGGTATTTTTAATATATTAGCGCTGAAAAAAGTTAAATCAACAATGAGAAATAGTCCAATCAAAATACCCGTGCGTAATTTACTCCATTTCCAAATTTCATGAAATACAATCGCGGCAAGTAAACTGGTGATAATCATATCGCCAGTCACAGCAATACCGTATGCCGCAGCCAAATTATCTGAGCTACCAAAACTAATCACCAGTATCATCGTAGCTACCATCAAGCCCCAATTGACACGGGGCATGTAAATTTGTCCCTCAGTACTTTCCGATGTATGTTGGATGTACATACGCGGGATAAATCCCATTTGCAATGCTTGGCGGGAGACCGAAAATGCACCTGTAATCACGGCTTGCGATGCGATAACCGTCGCCAATGTTGCAAGTCCAATCAGTGGGAATAACGCCCATTTTGGCGCCAAAAAATAGAAAGGATTTTTGACCGCATTGAGATCGTGCAAAATAATGGCACCTTGACCAAAATAATTTAGGAGTAGGGCGGGTAGCACTAAGCCAAACCAGACAAGACGAATAGGGAAGCGACCAAAATGCCCCATATCAGCATACAATGCCTCGGCGCCTGTTACGGCTAATACGACGGCACCTAGTGTGCCAAAAGCCAGCCACGGGGTATTCCAAAAGAAACTGATTGCATAAGCAGGGTTCAGCGCGTTCAGGATGGTGACATCATGTGCAATATTAATGATGCCTAAAATCGCTAATGTGCTAAACCATAACAACATAACAGGCCCAAATAACTTACCGACTAAGGCAGTCCCTTTGCTCTGTACAAAAAACAAAGTAAATAATACAAGCAATGTAATTGGGACAATAAATTCATGCAGACTTGGCGCGGCAACCTCTAAGCCTTCAACGGCGGATAATACTGAAATAGCTGGCGTTATCATCCCGTCGGCATAAAACATACATGCGCCTAAAATACCCAAAAACATAATGCGTCGGCGTTTATTGGAGTTTTGTTTTGCATGGCGGCTTGCAAGTGCTAGCAATGACATAATGCCACCTTCACCATGATTATCTGCGCGCATAATAAAAACAATATACTTAATCGATACAATTAAGATGAGTGCCCAGGTAATGAGTGAAAGTATGCCGTACACATTTGTGGCAGTGTGGGCGATAGGATGGTGACTAGAAGAAAAGACTTCTCTTAATGTATATAGTGGACTTGTGCCAATGTCGCCAAATACTACCCCTAATGCTGCAAGTGCCAAGGCTGGGGTATGTGGCGTTTGAGTGCTAGTATCGCTCATATCAAGATTCAGGTCTGATTAGCTGCTTAGGATTGGTTCGTCACTTTAGCATCTACTTCGCCAATATGTAATTGAATATGAAGTGATTGACCTATTTTTAATTGATTGCTAGCAGTGATATTTTCTTGGTTACTTGAAACAATTGCGTACCCTCTTGCGAGTACTGCGCGCGGACTTAGCTGTTCAATGCTAGATTTCAGTTGACTGTAGTATTGTTTTTCCAACTGTAGCCGGTGCTTAATGCTGTAATTTAATCGGTTTTGCAATTGCTTAATATAATCCGCCTGTACTGTAAGTTTTTGCTTTGGCGAGATTAAACGTTGACTAAGAAAGTCCAACTTCTGAGATCGTTGTTGTAGGTTCACTGTGAATAGGCGCGCTAATTGGCGTGCAATGTCTTTCAACTTTTGCACTAAGTGACTCATGTCTTGGCAGGCAAGTTCAGCAGCGGCTGTAGGCGTTGCAGCGCGCACATCAGCTACAAAATCACAGATAGTGAAGTCCGTTTCATGGCCAACACCACTAATAATGGGGATTGTACAGTCAGCTACAGCGCGCGCGACAATCTCCTCATTAAATTGCCATAAATCCTCTATGCTGCCACCACCTCTGCATACAATCAGCGTATCAACTTCTTTTCGTTCATTTGCTTTTTTAATTGCTGTGGCAATGCGTTCTGCCGCGCCTTTACCCTGAACAGGTGTCGGGTAAATGATGACATTAATATTTGGGTTACGTCTTTTTAACGTTGTCAGTACATCACGCAATGCTGCTGCCTCAGATGAGGTAACAATGCCAATGGACTTTGGATGTTCTGGTATGGCTTGCTTAATTGAAGCTTCAAACAAACCTTCCGTTTGTAGTTTGTTTTTTAATCGTTCAAATGCTTCAAATAATGCGCCTAAACCCGCTTGCCTGATAGACTCTATGGTTAATTGAAACTCGCCACGTGCTTCATAAAGTGTGACGGTAGCGCGGGCCTCAACTTTGTCACCTTCTCTTGGTGTAAAGTCCGTATAGCTATTGCGACCCTTAAACATCACACAGCGGACTTGCGCGCTTGCATCTTTTAATGAAAAGTACCAATGACCACTGGCTGCACGGGTAAAATTTGACACTTCGCCTGATACCCAAAAAAGTGGAAAGCTGGACTGAAGTACTTCACGTGCTAAACGATTTAACTCGCTAACAGAGAGAATTTTTTGCTGCGTAGGACTGTCAGAATCTAACATTGCGCTATTATCTAACATTATCAATGGCTTTAACAATCATTAACGCTAACTTTTTATCAGTCAAAGGTGACATCTTAAGGCATGCAGTTTATGATTGGGCGCAACCAGTTAGTAAATAAATAAGGAATAGTTGAATGAATCGATTAAAAGGTAAAACAGGATATTTACTTGGGTTCGTAATGAGCTTTGCGATTGTTGGATTGGCGTTAGTGATTCAAACACAGCACAACCTAGAGCCCTGCCCTTTATGTATTTCACAGCGAATTATATTTATGGCATTGGGTGTTGTATTCTTTGTTGCTGCATTTATTCCACCGCAACATGTATTGAAAAAAGTAGTCACGTTATTACTGGTAGCGGTTGGATTAGCTGGTTCAGGTGTTGCCATACGGCATTGGTATTTACAGGCCAATAAAGAAAGCATAATTGCAGATTGCGGCGTGGGCTTTGACTATATGTTTGAGAACTTTCCATTAGAAAAAGCTTTTAAACTCATCTTCCGAGGCACGGGAGATTGTGCCGCTATTGATTGGACTTTTTTAGGACTGACTTTGCCTCAACTTGGCCTGATTAGTTTCGTTGGCTTTATTATCTATGCTGTCTATCTATTAAAATTAAACAGCCAATAAGCGCGTTTTTGCAGAGCTACCAAAATGGCTTTTGTTTAGAAAATAATTTCCATGTTTTTTTCATCTCTGTGATATGGGGTATAACCCCGCGCGCATTCCATCCGTCGATTAGATGTTTAGCTGTGTTAAGGTTTTTGGATGGTTTTTCTCCCAGTAGTGTTTTTACAACGCCACTAGTGACACTTATATCATTCATGGTGCCGAGCTGATCTTGCAGCTGAGCTAGGCTTTTAATAAACGGATTGATTCTTTTTGATGGGTACAGGCTGGCAAAAAACTCAGCTAAATAGCGTAATTTTTTGGCCAGAATGCGTGTGCGATGGCGTTCATCTGGCGTTGCTTTTTTAAGATCTCTGCCGCTATTTTTGAGTTGCTGGTAGCATTTAGTCAACATAGGCTGTGCAATCTCTGCCACAGTCATTTTTTTCGTTTTTACATCCTTGCCAAGGTGATTCTCTAACCAATCACCAAGCGCTAGCAATAAATGTTGATAGCGTTGACTGGTGATTGCTGCACGTACATTTCCATAAGCAGACTTTCTTTCTTGCCTAGCCTTTTTTAGCAATAATGTCAGGCTGGGTTGGTTAGGCATCTGTGTCATGATTGGTGGCAACGTTTGGGTGATCAATACATCTAGATCTCGCGCATGTCCTAATACATTAGTAATCCAAACAAGGTCGTTAATCATATGTTCGCAACTTTGCTTGTGTATTACGCGACTGAATATTTTAAGTGCAGAGCGCAATCTACGTAACGCGATGCGCATTTGGTGTACGTCCTCAACATCACGGCCATACAGCACTATGTCTTGATTCGCTTGTAGTTGTATAAGGCAAGCCTGCACAATTTGTTTTAAAGTTTCATTTGCTAGCGCTTTTTTATGAAGCTTAATGGGCTCTGCCTTTAACGTTTTGACAGGCTGCGCTCTAAAATAAGCATAGGCTCTTTGTGCTTTGCTTATATTCTCGATGAATAATGGAATGTGTTTTTGCAGTTGTAATGCAAACGCAAATAAACGCCCTTTGTTACCTTCTATGAGCTCTAGTTCAATTTCACAGATGGGTTCGCGGTTATTTCCAGCGATTATTTCGCCAACATCTAGAATAAGTTCAATCTTATCGGTATTTTCGAAAGCCAATACCCATGTTGTGCGGCGCATATCTGTACTGAATATAGGGGCTAAGCCATCACGTAGACTGGCATTATTAAAAAAAGCAGAGTGAGTTGGATCTGTTATTTTACTGAAGTCCAAACCACCAGCTGTTACATCCCACTCTAGCTCTAACCTCTGGTGCAGGCCACTTAGTACATTGCCAGCACCTTTGATGGTTTGCGTCCATTTTCTGCCTGCATGTCTTAATCGCAAACTAAGGCCATGATCTAATAATGTAAGGTCTGGTGTGTCGTAATAGCGGCTGAGTGTTTTATGTGTTGTGGGGGTACTGATCTTGATATTGGTTGATGTGCCAATAGTCGCGAGGTGACGCTTCAGGCTTGGGATATCTGATTGTTCGATGCGCAGCTTAAGCTCAACTTCATTGGTCATAGTGACTACCTTATCAGGTTATTATAACGCTGGATGATGGACAAAAAACGTAAACCAGCTTTTTTACAGATATAATTTAGCTTATGAAAATTAAAACCATAAATGATTTTGTTGGCAATACGCCGCTCGTTGCCTTGCAACGCATGCAAGGTAAAACAAGTAATACCATTTTGTTAAAGCTGGAGGGCAATAACCCAGCAGGGTCAGTCAAAGATAGGCCTGCGTATAGCATGATTATGCGCGCCGAGCAGCGTGGCGACATTAAACCCGGAGATACCTTAATCGAAGCAACAAGTGGCAACACCGGCATTGCGCTCGCGATGGTTGCGGCCATGCGAGGCTATAAAATGATTTTAGTGATGCCAGAAAATCAAACAGTAGAGCGCCGTCAGAGTATGAGAGCTTATGGTGCCGAGCTGGTTTTAACGCCAGCCGATGGCAGCATGGAGCTTGCACGTGATGTTGCTATGAAAATGCAAGCTGAAGGCGAGGGCATTGTGCTTGACCAATTTGCTAACATGGATAATCCGCAAGCGCACTATGAGGGCACGGGTCCTGAGATTTGGCGAGATACACAGGGTGAGGTAACCCATTTTGTTTCAAGTATGGGCACGACAGGCACTATCATGGGGACATCACGCTATTTAAAAGAGCAAAACCCCAATGTGAAAGTCATTGGCGTGCAGCCAGAAGAGGGGTCACGCATTCCAGGGATACGCAAATGGCCAGAAGAGTATATGCCTAAAATTTTTGATAAAGCTCGAGTAGATGAGCTGATGTATGTCAATCAAAAGCAAGCAGAAGATACCGCGCGAAAACTCGCCACCATGGAAGGGATTTTTGCTGGCATTTCTAGTGGTGGTGCGCTATACACTGCATTGCAGCTTTCGAAACAACTAGAAAATGCAGTGATTGTCAGTATCGTTTGTGATCGGGGTGATCGCTATTTATCTTCAGGTGTTTTCCCTGATTAAATGCGCATAGGCTTGATATGTTTTGTTGCATAACAAACAAATTAGCTTCAACGAACATTGTTACTACATTTAAAACAGCTTGGCGTTATCATTACTTAAACATGACGGTTTCTGGGTGGGTAATACTGTTCGCATTATTGTTCCCTACTCAGCCAGCCAATGCTGTTTCCAGTATCAACATCAGTATCGGAGAAGTGGATGCGCCAGTTGGTCAGCTTAAAGATGCACAGTTTCATGTTGACTTAAAAGGCACCTCACCAAAATTAACATTAGAGGCTGCGCTAAAACCTAAAAACGAGCCTGCGTTTATGCCGTTTAAACTGACCTGCGGCTCTTTGATGAGTGAGCAAATTGGGTATATCGATTGCTTTGATGGGCAATTAAGTTCCAAGGGTATTTCTGCACCATTTTCATTTCACATTTCGCAACTCGCCAACCGATTTACCTTAGACCTTTTATTTGATGGTGCTCAGTTTAGTGATGCCGAAGGTTTGCATGCGGGTGAAAACTTGTTTGGCGATATGCAATTTACAGCCCAACATACGCAAGGTACTTGGCAATGGGATGGTCAATTAAGTTGGGACAAAGGTGAAGTCTATTGGCAACCGTTTTATTTCGGTAAAGCAGGGAATGTGTTCAAGGCAAAAGGTACATTAAGTACTGATTTAGTGACTGTAAAAGATGCGAGTCTAGCCGTTACTGATGTCGGCGAGATCAATGCGCAAGCACAAATTAACACCAAAACCAAAGTGCTAGAAGATGTTAAAGTCAGTGCACAAGATGTCGATTTTAATGGATTGTATACCTTGATTTTAAAGCCAAAGTTAGAAAAATCTGCATTTGGTAACTTGGATGTATCTGGCAAAGCAAGCTGGCAGTTTGAAATGAAAGCCTTACAACCAACCAGCTTTGAATTGAACTTAGTGGATGCCAATATTCAAGATCAAAACGGTAAGTTCGCTTTTAGCCATATGAATGCCCATATTCCGTGGGATTACGATATTCAAAAGAACATCTCGCTGGGCTATGAAAATGGATATTTACTAGATTTACCATTAGGTAAAACAGACCTAAACGCGGTCGTTAATCGTTACTCGGTAACGGCACCTGAACTAGTGCTGCCAGTATTGGATGGGGCGTTAAATTTCAAAGAGGTATCGGCAGCATGGTTAGGTGAAAACTGGTTTTGGCATTTGCGTCTGGATTTATTGCCAATCTCACTGAGTCAATTCAGTGCTGCATTGGGATGGCCGGAAATGGATGGGAAAATATCAGGTCAAATTCCACTCGTCACTTATGCAAGCAAGCAATTAAATATGGATGGCGCCATGACATTTAATATGTTTGGCGGCACAGTGGGGATGAATAATTTGCGCATTGATGATCCGCTAGGCGTGGTGACACGCATGTATGCTGACTTGACTGTACGAAAACTGGACTTAGGTGAATTAACCCGAACCTATAGCTTTGGCGATATAAAAGGCAAGCTAGATGGCGATGTGAAACACCTTGTATTGGAAAACTGGAAGCCTGTTTATTTTGATGCTGCGCTCAATACTAGTGAGGATGAGCAGGTGAAAAAGGTATCACAACGCGCGGTGGAAAATATAGCTGCGCTCGGTGGTGCAGGTACAGCAGCAGCATTGCAGCGTACTTTTTTACGTTTTTTCGATGAATTTAATTACGAAAAAATTGGCATCAGTTGCAAGCTCAGACGCGATGTTTGTGAAATGGGTGGTGTGGAGTCAACGCCTCAAGGGTATATAATCGTTAAGGGTAGTGGTATACCAGCAGTCAATGTTAATGGCTATACCAAATATGTGAGCTTGATAGATTTGCTGGCTAGAATTAAACGCATTACAGATGCCAACTCAAAAGTAGTGGTAGAGTGAATTGATAAGGAAAAATGATGAAAAAGTTTAGTGTCATCTTGTTGCTCGCAGGCCTATTAGCCGCCTGCGTAACCATCAATATTTATTTCCCAGCTGCTGAAGCGCAAAAGGTCGCGGATGAAATTATTGATGATGTATGGCAGATTAAAGATGGCGAGCAGACCAAATCGCCAAAAGCTACCCCGGCTGAATCTACCGAGGAAACAAACAGCGAACCTGTGGCGGAGTAAAGGAAATTTATATGAAAAAAATGATTATTCAATATGCACTCGCCATTATCGCGTTTGTTTCTGTATCTCTCGCTTATGCAGCGCCGAATCTTGAAATTAATACACCAGCGATCAATGCCGTTAAAAGCAGCATGCAATCTAGACATAATGCATTAGCACCACATTATGAAAGCGGTGCTGTTGGCTTAACCAGTAATGGCTTTATCACCGTGCGTGATGCGAAAGCTTTACCGCTAAAAGATAGGCAAGGCATTAATGCGTTGGTGTCAGAAGAGAATAGTGATCGGAAAAAGCTCTACAAAGAAATTGCAGTTGCTAATGGTCATCCAGAATGGGAAAGCAGCATTCAAGAATCCTTTGCCGGCCGCTGGATCGATAAAGCAAAAAGTGGATGGTATTATCAAAATAGTAGCGGATGGCAACAAAAATAAGCCAAAAGAACAGTTATCAGCAAAAGAACAGTTATCAGCGTATAGAACGATTGGACAATTGTATTGTCAAAGGGTTAAAGTAATATTAACAATCATCTGCCGCGCAGCCATGAAC
>JBPOFK010000011.1:0-93191 GCA_051252095.1 Methylophilaceae bacterium
CCTGTTCACAGCTAACTTTAATGAAGCTAGCTTTGACATAATTAATTTATGTCATGTTATTGAACATGTACCCAAACCTAAATTACTATTCGAAGAGATTTCAAGAATTCTAAAGCCAGGTGGGTTATTAATTGTTAAGACACCAAATAGCAAAGCTTTAGGCAGAGCATTGTTCAATACTAATTGGTTTGCAAATGAAGTTCCTAGACATTTATATTTATTTTCGGAAAGAAATCTGTTAATGATGGGAGAAGAATGTCAATTAGAATTGATAACAATAAACACAAGCTCCACACCAAAAATAATCCTTAATAGCATTGATTATGTTTTGAATAACAATAAAAAACCTTCAAAAAAAATATGGTGGAGAAGGCTGTTAGTTAAGCCTTATATTTTCCTTGCAAAATATAAAAATCAAGGTGATGAAATACACGCCATATTAAAAAAAATATAATGTCAAAGAGAATACTCTTTTTATCTAAAGGTGTTAGTGCATCGTCAACGCGATACCGTGCATTACAATATTTTTCTCTATTTAAATCAGCAGGCTATAACCCAACTCATATCACAATTTCTGGAGGCTTGTTTCCATTTCTAAGCGCTTTGTATCATGCATCGCAAGCGGATACAGTTATTTTACTCAGAAAGACATTTCCTACGCCAATTTTTTGGTTATTACGTCAATTTTCAAAGAACTTAATGTTTGACTTTGATGATGCTATCTTCAGCAATACGGATGGTTCACATTCTGACACTAGAATGACTCGGTTTATCAACACTATCCAGCAATGCGATTGCGTTTTTGCCGGGAATCAATATCTTGCTGATGCCGCGAAAAAATTCCAATACAACACAGTGATTATCCCAACATCTCTCCAGACGCAAAAGTACTTGGTTCCTTCAGAAAAAAATCCTGATACGTTCACTCTAGTATGGATTGGTAGCCACTCAACTAAACGGTATATTGTTGGCATATTGCCTGCAATTGAAAGTGCAGCAAAGGAAATTCCTAATTTGCATCTTAAAATTATTGCAGACTTTAAGCTGTCTAGTAAATCCCTTTCTATTATAAATATTCCATGGACTGAGCAAGCAGAAGCAGCCGAAATTAATTCAGCTGATGTAGGTTTAGCACCTTTGCCACCTGATAATTGGACAAAAGGAAAATGTGCTTTAAAAGTGCTTCAGTACATGGCTGCTGGTCTGCCTGTGATTACATCTGCCACAAGCGTCAATGCCTATGTAGTTGAAGACTTAAAAAACGGCTATCATGCTAACAATGAAAGCGAATGGACCACTCAGATATTAAAGGCTTTTAGACAAAGAAAAGCGTTAAGAGAAATGGGGCGACTTGGTCAACTGCGTGTAGTGGATGAATTTGACATCAAAGTTGTATTTCAAAGATTATTGTCAATAATCTCAGCTATTTAGTTCGAGCTCTAGGGCTTAAAACTAAGCAGCTTCGTAACACATAGGCTGCTACAATCACTTACATTAAGATATGCATGCATCATTGAGGCCCAGTATAACGTCCCTAAAGCTTGAATATCTTTTTGATATTTACAAAGCCGCTTAAAACTTCTCAACCGAGTATTACAATTTAATGGCCAAGGATAAATCGTCAAATCTGATATATCTATTAAGCCAAACTCATTACTGGGCAAAAGCAGAATATTACCAGTGTGTAAGGAATGAAAATGTATTCCTTTTGCATGTAAATCAGCTAAAAACCGTCCAAATATTTCATTTGTAGCTTGAATTTTACTCAAATCTTTCTTAATTAAATGACTAATGGACTCTCCAGCTAGCGGTTGATATAAAACGGCCATCTGCCCATTGGTTTCTAAATCGTACAACTGCTTAACATTTACAGTTGGTATATTTAAAGCTTTCAATCTAAGTGAATTACGGCAAAAACGTCTTGCATGTGAATAAATTCTGGAGCCGCTGATTAAATGCCTCACTCTGAAAATTTTTAAAATTTCTCCAGTAGTTAATTGAATCACTTTAACACCACGCTCATCTTGCTCTAAGACCTTGCCTCCTACACACATCTTGTTGAAATCACTGTCTGTTAACAACTGACTTGGGAAGTAAAAATCTTTCATGAATGCAATCATGGTTGTAATGACTTGAGATTATTGCAAACGTGGATTTGATGTTCTTCACAATACTTCTGCCAATCGGGTACATCGGTCCAGTCACTTAAAAACACAAAATCTAAACCTGCTCTATTAGAAGATTCGTAATCATATTTACTATCACCAATAAACAATGCAGGTATTTTTATATTGCCATTTTCTTGCTCTCTTTTAAATATCTCATCTTTATTGTCTGGGCTACCAAAAACTCCCCCATCAAATAATGGCAATAGATTACGCTTATGGAATAAATCTCTAATTTCTGACTGGTCGCCGCCAGACACGACTACCCAGTTAGCATGTTTGGTAGATTCACGTAAAGCCTCTATACCATCGGCTATCTTACAACCCATAAGGCCTTTTGAAACGGCGAGACTAAAAGCGTCCAAATATTCTTGCACTGCTTCTTTCGTGGCCTCTTGTTGCAATACTTCTTCTATATACCAAACAAATTTTGGATAACGTGAAATCCCACCATACATAACATGGTGATCGACTAATGCTTGCGCCTGTTCATTCGTACCGCCTAATTTTTTGGCTGTTCGGAAGTATGAGTCTATTTTGGTAATATTAGAATCTAAGATGACGCCATCGCAGTCAAATACAATCGTTTTATATTTGTTAAGTTCTAAGCTCAAACTATTATCTCAATCATATATGGTAGCCATAATAAAAAAGGTTTTGTACATCAACGTACAAAACCTTGATTATACTAAAATAAATCTTTAAGCAGGTTTAATCGCACTTGCTTCTTTTGCTAATTTTGTAATTTGTGCCCAGTCTTTTCTTTCTACGGCATCGGCTGGTGTTAACCAAGTGCCACCGCATACAACAACATTCGGCAACGCCAAAAACTCTGGCGCAGACTCCACTTTTACACCACCTGTCGGGCAGAACATCACATCAGCAAAAGGACCAGCAAAACCTTTGAGTAAGTTAATACCACCGACAGCTACTGCAGGAAATAGCTTTAAAAAGTAATAATCATCTGCATTAGCAGTCATGATTTCTGAGCCAGTTGAGACACCAGGTAATAATGGCAGGCCAATTTCACGTGCATACTGTCCTAAATCTGACGTATATCCGGGGCTCACAGCAAATTGACACCCAACATTCAGTGAGTTTTTTGCATCTTGTAAGTTACGAACAGTTCCTGAACCTAAAATCGCATCTGGCACATGTTTAGCTATTTGCTCCATTGCTTCTAACGCAACAGGAGAGCGCAGCGTGACTTCTAACACTTTAATTCCACCTTCAAGTAAGGCTTCTGCCATAGGCACAGCATCTTCCACTTTGTTAATCACAATCACGGGGATTACTGGGCCTTCTTTTGCTAAATCTAATGTATTCATATTTCTCTCTATCGTTTATTTAATCAATTCTTAATTTCTAAATAGCACAACTTTAAGTGTTGATAATCAAAGGAGAACTAGGCGCCTAAGTGAAGGCAGTACAATAAGTACGCCAAACTTAGGCAACGACGTTATCGTTTGATTAGCAATGCTTAAAGCCAGGTGATAGCACCTTCTTCGGCTGACAACACATTCTTACGCATCCCGCCAAATAACTCCCTACCAATGCCATGCTCGTTTGCATGTCGTTTCTCGTCAGAAAGGGCTTCAACTTCACGCTCTTCCCATTCATCCTCATCTACTAGGACGTTCACCATGCCGACTTTTGCATTTAAGCGGACAATATCGCCTGTGCGAACTTTTGCTAGTGCCCCACCAGCAGAGGCTTCAGGCGTCAAATGAATAGCCGCAGGAATTTTTCCTGAAGCGCCGCTCATACGTCCATCAGTGACAATGGCAACCATAAAACCTTTATTCTGTAAAACGGCCAAAGGTGGAGTCAATTTATGTAACTCAGGCATACCATTCGCTTTGGGACCTTGGAAACGGACAACAGCCACAAAGTCTTTCTCGAGCTCGCCTCTGTCAAACGCTTCAAGTAACTCTTCTTGCGCATCAAATACGATGGCTGGCGCCTCAATAATGTGCCGGTCTTCTGGCACTGCTGAAATTTTAATCACACTACGACCAAGATTGCCTTTCAACAGGCGTAAACCGCCAGACGAATCAAATGGATGTTCTGCTGTACGAACAATCAACTCATCCTTACTTTCTTTCGGTAAATCTTTCCATACTAATTTATCATTTTCTTTCACTGGCAACTTACCATAATCACGCAGGCCACCATAAGAAACAGTAAATACATCTGGATACATATAGCCAGCATCGATTAACTCGCGAATCACAAATGCTGGACCACCTGCATCTTGGAACTGGTTAACATCCGCTATGCCATTTGGATATACCTTAGCAAGTAACGGGGTTGTTTTTGCCAAATGGTAGAAATCTGTCCAATCAATAATAATACCTGCTGCACGCGCAATAGCCACCCAGTGAATCAAATGGTTTGTCGACCCGCCTGTGGCTAACAAAGCGACCATTGCATTCACAATCACATGTTCATCCACTAATCGCCCGACAGGTGTGTAGTGCTCTTTTTTGGTATTTTCTAATACCATTTTCACGGCTTCACGCGTTAATAGTTCACGCATCCCATCATGCGGATGAATAAATGCAGAGCCCGGCACGTGCAAACCCATGGCTTCCATCAACATTTGGTTACTATTGGCCGTACCATAAAAAGTACAAGTCCCTGCCCCATGATATGCAGCTGACTCTGATGCAAGTAACTCTTCACGTCCAATCATGCCTTGTGCATATTGCTCTCTTACTTTAGATTTTGACGTGTTATCAATCCCAGTGCTCATTGGGCCTGCAGGCACAAACACACAAGGTAAGTGCCCAAATTGTAAGGCGCCAATCAATAAGCCTGGTACGATTTTGTCACAAACCCCTAATAACAAAGCAGCATCAAATACATCGTGCGATAATGCAATCGCGGTACTCATCGCAATAGTGTCTCGACTGAACAAGGATAACTCCATACCAGGCTCACCTTGTGTAATGCCATCACACATGGCAGGCACGCCACCCGCTACCTGTGCAGTAGCGCCCCACTTAGTGGCTTCATCTTTAATAATGTTTGGATAGGTCCCGTAAGGTTGATGTGCCGAGAGCATCTCATTGTATGCGGTAACAATCCCGATATTTGGCGCTTTTTCAGTCACAATTTTTAGTTTGTCATTTTGCGGCATAGCGGCAAAGGCGTGTGCTACGTTGGCACAACCCAAGCGATCAGCACCACGGTCACGATTGGCAATTTCGTCCAATCGCTGTAAATAGGCTGTTCGCGTAGGGCGGCTGACTTCGATAATACGTTCGGTAACTTCTATATGGGACTGTTTCATACTAGGCTCAATTCACTTAATGACGCCACTAGCTGCGTGGCAGTTTAATTTAATGTATCAACCAATTATCTCTTAAAGTGGTGAATACCGTCAAACAACATCAGGACTAATCAATGATTAAGCCTGACCAACTGATAAACCATCCATAATTATGTCAGTTCATTGTTTAGTGACTAATACATCTTCCATCATTAAATACTCTAAATCGCAACCATAAAACATATTCAAAGCATCAGTCGGGCTACAAATCATCGGCTCACCGCGTCGGTTAAGTGAGGTATTGAGAACAACAGCATTGCCTCGCAGTTTCTCAAGATGTTCAATTAATGCGTAATAGCGAGGGTTTGTTTCACGTGTCACTACTTGGGCGCGCGCCGTTCCATCCTCATGCACAACTTCTGGTATACGATCATTCCATGCAGGATTAACATCAAAAGTAAAAGTCATGTAGGGTGCTGGGTGATTGGTTTGCAGCAAGTCCTCGGCTACCGTATCCAGCATACTAGGACAAAACGGCCGCCAACGTTCACGATACTTGATTTGCGCATTAATACGATCCGCAACGCCCGGGTAGCTTGGGTCGCCCAAAATACTGCGGCAACCTAATGAGCGAGGTCCAAATTCCATCCGACCTTGAAACCAAGCTAAAGGATTACCTTGTGCGAGCAACTCTGCTGCTTTTTGTGGCCCATTATCCACTAGCGTAAAGTTTGGTTTCTGTGGATGTTTCTCACAGGCAGCAATACACTCGGCGTTAGTGAAAGAAGGTCCTAAATAGGCATGCACCATTTTGTGAATGGTCTCACCTGCCAGATGCGCTGCATAAGTTGCGGCGCCTAATGATGTGCCATTGTCGCCAGAGGCTGGTTGGACAAACAACTCTTTCACATAAGGCAAGCTGATAATGCGCTGATTGAGCTTAACATTTAATGCAACGCCCCCTGCCATCACAATTTTGCCAGTTTCGCGAATGATGTCACCTAAATAATACTCTATCATTTCCAAGGCTAGCTTTTCTAACAAGGCTTGAATAGAAGCGGCGTAATGAATATAAGGGTCATCTATTTCATCGCCTTGACGTTTAGGTCCTAAGCGTTTAATCAGCTCCGGTGTAAAGTAATAACCTTTGCCATTTTCTTTATACCGACGTAAACCGACCACATTGACAAGCTTTGTGTTAACGACCAATTCACCATGTTCAAACTTGGCTAAATCCGATAAATCAAACTTTGTCGGATCACCATATGGTGCCATTCCCATCACTTTGAATTCGCCATCCAGCATATCAAAGCCTAAATACTCGGTCATTGCGCCATAAAGACCACCCAATGAATCAGGATCATAGAATTCTTTGATTTTATGAATCTTGCCATTTTCACCATAACCAAAAAATGTCGTGGCATATTCACCTTTACCATCAATGCCAACGATGGCTGTTTTTTCTTTAAAGCCACTTAAGTGATAAGCACTGGAGGCATGCGCCAAATGATGCTCCACAGGAACAAACTTGGCATTATTCAAGCCTAGCTCCTTCATTAGGGCTAGTGATTTATCTCGGTTGCGACGATAGCGGCGGTTACCATTAAAAATGGCATCTAATGCGCGATCTGGTGCATACCAATGCCGTTTAGCATAATGCCAACGGGCATTAGTACTTAATGGAATCTCTGCGTATGGAAAAGCAACAATATCAACATCTTCAGGCTTAACACCAGCTTGTTTTAAACAAAATTTTGCTGCCTCGTAAGGAAACTTACCTTTCGCATGTTTATCACGAATAAATCTTTCTTCTTCTGCTGCCGCGATAATTTTGCCATCGACCAAAATAGCAGCAGATGCATCATGACTAAGCGCCCCAGATAAACCTAATACAATCATTTAATTTAACTCTATTGTGATTATTTGAATATTTTTGCCGCCTGCAATGGTGCATGGTCGGCATAAACAACTTTAAAAACTTTAACAAACGCATTATACAATGAAGGGTCCCCTTTCCAATTTTGCATGAAGCGTTTAATGTCTCTAGCATGCATTTTTGCCGCCTTGTCTGTGTTTCCATGCTGCTTCATGCTATCTAGGTCAATCAATAGTGCCTCGCCATCAGTAAGCATCTTAATATTAGTTGCCTTCATATCACCATGGGATATTTCAAGCAAATATAAACTGTAAAACAATTGCACCAATGCTTTAACTGCTTTTGCACGCAGCGCCTTATCTGACATTTGCTTAAAAAAAACTGCCACATCTGGAGAATCTACATATGTTGTCAAAAAGTAGGCACGCCTTCTTAATCCAAACTTGCGCTCTTCTATTAGCGCAACTGGACTAGCCGTATTAATACCAAGCAATTCCAAGCGATGCGCATTGGTCCAAGAAATTGATGCACGCGTTTGTCGTAAAGCACGACTTAGTCCATGCCAAAAGTGTTTGATGTTATAGCGCTTAATAACCAATTGCAGATTATTCAACGTCGCGAGTGCAACCGTGCAAGTATTACCATCTTTAAGTATAGTTTCGGTGCTCACGTAATCATCAACCTGTTTTACAGTGAGCGGCAATGACGCTGATGCATATTGGCTACGAACGGCTGTAAATAACTGACTAGTTTCAGTTACATTCACATCTGAACATTGCCTAAATACTTTTTTTGCATAGGCAGCCAATGCTTTTTTTCTTGCATAAGCAATTTGTTTTTTTATATCTGCAATATCTGGCAACTCTTCCCAGACACTTACTTCCGAATATTCCTTCAGCAAAGTAGACAAATGCTGATCAAGGAATAGCACATCAAATTTTGACAATAGATGGCTTAAGTTTTGTAATGCCTTATTTGTAGACAGCGACCTAAAGGCTTTAATACCATCGCCATCTATTGTGTAAATCTCACCATCAGTAACCAAGAAATTTTTTAGATACATGTCTGTTTGCATCAGCTGCGCATTATGGTGTGCGGCAAGCGTTTTAACTAGCCTCACTGCTAAACTTAGCTGCTCTGTTTCATTCGATTGCATGCATTTTGTTTCAGCATTCTCCGCCTCGATAATTGCCTCATAAATAACAGCATAAGCATTTAACTGCTTAACCTCGCCATGATATTGGATTGTTGGCGTGGTAATATTGGCTTTTTGCAAAGCGCGAATACCGGCCAAATCTCTCATGGCATAATCATTTGCTCGCTTACCGTAAAACATTTTGACAAATACTGGCGCTTCTTGCCAAATAGCACGAAACACACAGCGCTTTGATGGAATAGATCGAACAATCTGAATGTCAGTCAAGCTGTGCTCACCCACACGCAAAGAAGGCGTGGACAAACCAAAGCTTGCCATTAAATCTGAGTGATTGTTATGCATCATATCAATACTAAGTTCTTGTTGAACGTCGCATAATTAATCGAAATAGTATTTTGAGTGGCTTGCTCAACTGCTTAGACTGCATATAGCATAAATAAAAACGCATCCGCTGGCTTCTAGACCAAAACTCGGCATGTCGATTCAATGCAGAAAGGTCAAAATAAGCACGATATAAATAAAACAAACTGAAGCGAGATTTTTCCAAATCGATTAGTGCAATTTCAGGCTGTGTTTCGGCATTTTTAACGAATATATGTTTGGGATATAGCGCCCTATGCACCAAGCCAGATTGATGGAATTGTCGTATTGTCTCAGCAACAGTTCTAAGCAACCTTGTATTTTGTAACGTTGTGATATGTCCATCAACATGCCATCGTGCCGACACCACATCCAAAGGCTCGAATTCAAGTAAGGCTTCCGTTGCCAAAATAGCACAAGCGTCCCCTTCTACTTTGTCTTCTGCGTAAAAAACTACCTTAGGTGCTTTAATCTGCTTTTGTTCTAGAAATATTAGGCGCTTAAATTCACGTCTAAATGTTGGCTCTCCTTTAAACGGGTGGCATAAGGTGCGCCGACCATGATTTTTCTGCTTTTTAACAAAGACATTTAAATCACCTTGATTAGACGTGAGCACTAATTGCCCAACACCGCTCCATCCGCCTCGCCGGTGATTGGGCGGCTCGAACCAATCAATTTTTTTTGCCCATAATTGTGCAAAGCCATCTAAATGATGCTGGGAAAATGCGTCTTGATAACCTTTAGACTGAAACAATTCATTAATCACATGTGCTGTTGAATGATGGCATTATATCAGTCATTAAAAAGCCAATCGCAAGTTCAGTCATGTTTACGTTTATAATGTCACGCCTATGCTACAACTCATTTTCAAACCACTATCCTTATTGCCGCTACCCATTTTACATGCAATTGGTAAAGCATTAGGCTTGATCTTGTTCTTTGCTGCACGCAAGGCAAAGCGCAGAGCTGCTGAAAATATTGCCCAAAGCCAGCTATTCACTGGTGCTATTGCACCAACCGTAAAACAGACTTTTATCGCAATGGGCAAGGCTATTCTAGAAACACCTTATATTTGGAACAGTGATAGTCGTAAGATAGCTGACTTAATGCGGCTTGTAAGTGGCTGGGAAGCCGTGGAAGCCGCTGTAAAAAGCAAACAAGGCATCATCTTCCTCACACCACACATGGGCTGCTTTGAGATCACTTCTCTCTACTATGCGCGCCAATATCCAATCACCGTACTATACCGCCCTCCCAAAAAAGAATGGCTTATGCCATTAGTGAACTGGCGCAAACGTCATAACATCACGTTGGCAGAGGCGAATGCGAATGGAGTCAGAAAACTCTTTAAAGCGTTAAAAAAAGGAGAAGCAATTGGCATTCTCCCAGATCAAATCCCTGCTTCGGGCGAAGGCGAATGGGCTGATTTTTTTGGTAAACCTGCTTATACCATGACTTTAGCAAGCAAACTTGCCGAAAGAACGGGTGCGACGATTATTATGGCTTTTGGAGAGCGATTAGATAAAGGTGAAGGTTATGCACTCCACTTGACAAAAATTGACTCTATTGCCACACCCACATTACTTAATCAGTCCATTGAAAAACAAATTGCGCAAGCGCCTAATCAATATTATTGGAATTACCATCGTTATAAAGTTAGCAGAAAATCTAAAGAAAAATTAGCTAACCACACTGATAACAGCAAGCCAAATGAAAAAGCCGACTAAGTAGTCGGCTTTCTAGTCAATACATCTGTTTAGCTTTGTGGAGCTGCTGCTTCTGCTGGCGCAGGCTCAGCTACAAAGATTTCAACACGACGATTTTTAGCTCTGTTCGCAGACGTATCATTAGCTGCTACAGGCTCACGTGAGCCTCGACCTTCGGTGAACACTCTACTAGCTGTAATACCTTGTCCAGACAAATAGTTGCGTACACTGTTGGCGCGGTTGAGTGATAAAGGATCATTCACTGCATCTGTCCCAGTACTATCTGTGTGACCAACCACCGTCACTGTAGCTGCAGCATTTTGCTTCAATCCCGCTGCAAAAGTATCTAATACACTTCTAAAGTTAGGTTGAATATCTGCACGCCCTACTGCAAACGAAATATCGCTTGGAATATCAAGCTTCAAACGGTTATCTTCTGTTTGGGTAACACCAACACCAGTTCCAGCAGTCGCTGCTTCCATTTCTTCTTTTTGCTTTTGCATTTTCTTAGACCAAACGTTACCAGCCACAGCACCAGCTGCGCCACCGACAACGGCGCCAATTGCGGCACCTTTTCCTTTACCAGCTATTGCGCCAACTACCGCACCTGCGCCAGCACCAATCGCCGCGCCTTTAGCCGTACCTTTTTGCGTTTCTGACATATTGGCACAACCACCTAATGCAAATGCTGTTATAACCGATCCAATTATTATATTTTTAATCATTCAAATTTCCTCTCATTTTGATAACATCATTCTAGCAAACGCTTGAATGTCACATTTCGACTACATTAATCTAATTTAGTGCGCTCAGCAGCTAGTTTTTTTTGAAATTTTTTACTATTAAACTTCTCATACAAACGCTCGGCTCTCGCCTCTACTCGCTTCCAAAAATCAGTTGATTCTTGTCGATAATAATACTTAAAACGGACATAGTCCCGCGCCGTTAAGCCAATATCCAGGCTAGAGAAATATAAAGCAGCTATATCTTTCATATTGGCTTTTTCATTTGCAGAGTTGTGGGTAATGACTCGATGCAGATCAATTAAAAACAATTGTATTTTAGGTAAATGATGATTATCTAAACATAGATGACAAAGATAAAAATCTCTGTGATTAACACCATTATCATGCAAGGTCTTTGATAGCTTTGCAACCGCAACAATCAACTGGCGCTTAAAGTGCAAACTAGGTGGCGCCTCAGTCCAATCTGCGCACAAATCTTCTAAAGAAGTAATATCGCCTAAATCATCCGTCATCACAAATGACTGTAATGTAGCTGGGTTATGTCCGCGTTGCCCATAAGCGACTAATGGTGTTGTTGCAACACCCAGTGCACTGATTTTTTCAATTGCATGCACTTCTGTCATCGCACTGACAATCGGTTTTTTAAGTGATAAAAAGTTCTTAAAAATTTCTGTCCAACCGACACCAAAATGCTGTTTAATAAAGTATGACTTACCTAACAACTCAACCCGCATTGTTTTACGTCCAGGTACATCGCGGAAAGCCTGCCCGTTTAGCGCCATTGCCATTTCGAACGTGTCAGACTTCTTGCCTGCACCCAGTGCTTTACGCAAATTAGATGGCATTGAAAATATTGTTTTTTGCTTGCACGTCATTCTGCTTATTGCCCTGCTCTATCGGCTAGCTTTTTCTCTGCAAGTTGAATCAGAATATTTGCTTCCGCACTGCCATCATTGTCTTGCATGATTTTTTTAGTATAGGCCAAACCATTTTTTGACCATTTAGGTTTGGATTTAGCATCCATGTCCAATGATTTTCTCATTAACAACCATTCACTATTAAATCCCTTTTGATTAAATGGTGTAGCTGACACAACACCTGCATCTGCTTGCTTAACGTGCATGGCATAACCACAACTCTCAGTTACCAACATAGGCGCTCCACTAGCCATTCCTTCTAAAATGACTAAGCCTGTGTTTTCGCGATATGCAGGATGCACACAGATATCCGCCCCCTGCATAAGTTGAGGAATATCCGCGCGCCCTTTTGAAATGACAACATGATCTTGTAGTTCTAATTGCTCAGCCATGGCAGAAAATTGTTTTGGATTGTCCTGCCCAACTGCGACTAAACGCGTGTTCTCACGCCATTTTTTTGGCATAGCTGCCAAAGCCAAAATGGCGCGATCCAATCCCTTCATAGAGAAGCCTGAACCTGTCAATAGATACACGAAGTCTTTAGCCCCAAAATCAAATGTTTTCCGCAAATGTCGACGCATTTTTCTTTTATCTTCTAATGTAAATCGTTCTGGAGAAAGATAAGGCGGGATGTAATGAAACCGCTCATCAGGCAAGCCATACCATCGTTGAAAATGCGGCTTTTCTGTTAAAGACACAGCTAATACATGGGTTGATGCTTCCGCAGAAAAAATAGCTTTTTCACACGCGGCAAACCATTTTGTTCTAGGAGCCAATCTGTACCAAAATCCTCTTTGCGTATGTGCTCTTTCTATAAAACAAGGATCTGCTGCAAAGTGCGCATCTAAACCAGCCATGCGGTTATAACCAAAAACATAATCAAAATGATTGGCATCAATAATATTAAAAGTGGCTTTAATGAATTTTTTATAACGTTGATAATTAAACCAACCTGTTTGCGGCAGCACATGCACACCCATGTGGTTAGGTGCGTCACCTTGCCAGCTAAGTGTGAACACTTCGACTGCATGGCCTCGTTTAATCAACTCGTTCGCCGTTCGCAACATATCGCGTTGCATGCCGCCATAAGGGAAGTACTTAAAAATAATAAATGCAAACTTCAATAGCTGTTCAATCCATCTCGAAAAATAGAGATTGTATGCGAAAATAGCGGCATGAAACGCATTTTACTGGTTAAAACCTCTTCACTTGGTGATGTCATTCACAATTTACCTGTTGTCAATGACATTCTACAACAACATCCTGATGCACATATAGACTGGGTTGTTGAGGAGAGTTTTAGTGATATTCCAACATTACACCCTGCGGTTAAACAAATCTTTCCTGTCGCTATGCGACGCTGGCGTAAAACTGTATTTAGTAAAAATACTTGGTCTGAAATTGGCATGTTTAAACAAACTGTTTCCAAGCAGCCATATGATTTAATCATTGATACGCAAGGGTTAATTAAGAGCGCTGTGTTAAGTCAATTTGCGAAGGGCGTTAGATATGGTCTTGATAAGCAGTCTGCTCGCGAACCGTTAGCAAGCTACCTCTACCATAAAACATTTCAAGTCAATCGTAACCAACATGCGGTCACGCGCAATCGCGAATTAGTGGCACACGCCCTTAATTACTCAAACCCAAGCACTGCGCCAGACTATGGTATTGCTCAGAATGTTAAAAAAGTAGATATAAACCTGCCAATAAAATTTATCATCGGATTACATGGCACGAGCAAAGATAGTAAATTATGGCCAACTACACAGTGGATTGATTTAACAAAAGCACTCTCTGAACACGGGTGCCATCTATTACTCCCTTGGGCAAGTGAGAGTGAATACAGGCGCGCACTCAAAATCGCAGACAAGCAAAACAACGTCGTTGTTTTGCCTAAGCTCAGCATAGTGCAACTGACATATATCATCAGCCAATCATTTGCTGCAATTGGCGTGGATACTGGACTATCACATCTAAGCGCTGCACTGAATATACCAACAGTCTCTATTTATACAGACACTGACCCTAAACTAACAGGCGTGGTGCCATCATCTGTTGGAAAAGTCATCAACCTAGGCGGCAAAAAACAAAACCCATCAGTGGCATCTGTTTTGAATGCCCTGCAGGCTATCAATGCCATAATCTGAAGCATCTACCCATAATTTAACTACTTAAGATGTTTGACGACAAAATAGGCAAACCCTAGCATTGCAATTACCATCATCACAATGCCGATAATACTCATCAAACCATAATCTGTTGAAAATAAATCAAGCCATATTTTCATCTCAATCCCCAATCTAGTAACAAATGAACACTGCGATTGTTAATATGCCACTTAATATTTCACACCATTTTGATTTACAACAAACAACCATCATTTATTAACAATCAATCATATCCTCAAAAAAATAAGGGAATACCCTTGAAATATTTTCCATCATCTCCATATACCTCGCAGGTTTATTAATAATGGGATAGAAAATGGCAGACGATCAAAACACAGAAGAACAAACCCCTGTGCAAACTGATACAAATCAAGAAAAAGAAGAAATGGAACAAACAGAATATTCAGCCGAAATTGAACAATCGCCTGAAGAAAAAATAGCTGCATTAGAAGTAGCATTAGAAGAAGCTAAAGCGCAAGTCTTATACGTCAAAGCAGATGGTGAAAATATTCGCCGTAGATCTATTGAAGATATCGATAAAGCGCGCAAGTTTGCACTGGAGAAATTTTCTGCTGAATTGCTGGCAGTCAAAGATAGTTTGGATGCAGCATTAGCTGTTGAAAGCGCTACGGTAGAAAGTTATAAGAACGGCGTTGAACTAACAGCCAAACAATTACTTAGCGTATTTGAGAAATTCAATATTGCAGAATTAAATCCTGTAGAAGAAAAATTTGATCCTAATAAGCATCAGGCAATTAGCACTATTGAATCTGACGCTGAACCAAATACCGTAGTATCAGTACTGCAAAAAGGCTATACATTAAATGAACGCGTGCTGCGTCCAGCTTTGGTTGTCGTTTCAAAAGCAAAATAGCCCTATTTTAATCAGGGATTTGAAAAGAGAAAATCAATCCCAATCATAGGGTTAGAGCAGCAAAAATTTAATGACAAATATATAGTTTACATTAACAAACACAGTATTTTAGAAATATAAGGAATAGATAAAATGGGCAAAATAATTGGTATTGACTTAGGCACGACAAACTCATGTGTTTCAGTAATGGAGGGTGGAAAACCACGCGTTATTGAAAACGCCGAGGGTACACGCACAACGCCATCTATCATCGCATATCAAGAGGATGGTGAGATTCTTGTTGGCGCACCTGCAAAACGTCAGGCTGTCACAAACCCTGAAAATACACTATATGCAGTTAAACGTTTGATTGGTAGACGTTTTGAAGAGGACGCTGTTCAGAAAGACATCAAGTTGATGCCTTACAAAATCCTCAAAGCAGATAACGGCGATGCATGGGTTGAAGTGCGTGGTGAAAAAATGGCACCTCCACAAGTCTCTGCTGAAGTGTTACGTAAAATGAAAAAAACTGCAGAAGACTACCTAGGCGAAGAGGTAACTGAAGCAGTGATTACCGTGCCTGCATACTTCAATGATAGTCAGCGCCAAGCGACAAAAGATGCTGGACGCATTGCAGGTCTGGAAGTAAAACGTATTATCAATGAACCGACAGCAGCAGCGCTCGCTTTTGGTTTAGACAAACAAGAAGGCGACCGTAAAATTGCGGTCTACGATTTAGGTGGCGGTACATTTGACGTTTCTATTATTGAAATTTCTAGTATTGATGGTGAGCATCAATTTGAAGTGCTTTCAACCAATGGTGACACATTCTTAGGTGGTGAAGACTTTGATAACCGCATCATTGACTACTTAGCAGATGAATTCAAAAAAGACAACAATGGTTTAGATTTACGTAACGACTTGCTCGCCAAACAACGTTTAAAAGAAGCTGCTGAAAAAGCAAAAATTGAGCTTTCTTCAAGCACACAAACGGAAGTTAATTTGCCATATGTAACGGCTGATGCAACAGGTCCTAAACATTTAGTTGTAAAAATCACCCGCTCTAAATTTGAGAGCATGGTTGAGGACTTGATAGAACGTACAATGGCTCCGTGCCAAACAGCGATGAAAGATGCAGGTGTTTCTGCCTCTGATATTACTGACGTTATTTTAGTTGGTGGTCAAAGCCGTATGCCTAAAGTACAAGCAAAAGTACAAGAGATTTTTGGTAAAGAGCCACGTAAAGATGTTAATCCTGATGAAGCTGTATCAGTGGGTGCTGCAATTCAAGGTGGCGTTTTACAAGGTGATGTGAAAGACGTATTGTTACTTGACGTAACACCATTATCTTTGGGTATTGAAACACTTGGCGGCGTGATGACTAAACTCATCAAAAAGAACACAACGATTCCGACTAAGGCATCACAAGTGTTCTCTACAGCTGATGACAATCAAAATGCAGTCACCATTCAAGTATTACAAGGTGAGCGTGAGATGGCTTCAGGCAATAAGAGTCTCGGTCAGTTTAATTTGACAGACATTCCACCAGCACCGCGTGGTCAACCACAAATTGAAGTGACTTTTGATATTGATGCCAATGGTATTTTGCATGTGTCTGCAAAAGATAAAGCAACAGGTAAAGAAAATAAAATCACGATTAAAGCGAACTCTGGCTTAAGTGAAGAAGAGATTCAGCGTATGGAGCAAGATGCCGAAGCACATGCTGAAGAAGATAAAGCGCTACGTGAAACAGTTGATGCACGAAACAGTGCAGACGCAATGATTCATAGTGTGAAAAAATCACTTACTGAGTATGGCGACAAGTTGGAAGCCGACGAAAAGTCTAAGATTGAGGATGCAATCAAAGACTTGGAAGGTGTTATCAAAGACGGCGACAAAGCAACGATTGAAGCAAAAACAAATGCATTAATGGAAGCATCGCAAAAGCTTGGTGAAAAAGTGAATGCAGAAGCACAAGCAGAAGCAAACACAGAAAGCGCACAAGGCAAAGACAGTGGAGAAAAAACAGTTGATGCAGATGTTGTTGACGCTGAGTTTGAAGATGTGAAAAAAGACGACTAATCCGTCTATTGCCCCTTATGGGCCGATGATGTCATATCAGACATCATCGGCCCATATAATGGCACTATAAAAATTAAATGATGTTGTTTTGAATCATCATTGATTTAAAACAACACACATGATGATAGATATTAAATATGGCTGACAAAAGAGATTATTACGAAGTATTAGGCGTTAATAAAGATGCCTCGGAAGAGGAAATTAAAAAATCTTATCGCAAATTAGCGATGAAATATCATCCTGATCGCAACCCAGACAACGCAAAAGCAGAAGAGCAGTTTAAAGAAGCTAAAGAAGCTTACGAAATACTATCGGACAGCCAAAAGCGTGCTGCGTATGATCAGTATGGACATGCTGGCGTTGACCCAAGCATGGGAGGCGGTGCTGGCGGTTTTAGCGGAGGTGGCTTTAATGATGCCTTCGGCGATATATTTGGCGATATATTTGGTGGCGGTCGTGGTCAACAGCGCTCAAATGTGTATCGCGGTGCCGATTTACGATACAACATGGAAGTGTCATTAGAACAGGCAGCTAAAGGTACTGAAACTAAAATCCGAATACCAGTCATGTCATCATGCGACACCTGTAAAGGTTCTGGTGCAAAACCTGGCAAATCAGCTTCGACATGCGGCACCTGTGGTGGCCATGGTCAAGTTCGTATGCAACAAGGTTTTTTCTCTGTTCAGCAAACCTGTCCTAAATGTCATGGCACAGGAAAAACCATCGCAAAAGCAGATGAATGTACAACATGTCATGGCGATGGTAGAGTCAAACAACATAAAACCTTATCTGTAAAAATCCCTGCAGGTGTGGATGAGGGTGATCGTATTCGCTTATCTGGCGAAGGAGAAGCAGGCGTCAATGGTGGTCCAACAGGTGACTTATATGTCGTCATTCATCTTAAACGTCATGAAATATTTGAAAGAGATGGCGGCAATTTACATTGTGAAATGCCAATCAGTTTCACGACAGCAGCATTGGGTGGAGAAATTGAAGTGCCAACCCTTGGTGGCTCAGCAAAAATGAAAGTGCCCGCAGAAACACAAACAAGTGCTGTATTTAGGTTGCGTGGTAAAGGAATCAAGCCGCTTCGTTCAAGTGATTATGGTGATTTAATGGTACATGTCGTGGTTGAAACACCCGTAAAACTTACCGAGAAACAAAAAAGTTTATTACATGAATTTGAATCAAGTACACAAGCAGATGCTGGCAAACATAGTCCGAGAAATAAAAGCTGGCTAGACAAAGCGAAAGCTTTTTTTGAATAACCCTCTACCTAATAAAAAATCGTCGCTAATTAACGACGATTTTTTTATTACTTTACAAATCAGTTACATATAAGTCATCAAACTGCAACATGTACTTGTTATAGTATTTACTCTTTCAACAGAAGAGGAGACTAAAAATGAATCAAAAGTTCATTCAAAGTGCAGTACTAGGTGGTTTAATGTTTGGCGTCCTTGCCTTCGGCAATTTTGACGCGAATGCTAATGGCTTCAATAAAAAAGTAAACAAGAATGGTGAAGTTGTTTCAGCTAACCAGTTTTATGACATGCTTGACCACACAAGCTCTAAAGAAGTAGCGGTTACGTTTGGGTTACCCGACACAATCTCTACGCTTAACGATGCTGAAGGTTCTCAAGCTGGCGTAGTTTGGACGTATAAGAACGCTGTTGCTAAAAACAGTAAAGAAATGGATGCAAACTTTGTGTTTGTAGCTGGTCAGTTCAAATACGTTACTTTATCTAACAGCTAAATACTGTTTAACAACAAATAAAAGCCTGTTCCTCCCTGTACAGGCTTTTATTTTATCTAAATTTCTCTATATCCATCCACAATTCCGGAAAACTTAATTTTCTAATTGATTTTTTATTGCGAGCAGTTCGTCTTCCGAGTCAGTATAGTCTTCATACTGTTGACTATTGGTTCTTTGATACCAATACTTACTATTCCATTCATCGCCTTCTATTTTATGCAATACAGCATGTATCCAATTGGCATAATGATCAGAAAAGTCCTGAACAATTTTATGCGACGTATCCCATTCACCATCTAATGCAAGTTGAACCGCTCGTTTAAGATGTTCGATATTGTCCATAATTACTTGTTCTAGATATCTTTAGGGTAGGTTATGGTACCTTTTTGAATAAACTCAATCTTATAGCCATCAGGGTCTTCTACAAAAGCGATCACAATCGTGCCATGTTTCATCGGGCCTGCTTCGCGAATCACCTTGCCTCCTTTTGATTTAACTTTATCGCAAGCCACATAGGCATCATCTACTTCAATCGCAATATGCCCATAACCGTTCCCCATGTCATATTGGCTTGTGCCATAGTTATAAGTTAGCTCTATCACAGTATGATCATATTCATTACCGTAACCCACAAATGCTAATGTAAACTCACCATCTGGATAATCATGTTGCCTAATTAACTTCATCCCTAGTACGCCAGTATAAAAATCAATTGAACGTTGTAAATCACCTACGCGCAACATGGTATGTAGCATCCGCATGTATCTTCTCCTATTTTTCTATCATTCGTTTAAATTTTTCAAACAGTTGTTCTTTTGTTTCAACCACATCGGGGTTCATTGGTATGCAATCAATCGGACACACAGAAACACACTGTGGTTCATCAAAATGTCCTACACATTCAGTGCAAAGACTTGGCTCAATTTCGTAAATTTCTTGTCCTTGATAGATTGCTTCATTTGGACAAACGGGTTCGCAAACATCACAATTAATACATTCATCGGTAATCATTAATGCCATGCGTTATTGTTGCCCTAATTTTTGTTTAATCGCATTTTCTACATTTTGCGAAACAAATTGGTTAACATCACCACCTAGTTTTGCCACCTCCCTGACCAAACTAGATGATACAAACATGTATTCTTCCGATGGTGTCATAAATAGCGTTTCCAATTTGGGGTAGAGCTTACGATTCATCCCAGCAAGCTGAAACTCATATTCAAAATCACTGGCTGCCCGCAAACCCCTAATAACCATTTGCGCGCCCTGCTCTTGTACAAACTGCATCAATAATCCACTAAAACCAACCACTTTGATATTAGTTGCATTAAATGTCTGTTTTGCTAGTGCCACTCGCTCTTCAAGACTAAACCATGTGTTTTTATTAGTGCTTCCTGCAACCGCTACGATGACCTCATCGAACAACCCTGCTGCACGACATACGATGTCTTCATGCCCAAATGTAATGGGATCAAAAGTGCCTGGGTAAACTGCAATACGGGTTTTACTCATGTTGATGCCTCTCTATTTGACGCATTTTAACAAATGATAATACACATTGCCTGCTTTACCGTGTTTAACCACTTCCCACTGCTCATTTGTTTGTAATGGATACTCAGCCTCGGCATACAAAATACCATGCTCACTTAAGTGAGCTCCCATGATAGGCAGCAGCTTTTCCATCCACTGTTTTTGATAGGGGGGATCACAAAAAATCAAGTCAAAAGCTTGATCACTAGATGCCAAAAACTGCATGGCATCGGTATTTAAAATCTCGCAGTTCTCTGCCTTAAGCAATCCTTGATTTTGTTTTAACATAATTGCTACTGGTTTTGCATACTCTACCATCGTAACGTGCTTGGCATTGCGTGATAATGCCTCAAAGCCCATGACACCGGTGCCCGCAAATAAATCCAAACAGACTTTGCCCGTTAAATCCTGTCCAAGCCAATTAAACACTGTTTGCCGAACGCGCTCTGGTGTTGGCCGCAACCCAGCAGCATCAGGGAATTTCAATAGGCGGCTACGCCAAACCCCAGCATTGATTCGTACTGTATTTTGATGTTTACTCAATATTTATTGCCTAAAAATGATAACTGGCACATTAGCAAATCGGTATTAAAATAGCAAAGTATGTACTAAGGACAACTTAGTTTTTTGTCGACATCTTTACATTAACGGGAGAAGAGTTTGGCATCTGCATTTGCACATATCGCAATTCCTGCTGTAATTTATATAGCATTTAAAAGTAATGCTGTTAATTATAAGCTATGCTTATTGGCAGCAGTATTATCGGTTTTACCAGATACAGATGTAATTGCATTTCACTATGGCATTCCTTATGAATCACCTTGGGGACATCGTGGATTCACTCACTCCTTGGCTTTTGCCGCTTTGATTGCTGGGCTGTGTATGTTCCTTGCCACACCGCTTCGCTCATCAAAACATACTGTTTTTATAGTTTGCTTTATTGCTTGTGCATCACATGCGCTTCTAGATGCATTGACTAATGGCGGCCTTGGTGTTGCCATTGCGTGGCCATTTAATGATTACCGTTACTTTTTGCCTTTTAGACCCATTGAAGTATCCCCCATCGGCGCTAAAGCATTTTTTAGCGAATGGGGGCTTAAGGTTATCTACTCTGAGCTATTATGGGTTTTTCTACCAGCAGCAGGTGTGTCATTAACTGCTTTATTCATCAGACGTTGCGCAGACAATGACTGATAATTCAAGCCAAGCTAGTCATTTGCGCCGACTATAACAGAGGTAAAGTGGTCTAAGTTCAATCGACGATTAAATGCATCTTTAATTTGCGCAGCGGTAACCTTGTTTACTTCTTGATTAAAGTCATCTAGATAAGTCAATGGTAATTTATAGAAGCCAATCATAGCGACATAACCTAGTATTTCTTTATTACTATCTAAACGCATAGGAAAACCACCTGTTATATTTGATTTAGCTGCTTTTAGCTCATCGTTAGTAATGCCGTTTGTCATAAAGCGTTTGAGCGTCTCATTGACAACTTTAAGCGCTTCACCTGCTTGTTCTTTTTTGGTTTGTAGTCCAATTTGGAATGGACCTTGTTGAGCCATCGGAATAAAGTAACTGTATACGCTGTACACTAAGCCTCGTTTTTCTCGCACTTCTTCTGTAAGCCGTGACACAAATCCGCCACCACCTAAAATATAATTACCCACATAAAGTGGGAAGTAGTCTGCGTCGCCACGCTTGACGCCAAGATAACCCATTAAAATGTGTGCCTGACTTGCTGGGTGTGGTATTTTTTGTTCATTCGCTACTGAGGGTAAGCTTACACTTGGCAACGCTTCAACAGCCGGTGTTTGTGGCAATCCAGCTGACACTTTGCCTGCGATAGCTTCAGCTTCTGATTTGCTAATATCACCAATGAGCACAATGGTTGCACTTTTTACACTATAAAACTGTTGATAAAAATCCTGCATCGCTTGTCGTGAGATAGCCTTAATGGTCTCTTCTTCGCCCTCTTCCGGTAAGCCGTAAGGATGCGAACCATATAATGCCTGCATGAATGCTTTATTTACAATGCTATCAGGCTGTGTGGCAGCTTCTTGCAATCCAGCAATAATCCGTGTTTTTTCACGGGCTAATACAGCATCAGGAAAGTCTGGTTGATGCAAGACTTTATTAAATACTGTGATGGCTTTATCTTTTTCACTAGTTAAGGTTCTGAGCGTAAACGCAGCCTGATCAGCATCCACTGATCCGCCAAATTCCGCACCAATATCTGCAAACGCATTTGTAATATCTTCTTCATTCATGCCTGCTGCACCAAGACTCATCATATGCCTTGTAACCCCCGCCAAGCCTGCTGTTGCTTTCGTGTTACGTGCACTGCCAGCAGGAAAGCCAACACTCATATCTAAAATTGGCAAATCATGATTCTCAACGAAATATACATCACTGCCCTCGACAGTCTGCCAGCGCTCAATTTTGACCGCAGCCTGACTACTCCAAGCAACGAAACCACTCAATAAAAATATACAAATACGGATTGTTTTCATTCTAAAACCTTAAAATAATTCCTAAAAAAGACACTACTATCATCATACAAATCGCTAACTGAGACTAAGCGAACCTCAATTAAACATAGTTCAGCTTCATGTTAACGATCAATGAATGTGTGGCTGACCAGTTGGCTTAGCATCTGGGTCTATTGGCTGTGGGTCAAGCGTAGCAACAGTCATATTGTCTTTTGTTAAATATTTTTTCGCTACAGCTTGAATTTGTTCCGAAGTGACCGCCTTAAGCTTATCTGGATACGTTTTTGATAAACGCCAGTCATATCCCATTGTCTCTAATTGCCCTATTTGCATCCCTTGATAAAACATCGAATCACGCTCATAGATATCTGCTGCAATCACAGCCGCCTTAACACGGTCAAGTTCTGTTTGCGTCACACCGTCTTTTTTAATTTTCTCTATTTCGGCAAACAATGCCTCTTCAAGTTCTTTCACTGTTGTATCCTGTGAAGGCGTGCCAACCAATTCAAATAATGACAACCTTCCTCTAGTAACACTATCGTAACCAGCGCCAGCACTCACGGCTAGTTCGGTCTCACGCACTAGTTTTTGATTTAATCTTGCTGATTTATTTCCACTTAATACACCAGCCAACACATCCAATGCATAGGGCTCCCAATTATTATCAGTTGCTTCTGATGCACTTGATAACGTTGGTGTATGAAAACCCATGATAATAAATGGAAGCTTTCCTGGTGCTTTAACAACTGCACGCCGCTCTCCCATCTGCTCGGGTTCAATTTGGGGCTTACGCTCAGGTAATTTATGTGGCTTTAGTTTACCAAAATATTGTTTAGCCAGCGCCAAAACCTCTTTCGCCTCCACATCACCAACGACAACAACAATTGCATTATTAGGAGCATACCAATTTTTGTACCACTCCCGCGCATCAGCTGCCGTCATGTTTTCCAAATCATTCATAAAGCCAATAACGGATCGACCATAGGGATGTGCACGAAAAGCCATGGATTGAAATTGTTCATTAACGCGAGATTGTGGCTTGTCATCCGTACGCCAGCGTCGTTCTTCCATAACGACTTTAATTTCTTTGGCGAACTCTTCATCCGTAATTACTAAATTAGCCATACGGTCAGCTTCTAGCTTAAATGATAAGGGTAAATGTGATTTTTCTAATTGCTGAAAATAACAGGTAAAATCGGCACCAGTAAAGGCATTCTCTTTACCACCTACCTCAGCAATTAAGCGAGAAAACTGTCCAGGCTTAAGCGTTTTTGTGCCTTTAAACATCATATGTTCCAAAACATGTGCGACGCCTGTTTTACCATTCACTTCATCCAAACTTCCTGCGCGATACCAAACCTGAGACACAACCACAGGTGACCGATGATCTTCTTTAACTATTAACTTAAGACCATTGTCCAGTTTAAACTCCTGTACTGGGGCTTCTGCAAAAACATTGCTTGCGCTAGCCACCAATAATAAACATAACACTCTAATCAACAATTTATTTTTCTCCAGTTTTTTAATGGTATTCTCTTGCTTAAATATGAACCAACTCTACTAATACAGTCATCTGACCAACAACATCAATAGCAAGTTCACTGCTAGATGCCTACATTTAATGCTTTCCATCTAAAGCTAATTTACACTAATTTTATCCAAATCACCTATAATCACACTATACAAATGATTATTTAGCCAATAATTTAGGCTCAAGTTAGCGAAACTCTAGAAAATAGTATCTATGTTTGATTTTTTCAAAAAAAACAAAACGCCTGACCCAGAACAAAAAGCGCCGGAAAGTAATGATGCAGACCATATCCAAGATATTGATGCGCCAGGCAACCTTCCCGCTGTTGAAGATAAGAAAACCAGTCTTGCAGAACGCTTAAAAGCAGGGCTAAGCAAGACAAGACAACATTTAGGTGGTCAATTAAGCAGCCTTTTTAACGGTGGCAAAATTGATGAAGAAACCTACGAAGAGTTAGAATCTATTTTACTAACTTCTGATATAGGTGTAGCAGCTACCCAAAAATTATTGGATGCCCTTAAGACACGGGTAAAAAAAGAACGTCTAGAAGACACTGCCGCATTAAAAGAGGCACTAAAGTCAGAGCTTTTAGTTATCTTAAACCCACTTGAAGCTGCTCTAGAAACAAATGCTCATCAGCCTTTTGTGGTGATGCTAGCTGGCGTGAACGGTGCAGGAAAAACCACCTCTATAGGTAAACTAGCCAAGCTATACCAAGCGCAAGGAAAGTCTGTCTTGATTGCAGCTGGCGACACTTTTAGGGCCGCAGCCAGAGAACAGTTACAAGTATGGGGAGAACGCAACAATGTTCATGTAGTCACCTCAGAAGGCGCGGATGCCGCCGCTGTAATTTTTGATGCTGTCAATTCAGCTATTGCTAAAAAAATTGATATTGTTATCGCTGATACAGCTGGGCGACTCCCGACACAAATGCATCTCATGGATGAAATTGCAAAGGTCAAACGCGTTATAAACAAAGCCTGCCCAGGCGCTCCCCATGAAGTAATGTTAGTCTTAGATGCTAATACAGGGCAAAATGCAGTCAGTCAAGTACAAGCTTTTGATGATGCCCTCGGTGTAACGGGTTTAATCTTAAGCAAGCTTGATGGTACTGCCAAGGGTGGTGTGATTGCAGCAATTGCTGAAGCACGCCCGATTCCTATTCGCTTCATAGGTGTGGGTGAAGCGATTGATGACTTACGCCCTTTTAGCGCGAAAGATTTTGTCGATGCACTATTTGACAGTTAAACTATAATACATACATGGTTCAGATAAGCTATTACCCGCTATGATTGTTTTAGACAATGTGACAAAACGCTATCCTGGTAGCCAAGAAGCCTTAAGTAATGCAAGCTTTACTATTGAGCAAGGTGAAATGGTTTATGTCACAGGACACTCGGGGGCAGGTAAAAGCACGCTGTTAAAAATGATAGCCGCTATTGAGCGTCCCACCAGTGGCACTGTACTCATTAACAATCAAAACGTCAGTAAACTACGTGCATCAGCACTGCCATATATCCGGCGGAAATTTGGTCTTGTTTTTCAAGACCACAAGCTACTTTATGATCGCAATTGTTATCACAATGTGGCATTACCTTTAGCTATCAATGGTATTACAGGCCTGGATGCTGGCAAACGCATTCGTGCCGCTTTAGATAAAGTTGGATTACTAAACAAAGAAAAAGCCATGCCAATTACTTTATCAGGAGGAGAGCAGCAACGTTTAGCCATTGCACGTGCTGTCGTCTCGCGGCCTTCAATTCTTATTGCAGATGAACCGACTGGCAATTTAGATAAAAATTATGCAGACGATATTTTATCTCTCTTTAGTGCATTCCAACAGGTGGGGGCAACCGTGATCATTGCTACGCACGATGCGCTGGGCACTGCTAGTAAACAGCATAAAATATTACATTTAGACCACGGCAGACTGACACAACCTGAGGTGTCTGCATGAGCGGCTGGCTTACACAGCAAAGTCAGGCATTAAGGCTAGTTCTTTCTCGCTTACAAAGTAACTTATTAAGCACTTTGTTTATTTCAGTTGCGATTGCAGTCAGCCTTGCCTTGCCTGTAATCCTTTATCTTGTTCTAGACAGCTTTAGTGGTCTAACTAGCACACTCAAAAATGAATCCAATATTAGTATCTTCCTGAAACCGGATATAGAGGCTACTGTACGAGACAGCATCCATAACATCTTAGCTAGCAACGCAACCATTGAAAACTTCACGTTTATTCCAAAGGATAAAGCATTAGCGCAACTAGCCCAAACAACTGACAATCAAAACATATTAGCTGGGCTTGATGAAAACCCTCTTCCCGATGCTTTCTTTATTCAACTAGCCACACTTGATTCCAACACCATTTCCGCACTGACAAATCAACTGCGTAATATTGACGGCGTAGCTGAAGTGCAAGTTGATAATGCTTGGCTTAAACGTTTAAATTACTTGCTCATATTAGGCAAGAAAGCAATGTTTGCATTAACCGTACTACTGGGATTTGCTTTATTTGCGGTCATTGGCAACACCATTCGCATGCAAATATTAACGCAACAAGAAGAAATTGAAGTAAGCCAGTTAATTGGTGCAACGAAAAGCTTTGTGCGCCGACCATTTTTATATGCTGGCGCAGCTTATGGCATATTAGGAGGATTGTTTGCATTACTTATTTCCAGCGGCGTATTACTACTACTAAACCAATCAATCAGTGCGCTTGCCAGTGAATATCAAACTAGCTTCAGCTTACATTTGCCCAACCTTCGTATCTGTTTGTTCACTTGTTTAGCCGCCATGATAATTGGCCTACTCTCCGCTTATATAGCGGTCTCAAAATCTCTTTTTAAATCGACTAATTAAGCATTTTTTGCAACTTTCTTCAAAGCTAGCACTCTTACATCAAGAGTGCTAAAATAGTGTTGTAATTTTAAAAGGAGAAGGACTATAACCGCTTTAACATTACCGTTAATTTCGTCTGTTGATAGCTATGACCATTACATGCGTACTATCAAGACATTTCCTATGCTTACCGCAGAGGAAGAGTACGATTATGCGACGCGCCTAAAAAATCATAACGATTTAGAGGCCGCGCAACAATTAATTGTTTCGCATTTACGACTCGTTGCAAAAATTGCGCGAGGATATCTTGGGTATGGCTTACCACAACTAGATTTAATTCAAGAAGGCAACATCGGCCTGATGAAAGCTGTTAAACGGTTTGACCCAGATCGTGGTGTGCGTTTAGTCTCTTTTGCGATCCATTGGATTAAAGCAGAGATACATGAATACGTTATCCGCAATTGGCGCCTTGTAAAAACAGCGACAACAAAAGCGCAACGTAAATTATTCTTCAACTTGCGTAGTATGAAGAAAAATGGAAGCACATTGAATCCCGATGAAGTCAATGATATTGCACAAGAGTTAAATGTTAAGCCAGAAGATGTGACAGAAATGGAGTACCGTCTAAATGGTCAAGAAATGTCTATTGATATTCAGCATGATGCTGATGGAGAAGAATCATATAATCCAATTGCTCATTTAGAGGCAGACACACTTGAGCCTTCAGAGTATTTAGAGACAGAGCAAAACGAACAATTGCAATCAACTGCGTTGATGAATGCTTTAGAAAACCTAGATGATAGAAGTAGACGCATCATCGAAGCACGCTGGTTAAATGAGAAAAACAATAGTACTTTGCATGACTTGGCTAGTGAGTTTGGTGTTTCTGCTGAACGGATTCGTCAAATTGAACAAAAAGCCATGCAGAATGTTAAGAAGTTAATGTTAACCACTGACTAACATTTTGCTGATTAGCAATAAAAAATAGCCGCTAAATGCGGCTATTTTTTTTGTCTTTGTGATTAGTCTAAGCAGCTTCGGTTTCAGCTGCACCCTCAAACTCCAACGCATTGCTCATGTGTTGTTTTAATATCTGCAAGTCATCCATTTGCGCACGAATACTTTTCTCAATATTTTCAAGCTCTAGAATACGGTCTTCCAACGTATCAGTTGCTTTATAGATGCGCTTGATACTCTCCAAACGACGACGCAACTGTAACTGATGCTCACGTACTTGCGACTCCATTGGCGATATGACGGCTTTAAGCCAATTTTCAACATCGCGATTTGCCACTTCGTACACGTGTACCACACGGCTGGCTAATGTTTCAAAGAATTTCGTGGTAAGCGTCATTTTTTCATTGGCTATCATGTTAAAAGCAGTATTAAACTGTTCTTTATACGCGCGCTCAAGCTTAGCTAACTCTTTTTGATAACGTAACGTTGAAAATGCGGGCGGCTCTGTCTTGCGTAAGCCGTGTTCTTTGGAGAACTTGTCATACATGACATCCATCATTTTCTTGATTTCATCAATTTGCTCATCAGAAGAAACCAAGCGCCCTTTTAATTCTTCAAAAAAGCCATCCATGGCATCACGCATGGTTTTTGTAAACTTAGCATTGACCATTGTCTCACGCGTGTTATGAACCTTTAGTTTCAATGCTTCCATACCAAGCAGTGTGAATAATTTATTTGTTTGTTGTGAAAACACGCTTCGCAGTGCCTGGAAACGCTGCAAGCCTTTTTCAAAGTTTTCCTTATCTTGCTTAACTTTGTTCATCATGTGTTCGACAACATCTTCGTTTTTACCACGTAGTCCACGAAGCTCTTCAAGTTGATCAATCACACCCGACACACGAGATTCTAGAATCATATTGGAATTACCAATCAAATCTTCAATCTCATTTTTGGTGTTGTCATGAACGATTTCTTTTTTGGAAGGAATGAGTTCTTCTGACAGCGCCTTCTCAAGTTCAAGCAATCGACTTTGTTCAACCAGCGCTTGGTTATTATTGATTTTACCCAATAAACCTTTTTGTGCAGAAGTTGGAAAAATATGCCCTTCATCCAAGCTTAGTAATTCTGCTGTTGTCCTTACCTGCTTCGCAATTTCTTTTTCTACTTCAACTTCAGTTTTTAGCTCATCCCATAAACCATCAATTTTGTTTAATACAGCCATACGGCCCTTTTGTTTCCAGCGCGTACCGCTAATGTATTGGCGCCAGACATCAATCTCAGACTTTGTAACACCAGTATCTGCAGCCAATATAAACAAGACAGCATGTGCATTAGGCAGCATATTTAAGGTAAGCTCTGGCTCAGTACCAATCGCATTTAAACCTGGCGTATCAAGTATCACTAAGCCCTGCTCAAGCAATGGATGTGGAAAGTTAATAACAGCATAACGCCAACATGGAATATCAATCGAACCATCTTTATTAAGGCTCATTGCATCATCACTACTATTTGGGTCAAATAATCCAAACTTTTCAGCCTCTTCAACAGTGACGCGCTTTGTTTGGCTCACTTGTTCAAATGCTTTGGCCATACTTTGGTTTGACTCAACATCAAATTCAACGACCGTCCACTCTTCCGGATAACGTTTATATTCTGTTGTAGTAGCATCTAAGGCACGTGTGTCAATTGGCAGCAGTTGTAAGCAACTAGGTTTTGTTGGGTCATACAGCAATTCTGTAGGGCACATCGTTGTACGTCCAGCACTGGATGGAAGTAAACGTTGGCCGTATCCTGCAAAGAAAATGGCATTAATCAGCTCTGATTTACCGCGTGAAAACTCAGCGACAAAAGCCACATTTAATTTATCTTCACGCAAGCGTTCAAGCAAATTAGTGATGCGCTGATCTATTTGCGCATCATTAAGCTCTTGCTCATTCAACCAGCTTCGATAGTCACATATACTATCAACGAGCGCTTTTCTCCACTCTGAATAACCAGCAAGTTGAATCGCTAAATCAGTATCTGCCATTATTGTTTCCTTAAAATAGGCTCTTTTTTACTGACATTACTCTATCATGAAGAACAGAAAATTCAACTAAATCAGATACATTTATCATAAAAATAATCTAAATTCTGATAAAAGGTGACTTTTGTACGACAAACGGTCTACATCAGTAATAATTTGCAAAAAAAGCCACCTGTCACTTATTGAGATGCAATGTTCTGCTATTATTTCAGCTTTGACAAAACTTTACGGTAGATTGATATGAGCGGTCTAGAAGCCAATACACCAAGGCCAATCGATATTAAATTACATCAAGCATCCAAACTGCTTGAAATAAAATTTAATAACAACACTGAGTGTATGCTCTCTTGCGAGTTTTTACGCGTCTATTCTCCCTCTGCGGAAGTGAAAGGCCACGGTGTAGGCCAAGAAGTGTTACAAGTAGGCAAAGAAGATGTCAATATTACTGGCATTGAACCCATTGGCAACTATGCTATCAAATTGCAATTTACCGACGGTCATGACACTGGGCTTTATTCTTGGGACTATTTGTACCATTTAGCAGAGAATTATGAAGCACTTTGGCTAGAGTATATTGGCAAACTAGATGCAGCTGGGCATAAAAGAAAGCCGCTATCTTAAAAGGAAAAACATGAGCGATAAAGAAACACACTTTGGCTTTCAATCTGTTAAAGAAAATGAAAAGCAAAAAAAAGTAGGTGACGTATTTCACTCGGTAGCAAAGAAGTACGACATCATGAACGATGTGATGTCAGTTGGGATGCACCGGCTTTGGAAAAGATTTACTGTCAATATCAGCGGCGTTAAAGCTGGAGACAGTGTATTGGATATTGCAGGTGGAAGTGGCGATTTGTCGAAGTTGTTCAGTAAAAAAGTAGGCCAACAAGGCAAAGCCGTTCTTACTGATATTAATGCTTCCATGTTATCAGTTGGTCGAGATAATATGATTGACGCTGGGCTCGATGTTCAAGTGACGCAATGTAATGCCGAATACTTGCCGTTTGCTGATAATACTTTTGACTGCGTTATCGTGGCTTTTGGCTTGAGAAATATGACACGTAAAGAGGTTGCATTAAAAGAAATGCAGCGCGTACTCAAAGTGGGCGGGCGTCTGTTGGTATTAGAATTTTCTAAGGTATGGGAGCCGCTTGATAAAGTTTACGATGCTTATTCATTTAAGTTCTTGCCTTTTATGGGCAAGGTTATTGCCAATGATGCCGATAGTTATGCGTATCTAGCGGAGTCTATCCGCATGCACCCAAACCAAGAAACATTAAAGCAAATGTTGTCAGATGCGGGTCTCAGTAAAGTGGATTACTACAACCTTAGCGCAGGGATTGTCGCCTTGCATAAGGGCTATAAACTATAAAGTCATTATTTTATGCTGAAGCCAATTGCCTCTGAATTTTTACAACATATTACACACCAAAATAACTGGTCACGTAAACATCTTGCACCCTACGCAGGAAAAGTGGTGCAGTTTAATATAGTTCCTATCAAAGCCAAGCTCATGATTTTGGAAGACGGCAGCTTAGGGTTGCCTCCAGACAATGCTGCTGCAGATGCAACCATTCACATCCCTCCAAGCTTAGCAATCAGGCTTATAGCAAAAGATGAAGCAGCAAAAATGCTCATTAAAATTGATGGAGATAGCCATCTAGCTACGCAATTAGGCAAAGTTTTGCAATACATTCGCTGGGATGTAGAAGATGACCTTAGCAAGGCGGTTGGCGACATTCCTGCAAATAAAGTTGTTGCCATCGCCAAAGAATCAGCACAATCAGTGAAAAAGCAAACGATTAACCTAACAGAAATGCTGAAAGAGTTTTGGCAGGAAGAAAAACCTATTTTAGCCAAGCAATGGCAGGTCAATCAATTTAACAGCAGTGTGGATAGCTTGCGCAGTGATGTAAATAGATTAGAAAAACGATTGACTAAGCTTAAAGAACGCATACAAGAAAGCAATACTAATTAACCATGCACTATCTACGTTTGATTTATATTATATGGGTTGCCTTATGGTTTCGGTTAGACGACTTTATTACGCATGACTCAGGCCTACACCCACTTCAACTTTTAATAAAAGTTTGCCTATTTTGGCGGGTTAAAAAAGATGCACGAGGGATTCGATTACGATTAGCATTAGAAAAATTAGGCCCTCTGTTTGTCAAATTTGGTCAAGTACTCTCTACGCGCAGAGACTTGTTACCTGAAGACGTTGCAAACGAACTTGCTAAATTGCAAGATCAAGTGCCACCTATTGATTATTCAGCAATTGAAAAAACAATTACAGCGGCATTTGGTGAGCCACTTGAAAACGTTTATGCACAATTTGATACACACTGCGTCGCTAGTGCCTCTGTTGCACAAGTCCATTTTGCGCGCTTAAACAGTGGCGAGGATGTCGCGGTAAAAGTACTGCGACCCAATATTGAAAAAGTCATCGAACAAGACTTATCAATATTAAAATCGCTTGCATGGTTAGTCAAAACCATCTCTAGCGAAGGCAAACGTTTAAAACCGACAGAAATCGTTGAAGAATTTGCCCGACACACTAAACATGAACTCGATTTGACACTTGAAGCAGCCAACTGCAGTCAACTTGCACGTAATTTTGGCGATCAACGCTTACTCATTCCTGCGGTACATTGGGACTATTGCCGCAAATCCGTGATGACGATGCAACGTATGCATGGTACGCCAATCAGAAATACTGCAGCATTAATAGCAAAAGGTATTGATCTTTCCCAGCTAGCACATGACGGTGTTGAATTGTTTTTTACACAAGTGTTTCGCGATGGCTTTTTTCACGCAGACATGCACCCAGGCAATATTCAGGTTGCTGATGATGGACGCTATATCGCTTTAGACTTTGGCATCATGGGCAACCTAAATGATGCAGATAAATATTATCTTGCACGTAACTTTTTAGCTTTTTTTAATAGGGACTACCGTGATGTAGCGCAAGCACATATTGACTCTGGCTGGGTGCCTAAAGAGACTAACCGAGAAGAGCTAGAAATTGCCATTCGCGCCATCTGTGAACCTATCTTTAATAAACCACTTAAAGACATTTCATTTGGACGAACACTACTCAGCTTATTCCAGATGTCCAGACGATTTGGCGTTGTAATACAACCACAACTTGTGATGCTGCAAAAAACACTCTTGAATATTGAGGGCTTGGGCCGTGATTTAGACCCTAATATCGACCTATGGCAAACCGCTCGTCCATTCTTGAAACGATGGATGAGTGAGCAGCTAGGTTGGCGAAAAATAGCAAAATCAGTCAAAAAGGAATTGCCATTTATCCTCAAAACGGCGCCAGAAGTGCCGCGGTTAATCCATCGCTTTCTACATCAACAGACAAATGAAGATGCAAGCTCACCCTTAAGAGCTGACATGAATAAACTCATTCACGTGCAACAACAGCAAGTTACTTGGTATAAAACACTCACCTTTGCGCTGCTTGCTGTAGCGGTTCTACAAGTTGCTTTTATTGTGATTATTCTGCTGGATTAGTGTTTAATTAATACGACTCAACATAAACTGCCAACCCCATCACTAGTATACAGTTGTCTACAATCGCATCTCTGTGATACATTACGCTGTAAATAATAAATCTGAACAATGCAGTGGTCGATAAAAAACAACATATACTGATAGAAAAAATCAGGCTGCTTTATTTAAACAGTTTAGTGCCTGCTGTTCTGAGTGGCTTTGCTGCGCTTTTTTTAGTAGCTGCTTTATGGAACAGTGCAAAGCATCAGTCATTATTAATTTGGCTCAGTATTACTATTTTTCTCGCAGTCATTCGTGTCTCTCTCATCCTCAGCTTCAAAAAACGGCAACCATCTGGTAAAGCTATCTTAGCGTGGGAAAGACCATTCACAATCTCTCTATTTGCAGTTTTTCTAACATGGAGTATTGGCGTACTGATTGTCACACCCAAAGATAACCTAGCCTCAATTTTTATTGTTAGTGTCTTTTCTATTGGCTTGGCAGCCGCCGCCATCTCTTGGTATGCGCATATCCGCTATGTACAACTGGGGACAATATGCATGGCACTAATCCCAATTATGACAGTATTGCTCACGCATGGAGAACCTGAAACCCTATGGGTTGGAATGGCTGCCTGCTTTATGTTTATGTCATGCATTTCAACTAGCCATCTCTTCCAAAAAACGCTAAACGGCAACCTAGAGCTAGCATATGATTTAGAAAAATCAATTATAAATGCTGAGATTCTCGCACGGACAGATGTACTAACAGGCCTTAATAATCGACGGGCTTTTTTTGATAAAGCGCCTTTTTTATTAAAGACATGCCATGAAAAAGAGCTACCTGTCAGCATTGTTATGTTTGATATTGATTATTTTAAGAAAATTAACGATGAATTTGGCCATGCAGGCGGTGATATTGCACTACAACATGTCGCTGAGTTATTAAAGCACGAGCTGAGAAAATCAGATATTAGTTGTCGATTTGGAGGTGAAGAGTTTGCCATTCTATTACCCAATACAAATTTAGATGAGGCATTCATCGTCGCAGAAAAAATAAAAGGTTTGATTGCCGCCACTCCTGTCATTATTCCAAGAAAAAAAAGTATCCCTATTACTGCCAGCTTTGGCGTTTCTGATGTCGGCGAAACAATTGATGAGATTCTAAATAATGCGGACCAAGCCATGTATAACGCTAAAAACAACGGTAGAAATCTAGTATTCTTCTACCAACCATCTCAAACAACAGAGCATATTAAAAAAACAAGAAAATTCAAATCTGATAAGAGCGCAACTATTAGAGAGTCCCTCTTACATTAGGCACCTAAAACTTCTGTTAACGACTTTTGTGTTTTTGACATGTTTCACAATAGAAGGTTGAGCGCTGACCTAACCGAATACATTTAATGAGCGACTGACATTTTTTACAAGGCTGATTGGTCCGCCCATATACATAATACGATTGCTGAAAGTATCCAGAGTTACCATTCACTGCAGCAAAGTCACGCAAACTACTTCCGCCCGCCTCCAGTGCATCTATCAAAGTCGATTTTATTTCACTGACTAAATTTTTACACTTAGCCAAACTTAGCTGGTTAGACGGCTGTTGTGGATGGATGCCTGACCTAAAGAGCGCTTCATTAGCATAAATATTACCAACGCCTACAACAAGGCTCGCATTCATTATGGTTGTTTTAATGGCTGCTTTACGCTGCTTTAATTGATTGTACAAGTAACGACCATCAAACTCTTCTTCTAATGGCTCAGGCCCTAAGTTACACAACAAAGGATGTGAAACTGGATTTTCCCCTGCCCATAACACGGCGCCAAAGCGCCTGGGATCTGTGAGCCGCATTGTCTGTTGGTTTTTAAATACGATGTCAAAATGATCATGCTTTTCTGGTGGGTAGTTTCTATCAAGCAAACGAATGCTTCCTGACATCCCTAAATGCAATAGTAATGTGCCATTTTCAAAGCCTAGCTGGATGTACTTTGCGCGCCTTTTTAAGGTTAATAGCTGCTGGGCAACCAATGTATCAGTTAAATGCATTGGAATTGGCCATCGCATAGCTGCATTACGAATGACCACTGAACTGACGGTATGATTAATGAGCGGCAATAAGCCTTGTTTGGTTATTTCGACCTCGGGCAGTTCCGGCATTGAAGTCTATTATTTGATATTTAATGGTGGGTTAAGCATGGTAAACCCGACATCGTTCGGATAACGATAGATTAACCCTTCATCAGGTCTAGCTAGCACGAGTTCTGGTGACTCCATGAGCTTATCGAAACGAATGCTACTGCCGTCTTCTAACATCACTTTAAATGAGGGATATGTCTGAGTTCTATCAGGCGTATATAACTCAACTGATTTTGCAGGGTTCTGCTTCCAACTGAATTCTAACCATTCATTTAAATCATTTTGCACTGGTTTCGCTGCAGCTATACTGGCCTCCCATTGCCCTTTATTAAGTTTAACTTTTAGGGCAGCAGCCTCCCATTGTTCAAGATGAGAGAAATCAAAACCAGCTATCTGCTTGGATTCTGAGGGAGCCAAACTATTCTTGTCTACCATTTCTATTGGCTGCGTGCTTGCTGATTCTGAATATACAGCGCTCAGTAAATAGACACTATCTTTATAAGCAATATACTGCTCATCAGTCACTGTATTATAGGTACCAAATGAAAAAAGCTCTTCCCCATTCGGAGTTACCATAGAAACCCTCACCAAAGGATTTTTCAAACCAAATTTACCTAAATCAGTCGCTGGCAGCTTATACTCTGATTTGGCAGCAATAACAGATAGTATCCGTTGAACGGAGCGTTGATCTGCTCTCTGTTTGTAAGGTTTATTCATAAACCAATACCCATCATTTTTCTCAAAAATAACAGGTGCTTTAGCAGGAAAATCAATTTTTACTGCACTGATGCCTGCCAGCTTTAATTGAGAAACCTCATACTCTACTTTTTCTTCGACTTCACTTTTAGGTTTCAAATATAAAAAAGAGACAAGGCCAGCCACCAATGCCAGCATGATTAAATTCAGAATCCATCTTTTTTTCATTGTCTTTTAGTCCGCAATAAAGTCACTAACATTACGCTTTTCTGCGTCTCCACCACAACCATAAGCCAGCAACAAGGAAGCCTAATGGGATAAAATACTGGAAGCCATGAAAGACTGACCAAGCTACAGCGCGGCCCATGTCATTATTAGGTATGGTTACGTTTGCATCTTTAAGCGGCATTGGTTGAATAGTGATGAGTTGGTCATCACCAGCTAACCAATTAACAACATTGATACCGAAATCAAGGTTACCACCGTTAGTAATAAAAGTATTAGACAAGAAATTTGCATTGCCCATTACGACTACACGCTGCCCTTTTTTGCCATATGTACGCTCTAACGCTACACCTATGTTGATTGGACCTCTCTTATCGACGGCCTCATCGAAAGTTACCTTCTGATTTTTAACTCCTGGTACAATTTTTTCAGACTCTAACCATCCATTTGGTGCAACATCAACCAAACGTCCCACTTTCCAGCCAAAATCATATGAAGCCTTAGCATCAACTTCTCTTGCTTCGGGGAAGAGAGTACGTAATTGGAAACTTCTAGTAATCGGATGGTCCCCATAAGCACTGGCAAAGGCCACTTTAGCATCTGCTCCATATTGCGCAGCAGACATATCAACAGCTATTCCAGAAGACACTGTGACGCCTAAATACTCGGCAACATTGTCCAAACCGTGAAAGTTATTGTCATCCAGCAACCAAAGTAGGTTCCCGCCCGCCTTAATATACTCCAGTATTTTAGTAGCTTCTATTTCACTCACGTCTACTTGAGGACTTGCGACAACCAACATAGCACCATTAGTAGGCACGGCTTGTGCAATAGTTAAATCAGGATTTGCAAATTTAAAACCTTTTTCTTCTAATTGTTTACCAAACTCGCCTAAATCATGGTTCTTAACACCTTGCATATGTCGTTCACCATGCCCGTCCAAGAACATAATCGGTTTTTCATTCGTGCGCGACAAACGAACTAATAAATTAGTCATATCTTGTTCTACAATGGGCGGAAAGATATGTTCAGTACGCTTGTTGTACTCAACCACGACCTCACCATCTTGCTTAATGTTAGCTTCTTGCGCTAACTTAGGCTCTTCTGTTGGGTTAATAAATTTGATATTGATATCATTTTTTTGTCGTTGGTAACGCGCCACGAAATCCAGCATTCCTTTACGGAAAGTATCACCCCTGCTCGGATCATCTTTCGTCGCAAATACGGTAATATTCACGGGGTCTTTCATTTGATTAAGCACATCAATACTGCCCTGCGTGAGGATATTCCTACTAGCCTGCGTCACGTCTTTAGCGTAACGATACTGATGGCCCAAGTAACCCAAAATTACCACTAATGCCACAAATAAAATGACAAAAAACCAACTTTGCACCAACATCTGGAGCTTTAAACTGCGATTCATTTTCATACTGTAACCTGATTAGCCTCTTAAACGGTCTGCGTCTAAACGACGAATCGTTAAAATTAAGAAAGTTAAAATAAATAAAAGAAAATAGACAATGTCAGCAGTATCAATCAAGCCGCCTGCAAATGATTGAAAGTGCTTCATGAACGAAAGTTGCGCCATCGTACTACTAGGGTCACCTGCAAAGAAACGATCCAGAATCATTAGCACGAACAGCGCAATAAAACTTAATATTGCAGCGACCACAGGTTGTGAAGTCAAGCTTGAGAAATATAATCCTAAAGCGGAAAAACTAGCCACCAACATGAACAACCCAAACGAATTGGACAGAATATAGCCAAAATCGATATCTGACCAAATATTGAGCGTTGAGAGCATTATGCCAATATAAACAATCAAGATACTTAGAAATGTAACGAGCCCTAAAAACTTACCAACCACAATCTCTATAATCGACAGTGGTGCGCTTAACAAAAATGGTAACGTCTGATTGCGACGCTCTTCAGAAATTAATCTCATTGACAACAATGGTACGGCAAAAAGCATAATAAACGATGCAAGACCGTAAACATTCTGCCCTACAAATTGCGTAACGCCCATTCGTTCTGCAGGTCGAATTGAGCCAGACATAACCTCAAAGTAATTATTGATTCCATTCAAGTAATAAGTACCAAATGAAAACATAAGCAACGCCAAAATAATCCACCCCATTGGTGATGCAAACATACTTTTTAATTCTTTTCTTGCAATACTTAATATCATCTTACAACCCCCAACATCCGCATATTAAGCGGCTTGTTCTCCATCTGTGTGCGCACTGTCATGATATGTTAGCTGTACAAACACATCTTCTAAACTGGTTTGGTCTGGCGCTATGTGATACAAGCCCCAACCATTTTTTACTGATGCCTTAACAATTGACTCATGTGGCATGACCCCCTCTTGCACTCGCACACGCATCATATTGTTCTCAGCTAACTCAACATCAGACACACCTTTAATTTTCGCTAAGTCATCAATGCTTGGTGGGGTATTAAATCCTATTAATAGCTTGTTCCCCATGCGCTGACTTTTTAAGACTTCAATATCACCATTAAAGACTAGCTTGCCTTGGTCGATAATTTGCACGTGATCGCAAACCATTTCAACCTCAGGCAAAATGTGTGTTGAAACGATAACACTGTGTTCTTGACCAATTTCTTTGATTAAAGTCCGAATATCGCGGATTTGTATCGGATCCAGACCAACTGTTGGTTCATCTAGAATCACAACCATTGGACTGTGGATAATGGCTTGCGCAATACCAACGCGTTGTTGGTATCCATTTGACAAATTCTCAATCAAGCGCTTACTCATATGACCTAAGCCACAGCGTTCTTTTGCAACTTCAACCGCTTGTTTAATATGTTTACTGTTTACATTGTGCAGGCGGGCTGCAATGGTTAAGTACTCATCAACAGTAAACTCTTTATATAAAGGCCGCATCTCAGGCAGGTAACCAATTAAGGCTTTTGCCTCTTTTGGGTTTTCTATCATGTCAATACCGCAAATCTTTACACTACCAAGGCTGGGTGCCAAATTACCTGTTAGCATTTTCATGGTTGTCGATTTGCCTGCGCCATTGGGGCCAAGAAAACCTAATACCTGACCTTTTGCTAAATGAAAACTAACTTCACTAACGGCTGCACGGCCACCATAAAGCCGCGTGAGCTCAATTGCTTCAACTGTATAATTACTCATATTAAAATCTTATTTAATTTCAATTCTTAAAATTCTAGTTACCTAGGAAACTAAATCGCTGGATAAGTTTCAAGCAAAAAGTTATAGTACGATTAATGAACCCTAATTAAAGGATAATTATTTTATCAACCCTTAATTATGGATGAACTTGTTCAAACTGTCACGGACTAAACTAGAGTTTAATCATTCCAACGTTGGATAATCACTCGATGATGAATATAAAAAAATTATTTTTGTTTGCATTAATGTCCGCACTAAGCGTGAACTTTGCTTATGCCAAATCAAACGACGAACCAAAAATTACAGAAGCTAACGCAGAGTTTGTATATAAATACCTACTAGGTGAAATAGCAGGCCAGCGAGGTGACTTGTCATTAGCGAGTCAATTGTTTTTAGATTTAGCCAAACAAACTCAAGACCCTCGCTTAGCAGAACGCGCAGCCAGATCAGCAGCTTATGCTCGTCAAGAACGCTTAGCTTTAGATGCGGCGACACTTTGGGCCGAACTCGACCCTGACTCGCTAGAGGCACAACAAGCTTCAGGTCAGATGCTAATCGCCACTGGTGATATTCAAGGCGCTATCCCGCACATCAAAAGATTGTTATCAATTGAAAAGATGCGTGCAGATGGCTTCCTTTACATCAATGACTTGTTGAGCAATCAGCAAGATAAACGGGCAATGCTGAATGTCGTAAAAGAACTTGCCCAACCTTACCCTGAATCGCCTGAAGCACAATTTGCTCTTGCCAGAGCAGCTTGGCTAGCAGGAGATAAAGAAGCGTCTAAGCAAGCTTTAGAAAAGGCTAACTCATTAAACCCTGGCTGGGAAACTAGTGCGCAAATGCTTGGCCAAATCATCACCACAGAATCTCCAGATGCTGCCGTCAGTTATTATCAGGATTTTTTAAACAAGTACCCAGATGCGGATAAAGTAAGGATGAACTATGCGAAACTGCTAGTGAGCCTAAAAAGACATCAGGAAGCCAAACCAGAATTTATTAAACTTTCTGATAGCGCCAAAGACAACCCAGAAACAAGCGCCGTTGTTGGCCTGCTATCCCTAGAGGCAAATGAATTCGATATGGCGGAAAAATATCTCCAACAGGCATTAGATAATGATTTCAATGATAGAGAGCAGCTGTATATCTATTTAGGGCGCACAGCAGAGCGCAAAAATAATGACACAAAAGCACTAGAATGGTACGACAAGGTACCAGCGAACAACAACCATTTCCTTGAGGCGAAGTTTTCTGCCGCCAATGTCATTGCACGGACTAAAAGCCTAGATGCTGCAATCGAGATGCTAGATAGCTTGGAAGAATTAACGATAGAACAGAAACTGGCAGTGGTACAGGGTGAAGCAGCAATGCTAGCACAAGCAAACCGTCATCAAGAAGCATTTGATCTCATTGAAAAAACAGTCAACTCCGTTCCTAACACACCACAGCTTATTTATGATTATGCAATGGCAGCTGAGCGTCTGGGCAAATTAGACTTGATGGAAACGGAGTTACGTAAAGTCATTAAGCTGCAACCTGATTATGCAGCGGCTTACAATGCATTGGGCTATTCTTTTGCAGACCGAGACATTAACCTCAACGAAGCTAAAACGCTTATTGAAACTGCACATAAACTCGCCCCAGATGATCATTACATTCTAGATAGTTTGGGATGGATTGAATATCGTTTAGGCAATTATGACATTGCTGTTGAATATTTACGGAAAGCACATGCGACGCAGGCAGACCCAGAAATTTCTGCACACCTTGGGGAAGTCTTATGGAAACAAGGCTTACAAGAAGAAGCGAAAAAGATTTGGGAAAATGCATTAAAAGACTTTCCGGATAACAATCTTTTGGTTAGCACAGCCAAAAAGTTTAAACCATAAAATACTTTAATCAACTATTTTGATTAGGATGTCATTTTTTATAAAGCGCATAAATTTTTTATGGCTAATTCTTTTTTCAATTTACCTTTCTGGCTGTCAAACAACACCACCACGTGAGCAACCTAATAATACTGGCGCTATATTAAAACCTTCTGTTTTACATGCCAAGCATATGGCAACAATAGAGAAAATAGAAGGTTTTTCTCTGAAAGGTAGGATTGCCGTTATCACTGATGCCAAAAATTCTTCTGGCAGACTGGCCTGGGAGCACAGCGCTAAAAAAGACAACGTTGACATTTACTCACCTCTAGGAGGGAAAGTCGCCAACATCACTAAAACCCCTGAACAAGTCACATTCACAGATAACAAAAAAACACTAACTGCAGCAGATGCTGAGTCACTAACTCAAGAGACACTTGGTTTTAGCCTGCCTTTATCTGGGCTAAGTTACTGGGCCCTAGGAAAACCAAGTAATCAAAGTATTGCCAATGTAATGACTTGGGACAACAACGGTAAAATTAAGACCTTAGTGCAGGATGGTTGGAATATTGAATACAATGACTACGCTGACCATGATGTGTATTCTCTACCTAGAAAAGTACAATTAAACAATAATCGCATCAGCATTAAGCTTATTGTCGACAATTGGGATGAAATACAAGTACAGTAAGTAACCGCTGATTAGCTAACTTAACTAATTTGTTTTTTCGTTTTCGGATAGCGAATTTTGGGCCAGAAAAACAAGAAGCCATGAATCATGGGAAATAACACGCCCAGTGGCTTCTTCCCAGTCAAAACACACATTATGATTTTAACCATCCAAACAAACTGCTTTCCGATTTTTTTTGCAATGGAATCGTCAGATAATCGAATCGTTGCAAACTTGTTTCTCACATAGCGTTTGTAACGTTCTGGTGATAGCCATAGATTACTTGAAGGCTCTTGATGATGATGCATAACTGCATCAATGACACAATAAGAGGCCATATTCCGCGCAATGCGTGTAGTAAACTCGACATCCTCATCATAAAAAAAGTATTCTTCAATGGGCAATCCATGCGCCTGAATTGCTTTTGTTGACACCAAACAGCCGGGCCAAGCAGCCGATAATATTGGCAGACACTTTTCTTCTAAAACACTGCCGTACCATTTATTTGCATCATCCGGTATTGGAGACATATACGTTTTCTTATTCACATCAACAACAACACAACTCAACAAACCAGTCGCTTCGTCATCAAAGTATTTGGTTGAAACCAGTTTTTGCAACGTATTTTTCTCAGGAAAAGCATCGTCATCCGTCACCCAAACCCAATCATGGCCATGCGTAATCGCCATCTGCATACCAGCGGAGAAACCACCAGCACTACCAACATTATCCTGAATTTTTAGCGTTATATCCTGTTGTGCCTCTAGCCAATGTTTAATTTTTTTGTCTTCCCCCTGAAAAACGACAATAATTTCATCCAATGGTCTTGTTTGATTACGTAAACTCTCAATTGTATTTTTCAGCTTCTTATACCGATGCATGGCAAGCACAACAACTGCAATTGAAGCATTACTTTTTTCTTTATCCATAAAAATTCTTTCAAGTAAGCATTTAGTATCTATCCAACTGATATGCTGCGATTGTTTTTTTGATAATTACATTTGCCCATAATATTGATTCATATTTTAATATTTTTGTTAAAAATACATACAGGAAAACATCTGGTTTTATTGTCAGATTAATCTGACATAGTTAAATATAACGTACTCACAAAACGGCACATTTAATTATTAAAAATTAAATCATTCTATGTTTTAACTTCATGAGACTCGATTATCAGACGATAATTCATAATCTAAAATTAAAAATAAAGGTCTATACCTGATAATTGAGTCACATTAGTTACAACTTAGCTCAATCATTAAATAGCTTAAGTCATTACTATCGATTAACATTATCAATATAAATTAATCATTTTCATGAGTTAAATCAGTTGAAAATTACCAATCTATTGTAACATTCTAGTTATGCAATCTTTCTTAGCGCCTGCCAAAATTAATATCTTTTTACACGTTACTGGACAACTAGCAAATGGTTATCACACGCTTCAAAGTGCATTTCAGCTATTAGATTTTTGCGACACTATTTCTTTAAACCCGACACATAACGGCAAAATTAATAGGCTAACTCATGTGGATGGCGTGCCTGAACAACATGACTTGACTGTTCGTGCGGCACAGGCTTTACAGCAAGCAACAGGGTCTGGTCGTGGTGTTGAGATTGCAATTGAAAAACGCATTCCAATGGGCTCAGGTTTGGGTGGTGGCAGCTCTGATGCCGCAACCGTGTTACTTGCGCTCAATCATTTATGGCAACTGAAGTTAAGCCGAAGAGCACTCATGGACATAGGCGTGAAGCTGGGTGCTGATGTCCCATTTTTTATTTTTGGTGAAAACGCTTGGGCAGAAGGGATTGGCGAGTTACTCACGCCACTATCAACCCCAACAAAATACTATGTGGTACTCACACCGCAAATAAATGTATCAACTGCAAAAATATTTGCTAATTCCAGATTGACAAAAGACACGAAACCATTGAAAATAGCGGACTTTTCAAACGGTGAACATTCTAAGTTATTTAGAAACGACCTTGAGAAAGTTGTATGTGAAGAATATACAGCAGTTGCCAATAGTCTAAAATGGTTGAACCAACATGGTGAAGCAAGAATGAGTGGTTCAGGGGCATCTGTTTTTGTAGCAGCGGATTCATACACAAAGGCAGAAGCAATATTGGCACAAAAGCCAGTTGACTTAGATGGCTTTGTTGCCAAGAGTTTAAGCAAACATCCTTTGTATGAGTTAGCAACATAAAGTTTATTGGGGAGTCGCCAAGTTGGTTAAGGCACAGGGTTTTGATCCCTGCATGCGAAGGTTCGAATCCTTCCTCCTCAGCCAAGATTTAAAAGCCTAAAGCGTGTAGATTAGTGAGATTTACACGCTTTTCAATTTTTTAAGGATACATGTGTCAACGACTAGCAACATGATGGTATTTACAGGCAATGCCAATCCAGTATTAGCACAAGAAGTTGCTAGCAACCTTGGCATCCCTCTGGGGCGTGCTGATGTTGGTCGCTTTTCAGATGGTGAAATCATGCTGGAAATCCTAGAAAATGTTCGTGGTCGTGACGTATTTGTACTGCAATCAACCTGCCATCCGAATAATGACAACCTGATGGAAGTCATGGTGATGATTGATGCATTACGACGCTCTTCTGCAGGACGCATTACTGCTGCTATTCCATATTTAGGCTATTCAAGACAAGACCGCCGCCCACGCTCTGCGCGTGTTGCCATCACGGCGAAAGTAGTTGCCAATATGCTGACAAGCGTTGGTGTAAATCGTCTATTAACGATGGATTTACATTCCGATCAAATTCAAGGGTTCTTTGATATTCCTGTAGATAATATTTATGCAACCTCAATTTTGCTAGATGACCTAAAAAAACAACACTATGAAAACTTGGTCGTTGTGTCGCCAGATATTGGTGGGGTAGTGAGAGCACGTGCAGCAGCAAAACAATTAGGCTCTGACTTAGCGATTATTGATAAACGTCGACCAAAACCAAATGAAGCCAAAGTGATGAATATTATTGGCGAAGTATCAGGTCGCACTTGTGTCATTATGGATGACATGGTTGATACGGCTAATACCTTATGTGAAGCTGCATCTGCATTAAAAGAGCAAGGGGCCAAAAAAGTGGTTGCCTATGCTACACACCCCGTTTTATCTGGTGTTGCAGCACAGCGCATTAATAACTCTTCACTGGATGAATTAGTCGTGACAAATACGATACCGCTTAGTGAAGCGTCTAAAAGTTGTAAAAAGATTCGTCAACTCAGCGCTGCTGTGTTGCTTGCTGAAACAATACGCAGAATTAGTAAAGAAGACTCTGTTTCTTCCTTATTTATGGATTGATTTAGTTCCCTGTTATCTGGTCGCGGATAACAGATTTTTATGTAGTTCCAATTAGGAGTAGTAAAATGAGTATTAACATTAAAGCTGTTAAACGTGACGTTAAAGGTACGAGTGCGAGCCGCCGCCTACGTCGTTCTGGCCGGGTCCCTGGAGTTGTGTATGGTGGCAGCGACCCAGCGATCACACTTGAGTTTGATCATAAAGAATTGTTCATGGAGTTTCGTCATGAAGCTTTCCATGCATCAATTTTAAGCCTAGAACTAGAAGGCAAAAAAGAAGATGTCCTGTTACGTGACTATCAACTTCACCCAGTTCGCAATACAATTCAACACATTGATTTTCAACGTGTATCTGCCACTGAAAAAATTCATGTGAAGGTTCCATTCCACTTTATCAATGGTGACACCTGCCCAGGCGTTAAATTAGGTGGCGGTATTGTTGGACACATTTTGAATGAAGCTGAAGTGAGCTGTTTGGCCAAAAACTTACCAGAGTTTATTACTGTTGACTTAGGTTCACTAGAAATGGGTGACTCTATTCACCTATCTGAAATCAAAGTGCCTGAAGGTGTTGAGTTTGTTCAGTTAGCGCATGACACTGACCCTGCTGTGAGCTCAATCAATAAACCACGTGGTGCTATTGCTGAAGCATCAACGACTGATGCCGAAGATGCAGCTGATAATGATAGTGCTACAGATGAAGAAGCAGCAGCAGATGATGCTGAATAAGCAATAAGCAAGTAAAATAACGCGTGTTCTAGAAATAGAGCACGCGTTTTTTATTGATATGGATTGATAAATTAATCGGCATGGCAACAAACATAAAACTATTTGTAGGCCTAGGCAATCCTGGGGAAAAATACACTGCCACACGTCATAATGCTGGGTTTTGGTGGGTAGATTTAATTGCAGACCACACAGGTACAGTATTAAACGTGGATAGCAAGATGTATGGCATTGTAGGTAAACCTAACCAAGACAGCTGGTTACTTAAACCAACAACATTCATGAATGCCAGTGGCAAGTCAGTTGCAGCTATTGCCAACTATTACAAAATAATGCCAGAGGAAATTTTAGTCATTCATGACGAACTTGATTTAACCGTAGGACAAGCTAAGTTGAAATTTGGTGGCGGTCATGGCGGTCACAATGGGTTAAGAGACATTCATGCTGCGCTGGGCACATCTGACTATTGGCGCTTGCGTCTTGGTATTGGTCATCCTGGCCATAAAAATGAGGTTGTTAATTATGTGCTCAAACCACCAACTAAAGATGAGAAAAACGCCATCGATGAAAGCATTGATAACAGTAGTAACGTTTTTGACTTGTTAATAAAAGGCGAGCTTGAGCAAGCTATGCTAAAGCTGCACACAAAAAACAAAGTATAAAAACTTCAAGTAAGTCGATTAAGATTGCTTAACATAGGCTTCAAACAAATCTGGCTGTAGTGATTTCGAATAATAAAATCCTTGACCAAAATCGCAACCAATTGATGTCAAAATATCACTTTGTTGTTTCGTTTCAATACCCTCTGCAATCACTTTAATATCCAAATTATGCGCCATTGCTACAATAGCTCGGCAGAGCACTTGGTCTTCATTGCTGGCTTCCAGACTTGCCACAAATGACTGATCAATTTTTAGATAATCTATGTCAAATCTTCGCAAGTAAGCTAAAGAAGAATAACCTGTACCAAAATCATCCAGTGCAACTTGCACACCCTTGTCACGATATTCATTTAGCCGTTCTTCAACTTGAGCCGAAGCATCCAAGAGTAGACCCTCTGTAATCTCAACGACAACCGCATTATTTAATGCTTCATTACCATCCACCTCTAGAAGCCACTCTGTATTTTTTTCATCGTTATTTGTGAACTGGACTGGCGACTTGTTGATAGCAACTTGAAAATCTTTATGAATCGCTTGCCGCCACTCCTTACATTGCTTTATCGCTTCTTTAAACACCCAGCCGCCTATGTCATTAATCAGCCGCGTGTTTTCGGCAATGGGGATAAATTCTGCTGGACTTACAATTCCTCGCTCGGGATGCTGCCATCTCAACAAAGCTTCACATTTATAGATTTGCTGTGTTTTTAAATCAATAATTGGTTGATACTCTAGATATAACTGATTTTTGCTTAGCGCTTCTCTTAAATCATTGGATAAATGTAAGCGGTGGACAGCCTCGTCTTGCATCGCAGGTGTGAAATAAGTAAAACAATTGCCACCCCTCTTTTTGGACGCGTACATCGCTTGGTCTACGCACTTCAATAGCTCCTCAAGTGACTCAGAATCGTCAGGAAAAATGGTAATGCCAATACTGGCAGAAACAAAAACCTTTTGTCCATCTAATACAAACGGTTCTGATAATGCCGCTAGTACCTTATGTGCAATCAAATCTAAATCATTAATTTTTTCTTTTTCTAACTCAGAAACCAAGATAATAAACTCATCCCCTCCTAGCCTTGCTACAACATCTTGACTGTAAACTATATTAATTAATCGTTCAGCTGCCACCTTAAGCAAAGCATCACCATAATCATGGCCTAAAGTATCATTAACCCCTTTAAAATCATCTAAATCCAGAAACATCAAAGCTAATTTTTTTCTAGTCCGATTTGATTTATTCAGCTCTTGCTCAAGCCTTGAGTTCAACATTCGTCTATTAGGCAACCCAGTCAATGCATCAAAATTTGCATGTTGCCATACCATCTCTTCTGATTGCTTAAGCTGCGAAATGTCTGTATTTGTCCCAACCATCCGCAAAGGCTCGCCTAGCTCATTTCTATTAACGACCATGCCTCGAGCAAGCACCCACTTCCATGAATCATCTTTACATTTAAAACGACACTCTAGCGAGTAATTTCGCCTACCCTCTTTTATGCATGTATTTAATTTCTCTATAGCATTCGAATAATCTTCTGGATGAATCCTACTTTGCCATTCATCTAATGTTGAACCAATTTCATCCTCATCATACCCAAGCATTTGCTTCCAAAATGTTGAGTAGACCACATGATTGCTGACTATGTCCCAGTCCCATATACCATCACCAGATCCCTCTAGTGCAAAGCGCCAGCGATCATCGCTAAACTTGAGCCGTTTATTGACATGTCTTAATGAATCCAAAGCACGAACTCTGGCAATAACCAAAAACAAAACAGTGGTCAGCGCAATTGATAGTAATAAGCCGAATATGCCAATAATAGTTGATTGCTTATAATTTAGTTTTTTTTCAAATAAGGGGAGTGACCGCGCAAGCATCATCCATTTTTGGCCAAGCACTTCAACCTGTTTCTTAGCAGTGAAAGCAGATATGAAATCCGACTTCTCTCCAACATCTACCTCACTGTCATAAAGCATATTATTAGGAGTGTCACTTGAGTTTTTGTAAAGTGAGAATCTAATGGCTTGCGTATTCCGACCATTCAGTACGTTTTTAAAAATAGTATTTAAGTCCAGTTGCAGGAACACCCAGCCATCAGCCTCAGCTCTATCCCCAATATTCGACTGGATATTTTTATTACTTTGCGGCTTGAACACAGGCAAAATCATCAATACGCAATCACAATCATCTCCATATTGCTTTGCCCAACCAGCGTTAGTCAGTACAACTACCTGATTATGTATTACAGAATACTCAAATCCTTCTTTAATTACTTTATTTTGAAATACATCATCAAGTTGACTACCCTTATATACGCCATTTTGCTCTACTAAATAAATAACTGGTGCATGATTGGTTTGTTTATCTAGTTTTGCTATTTGCCCTTTATACTTAGTCTCAACACGATTATATGTATCTGGTTGCAAAGGATTGATGAATTTTGCATATGCAATCCTGTTTAAACCATTTGAAAACTTTGAATGCAATATCTCGGATACAAATGCATCAAACTCAGCCTCACTCACAAAGGTTGAGGAATCAAAAAAGCCTTTAATTGCATATAATGACTGCTCATATTGATTGAGCTGATTAAAAAACTGATTTGATACTTGGTTTAATTGATATTCGAACTTACTCTGGTGAACATTAAACTCAGCAGTACGCTCTGCATTCCATACAAAATAAGCAACTGGTAATGAAAAAGCTAAAGCAAGCCATGGTAGCAACTCGTACCAATATCGTACATGCCATCCCCCTGCTCTTTTTGTTTTTTTCATATAAAGAAATCGATTAGATTAAATACATAATATACTGTTAATGAAAATTATCAATTCACCAAACAAGTGATAGTAAATGCTTTATTTAATGTCGTTTCTTTTTGCATACTCAATAAAAGGTTAGAATAGCGCCTTTATTTTATTATTAATCGCTTGTAGGCGAACAACCAAAGGCAACACATCATATGCAGTGTGGAATCGTAGGATTACCAAACGTAGGTAAATCAACTTTATTTAATGCCATTACCAAAGCGGGCATTGCAGCAGAAAATTATCCCTTTTGTACTATAGAACCGAATATAGGCATAGTAGAAGTACCTGACCCACGTCTACAGCCTATTGTCGATATTGTAAACCCTGAGCGCACACTGCCTGCAACAGTCGAAATGGTTGATATTGCAGGTATTGTAGAAGGCGCATCAAAAGGCGAAGGCTTAGGTAATAAATTTTTAGCCAATATACGCGAAACAGACGCCATCGCCCATGTGGTGCGTTGCTTCGATGATGGAAACGTCGTCCATGTAGCAGGCAAAGTTGATCCGCTTTCTGATATTGAGGTTATCAATACAGAACTTGCGTTAGCTGATTTAGAAACACTTGAAAAAACACTACAGCGTGAGGCTAAAAAGGCAAAATCAGGAGACAAAGAAGCCATAGCGCTAGTAGCGCTTTGCGAGCAGGTTAAATCCCATTTAAATGAAGGTACAGCTGTTCGCACCATGGGTTTAGATGCAGAGCAAATAAAGCGAATCAAACCACTTTGCCTGATTACCGTAAAGCCAGTACTTTACATCGCCAATGTTGATGAGGCAGGCTTTCAAAACAACCCTTATTTAGACAAAGTAATGGCTCTTGGCGAAAAAGAAAATGCGCCAGTGGTTTGCATTTGTGCAAAAATTGAAGCAGAAATATCAGAATTAGATGACGAAGATAAAGCTGTTTTCTTAGAAGAGCTAGGTCAAGAAGAACCCGGCTTAAACCGCGTCATTCGCGCTGCATACGATTTATTAGGGTTACAAACCTATTTTACCGCTGGCGTTCATGAGGTCCGTGCATGGACAATTAAAAAAGGGGACACTGCCCCGCAAGCAGCAGGCGTGATTCATACCGACTTTGAACGCGGATTTATCCGTGCAGAGATCATTGCCTATGATGAATACATCAAAAATAAAGGTGAAAAAGGTGCGCAAGAAGCAGGTAAGATGCGCTTAGAAGGTAAAGAATACATAATGCATGATGGAGACGTGGTGCATTTCCGTTTCAACGTTTAACGAACACTGCTAACAATCACGAATCCCGTCGTTAAATCCGCTTGCCGTGCAAGTTGCACTGTTTGCGCGGATTTGCCTAGGACTTCATCAATTCTTAGCAGCGTAAAAAACATCGTCATCCCACCACAATTTCTTTGACAATTCATCTCGAAAACTCTAAAATTGCGGGCTTGCTGAAATCAGAGCAAACAGTTTCCTGGTGATGTAGCTCAGTTGGTTAGAGCACAGCATTCATAATGCTGGGGTCGAGGGTTCAAGTCCCTCTTTCACCACCAATATAGACGCCCCTTTCGAGAGATTGGGGCGTTTTCTTTTGGGGCATTTTCTCAATTAGTAGCCCTATAGTAGCCAAAATTATACATTAATTACAATAGTCAAAAATCCTCCTATTAAACAACTTTTCTTAATTATTAATGATAAGCTATCAGAAAATGAAAGCTCAGGGGAAATGTGAATGGATAAAAAAAATGACACTCCAGACTATGAATTTGAAATTCTTTACGAATCTGCTTCAGACCAAGACCTTTTCCCCGATAAAACACATGAGAGAGTTTCAAACTCTATACACAATTTAATTACAAAATCTAAAAGCGGACTTACAATCGGCCTCGAAGGTAGTTGGGGTTCTGGTAAGACCACTGTCATAAATCTCCTTCATAAGAAAATAAAAAGCACAAAACAAAAGACTTTATTTTTTTTATTTGACACATGGGCTCATGAAGGAGACCCACTTAGAAGAGTATTTCTAGAAAGCTTAATCAACAAAATTGATCCTAACAATTCGAGCATAAAACTACAAAAAATTTTAAAAGAAGTTTCAGGTCATCAAAAAAAAGTTGAAGTTAAATCAAAAAATAAGACGTCTAAGTTTGCTAATTATTTAACAATTTCAGCCATGTTTATACCTATGGGAGCAGCTCTACTTACTTCTGTTGATTATAGTAAATTATATTTACCTTTCAATGCGCTAGCTAGCACCTTGCCAAATTTTCTATTTTGGTCTGGATTTATATTATCAATGTCGCCTGCATTAGTAATGTTATATTGGTTTTTTTATGGTGAGAAAGACGATGAAGGCAAGCGTGACTGGAGCCTAATTCTTTCTAATTCAACTGAGAGCTATACACAAACAATAACAGAAGATAACGAACGAAGCTCTATAGAGTTTGGTAGATATTTTCAATCAATCATGGAAGTAGGGCTAAGTAAAGATCACAATAACTTTAAAGATGCTGTTATTGTAATCGATAATTTAGACCGCGTAGATCCAGACCATGCAGATCGTCTCTGGTCAACATTGCAAACTTTTTTTCAGCACCGTAATACTGATAGATTAGAGGTCGACTCTTGGATAAAGTCGCTTTGGTTTATTGTCCCCTATGATAGAGATGCTATGTCGCATTCTTGGGATAAAGGATCAAAAACAAACTCATCTGAAAGATCGAATTCTTTTTTTAATAAGTGTTTTCAATTAATTGTTCAAGTGCCAGCACCAGTAATGTCTGGCTGGAACGACTACGTAACTAAAGGTGTGAACAATGCCTTAATTGGCTGGAATGAATCAGATAAATCGGATGTAATAAGAACTTATATCAGACATTCAAGTAATTTAAATATCAGCCCAACACCTAGGAAAATAAACAATTTCATTAATCAGGTCGGCTTTAAAGGGATGCAATGGGGAAGTGAAATGAGCGCCGAATCTATTTCACTTTATTCTATCCTTAGCAATAAATACACTGAAGGCAAACTAAGAGAAATGCTACAAGTTGAAGGCTTACCAGATAATTTTGAACCATATGGAGAACCTTACACAATCAAAAAAGAACTAGCAGGACTTCTATTTGGTGTAAAAAAAGCCAAAGGCATAGAGCTTCTACTAACACCAATTATCATTAAGGCTGTTAATGAAGGAGATGGTGAGCAAATTAAAGGTTTAATAAACACACATGGTCAAGCTTTTTGGATAACATGGCACGAAATTAAGCAAAGTATTTTTGAAACTTTTAGTAACAATGAGAAAGCGAGGCTTTCAGGAACACAGGCTATCGCCAAAGGAATGCAACAGCATTCTTCACATATTAAGCATGACATAATTAAATTAGAAAGGATTTGGCAGAACTCAAATCATGCATGGTCTATTAACTCTCTCAATTACGCAGAGGTTTTAGAAGACTTATACAACATCACTAGAAATAAAGATAAATTTGTCAGCTGGGTTCAGCTTGCCTTATCAAATAGAATTGATGATATCTTAAAAAATATTGAAGCAAGTGAAACAGACCGACCTTACTACATTGAGTTGGTTATCCAACTCAACAAAATATCAAATTTTTTGATTAAATATGGTAAACAATTGAATCCAAGAACTTATTCAAAGTTCAATGTAGATAAATGGGTTTACTGGCTTGGATTACTTGAAGATCAAAAACTTTCACTACCATTTATATTGCCAGCAAAAGGAGTGATTGAGCAGTTAGGGAATAAACATCTATCTAGTAGTTTAAGCATACCAGCAGACAATCTAATTGCATTATTAGAAACATATAAAATCGATCTAAAATCTTTGGAATGGTCGTCAGTAATACAACACCTAATAACATGGGCAAATCGGCCAAATAGAGAATCGGGGAACGAATTAGCATACAAACTCATGCTTACTTTATATTCAGATTTTCATATTGAAGGATCAACAAAACTAATTGAAGACTGTATAAAGGCACCCCAATTTTGGAGAGTAGGTAATCGCGAAAACTCAGATAACTCCCCATCATTATTCATACTTACTGGATGTGTTCTTGGCAGCTCTATACAAAGTATTGGTCATTTAGATCAAAAAATTAAAGGTTACTGGTCTAAAAATGATAATTCAATGGAAAAAATAAACTTTGTATTTGAGAGATTGAAAGCGGTTAAGCAGTTAAGTAAGTTATGGGAAATATCTAAAGACAAGAATAATCATTTAGCTATTAATATCTTGAAGGAAAAAATTAATGAACCTGAACTTCAACCAAATGATGAAGCTTTAAGATCCATTGATTCATATGTAAATTGGGATGGCAACAATGATTGTATAGCAACAATAGTTCATAAGATTTCAGAAAGTAGTGGCTTTGAAAGTGTCATGCAAATGATTGAAGAGTCACCTTTAGATCATGACAAAACCATATACAACATACAACTTTTTGGTGACGATCAAGCAGTGAATGGTGTAAATAAGCTACTCAGGTCATTAAACAAGGAAGTCTGGGATATGTCCTTTCAAAAAGATAATGATTTACTATTATGCGTTTTCCATTCGCAACTAAAACTTGGGCATGAATATAAAAAGTCATTTCTAGAGTTTTATTCAAGCTCTGTAAAAGGAAATGAAATATCAGATTGGTTGTGGGAGGATTTCAACACACTTTTAGATAAAGCTATTGATAAAAACAGAGTATTAAAAAAATTAACTGATGATTATTTTTCAACTGAAACTGACATTTTAAGTGATATAGGATTCACTCACTTAATTAAAAACATATCGCCTTATGTAATTAAAGTCGACCCTATAAAATTAATGGAGAGAATATGCTTTTGGTTGGAAAAAAGCATGTGGGACAGGATAGAATGGTTTACCAATATTAATATTAGAATAAAACTTAATGGCGACCCACTTGAAGAGTTGAAATCAAGAATTACCTCTAAGAATTATGATGATGAGAAGTACGATTTAATTAATAGACTTGGAAAGATATTCAAAATCAAAATCCCAAAAAATAAAATTAATTAGAATTAAGTTTAGGAATACGTTCTTAAATGTCCTTTATATCTAGTCTAAAGGACAGCGGCTGCGCCGCTCCGACACACGCTCGAGCGTGTGTTCGGGGCGTTGCCGCCGTGTCTTAAAACGGAGTAGGTAAAGGTGCTTCATCATTAGGTAAATACCTAAAAAATACCATTGGCGCATTAGCTTCTGTAATGTAAATACTTCTGTCTTTTACCGCCTGCGCCATGATGCCTGAATCAAACCGTGAGTACATTTCTTGCACTACATCCGCCACCTTCTCAGCCTGCATCCATTCAGCAGTAGTTTCAGGTAACTTGATTGATCTTGGAGCCCAATAGCGTTTACGGTTAAATTGATGATGTTCAATATAGCCTTTGCTAATGTATTTAGAGATATATTTTGCAACTCCAATCGCTTGCTTACTTTTGTGTTGCCCTTTCCTTCTTTGTGACTTTATATCGACATTTCCAAGTGCATTAGCGCCCTTCTCATTGCCTTTCCCGCCTAATGCTATCTGCCAACATCTACGCAATGTTTCAACGCGTGCAAAACCGTTTATAGCAGCATGAACATGGTAATACTCTCCATTTTTATGCAACTCTGGCACTGCTACATATTCAAACTTCTCGCCAGCTGTTTCTAGTAGACGCATAAAGCGTTTCCATGTGGCTATTAACTCATCATAATCATTTAATAAATTACGACTTGTTAGGGTCAATAAGCGATCTGCACGTATTTCTAAGCATAGCTGCCTTACCCTTCTTGCTGCTCTGTAAGCACACTTTTCCAAGTCTCTTTTTGTGGTTGCTTCATCTTTATCTTCTCGCTTAATTCGCCTACCGCCTCTTTCTCGTCGAAGGTTAATTAAACGACTTAAATTGTTACGGTTCACTAAAACAGCTTTAGCTTCAAAACCGCCCTGAGAAAACATCTGAATCTTTAAGCGCCATTGATAGTCTTGGACATAAATTGGTGTATTGATTGGCTCACCTCTCACGAGAGGGTGGTCACGCGGTAAGATTTCGTGCTTAACTTCTTGGAATGAAAACTTATCTAGATTAATCATGGTTAGCCTCCAATACAGAAGCTTGACGATGACTATTGATATAGTTTTGTAGATCATCTAAGCGATAACGCACAGCACGAGAACCGACTTTGATAAATGGGATGCGTGCACCAGCCCATCTATCACGCTCTAAAAAAGCGATACTGACATTGAGAAATTTAGCTGCTTGTGGCGTGCTAAGTAATTGAGTTTGCATTTCTGTTTCCTCATTTTGTTAAAAGAGGAAACAGTTTGAAATTTTCTATGCCTGTTTGAAATTACCGCTACAAGCATATGTAATACTTATGCTCGCATACGTACATGTTCTCTTAAGGCAGTTGTTAGCGTTCTAACAGCCCTACGTTCACACTCTTTGTAATCTTCTTTATAGTACGTAATTACAATTTCTTTCCGACCTTCTGAATTGAGTCCAGAAAAATAATATCTTGCAGTTTGGGATTTATTTTTTATGTTGCTTTCAAGAACAAACTTTATATACTTTTCTTTGTGTTTGTCTAACTTCTTATAAGCTGCTTTTGCATTCTCAGCACTTCTTTTACTAATTGCACCTTTAACAGCTTTAGTGATTTTTGACTCTTCTGCAATATCCGCAAGTTCATAGCTATCTTTAATCAGAAAATTAGAGCCGCTTTTTTGCTGAAACTTACTTTCTTGTGGTATTTCAAACATCGCAAAATAACCATATTTACGTTTTTCATCTTCTGGCAAAACTGAGAAATTATCTTCAACTGGCTTATCTAGAATTGGATCATCTTCATCAAACCAAAAACTAGGGGGCTTTGTGTTTGTTTCCTGACACCACATCAGTAAACTTAATCGTCCTAAGTCTAATGTCTTGAGAAACTTTTTGTTATAGCTACGACCTGAATAAACTTTCTTTAGTTTGCGTTGAAAATCTCTAGCCAACAACCTCAATGATTTCGGCTCTTCATAAAACAGCCTATGAGGAATGCTATTTAATGTGCATTTAAAATAAAGCGTATTTCTTAGTTTATAAGTTAGTGCTCTTATTGATTGCTGCACGTCAATAGGAAGATTGTTTGGGTCAGTCTTTTGCGGATTGTATTTATGCCAGTAATGGCAAACATCCCATAAGCTAAGCTTTGAGAACTCTTGCATTTTTGCCATTATTATCTTTCATATTTTCAGTACAGAAGTGAGTTATTAGATTTTTTGCTCTTTTGCAGCTGTGGTTTTTCTTTAATGTTGAGGGTGCTCCCGCATCTATACGTATTACAACCCCAAAACTGTTTTTGTGTTTTTGTATTAGTTCTTAAAAACATCTTCTTACCGCAACGAACACATGTGGGAGTTGTGTAATCACCTGATGTAATCAATTCAAATATTTTTTTTTGTTTACCTGTTTCTAGTCTTTTCAGTAAATTAATGAGCGAAAGTCCATCAACAAGCTCAATGCTATTTCCACTTGCAAACTCAATTGCTGCTCTATTAAAAGTACTTGTTGTAAAGTAATAACCTTTTGATACTTTCTCGTGATGCATGACACCTGAAAACTCTCTTAAAAGCTTCACTCCAATTTGATTAGACCATTTTTTGCATTGGACTATTGCACTTGGGTTTTCTTCATCATGTTCATATAAAACCAAATCAATTCCACCATCCGCACCCATACTGGTTTCTTGGTTATTAATACCAATCGCATTAAAGTATTTGCTGCACAAACTCTCAAATACTTTCCAGTCGAGCGAGTTGATAAAGTCTAATGTCCATTGCTCATTTACATTGAACCGGCTTTTGGCAACCTCAATAGTTAAATCACCAACTAATAAATCTGGCTTTACTTCTTCATTCATGAGGCTTCGATTGTTTCTGCAGTTAGTTGTTTGTGAACCTGATGAAGAGCGCTTATTTGTGCCTGTAGCTGAAAAGGAAGGTTCTATCCATTCTAAATTGTTATGTTCAGCTCCTTTATTACTCCCAAAGAATAATTTTAAAACTGAAATAAACGCCAAGATTATGCAAATAAATTTTGCAAAGATTTGTAATATTGACAGCATGGCTTTTGTGAATGCTATCGGAAAGACAGTTGGAAGAACAATTGGTAACACTATATAAGCTATTATAAAAATTAATAAAGCAGCTTTAGAAGCGTATTTCCAATCTGATTCTAATATGTTGTCTAAGAAAGACTTATTTCTAATATGCACTTTATCCCCTATATTCAAGTTGCATATTTTCTTTTAGCACATAATAAAACTTGAAAATATAGGAAATTTTCCCGAGTCTTTTGGGAATATTAATCTGTGATTTTAATCTGGACGTTCTAAGATTTTTTAAGGGCGGATTTTATTTAGCAGTTATACACCTAGACACGCCCAGCAGGTCCATTCACCATCATCATATACACCATCACCTGTTCCCATAGAATCAGAACAATGGCTGCAAACAAGACTAATTGTATTTTGGATATTATCCTTAGGCTCACACTTATGACGACTTGTCTCAAAAACACTAGGAGGTGATGCAAACCTGCCGCAGTTTGTACACCATCTACCACCATTGTGTTCGACTGTTTTAGCTTGTTTACATCTTGCGCAAATGGTCAGTTCTGGACTCTCAACATTCAAACCATATTTAATACTGCCAACTATTGGTAGCTCTGTTAATTTATCAATGCGTCTGCAACTAAACCCAATATCATTGAAATGCCTAAGTAAAGGATCAAAACCTTTATCTGCGGAAAGTATATAACATTCTGTTTCGGGAGCATTCTCATATATCTGTCCAAGCTTGAATGCAATATGAAAATCTAGTCCGTTCTTACCAGCACCATTAACTTTTAAATAATTAACAACGACTAGCCTATTCTTTTTAGCAATTTTTCTCTTGATTCTTGGTTCTTCTTGAAAATGTCCTACAAAGATAATTGCTTTATAGCTGCTATCAAGAATTGATAAGTCGAGGTTTTGTCTATTCTCATAATCAACCAATATCAGTTTTTTGGTCATAGGTTGCTCAGTTGTAGTTTCACATTATTGAACAGTAACAACTTACTCTAAGTTTAAATATGCAACGTTGCATTAATTTAAACATCAAAATTTATGCCGCTTGCATTTCAACAGGTTTAATTTTGACTTTAAAGTCTTGCCTTGCTTGCCATAAGTCATAAACAGCTTGTTCAGCCAGCCATAAGTCAGCACGACCACCATTTTCAACACCTAGCCATTGCTCTAGTCGTAATGCCATCTCAGGAGAAATAGCTGCCTTACCATTTAAGACTTTAGAAAGTGTAGGACGAGCGACACCCAACTGTTCAGCCGCTTCTGTGACTGTCAGATCGAGTGCTGTCAATATATCTTCTCTAATTGTTTCACCTGGATGAGGTGGGTTATACATTGTGCTCATAATCTTTCCTTTCAATGATAATCTTGGTAATCCACCAAAATGGCATCTTCACCTTCAAACATAAACGTCATACGCCAGTTGCCATTCACGCTAATAGAATAATGTCCTGAAAGTTCACCTTCTAAAGTATGAAGCCTCCAACCAATAATATTCATATCGCTTGCATTTTTAGCTAAATCCAACCGTAACAACTGACGTTTAAGTTTCGCCGCATGATGTGGTTGAATACCTGCTTTTGAGCCAGTATTAAAAAATTGTTCCAGTCCTTTATGTTTAAATGTTTTTATCATTTACACAATTAGTGTAACTCGTAACGTTACAGATGTCAATTTGATTGTCTTCTGTTACTAATAGGCAATACGATTGCTGACTGCTTTACGTCAAATTGCCCTGTTATATAGTCGGTAATTTTCTGCATTGGTATACGTAACCTTTCTACATCTGTAATGATGTAACCCGCTGTCACATCATTAGCCATTTTATGGTTAAGTAACCTTTTCAATGCATACATGGATATATCTAAGCTTTCAGCAATAGTGATAAAAGTGCGCCTTAAATCGTGACATGAAAACTTCACACCACTTTCTTGCACTACTTTCCTAATTTGCTTTTTAGGATCGATGAGGTGCCCTGTGTTCATCTCATTTGGAAACACATATTGTGTTTGTGCGTGCTCTTTACGTTTTGACAACAAGTCATATAAAAAGTCTGTTAACGGCAAGGTGTGATCAGTGTGGTTTTTAGTATCGATAATAATCATGGTTCTGTCTTTTAGATCAACGCGGTTCCATGTGAGCTTTGCCGCTTCTGACCTTCTTAGACCTGTGAATAGCAGCAGCAGTAAAAAGTCTCTAACCACTTCTCTATTAGGAGCTATAGAATCATTGGTTAAATTCATCACAGCCTTATGCCAAGGTGCAAGATCATAATGTTTAATTAGGGTGTTTCTGCGATCTTCTCGATGCCAAGCTCTTAGCTGTGTTATACGATTTACAGGGTTCTGTCTAAGGAATGATTCGCCGTTGTTATCTTCATACTTCACTATGGCGTAATTCAAGATCGCTCTTAAGTTGCGCATTGTTTTATTAGCACGTGATGGACTGAATTTAGACAACTTACGAAAGCGCGCTTCCACCATATCTTTTGTGATTTCGATAATCGGTTTGTTTAACCAATCACCCAAATAGGATGTTAGTGTTTGCCGATAGTCTTGGACAGAACTTGGCTTTAAGCTACTTCTTAATTCAAGATAGCTCTCTAATACTTCCGCTAAAGTCACCAGTTTTGCTTTTCTGGCTTTCTCAACATCGTGAGGGTTTTTGCCCTCGGATATTTCAGACAGTATTTTCTTAGCACGGATTCTGGCTTCATCAACACTAATGACATTATGTCTGGCAATTGTTGCTCGAATCGTTTTGCCACGTAGCTTGCTCTCGGCGATATAAACTTTGACTGTTTTACTAGCTCTTAAGCCGAAACCTTTTAACTCGCTATCACGATAAAATTTTTGTCCAGATGGCTCGAATGGAATTTTTTCAATAAATGCTTTTGTCAGCTTTTGCATAACTATGTCCTATCTCTATTTTCTCGTTAAAAATTTGTAGCCACCTAGTAGCCCAAATCGAGAAAAATTTAATAAAACACAGTTTAAGTATTTCAAACTATTTAACAAGTATTTTCATTTATAATCAAATACTTATAAAACAATTTCAAAATTCTTAAAAGAGGTTAAAAGACCCCCTGATGCCGTTCATAATGCTGGGGTCGAGGGTTCAAGTCCCTCTTTCACCACCAATACAGACGCCCCTTTCGAGAGATTGGGGCGTTTTTTTATGCAATACAAAATAACATATTCTAATACGCACTAGCCGAATGCTTGATATCACCTTATAATGCACGCTTGATTGCAAAATCAAAACGCCTTGGGGTGGCTTTTATGCCTGAGATCTCTTTATTAGAGGGACCCAATGAACCTGATCCAGTTAATACTGGCGTAGGGACAGGCAGAGCATGTTTTACATAGCGCATTTTTACTCATAATCTATTAGTATTAACAACCGCTTATCTCTCCTGTCCTTTTTATGATTGTTATAGAAAGGATAATCTTGAAACCGATTACTAAGCGTTTATCGCTAATTGGCCTATTACTAACCAACCCAGCTTTTGCAGCAGATGATTTAAAAGTCAAAGTATCTGATGTGATTGTCAGTGCGGACTTTCGTCCAAGCACCGCTGCAGAAACTCCTATCAGCCTGACAGAGATTGATGAAGAAACCATAGAGTCTCGTGGTGCTCAGCATCTTGAAGAAGTGCTCAACCTTGCCCCAAATGTGAATGTATCCAGTGGTGCTTCTCGCGGACAATATTATCAAATCCGTGGTATTGGCGAACGTAGTCAATTTAACGCGCCGTTAAACCCATCTGTTGGTCTAGTCATTGATGGTATTGATTTTAGCCGTACTGGTGGCGCTGCTACTTTGTTTGATATTGATTCAATTGAAGTTTTGCGCGGCCCTCAAGGTACTAAATTCGGCACTAATGCACTAGCAGGTACGATTAACATGCGAAGCAAAGAACCGACAAAAGACTTTGAAATGCACGCAGAAACAGGCTTTGCAGAATACAATACGCGTAACTTTGGTATTGCGGCTGGGGGTACGATTGTAGAAGACCAGTTATTAGGTCGCGCTTCATTGTATAGCCACAAATCTGATGGCTATATGGATAATGACTTTTTAGGTCGTGACAATACTCAGAATCAAGATGAATTAACATTCCGCAGTAAGTTCAAACTTTTCGCCACTGAAGATTTAACGTTTGACTTTACTTATATGCATTTGGATATTGATAATGGTTATGATGCGTTTACATTAGATAACTCACGGAATAGCCAAGCCAATAATCCAGGTGAAGACAAGCAAAGAACCAATGCAGTGGGCGTAAAGGCAAATTGGCAAGCATCTGATGCAGTGATTATTCAATCAGAAGCCACTTATCTAAATTCAGATATTGTTTATAGCTATGATGCTGACTGGATTGCAGATGATTTTGCAGAGCGTTTTGACCGTGAACGTGATAACTATTCATTCGAATTACGCGCACTTTCAGACAAAGCAGGTCGCATTTTTGCTGACACAACTGATTGGACAATAGGTTTGTTTCATTTAAATCAAGATGAGCAATTCCTATACACTTCTGACTTCATTGCCGCACCATTAGGCGGTGACTATGACACTAAAAATACCGCGATTTATGGTCAATTGGATATGCATTTCACTGACAAATTAACCTTCGTTACTGGCGCAAGAGTAGAATATTTTGAAGCTGATTATGATGACTCCTCAGCATTAAAACTAGGTACTAATGAAACACTATTCGGTGGAAAACTCGGAGTTAATTACCAAGCGAATAAAAATCATTTGCTTTATACCACCCTATCACGCGGGTATAAATCAGGCGGAGTAAATAATAATAGGACTATTCCGACTAACCTTCGTGTGTTTGATACTGAATATAATATAACTCTGGAAGCGGGCGTTAAATCAAGCTGGATGAATGAAAGATTAAATACAACATTAGCAGTTTTCTATACTGATAGACGTAATGCTCAAACAAACAATTCTTTTGAAATTCCAAAAGTTGGAGGCGGATCAGACTTCCAGATTTATATTGGCAATGAGTCTGATGCAATACATAAAGGAGTTGAAGCCACTATTGATTGGTTTGTAACTGACAAATTTCGTCTTCTTGGTTCATTAGGCTTGTTAGATGCAAAGTTTGATAAACGTTTGGTTGGTGACAACTTTACGGGGCAAGTTAACGACTACAGCGGTCGTCAAGTGGCTCACGCACCTGATTACACTTATAGCTTAGGTGCTGAGTTTTACCCAACAACGGCTTGGACAATCCGAGCAAATGTAGAAGGCAAAGACAAGTTCTATTTCTCAGATAGTCATAATCAACAATCAACTCGCTATGACATCGTCAATGCTAGTGCAGACTATCGTCATAACAAAAACTGGAAAGTCAGTATCTGGGCAAGAAACTTGTTTGATAAAGACTATACAACACGCGGCTTTTTCTTTGCGAATAACCCAGCTAATGGTTATACCGTTCAAGAAAAATATACGCAATTTGGAGAGCCACGTGTAGCTGGTATGACAGTTACATACGACTATTAATTATTAAGTAACATTGAGGGCTTTACTGCCCTCACCTTTATTCGAGTAAGGAGTTAAATCATGCGTATTTCAGTTGATATTAGTTTATACCCATTAACCGAAGGTTATGAAAAACCAATCTTAGCGTTCATTGATAAGCTTGAAGCAAACGGAAAGCTAAGAGTGAAACGCAACAGCCTTAGCACTCAGGTGTTTGGTGAATACCGTGATGTAATGGATTGTCTAGATGCCGAAATAGAAGCGGTATTTGCTGCATTGCCACATAGTGTGTTTGCGATGAAATTTATCGGCACTGATCGTGCTGATGTTGTAGACGTTTAGTCAGTTCACAATGGATAACGCTAACATCAACGTTTTACTTGAAGCTTTTAGCCAAATGTCTGGCTGGGAAATTGCCGCCGCTTTAATGGGGGTTGCTTATATTTTGCTGGCGGCTAAAGAATCACAATGGTGTTGGTTGTTTGCGTTTTTCAGTACAGTTATTTATACCGCGCTTTTTTGGGAAGGTCAGCTTCCCATGCAAGCACTGCTCAACTTCTACTACATGGGTATGGCGGTGTATGGATTTTGGTTATGGCATCGACATGGCACAGCAGCAGAAGCACTTCATATTAGCAGTTGGGGGTGGTCAAAAAACGTAATGTTTATTTTGTTGGGTTTTGTTATTAGTGCCTTAGTTACATACTATCTTCAAGTAACGGCACAATCTCAAAGCCCTGCATTAGATGCTTATATTACGGTTTTTTCAGTGATGAATACGTGGTTAATGGCAAAAAAAATCCTGCAAAACTGGCTTTATTGGATTATCATTGATGCAGCCGCAGTGTTGCTTTATATTGAAACTGGCTACTACGCGACAGCGGTTTTATTTATCATCAACACTATCCTTGCGATTTCAGGCTTTATTAGTTGGATAAAGCTTTATCATCAACAACCTACCGTTATAGCCAACCAAGCAAGTTAATTAAATTTGCCGCATCCAGCGATCTAAATCAGTCTCACCTAGCACATTCATCAAAAACAATAACAATTGGTAGCAAGACTTTTGCTGCGTGTAATCCGGCCAATCATGAAAAGCCATATACTGCGCCTTAAACAAAGCAAATTGTGGTGCTGTTAAAATATATTCCAGTAAGACCAACTCTAATGTACGCGGGCCTGTCGCAAATGCATCCAAATCAATTAATGCCAAACTATTGCCGATTGTTGCATGATTGATTTCCCGAAATTGATCCCAACGTAAATCAAGCATAATTGGAACAAACGTATCTTCTTGTATGGCATTCGTTTGCGATAAAACATCGTCTATCCGTTGCTCAGAGATTGCTACATTGCATTTGTTAGCAAGCGTTAACAAAGTAAGCTTTAACTGCACACCCCAATCAGCAGCTTTATTTGCCGGGGCATGTAACTTACCCCATGTTGAAAAATGTTGTTGATGTAATTGCGCAATATGCTTAGCTAATGCTATTACCATCGCGTCTGTGACTAGCGTTGAATTGATATCCTTGCCTAGTAAGAAACGCGTTAATACAAAACGGTTGGCTTTTGCTACTACGCAGTCTGGTACAACAAACGCACCCTTATCCGCTAACAAAGCATGTGTTTTTGTAATCTGATCTAAATTATTGGGGAAATCCACACCAAATAAATGATTCATCCCATACCAAAAGCTCGATTTTGCAATCGCATCATGATTGCAAACTTTTAAAACCATGGGGCCATCACTCGTTTCGCAATGCCACAGCCGATGTGTGCTATCAACAAATTTACTTTGTATAGCTTCAGGTGCAGTGACTAGTGTCGGCAAAGCAGATTGTTCAGCGCTAGTTAATGTTGGATACGTGTGCATACGGTCAATATGGTTAATGTTTGGTTTATTAGATGATGATAATCCGTTGATTATATCGTCTTCATCACAATCACTTAGCACTTGATTAGGTCTGGCATAGCTAAAGCATCATTCAAACTATCTAAAACGTTAAAACTATTTTCCATAACAAATTCACTAGGTTGCTTTAGATCTGGCACAACAATCACTTTTAACCCAGCAGCAATTGCAGCTCTAGCACCCTGCTCGCTATCTTCAAAAGCAATGCAATCTTCTGCGGCTAAGCCTAACTTTTGAATAGCCAACAAATAAATATCTGGATTTGGCTTGCCTTTATTTACCTCTTGGCCACTGGTGGTGTGGATAAAATAATCAATTACCTTCACATGACTTAATCGGTGCTGAATGTGTTGATGCGAGGATGAAGAAGCAACACTACACGCAATATTATGCAGTCTATAGTGCTCTAGTAAGGGCTTTACACCTGGTTTTAATGGAAACACATGATGATGCTGCGCAAGGATAACATCTACCCTTTGCCCTATTCGACTCAGGTTCTCTAACCCTCCTAGCTGCTCTGCCATGATTCGACTAGAGTCCGCCGATGAACGGCCAATTAAATCCACGAACTCAGTTTTTGTATAGTGAATGCCAATCTCTTTAGCTGCTTGAATGCAGGCTTGCATGATGATGCGCTCCGAGTCGATCAGCAACCCATCCATATCGAATATTGCAGCTTTTACCAAAAACTTCTCTTTCAAAAAAGAAAAACTCTATCATAAATCATCAATACTTTTCGTTATCTTGCCTTAAGTAATTATTTAATACGGTCTATTACTTAGATACAAAAATGCCCAATGTTAGACATTGGGCATATCAAGGTTAAAACTGCAAGAACATTGCAACGTCAGAAGGGATGCGTAACCTTCTGGGGGATCTTGCTTATTGATATTATTGCAGCCATTATATTATACATATGTATAATTTGCAGCATAAAGTTTATTCGGCTACTTAAAACAATCACTTACTCATTCTTGATGAAAATCAATTACATTGCGTTTTGTAATTGTAACTTTTGGAGCGGGAAGAAAGTTTCGATCAGACACCTCATCCTTGGAAAGAATGCGCTCTTCCTCTTGAGCTATTCCCGCATTGAAAACTAGCTTTAATTGTACCTATTTAAAAAATGATGTGTACCGCCCATTTGGGCTAACAGATCAAATTCAAATTGATAAGCAATTTATTCACTTTTATTATGTATGGAGCTTGGCGTTAACTTTAATCATATGGAGAAAACATGATCACCACGCTTATTAGTGGCACCAATCGCGGAATATGACTGGAAGATTTATTGCTTATGACGGCAAAGAAATCGCATGGTAATTTATTTTTTGATTTCAGTAGTGATGCTAGTGTCTAAAGCTGTCATTTTAGATTTAAATGGTGCGCGCTCTTCTAGTTCGGTAGTGTAATTTGCAATTCCCTTAGATTCACGTAACAAAAAGTCTTTAATTGCCAACTCAAACTGCGGGTGCGCAATCTTATGAAAAGAAGTAGTGGGTCGTGGTTTAAAACCGCGTGCCAACTTATGCTCGCCTTGTGCGCCTCCTTCAAAATATTTAATTTTTTCGTCTATGCAAAACTGCTGTGCTTGATAATAGCAAAGCTCAAAATGTAAGCCTGAAACGAATTCCGTTGCACCCCAATAGCGTCCATACAAAGTTTCTTGATTATAAAAACTCAGTGTGCAGGCAATGTTTTTACCCTCACACTCGGCCATAATCAGCAATATATGCTGTGGAATTGACTTTGCAATTTCTCTGAAAAAAGAACGCGTCAAATAAGGTGTGGAGTGATGATCACGGTACGTAGCACAATAACAGTGGTAAAAAAAATCCCAGTCAGCATCAGTTGCATCTTGTCCTTTAATAAAACGAGATTGAACGTTTGCCTCTTGAATTTTTTTACGTTCTTGGTGAATTTTTTTTCGTTTGTTGTGGCTTAACGTTTTTAAAAAAGTTTCAAAGGTATCATAACCTTCATTTTGCCACCTAAACTGAACCCCGCTGCGTTTCATCCAACCTGCATTTTCAAATAAACTTGCATCTGCTTCATCGGGAAATAAGACGTGAGCACTCGATAGATTATGTTTTAGCATAATCGCCTCAACTGCTTCGATAAGTTGCAATTTGACTTGTTGGTTTTTTGCTAAAAGCCGAGCGCTTGTTACTGGTGAAAATGGAATCGCCGACAGTAGCTTAGGATAGTAAGTTAGACCATTTTGTTCATAAGCATCTGCCCATGCCCAATCAAATACATATTCGCCGTAAGAATGGCTCTTAATATATAGCGGCATGGCACCCAAGAGGTTTTCTTGCTGCTTAATAATCAAGATACAAGGACTCCAGCCTGATGCTTGCCCAACAGAGCCTGATTTTTCTAGCGCAGCCAGAAAGGCATAGCTAAGGAGAGGCATACCTGAAACCAGCGCATCCCAGCTTGTAGCATCTACATTTGCAATCGACCCAACAACTTGGACAACGATTTGATTTGCTGCGGCATTATCAATAGAATCCATAGCACACGCTTATGACAAACGTTAAATGACAAAAAGCAGCTAAGAAGCTGCTTTCACTTGGGTAGAGCTATTAACTAGGCTGGCCAGATTTTGTAGAGGCCTGTTTACTCTTCTTTGGTTCAGCTGCCTTTTTAATAATACTTTCTTCAACAGCTTGTAATCGTTGCGCTTCCAGCTTAGCCTCTGCAGCTTTGTGTCGTTCTCTCCATTTAGCCTGTGCTAACTCTAACTCCTCAAATGTAATCACATTGTCTTCGTCTACATCAACAGAATTAAAATGGCGGGCGATTTGAGGTAGGCACTCAGTGACTTCTTGACGGTCTAAGGAATCGTCTAAATCATTGTTACATTGCGTAAACCGTTCTTTAAGGCTTTCTCTCATTTTTTGACGCTCACGCTTAATTTGAATATGCTCTGGATCATTATTTCTAGCATAGTCTGTCAAGGCCTTGCGTAAACGAGCACGATCTACTGGACTAAAGTTATATTCAAGCGTTTTTTCCAGCGCATAGTTAGCATCCTCTACTTCTGAAGGTGTAGCTATTGAATCTGGCATATCCTTAGCTTCTGGCGGGGAGTTTGTGTCAGCAACGGAAGGAAAAATGAAGATGGTGCTCAAAATAATAAGCACAGTGCATTGCGACCAGAAAAAGAATTTATTTGCTAGCATATTTTGAATTGTTAACTCCAAATAAACCTACTGCTTGGTAAGAGCGGAGATGTATAATGAATCAACATTGTAAGTGTAATGTTTCATAGAATGATGTAATTGTAATAAATTGTAACGGGAACGCCTCTAGCATATATATCAATTGTGACCATTTTTTTAAATAAAAGTTTTCGAATTCTAGATTTATCCAGCGCGAACACCTATACTAATCCATTGTTAAATTAAATAGAATTCAATTAACCCTGAAGAGCTAATGTGATGTCAGAAAATAAAAAAATTTTGATGGTAGATGATGACTTACGTATGCGTGAGTTACTGCAACGCTACTTAACAGAACAAGGGTTTGAAATTAAAACAGTATCAGACTCTAAAGAAATGGATACAGCGTTAGAAAATGAATCCTTTGACTTGCTTGTTTTAGATTTAATGATGCCGGGCGAAGACGGTTTAGCTGTATGCAGAAGGTTAAGATCACAAAATGTGATAACGCCTATTATTATGCTCACTGCTCGCGGTGATGAAGTTGATAGAATCATTGGTCTTGAAATGGGGGCAGATGATTATCTACCAAAACCGTTTAACCCACGTGAACTATTAGCCCGCATTAATGCAGTACTCCGGCGCCATGAGCATAGCCCTCAATTAAACGTGAACTCACAAGAAACCTTTTCTTTTGGTGAGTTCATTTTTGATGCTGCAAACCGCAGCTTAACTAAAAGTGGTGAAAATATCACTATTACAAGCGGTGAATTTGCACTACTAAAAGTGTTTACAGAGCATCCTAGACAACCACTCTCTAGAGACCGCTTAATGCAGCTTGCACGTGGCCGAGAGTTAGATGTATTCGATAGAAGCATTGATGTCCAAGTATCACGTTTGCGGCGTCTCATCGAGCCAAATCCTGCGCAACCAAAATTCTTAAAAACGATGTGGGGGTTTGGCTATGTGTTTATCCCAGATGGCGAAGCTGCTTCTTAACCAACACTGTTATTTCTAACCCGATAGAAATAATCTACTTAGTTTGAGACTTTTACCACGCACAATTTTAGCAAGGCTTATGTTATTAATCGCTATTCTATTAGCGATTAGTATTTATGGCTCTCTAAAAATATTTGATTACTTTGATCGTGAGCCACGTGCCGAAATGGCAGCTTTACAAGCAGTGACGATTGTAAATTACACCCGTGCATCACTGATTGCATCCCATGAGAATCGAAGGAATGCATTACTATCTGAACTTTCTGGGCGTGAAGGTGTAAGGGTTTATGCTGCGGATTTTATGGAGCAGATTGAACCTTTACCTCAAGATCCATTTGTTCATTTAATTGCGAAAAAAATACGTGAAAGGCTTGGAGAGGAAACCATTATTACCGTAAACCATTATGGTATCTCTGGCTTATGGATTAGCTTCAATGTAGAATTAGACGACTTTTGGGTTGTTATCCCCAAAATTCAAGTTGACCGACCAATTCCACTGCATTGGTTAGGCTGGGGCGCTTTAATTGGCCTACTCTCATTAGCTGGCGCATATATCACGGCTGCACGTATTAATCGACCACTGAACTTATTAGCAAAAGCAGCCGACAGGTTGCGCAATGGTGAACCCGCGCCAAGACTGCCTGAAGATAATTTGGATGAATTAAGAGAAGTGAACCAGACATTTAATGAAATGGCTGAAGCGTTAGTAAGATTAGATGCTGAACGCACTTTGTTATTGGCTGGCGTCTCACATGATATTAGAACGCCATTAGCACGCCTGCGATTAGCCGTGGAGATGCTGCCGGACGATCATGCCAATCCGATGAAAGAAGGCATGATTGAGGATATTGCAGATATGGATAACATTATTCATCAGTTCCTCGACTTTGTTCGCGGTGTTGAAGGCGAATCGACCAGAATGATGGATATTAATGATTTATTAAAGTTCCTAGCAGAACGACAAAGCCGTGCAGGCAGACAACTCAAAGTGAGAATGGGGCCAACCTATTTAATACCCATTCGACCACTGGCAATGCAGCGATTACTAGATAATTTGGTTGGGAATGCTTATGCTTACAGCAAAGATGAAGTCGTTGTAGAAAGTAAAATAACGGCAGAAAAAATCATTATTAGTGTACTAGACCGTGGCCCTGGAGTTCCGCCAGAGCAGGCACAACGTTTACTGAGACCTTTTGAAAGATTAAATAGTGCAAGAACAAAAAATGAAGGCGGCAGTGGATTAGGCTTAGCTATTTGTAATCGAATTGCTAAGCTCCATCATGGTAGTTTAGAACTCGTGAATCGCGATGGCGGCGGGCTTGAAGCCAGACTATCATTGCCTATTCAGCACTACTGACTTTTACTTGCCTGCTGGGCGACTGTTGGCTATATGGTTTGCCTTCAATTCTATTACGTCCACTCTGCTTAGCTATATATAGTAGTCGATCAGCATGCACCATCATTTCATCCAAGCTTTTACCTAAAATATTATTTACCCCAATACTGCAAGTAAATTTAATTTTATGTCCCTTAACCTCTAAGGTTTGTTTTGCAATATTATTTTTGAACTCATGGATATGCGCAAAGCTAGTACGATAATCTGGGTTTAGACTAATCACAGCGAACTCTTCACCACCCATTCGCGCCACAATGTCACCTTTAAAATGTAATGTCAGTTGGCTAGCAACAGTTTTAATCACCTCATCGCCAATATCATGTCCGTAAACATCATTCACTTTTTTGAAGAAATCTATATCCACCATCATCACCGTCAATACATCATTTCTGCCGAGATTTCTAAATATTTTGTTACCTTCCTCAAAGAAATAACGGCGGTTATAAACACTGCTAAGGTAGTCTACATTAGATAAGTGCTTTGCATATTCCACCGCATCTAGCATGTCTAGATTTTGATTGATGCGACAAAGCATCATTTCATAATTGAATGGCTTTGATATAAAGTCATTGGCGCCTGCTTTTAAAAACTTAACGGCAAGTCTTGGGTCTGCAGAACTAGATATACCAATAATCAACATTTCGTCTTTGCGATATAATTCGCGCGCTTTTTTCACAAATGTGACGCCATCAACCATTTTCATTTGATAATCAACTAAGACCAACTTGATATCAGGGTTTTGTTCTAGCATCTCTATTGCTGCCAAGCCATTATCCACTTGCAGCACATTGAATTTTTGTAGTGATAACTCTCTTGTGATGACAAACTGTGCCACTTTAGAATCGTCGACAACCAATACTTTGATTACTACATTTTTAAGAATACGTGCAATTAAATCGCAGATATAGCTGGTATCAGACCGACTGTTATCTTTGACAACATAATCAATCACATGCCGTTTAATTAGCTGATCACGTAGTTCGTCTTCATACTGTTCGACAATGACAATAGCTGGGATATGGCACTCTGCAAGCAAATCAATTTTTTCAAAACTCTCAGAATCAAAATTGACAACACTAGAAACACTTAAAAAGAATTTCTCTGGGTTTTTGCGCAATATTGCCCGCGCAATACTAATCGAGTTAACCATAGTGACGTCAACTGGTAGCGCTTTTTCAATGTCATATTTTAATGTTTGTGCGAAAGAAACATCCTGCTCCAGCACCAAAACATGATATTTTGATGATTTCGAAGGCCTTGCTGTTTGACGTGTATGCCTATTCGGCACTGCAGCTTGAACCTTTGTGTTTTTGCGTTCTTATTATGGATTGAACCAATTTAATTTTTCTCGTAAAAGAACTACTTCGCCAATAATGATTAAACAAGGTGCTTTTAATTTAGCAACCTCAACTTTTTTAGCAATATCTGATAAAGTGCCTGTTAGTACGCGCTGTCTTTGTGTAGTCCCCTGCTGTATTACAGCTATCGGCATCTTAGCTGATATTCCTCTTGTAATCAATTGTTCACAAATGACTGGTAATCCAATCAAGCCCATGTAAATAACTAATGTCTGATTGGGTCTGACCATTGCCTCCCAATCTAGCTCTACTGAGCCATCTTTAAGGTGGCCAGTGATAAACAAACATGCCTGCGCATAATCCCTATGCGTCAGTGGTATGCCAGCATAACTTGAAACACCACTTGCCGCTGTAATGCCTGGCACCACTTGGAATGGAACGTTATGTTGCATTAATGTCTCAATTTCTTCTCCACCACGACCAAAGATGAATGGATCTCCGCCTTTTAGTCTGAGCACGCGTTTCCCTTCAAGTGCAAGTTTGGCGAGTAAATCATTAATTTCTTCCTGTGGCAGAGTATGCTGATCTCGTGCTTTACCCACATAAATTAGTTCAGCGTCGCGTCTTACTAGCTCCATCACTTCAGGACTCACCAATTTATCATAGACACACACATCACATTGCTGCATTAATCTTAGCGCACGAAAGGTGAGCAAATCCGGATCACCTGGGCCTCCTCCCACAAGAAAAACTTCACCTTTTCTATCACTTGCATCCGTATTTATTAATGCATCCTGTAGATAGTTTTTGGCGGCCTGCTCTTGCCCAGATAACACGCGCTCAACAAAAGGTCCCTGCAATATGTCTTCCCAAAAAATGCGGCGCGCTTGTATGCTGTTGAATTTCTCTTTTACCTGATCACGGAATTCACCAGCAATTGCAGCAATACGTCCATATGCTGATGGCAACATTGTTTCAATTTTCGTACGAATATAGCGAGCTAATACAGGTGCATTACCCTCTGAGGACACTGCAATAACTATAGGGCTGCGATCAATAATCGACCCCATAGTAAATGTGCATAATGCAGGTGCATCAACGACATTAACAGGGATATTGGCTGCTTTTGCTGCATTAGAGACTTGCTCATTTACATCTTCATCATCTGTGGCAGCAATCACCAAACAAGCGCCCTCTAATTGTGCAGGATCAAACGCCGCATCAAGATATTGAATTTCATCCGCTGTAATCATTGTTTGCAGCTCGGGACAAACGGCTGGGGATATAAGCGTTATTGCAGCATTGGCTTTTAGTAGCATTGTGACTTTACGTGTCGCAACATCACCGCCACCGATCACTATACATAGACGATTGCTAATATTAAAAAATATGGGGAGTGCTTGCATATACTGATGACCTAGACTACTTATCCAATATTATGAAGACATGATGATACTTTAACTAAGCCCTTAGTTAAACATAATGATTATGTAATACAGGTTCCTCAGAAACTTATTTTTAATCATAAGCAAATATGCATGCTACTTGATTGAGTTACGTTAAGTCTGATTGGATAAATGTTCTGCTAGTCTCACTGCTAATTGCACGATGGTAAGCGTTGGGTTTGCATGTCCAGAGGATGGAAAAACCGAGCTGCCAGCTATATATAGATTTGACACATCCCAGCATCTTAAATCTGGATTAACAACACCATCCTTAGGGGAAGCACTCATTCTTGTTCCACCCATATGATGCATCCCAGCTATCTGCCCATCCGCTGGATAGTCACCATTCCAGAGCCACTCCCTTAATCTTACTTTTGCGTGTTTATTTTTAACCAATGCCTCGGCTACGTACTCTACTGTATGCCTTATTGTGCGTAAATCCAAATCAGATTTATGCCAATTTAGTACTGTCTTTGGAATTCCAAACGCATCAAGCTCAGCCGATAACTCAATACGATTATCGAAGGAAGGCTCTTGCTCCCAAGCTGCATCAATTTCTCCGCCGCAAAAATTCCTACCTAACCCATAAGACACTTCAGACCCTATTGTCTCGTCTGCACAAATCAAATCACGCAGTAATTTTTTCACTTTTCCATCAGTTGGGTGCTTTAACTGAGAGGCAAAGTTTAAATTGCAGTTTAATATTTTTAATGCCCTTTTTTTGGCTTCTGATATACCCAAGTACCAATGCTCATTTTCTGGTAGGTTATAAAAATAATCTCCAACGCAATAATGAGGATGTTCCATCCAGTAAGCACCAACATTTTCATTTCTACTGAGTGCACTATTAGGGTTGTCTTCTGCTAAAAATTTTAGCATTCGTCCATTTTCAATACCTCCCATTGCAAACAGATAGTAAGGTGATTGAATTGTTTTTGTATCACCTGCTCTACTCTTGATGGTTACCTCATGTATGGCGTCATTTTTAATATGTACCTTTGTTATAGCGGTATTAATAATTAGATCAATATTCTTGGACTCAGAAACATGCTGTAAGTAATTGAACTTGAACATGACGGAAGAAAACTCAAAATCCAGCTCTTCTACATCAGAGTCCCAGTGGTAAGGTTTACTGTGAAAGTTTGATTTAATTTTTAGCAAATCGCATGCTGGGAGCAGATATTTCTGTAAATCACTTTTTTTAATCGGCCAATGGGCTTTCTTAGCATAGTCTTTATAAGAAAAATCAAATGTATCTAAGGTACGGCACTTTCCTGTCCAATGATTTGATGATCCACCTAGCTGTCTTAACCGGCAGACTTTCAAATCGAAATATTTGTCTCCGATGACTTTACCATCATAAAATGCTTGTGAAGCTTCAGAGAAATTAATATCTCCAGCTTCAATCAATAAAACCTTAATTGATTTTGGCAAAGATAATGCTGTTGAGAATCCAGCTGGTCCTGCGCCGAAAATGACGACATCATGTTGCTTATCAGCTATCTGATTCAGATTCTCAAGAAGCACTACACCCCCTTATAAATACCAACGTCCGCGCGCATCTTTGATGACTTTTAGTTGATATGCTTTACGAACCAGCTTTACCGGAATTGAAGTAATAAGCATATACATGAGAAAACGCCGTCTATTCATTTTTGGTTCTTTAATGTAATTAGCTGTTTTTGCCCAGATAATATTAGTAGCACGCTGGTTATGCGTTCTTGCTTTTTATGTTTAATTTCCATTGCAATTAGCAATTGCGTTAAAATTATAGATTAGCATAAACCTTATATTACATTCATAATTAGTGAAAAACGACCATTCTAAAAAAATATTTGTTAAATCTTTTGGTTGCCAGATGAACGTCTATGACTCATCCCGCATGAAAGATATGCTCGCGGCAAGTGATGGCATGGTAGAAACCAACATACCTGAGGAAGCAGATATTATCTTACTCAATACCTGCTCTATTAGGGAAAAAGCAGAAGATAAAGTATTTAGTCACCTTGGCAGCTATCTCCCACTCAAAGAAAAAAAACCCAATTTGGTCATTGGCGTGGGGGGCTGTGTTGCATCACAAGAAGGTGAGAATATTATCAAGCGGTCGCCACTTGTTGATGTTGTATTTGGCCCGCAAACATTACATCGCTTACCTGATTTGATTAAAAACAAAATCCAATCAGGCAAGCCCCAAATCGATATTACCTTCCCTGAAGTTGAAAAGTTTGATCACTTACCGCCACCAAAAGTTGAAGGCGCCACTGCCTTTCTCAGCATTATGGAAGGATGTAGCAAGTATTGCAGCTTTTGTGTCGTTCCTTACACGCGAGGCGAAGAAGTTTCTCGTCCTTTTGAAGACATTCTTACCGAGGCTGTACAACTAACAGAGCAGGGAGTGAAAGAAATCACGTTGCTGGGTCAGAATGTGAATGCCTATCGTGCTGAGTATGAGGATGTTGAAGCGGACTTGGCGATGTTAATTGAAACAATTGCAGAAATTCCTGAGATAGAACGTATTCGATTTACAACCAGCCATCCAAATGAAATGAGCGAAAGACTGATTGCCTGCTTTACCAAAGTGCCGAAATTAGCAGTCCAATTGCATTTGCCCGTTCAGGCAGGCAGCGATCGCGTATTGATGGCAATGAAGCGAAACCATACTGTATTACAATATAAGAGTATTATCAGAAAGCTGAAAACTGCGAATCCAGCTTTGACTATTACTTCAGATTTTATTGTCGGGTTCCCTGGAGAAACTGAAAAAGACTTTGAAGCCACATTAAAACTACTGACAGATGTCGGCTTTGACTACAGCTTTAGTTTTTTATACAGCCCTCGTCCTGGGACGCCTGCATCATTCATAGAAGACAATACGCCACACCATATTAAGCAAGCCAGGCTTAAGAAACTACAAACGATTAATAATGCGCAGGGCGATGCTGTTAGCCGTGCAATGTTAGGCACAGAACAACGTGTTTTGATAGAGGGCATCTCTAGGAAGGATGATCGCTTTATTGTCGGAAAAGCAGACAATAATCGCATTGTGACGATTGCAAAAAATGTCAATTTAATCGGTCAGTTTGTTAATGTAAAAATAACTGATGTCAGCAATCCTAAGCGGCTAATTGGTGAAATAATATAACAGATGGAAATCACACTAACTCCAGAAGACAACGAGCGCCTTGCTAACCTTTGTGGCCCTATCGATGAAAATGTCAAGCAAATAGAAACAGCACTTGATGTCAACATTAATCGACGTGGTAGCACCTTTGCTATTTCTGGGAAAAAAGAAAATATGCGCATGGCAGCGCAGCTAATTGAAAACTTCTATATCCGTGCTAAAAAGCAGCCAATTGATTTGGAAGACATTCAGCTAGGCCTTGTAGAAGTCGAAAAGCTAGATCCTGAAGAGATTGACGCTTCATCCACAATGCCTACTTTAATGACTAGGCGTGGTGACCTACATGGCCGCACACCACGCCAAGTAGAGTATCTTAAGCAAATCCAAGATTACGATATAACCTTTGGCATTGGCCCCGCTGGTACTGGTAAAACCTATTTAGCTGTGGCAAGCGCAGTTGATGCGATGACTCGTGATAGGGTTAAAAGAATTGTGCTCGTCAGACCAGCTGTTGAAGCTGGCGAGCGATTAGGATTTTTACCTGGGGATTTAAACCAAAAAGTCGATCCTTACCTTCGTCCGTTATATGATGCCTTATATGATTTGGCAGGTTACGACACGGTTAACAAAATGTTTGAACGCAATGCTATCGAAGTAGCGCCACTAGCCTATATGCGAGGGCGCACGCTTAACCAAAGCTTTATTATTCTTGATGAAGCGCAAAACACGACGCCAGAACAAATGAAAATGTTTTTAACGCGTATTGGTTTTGGTACTAAAGCGGTTATTACTGGTGATGTTACGCAAATTGACTTACAGCGTGGTCAAAAGAGTGGTTTGGTTGAAGCGCAAAAAATTCTCAAAGATGTCAAAGGTATTGCAATGACACAATTTTTAGCAGCGGATGTCGTTCGTCATCCACTTGTACAAAAAATTATTAACGCCTACGAACGTTATGAAAGCAAAAACCAAGTCCCATAACCACCCTAGTCAACAGCTTTGCAGTATTTAAAAAATACGCCAAAACGTATTTAGCCTCTTGAAAAATATTTACGTGATTCATATATAGAAAATAAGCAGGTGCTCAAGTGAGGTCTGCCTATTTTTATTGCTTATTTACGAAAGAATAAAAAAAATGAGAGCTTTTGATTTTAGTCCACTATACCGCTCGGCAATTGGTTTTGACCGCCTAGCTAGGTTGCTTGATGATGCACAACGCACTGAAAGCGAAATTAATTACCCCTTACAATATTGAGCTGATTAGCGAAGACCAATATCGTATCGTTATGGCTGTTGCTGGCTTTTCACAGGATGAGTTAAAAATCGAATCTAACTCAAAAAATTACTAGAAAAAAAGGCTGCATAATAAGGCAGACTTGATAAGCGACAGAGGTGCATGAACTGCGCCTCTTTTATTTTCAAATCAGTATCTTCAGTTTCACAGTAATTTCATCGCCTATTTTGATATTTTCTGCTTTTCTTACTTCTGCCTTTATTGGCAAAATATAGGTATTTGATTCTTTATGTGGAAAAATAGAAGTGTCCCAGATAGTTTCACCGATTGTCACTTGGACTCGAACGGCACCCCATCCACGCTTTTTAACACTCACATTTTCGTTAAAAAACTTAATTTCTTCCGATTTTTCTGGCGGCAAATGAATAAAATGCCATGCTGCAGACTCACTCTGCCATAACCAACACTGACCTCGAAAACTAAAACTTAAATCAATCATAGATTATTTGTGCGATGTATTTCTTAACATTAACTTACCTATAAACTTAACCATTATGATAGCAAAATGGAGTGGCTAGGTCCTATTTATAGCACTAATGAATAATTGTTTACCTATGGTGCATTTAATGTGGTTAATACAAAACAACTTTCTTGGCAACTCAGTGTCCTACTTTCTTGCTGCAAGCAAAATTTTTTCACTTATTTACTATCAATACTATTTTAATTAAACTTTAACTAATTGAATTTATGTAGTAATATGATTAGATATTAATTATTATATCTTATATAAGATACATGTCTCAAGGTAAGCGCTTCACCCTGCTTAGCTACGGAATACAATGTAGGTATGTAATATGTTCGTGAATTTATAAAAGCCAAATTTAACTAGAAATTAAACCTAAGAGAATACGATGGCACTTGTTTCACTACGTCAATTATTAGATCACGCTGCAGAAAACAGTTACGGCATTGCTGCTTTCAATGTTAATAACATGGAGCAAGTACATGCCATTATGCAAGCAGCTGAGGAGGTCAATAGCCCGGTCATATTACAGGCCTCTGCAGGAGCACGAAAATATGCTGGAGAGCCCTATTTAAGACATCTGGTACTAGCGGCCATTGAAACACATCCGAACATACCTGTTGTCATGCATCAGGATCATGGCCACTCACCTGCAGTGTGTATTCAAGCAATGCGCTCAGGATTTTCCAGCGTCATGATGGATGGGTCGCTCATGGAAGATGCTAAAACCCCATCTAACTATGAATACAATGTAGAAACCACAAGAAAAGTGGTTGATTTAGCACATGCAATAGGCGTATCCGTTGAAGGAGAGCTAGGTGTCCTTGGTTCATTAGAAACTGGCATGGCCGGTGACGAAGACGGATCTGGTGCAGAAGGCCTTCTAGATGAATCACAATTACTGACTGACCCAGAAGAGGCCGCCGACTTCGTTAATCGGACTGGTGTCGACGCATTAGCAATTGCGATAGGCACCTCTCATGGTGCTTATAAATTTACGCGTCCACCAACGGGTAAAACATTAGCCATTCACCGTCTCAAAGAAATTCACGCTCGCATCCCCAATACCCATTTGGTCATGCATGGGTCATCCTCTGTGCCTCAAGACTGGCTTAAAATCATTAATGCGAATGGTGGCAATATGGGCGAAACCTATGGCGTTCCAGTTGAGGAAATTGTTGAAGGGATTAAACATGGTGTGCGCAAAGTCAATATTGATACAGACTTACGTATGGCAACCACAGGCGCTATACGCCAATATTTCACACAGCATCCGAAGGAGTTTGACCCAAGAAAGTACTTAAGAGCGAGTACAATTGCAATGAGCGAGCTCTGCAAGTCTCGATTTATCACCTTTGGCTCAGCGGATCAAGCGGCAAACATCAAACCTGTAAAATGCGAAGCCATGGCAGAACAGTATAAATCTGGAAAATTAGATCCTATTATAAAGTGATACATGAGTACTGATACTTTAACTAGACGTAACTTGGTCGTTGGTAACTGGAAAATGCATGGTGACATGCAAAGTAACCAACAATTATTAGAAGGATTGATTAAAGGCTTAGCTGGCTTAAACGAGGCTGATTATGCCGTTTGTGTCCCTAGCCCTTATCTCTTCCAAGCCAGAGAGTTACTGCAAGATACCAATATTAAATGGGGCGGACAAAATGCTTTGCAGTATGAATCAGGTGCATTTACTGGTGCTATTGCACCGCACATGCTAAAAGATTTAGGCTGCACCTATGTTTTATTAGGCCATTCAGAAAGGCGTCACATATTCCATGAGACCAACTTGACTGCTGCCGCCCGTTTTGACGCTGCCATCAAAGCAAACTTAACCCCTATTTTTTGTGTAGGTGATAATAAGCAAGAGCATGATGCTGGGATGTCTGAAGTGGTGGTTGCCAGTCAAATGGATGCAGTGATGGCTACACTAGATGATGCACATTTTGACAAGGCTGTGGCACTCGACATGGTGTTTTCATATGAACCATCATGGGCGATTGGCTCTGGCAATACGGCTGATCCAGCGCATGCGCAATCAATACATGCTTTCATCAGACAGCGTATTGCACGTCGTAATGCAGAAGCGGCTAAAAAGGTTAGGATTATCTACGGTGGCAGTTTGAAAGCACACAATGCAGAAAAAATGTTTGCGATGCCAGACATAGATGGTGGATTAGTCGGTGGCGCATCTCTTATCGCAGAAGAATTTGTAGTCATTTGCAAAGTAGCCAACAACCTGAAGTATCGCAGTAGCCATCAGCAGCTCATGTATTAAGAATGGTTTATATCTTTATTTTTTTGTGATACTGATCCAAACGCTCTACTTCATGCCGACTTCCCATTAAGACAGGAATACGCTGATGAATTTTGGTGGGGTTAATATCCAAAATGCGCTGCTTTCCATTACTTGCTGCACCACCAGCTTGTTCAACAATCATGGCCATTGGGTTCGCTTCATACAATAGACGCAGCTTGCCGCCCATTTTTTTAATTTTGCTATCAATAGGGTACATAAAAACACCCCCCCTAATCAGTATTCTGTGTATCTCTGCCACCATAGACGCAACCCATCGCATATTGAAGTTTTTATTCCGCACACCTTCCACGCCTTGCAAACATTCATCAACATATTGTTGAACAGGCGCTTGCCAATATCGATAATTAGACATATTAATCGCAAACTCTTCAGTATCAGCTGCAATCTGCATCTGTGGATGCGTTAAATAGAACTCATCTGACTCCACATCCAAAGTAAACCCATGCACACCATTACCTGCAGTTAGAACGAGCATGGTCGATGAGCCATAAAGTGCATAGCCAGCGCACAATTGATGACTGCCTGCCTGCAAAAACTCATTTATGCCAGGGTTTGATGATTGACTAGTAAGGATTGAAAAGATTGTGCCTACAGAGATATTCACATTGACGTTTGATGAACCATCAAGCGGATCGAACAGTAACAAATACTTACCATCATGCTGATATTGTTTTTCTACTTCAATAATTTCGGGGACCTCTTCTGACACCATCCCGGCAACAAGCCCACTCTGGCGTACTGCCTCTACAAAGACATCGTTTGCAATCATGTCTAAGGCTTTTTGCACTTCACCTTGTATATTTTCCGCATTGAGGCTACCCATATTTCCTGCTAATGCACCACTATCAATTGCAATCGCAATTTCTTTACAGGCCTTTGCTATATCAGCAAGCATTTGCTGCAATGGTTCGGCATGTTGCCCAGTTAGGTGCTGATTAAGAAACTCTGTAAGCGTTTGATTTTCTATCATCTAGCTATTATATGCTGATATTTATCAGCAACAAACCAAGGATTGTGATGCCACTTCAAAAAAATATTTTCAACCTAAAAAATAATAGCTTCTATCAATCAGCATGTGACCTGCTCTAATTAACGATATAATCTTACTGAATAATTTTGCATACAAAACATGCCAAAACTCAGCTTATCAATTCAATTTGCCACAGAGCATAACAACCTCCCTACCCGAAACCAGTTGCGTAAATGGGTAAAAGCCTCAATACGTGTTGATACTGAAGCTACTATCCGTATTGTGGATGAACCAGAAGCACAGCAATTAAACAAAACATACCGTGGTAAAGATTATGCAACCAATGTGCTCACTTTCCCTATCACTGAGGAACCAGAGTTAATGGGGGACATTATCATTTGCGCACCAGTTGTCATCAAGGAAGCAAGTGAGCAAAAAAAATCTATAGAGGCTCACTTTGCACATCTAACAGTACATGGCACACTGCACCTGCATGGCTATGACCATCTAACTGAAGCGCAAGCGGAATTAATGGAATCGATTGAGGTGACAACTCTACTAAATTTAGGGTATCCTAATCCCTATCTTATTACATAGGGTGCCAATGCATGGCTTCCGACTCGGAAAAACCAAGTTTACTAGAACGACTTAGCCACCTATTACTGCGTGAACCTGAAGACCGCGAACAGCTGGTCGAACTATTACATAGTGCATACGAAAACCACTTAATGGACAGTGACTCACTGGCCATGATTGAGGGCGTCTTGCAAGTCAGTGAAATGCAAGTGCGAGACATTATGATCCCACGATCACAAATGGATGTTATTGATATTACTGACCCCCCAGAAACATTTATTCCTTCAGTGATTGAAACTGCACATAGCCGCTTTCCAGTGATCGAAGATGATAAAAATGATGTGATTGGCATTTTGCTTGCCAAAGATCTACTCCGTTATTATGCAGGAGAAGACTTTGAAGTTCGTGATATGCTCAGACCAGCCGTTTTTATTCCAATGTCAAAACGACTCAATGTGCTACTTAAAGAATTCCGCAGCACACGTAATCACATAGCCATTGTCGTGGATGAGTATGGTGGTGTTGCTGGCATGGTTACCATTGAAGACGTGTTAGAACAAATTGTTGGTGACATTGAAGATGAGTATGACTACGACGAAGATGAAGACAATATCATTAAAAATGCAGATGGCAGCTACCGTGTAAAAGCACTCACTGAGATTGATGATTTTAACGAAATTGTCGGCACTCAATTCAGTAATGAAGAATTCTCGACCATCGGTGGTTTAATTGTCAATAAATTTGGACACTTACCCAAACGTGGCGATCACATCACCATCGAAAACCTCAACATTAAAGTAGTCCGTGCTGATAGCAGACGGCTACATTCTATTGCGATTGAGGTATTAACCGCCAATTATTTACCCGAAGCTTTAGAATAACGCTGGTCATTCTGAACTATATTTGAATATGACAATCTCTCTAATAATCTTAAAGAGGAATTGATATGAAAACCCTAATCTCCGTGCTAACGATTGCTGTCTTTACTGCTGGCTGCTCAACAGTTAACACATCGGCAACAAAACCAGACACCGCAGTGCAAACCAAAAAAGAATCTAGCATTGCAAACAAACTGCCTACTGATGAAAAAGCATTTGTAGCTGCCATCAAAGAGTTTGATAAAAAAGCAATCGTTGAAAACTTAGGTGAGCCAGCTAAAGCAGAAGATGTCAGAGTAAAAGGTACAGATAAAATCGTTGCTTCAATTTGGGAATACCACTACATCAATACTGGTGAAAATGGCGAATACTTTCCAATTACTGAACTAGACTTTATTGATGATAAGGTTGTGCAAGTCGTTTTCATCAACCAAGCCGAAAAAAATGATACGGAAAAAGATGGCCAGGTGTATGAGTTCCCAGAAAATAGACCGGAGAATTAATACTGGTACATACCTTAAAAAGGGCGATTGAATCGCCCTTTTTTATTCTTACTTCAGCGTTTTTATTTTTTTAGCGAATCACGAATTTCACGCAACAATACGATATCTTCTGCTGGGCCAGCTGGTGCTGCTGGTTCTGGTGGGTTTAATCTATTTACCATTTTGACCATTTGGAAAATAATAAATGCCAAAATAATAAAATTTAATGCAGTCGTAATAAAGTTACCGTAAGCCAACACCGCACCTGCTTTTTGTGCCTCGGCTAGCGCCATGCCCGTTTCTTGTCCATTGAGCGGAATGTATAGATTACTGAAATCCAGACCACCAAATAACTTACCAACGATAGGCATAATAATATCTTTGACTAATGAATCAACGATTTTGCCAAATGCACCACCGATGATGACACCGACGGCCAAATCCATGACACTTCCTTTGCTAATAAAGGCTTTAAACTCTGACACCATACTCATTACTGTTCTCCAAGAATGTTTTTAATTTGACTTGCGATGAAGGGGTATAGTCCACTTTAGCTTTTTTTTTGTCAAGCACAGTCTGATTAATCAAGTTGCGATTAACATTTTTTATTATTTCCCAGCTTTAACATATACTGTGCCTTCATCAATACAATCATCTTACTTGCATCAAAACATGTTAAAGAGAAACTACCCATATTTAATGGCTTTTATCCTAGGAGCTATTGCCGTACTGGGCTTTGCCCCTTACTATATTTTTCCAGCCACCATACTTTCACTTATCGGGATTATCTACCTTTGGGCAAAAGCGCCCTCCCCAGTTGCCTGCTTACAGCTTGGATTTATGTTTGGACTCGGGCTGTATATTGTTGGCATTTATTGGATTTATATCAGTTTGCATGACTTTGGCGGGATGCCTTGGTGGTTTGCAGGATTTTGTACTTTTTGTTTATGTGCATTCATGGCAACTTTCCCTGCGATGGTTGGCTACCTCAGCAAACGGCTTGGTTTTTTATTACTAAGCGCGCCAGTACTATGGGGACTCTCTGATTGGGTTCGAAGCTGGATTTTCACCGGATTCCCATGGCTGACGATAGGTTACAGTCAAACACCACATAGTCCGTATGCAGGTTATATTCCAATTGTCGGCATCTATGGCGTTTCTGTGTTGACAGTACTCGCCTCTGCTTGCATTGCCATTTGGGTAGCTAACAGAAAAACAGTTAGTCTCACTTGGCGGCGTAAAGCGATTATCGCAGTTACGACTTTAACTGCGCTAGGAATGGTACTAAAAACGTTAGAGTGGAGCAGCCCATTTGGTCAGCCTTTTAGTGTCAGTTTGATACAAGGTAATATCGCACAAGATATTAAATGGTCACCTGATGCGACTGACAGTACGATGCAACAATACGTCGAAATGACGCAAGCAAGCCAATCTCAACTCATTGTACTTCCTGAAACAGCACTACCTGTGATAGCCAGCCAATTAGACCCAAATGTAAAAGATGCACTGACTGAGCATGCAATGCAGAACAATGGCAATTTGGTTGTTGGCATGGTGGAATACAACCCCGAAACACAAGCGTATTTTAATAGTGCAATCAGCTTAGGGCGTGACACTACTCAAGTCTATAGCAAAAATCACCTTGTCCCATTTGGCGAATTTATCCCTTTAAAAAACCTATTAGGATGGATTTATCGCGATTGGCTTAATATTCCATTGAGTGATTTATCTAGGGGTGGCAAAAATCAGAGGCCAATGAAACTGAATGGTCAACATGTGGCAATTAATATTTGCTATGAAGATGTGTTTGGTGAAGAAATCATTCGCCAATTACCAGAAGCAACAGTATTAGTGAACATCAGCAACGATGCATGGTATGGCCAATCCTATGCTGCAGATCAGCATATGCAATTCTCACAAGCGCGTGCAATAGAAACAGGTCGCATGATGCTCCGCTCTACCAACACAGGTGCAACCGCAGTAATTGACCAACATGGCTATGTTATCGCACATGCACCTCATGACATTAAAACCACCTTAAATGCTAATGCACAAGGTTACAGTGGCGCAACGCCTTATGTCCGATGGGGCAATTGGCCTTTTATTTTAATTAGCTTTGGATTATTAATTGGCCTAATAGTGAAACGTCGTTAAGATCCCCATAGGAGCCAGTCTCGTTAAATATTTGCTTGTTATAAACTAATTAAAAGTATTGCTGTCTTATTCCCGCAAAGTTAAGCTTTTCTCATTTCTCAATTTGTGAGTGTTGAAGTTTGGTGAAAAATAACGCATTACTTGATTTGGAATTTCAGTCAATTTATCTAAGTAATAAAATTACACTTATTTAGCATGAATAATTTTGGTTAATCCCCATTTATGATTGCTTATTTCCTTAGGTTCACGCAATTCATATACCAATAATGAAAATTAAAATATCAGCTACATCTCGATATCTCTGTATTTTTATATTTTTCTTTTCAATAGCTGGTTGTGGTTTTGTTAAAACCTTCTATAACAATGCGCCTACAGCCTTAGCTTGGTGGTTAGATGATTATTTTGATTTTACTAACGATCAAAAAGCTATATTAAACCCTGCACTAAATCATATTCATGATTGGCATCGCAATAATCAATTGCCCCAATATATTGCAACGCTTCAAAAGTTAAAACTTGCTGTTAATGAAGATAATATAAGTTCTAAACAAGCATGCGATCAAATAGAACGCATGAAAATAAGCTTGAATACGCTACAAATGTCCTTTATTCCTGTAATCAGCGAAATGGCACCATTAGTTAGCGATGAACAACTAACTTATCTCAGCCTAAAATTGAGCAAGCGAGCAAAGAAATGGAAATCTGAATGGTGGCAAGAAACGGCAAAAGCACAAATGGAAGCGCGATTAGAAAAAACAGAGGAATACGCTGAGAAAGTATATGGCAACATAAGCGCAGAGCAACGCACGCTTATTAAACAAAAGCTATTGAGCACTCCTACGCAACCACAGCTTATTTATACTGAAATACTAAGACGAAATGATGATGTCTTAAAAAGTATCCATGAGCTACGAAATGCCGAGATGACAGATAGTCAAAAGTACGAACTGATCAAATCAAGGCTTGGTCGATTACAATACAGTCCTAACGAAGAGTATCAGCGCCATGCCAATCTCATTACCCAGCGCACCTGTGAAATGATTGCAGATTTACATGAAAGCACCAATCAGTCGCAAAAACAGCATGCTGTCGCTTGGGTTGATAGCTTGCTGAGCCAACTCTCAAACTCTGTTTCGCACTGACAAAAAACTAGTTCAAAAATTGGATTGCGATTTTACCTTTAAAAATAGATGTAACAACCTAACTTTTAACTGCAGCTTTGTCCCACAAAATGCCTAGGTCTTATGAACCCCAAAATGCTGAAGTCATATGAATCCCCAAAGTCACCGTTCAGAATGCCATTTTTAATGGTCGAATTAGCTCAGTTAATCGCTGTCACGGTGGCGTTATAACTAATTGATATTATTGTTTATTTTTCTGGTTTTCACCTGTAAAAATTACTATTTTTTTAATTATTAAGGTTCGCCATCACTCGTTAAGTCTCATTATAGCGAGAAAATTCTGTCACACTTATAGCTTACAAACGGTGTAGTTGGATCTACTTAGGTAATATCTTCCAGCATATAACCCCGATAGGGGTGACCAATAATAGCCATGACGCCCAATCGAATGTGTTGTCACCAATCAAAGCGGATATTAAGCCTATTAAAGTTAGCAACGCAAGAATGATTGGTATTTTAAATGCTCGCTTCATCAAGACCTCTCATAATGTTCTTATGTGATTCTGATTTTTCCAGCGCTTCATCCAAAGATAAACACCACTGATTAGAATGATAATAGTAATCACATCAAAAATAGCCCATATTATTTTTAATGGCAGACCACCGTAATCGCCAAAGTGTAATGGTTGTGAGATAAACATTGTACTGACATACCAAGGCATGGCGCGCATAACGGTTAGTTCGCCTGTTTTGGCATCAATTAAAGCTGGGGTTAGTAATCGCGAGGTTAGAGGTGTTTTGCCTTGCATGAATATGGCATAGTGGTGCTTGCTAGAGAATGGTGTGCCGGGATATGCGATAATGAAGGGTTCCATATCCGGAGCAGCTGATTGTGCAACGGTGAGTGCTCCAGCAGCCGAGGTGAACTCTGTTACTAAAGGCAGGTTTTGATAGGGTGCTGTCATTTCGGCAAGTTGGCCTGACTGCCACAAGCTTGCAATTGGCGTTGATAACGTATTAATGACACCAGTAAGACAGACAACTAACGCCCAAGCAACCGTTGCAATGCCAAATAGATTATGTAAATCTAACCATTTCAATTTTGAAGTGCTTTTAGTTCTTACTTCACCAAATTCTAGCTTGCGCATAAAAGGTGCATAAAGCAAAACGCCTGAAATAAGCGAAACTAAGAAAAAAAATCCCATGCTGCCGAGGAATAAAGCACCATTTAGTCCTAGTATTAAGTTTCTATGTAACTCTAATAGAAACCACATCACACCGTCAGTTACAGGTGGCATATCGACTTTTTTTGCTGTGTGTGTGTTGTAGTACGAATACTCTGTTTGGCTGGGGTCTGCATTAGTTGCTGGCCCAGTTGCTATGTTGGCGATAGCTGTCTGCCCATCATTAAATGCAATGTATTGAATGACTTTGTTGGGATGGTCCGCAAGCGCTGCTTCAATCGTCGCGTCAATATCTTGCGGCAGCTCCAAATTGGTTGCTGTGGGGTGGCTGTCAGTTAAGCTTTCAATTTCTTCATGAAAGATAAGAGGTAGCCCAGTCAAGCATAATATAAGTAGGGAAATCGTGCAGATTAAACTACTCCACCGATGAATGCTGTCCCAAGTTTGCAGTCTAAACATTAGCTTTGGTATTCATTTTTGGCTTCCTTTAACCATTAGAATGAAGTTTGGAAACCAACCATAACTGTGCGAGGTTGCTGTAACACAGCTCTGTCATTCGCTGCCATCACACCTTCATAGCTTGCCACTGCTTTTTCGGAATCAAACAGGTTGCGTGCATTCGCAAAAATGCGGTAGTTTTTGAAGTCATAAGCTAGTTGTGCATTGGCTACAAAATAGCCGTCTGTTTTACTACCAGCATTATTAATAACATTAGTGTAGTAAGCGCTAGTATATTGACCACTGAATCCTGCGCTCCAGCCGTTTTTAGCCCATGTGACACCTGCGGTAGCAGTTAAGTCTGGCGCTGTGAGCAACTCGTTACCCTCTATCTCTGAGCCTTTATATTTGGTGATTTTTGTATGTAGTAAACCGAGACTGCCATACACATCAAATGCACTATTGATTTGATAAGTGATACCTAATTCCGCACCATAGGTTTCTACTGCATCTGCATTACGTGTTTCAAATGCTTCGTCTGTAAAATCGGTCGGCGTTAAGTCAAATGGTAGTTGCATATCGGTGTAACGCGAATAAAAGATATTTTGCGTTGTTTTAATACGACCGCCAGCAAAGGTTTGGCGTCCAAATAGTTCGTAATTCCATACATACTCTGGATCATAAGTATGGCTAACAAAAGGAGGTGCGATGACAATGCCTTCACCACCGGCACTGTAGCCACGTGACGCAATAAATCCAAATGTCATATGGCTTTGAGGGTACCAAGTTAATCCAAGTTTTGGCAGTAACGCATGATAGGTTTTATCTTGTTTTACGGATAATAGTGTGGTTGCACTGCTTTCTCTATTGCGTTTTTCCTGCTCGTAGCGTAGACCTAAAGATAAATCAAAAGATGAATTGAGCGGAATAACAGTTTCTGTATAAATAGCGGCGGTGTCCGTTTTATCTTTATAGTTTTGTCCGCCAGCAACCTCAATAAAATCATCTTGACGTGCATTGAAAAAATAGAGCCCCGCAATTGCACTTAACCCATCGGAGTTTTCATAACGTATGCTTGGTTCAAATACATATTCGTCCGTTTCTGATAATACGTTTGTGGTGCCAGGTTGTGCATTACGCACAAACTCAATGTCGCTGTAGGACGCGGTCATCGCCAAGGAAAGAGTGTCGCTTAATTTAGTATCAAACTTTGCAATATAACTATCTGTTTCAGTTTCATGAGTCGGTTGAAATGGAAAGTTTGAAGTTCGATCGCTAAATGGTTTAATCACAATTTCACTATTAGGTTCTTTGTGCATGGCATGATTGGCAGTTAATAGTAAAGTGGTGTCTGGCGTTGGTTTAAATAAAATTTTCCCCCTAATAGCTAATGACTCTTTATCTTCTGGGTGTGATACACCTTGATAAGCCATATAGTCTACTGGAGAAACGCTTTCGTACCAGTCAGCAGCAACACGAATAGACAGCATATCATTGAGCGGAATGTTAACCATGCCAGATCCACGGCGTTGATCGAGATTGCCAGTCGCCAACTGTAAAGCTGCTTCATTTTTAAATGAAGGGTCTTTGGTTTTAACAATCATTGTTCCTGCAATGGAGTTTCTGCCTGTTAGCGTGCTTTGAGGGCCACGTAATAGTTCAATCCGATCTATATCCCATATACCAAAATCGCCATAAGCAATTTCATTAAAGCTAGCAGGACGACCATCAATTTGCCAGTTCAACCGTGGACGGCTACCAGCGAAAAAGGCAATGGCATTTTCAGCAGGGCCTGTGCCATCAACTCCTCTAATTGTCGGCGCTTTGCCTGTGCCTGTTACTACAGTGACATTCGTTGTGCGCTCGAGCACATCTCTCACTGTTGTAAGTCCAGGACGTTTTTTTAATGTTTCTTCATCCAGCACTTCAACGCTAATGCCTGTTTTAGAAAGAGGACGGTCAATCAGCTCTCCTGTTACCATTACTTCTTCGAGTTCTATTGGTGTTGATTCAGCAGCACTCAAGGTTGGTATTGCTAATATTGTGAATAAGCTACTGATAAGGACATTAATTTTTTTACGGTTTAATTGCATTTTCTTCCCTGTTTGAATGATATTGATTCTCATTACTAAGATGGGTATTATAGGGTTAACTAATAATGCCGCTACTCCAATAGTGTGCATTTAATCCAATCTTGGCGGAAAGTGTGTGATGAGTGGAATACGGGATGTAGAAACAGACATGTTTAACAAAAGGATGTTAGCGTTGAAAGCAGCAACGCAGTTAACCTGTATTGATCTGACCGGCATGGTGCGACTAGCTGTTTCTGATTTTGAACCATTTGAGGGGGAGTTTGCCCCAGTACCTTATTTAACAATCCATATGTGTACAAAACATATCGGCCGTATACGACGTATTGGCAGCGGACAACATTTAGAAGGCGTTATGCGGCCAGGGTCTATTGGTATTGCTTTGCCTAATAGTCGTGCCGAAGGGTACTGGACAAGAATGCAAATGCTAGCCATTGGTATTGATTTGGATAAATTATTACTTCAAATGCCAGAACAATCTTTTAGTATTGATCGTCTAAGCTCTAGTGCGTCAACTGTACATAACGACCCGCTGTTAACGTCCGTGATGACAGCGATATGGCGCGATGCAGAAGCGCATGGTTTATCCACGTTATTTTTTGAGCATGGTTTGATGCTGCTCCTAAAAAAGCTATCAACTTTCCAGCCAAAAGCACTCAGTAGTAGATCAAGCAGACCGTTAGACGGTCAAAGGCTACAAAGCGTGCTAGAACTGATGGAGGATAGAATTGGAACCAATGTGCATCTTCTAGAGCTGGCGCAGCTAGCTGGTCAAGATAAAAGCAGTTTTTCAAAATCATTTCATGATGCAATGGGGTATGCGCCATATGAATACTTCACATTACGAAGAATGGATCGCGCCAAGCAGTTATTGCAGACAGGAAGTACAGTAACTGATGTTGCATTTAATGTTGGTTATACCAACCCAAGTAAGTTTTCAGCAACCTTTCGGAAAGTGTTTGGCATTACTCCTTCGGTATGGCGGCGTGGTGTGTTTTTAGATGTTGGAGCAACTTAATACTATAAACTTAGCAATTCATTATTAGTATGACCTGCAACTGTTGAGAATTGAACTCCTAACAATTTGACAAGATAATGGCGCGAAACCTTTTGCAGTCGAGGGGTAGGAAGGCAGTACCCAATTGCATGGGCATAGCTCACCGGGTGGCCAATATGAACATAATTTCTGCTGCACCTGACCACCCGACCTCCCTTTTCACTAAATTTCTACAGCAAGGACCTCTTAGAGGAAGATGAATGATAATTCTCACGTTCATATTTCCATATATAGCTTTTTGCTAATCACTTTAAGTTATTTAATGCATTTTGACTGGAAACTAAATCCCCAAAACGGACGTTAAGAATTAAACAAATAACTTCTAAATCTCTGTTAGGTCATAACTTAATAATAGAATTTCAATCACTTAAAATAAAATCTAACTTGATAATAATTAATACTGTTTAAGAGAGCTAATACTTACAGCGCTTATGACTAGTAAAGCTCCTAACATTTGTACGTTGCTTGGCGGTATGTTTTCAATTGATGCGATGATCATAGAAGTAATAGGCACTAGATTCATAAAAATTGCTGCTTTAGATGGGCCTAATTTTGCGATACTGAAATTCCAAAAAAAATAAGCCAATACACCACCACCGAAAGCCATTAATATGAGTTCAATACCTATTATCGGTGTTGGCATGGCAAAACTATCTACTTTTAATATCGCCACGAGACTTAATGCAATTGCTCCAAAGGTCATGACCCCAGCTGTATTGACGACACCACTCACAGATTGAGGCATCATTTTACGAACAAGTACATTATAAAAGGCCCAACATAAACTCGCTAAAAAAATGTAAAGGTCACCTACTGATATTTCTAGGCTTGCTCCAGCGCCAAGCACCACAATAGCAACACCTGCAATACCTAAGGGAAAAGCAATCATTTGAAGATTAGATGGTTTTTCGTTTAAGATTATATTAGCAATTATTGCCGTTAATAATGGATTCAATGCCATTATTAACGCACCATTGATGGCTGTATTGGTTTCCATTCCAAGAAAGAAATATTGATTA
>JBPOFK010000012.1:0-86258 GCA_051252095.1 Methylophilaceae bacterium
GATATAGGAGTAGTATTTTTATTATATTAATCTGATTTTATATAACTTAATTGTTGGGAATTAAGAATAACTTTATAATATCAATAGCTTGCTGTTATATAGTTGTATAGTATTTTGTTGTGTTAAGCCTAATTTATGATTGCATCTAGATGAAATAATAAAATCTACGTGTAAACAAAGAAAAGATAAGAAAAAAGAAACTATTTTTATTCGTAACCATTATTTTAGGAGCTTACCATGAATGCTATCGTCGATTTTAATCAACTCAATAATACCCAATATGAACAAATAGATACACGGTTTGATATGGAATTTGGCGTAATGTGGTCATATATGCGCCCAACACCACGGCCATGTTTTAATAAAACATGCTTAACGGACTTATTGCAGCAGCATAAGTTATTGCAAGATAAACAAGGTCAAATCATCTATCAAGGAAAAATGAGTCAAGTTAATTATCTGGTGTTAGCGTCACAGACACCAGATGTTTTTAATTTGGGGGGGGATTTGTCAGTATTTAAAGATTTTATTTTGTCTAGAGACAGACAGAGCCTTTTAGATTATGCCGTGCTTTGTATTGATAACTTATGGACATTTTATGACATGCAGGCACCAATAACCACAATATCACTTGTGCAGGGACAAGCAATGGGAGGAGGGTTTGAGTCTGCCTTATCTGCACATATAATGATCGCTGAAAAGAGTGCGCAAATGGGGCTGCCAGAAGTGTTATTTAACTTATTTCCTGGCATGGGAGCTTTAAGTTTTCTATCTAGAAAAATAGGCATGAGTGCAGCAGAAAAAATGGTACGTTCTGGTAAGGTATACACTGGTGAAGAGTTGTATCAGATGGGTGTGGTTGATGTTTTAGCCGAAGATGGTCAAGGTGAGTACGCCCTTAATCAATGGCTAAAAAAGCAGCATAAGTCTCTTAATTCTTTTCAAGCAATTAATAATGCGAAAAAAGCAGTCAATCCACTAACATATAGTGAATTATTCAAAATTACAGAGATTTGGGTTGATGCTGCATTGCGGCTAGATGAGCGCAATCTAAAAGTGATGGAGCGATTGATACGTGCTCAAAACTCCAAAGTAAATGCAAATATTGCAGAGGTAGGTGAAACGAAAAAAACGGCGTAGTCTGACTATTTAGTGGCTGCCTCAGGTCTTCTGAGGTAGTCTTCTATAGCTAAAGTAAGTTTAGAGAAGTCATTGTTAACTTTATCTAGTAACTCTTTAGTTGTCTCACTTGTGGTTGAACCATTTATTCTATTTAGTGATTCTATTGAATTTGCTAGTTGCAAAGCACCTACACTTAAACTATTGCCCTTAAGGGCATGACAGTGGTCTTGTAATTCGCCGTAGTGTCTTTGTTTTATAGCGTTGGAAACGTTATTAAGCATTTTCAATGAGTCAGCTAAGAAGTTTTTCAAAAGTCTGTGCATAAATAAATCATCCCCAGCGCCAATCTTTTCAAGTTCCTGCAGCGTTTTAATATCTAATGAAATATTGTCTTCAGATAAGTCGCTAATCACTTCAATTGGTGTGTTTGAATTAAATGCGCTGTTCATCCAATGTTGCGCGGTATTGGGCTGTAGTGTAAGCGTTTTTTCGATTGTGTTGAATAGTGCTATCGCCTCAATCGGTTTAGTGAGCACACCATCAAATCCAGCATCATTTGCTGCTTGCTTTGTCGATAATGTAACGTCTGCTGTAAACAATAGAAAGCGCGTACTCTTATCTGTAGGTTGTGTAAAACGATAGAGTTTTAATGCATCTATACCATTCATGCCAGCCATATTTAAGTCGGTGATAACTAAATCAAATTTCTTAGTTTCAAGTGTATCTAACATCTCTTCACTACTGTCGACTATGCTTACATGATGTCCTGGAAGTGAAAGTAATCGCGTAATAATTTTTTGATTGGTCACCTCATCTTCACAAACTAAAATGTTGAGTGGTGTAATGTCAAGAGGACCAGAGTAGTTGTTAGTAATTTCAACGTTTGAGGTTGAATTAACATCACTTGAAAAATCTTTATCCAGCAGCAAATCAAACCAGAAGCGTGTTCCAATACCTTCCGTGCTTTCAAATTTAAGGTCACCTCCCATTGCTTCTACCATATCTTTTGCAATGGTAAGCCCCAGTCCGCTGCCGCCAAATTTTCTAGTGGTACTAGCATCTGCTTGCGTAAAGCTTTCAAAAACTTTTTGTTGTTTGTCCTTTGGTATACCTACTCCAGTATCAGCCACCTCAAATCTGATTTTTGATTGCGCTTCAAAATCTTCCATCAATGTTGCTGACAGCGTTACGCTACCCTGTTCTGTAAACTTAATTGCGTTACCCATTAAATTAGCTAATACTTGGTGCAATACTACTGTGTCACCTTTAATGGTTGTTAGTTTGTTCGAGGTGTTGCCAATAAGCTGGATGTTTTTTGACTGGCCTTGCACTTTAAATATCTCAACCGTGTCGTTAATTGCCTCATCAATAGAAAGAGGTGCGTTTTCTATGTGTAGTTTTCTTTCCTCAATTTTAGTGAAATCTAAAACATTGTTGAGTAAAGACAACAGTAACTTTGACGAGCTATCAAGTGTTTTAAGCAAGTCTAGTTGATCAGTATTTAGTGGCGTGCTTCGAAATAAAGTACTAATACCAATAATCCCATTAAGTGGTGTTCGGATTTCATGGCTCATGTTCGCTACGAATCTAGTTTTAGCTGAATTGGCTTCCGCTGCTTTTTTGCTTTCAGTTTCTGCTTTATGTGTCGCTTCATGGAGGCGTGTAATAAGCTTTGCAACGTAGAGAGGTAGCGCAATCAACATGACGATTAAGCTTTGCCCAATAGTCTGGTGTGTTTGCCAATAGGGACTGAAACTGGTTGCGGTTAAGAAGCCAACAATACTTAAAGCTTGGGCGTGGTAAAGATATTTTTTACCATATCTGAACCCATTGCCAAAAATAACCCATAAGTAAACGGCTACAAGCATGACACCAATATCGGCAGTAAGCGCCATGAAAATGGAAGCTGCGCCGATATCAAGCCAAGCGCCAGCTAGTCTTCGAGTAACGGGTGTGAATTTGTTTTTAAGAATAGCGGTGATATGCAAGATTGCAAGCACTTCAAAAACAAAATCAATTTCGAAAGCTACATACTCTTGATAGCTAAGCGTTCCACTGAAATAGCTAAAGAGAATCAGACATAATATTACAAGCCCAACAATGATACGCAGTACGGCTTGCTCCACCTCTAGAGGGTCGCACCCATTTGTCACATCTTTATACCAATTTTTTATTTTTGATAGCATATTATTGTGTTTCTAGGTGATGATCATTATAAAATTGCTTACTCCGATCAAGCAAAAAATACGCCATATTAGCCAAACTCGTTGCATTTACAGGTTTTGTAAGGCAAGCAGAGGCGCCAGCTGCGACTAATTCTTTGTGCAGTTTCTTATCTTTTAGCACAGATATGACAATTATTGGCTTAGGACCGGCGGAATTTGTTCGGTTGATTGTTTCAACAAATTCCATGCCATTCATATTCATCATTCTAAAGTCTGTCACGATTAAGTCGACTTCTCGTTTACTCATCCATGTTAGCGCTTCAATCGGATTAGTCATCGTGACAATGTTAAGACTTAGTTTTAGGGATCTGATAATCGCCGCATGAATAGCTAATACGGTAGGCTGATCATCAATAATCAAAACAGTTTGTTTGAATTTGGAAGCGCTGCGAATATTGCTTACAACCATGCTATCTCCTCCTTATTCAGTGCAGCTTTATGCCTTGGTTGTCAAAAATGTCTTCAATCGTCTTGCGGATTGAAAAAGTGATGTTAACTAAATCAGGATCGAAGTGCTTTCCGCTTTCAAGCTCTAAATAAGCGAATGCTCTGTCCATCGACCATGCTTCTTTGTAAGGGCGTTTAGTAGTGAGTGCATCTAAAACATCGGCTATAGCGACGATTCTTGCCGCTAATGGAATCTGGTTGCCTTTAAGCTGATAAGGATAACCCAGACCGTCATATCTTTCATGATGTGCCAATGCAATTTCACCACCCATTTGTAGATACTTAGACGGGCTATTTTGCAAAATTTCGTATCCAATAACGGGGTGTTTTCGCATAATCGTTTTTTCTTCCTCGGTTAGCGGCCCTGTCTTAAGTAGAATATTATCTGGGATTCCAATTTTCCCTATGTCATGTAAAGGTGCTGATAGCTCAATGACTTCAGCATCTTCTTCAGTAAATCCTAATGCTTCTGCAATCGCTTTACTATATAGCGACATACGTTTTAAATGTGTTGCCGTTTCGGAGTCTTTATGTTCGCCTGCACGTGCTAAGCGCATCAGTGTTTCTTTTTCTCTAGCGCTAATTTCAGCCGTGGCTTGTTTGACCCTTTGTTCTAATAAATCGCCACGATTTTGCAATTTCAATTGTTGTTGGCGCATCGTTAATAGATTTTTGCTTCTGGCGGTACATTCATATACATCGACTGGTTTGCTAAGAAAGTCAGCAACACCCGCATCTAAAGCAGCATAGCGTGTATCAGAGTCTCTTTTGATGGTGATCATAATGACTGGCACATTTTCATAACTGGGTAATGCTTTAAGCAAACTGGTGAAGTCGACACCATTCATTTCTGGCATCACATAATCAACGAAAACAAGGTCAGCAACATTTTGTGCTGCCCATTCTAATGCTTTTTCGGGATCATCTTTTTCGATAATTTGGATTTTGGGGTTAATACTCCTGACAACATGGGACAGTATTGTTCTGCTGGTGGATTGGTCATCGACCACCAAAATTGAACTATGATCAAGTAACTGCTGGTCTATCATTAACTTATCCTATGGTTTATTTCTTTATTTTTTATCTCGACAGGCACGAGAGCTATCGCAAAATTCAATGTAACTTAGTATACGCTTGAAATAAATGAAGCACTATCACTTCATGCTAATTGCTGATTTTAAAAACGCGGTGAAAATCTTGTGAGGCTAATTCTCATTTATACTGGGTTTTAAGTCAAATGCAATGCAGATGCGCTTTTCGTTAGCTTGAAAAGGAATGGTGCGATGAAAAAGAGATGAAGGGAATAGCACGATGTCTCCAATATTTGGGAGTGTATGCGCTATTGGAAAGTCGTGTTCACTATTTGGTGGCAAGATAGGGTAACTATCACCATGTGTGCCGTATTCAAAAGCTCCTTCTTTCCCGTCGCTCTCAGGAATTGAGAGATAAACAGCGCCACTAATCCAGCCAATTTCGTGAATATGTGAGCTGATGCTACCGCCTTGCTGCATAATGACATACCAAGAGCTAGTAAACGCTAGTTCTTCTGGGAATGATTGGATTAATTCACAATTTGATGCTGCAAAATGTGCTTTGTAATTTTTGAATTCTTGTTTGACTATGTCTCCAAGTTTTCTGAAGGAGGCTTCCGGCCTTTTGAAAAGGTTGCCTGCTGACTGTCTGCCGTAATTCAGCATACCTTGAACACGTTCCGCTATGTCGGCGTGCTCAATATCGTACAGTAGCTCTTTAAGTAGTGGGCTATTAGGCTCAGCCAACTCAGTGATGCTTTTTTGATAGACATAATCGCAGCCATTTTTGCAAAAATTATAAGGATCTTCTTGTTTGAAGTTGATTGCGTAATGTGTCGATAGTGTTGCTATAAATGGCGATGTGTGGCGCGTATGGAGAACAACATGGTCTAATGTTGTTTTGAAGTCTTCATAGCGCTCAGCTTTGTATAGACAATACATTTGACGTGCTTGCCAGTCATCTAATTGTGCGCGTTCAAAAAAATTAGCAGCTTCACTATATTTTTTTGCTAAATATAAAAACTCACCCATGTTGTAGTTAGCATTTGGATGGTTAGGGTTGCGTGATAATGCTTGTTGATAATGTTTAACTGCTGCATCCATATCTCCAGAGTCACGCAGCGTTTCTCCCAAATTGTTATAAGCATCCGTATAATTAGGAAAAAGCGCAATTGCCTTTCTATAGCTAGCAATGGCTTCACTTAAGCTGCCTTTGTCACGTAAAGCTGTGCCTAGGTTAAAATAGCCTCGTGCATCTTGCGTGTTTATAGCAAGCCCTTTTTGGTAGCTATTGATTGCCTCATCAAGCTGACCAAGCCTTTGATATACTGTCCCTAAATTTCCATAGGCCTCAAAAAACTTAGGATTAAGTGTAATGGCTTTTTGGTAGTTAGCGATGGCTAAATCTAGTTGGTTTGTATTCGTGTAAGCAAAGCCGAGATTAAAATATAAATCAGGTTTTTGAGTGTCTAGCTTGATTGCTTTTTCATAACTATGAATAGACTCAGAAAATTTTTGTTGACCATCCAAGGCGAGCGCGAGGACGTGGTGCAAAATAAATGCGTTGGGATGCTTGCTAATGAGTTGTTTGGCCGTTACTTCTGCATTGGCAAGTTGCCCATTGTTGAGTTGACTGATTAATTGTTGCGTTTCATGTTGGCTAGGTTGCGATAGGTTCGTCATAATCTATTGATAAGGCTAGTAGCTTTTTCTCTCTAATCTTTCGGCCAGTTGTTTTAATAGATGCATGGCAACTTTTGGATCGTCTGTCAGCATGGCATCAATATTTTCTGCATGTATAACAATAATACGTGCTTCGCTAGAAGCAACAATTGCGTTAGTTGTAGTTGGTTGTTTTGTCAGTATGGCCGTTTCCCCAAAGTAATTCCCTGCTGTTACTTTTCTAATAATGCCGTTTTCATTTGTTAAATGCACATCCCCTGAAACTAAATAATAAAGGTTACGATCTGAATTGCCAATTTCAAAAACAGACTCTTTATCGTGCAGCGTCATTCCATAACGTTGCATAAGCGCTTCTATATAATTGTGTTTGTCAGGGGCTCTGTCAAATAAGCCTTTAAGTAATAAAACATCTTGCTTTCTAAGCGTAGCAATCAGTACTGAGCCAAGTAAAAACACAGCAAAGTTAACATAAAGCCAAGTGATGGATACAAACATATTTTTCATGCTACCGAACACTGCGCCAAAGTTTTGATTAATCGTTAAGAACAAACCAAAAGCAGGTCGCATCATTACCCATAATAATGCTGTTAATAAGGCACCCATAAAAACATGTCGCGCTGCTACCCGCATTGGAAAAAATAGCTTGTAAAAAACTGCTATCAAAGAAGTGGTGATTGCTAGGGTGATGCTGCCGCCTACAAAGCTTAATATGTTTTTGGGTAGGTGGGTTGCTAAAAACTTGATAATCTCTTCTACAATAAAACCTGCTGCAGTAAATGCAAAAAACAATAACAAGATACCTAATACAGAAATAATATCGGTTAGTTTCCCTTTGAAAAAGGAAGGAATCTCTTCAATAGAGGAAATACTGTAAAAAGAAGAGCGCATGGCTCTGGCTAAAGGGGTGATTGTCCAAAGCAGGACAAACAGACCGACTGCTCCCCAAGCCGCTTTAGAATTAGATGCTTTATAGACTTCAGTCATTATTTTACCGCTGAAGTCAGGCATGATGTTGCTTGTTAAAATCGCCAGTTTAACAATGGCATAATCGGAGGAGAAAACAAGATGGCTGAGCAAATAAAAAATGAGTAGCACTAGCGGGATAAGTGCAAACAAAGCATAAAAGGATAAAGATGCGGATAGTCCTAGAATATTGTGCCGTGTAAAACCAGATAGCGTTTCTCGAAAAACAAATAAAAGTGTGTCATATTCTTTTTTTGAGTACGCAACAAGCGGCTTGCTGATGACGGGGTGCTCAGCAAGTAAGGTTTTAAAGCTCTTTTTGTCGTTCGGTTTAGCCATCAGTTATGTAAATTGCGTTTTGCGACTCTCTATATATAGTGGACAGCAGCTATTCTACAACGCCTTAAATTTTTCTGTACTAGCAACGAGTGTAGAAATCACGCCTGGTTCCATTGCTGAGTGGCCTGCATTTTGCACAATGAGATACTCAGCATGAGGCATTGATTTTGAAAGTAGCCAAGATGTCTGTGGCGGGCATACCATATCATAGCGGCCTTGAACTATTGTTGTAGGGATGTTGGTAAGAAGTTGAGCTGCTTTTAGAAGTGCTTCACCATCTACAAAGCATTGATTGCGAATATAGTGGATTTGCACACGCGCTCGAGCAACATCTGCTCTTTTATCCTTTTCAGTTACATTGACAGGTTCTTCAGCGGAAGTTGAAGGCTGTACCAATGACTGATCTAATCGCATAATACTACTTTCGTAATTGTTCCATGCCATTGCAGCTGCATGACTAATTGCGATATCTTCAGATGCAATACGTTGTTCAAATGCGCTCAGCACATCGTCACGCTCGTCTTGAGGTAAATATTCAAGAAGTGTCTGCCAAACATCAGGATAAAAATGTTGAATGTCACCAAGAAACCAGTTTAATTCAATCGGCCTACTCAAAAAGATACCACGTAAAGTCAAGGAAACGACACGGTTTGGATATTGTGTCGCATAACTCAGCGCAAGCGTACTTCCCCACGAACCGCCAAAAACATGCCATTTATCTAAATTCAAATGTAAGCGTAAGGATTCTAGATCACTGACAAGATGTTGTGTGGTGTTATTGGAGATATTGCCTTGTGGACGGCTTCTGTTACATCCTCTTTGGTCCAGCAAAATGATTCGATAGTGCGCTGGATCAAAAAAGCGACGCTGGCCAGGGTTACACCCACTACCAGGGCCACCATGTAAGAAAACGACTGCTTGCCCATCCGGGTTGCCGCATTGCTCGAAATAGATTTCATGAGAATCATCTACTTTTAACCAGTTATGGTGATAAGGTGCAATTTCAGGATATAAATTGTAAGTCGTCTGACACATTTTAAAAATAGCTCTTTCTATCTGATTTATATATGTTTTTTACTTTTCAATGGGCTGTTAGGATATTTTTTTTTGAAATATGTAAATAAATTGTAACGAAAGTGTTGCAATTAAAAATTAATTGTTTTATATTTCTATCCTCACATGCAAATGTGAACAAAAAGTTTTTTTAAGTCTGCGGTAATTAGTATATAGGTTTAAGCCTTTTTACTAAAGAAGCGTAAAGATTTAAGAATGCTTATATTTAAAACCCTTAGTAATTAACTTTGGAGATCAACATGCAAGTAAATAAAATTAAGCTAGCTTTAGGCTTAGTAGCAGCATCAATGGCAATGCCAATGGTTGCATCAGCTGCTGCAGACCAAGAAGCGGCAATGAAAGATGCTAACAACTGGGCTCACCCACGCGGACAGCACAATAACCAAGGCTATAGTACTCTAGCGCAAATTAATAAAGGTAATGTAAAAAACCTTAAAGCTGCTTGGACTTTCGCTACTGGTGTTAACCGTGGTCATGAAGGTTCACCTGTTGTTGTTGGCAACATGATGTATGTACATACAGCATTCCCTAATAACGTATACGCACTTGACTTAAACGATAATCAAAAAATCGTATGGTCATACTTCCCAAAACAAGACCCTAGCGTACAAGCAGTTCTTTGCTGCGATAACGTTAACCGTGGTCTAGGTTATGGCGATGGCAAAATTTACCTACAACAAAACGATGGCAACTTAGTTGCTTTAGATGCAAAAACAGGTAAAAAAGAGTGGTCAACACTAGTAAATGATCCTAAAGTTGGCGCTACAAACACTAACGCACCACACGTGATCAAAGACAAAATCTTGACAGGTTGTTCTGGTGCTGAGTTTGGCGTACGTTGCTTTATGGCAGCATACAATGCTAAAGATGGTTCATTAGCATGGAAAGCTTACTCAACTGGTCCTGATTCAGAAGTATTAATCGGCGAAGGCTTCAACTCTGCTAACCCACAATACAGTGCTTTGTCAGTATACAAAGACATCAACGGTGGTAACACAGAAGGTGGTTCTTTTGAAGCACTTAAAGAAGGCGAAATCAAAATTGGTGAAAAAGACCTAGGTGTTCGTACATGGTTAAAACCACAAGCAGTTAAAGATGGTTGGCAACATGGTGGCGGCTCTACATGGGGCTGGTGGCCATATGATGCACGTACAAACCTAGTGTACTACGGTACAGGTAACCCATCTGTATGGAACCCAGACGTACGCCCAGGTGATAACAAATGGTCAATGACTATCTTTGCACGTGATTTAGACACTGGTATGGCTAAATGGGGCTATCAAATGACTCCACATGATGAGTGGGATTATGATGGTGTTAACGAAGTGATCCTATTTGACAAAGGTGGTAAAACATATGCATGGCATCATGACCGTAACGGTTTTGCATACACTTTCGAAGCAGGCAATGGTACATTAGTTGCAGCTGAGAAAGTGCATCCATTTGTTAACTGGGCAACACATGTTGACATGAAAACTGGTATACCAGCAAAACTGGCGGCAGCTTCAACTCACCAAGACTACAACGCTAAAGGCATCTGCCCAGCTGCGTTAGGTACTAAAGATCAGCAGCCTGCTGCTTACTCACCTAAAACTGGTCTTGTTTATTCTCCACTAAACCACGTATGTATGACATACGAGCCAGTTGAGTCTAAATATGTTGCTGGTCAACCATGGGTTGGTGCTACATTAACTATGTTCCCAGGTCCTGACGGTGTGATGGGTGGCTTTGCTGCTTACAACCCAATGACTAACAAAAAAGTATGGTACAACAAAGAGAAATTCTCAGCTTGGGGTGGTGCTTTAACAACTGCTTCAAACCTAGTATTCTACGGTACTTTAGATCGTTGGTTTAAAGCATTGGATGCAACATCAGGTAAAGAGTTATGGAAATTCCAAGTTGGTTCTGGTGTGATTGGTAATGCATTCACATACGGTCATAAAGGTAAACAATACGTTGGCGTGCTATCAGGTATCGGTGGCTGGGCTGGTGTTGCGATGAACCTTGGTTTGACTAACTCAACAGACGCACTTGGTGCTGCTGGTGGTTATGCTGAACTAGTGAAATACAACGCTGCTCCTGGTGGCGGTGCATTATCAGTATTTAGCCTATAATTTAGTTTTTACTAAGTTTTAGCTAAATTAGTTTAGTAATGCTTAAGAACACCCCGCCTCGGCGGGGTGTTTGTTTATCTGAAAGCGATAAAAGTAATATATACAGATTGGTATACACTAATGTCTGAATTGGTTACAATTTCACTATGAGATTTAATGGTTTTAACTAAATCAAGAACTTTCGTAGCTATATATACTCTATGGTATACATAATGTATAAACATGTCTGAATCATAAAAAAAGGAATTCGAAAATGTTAAAACAAGTCCAAAAAATTGGCTTAATTGCAAGTTTTTTATTTGCAACAAATGTATCAATGGCAGCTGCTATTGATGAAATCCCTCCTCTCAATCCAGATGAAGGTAGACCAGGCGAGCAAGCGCGTGTTCCAACACTAGAAGAATTCCGAGTGTGTACTGATCCAGATAACTTACCATTTTCAAACAATAAGCAAGAAGGATTTGAAGATAAAATTGCTGCGGTATTAGCAGAAGATTTAAAACTACCACTATCATTCATGTATGCTTTTAACCGTTTTGGATTTTTAAGAAATACGATTAAAGCAAGACGCTGCGATATTATTATGGGAGTACCGCCAGATTATGATCCTTTACTAACCTCAAAACCCTATTACCGCACAGGGCATGTGTTTGTATGGCGCAAAGATAGTGGCTATGACATCACTGGCTGGGATTCCCAAGACCTCAAAAAAGGCTTAGTAGGAACAACAGATAAGTCACCAACAACAGTGCCACTTAATGATAATGGCATTATTGGGAATGCAAAACCTTATCGTATACAGCGTGATTTAAATAAAAAACCTAGCGAAATGATTGATGACTTGGCTAAAGGTGAGATTGACGTTGCTGTTGCTTGGGGGCCAATAGGTGGCTACTTTGCTAAACAGTCAGAGGTGCCAATGGTTGTAAGGTTAGCGCCAGAATATGAAAAACAAAACGCGCGAGGCAAAACCTATTGGAATATCTCAATAGGGGTGCGTCATGGTGATAAAGAGCGACTCAAAATGATTCAAGGCGCACTAGACCGTAATGAAGATAAGATCATGAAAATATTGGCAGATTATGGTGTATTGACCGTGCCGGTTGTCGAAGGAGATAACATCATGAAAACATTCAAAGAGAATAAAAGACAACACCAAAAGAACGGTGACTAAGTGACAAAACTTAGGTAGAATAGCGGACTTATTTGAGTCAAGCAAAATCAAAAGTTCTGTCAACCAAATAATTAATTGTTCGTTAAATGACTGTACGTTTAGTTATAAAAGTAACGTCGTTCATTTTTGTTAAGTAGATACAGGGAGATCACATGTTAGGTAACAAAACATTGAAGTCAACTTTAGTGGGTGGCTTATTAACAATTGCAGGTTTGGCATTTTCATTTCAGGCTAGTGCTGCTTGCGATTTAGTTTCAACAGTTGATGGGAAACCATTAAATATTAAAGTAACACCAGAGGATTCAGAAGCAGCAAAAACGTTTCTTGAAACTTGCAAAAATCCATACAATGAAATTTTTGCTAAGGATCCTAAAGCACTTAAAAAATTAGGTAGACGTGCTTATAACTATAACAATTGTACTGGTTGTCATGGTGGTAAATTAGAAGGTGTGATGGCACCAGGTTTGAGAAAGCAACCAGAAGGCGGTCAAAGCCAATGGGATAACCAATGGGTCTATCCAAAAAATGCAACAGACAAAGGTATGTTTGAAACGATTGCTGGCGGTACACCTGGTAAATCTGCAAAAGGTACAATGTTTGTATGGCATAAACAATTGCCAGGCCATACCGGTGATGGCTTGACGACAGATGAGATCTTGCAAGCAATTGCTTATATCCGCACCTATTATGCAGGGACTGATGGTAAAACTTGGTTAAAATAAATTAGCATAAGTGATTTATCGAAAACGGCTACACATTGTGTAGCCGTTTTTTTTGATAAAATCTAAATAACAGGTAAACTAACGAATGATTAACATACGTGTAAATTGGTCAGTAATGCTAAGCAAAAACAACTTTAGGAGTTAGGGAATGAAAGAAGTGAAAATAAGCGTTGTGCTATTAGTGCTTGTGGCATCGTTAAGTGCTTGTGGGAATAATGAGCCAGCGGCAGAAGGTAATACAGAAAGTCAGTCTGCAGTAGCTGCAGTCGATAATACAAAAGCGATTTCTTTTGTGAGTACTCAGGACAGCAAACCAATTGAAATTGATCATGCGTTCTTTGATACGGCAGCAGCTAAGGAGTTTCTGACAACAGGAAAAAACCCTTACATTGGCGATGAAGAAGCGATAGCAAAAGGAAAGAAAATTTTTGGCTTATACTCTTGTACGCAATGTCACGGACCAACAGCACAAGGTCAAGTAGGGCCTGGTTTGGTTGGACCAACATTTAAATATCCAAAAAATGCTACAAATAAAGGGATGTTTGAAACAATATGGCATGGCACTAATGGCGGTATGGGTGGTAAAGGCAAAGGCATTATGACGCCAACCGATGGAATGACGCCAGATGAAGTGTTAAAAACGATTGCGTGGATTAGAACGCAAGGGTCTGAAGGTTTAACAGGTAACGAGTAGTTAACTTTTTAACGATACGCGCTTACATAACAGAATGTTTGTGAGCGCGTTTTTGGTTCATGTTCACAAAGTAATACAAATAGAATAAATACTTATGACAGCAGATAAATTACATCAAATCGTAATTGTAGGGGGAGGCGCAGGCGGGTTAGAGCTTGCAACGCGGTTGGGCGGTTGCTTAGGAAAGAAGAAAAAAGCTGCCATCACGCTCATTGATTGTAGCAAAACACATGTTTGGAAGCCGCTACTTCATGAAATTGCTGCAGGGAGTATGGATCCTGAAAAACATGAACTTAACTACTTAGCACAAGCACATTGGCATCACTTTAAATTTCGCTTAGGGCGAATGAATGGGTTAGACAGGCAAAATAAGCAGGTTTTGTTAGCGCCGTACCATGATGAAGATGGATTTGAAGTTATTCCTGCTAGAGGCATTTCATATGATACTTTAGTGATTGCTATTGGTAGCACAACGAATGATTTTGGCGTAAAAGGGGCTTTGGAGTATTCCATAGCATTAGATACACAAGATCAAGCAGAACGGTTTCATCGAAAGTTGCATAACGCATTGGTGCGTGCACAAACGCAAGCATCACCCATTAAAGAAGGACAGTTAGATGTTGCCATTGTAGGGGCCGGCGCTACTGGCGTTGAATTAGCTGCTGAGCTACATAATACGACACGTGAGTTAGCCGCTTATGGTCTTGATAATGTTGATCCAGAAAGAGATATTAAGATTTCGATTATCGAAGCCAGTCAGCAACTACTACCAGCCTTACCACCAAAGCTAGCCTCTTCTGTTGAGTTGGAGCTAAGAAAACTAGGTGTACAGATCAATACAGGAGAGCGTGTCACAGAGGTGGCTGAGAATGGAGTACACACGCATAGTGGTCGATTTATACCCGCCGCATTAGTTGTATGGGCTGCGGGAATTAAGGCGCCAGATTTCCTTAAAAATATAGCAGGTTTAGAGACCAATAGCATTAATCAGCTGCTGGTTGAAGCGACCTTACAAACAACGCTTGATGAGGATATTTTTGCATTTGGTGATTGTGCTGCATGCCCATGGGAAGGCCACACGGCCAATGTGCCACCACGTGCGCAAGCGGCCCATCAGCAAGCTTCTATGCTCATTAAAACGATGAAAAGCCGTGTGGCTGGTAAGAGTAAGCTACCAATTTATAAATATAGAGATTATGGCTCGTTGGTTAATTTGGGACGTTACTCGACAGTCGGTAGTTTGATGGGGGCAATTTCGGGCAGTTCTATGTATATAGAAGGCTTGATTGCCCGGTTGATGTATCGATCACTCTACCAAATGCATTTAATTGCATTACATGGTTTTTTCTCAGTGGCATTACAGTCTTTAGGACGTTTTATATCTAGAAGAACGGAACCACAGGTTAAATTACATTAGCGCTATCACCACTCAGCGCTATTTATCTTTAGGCGATATTATTTCACCCTGATGTTGCGATAGGCGCGGTTAATAATGCTCATACTCACGATTATGAATATGCCAAAAGCAGCTGTGATGGTGTTAATTGAAATGTTTGCTTTCACCATGAGCAGGTAGAGGCCAAGCATTAACAAAATCCCAATATGTTCATTGAAGTTTTGTACAGCAATTGAGTGGCCTGCACCAATAAGTAGGTGCCCCCGATGTTGTAGTAACGCATTAAGCGGCACCACAAAAAAGCCACTTAATGCACCAATGATGAAGAGTAATATGCCCGCTAGTGCCCAGTGAGTAATAAACACCATGGTTGTTACCAAAGCGCCCATAACGATGCCTGCAGGCAGTACTTTGATTGATTTTTCTAGCGTAATATAACGAGAGGCGAGCACAGAGCCGACCGCAATTCCGACAGCTACCATAGCAATCAGTTGAGTTGATTGTTCAATTGTGAAGTTTAAAATGATGGCAGCCCATGTTAAGACGACAAGTCTTAGTGTGGCACCAGCACCCCAGAACAGTGTTGTTACTGCTAAAGAGACTTGTCCTAGTGGGTCTTTCCATAACGTTAGAAAGGCATGTAGAAAATCTCTCATAATATAAAAAAGTGATTTTTGTTCTGGCTTATGATCTATGGGTAATTTGGGGATGTAATAGTTAAATATAGCTGCAGCCAGATAAAGTGCACCTATAATCCAGACTGCGGTTTGAAGGTTATTTGAGGCTAGATAGCCACCTACTATCGCACCAAAAATAATGGCAGCCACAGTAGAACCTTCCATCCAGCCATTTGCTTTGACCAGCAGCCTGCTAGGCAGTAGCTCGGTTAAGATGCCGTACTTAGCTGGTGAGTATGCAGCAGCACCAATGCCTACAATGCCATATGCATATAATGGTTGCATACCCAAAATCATAGCGCCGCAACCAACGACTTTAATCAGGTTAGAAAAGAACATTACGCTTCCTTTAGGGAAAGCATCAGCGATTGATCCAACAAAAGGGGCTAATAAGATGTATGAGATAACAAAAAATTGTTGCAGCAACGGGATATGCCATTCAGGAGCACTAATTGAGGCAAGAAGCGCTATGGCAGCAAAGAGCAATGCATTGTCAGCAAGTGCAGATAAAAACTGAGCAATTAGGATAATGTAAAACTTCCTAGCCATTTTACGAGATTGCATGCTTTGGAAGTCTCATTATGAATTGTTCATCACAGTTGTTTTACAGTGCTTCTGCAGCAAAATCTGCTAGTCGTGACCGCTCACCACGTATTAATGTCATATGCCCATTGTGAGCCCAGCCTTTAAATCTATCTACTACGTAAGTTAAACCAGAACTGCCTTCTGTCAGATAGGGTGTATCAATTTGTTCAATATTGCCTAGACAGACAACTTTTGTACCAGGGCCTGCTCTCGTAATCAGCGTTTTCATTTGCTTAGGCGTTAAGTTTTGCGCTTCATCAATGATGAGAAACTTATGCAAGAAGGTTCTGCCTCGCATAAAATTTAACGACTTGACTTTGATGCGTGTGCGTATTAAATCTTGCGTAGCTGCGCGACCCCATTCACCGGCTTCCTCATCGGTCTTGTTGAGCACATCTAGATTGTCTTCTAATGCGCCCATCCATGGGGCCATTTTCTCTTCTTCAGTGCCTGGCAAAAAGCCAATGTCTTCACCTACGGGGACGGTAACACGTGTCATGATGATTTCTGAATAGAGTTTTTTATCCAAAGTTTGTGTCAATGCTGCTGCAAGTGTAAGGAGTGTCTTGCCTGTGCCAGCTTGACCTAATAAGGTAACAAAATCTACTTGTGGGTCCATGAGTAAATTTAGCGCAAAATTTTGTTCACGGTTGCGAGCCGTAATCCCCCAGACATTATGTTTTGGCTGGGCATGGTCTTGAATCACTTCTAATACGGCGCTATTGTCTTCAATCTTACGCACAATGGCATGAAATGGCTTTTCATAATCATAATAGACAAACTCATTGATAATAAAACTGCTGACTAAAGGACCTGTGATCCGATAGAACATATTGCCAGACTCCTGCCATGACTCCATGTCTTTACTATGATTTTCCCAAAAATCCTGTGGTAGCTCCTTGCAGCCGCTGTAAAGCAAGTCTGTATCTTCAAGAACTTTGTCATTGAAATAGTCTTCCGCTGCCAGACCCATTGCCCTAGCTTTAATGCGGATATTAATATCCTTACTAACCAAGACAACTTCACGATCAGTGTGAAAATTATGTAAATTTAGTACTACACTAATAATTTGGTTGTCAGCTTTATTCCCCGCTAAGCCAGGCAAATCTGCCGTAACTTGACTGGTTTGCAAAAATAGTTTGCCTGTAACGTGTTTGTTACCTTGAATGGCTAAGGGGCAGCCTTGTTCCAAATTGACTAAGTCAGCCCCGACAATTTCCTCTAAATAACGACTGGCCTGTCTAGCATTTCGAGCAACTTCAGTTAAGCCTTTTTTGTTGTTATCTAACTCTTCGAGCGTCACCATCGGCAAAAAGATATCATGTTCTTCAAATCTGAATAATGATGAGGGGTCGTGCATTAATACATTGGTATCTAATACAAAAAGCTTGGGTCTGGATGGGTTCTTTTTTACCATGAGTCTTCTTTAATATAGGGGTTGTTGATCAAAGTGATTGAATAAAAGTGAGTACTTCTCCAACATGATCTTTTACTTTCACTTTTCTCCATTCCTTAATTAATACGCCATTCTTGTCAATAATGAAGGTGCTACGTTCAATGCCTCTCACTTGTTTACCATACATATTTTTCATTTTGATGACATCAAAAAGCTTGCATGCGACTTCTTCAGTATCGGATAACAGCTCAAATGGGAAGTTGAATTTTGCTTTAAAGTTTTCATGTGATTTGATGCTGTCACGGGAAACGCCAAATATTTCAGTATTCGCAGCTTGAAAAGCATTATAGGCATCTCTGAATTCCGTCCCTTCTGTCGTACAGCCTGGGGTGGAGTCTTTGGGGTAAAAATAAACGATTAAATTTTTACCAATATAATCAGAGAGTTTGAAGGTGCTGCCGCTGGTAGCGGGCAATTCGAATTCAGGAACGGTTTTGTTCAACATAATTTATAATTTCCTAGTTAGTTCTATTGTTGTAAAAATTAAGCATTAAAGCAAGCATAATTACAAGAAAACTAAATTGTAAGAACAATTTAACGGGACAAATTTTTCATTAAATTATGCTTGTTGTGGGAACCTTAGTCTTACCGTTGTCCCTTTTGGTTCGGTTGAAAGAAATGAAATCTCTCCATTTAAGACTTCGCAAGCCTTAAAAGCGAATGGGATGCCAAGGCCCGTCCCAAATCTTTTCGTTGATTTTCCAGGGCTGAGTTTGCCAGGTTCTGGCGTAAATGGCATGCCATTACCCTCATCGCTAATGCTGATTTCTAGAAGGTGATCAATAATTGATACAGTAATGACAATTTTACTATTCTGTGTTGATGCCTCAACCGCATTAAGGATAAGGTTGTAGAAGACTTGTTCCAACAAATGCTCATCTGTCCAAATCGCTTGTTTGCTGATGTGGATATGTTTGGAGATTGTGATATTTTTTTCTTGTAATTTTTGTTCCAGCGGAATCAAAGCGCTTTTAATGATGTTTTCTATAGGGACCGCTCGTAATGCTGGTTTAAGAGGATGTAAGTAGGCTAATAACGAAGTTGTCCAACGCTCAAGCCTATCTACAGTATTCATGATGCCTTTGATCGATTCTTGTGTTTCTTTGTCTTCATCTGGAACTTCAATGATTTGTGCGGTTGCTCTTATACTAGCCAATGGATTTCTGATATTGTGGGCTAGCATGGGAACCAACAAACCTAGCGCCACTTGCTTTTCTGTTCTAATTAACGCCTCTTGGCTCTCAGCCAAGTCATCCGCCATTTTGTTAATTTCTTTTGAAAGTATAGAAAGCTCTTCAGCGCCTGCATCAGGTACTTTATGTTGTAAGTTCCCCTGACTGATTTCCCTTGTTGCTTTCATCATCGCATTGATTGGGTTAACGATAGCGCGCTTTAACAATGTGCGGGATAATATCAATAGTAAGCCAGCAAGTAGGATGGGGATGATTAAAATAATCATGGAGATTTGTTTGGCGTCTTGCAATCGCTCTTTCAATTCATTTTGTTTTAGCGCTAAGAGGTTTTCGGCACGTTTTGATACGGTTTCGTAGCGGCTGAAAATACCAGTTTCCATATCTTGATAAAGTGCTTTGCGTGACTCTGCTGTTGGACTTTTTTGGTATTGCAGAAACATATCGGGAGCATTCACTGCAAAAGCCATATAGTTTTCTTTTAAATCTGAAATGGCCTTTTTTTCTTCACTACCAATTGATAATCGCTGCAGGTTTTGAAAGTGTAGCAAGATAGACTTGGTATATGTCTTGTATTCTTCTTTTGCTTTGCGTTCATCTAAAATAAACGCATCAAACAACTCTTTCATTTGGCGGTATAAATCGCCGCGAGTTTGCTGTATTTCTTGTATCAGCGAGTGTATACGCTGAGATTCTTGGGCTGACCTATCCCACAAATGAATGCCAAACACGCCGCCCATGACTGCTAAAAGAATCAATGAAATAAAAATGAGCTCATGGCCCAGTAATAAGTCGCGTAAAGATCGGGTTTTCGGGGTATGTTGGTTTAAATTAACCATTTGCTAACTTAAAGCTAACAGGTACTGTGATATTAAAAGACCGGCCTTGCAATGCTTTTGGTGGTGGAGGGAAGGGCGACGCTTTTTCAACCATCTTCAGTGCTTGATTGTCCAAGGCATCATAGCCACTACTTTCTCGTACAGTTGCTGATAAGACATTCCCATCGCTATCTAGCTTAAGGTCAAGCAATACAGTACCTTCCCAGCCACGCCTTTGTGCTATTTTTGGATACGATTTATGTTTGGCGATGGCCCTGCCTAATAAGCTGCCATAGGCACTTAAGGCATTGTCTATCTCACTTTGAGATGGTTTTGGTGGTGGCGGTGGTTCAATTGGTAAAGGTTGTGGAACAACCAATTCTGGTTCCTTTTGAGCAGTTGGCTGCACAGCAATCACATTTTCAACAACTGGCGGAGGGACAAACTCAGGCTCCTCAACAGGGGCAGGGGCTTCCTTTTTAATAGGTTTAGGCTTGGTGATTGGTTTTGGCTTTTTTTCAACAGGCTTTGGTTTTGGGGGTTCTGGAATTTCAATTGGCGGCAAAGGCTCTACAACAGGTGCTGGTGGAGCTGGCGGTGTAGGTTGTTGCAGCTCTATTTTTAATACCTGTCTCTTTTCATCTGGCTGTGAGAAGTTAAAATTTGGTATAAAAAAAGCAAGGAAAATGTGCAGCAACATCGAGGCAATGACTGCCCAGATAATCCCATTTCCGTCAAACTTATTACTGTTAATCGTTGTGTCCAAAATGTACGTTTTTAAAAGGTAAGCCTTTGATTATACTATGGCTTGCTCAGGTTTGTTAACTCAAAATTATGGTTTTATGTAACCAGGAGTTGCTAGTTATGTTAAATAATGCCTTCCAGAGGTTGAACATTGACCATCGTACCTGCGTCAGTGCTAGCAGATTCTTCGGGGAGAACGATGAAACAATTCGCTTTGCTCATACTGCTTAAAATGCCAGAACCTTGATTTAAGATAGGTTTAACTTTCCATTTTCCCTCTTCTTCAAATAAAATGCCGCGTTGAAACTCTACTCGCCCTTGAGCCTTTTTAATCGGTGCTGTACATTCGACTTGAAATGTCGGTATTGGTTTAGCAATACCTCCCATCAGTGTCTGTAATGCTTGTTGCACAAATTGATAAAAAGTAACCATCGTTGAAACAGGATTGCCGGGTAACCCAAAATAATGTGCATTGTTCACTTTACCGTATGCAAGTGGCCGACCGGGCTTCATATTAACTTTCCAAAACAAAATTTGACCATGTTTTTGAAGTAACCCTTTCATGTAATCTGCATCGCCAACTGATACGCCACCGCTGGTGATGATGACATCATATTCGTTAGCAGCTTTCAATAGTGTGTCTTCCAACAGTTCAGGCTGGTCAGGAATTGCACCAAGATCTGTTTTGATGAGGTTAAAGCGACTCAGCATTCCATATATCGTGTATCGGTTGCTGTCGTATATTTGCCCTTCGTCTAGTGGATTTCCAACGCTCACTAACTCATCGCCTGTGCTAAAAAAAGCGACTTTAAGCTGGCGATAAACGGTAACTGTTGCAATACCTAATGAAGCAACCAGACCTAAGTCAGCAGCCTGCATTTGGTGACCAATGGAGAGAACTGTCTGACCTTGCTGGAGGTCTTCACCTGCCAACCGGATATTTGTGCCTCGCTCAGGTTGGTCTAGCAGGCTAATATATTCACCCTTGTTCACTGTTTTTTCTTTCATGACTACAGTATCTGTTCCATCAGGGATGACTGCGCCAGTCATGATTTTGACGCATTCACTGGCTTTAACACTACCCTGAAATGGTTTCCCGGCATAAGCAGTGCCGATAATTTTAATCAGTTTCATTCCTTGTGCATATTTGAAAGCAAAGCCATCCATTGCGCTATTGTTATGATTAGGTACATTGCTAGGTGAAATAACATCTTGCGCTAAAATGCGACCTAAGCTTTCTCTAATGGGTAATATTTCAGTTGCAGAGATAGGCGTTAAGTATTGATGAATATATTTGCGTGCTTGTTGCACTGACATTGCGTTTGGATCATAGTCGTCCATACAGCTAGGGTTGCTAGCAAGATTGGGTAGTGTGATATCAGTCATGGGTTTTCTTTATCCATTGCATAATAAAAGTACAAACTGCCTTGGTGTTGTTGAGTGATAACTGAGGTTTTGTACAATTAATCACTTCATCACTTGCCACTGCAATGATATTTGGATCGTTCTCAGCCAATAAGGGTAAGCCTAAGCTAGAGCGGAATACTTCAATTTTTGGAATCAGTGCTTTTTTAAAGCCCTCTACTAGCACTAAATCAGCATAAGTATCGTCTAATTGCGCAATTAAAGAAGCTAAATCAGCTTCTTCGTTGTCATCTTGTATACGGTGCATCTCCGTCATTAATGCCCAACGTTTACTAGATGCAATCAATGTTTGGACTGCGCCAGCCTCGCGTATGCTGAAACTATCTTTGCCTGGATGATCAATATCAAATGAGTGGTGGGCATGTTTAATCACAGATACCCGCATCTGATGTGAGGCAAATATTGGGATTAATTGTTTGATGAGCGTGGTTTTGCCTGCATTGCTGCCTGCCGCAATGATGCCCAAAATAGGTAATTTAGTCATTACCTAATTTTAAAGCTAAAGTGTCTAGTTCCTCAAATGTATTTAGGTTTATAAACGCTTCATTGCAATCATTAAATTCAACCTCAATGTATTGTAGGCTTTTTTGCCAAGTGCTAACTTTATGGCCACCTTGCTCGATGTAAGCTAATAGTGAGGGTAGTACAGATTTGTTCATTAACGAAAAGACTGGATGATTGTTCCCCGCGCTTTTGGCAACGGCAATGTCAGCTGAATGATTGATTAAGCCTTTCATTAAGCGTTCTGCCAAGTTGCCCGGCAAAAGCGGCGAGTCGCAAGGAACGGTTATCAAATAATCATGCTTACAATGTTTTAAGCCTAAACTAAACCCAGCTAAAGGTCCGATAAAGTTTGGATTATCATCTTGTAGGATTGGTAAGTTAAATGTTTGGTACTGTTCAATTTTCCTATTTGCATTGATTAGGACCTCATTTACTTGTGGCGTTATGCGCTCAACAACATGTTGAATAAGTGGTTTGTTATGCAACGTAACAAGACCTTTATCTAAGCCATTCATCCGTGTCGCTCGGCCTCCCGATAAAATAACGGCGGATACACTGGCCACAGGAGCGTCCACTTAACCTCCTGTATGTGACATAAAGCGCACAACAGCAGGTGAAGCGCGTCTTAAGTCAAAATCATGTCCCTTTGGTTTAATCAACATGCTGTTTAGAATAGCTTCAATCAAAGGTTGGTCATTATCAGGATTGTTTCGCAACAGCGGCATTAACTCAACTTTGTCCTCCTGGCCTAGGCACAGGTAAAGCTCGCCTTGGCAGGTAATCCGTACACGGTTGCAATTTTCACAAAAATTATGGCTATGCGGTGAGATAAACCCTATTTTTGATTCTGTGCCTATGATGCGCCAGTATCTTGCGGGGCCTCCGGTGTTTGCTGTGCTTGGGAGGAGCTCAAAAGTGTTTTGTAATCGTTTAAGCGTTTCTGTGTTGCTGATATAGGTATTTTCTCGTTGGTGATTCACTTCACCCAGCGGCATTTCTTCAATAAAGCTTATATCAATTTTCTTATCAATGGCAAATTGTACTAATTGTTCAGTTTCGTCATCATTGATACCACGCATGAGCACAGTGTTGAGTTTAATGCCTTCGAATCCAGTGGCGATTGCTTCATTAATGCCGGCCAACACTTTATTCAAATCACCCGTCCGTGTTATTCTTTTAAAACGATCAACATCAAGGCTGTCGACAGAAATGTTGACTCGTTTTACCCCTGCATTAAAAAGTCTAGGGGCCTGTTTTTCTAATTGGCTTCCATTGGTAGTGAGCACTAACTCATTCAGTCCCTCTAGCTGCCCAACTTCTTCAAACAACCATAATGCATTTTTGCGAACCAAAGGTTCTCCACCAGTAATGCGAACTTTTGTGACGCCAAGCTGGACAAATACTTTAATAAGGCGGGCACATTCTTCTAAACTAAGTACTTCATGTCTAGGTAAAAATGTCATGTCCTCAGCCATGCAGTATTGGCAACGGAAGTCGCAACGATCAGTAATGGAAAGGCGAATGTAGTCGACTTTCCTACCAAATTGATCAACGAGTGTTTGTTGCGAATTTTCCATTACAGTAACTGATTGGCTTGAATGTTTAATTAAGCGTTATTCTAAGCCCTTTTTAGGGTTTAACAAGTGTTGTTTTAGGTATATCATTAGTAAGATATTTACATTTAGTTACATTTGGGGATTGATTTGGCAAATAAGCTTTCAACTAGCGCGCTAGAAAGAGTGCAAGCACATATTGAAGCACACCGAGGTGTGGCAGGCGCATTATTGCCCCTGATGCATGCAATACAAGACGATATTGGGTATATCCCAGAAGAGACATATCCGCAAATCGGCAAAGTATTGGCGCTTTCTGTAGCCGAAGTGCATGGGTTTGTGACGTTCTATCATCATTTTAGAACACATCCAGTTGGAAAACATGTCTTGCAAGTGTGTCGTGCAGAGTCTTGCCAAGCCATGGGCGCTGAAAAGCTTGAAGCAGATATTAAAAAGCAATTAGGCGTGGATTATCACGGAACAACTGTAGATGGTGAGATAACGTTATTACCAGTTTACTGTCTCGGTAATTGTGCTTGCTCGCCAGCTGTCATGATGGATGAAGAGGTTTACGGTCGTGTCGATGCGCAAATGGTAGCTGATATTGTCAGCGAGGTGAGTCATGGTTAGTTCAGTCAAGATTTATGTTCCGCGTGATTCAACAGCACTGTCTTTGGGTGCTGATCGCACAGCTAAAGCTATTCAGTCTGAGGCAGATAAGCGTGGCATTCAAATCACACTAATCAGGAATGGCTCTCGCGGTCTGTTTTGGTTAGAGCCAATGGTAGAAATTGAAACGACAAAGGGGCGCATAGCGTATGCACCCGTAAAACCAGCCGATGTGGCAGGTTTATTTGATGCAGGTTTTTTACAAGGTGGTAGTCACCCATTACACCAAGGCTTGACAGAAGAGATTCCCTATCTTAAGAAACAGCAAAGATTGACTTTTGCAAGAGCAGGCATCACAAATCCAGTTTCTTTGGAGGATTTCCTAGCGCATGATGGCTATAAAGGGCTGACCAATGCATTGACCATGAGCTCAGAAGAAATTGTTAAAGTAGTGACTGACTCAGGTTTGCGCGGCAGAGGTGGGGCCGCGTTTCCTACTGGTATTAAATGGAATACGGTACTGGGAGCACATGGTGAGCAGAAGTATATCGTATGTAATGCCGATGAAGGTGATTCTGGTACTTATTCCGACCGCATGGTGATGGAGGATGATCCATTTGTCTTGATTGAAGGTATGACGATTGCTGGGCTGGCTGTGGGGGCAACGCAAGGTTATATTTACTTACGTAGTGAGTACCCGCATTCGCTGTATATATTGAACGAGGCGATAGCTACAGCTAATCTAGCTGGCTATTTGGGCGATGATGTTTGTGGCTCGGGGAAAAGTTTTCATCTAGAAGTACGTCGTGCAGCTGGTGCTTATGTTTGTGGTGAGGAAACCTCATTGTTGGAAAGCTTGGAAGGCAAACGCGGTTTAGTGCGGTTTAAACCACCTTTACCTGCAATAGAAGGCTTGTTTGGGCAGCCGACAGTCGTGAATAATGTGATTAGTTTGGCGACAGTGCCGATTATTCTCGACAAAGGCGCGCAATATTACGCAGATTATGGCATGGGCCGCTCACGTGGTACTTTGCCTATTCAATTAGCTGGAAACATCAAACGAGGAGGCTTAGTGGAGCTGGCGTTTGGTACAACACTAAGAGAGTTGCTTTATGATTATGGCGGGGGCTCAGCTACTGGTAGGCCCATACGTGCCGTACAAGTTGGTGGGCCATTAGGCGCTTACTTGCCAGAAAGTCAGTTTGATACGCCAGTAGATTACGAGTCATTTTCAAGTATTTGGGCAGTTTTAGGTCACGGCGGCATTGTGGCATTTGATGATACTGTCGACATGGCAAAAATGGCACGTTATGCATTTGAATTTTGTGCGATAGAAAGTTGTGGCAAATGTACACCTTGCCGTATAGGCGCGACACGTGGTGTTGAAGTGATGGATAAAATCACATCAGGTGAGGAACATACAAAAAATATTCAAGTTTTACGAGATTTGTCCGATACTATGCTGAATGGGTCATTGTGTGCATTGGGTGGTATGACGCCCTATCCCGTTATCAGCGCGTTAAACCACTTCGGCGAAGATTTTGGCTTACAAAAGTCAGTTAATGAAAATGAGAGTGTCGCCTAGGAGCGGCAAAGGATAGCATCATGGATGATATTAAATACACAGCAACAGAATCAAAAGTATTGCATTATGACCCTGATAAGGACTATGGAACGCCAAAGTCTAGCAGTGAAACACAAGTAACGCTCAATATTGACGGCGTTGATATTACTGTACCAGATGGCACGTCAATTATGCATGCTGCGCAATTGGCAGGCGTGACAGTGCCTAAACTATGTGCGACAGATTCATTAGAACCATTTGGTTCTTGCCGCTTGTGCCTAGTCGAAATTGAAGGTCGTCGAGGCATGCCTGCTTCTTGTACAACACCAGTCGCCGAAGGCATTAAAGTCAAAACCCAAACGAGTAAATTAGCCGATGTGCGTCGCGGCGTGATGGAGTTATATATCTCTGATCATCCCTTGGACTGCCTCACTTGTTCGGCCAATGGGGATTGTGAGTTACAGGATATGGCTGGCGCAGTAGGCTTGCGTGAAGTCCGTTATGGCTATGAAGGTGAAAATCACCTGAAGGCTGAAAAAGACGAAACGAACCCATACTTCACTTTTGACCCATCGAAATGTATTGTTTGCTCACGCTGTGTACGTGCATGTGAAGAAACACAAGGTACTTTTGCGTTGACCATTGATGGTCGTGGATTTGATAGTAAAGTCTCGGCGGGCAATAAAGATTTCATGGATTCCGAATGTGTTTCATGCGGTGCCTGTGTGCAAGCTTGCCCAACGGCAACACTGATGGAAAAAACTGTGATAGAAGCAGGCACACCTGAGCACAAAGTCACCACAACGTGTGCATACTGTGGAGTGGGTTGTAGTTTTGATGCGGAAATGAAAGGTGAAGAAGTGGTACGCATGACGCCTAATAAAGAAGGTGGTGCCAATCATGGCCATTCATGCGTAAAAGGCCGTTTTGCTTGGGGTTATGCTACCCACCAAGACCGAATTACTACACCGATGATACGTAAAAGCATCCATGATGAATGGCAGCCAGCTAGTTGGGATGAAGCCATCAATTATGCCGCAAGCGAGATTAAACGTATCCAAGCAAAGTATGGTAAAGATTCAGTGGGTGGTATTACTTCTAGTCGATGTACTAATGAGGAAGTATATGTCACGCAAAAATTAGTTCGCGCAGTATTTGGTAGCAATAATGTCGATACTTGTGCGCGTGTTTGCCATAGTCCAACAGGTTATGGTTTAAAGCAAACACTGGGCGAATCAGCAGGAACGCAAACGTTTGATTCTGTGATGAAGTCTGATGTGATTTTTGTCATGGGTGCAAACCCAACCGATGCGCATCCTGTGTTTGGCTCACAAATGAAACGCCGTTTACGTGAAGGTGCTAAATTAATTGTGGCTGACCCACGTGCTATTGATTTGGTCGATAATTCACCGCATGTTCGTGCTGATTACCACCTAAACTTGCATCCAGGCACTAACGTAGCACTCATTTCAGCGATGTCGCATGTGATTGTGACAGAGGGCTTGGTGGATGAAGATTTTGTCAAAGCGCGTTGTGAGTGGGACTCTTTTGAAGCTTGGCGTGACTTTGTTGCTAAACCAGAAAACTCACCAGAGCAGCTACAAAAATATTTAGGGGTTGATGCAGAAAAAGTGCGTGAAGCAGCGCGACTATTTGCAACTGGTGGAAATGCAGCTATCTACTATGGTCTTGGTGTAACAGAACATAGCCAAGGCTCTACAACGGTCATGGGTATTGCTAACCTTGCCATGGCTACAGGCAATCTAGGCCGCGAAGGTGTGGGTGTGAATCCATTGCGTGGGCAAAACAATGTGCAAGGATCTTGCGATATGGGCTCTATGCCACATGAGTTTCCTGGTTATCGTCATGTCGAAGATGAAGATGCGCATGCAGAGTTTGAGCAAGCTTGGGGTGTGAAACTGAGCACAGACCCAGGCTTACGTATTCCAAACATGCTGGATTTGGCCACCGAAGGTAGCTTTAAGGCTTTATATTGTGTGGGAGAAGACATTGCGCAATCTGACCCTGATACCCAACATGTGACTCATGCATTAGAAAGTATGGAATGCGTCATTGTTCAAGACTTGTTCTTGAATGAAACAGCTATGTATGCACATGTGTTTTTCCCTGGGGCGTCGTTCTTAGAAAAAAGTGGTACTTTTACCAACGCAGAGCGCCGTATCTCGCCAGTACGTCGTGTGATGTCGCCTAAGAATGGTTTGGAGGACTGGGAAATTACAGCCAAGCTTTCTACTGCACTAGGCTATGAGATGCATTATCAGCATGCTAGTGACATTATGGATGAGATTGCTGCGCTTACACCAACATTCAAGGGTGTTAGTTTTAAAAAGCTGGATGAGCTAGGCAGTATTCAGTGGCCATGTAATGATGAAGCGCCAGCAGGGACACCAACCATGCATGTCGACGAATTTGTCCGAGGAAAGGGTAAGTTTTATGCGACACAATATGTGCCGACAGATGAAAAGGTCAACACAAAATATCCTCTCATACTAACAACGGGTCGAATTCTCACGCAATACAACGTGGGAGCGCAGTCAAGAAGAACACCAAATGTAGCTTGGCATAAAGAGGATCTAATTGAGATACATCCTCATGATGCAGAAGAGAGAGGCGTGCAAGAAGGGGACTGGGTTGGCATCAGTAGCCGCTCAGGACAAACAGTATTGCGCGCTAAAATTACAGAACGGGTGCAAGCTGGTGTCGTATATACGACATTCCATCACCCCGAATCTGGTGCTAATGTGATTACAACAGACAACTCGGATTGGGCGACTAACTGTCCAGAGTATAAAGTGACAGCGGTACAGATAACAAAAGTAAATCAGCTTTCAGAGTGGCAAAAGGATTATAAAGATTTTAGCGAAGAGCAAATTGAGTTAACAGGTGTGCTACCAAGCAAACCAGCTGTGATTGAATAGGGTGTTCATGAAAAAATGGTTTGCACTGACGCCTGCGACAGCGACAGGTCAGTATAATGTGAGTCGATTGCAAGCTGATACACTGTGCGAGGTTTCTGATCAGTTAGCGGAAGAAGTGCCTGTAGCGCTAGTGTATAACGGTGTTTCGCATGCGGTGATGTTAGCCAGTCCGCAAGATTTAGAAGATTTTGCATTAGGGTTTTCAATCACCGAAGGCATATTGCAGGATAAAACTGAGCTGTATGACATTGAAATACAGGCGCATGAGCAAGGCATTGAATTGCACTTAAACATTGCTAGTGAGCGTTTTTTACGTTTAAAAGAGCGAAGACGTAGTATGGCAGGACGAACAGGTTGTGGTCTTTGCGGGGCTGAAAGCTTAGCACAAGTCTTTCATTTGCCAGTGAGTGTACCTGAAGATGTTGAACGACAAAGTACACTTGATATTACTAGCGTTTTTAGAGCACACCATGATATTCAAGCAAAGCAAATCATGCAAAAATCTACAGGTGCAACTCATGCTTGTGCATGGGCAGATGCAGCAGGCAATATTCAATATTTGCGTGAAGATGTCGGACGGCACAATGCTTTAGATAAGTTGTTAGGGGCATTGTGCAAAGCAGATGTACATGGCGGTTTTGTGCTAACCACAAGTCGTGCCAGCTATGAGATGGTGCAAAAAATGATTATGGGTGGCTTTAATATATTGGCTGCAATATCAGCGCCAACCGGCTTGGCAGTCAGGATTGCCGAAGCGTATGGCGTTACAATGTTAGGGTTTGTTAGAGAGCAGCAGTTTGTTGCTTATACGCATGTAAATAGAATTGTTGGATACATGGAATAAAAAGAAATATGGATATCGAAAAGTTAATTAAAATGGCTAATCAGATAGGGGATTTTTTTGAAGCGAACCCCAATCAAGAAGAAGCAAAAAAAGAGATTGCTGGTCATTTACATAAGTTTTGGAATTCGGTGATGATTAAATCGATTGTTGCCCACGTAAAAGACAAACAAGGTACAGGGCTGCACCCAAAGGTGATTGACGCTATTCGGCAACATCTCGCTTAATTACGGAAACATTAACGTCGATACAGTTTATCGAATCTGTTGAAACAATCGGAATGATTCTTTACGTTCACTGATACGCTTGCCTTCCCAAATCTGCTGCCAATCGTTACCGAGATTGATTTTTTTAGGGTTGCGGTCATCTTGTATTAAAAACAAATCACAATTGATGTGCTCACCACTTTGTATTGGATACGTTTTAATATTCGCGTAGTAATGTAATAAATCACGTTGGGCACTGCCTAAATTCTCACTATTGATGCAAGAGTACTGATTTGGAAGTGCTTTCTTAACACTGGTAAAAACATCACCATAGCTGCGGGCAGAGTCTATCATGGGGAGCCATAAAGTCATCAGAAGCGACCAAACAAACGTCATCCCAATTGCCCAGTTTGTCGCAGCTGAGCGGTTTGAATGCTTGGAGCGGAATGCCGCAAATAGGAAGATGAGTGTAATTGCAGAGGCAATGCTAAAAGCAAAAATATTAAAATCAAGTTTTGTTAACCCTGATAGAAAAATAAGGCGTTCCTTTAGTTTGGCTGGATTCCCAGACATCATGGCACCCCAGCCTAGCCAGATGAGAAAACCTAAAAAACCAAACAATATTAAGCCAAACCAGTTTAAGGCTCCAGCAGCGCCACGTCTTAATGTTTCTATGCTGCCTCCTGCGACTGCTGTTAGAGGAATGAGTAGTGGCATGGCATAAATATCTTTGCTTTCTCCTAAGAGGCCAATCAATAGGAATGCAACGAAAAAGAACGTGATACTCAATTGAAATTTTGGCTGGGCAAATAGCTCCTTACGATAACGCCACAAAGCCCACCCTGCCAAAGGTAAAGAGGGCCATGCATACCAAAGAAGTAAATTGAAAAAATAAAAATGTAGATTTTCACCAGCGATGATGGTTGATTTTGACCACCAAGTGCTCAGAAGAGATGGTGAATCGTTAATGCAAAGTAGTATCCAGCTAAAAATCATGATGCTTGCAATCAGTATTGCAATGCTAATCACTTTGCCATAGCTGCGTGTACGCCAATCACTAAAAAAACAAGGCAATGCCAGACTGGTGAGTAGTAATATACTAAAAGGCAGTAGCCCTGTAGATAAAAAAGCGACAGCCATACCTAAGCCTAGAAAGCCACTAGCTCTGTTAGGCCGCCTATAAGCGAGGGCGAGCGCATAAAACCCAGTCGCGATCCCTGTTAACGATGAAATTTCTGGGGTGAGCGTATGTGCTGCAATGACTAGGCCAATAGAGCTAATAAAAATAAATGATGTTTGTCGACCAAAGCCTTTTCCCCATAGCTCTCTTCCTGTCATGCCAATCATCAATAAGGTGGTGAGCATCCATAGGCCAGTAGCAATCCTAGCGCCATCGTAACTTGGAAATATGCTACTAAATGCACGGGATGTAAATGCTGCACTTAGATAGTATAAGGGAGGGTTGGAAAGCTGGTTGCTACTTGCGGACACAGGTGCAATGAGGTTGCCATCGTCAATAACACTTTTTATTGTGCTAATAGCGCCTGATTCAAAAGGTTTCCAAGGATGGTGTCCAACCAGCCCCATTAATAACCAAATAGCACACAAAAGAATAAGTAGACGTGTTTTTGCACGCTCTCCAATACGAGCGCGGGGCGTCGAAATATTGCCTTGCCAGTCATGGTCTAAATCAAAACGCATAATTATAAATGCATTGCTTAATCGTATTGTTTATATTTGATTTTAGCATTTTGAATATGCTACGTATGTAAAAAACCCAATAAAAAAGGCAGCTTAGCTGCCTTTTTTATGAAGCATATCTTTTTACATGCCATATTTCTTTTTAAACTTATCAACGCGACCAGCTGTATCTAAAATCATTTGTTTACCAGTGTAGAACGGGTGTGATTTTGATGAAACCTCGATTTTGACCAATGGATATTCTTTACCGTCTTCCCACTTAATGGTATCTTTGGCAGCAATCGTTGAGCGAGTAATAAAGCTAAAATCTGCGCCAATGTCTTGGAACACGACTTCTCTGTATTCTGGGTGAATGCCATCTTTCATAATATAACCTTATCTTTTGAGTGTCAGGTGTAAATTAAATTACATCTAACTTAATTCTTTTATTTTCAGAACTCAGCATTGTATTGTTTTTTATACGGCTAAGCAAGAAAAAAACAATCTTTTCATGTGAATAAATAAGATTATCCTCCACGGCGCATGCTATCGAAGAAGTCAGCATTATTTTTTGTTGCTTTAACCTTGTCTAGTAAAAACTCCATTGCTTCCAACTCGTCCATTGGGTAAAGAAGTTTACGTAATACCCATATTTTCTGTAAAACATCTTTATCGATGAGGAGTTCTTCACGGCGTGTACTTGATTTGCTGACATTGATAGCAGGGTAAATACGTTTCTCGGCCATGCGACGATCCAGATGAATTTCCATATTGCCTGTACCTTTAAACTCTTCATAAATCACATCATCCATACGAGAGCCTGTGTCGACCAGTGCTGTTGCAATAATAGTAAGCGACCCACCCTCTTCAACATTTCTGGCAGCACCAAAAAAACGCTTAGGTTTATGTAAAGCATTTGCATCAACACCGCCCGTTAATACCTTGCCTGAAGATGGAATTACCGTGTTATAGGCTCTTGCTAGCCGTGTAATAGAATCCAGTAAAATAACAACGTCTTTTTTATGCTCGACTAAACGTTTGGCTTTTTCTAAAACCATTTCAGCAACTTGCAAATGGCGGGCAGCAGGCTCATCAAATGTTGATGCAACCACTTCCCCTTTAACGGAGCGCGTCATTTCAGTCACCTCTTCTGGACGCTCATCAATGAGAAGTACAATCAGCACAACATCTGGGTGATTGGCTGTAATAGCGTGTGCTATGTTTTGCATCATCACTGTTTTGCCACTTTTAGGACTAGCGACGATAAGTGCTCGTTGACCCTTACCAATTGGTGCAATCATATCTATAACACGGCTTGTTACATTCTCTTCACCCTTAATATCGCGCTCTAGGGTTAATGGTTCGGTGGGAAAGAGCGGTGTTAAGTTTTCGAATAAGATTTTATGCTTGGTATTCTCGGGCTTCTCATCATTGACGGTATCTACTTTTACTAATGCAAAATAACGCTCACCATCTTTTGGGGTGCGAATTTCTCCTTGAATGCTATCACCAGTATGCAAATTGAATCGGCGAATTTGCGAAGGAGATACGTAAATATCTCCAGGACCAGCAAGATATGATGTATCTGGCGATCGTAAAAAGCCAAAGCCATCTTGCAGCACTTCTAAGGTGCCATCGCCAAAAATATTGTCACCTTGTTTCGCTTTGTTTTTTAGAATTGCGAAAATAAGGTCTTGTTTGCGCATGCGGCTGGCACTGTCGATATTATCTTCAATGGCCATTTCAACTAATTTGGTGACGGGTAAATGTTTGAGGTCGGATAGATGCATTGGGGAGACTCTCTAGATGGGGTGGTTATTAAAACGGATTAGTTTAATCAGGAACATCTGGCTTGCTGAGAAGCCAGATGCGTAAGTTTATTAAATATTGCTATCGATAAAAGCCATTAATTGTGATTTGGATAATGCACCAACTTTAGTGGCTTCAACATTACCATTCTTGAATAACATTAATGTTGGAATGCCACGAATGCCGTATTTTGGTGGTGTCTGTTGGTTATCGTCAATGTTGAGTTTAGCCACTGTTAAGCGGTCAGCATACTCTTTAGAGATATCTTCTAGAATCGGCGCAATCATTTTACATGGGCCACACCATTCCGCCCAGTAATCAACTAATACAGGCAGTTGTGATTGTAATACTTGTTCTTCAAAACTAGCATCGCTAAGATGAATAATTTGTTCGCTCATGGGGACCTCAACGGTTGAAATTTAGGTTAAATCAGAATTCAACAAGCTTTTAATGCGCGGCATCTTCGTTTGTTAATAGATTGCTTATACGTAAGTTCCAATAAATCTGGAATATTGAATCGACAGTATAACAATATCATAGGCGTTATATCAAGCTGAATTGATAACGTTCAAAAGAAGAGCTTCGCTCCAGCAATTTTGTAACCAGTACTTTGGTGCTCATACCGTCTTCAATCAGCTCCACTGCTTCACCAGATGTATATTCTCCACGTGGCACAATAACAGTTGCCTGTTGTTTGAGAGCACTGATTTCTGGCAGTGATAGCGCTTTAACTTCGGCGGCATTTTTTTTAGATTTAATCATAATCGCTTTCACTTTAGGCGAGATGAGCTCAAATCCTATGTCTAATTGCTCAAGTTCATTAATGCTTGCCCAACGGATAACACCGACCTCCCAAGACAATGTTTCATTGTTTTTGATGGAAGCAATATCGCCGACTTGCATTGAGACTTGTGATGAGTTGAACTTACGTAATGCATAACCACCAGCACTTACATTTAAAATTTGCCAGCGAGATGGTTTAATCGCCGCGCTTTTTACAACGAGGTTTTTATAATCATTGCCAATTTTAGGCGCAAAATAATGAGCATCATGAATGCCAATGCCTAATTCCATTCCGTCATTTTTTCTTGCTCTTGTGAAAGCTCTTAATGGTGATTTGCCAAAGTGGTTAATCAAATGCATTAGTAAGTCTTCATCATGATTACTTATCGCATTCTCAGGTAAGCTGCCATCATTAGGGATAATGCCATCGGTTAAAAGCTTGAGGTGAGTGTGTATGCGTTTGGCAACCTTAATTGTCAATAGTAGTAAATCTGTTTCACTATTGGGTTCATCATGTTTTTTAGCATACGCTTTTGGTGGTTGATTACCATCCAGCTCAATCAAGAACACGCCGACACTACTTTCAATAAAGCCTAGCGGGCTGAGTTCGGCATCCTTAGATATTTTTTGTAAATAAGCATCTGTTTTGATAATGTCTTGGCTGCATAACCGATGAGGATGTGCTAATGCTAATAGTAAAATTTGCGTATAGACCGCGTTGACAGAGCTTTCTTCATCATCTGCTAAATTTTCGTTAACGATCAATTGCTGGGCATTTTGCTGGAGCGCGCAATAATACAGTTGATGTAGCTCTGCCCAAGTGGCTTTCTCCGGCGTGTGATAAGTGAGATAGTTAATAAAAGCAGTTTCTTTAATGGCGTGTATCGCGCGTTGAATAATCAATGCAGCTGATTTGTCACTGTTAATGTTGATGATTTTATTCTGCAAATCAATGAGTGCCCATTTATAACCATATGCCATTTCTTGCCAAAGTTTGACGACTGTATCAGCATAGTTTTTTTGGTTTTTTGAGATGGGTAAGCTGGCATAACTGAACTGGGGGATGAGCGCTTGTGAAACTTGATGTGCAGCTGTGCGATAAGCTTCCAGTGCGTTTACTCTATTTGCATAAGCTATTTTTTGACGATTTAGAATTTGCAATTCTTCAATGAGGTCAGAAGCGGCTCTAAATGGGTCGCTAAATGGTAAGTCGCGAATAAACTCATTAATTTTATTTGGGCGTGTTTCAGCTAGTAATACTGGGTTTTCTTCTAACTCTGGAAGCTTAAAGCTGATTGGCATACATGCTCCGTATGTTTGGGTTACTATATGAGTGCTGATAGATTAGTTTATCATTTTATTTGAATAGGGGAAATTAAAGATGATAGCAGCAATAAAAAGGCTTTCAATTTGTTTATTTTTGGCGCTGATTGCAACTAATAGCCACACTGTTTTTGCCATTGAGCAGTTTAATTTAATAGATTTACATGGGAAAGCACATCAGCTCGATGATTATAAGGGTAAGTGGGTCATTGTGAATTATTGGGCAACCTGGTGTCCTCCATGCTTAGAAGAGATTCCAGATCTGGTTAATTTATATGACAGTCGTAGGGATATTGATTTAATGGTGATTGGTGTGGTTTTTGACTATGAAACACGCCAAGAGGTTGAGGCTTATGTGGACGATATGCTGATGTCATATCCTATCGTGCTGGGCAATAATCAAATTGCTGAGCAGATTGGTAGTGCGGAAGTTTTGCCAACCAGCTATATCTACAATCCACTTGGAAAGCTTGTAAAGGTGAAGCGAGGGATTGTCTCTAGACAATATCTAGAGACAATCATTAGATAATATTTGCCAGCTAGTATTAGTCAGGCACGGCGATTGAAACGCCTTCTTCATTTAAAATGTTGAGCTGGTTCTCTTTTGCAAACTCCATCAACTCTTCAAAGCCTTCTGGGTTAGCGGTCTTGAGATGCATATCCACAGCCAAACAGCGCACACCATCAATCATCTCTGGTTTGAGGTAAGGGGAGTAACGTAACTTCCTATCCTCACCAAAGGTTGCATAGCTGCTGCAAATGCGGTCCACCCAGTCACTTGGGCGGAAGCGTTTACCATCTCGAGTTAAGCTTTGAATAATAATTTCTACAGGTGTGTTTTCCATATTTGCTTTAACGTCCTAATACACGATTGGTTTACTATTGATATTCGAAGACCTTGACAACTTTTGCTACACCGTCTGTCGTGCGTGCTATTTCTGTTGCCAACCTTCCTTCATAATCGCTTACTATGCCCATCAGATAAACGACACTGGCTTCCGTTACTATTTTAACGTTATTTGCCGCAAAATTCTTCTCAGCAACGAATTTTCCTTTAACTACAGATGTGATGTAAGTGTCATTAGCGCGGTCGCTGATAGTGCTTTTGGGGCCAACAACCAGTTCGTTAGTAATGTTTTTAACATTCTCGATTGCTCTAACAATATTTTCAGCTTCTGCTTTGGCCTCTTGGGTAGGGACTTCTCCAGTTATTAATACATTTAGATTGTAGCTAGTAACATTAACGTGTGCTTCTTCGGAGAGGGCTTTTCTAATTTGCTGCAATGCTTTGATTTCAACATTTTCATCTTCAACATAAATGCCTGCGGTGCGTCTGTCAGCGGCGATGGCGCCGCCTGCTGCTGCACCGCCTACCGCTGCTGTAAAGCAGCCTGTTAATTGGCTAGAAAGCGTGATGATCAAGGCTGTGTAGATTAAAGCTTTTGAAGTTGCTGGCATTAGGGTCTCCTAAAATAATGGTGTTTGATTTTTTTTTGAATGATACGCCGATTATGCGTCAAATGCATTACGTACCCATTCAATATGATCAAAATCGACTTTGTTCATTAAAATTGCATCAAAACGGCAGGCATTATCACTATTGGATTGTAAGTAATGCTGGGCTGTCGCAATCAGCTTTTTTTGTTTTTGAAACGTGATGCTAGCACCAGCAGTGCCAAATTGATGATTAGATCGAAGTCTTACCTCAACAAAAACTAGGGTTTCTGCTTCTTTCATAATTAAGTCAATTTCCCCGAACCGGCAATGATAGTTTTGCAGCACTAGTGTAAGTCCTTTGTTTTGCAAAAAAGTTGCAGCGATTGTTTCTGCCGCTAAGCCTGCATTGTTTTTATTGATTTTCATGTTTTGTTTTTATTGTTACTTTTTTATAGCTGTTATAAACGCTTCGCGTTAAAATTTGAATGATGGCTGAATCTATATTATATGTGGTTGCAACACCAATTGGTAACTTAGGTGATATAACGTTAAGAGCATTGGAGGTTTTAAAAAACGTTGATGTGATAGCGGCAGAAGATACGCGGCATACTGCTGGTTTGCTTAACCATTTTGGCATATCAAAAAAACTCATTGCTGTGCATGAGCATAATGAACAGCAATCTGCACAGCTTGTGTTAGAGCGCTTGAAGCAAGGACAAAGCATTGCATTGGTCACAGATGCTGGAACGCCTGGTATCAGTGATCCTGGTGCCGTGGTGGTTGATGTAATACTTGATGCTGGTATTAAAGTGGTGCCTATTCCCGGGGTAAGCGCTGTCATTGCAGCTTTGTCAGCATCGGGGATTACACAAAATGGATTTAGCTTTATCGGCTTTTTGCCAGCAAGCGGTTCACAACGACGCAAGGCTTTGGAGACATGTAAGGTGCTGCAACACACCTTGGTGTTTTATGAGGCGCCACATCGGATTGTTGATAGCATTGTTGATATGTCGAATGTGCTTGGTAGTGAGCGCCGTATAACAGTTGGTCGTGAGCTAACCAAAACTTTTGAAACGATACATCGCTGTGCGTTAGGTGATGCACAAGTATGGCTAGAGAGCGACTCCAATCAACAGCGCGGCGAATTTGTCTTGTTGGTTGAGGCGGCGCCACCAAAAGAGGACACTGCAGTGAGCGAAAATGCTGAACAGATATTAAAGTTGTTATTAGCTGAGCTGCCTTTAAAGCAGGCGGTTAAGCTAGCAACAGAAATTACAAGCGCAAAAAAGAATGATTTGTATCAGCTTGCGCTATCATTAAAGAATAACTTAATTTAGAAAATAAACTGTAGCTACATGACAAAAAGAATCACGATTACACGTCCAGATGACTGGCATTTGCATTTAAGAGATGGCGCTGCGTTGCAAGCTGTTGTTGCGGATAGCGCTAAACAATTTGGTCGAGCGATTGTTATGCCAAATTTGCGTCCGCCAGTAACGACTACAGAACTAGCTGCCGCGTATCGTGAACGTATTCTACAAGCCTTGCCGACAGGTGCAAACTTTAAACCGCTCATGACCTTGTATTTAACGGACAACACCAGTGCAGAAGAAATTAAAAAAGCGGTAACGAGCGGGTTAATCCATGCGGTGAAGCTTTACCCTGCTGGCGCGACGACTAATTCTGACTCTGGCGTTACCAGTCTTGAAAAGTGTGCTAATGCGCTAGCTGTCATGGAGGCCGTAGGGATGCCTTTACTGACGCATGGCGAAGTAACTGATGCTGATGTTGATGTGTTTGACCGTGAAAAAGTCTTTATCGAACGGCATATGGAGCCGTTGTTAAAAAAATATCCAAACTTAAAAGTGGTTTTTGAGCATATTACGACGAAAGATGCTGCTCAGTTTGTTGCTTCGGCTGGTGACAATGTTGCTGCGACGATTACCGTGCATCATTTACTCATGAATCGTAATGATCTCTTTAAAGGTGGTATTCGCCCCCACCATTATTGCTTGCCAATATTAAAACGAGAAGAACACCGGCTGGCTTTGGTAAAGGCAGCCACTTCTGGCAACCCTAAATTTTTCTTGGGTACAGATAGTGCGCCACACGCTAAACATGCCAAGGAATCAACTTGTGGTTGTGCTGGTATGTATACTGCACATGCTGCAATTGAGCTTTATGCGGAAGTATTTGAAGCAGCAGATGCACTGGATAAACTTGAGGGCTTTGCCAGTTTCTTTGGGCCAGATTTTTACAGTCTGCCACGTAATCAAGAGAAGATTACGCTCGTGAAAGAAAGCTGGCATGCCCCAGAAAGTTATCCATACGACGGTGATGCGTTGGTGCCATTAAGAGCGGGTCAAACAATTGCCTGGAAGTGCTTGTAGCGATTTATTTCATTAATGCTGTTTTGTATCATGCGAAGATTTGCATTGATTCGCTGGGCGGCATCATTAAATAAATAACCTTTTTTCTTTAATCGCTTTAGCGACAGTCTGAGGTACCGACTCCTCCCAAGAAGCATCACCTTTGCGAATTTTGTCGTACACATCTTGAGAGAAGATGCCAAGAATGTCTTCTCGATAACCTTCAATTGCCAAAATGCGCTTCTCACCAACCAAGAAGTCAAATAAGTGCCGATGTGCGCCATCAATATTAATGTTATCCAATGTGGTCATGCTGCCGTCTGGGTTTTTTGTTGGATAGATAAACATCCTAATATCATTTTTTAGGAGACGACCAAATCCTTCTAGCATGCCGCCTTGCAGGTTGCTGTAGTTTTCTTGATTAAAGCGGTCAAATAAAGTTGGGATGCCCATCGTAATGCCAATGCGGCGTTTGGTGTAGCGAGAAATGTATTGCGCTAATTGATAGAACATAGAGAAGTTAGAAATCATGACAGTATGACCAGTGGCAGCTAGCACTTCGGCTCGCGAAATAAAGTCTTTCAAGTCCAACCTGCCATCTGCACGCAAGGTAGCCATGTTCATTTCCATAATCGTGATGGTTTCGCCTTCTTCAATGTCATCCTCAGTTTCGAACTGTTTTAGTGCGCATTCCAGCATGTCAACGTTGACATGGGTAATAGGTCGGAAACGACCACGTTCAATCAGTACGGGTTTTTTGCGCAGTATTGATGAAGGTTGTAATACTTCCCCTTTAGCTGAGAACATAGCTGCGTCCGTCAAGCCTAGCTCAACGAGGTGTAAAGACATTACGCGATTGTCAACATTTCTAAATGCAATGCCAGAGAATTCAATCATATCAATTTCAATGCGCTCAGTGCTTAATCCATCGAGTAGTGATTCTAGTAGCTCTTCAGGTTCATGATGTAAAAAGCAAGCACCATATACGAGATTAGTGCCGACAATGCCGAGTGCTTCTTGTTGTGCTTTAGCATCGATATCCCACATACGTACATGAATGATAATCTGACTTTCTTCGTCGCGAGGATGCGCTTGAAACTTAACGCCCATCCATCCATGACATTCGTTCGTGCCTGAAAAGTTGCGTGCTGACACAGTGTCAGCGAAAGCAAAAAAAGCGGTGGTGTCACCACGCAAGGCTTTTAGGTTTTGATGGTTGAGCCCTTGCTCAATATCAAGCATGGCCTGCAAGCGTTCGCGCGAAACATATCGCTTGCAATTACCATAAATTGTGTCAGAAACTTTCATGTCGTACGCACAGATACTTTTAGCAACAGTTCCTGCTGCTGCACCTGCTCGGAAAAACCAACGTACCACCTCCTGCCCAGCACCGATTTCTGCAAATGAGCCATAGCGTCTATCATCAAGGTTCACTTTTAATGCTTTTTCTTGCGTGTCCGTTGGGCGCGTGCTTTTCATTGAATACTCCGTTATTTTCTAAATCGTAAGATAAGGGTTTAAGGCCAGTGTGCAGGTTAGATTACTCTAATCGAAAGCTTGACAAGCATATTCTATCGTTTAAATATGAAACGATAAATAAACATTATTAAGTGCTTTTCTGGGCAAGCTATTTCTAGATGCTTATTGTAAGCGAGAATGCAGGTAAAGGAGATGGTCAGTGATGAGAAAGTAGAGAATTGATGTGTTAAAATCCACGCTAAGCTAGCCAGACAGTCGCCGTCACACTTCATTAGGTAATTTATTACCATGATAAATTGAGGAAGACCCTTGTGGTCTCCTTGGTGAGGGAGGAAAGTCCGGGCTGCATAGAGCAGGATGGCGGCTAACAGCCGTCCGCCGAGAGGCGAGGAATAGGGCCACAGAGACGAGCGTATTTAGTTACGGTGAAACGCGGTAACCTCCATCTGCAGCAAGACCAAATAGACTGGCAATAGGCGTTGCTCGCGCTGTCAGTGGGTAGGTTGCTTGAGCGCACAAGTAATTGTGCGCCTAGATGAATGACTGTCAACCTTTTAGGTTACAGAACCCGGCTTACCGGCTAGCTTATTTCAACCGACTTGATGCTTTAGCATTTAGCGAGGTTGGGAACGCCCTTTACGGTCTTGCGAGCGTGACTCATTTCCTGCCCATTATTTTTATCAATTAAACAGCATTGTTCATCCCCTTTTGAAGAGCGCCTTTCTCTCAAAATAACTCTTTGATTTAATTCAGTCACATAGTAAAACTTTCTTATATTCAACATTCACTTTTATACATAAGTACATGATTTTTATGAAGTTTGTTTTTATGCAAAAAACAAGCTAAGTCTTTGACCTATAAAGAAAAAAAGCTTGCTTTAAGCCATTATTTACTCTAAAGTTAAAAGAAGTGGGGAAAAGTGGTGTTTTGTGGGGAATAATTAACAAATTACTAAGGGTGTTAGTTATTCCTCATCTTTTACACAAGTCCTCTGAAAGAATTTTAACAAACATAATGGGTGGAAAGTAAAAAGTGTTTAAGGGAGCGTCAAGTTTAAATATGGATGCGAAAGGGCGTTTAGCAATACCAGCTAAACATCGCGACGCATTGCTTGCGCAATCTGCTGGTGAGATGGTTATTACTGCTCATTCACACCCTTGTTTGTTGTTGTATCCCGCTTCTGCTTGGGAGCCTATTCAGTCAAGTATTATGGCTTTGTCTAGTTTTGAAAAAAGGGCAGCTGCTCTTCAGCGCCGTCTAGTCGGTTATGCGGAGGATGTTACTTTGGATGGCGCTGGGCGAATGTTGGTTTCACCAGTATTGCGCGACTTAGTTGGTTTGGATAAAGAGGTGATGCTCGTTGGACAAGGCAGTCATTTTGAAATATGGGATAAAGAGGCTTGGGTGAAAGAGTGTGAAAGTGCAGTCAATGCGGATGGCGAATTTGAAATGCCACCAGAGCTAGAAGGTTTTTCACTATGATGCGGGGCGCCACTCAAGCGCCCACAACAGCATCAGTGTCACAAAAATCTGATCAGGCTTCTTCACATACGACAGTTTTATTGGATGAGGCAGTGGAGGCGTTAAATATTAAATCCAATGGTACTTATGTTGATTGTACCTTTGGTCGCGGTGGTCACAGCCAGCTGATACTAGAACGGCTGGGTGACAATGGCCGTTTATTTGCTATTGATCGAGACTTAATGGCATATCAAACAGGGCAGTCTATTTCAGATAGGCGATTTCATATCGAGCACCTGCACTTTTCAGAAATTAATCAGCTAGCAGCGAATAATAAGCTGGCTAAAGTTGACGGTATTTTATTAGATTTAGGAATTTCATCTCCTCAGGTTGATGAGAGTGGGCGTGGTTTTAGTTTTAGATTAGACGGCCCTTTGGATATGCGTATGGATCAAACGAGTGGGGAAACAGCGGCAGAACTGTTAGCCACAATTTCAGAACAGAAACTAAGAGAGGTAATAAAAGATTATGGTGAAGAACGGTTTGCTAAGCAGGTTGCAAGGGCGATTATTAAGGAGCGCACTGACGGGCGCGCCATCACCACTACAGGGCAGCTTGCCAAGATCGTGGCAAGTGCAATCCCCAAGGTCGAACCGGGGAAAAACCCTGCAACGCGCACCTTTCAGGCTTTACGGATTTTCGTCAATCAGGAGCTTGAGGAGTTATCGTTAGTATTGCCAAAATGTTTGGATTTATTGGTTGAGGGTGGACGTTTGGTTGTGATTAGCTTTCATTCCTTAGAGGATAGGATTGTTAAGCAGTTTATCAAGCGTGAGGAAGATCGCGATAACTTACCATCCAATTTCCCAGTAAAAGCGAAAGATTTGCCGCAGGCTAGATTGTTGCATTTTGGTAAAGCGGTGAAGCCTACAGATAGTGAGATCAAACTAAACCCGCGTGCAAGAAGCGCTGTGATGCGAGTTGCAGTCAGGACTGCTGTGCAATGACCAGGCTCAATATTACATTGTTTGTTGTTTTGGTCTTAATTTGTCTGGGGGTGGTTACAGCGCAGCATAAAGCAAGAAAGCTATATACAGAACATGAGCAATTACAGATGCATGCAGGGAAATATAAAACAGAGTACGAGCAGCTACAGCTTGAGCAGAGTACTTGGGCAATGCATTCTCGTGTTGAAGAAATCGCAACGAAACAATTGAAAATGGAAGTGCCAAATCAAAAGAGAATACAAGTAATCGTATTGGATGAAGTTGGCAAATAACATGGTATACGGAAAATCAGCAAAAAATTCAGTCAGTCTGCCAGCTTGGCGCAGGCGGGTGCTGCTTATATTTCTATTAATGGGTTTTGTTTTGTTGATGATGCAGAGTATGTACCTGCAAAATACAAATAAAGAATTTTTGCAGAAAAAAGGCGATGACCGTTATAGCCGGACGCTTAAATTGCAAGCTTATCGCGGCAAGATTAGTGATCGCAATGGTGAGATACTAGCTGTTAATAGCCCGGTTGCTTCTGTTTGGGTAGATCCATCTGTTTTGGAAATGAATTCAAAGCAAAAAAGTAGACTTGCGTCAGCATTAAAGATTAGCACGAAGGATATTGATGAAAAAATAGCCAATAAAAAACGTTCATTTGTATATGTGAAGCGGCGTATTTCACCCGATTTGGCAGAGACGGTAAAAGAGATAAATATATCAGGTATTTATTTGCAGCGAGAATATCGTCGCTTTTATCCAGCGGGTGATGTTGTGTCACACGTGGTTGGTTTTACAGGTATTGATGGCGATGGACAGGAAGGCGTTGAATTAAAGCAAAATGAGATGCTTTCTGGTGTGCCAGGCAAACGACGTGTTATCAAGGATCGTAAAGGCCATGTGGTCGAAGAGTTAGAGGTGATTAGCGAGCCACGGGATGGTAAGGCGCTGGTGTTAAGTATTGATCGACGTATTCAGTATTTGGCATTTAGAGAGCTGGCAAAGGCAGTGACAAAGTTCAATGCAAAAGCAGCTTCAGCAGTGATATTGGATGCTAAAACAGGAGAGGTGTTGGCAATGGTTAACCTCCCAACATACAATCCAAACAACCCTGTCAACATTAAAGGCAAAACACGTAATCGGGCGTTAACTGATATGTTTGAGCCTGGATCTACAATGAAGCCTGTAGCCGCAGCGGCAGGGATGCAATATGGTGGGTATCAGCCATCAACACTGATTGATACATCCCCAGGTTATATGACAATCGGGCCGGCGACGATTCATGATACGCATCCAAGTAAAATGTTGAGTGTGGCGGAAGTGGTGAAAAAGTCGTCTAACGTGGGTGCCGCAAAAATAGCGCTTAGCTTGGACAAAGAGAAGCTTTGGCATACTTTCCGTGATTTGGGTTTTGGTGCAAGAACACAGGTGCGGTTTCCCGGTGAGGCGCGAGGCATGGTGCGCGATTATAAGGGGTGGCGGCCGATAGAGCAGGCAACCATGTCTTACGGACATGGCATTAGTGTAACGCTCTTGCAGCTTGCAAGGGCTTACACCGTTTTTGCTAATGATGGTAGGTTAATGCCAGTCACGCTTCAAAAGTTAGATGAGAAGCCTATTGGTGCTGAGGTGTTTACACCAGATGTGGCCAATAATGTTAAGGATATGCTTGAAATGGTTGTGCAGCCAGGCGGTACTGGATTAAATGCACAAATACCAGGATATCGCGTAGCAGGTAAAACCGGAACGGCACATAAATTAGGTGCGCATGGCTATGAAAAAGACAAGTATGTGGGTTCTTTCGTGGGAATGGCACCAGCTTCTAATCCTCGCTTGATTATGGCGGTGATGATTGATGAGCCTAGAACCGGACAATATTATGGCGGTACAGTCGCCGCGCCAGTATTTAGTGCGGTTATGGCTGATGTATTACGCTTATTGGCGGTGCCACAAGATGCGCCAAACGATAATGTTGTGATACCTGCTGCGGATAACCCAAATGATGTAAAGGAGATGGTATGACGCGTTATGTCATTAAGTCTAAACCAACATCAATAGTGTCTGATAGTAGAAAAGTGACACCTGGCGCCTTATTTTTGGCTTACCCAGGAGAGCACGTAGATGGAAGAGATTATATCGAAGATGCAATAAGTAAAGGAGCCATTGCAATCTTATGGGAGCCACGGAATTTTAATTGGAACCCAAGATGGGAAATAGAAAATACACCCGTTTTGCACTTAAAGCAGCAGGCCAGTGCCATCGCAGGTCAGTTTTATCAAAGGCCTTCAGAAAATCTATGGGTGATAGGCGTGACTGGCACAAATGGTAAAACGTCCGTGACGCAATGGTTGGGGCAGTGTTTGAGCTACATTGACAAAAAAACGGCTGTTATTGGCACGCTGGGTAATGGCTTGCCAACCGATTTGTCACAAACGCAAAATACAACGCCAGATGCAATATTGCTTCAAAAATTATTAGCAGATTATGTCCAGCAAGATGTTGAAAATGTAGCTATGGAAGTGTCCTCACATGGGTTGCACCAAGGGCGTGTAAAGGGGGTGCATTTTGATGTAGCTGTGCTGACTAACTTGTCGCGGGATCACTTGGACTATCACAAAACTTTTGAACACTATGCGGAAGCAAAAAAGCAATTGTTTATGACTGAAGGTCTCCAGTATGCAGTTTTGAATGCTGATGATGATTTTGCTGAGGTTATTAAGAAAGCATTGGAGGGGTCTGATGTTGGTCTGTTAACTTATGGTATTGGTCAGGGTGATGTAGCTGCATCCAAATTGAAGTTGGGAAATGGGCGCATTGATTTCTTTGTCACTACGCCCTATGGGCAATCAGATGTCAGTGCACAACTGATAGGTCGATTTAATGTGTATAACATCTTGGCTGTTTTAGCTGTGCTTTTGGCATCAGGTGTGTCGCTCATCGATGCTGTAGAGTCAATTACACACATCAAGCCGATCAACGGACGTATGCAAGTGTTTGGTGGTGTCAATTTGCCACTCGTGGTGGTTGATTATGCCCATACGCCAGATTCATTGAAAAATGTGCTTATCGCATTAAGAGCAGAGGTTAATGGGCGATTGGTTTGTGTCTTTGGGTGTGGTGGAGATCGAGATCAAGGCAAGCGTGCCATGATGGGAGAAGTTGCAAGCGAGCTTGCCGATGCTGTAGTCGTTACTTCAGATAATCCACGTCATGAAGATGCAGACAAAATTATTCAGGCAATACTTGAGGGCGTTAAGGGAGAGTATGCCGTAGAAGAAAATCGTGCTAAGGCGATTTCAATTGCGATTGATAGTGCTGCAGCAGGCGATGTTGTGCTCATAGCTGGTAAAGGGCACGAGGACTATCAAGAAGTCGCAGGTGTAAAACATCATTTCAGCGATGCCGAGCAGGTTGAAAAAGCACTCAAGCGTTATGAGGTAGCAGTAGCATGATGATGTTATCTGAAGTGGCTAAGGCTTTAAAAACAGTTCATATTGGTCTGGATAGGGAGATATTATCTGTTGGAACAGATAGTAGAAGCATTGCCATTGGGCAGCTTTTTATCGCGATTAAGGGTGATCATTTTGATGGTAATCAGTATGCACAGGATGCAATTAAAAAAGGCGCAGCAGCAGCGCTAATTTCAGATCAAGCAGTAACTGTTCAACCATCAGTCTTAGTTGCTGATACGCGCGTTGCTTTGGGTGAACTCGCTAGCTACTGGCGTAAAAGATTTACTTGTCCAGTTGTGGCAGTCACAGGGAGTAATGGCAAAACAACAGTTAAAGAAATGATTACTGCCATTATGACCGCTGCAAAGGCGAACGTGCTAGCGACCAAGGGTAATTTTAATAATGATATTGGTATGCCATTAACACTGCTAGAAATGCGCGCTGAACATAATTATGCGGTGATTGAGATGGGCATGAATCATTTAAACGAGATTAGCTACTTAAGTAAGATTGCGAATCCTCAAGTAGCCGTTATCAATAATGCAGGCACGGCGCATATTGGCGAGCTTGGATCTAGGCAGGCAATTGCTCAGGCAAAGGGTGAGGTGTTTGAAGGTCTTGGCGAAGATGGTATCGCAGTAATTAATGCGAATGATCATTACATGGACTACTGGCAATCACTCAATAACAACAGAAAAATTATTACATTTGGTGTGGGTGTCAAAGCCGATGTAACCGCTGAATATGTAATTCAAGAAGATCAGACGAGTATTCGTCTGACAACACCTGCTGGGAGCTCGCAATTTAAATTGCCCTTGTTGGGTAAGCATAATGTCATGAATGCTTTGGCAGCTTCGGCAGTGGCCGTAGCTCTGGGCGTTGCAAATGTAGACATTGTAAATGGCTTAAGTCAGTTTTCTGGTGTGCGCGGGAGGTTGAATGTATTGGCTGGGCATAACGCTACCACAGTAATTGATGATACCTATAATGCAAATCCAGATTCGATGAAAGCAGCGATTGATGTATTAGCTGCGCAGAGCATTAATTCAAACAACCATTTAATTATGGTGATGGGTGATATGGCGGAATTAGGTGAAGCAGCTGAATCGATGCATGTGGAAATCGGTGGATATGCCAAGCAAAAAGGGATTACACGATTATTTGGTTTCGGAAAATTGAGTCAGTTGGCAACTCAGGCGTTTGGAGAGCGTGGCCAACACTTTGATTCTATTGAGTCTTTAATCTCAGCCACACAAGAGTGGATGCAGTCAGGCACCATCATCCTCGTCAAAGGCTCTCGTATGATGAAAATGGAGCGAGTGGTCGATGCGATTAAAACAGATCGAAAAATAGGGGCGCACAATAATGTTACTTGAGCTTGCACGGTATTTAGCGACAGACATCCATGGTTTTAATGTGTTCAACTACATTACATTGCGGGCGGTCATGGCTACACTCACGGCACTGGTTATTTCATTCGTTGTTGGCCCCAGAATGATTAAAAAACTAACACAGTATAAAGTTGGACAATCGGTACGAGATGATGGACCACAAACACATTTGATTAAAGCAGGTACGCCAACGATGGGAGGTGCTTTAATTTTAGTGGCAATTGCGCTGTCAACCTTGCTATGGGCCGACTTAAGTAATCGTTTTGTTTGGGTTGTATTGGTAACGACTTTAGGATTTGGTGCTATTGGTTGGGTAGATGATTATCGCAAAGTTGTCTTCAGAAACCCCAAAGGCTTATCTGCAAAGACCAAAATATTTTGGCAAAGTTTAATTGGGCTAAGTGCAGGGTTGTTTCTGTTTAATACATCCGTATCACCGATAGAAACCACTTTGATTTTTCCATTTTTTAAAAATTTAGCATTGCCGTTGGGGATGGTAGGTTTTTTAACATTGACCTACATGGTCGTGGTTGGAAGTAGCAATGCTGTAAATCTAACAGATGGTTTAGATGGTTTGGCGATTCTTCCCACCGTAATGGTGGCGAGCGCCTTGGGTATCTTCGCCTATGTCGCGGGGCATTTATACTTCTCAAAATATCTAGGTGTGCCATATGTTGCGGGTGCTGGTGAGTTGCTTGTGTTCTGCGCGGCAATGGCCGGTGCGGGATTGGGTTTTTTGTGGTTTAACGCATATCCAGCTGAAGTATTTATGGGAGATGTAGGCGCGTTAGCATTGGGGGGCGCACTTGGTGTGGTGGCAGTTATTGTGAGACAGGAAGTCGTCCTATTTATTATGGGAGGCGTCTTTGTTGTTGAAACGTTTTCCGTCGCCATACAGGTTTTATATTTCAAATTTACAAAGTATAGGACAGGTGTGGGCAGACGCATATTCTTAATGGCACCCTTACACCATCACTATGAGCAAAAAGGATGGAAAGAGACGCAAGTTGTTGTACGTTTTTGGATTATTACCATGATGTTAGTGTTAGTTGGGCTTTCAACTTTAAAAATTAGATGACAAAAGCGCTGAAAAATAAACGTGTAGTAGTTCTTGGGCTCGGTAATACCGGCCTATCTGCGCTGCGCTGGCTATCGGCGCAAGGCGCAGATATTGCAATTGCAGACTCGCGAGAAAGTCCACCGAATCTAGAGCTCATCAGGAATGAAATGCCAAGTGTAAAAATAGTCCTTGGTGGTTTTGATGAGGCTGTATTACAAGCAGCAGACTTGTTAGTGGTGAGTCCAGGTATTCCATTATCAACTCCTGCAATTCAATTGGCGATTGAAGCGGGTGTTTCAGTTGTTGGTGATGTTGAGTTGTTTGCACAATACAGACCTAAGAGTGCAAAAGTGATTGCAATTACAGGTTCCAATGGAAAAACGACCGTGACAACGCTGGTCGGAGAAATGTGCAAGTCCGCAGGTTTGAATACAATTGTGGCAGGTAATATTGGGTTGCCAGTACTGGATGCACTGCGTATGGATGTGCCTGATGTTTATGTCTTAGAGCTTTCCAGTTTCCAGTTGGAAACAACCAATAGTTTGGTAGCAGACGTGGCGACAGTACTCAACTTGACTGAAGACCACATGGACAGGTATTCAGATTTGTCGCTATATGCTGCTGCTAAAGCCCATGTCTTTTATAAAGCAAAACATCAGGTACTGAATCGTGATGATGCTTGGAGCATGGTTATGGAGCGGCCTCATTTAGTCTTAACAACATTTGGCATTAGTAACAGTGAACAAGGCTTTGGGATTGAAGATACAAATAATGCAATTTGGTTATGTGAAGGATCTAAACATCTTATTAATGCGGCTGATTTGCATATTAGGGGCACACATAATGTATCCAATGCATTGGCAGCACTTGCGTTATGCAGAGCAATCGGCTTGGATTATGCGCCATTGCTAAACACTTTATATAACTTTAAGGGGTTGCCACATCGTGTGGAGTGGGTAGCAGAAATAGATGGGGTTGATTATTTTGACGACTCTAAAGGTACTAATGTTGGCGCGACCTGTGCAGCAATATCTGGTTTGCCACAAAAGGTTGTGTTGATAGCAGGTGGTGATGGGAAAGGCCAAGACTTTTCACCATTGGTACACCCAGTTAAAGAGAATGTACGTGCAGTGGTATTAATAGGTCGGGATACGCCAATAATAGAAGCGGTCTTGCTAGAAACCACAGTGCCAATATATCAAGCACAGGATATGCAAGAAGCTGTAGCAATTGCCAAACGGTTAGCGCTAGCAGGCGATGCGGTATTGCTCTCACCAGCATGTGCTAGTTTTGATATGTACGAAAACTATATCAAAAGAGCTGAGGCGTTCATTGCAGCTGTTAAACAAATCGAAGAGGTGGTGATATGTTAACTACCGCAACGATGCAGTCACGAGAACGTGTCATGACTGAACGCTATGATCAGCTGCTTGTATGGGTGACGTTAATTTTGCTTGGAATCGGGCTTGTGATGGTCTATTCAGCCTCAATCGCAATTGCTGAGGCCAATGCCAGTATCGGGCACAAAAGTACTTATTATCTAGCGCGGCAAGCAGTGTTTATTACCGTCAGTCTGATATCAGCATATATCGCGTTTCAAATACCAATAGATTGGTGGCAAAAAATGGCACCACATCTGTTTATGATCGGCATTGCTTTGCTGATATTGGTATTGATACCAGGTGTTGGTAGGAATGTTAACGGAAGTCAACGTTGGTTGTCTTTGTTTGTTATTAACTTACAACCATCAGAGTTTATGAAGCTATTTGCTGCGATGTATGTCGCTGACTATGCTGTGCGCAAATCTGGGCAAATGGATAGCATTGTTAAAGGCTTTTTGCCGATGGTGGCGGTGATGGTGTTGGTTGGTTTTCTATTGCTAAGAGAGCCAGATTTTGGTGCATTTGCTGTTGTTGCTGCAATATCAATATCAATTTTGTGGCTGGGTGGAATCACAGTCAAAATTATTATCGGTTTATTGATGATTCTACCAATCGCCATTTATTTTCTCATCGTGAGTTCACCATATAGGTTGCAACGTGTTATTGGATTTATGGACCCTTGGGCAGACCCTTTTGGTAAGGGTTATCAGCTATCACATGCCCTGATTGCTTTTGGTCGTGGTGAGTGGTTTGGCGTTGGTTTAGGAGCCAGCGTAGAAAAGCTGCTCTATCTGCCAGAGGCACATACAGATTTTTTACTTGCTGTGATTGCTGAAGAGCTTGGGTTTGTAGGTGTGGTGACGGTGCTAGGTTTGTTTTCTTGGCTTGTGGTCAGGGCATTTGGTATTGGTAAAGAAGCGATTGAAAATGAACGGTATTTTTCAGCACTCTTGGCACAAGGGATTGGCGTCTGGATAGGTGTGCAGGCCATTATTAATATTGGCGTCAATATGGGGGTGCTACCAACGAAAGGGTTAACGCTGCCGCTCCTTTCTTTTGGAGGTAGTGGCATTTTGGCGAACTGTATAGCAGTTGCCGTATTGCTCAGAGTTGATTACGAAAATCGTCGAATTCAGAAAGGATTGCCAGCATGATGACAAATACTTCTGTTTCTAATCTACCTAAAGGCACCCTAATGGTGATGGCGGGCGGTACTGGTGGTCATGTTTATCCCGCAATAGCGGTAGCTGATTATTTGTATGCACTTGGTTGGAAAATTGTATGGCTTGCAACGGAAGGCGGGATGGAGAGTCGCTTGATTGAAAACAAACCCTACCACAAAGCAATGATAACGATGCGAGGCGTGCGAGGAAAAGGGTTGGTCGGTTGGTGTTTGCTTCCATTCAAACTGCTAGTCGCATTTAAGCAAAGCCTGAGTGCAATGATGAAATATCAACCAAATGTTGTGTTGGGTATGGGTGGTTTTGCCGCATTTCCTGGGGGCTTAATGGCTAAACTATTAAGCAAGCCTTTGGTTATTCACGAACAAAATTCAGTGGCAGGTTTAACGAATAAAGTACTAAGTCATTTTGCAAATAAAGTCTTAGCGGCCTTCCCTGCTGCTTTTGGCAGTAAGGCTACTTTGGTTGGTAATCCAGTACGTAATGATATTAACCAGTTAGATTTGCCACAAAGTCGTTACCGTGCAAGGACAGGAAAACTAAGATTATTGGTCGTAGGCGGCAGTTTAGGGGCTGCTGCATTAAATGAAGTCATTCCAAAAGCAATCGCAAATATTTTAGAAGCAGAGCGGCCTGAAGTCGTGCATCAGGCTGGAGAGAAGCATATTGCTATATTGGACACGAACTATAAAAACGCAGGGGTTGCGGCAGAAACAATGGCATATATTCAAGATATGGCATCACTTTATGCGTGGGCAGATGTTGTTATCTGTCGTGCGGGTGCATTAACCGTTGCTGAGTTGGCTTGTGTGGGCGTAGCAAGTGTCTTGGTGCCTTTCCCATATGCTGTTGATGACCATCAAACAACTAATGCTCATTACTTAAGTGAAAATGGTGCGGCAATACTCATTCAGCAAACAGAGCTAAATGTTGGAAGGGTCAATGATTTACTTAGCAGCTTAACTAGAGAGCGTTGCTTAGAAATGGCAATCAACGCACGTGCACTAGCGAAGCCAGAAGCAACTAAAGATGTTGCTAATGTGTGCATATCATTGGCAGAGGTGGCAGCATGAAACATAAGGTAAAGAATATTCATTTTGTCGGGATTGGTGGTATCGGCATGAGTGGTATTGCTGAAGTGCTTATTAATTTAGGATTTAAAGTGAGTGGGTCTGATCTTGCAAGTAACACAACGACAAGAAGGCTAGAAAGCTTCGGTGCAACAATCTATCAAAACCACGCCAAAGAAAATTTAGGGAATGCAGATGTGGTGGTGGTTTCTACAGCTGTAAAACAAGACAACCCTGAGGTGTTAGTTGCGAGAGAGCGCCATATTCCGATTGTGCCGCGCGCATTAATGCTTGCTGAACTGATGCGATTTAAACAAGGTGTCGCTGTTGCTGGAACACATGGTAAAACGACGACGACAAGTTTGATTGCCAGTATATTGGCAGAAGCAGGTATGGACCCGACATTTGTCATAGGAGGTAAATTGGAGTCTGCCAGTACCAATGCAAGATTAGGCGCTGGGGAGCATATTGTGGTTGAAGCAGATGAATCAGATGCCTCTTTTTTACACTTAAGCCCAATTTTGGCCGTTGTGACTAATATTGATCAGGACCATATGGAAACCTATGGGCATGATTTCGAGAAACTCAAAAATGCATTCGTTGAATTTCTACAGCAATTGCCCTTTTGGGGAATGGCTGTTTTATGTATTGATGATGAAAACGTACGTGAAATATTACCGCGTGTGACTAAACCTGTGACGACATATGGGTTAAGCGAAGCGGCTAGCATTAGAGCGAGTGAAGTGCGCGCTGACAATGGAAAAATGCATTTCAAAGTAACGAGAATTAATGGCGTGACGACAGAGTTTGATGTCACATTAAACTTACCGGGTCAGCATTATGTGTTAAATGCACTCGCTGCCATTGCTATTGCCAGTGAGTTAAATGTACCAGATCACGCAATTATCAAAGCATTGGCAGAATTCAAAGGTGTTGGTAGAAGATTTGAAAGACTTGGAGAAGTTGCAACCGGTAAAGGCGGGACTTTTACTTTAGTTGATGATTATGGTCATCACCCAGTTGAGCTGAGAGCGGTCATTGCTGCAGCAAGAGATGCATTCCCGAATAGACGATTAGTGTTGGCATTTCAACCACATCGTTATACACGTACAAGAGACTGCTTCGAAGATTTTGTACAAGTGATTTCAAGTGTTGATGTTGCACTATTGACTGAGGTGTATTCAGCAGGAGAGGCGCCTATCGTGGCAGCTGACTCGAGAACTTTGATTCATGCAATTCGCGTGATCGGAAAAGTTGAACCTATTTTTGTTGAATCAAAAGATGATCTACCCGCAGCCATTATTAGTACGGTACAGCCAGATGATGTTGTGCTAGTGATGGGTGCCGGCAGTGTTGGGCAAGTTGCCCATGAAACAAAGGCAATGATGGCATGATGCAAGCAGAGTCAATTACAAGACTATACGAAAACGAGCCGCTCGCACGATATACAAGTTGGCGCGTAGGTGGCGCTGCTGATCGCTTATTTATCCCTACAAGCTTAGACAAGCTAGTTGAATTTTTGCAAGGGGTTAGTGCCCATGAGCCGCTCCATTTTATTGGTTTAGGTAGTAATTTATTAGTGCGAGATGGTGGTGTGCGAGGAACTGTAGTTGTCATGCATCAAGCATTAAAAGATTTAAGAGTTGATGGCCAATTTATTTATGCAGAGGCGGGAGTCACCAGTGCCAAAATGGCAAAGTTTTGTGCTGCCAATAACCGCACTGGTGCTGAGTTCATGGCAGGTATACCTGGCACAGTTGGTGGCGCATTGGCTATGAATGCAGGTTGTTATGGAGGTGTAACTTGGGACATCGTTTACCAAGCGTTGACAATTAATCGATACGGGAAAACGTATGTACGAAATGCCAGTGAGTTTGTAACGGGATATCGCACTGTTGCCATGCCAATGCCAGAAGAGTGGTTTCTAGGGGCGTGGTTTAGGTTAGAAGTTGGCAGTCAACAAGAGTCAGCTAGGAAAATTAAGGACTTACTAGCAACAAGATTGGCAAGTCAGCCACTTAATTATCCAAGTGGTGGATCGACATTCCGCAACCCAGAAGGAGATTTTGCAGCCAGATTAATTGAGGCTAGCGGACTAAAAGGCTATCAAATAGGTGGCGCTCAGATATCACCTAAACATGCAAACTTTATTATCAATGTAGGAAACTGTAGCGCACTAGATATTGAGTTGTTGATTCGACATATCAAGGAGGTTGTATTGGAAAAGCAAGGAGTAGCCTTGCAGCAAGAGGTAAAGGTGATCGGTGAGTATGCCTAAAATAGATTTCAAAAATGTGCAGGCTAAGGATTTTGGCAAAGTCGCTGTTTTGCTTGGTGGTGAATCAGGTGAGCGGGATGTGTCAATTCTAAGCGGTGAAGCAGTGGTGAAAGCATTGCGGCGACAAAGTGTCATGGCAGAGGCTTTTGATCCTCGTGATCGTGATATGGAAGAGTTAAAAAAGTTTGACCGTGTGTTTATCGCATTACATGGACGCTTTGGTGAGGATGGTACTGTGCAACGTACTTTAGATGGCATGCAGATTCCTTATACGGGAAGTGGTGTGACCGCCTCAGCAGTAGGAATGGATAAATGGCAAACAAAGCTTAAATGGGCTGAAGCTGGCGTTGTCACACCGGCCTATGAGTTGGTGAATGCTGAAAGTGATTTTTCTGCCATAGAGCAAAAATTAGGTTTGCCGTTATTTGTTAAGCCCGCAAATGAAGGGTCAAGTATTGGAATCAGCAAAGTTAAAAAAGCAGGTGAGTTAGTTGCCGCATATGCCTTAGCCGCTGTAGCTGACCCTTTAGTCATTGCTGAGCAGTTTATTGGGGGTGGAGAATACACGGTTGGCATTTTAGGTGACCAAGCATTGCCAATTGTGAAAATTGTGCCTCAAAACGAATTTTATGATTACGAAGCGAAATACATACGTGACGATACAGAGTATTTGTGCCCATGTGGGTTAAGTAAAGAAGTAGAGGCAGTTATTCAAAAAGAAGCATTGGAAGCATTCAATGCAATTGGGTGTACCGGATGGGGCCGTGTGGACTTTCTCATGGACGATATGGGCAAACATTATTTTTTGGAACTGAATACGAGCCCAGGCATGACAGACCATAGTTTAGTCCCTATGGCTGCTAAAGCGGCAGGCATGAGTTTTGACGACTTAGTTTTAGCAATACTGGCAATGACAGTAGAAACTGAGGGTGAGGGGCACGCTTATGTGGGATAAGCCTGCCTTATTAAATTGGTTTGCAAATCTATTTTTTGCAATTTCAGTCGTCTTGTTTATTTACGGCTTGCTATATGTGTTCGTACATTTACCAATCCTACCCATTCGTGAAGTAAAAGTAATTGGTGCAACGGAACATGTTAATCATGAACAAGTACAACTGATTGTAGATGCGCACTTGAAGGGTAATTTTTTTACATTAGATTTAGTCAAGACGCGAGAGGCTTTTGAAAAGCTACCGTGGGCACGCTCTGTCAGTGTAAGGCGTCGTTGGCCTGATGCACTGAATGTAGAGATTGAAGAACATATAGCATTGGCGAGATGGGGTGATATTGCTTTGGTGAATACGCGAGGTGAATTGTTTCATGCTGCTTCAGATGCTAATTTACCAATGTTTTATGGCCCTGGAGATGGGGTGAAAGAAGTGACGAAACAGTATGCAGGTTTTAGCAAAATATTGAATCGTGCAGAGATTAAAGTGACGCAAATTACTTTGTCACCAAGACGAGCTTGGGAAATTAAGACAGATAAAAATATGATTATTTCATTAGGCCGCTTAGATATGGCGCCCAGACTCAGTAAGTTTGCAACAGTATATGAGTCTGTGTTGAGTCATTTAAATGCGGATATTAAATATGCAGATCTACGCTATCCGAATGGATTTGCTGTACGTAAACCGAAAAAGTTATCAATGCAAGTATTGCCAAAGGCGCATAAAAGTGCGTTCACATTTGGTGTAAAAGGGAGTGAAAATGAGCAAAGTGCGTGAAGAGAAGAACCTCATTATAGGGTTAGATATCGGCACATCAAAAATTGTAACTTTAGTGGCGGAATTGTTGCCTGAAGGTGCTATTAAAGTGATTGGACTGGGGCAACATGCTTCAAGAGGCTTGAAAAAAGGTGTTGTCGTTAATATTGACTCGACGATGCAAGCAATACAGCGCTCATTAGAAGAAGCTGAGCTGATGGCAGATTGCAAAATTGAGAGTGTGTTTACAGGTATTGCGGGTAGTCATGTGAAAAGTCTCAACTCGCATGGCATGGTCAAAATAAAAGACTCAGAAGTGACGCAAATGGATGTTGATCGTGTTGTCGAAACAGCACGCGCAATAGCATTACCTGCCGATCAACAGATACTGCATATCCTAACGCAAGAATTCATTATTGATGGGCAAGATGATGTGCGTGAGCCACTTGGGATGAGTGGTATGAAGTTAGAAGTAAAAGTGCATATTGTGACAGGCGCTGTCGCCGCAGCACAAAACATAGTGAAGTGTATTAAACGCTGCGGATTAGAAGTGAGTGATCTGATTCTACAACCGTTGGCGTCCAGTATTGCAGTACTCACTGAAGATGAAAAAGAGCTCGGGGTGTGCTTGGTTGATATTGGTGGTGGGACAACAGATATTGCCGTCTTTAAGAGTGGTTCTATCCGGCATACAGCAGTGATTGGTATTGCAGGCGATCAAGTGACAAATGATATAGCGGTTGCTTTTCGCACGCCAACCCAATCAGCTGAGGATATTAAAGTGAAATATGGCTGTGCATTGCGCCAGCTTGCTGATCCACGCGAGATGGTAGAAGTGCCAGGGGTTGATGGGCGAGAAGCAAGAGAGTTGTCATTGCAGACGTTGGCAGAAGTTGTGGAGCCGAGAATTGTAGAGCTATATGAATTGGTCTTGCAGGAGTTAAGGAGGAGTGGCATGGAGGAGTTGATTGCATCAGGCATCGTTATTACGGGTGGCTCATCGATGATGCGCGGCATGATAGAGCTTGGCGAAGAAATTTTTCATATGCCAGTTCGGCTAGGGATGCCTCGTTATGTAGGTGGTTTATCCGAAGTCGTCAGTAACCCAAGATATGCCACAGGTGTTGGCTTGGTATTAATGGGTAAGCAGCAGCTAGAGCAAAAGTTGACGGGGCAAATGGAGCTCAACTCTTTTGTTGGTGTTTTTAAAAGAATGAAAGCTTGGGTTCAAGGTAATTTTTAGTGATTAAGTAAAGAGTAGTTTAGGGCAGAGCTTATGAAAATGAGCTCAAACATTTAGGCAAAAAAGGAGATATATAATGTTTGAAATTATGGAAAAAGATTCACAAGAAGCGGTCATCAAGGTGATTGGTGTTGGCGGGTGTGGCGGTAATGCCGTCGATCATATGATTAGTAAAAATGTGAGTGGTGTTGAATTTATTTGTGCAAATACAGACGCACAAGCATTACTCAAAAGTGTAGCAGCAACCACCTTACAAATTGGGTCAGATATTACCAAAGGTTTGGGTGCAGGCGCTAAGCCTGAGGTTGGTCGTGAGGCTGCAATAGAAGATCGCGATCATATCGCTGAGATGATAGAAGGTGCCGATATGCTATTTATCGCTGCAGGTATGGGTGGTGGTACTGGCACTGGTGCAGCACCTATCATTGCAGAAGTGGCAAAAGAAATGGGTATTTTAACCGTGGCGGTAGTGACTAAGCCTTTTGCTTTTGAAGGTAAACGTACTTTAGTGGCAAAAGAAGGGCTAGAAGAGCTTTCACAATACGTCGATTCACTCATCGTGATTCCAAATGAAAAGTTAATGGAAGTGCTGGGTGAAGATGTGCCATTTATGGAAGCATTTCGTGCAGCGAACGATGTGCTACATAATGCTGTCTCAGGTATAGCAGAAATCATTAATTGCCCAGGTTTGGTAAATGTGGATTTTGCCGATGTGCGTACTGTGATGAGTGAAATGGGCATGGCGATGATGGGTTCAGCTGAAGCCAGTGGTGATAATCGTGCAAACATCGCAGCAGAACAGGCTGTTGCTAGTCCGCTTTTGGAAGACATCAATTTAGCAAATGCACGCGGTGTTTTAGTCAATATTACAGCTAGCTCCAGCTTTAAAATGAAAGAGTACTATGATGTGATGAATACTATCAAAGACTTTACTGCTGATGATGCGACTGTGATTGTAGGAACAGTGATGGATGAAAGCATTGGTGATAAATTGCGTGTTACGATGGTAGCGACAGGGCTTAACGGATCCATTGCAAAACGTGAGCAAAAACCTGAGTTAAGGGTGATGACGGCCGTGCGAAATGGGACAACAGATGTACCCATGTTTCCAGAAGAAGAAACAATGGATGCTGAACCAGCTGTTTTTAGCTCAAATAGCCGTCGTGCACAAGTTGACGCGATGAAAATGAGTGGTGTAGAGGAGTATGATATTCCTGCGTTCTTACGTAAACAAGCAGATTAAGCGTGCATGTTTATTGTAAACATTATGCTAATATATCAATCACCTATGCTTTATGGTTGATGGTTTTTCAGTATGTTTGTCGCTGCGTTAAGCAGGATGAAATTTAGGAATATTGGTGCTAAAACAAAGGACATTACAGAAAAAAATAAGTGCGACAGGTGTTGGGCTGCATAATGGTCGAAAAGTCACTTTGACACTTAGTCCTGCGTCTATTGATGCGGGTATTGTATTCAGACGTACCGATTTGCCCGGTATGCCAGAAATACAAGCAACGCCTGATGCAGTGAGTGATACGCGCATGTGCTCTGCCCTAGAGAAAAACGGTGCGCGCGTTGCAACTGTTGAACATGTAATGTCTGCACTGGCTGGTTTAGGTGTAGATAATGTTATTGTTGAAGTAGATGCTTCAGAAATTCCGATTATGGATGGTAGCTCAAGCCCCTTTATATTTTTACTGCAATCAGCGGGTATTGTTGAACAATCTGCTGCAAAAAAATTCATACGTGTTAAAAAACAAATCAAAGTCACTGAACAAGATAAATGGGTCATGTTTGAGCCTTATCATGGTTTTAAGATGGACTTTACGATTGACTTTGCTCATCCTGTTTTTGAGGGCAGTGGCAATAATGTCAAAATTGATTTTGCAGATAACACCTATATCAGTGAAATTAGTCGAGCCCGTACATTTGGTTTTATGCATGAGGTTGAGTATTTGCGGGCAAATGGCCTTGCGCGTGGAGGTAGCTTAGATAATGCGATTGTGCTCGATGAATTTCGAGTATTGAACACAGAGGGATTGCGGTATGAAGATGAGTTTGCTAAGCATAAAGTCTTAGATGCAATCGGTGACTTGTATATGCTAGGACATCCATTGTTGGGGTCTTATACCGCATACAAGTCTGGACATGGTTTAAATAATCAACTGATTCGTGCGCTTGTTGCGGATACAAGTGCATGGGAGTACGTTACATTTGAAGACATTAATAAAGCACCAGTTGGCTTTCAGGCGCAAACACAACACTTTACGCCAAATTTAATGCCACACTTTAGTTAGAAGAGGTCGCTTTCGGTTGTTTATTTTACGTATCCTGACGGCATTACTTTTAATTGCTATTTTTGTATTAATAGCTGCTTATGTTGTTACGCGAGAGAAAAAGTATATTAGTTTAGTTAAAAAACTGATTATATACAGCGTTTGGGGCATTGTTTTACTCGTATTGTTAAATATTGTTGCACGCGTGATTAGATGGTAGGTAAATGATGGCTATAAATCGTTATCTTAAGTGTTTTCTAGTTTTATTGGTTTGTATCACTATTGTGGATGTGAGTGCTGCTAATGGAGATCAAGTATTTCTGAAAGCAAAAGAAGCTTATGAAAAAGAAGATGCCAAGTCGCTCATTCAATCTCTTAGTCAGCTAGAAGCAGAAAACCATTTGCTAACACCTTATGCCAGATACTGGCTTATGCGCTTAAAGCTAGATGAAACTGACAATCAAATAGTGTCGGATTTTATTGCGCAACATGCTGATTATGCTTTTGCCGAAAGATTAAGGGTTGAGTATTTAAAAAAACTAGGCAAACAACGCGACTGGGAAAATTTCACACAAGCATATACGCACTATCAATCAGAAAATACATCTGTTGCTTGTTATGCAGCTGAGGCTTATAAAGCTAGGCCTAATACTGGCTCATTAATGTTTGCTAAGCCACTTTGGCTAACAGAGAATGAACGCCCAAATGATTGCAATCGGCTCTTTGATTCCCTGCAAAAAATCGGCATCATCGATGAAGAAGCCATTTGGCAAAGATTTAGAATGGCGCTTGCACATAATCATGTCAATTTAGCAAAAGCAATTATAAAACGCAGCAAGCATTATCAATCGCAATATAATAAATTGCTTAGCAAGGTTGCAAAATCACCTGAGCAGACACTGAAAAGCAAACAACTTTCTTTAAAAACGCGGTTTGGAAGAGAGTTGGGCTTGTATGTTTTGATTCAAATGGGCAAAAAAGACACCTGGAAGGCATTAGCTGCCTTTAAAAATATTGAAAACAGCTTTAATGCTGATGAACATAGCCACTTCTATAGCATGTTGGGTTTAAGTGCTGCTAAGAGACACGAACCTGAGGCGCAGCTCTGGTTTCAAAAAGCTGACTTTGAGAGTTTAAATGAAGAACAAATGACATGGTTTGCGCGTGCATCTCTTAGGCAGCAGGATTGGGTAGGTTTGCTCAGTGTCATTGAAAAAATGCCGTCAGAGCTTGCAAATCAAGCTAGATGGCGATACTGGAAAGCAAGATCGCTAATACAGCGCAAAAGACTAGATGAAGCGAATGCTATTTTGACAGAGCTTGCGCTAGAGCGGCATTATTATGGTTGGCTAGCACAAGATGAAATTCAAGGGTACAACACACCTAAATTACTCAATTACAAGCCAAAGCTTTCAGAAATCAATCACATAGGAACATTGCCTGGTGTCAAGCGTGCGGAGGCTTTATTAGATTTAGATTTAAGATGGGAAGGTAAGCATGAGTGGGCTTTGGCAGTCAATGGCTTAAGCGATAAAGAGTTACTTGCTGCTGCAGAATATGCCAATCAGCATCACTGGTATGATTTGGCTATCAATACGGCAGATAACACAAAAGAATATCATGACTTTTCACTCAGATATTTAATGCCTTACCAAAGTCTGATGAGGCAAGCGGCTTATAAGCAAGATGTTGATTTAACATGGGCGCATGGCATTGTGAGGCAAGAAAGCCGCTTTATGCATTATGCTAAATCACATGTGGGTGCAGCAGGCCTGATGCAACTTATGCCTACCACAGCAAGATGGGCAGCCAAACGTGCAGGCGTTAAAAACTATCAACGAAGTATGATTGATGATTTGGATACCAATGTCACAATTGGAACGTATTATTTGCGTTATACACTGGATTTAATGAAGGGTAATAAGGTCATGGCTAGTGCAGGCTATAATGCAGGGCCGAGTCGTGCAAAAAAATGGCAAGGTAGTGAGCCATTAGAGGGCGCTATTTATGCTGAAACGATCCCTTTTAATGAAACAAGAAATTATGTACAGCGTGTGATGGCAAACTCACATTTATATGGAAAGCAGTTGGGTGACTTACGCACAACACTCAAAGAACGAATGGGCACGGTTCCAGCAAAATAATTAAATTGTTTGAGCGTGCCTTTAGGTGGAAAAATGATGATTAAAAAAGTAGCAGTTATTGGTGGTGCAGGCTTTGTTGGTTCCAGCATCGTTACAAAGCTAGATGATATAGGCTATCAAGTCAAAGTGCTTACTAGAAATAGGGAGCGCGCAAAGCATTTAATCTTATTGCCGCATGTTGAAGTTGAAACCTGTGACGTCAATGATAACGAAACATTACAGGCGGCGCTTGCTGGATGTGATGCAGTAATCAATTTAGTGGGTATTTTGCATGAGCGCAAAAACAAGACATTTGATAGTGTGCATCATCAGTTACCCAAACGAATTGCAAAAATGTGTATTGAGCTTGGTATACAACGCTTGTTGCATATGAGTGCCCTGAATGCCAGCATAGAAGCGCCTAGTCATTACTTGCAGAGCAAAGCAAGAGGCGAGCTAGCAGTGAGCGCACTCCAGCAGTCACTTAATTTGACGATATTTAAGCCTTCAGTGATTTTTGGACGAGGCGATAGTTTTCTAAACTTATTTGCAACAATGGTTAAGTTCTTGCCCATTATTTTTTTGGCGAAACCTGATGCCAAGTTTCAACCAATCTGGGTAGAAGACGTGGCTAATATTTTTGTGAATAGTTTAGAGAATGATGACACCTACAACAAGACGTACGAATTGGTAGGACCATCCGTGTACACTATGCGTGAATTGGTTGAAAAAGTGATGCATTTATTAAATAAGAAAAGACTGATTATTGGTTTGAATGATCAATTATCTTATGTGCAGGCTTGGTTGCTAGAATGGCTGCCTATTCAATTAATGACCAGAGATAATGTACGCTCAATGGAAATTGATAGTGTTGCATCAGGAAATATGCCCGCAGAGATCGAATGTCCACTGACGCCATTAGAGGCTGTGGTGCCAGAGTACCTTATTAATAAGACACCTAGAGCTAAATATAATCAATTTAGAACGGCAGCTGGTCGAGCGATTAATGCCAGAAGATAGTTCTTTGGCCATTTATTGTGTGGGTGGCGCCGTTAGAGACGAGTTATTAGGCTTACCTCTCAAAGATTACGATTATGTTGTCGTTGGCAGTACAGCAGAAGAAATGCTAAATTTGGGCTACACAGCCGTAGGTAAAGACTTTCCCGTTTTTCTGCATCCAAAAACCCACGATGAATACGCCCTCGCTAGAACAGAGCGTAAGTCAGGGAAGGGTTATAAAGGTTTTGTTGTACATGCCTCGCCAAAGGTTACGTTGGAAGAAGATTTGGCAAGGCGTGATTTCACCATTAATGCCATGGCAAAAACAGTGGATGGCCAGCTTATTGACCCCTATAAGGGCCAAGCAGACATTCAGCATAAAGTTTTAAGGCATGTGAGTGATGCTTTCGTTGAAGATCCTGTACGCATCTTACGTGCAGCAAGGTTTTCCGCACGCTTTATTGATTTTTCCATTGCCCCAGAAACCATGCACTTAATGCAGCAAATGGTCGCAGATGGTGAAGTAGATGCATTGGTGCCTGAGCGTGTATGGCAAGAGTTGTCGACTGGTTTGATGGAATCACAGCCTAGCCGCATGTTTGAGGTGTTGCGTGACTGCGGCGCATTAGAAAAAATATTACCTGAGCTAGCTTGTTTGTGGGGTGTGCCGCAACCAGAAAAGCATCATCCTGAGGTAGATACTGGCGTACATGTCATGATGGCATTGGATTATGCCGCTCAACAAAACTTTAGTTTACCAGTTCGATATGCTGTGCTCATGCATGACTTAGGTAAAGGTACAACGCCAAAAGAAATACTACCTAGGCATATTGGGCACGATATCCGTAGTGCAGATCTTGTTAAAATTGTTAGTGAGCGGCTTCGTGTACCTAATGACTGTAAAGAGCTGGCTTTTATTGTAGCCAAGTTTCATATTAAAGCGCACCAAGTGATTGAGATGAAGCCATCTACATTATTGAAATTCTTAATCGATTTAGACGCAATTCGTCAGCCTGCACGATTTGAAGGGTTCTTAAAAGCTTGTGAAGCTGACTCAAGAGGGCGTCTAGGATTAGAAAACATTTCACTACCTGAAGCAAATAGGATGAGAGAAGCGTTGAGTAAAGTAGTTAGTATAGATGCAGGTAAGATTGCACAGCAATTTGATACACCAGAAGAAATTAAATCAGCAATCTTTGCAGCAAGATTAGAAAAACTAAAATCAGTCAATTAAATTCTCGCGTAAAATAGCGGTATGAATTTATATCATTTTGCCAAACCCCTATTATTTCAATTGGATGCAGAACGTGTGCATGATATGACCCTCAAGGGGCTAAATCTGGCAGAAAAATTAGGGCTGCTCAAATGTTATCAACAACCAGCCTGCCAACCTAGAGAAGTCATGGGGTTATCATTTCCAAACGCGGTAGGGTTGGCTGCAGGCTTAGATAAAAACGGAGCAGTTATCGACGGGATGGCAGGATTAGGGTTTGGCTTTGTCGAAGTGGGGACGGTAACGCCAAGAGCACAACCTGGTAATTCACAACCAAGATTGTTTCGGCTTCCTGAAGCACAGGGTATTATTAATCGGTTTGGCTTTAATAATCTTGGTGTGGATCAGCTAGTGAAAAATGTTGTTGCTGCAAAATATCAAGGAATTTTAGGCATCAATATCGGTAAAAATTTCGATACACCAAATGAATTGGCGGTAAATGATTATTTACTATGCATGGAAAAAGTGTATGCCCATGCAAGTTATATAACGGTCAATATTTCCTCGCCAAACACGAAGAATTTAAGAGAATTGCAAGAAAAAGCCGCTTTATCTAGTTTACTCAGTCAGTTAAAGCAGGCACAAAATAGATTGGCAAATCAACATCAGAAATATGTGCCACTAGCATTAAAAATTGCTCCTGATTTAACAGAAGCGCAAATTGACGAAATTGCTGGTTTATTGATAGAACATGAAATTGACGCGGTTATTGCAACGAATACAACGTTAGCTAGAGATAAAGTGCAAGGCTTACAATATGCTGAGGAAAAAGGTGGCCTTTCTGGAGCACCAGTGCGTGAACAATCAACACTGGTGATTCAGCTGTTGTCAAAACGCCTCCAAGGTGCTTTACCCATTATCGGCGTGGGTGGTATTTCTAGTGGCGCAGACGCGGTAGAAAAAATTGAGGCCGGCGCTAGTCTGGTACAAATATACAGTGGCTTGATCTATCAAGGGCCGACATTAATTCGTGAGGTCTGTGAGGTATTAGGCTAGTGGCTTTACCTGTGTTGTATTCTTATCGACGATGTCCTTATGCCATGCGGGCGCGCATGGCACTAAAATATGCGGGTATTGAGGTTGAAATACGGGAGATTTCATTACGTGATAAACCAAAGCATATGATTGCTGTATCACCTAAAGCAACAGTACCTGTTTTAGTCTTATCCGAAGATCACGTTATTGACGAAAGTTTGGATATTATGAACTGGGCCTTAAGTCAACATGATCAAGACGGATGGTGTCAAATTGATTTAGACGCGGCAAAGGCCCTCATTGCAGAAAATGATGGGTCATTTAAACGCTCATTAGATGCATATAAATATGCAGAACGACATCCAGAAAAAACACCAGTGGAACATCGTGAAGAAGGAGAAGTGTTTTTAGCTAAATTAGAGAAAATGTTAGCTTCAAACGGTCATGGATTGTTTGGCAGATTGCCAACGATGGCTGATATCGCCATTTTTCCTTTTATTCGCCAATTTAGGGGCGTTGATAGCCAATGGTTTGAATCGTCACCTTACCCTAATCTGAATGTTTGGCTTAATTCACTGATTGCTTCTGAGTTATTTATCAGTGTCATGAAAAAACACCCAACTTACATTGAATAATAAGTTGGGTGTAGCTTGACTGTCAGAACAAATGTTAATTACTCTGTTTCTGCAGCTAAGTCTTTTTTCTTACTAGATTTTCCAGATGGAAACGTAAGCTTAATTTCCTCTTTGTCATCAATGTCTACATGGACACTGCCACCGTTGACTAATCGACCAAATAACAACTCATCTGCCAAAGCTTTGCGAATGGTATCTTGAATCAAGCGCGCCATCGGTCTGGCACCCATGAGTGGATCAAATCCTTTTTTGCCTAAATGGGCTTTAAGGTCTTCACTAAATGTAGCATCTACTTTTTTCTCATGTAGTTGATCTTCTAGTTGCATCAAGAACTTATCTACCACACGGATAATAATTTCTTGTGAAAGTGGTGCAAAAGATACGGTTGCATCTAAACGGTTACGAAACTCTGGCGAGAACAAGCGTTTTAAGTCGGCTTCTTCATCACCAACTTCTTTGGTGTTTGTAAAGCCGATACTTGCCTTAGATAGTGCTTCTGCACCAGCATTGGTTGTCATGATAATCGTGACATTTCTAAAGTCGGCTTTACGGCCGTTGTTGTCAGTTAGCGTACCATGATCCATAACCTGTAATAAGATGTTGAAAATATCAGGATGCGCTTTTTCGATTTCATCTAAAATCAAAACACAATAAGGCTGCTTAGAAATCGCTTCAGTCAGTAAGCCACCTTGCTCAAAGCCAACATAGCCAGGAGGCGCGCCAATTAAGCGAGAAACAGCATGGCGTTCCATATATTCGCTCATATCAAAGCGGATTAAGTCGATGCCCATGATATAAGCCAGTTGCCTTGCAACCTCAGTTTTACCAACGCCTGTAGGACCACTAAATAGAAAGCTACCTACTGGTTTGTCACCTTGGCCGATGCCACTACGCGCCATTTTAACCGCTGAAGAAAGCGTTTCAATGGCTTTGTCCTGACCAAAAACAACTGCTTTTAAATCACGTTCTAATGTTTTTAGCGTGCTTCTATCATCATTAGAAATATTTTTCGGTGGAATACGTGCCACTTTAGCGACGATATCTTCAATTTCTTTATTGCTAATTGTTTTTTTGCGTTTCAGCTTAGGCAATATGCGTTGCGCTGCGCCTGCTTCATCAATCACATCTATCGCTTTATCAGGCAAAAAACGGTCATTAATGTATTTAGCAGATAACTCTACAGCAGAGGTCAGCGCACTTGCGCTGTACTTAACACTATGGTGCTCTTCAAATTTAGATTTCAGCCCTTTAAGAATAGCAATTGTTTCGTCTATGCTAGGCTCAACAACATCAACTTTTTGAAAGCGACGGGATAAAGCATGGTCTTTTTCAAAAATGCCGCGGTATTCTTGATAGGTTGTTGCGCCAATACACTTGAGTTTTCCACTTGAAAGCGCAGGCTTCAGTAAATTGCTGGCATCTAACGTGCCACCACTAGCAGCACCTGCACCAATCAGCGTATGAATTTCATCAATAAATAGGATGGAACCCTTTTCTTGTTCTAGTTGCTTCATGACAGCTTTTAGTCGTTGCTCGAAGTCCCCACGGTATTTAGTCCCAGCTAATAGTGCGCCCATATCCAGTGCATAAACAGTTGCATCCTCTAATACTTCTGGAACGTCATTTTCGACAATTCGACATGCTAAACCTTCGGCAATGGCTGTTTTACCAACCCCTGCTTCACCAACCAATAATGGGTTATTTTTGCGGCGGCGGCAAAGTGTTTGAATCACGCGCTCTATTTCGCTATCGCGTCCAATCAATGGGTCAATTTTGCCACTAGCAACTTCTTGATTTAAATTTAGCGTGTAGCTGTCTAATGCACCTGATGGTGTTGCTTCTGGTTCCGATGTGCCCTCTGCACCTTCAGTGCTTGGGTTTTCATCAGGCATTTTAGCAACACCATGAGAAATAAAGTTGACTACATCAAGTCTTGTTACGCCTTGTTGGTGTAGGAAGAACACTGCATGCGAATCTTTCTCACCGTAGATAGCCACCAAGACATTTGCGCCAGTGACTTCTTTCTTGCCAGATGATTGAACATGCAACATAGCACGTTGGATAACGCGTTGAAATCCCAGTGTAGGCTGTGTATCAACTTCATCTTCTCCGCCAACAATCGGGGTGTGCTCAGAAATATGTTGGTTGAGTTCTGCGCGCAGGACTTCAAACTTTGCACCACATGCGCGAAGCACATTAGCTGCCGTTGGGTTATCTATCATCGCCAGTAATAGGTGTTCTACAGTAATGAGTTCATGCCTGTTCTGTCTGGCATCCATAAATGCCATGTGTAAACTCACTTCTAATTCTTGTGCAATCATGTATATCCTCTTTTACTTAGCGGTTAAGCCGGCTCAATCACACACTGTAAGGGGTGTTGTGATTCTTCTGCACGCTTCAATACCTGGTTCATCTTTGTTTCTGCTATATCTTTTGGATATACGCCGCAGACACCCATGCCTTTTGTATGTACTTGGAGCATTATATGCGTTGCTTGTTCCCGCGTTTTATTAAAAAAACGTTGTATTATTTCCACTACAAACTCCATAGGTGTGTAATCGTCATTTTTCAGCAAAACTTTATACATGTCAGGCAATTTTGGTTTAACTTTGCTCGGTTGTATCGCAAGATCGCCTGTTGGGTCCTTTATCGCCATGTGTTTCTTTAGTAATTCTCTAATGCCTATTTTGAGCTAATTTATAGAAATTTCAAGGTCTAAGTGGGTAGACATTGAAAAAGTATTGATTATGGGAAGATTTTGACACTTTTAACCACTCTATCCTGTGTTTGTACAATTTCTATAATGTGCTCACCTATTTTGAAGCTGGTGTAGGATTCAGGAATATCTTGGAAGTGCTCCAATATGAGACCATTGATTGTGCGCGGGCCATCAAGTGGTAATTTTAGTTTTAGTTTTTTATTGAGTTCGCGCAATGAGCTGCTTCCGTCTACGACCCATCCACCATCTTCTTCTTGGTGAAAGCTGCCAATACGGCTTGGTGATTGCGTAGTGAAGTCACCGATGACTTCTTCAAGGATATCTTCTAAAGTAATGAGGCCTTTCAACTCACCATATTCGTCTACAACCAAAGCGATTCGCTCTTTCTTTTCTTGGAACTGTTGCATTTGCATATAAAGCGGTGTGCCTGAGGGGATAAAATAAGGCTTTGAAATGGCTTCACGGAGCTGTTCTTTGTCAAAATTCTCTTTTGCCTGATGAAGACGTAATTGATTCATCACTTTTCGAATATGAAGTATGCCAAAAATTTCCTCTCTATCACCCTCTCTAACGGGTAAACGGGTATGGTGACTGTTTGCCAGTCGCTCTAGAATGTCATCCAATGGGGCATCAAAGTTAATCGCTTCGACTTGTGTGTGCGCAGTCATGACATCATCAACTTCAATTTTTTCTAATTCAAATAAATTGAGTAGAATTGTACGGTGCTTGTTTGGTAAGAACTTGCCTGCATCGGTCACAATGCTGCGAAGCTCATCCATGCTCAAAGATTTAACGCCATCACCAAAATTGATTTTGATGCCCAATAGTTTTAGCCATGCTTCAACAAATAAATTAACAAACCAGACCACAGGATATAACACCCTGAGCAAAGGGTAGAGAATATAACTGACGAAGATGCCTACCTTTTCTGCATAGGCAGCAGCGATGATTTTTGGCGATATCTCACTAAAAATTAAGATGGCAAAAGTGACAGCGATGGTGCTGAGCACAAGCTCCCACTCTCCTTCGCCAAAAAGATTAACGGTAATAATGGTCACCAGTGTGGCGAGCGCGGTATTAACAAAATTATTGCATAGAAGGATGACGCCTAAGAGCTTATCTGTTTGAAGCAACAGGGAGTTTGCAAGCTTTGCCCCACGATGCCCCTGTTTAACTAAATGCCGTAATCGATAGCGATTAACTGACATTAACGCTGTTTCAGACATCGAGAAGAACGCTGATAACATGAGCAGTATGACTAGTGAACCAAACTGCCAAGATAAAGGGATATTGTCCAATCGTGTATTAAGTCGTTATGGTAATAAGTATTTAGTTTAACCTTAAATGCGCATGGTGTTAATCATGCAGACTAGTTAAACAATGACTTCTTCTTCATTTTCAGTTTTTTTCTTTTTATCCAAGTCACCAATTAAATTTGTGCGGCTGACGCCAAGTAGTAATGCGACTGGACAAGCGACGAGTACAGAAGAGTAAATGCCAAACATAATACCGACGGTTAATGCCAGTGAAAAGTAGTGTAGCACTTCGCCACCAAACAGTAGCATTGAGCCGACCATGGTAAGTGTTAGCGTGTGCGTAATTACTGTACGAGAGAGTGTGCGTGTGATGGCATTATCAATGACTTCAATCGTGCCTGCTTTGCGCATTTTGCGGAAGTTTTCACGTACACGGTCAAATACCACAACCGATTCGTTGACTGAATAACCGAGTACAGCCAATATCGCGGCAAGCACCGTTAGGCTAAATTCCCATTGAAAGAAAGCGAAGAAACCAAGGATAATCACAACATCGTGCATGTTCGCAATAATCGCAGATACAGCAAAACGCCATTCAAAGCGCATGGCTAAATAGGCAGCAATGCCAAATAACACAATCAGTAAGGCAAGTGCGCCGTTTTCAAACAGTTCATCACCAACTTGTGCGCCTACGGATTCTACGCGGCGGATTTCTACCGAGCTATCTGCCGCTTTGAGCGCTTGGCTAACTTCTTCAGACAGTTGGGCAATAGATAACTCTTTTTTGATTGGTAAGCGAATGAGTACATCTTGGCTTGTGCCAAAATTTTGCACAGTAGCATCTTTTAAATCGATATTGCTAATCGCTGTTCGTATGCCCTCAATGTCGGCAGCATGAGGGTAAGTGACTTCCATGACAGTACCACCCGTAAAGTCCACACCGTAATTAAGGCCACGCGTAGCCAGAAAGAATATAGCAAGGATAAACGTGACAAGTGAGATCGTGGTCGTGAGGCGACCATAACTCATAAAAGGGATGTCTTTTTTGATTCTAAAAAATTCCATAATGTTCGCTCGTTAGTCTTAACTAAAGTGGTTAATCGGCTTTGTAGATTTGGCCAATAGAAAGTTTATTGATTTTGCGACGATAGCCATATATCAGGTTTACAATCGCACGTGAAACCATAACGGCACTAAACATGGACGTCAGAATGCCTAATACGTGTACGACAGCAAAGCCTTTAATTGGACCAGTGCCGAACATGAATAGCGCAGCGCCTGCGATGAGTGTCGTGATGTTTGAGTCCAAAATTGTTCCGAAAGCTTTGTCATATCCTATACGGATACTCGCTTGTGGGGTGTTGCCATCACGTAGCTCTTCTCGAATACGTTCATTAATCAATACGTTAGCGTCGATTGCCATGCCGAGTGTTAGGGCAATCGCAGCTAACCCAGGTAGGGTCAGTGTTGCTTGTAGCATAGAGAGTAAGGCAACGAGTAATAGTAGGTTGATGCCCAGTGCTGTGACAGACACTGTACCAAATAGTACGTAGTAGAATATCATCATGACCGCAATGGCGGCAAAGCCCCATAACGTTGAGTTTACACCGCGATCAATGTTTTCCTCACCCATGCTTGGCCCTACTGTACGTTCTTCAATAATTTCCATCGGCGCTGCAAGTGCACCAGCACGCATTAATAAAGAGAGATCATTGGCCTCTTGCAGGTTTTCCATTCCAGTGATCACAAACTGTGATGAGAGTTCTGCTTGAATGGTCGGGGCAGTTAGCACTTCTTTTTTGCCTTTTTCAACTAAAATAACGGCCATTCTTCTATTAATGCCATCACGAGTTGTCAATTTCATTGAACCAGCACCCTTGGAGTCTAAACTGACGGCAATTTCTGCACCTGCGCCTTGCTGGCTTGGTTTGGGGCTAGCTGAGACTAGGTTTTCTCCAGAAAACACAACACGCTTTGAGACCAAAAGTGGTTCGTTAATTCTTGAATATAATAATTCGCTGCCTGCTGGAATAATGCCTTTAAGTGCATCTTCGATTTTTTTCGGGTCAAAATCTCTTGCATCACTGCGTGTACCATGCGCTGTTACCATGCGGACTTCCAGTGCTGCAGTGCGGCCTAAAATTTCTTTTGCTTTTGCTGTATCTTGCACACCCGGTAATTGCACGACAATGCGGTCTAAGCCTTGTTGCTGCACAATCGGTTCAGCAACGCCAAGTTCGTTGATACGGTTATGCAGTGTGAGCAAGTTTTGTTTAAGTGCAAATTCTTGAATAGTCCGTTGTGCTTGTTCACTAGGAACAGCTACTAACTTTAACTCAGTTCCACTGCCACTAGTGGTGTAAGTTAAGTCTGGGTAGTTAGTTTCTAATAGTCTGCGTGCTTTTTCTCTTTCTGTATCGCTTTCAAAACTAATCTCAACTTCTAAGTTATCACGAGAAACACCCGTGTAATTGATTTTTTCATTACGCATTGCTGTACGGAAGTCGCCTACATTGCTTTCTACAGATTTTTCCAGAGCGGCTTGCATGTCCACTTGCAATAAAAAGTGCACGCCACCGCGTAAATCTAAACCCAGATACATGGGTTTAGCCCCAATTGCTAATAGCCAGTCTGGCGTTTGAGAAAGTAAGTTTAATGCAACGGTATAGTCTTCAGCGCCCAAGCTTTCTGTGAGCTTATCTTTCGCTTTAAGTTGATCTTCTGGTTTACCGAACCGCACCTTCACACCAGTAGCATCCAGATAAATACCGTTAAAGCTAATGTCGGCTAAATTTAATGTGGCTTCAACTTTACTTAGTAAGGATTGGTCGGCTTTAAGTGATGCCCTAGCAGGGCTGACTTGTACAGCAGGCGATTCACCATATAAGTTTGGAATGGTGTAGAGCAGACCAATAATGACAGATGCAGCAATTAAAATATATTTCCACGTAGGATAGCGGTTCATGTGTGTGGCTCGCTTAAAGCTGATTAAGTTTAAAAGTAAGGTTGCTTACGCTGACTTTAATGTGCCAGGTGGTAACAATGTTTGTACGGCATGTTTTTGTACATTAATCACTGTGTTGGCAGCAATTTCAATACCGATAAAGTTGTCATTGACTTTGGTTATTTTGCCAATCATGCCGCCTGTAGTCGCGACTTCATCGCCCACTTTTAATGCTGCGATCATTGTTTTTTGTTCTTTTGCTTGTTTCATTTGCGGACGAATTAACATGAAATAAAATAGAACAAAAATAATAAGCATTGGCGCTAAACTTAATAAATCACTACCAGGTGCTGCTGATGCGGCTGCATATGCGTTAGAAATGAACATATTGGATTTTCCTAAATTGAGTAACAACTAAAATTTAAGGCAGGATTTTAACACAGAGTATAGTTACTGCGCGCGCACTATCTTTTTGCTTGGAAACTTTTCTGATGATCTTCGAACTTTAATAAACTTAGTTGCGTAGATGGCAGCTAACAAGGAAGTTTAGGCAGCTTCCTGCTTATTGATTGGGAATACGTTTGTAAAGGAGTCAACGTCTTTGTGCGTTGATTTCGCAAGACACTCTTTTGTGCATTTTGCACATGCGCCGCATTGAGAGCCAACGCCAAGCTCGCGATTTAAGGCTTTCATCGTGGTTGCGCCATTATCAATGGCAATTTTAATATCACGCTCAGTAACAGCATTACACACGCAAACGTACAAACGAACACTCCATAAATAAGAACGATACTGAGAATTATTATCGTTTGTTGTTAGTTTGTCAAGTTAGTATTCGCTATTTATGCGCTTGATAATAATAAAAAAGCTGCAAATAGCAGCTCCTTTATTTTTCAATGTTGAACTTCATTCATCGATGTGCGATTGTAAATAATTTGGTAAAGATACATCACTGATTAGCGATTGTTGTGTTTCTATCCAATCAATCGCTTCCTCATTGGCTTCAAGTAGCTCTTCGAGTAAGTCTCGCGTAACAAAATCTTGCATTTCTTCACATACAGAAATAGCTTCAATCAATGCAGGTCTGTGAATGTCGCGCTCTAATTTTAAGTCGCCACTTAAACACTCTACCACCTCTTCGCCAATGAGCAGTTTGCCGAGAACTTGTAAGTTGGGTAAGCCTTCTAAAAACAAGATGCGTTCAATCACTTTATCCGCTTCTTTCATGGTCCGAATGGATTGTTTGTACTGATAGTCGTTCAGTTTCTCCAACCCCCAGTTGCGAAACATACGCGCATGCAAGAAATATTGATTAATCGCAGTGAGTTCATTTTTAAGTACTGTGTTAAGTGTGCTGAGAATTTTTTTGTCTGTTTTCATGATTTAACCTTAAGCTGCTGGTTGTTGCATTTGGCTTTGTTGGTAATTTTCTAGACCGACAAGATTAATCAATTTTAGCTGTTTTTCTAGCCAGTATGCATGATCCATTTCAGTATCTTCTAGTTGCTGAACTAACATGTCGCGAGTAACGAAATCCTCTGCTTTTTCACTGGCTTCAATGGCGCTTTTCAGATTTTTAACAACTTGATACTCCAGTGCCAAGTCATTTTCTAGCATTTGTTTAACGTTTTTTCCGATATTCAGCGCTTCACGTTTAGCGACATTTGGTGAGCCTTCTAAGAATAATATTCGTTGAATTATCAGCTTGGCATGTAAGTGTTCATGCTCAGACTCATGAAGCATATGCGCAGCTAGTTGGGGCATACCCAAATCAGAAACCATTTCACCGTGAATCAAATATTGATCACTGGCTGATAATTCACCGGCCAAAAGCTGATTCAATATATCAATAATTTTTTTGTTGCCTTTCACTGTAAATCTCCCTGTCTGTTTACAATAGATATGTTACGCAGGTTTGCCTAATGTGGCAACATAAAAATTATATTAGTTATTGATTATTAAGGGATTTATTAATACAAATAACAATAAAAACCATTCTTACTTAGAATCGACATTTTGTTAGGTTAGCTTGATAGAGAAGCTCGTTTTCTAGCAAACTCTACTTTAAAACTATCAAACATGCTTGCTTCAATCGCTTCACGCATACCAAGCATGAGCGTTTGGTAATAATGCAAATTATGGATGGTATTCAATCGTGCACCTAAAATTTCACCTACTTTATGTAAATGATGTAAGTATGCACGTGTAAAGTTTTGACAAGTGTAACAATTGCAATCGACATCCAATGGCTCCATGTCGTGTTTATAGCTTGCATTTTTAATTTTAACATCACCATACTGAGTAAATAGCCAACCATTGCGTGCGTTGCGCGTTGGCATGACACAGTCAAACATATCGATACCTTGACTGACAGCATTGACTAAATCTTCAGGGGTGCCTACGCCCATGAGGTAACGTGGTTTATCTTGTGGCATATTGGGTGCAGTATGTGCCAGAATCCTTTTCATATCATCTTTAGGTTCGCCAACGGACAAGCCGCCAATTGCGTAGCCATCAAAACCTATTGATTCAAGCGCTTTAAGAGAGATGTCTCTTAAATCTTCATACATTCCACCTTGAATGATGCCAAACAGCGCATTGTTGTTACCTGTATGCGCATCTTTACTTCTTTGCGCCCAACGCAAAGATAGCTGCATCGAGTCGCTTGCTTCCTGATGGGTAGCAGGATAAGGGGTACATTCATCAAATATCATCACGATGTCGCTATTGAGTATTGTTTGAATGCGCATAGACTCTTCAGGCGTTAAAAAGCAAGTATCGCCATTAATCGGGCTTTGAAACTTTACTCCTTCTTCGCTGATTTTTCGCATATCTCCTAGACTAAATACCTGAAAGCCACCAGAATCTGTCAGTATTGGTTTATCCCAGCCCATGAATTTGTGTAAGCCACCATGTGCAGCAATAACCTCTAACCCTGGACGTAACCATAGATGGAAAGTGTTGCCTAAAATAATTTGGGCATCAATTTCTTCGAGTTCTAATGGTGACATGGCTTTGACAGTGCCATAAGTCCCAACTGGCATGAAAGCTGGAGTTTGAAGATTGCCATGCGTCGATTGTAAAGTGCCACGACGCGCTTGACCGTCTGTGCAGTGTAAGGTGAATTTCATAGATGACAGATTGCTAAATATTTAGCGCGATATTAACACAGTGCTTAATATTCTTTATGCTTAATCGGGATTGATTAGACCCTAATGGCGCGCATCATCTTTTGATGCATTCGTGCTTTGTGTTGCTTGTGGGGGCAAGGGTGCTACTTCAACAATTGGCGCACCAACCACACGATTACGACCTGAGTTCTTAGCAGTATATAAAGCGGCATCTGCGCGTGGAATAATCTCTTCTGGCGTTTCACCTTCAACGCGCTCAGCAACACCAGCGCTGAAAGTGATGACAATATGTTGATCACTATGCATGAAAAATTGTTTTGTCAGCTTCCTTTGTACACGTTCAATGACTTTGATTGCATCAATTTGTGCGGTATTTGGTAAGATGATAATAAATTCTTCTCCACCATAGCGAGCTAGCACATCCGTTGTTCGTTTTGCCTCTTTAATCACGTTAGCAAAGTGCGCTAATGCTTCGTCACCAGTGGTGTGACCCAGCTTGTCATTCAGCTGTTTAAAACGATCAATATCCATCATGGCGATACTAAGCTCTGTATGGTGTCGATCTGCCCGGCTAAACTCTCTTTCAAGCGCTTCCTCCATACCGCGACGATTCAGCGTACCAGTTAAATAGTCCTCATTAGCGACTTCATTAATATATTCCAGTACAGATGTTAATTCCTGAATTTTTTGTTCAGCTTCATTGATTCTCGTTTGGCTGTTACTGAACTCTTCACGTGTGCGTTGTACTGTTAAGCCGATAGAACGTGTGTCATCAAGTACGCTTTGGAGAACGCTATTTAACTCATCAATCCCTTTAATTGAACTTAATTTTTTCTGATGCAATTCAATTTTATGGTGGTAATCATCAGTCGTTTCAGTCATGTCGACAAGTCGCGCAATAAACGTTGACGCCATTTGTTTTAATAAATTTTGTGCATTGCTAATGGCGGGTTTTAAATTGTCTTGTTTATGAATCAATTCTTTTAAGCTAGATTCAGCATTTTGTAGCGATAACGTAGTGATTGGTTTGCTCAACACATCATTTACGATGTCAATTTGACCTTTTAGCCATTGATCATCAGCAGTAAGCTCAGCCATGTTTTTTACAAGTAAGTTGAGCAAATCAACCAGTGTTTTGTTGATGATTTCTTTATTTTCCATTTCTGCTTCAAACGAAAACAGAATACTTTTTAAATTATTTGCACATTGCGTTAATGTTTGTGCTGACAGGTCCTTGCGTAAATCGATGACTAAATTTTGCGCATCTTGCTGTGATTTTGGCACATCTTTAAGGAATGGTATCACCGCTAAGTCTAGTGTTCTCGTCATCATTTCACGCAGCTGTATAAGTGCTTGGTCGCGTGTTGGTGATAATGCGCTATCGGGCTGACTCGATTGATGTTGAGTGGTGGCCTCGTTTGGCGCTATCGGTTTAGCTGAGTCATGTTCGTTAGCCGTCTCTATGGCTTGCGCCGTGGCTTCGCTTCCCCATGAGCGCACTAAAGCTTGTATTTTGTCGGCCAAAATATCGGGGTCTTTTGCAAAATTCATCAATACGCGGCTGAGCCCCTGCCTTTTTCGACTAAGCGTAATGCCTTTATGATTGGTTTCTAATTGTTTGAGCAGAGTATTAATCAGCGCAGACCAATTGGCATTGCCTGATGCGCTTGGTGTAGGTGAGCTGGTAAATAGTTTACGGAACTTTATCTCTAAGCCAGCCCAATCTTGTTCCTTAATGGCTAATGAAATACCTTTTTCTGCTTCTGCATATTGTGGGGTTTTTTTACCAGCATTGATCAGAACATCTTTGAGTATCTCGTAAACAGATGGAGCTTTATTGCCAACGATTTCGTTGTATTTGGCAGCATAGTTTTCAGGCGTAGGTGGCAAGCCCTCTTTGACGAGTTGGATCAAAGTTTGACGTGCAATATCCGCTGCAGCAAGTTTGTTTTTTGGTTGCACCACAATATGACTCTTCGCAAATAAAATATTTGATAAGTATTTATCATACAAATAGATTGATAATTTTTATTGGCTGATAAGCGGGTGTTTATCGCGTTAATTTGGTCAATCGCATGCTAGGAAAGGAGAATTGATCATATCTATAAGTGATTTTTAAAACAATATTTAAGTGTAAGCATGCAGTAAAAGCATTTTGCAATGATTCAGATTTGATATACTGGTATGCACATATTGAATGAGTTAGATTAAACATGACAGAGTCGTACAAAAAACCATCAAGAAGAGCAACAGATAATTCTGATAGCCCAAGCCTAAGAGAGCGAGGCATCTATTTATTACCTAACCTGTTCACCTCGGCTGCTTTATTTTCTGGGTTCTACGCCATTGTTAGCGCTATGAACTTTAAATATGAACAAGCTGCCATTGCGATATTTGTGGCGATGGTGCTGGATGGTCTTGATGGGCGTGTGGCCAGAATGACAAACACGCAAAGTGCATTTGGTGCTGAGTACGATAGCTTGTCAGATATGGTTTCTTTCGGTGTTGCACCAGCGTTGATTATGTATGTTTGGGCTTTAAAGCCGTTGGGAAAAATTGGTTGGATTGCCGCGTTTATCTATTGCGCGTGCGCAGCATTAAGGCTGGCGAGATTTAATACAAAGCTTGAAGACCCGTTTCAAGATAAACGCTTTTTTCAAGGGCTACCGAGCCCAGCTGCAGCGGCGCTGTTAGCTGGGTTTGTTTGGGTTTCATACGAGTATGGTATCTCTGGCCGAGAAATTTTTTTTGGGGCGATTAAAATGCAGTGGCTAGCTTGGGGATTAACGGTTTTCGCAGCAGGATCCATGGTAAGTGACTTAAGTTTTTATAGTGGTAAAGACGTTAATTTGAAAAAGAGTGTGCCATTCGTTGCTGTGTTAGCCATCATGCTTGGGTTTGTATTGGTGTCATACAGCCCACCTGAAGTGCTATTCACCGTTGTGTTTGTCTATGCTTTATCTGGCTATTATTTATGGATTCGGTCTAAATTGAAAAAGACGGTAGCAGCTTAAATGTTTATAAGTGATTGACGAATAATTAAAACTATATTTATAATGGGTTTATGTTGAGAAATTTTACATTTCAAGCAATTCATTCCTTACGTGGTTTGTGTCTTACAAACCTTGCACTACTGCTGCGCGTTAGCGCACATTAATCCACCCCTCCAAATACAGACTAATCTTGCTCGCGCATATCGCATGCAGCGGGTAAAAACCATTTATAATTTAGTGCATTGACTAAGGAATACAACATGAAACAAGAACAAGTAATCATATTTGATACCACATTGCGTGATGGCGAACAAAGCCCTGGCGCCGCCATGACAAAAGAAGAAAAAATACGGATTGCACGCCAATTAGAAAAATTAGGTGTGAATGTCATTGAAGCAGGGTTTGCAGCAGCTAGCCCTGGCGATTTTGATGCGATACATGCTATCGCAGGTTTGATTACAAAATCAACAGTATGCTCACTAGCGCGCGCTAGTGAAAATGATGTGCGCCGTGCAGGGGAAGCGATTACGCCAGCGATGCAGCATTCAGAAAAAAATGGCCGTATCCATACTTTTATTGCAACCAGCAAGATTCATATGGAAAACAAGCTTAGGATGACAGAAGACCAAGTCGTCGAGCGCGCGGTTCAGGCAGTAAAATGGGCATTAGAATACACGCCTGATGTTGAGTTCTCAGCTGAAGATGCGGTGCGCTCAGAAGTAGATTTCTTAGTGCGGGTGTTTGATGCAGTCATTGAAGCTGGCGCAACCACTATTAATGTACCAGACACAGTCGGCTATAGTATCCCAGCAGCGTGGGGAGAGCGCATGGCCACTTTGATTAAACGGGTTAAAAATGCAGACAAGGTCATTTGGAGTACGCATTGCCACAATGATTTAGGTATGGCTGTTGCTAATTCATTGTCAGCTGTAGCCAATGGCGCGCGTCAGGTTGAATGTACCATTAATGGGTTGGGTGAGCGCGCAGGCAATGCGAGTTTGGAAGAAGTGGTTATGGCCATTAAAACACGCCAAGATTTCTTTAATTTAGGCACACGGATTGATACAACACAAATCGTACCAGCATCAAAGTTAGTATCGACAATTACGGGATACCCAGTTCAACCGAATAAAGCCATTGTCGGTGCTAATGCATTTGCGCACGAAAGTGGGATTCACCAAGATGGTGTCTTAAAACACCGTGAAACCTATGAAATTATGCGTGCAGAAGATGTCGGTTGGAACGCTAATAAATTAACGTTAGGTAAATTATCTGGTCGAAATGCATTTAGAACAAGGTTGAAAGAGTTAGGGATTGAGCTATCAAGTGAAGATGCTTTAAATGCAGCATTTGCCCGTTTTAAAACGTTGGCTGATAAAAAATCAGAAATCTTTGATGAAGACTTACATGCTTTGGTTAGTGATGAAGTCGTTAGGGAAGCGAATGAGCAATTCAAATTAGTCTATTTGCAAGTAGCCTCGCAAACTGGAGAAGTGCCACATGCTGTCATTACTTTATCGGATGAAGGTCAGGAGAAACGTGCTGAAGCAGATGGCGGTGGCCCAGTTGACGCTAGTTTTAAAGCAATAGAGGAAATTGTTAGCAGCGGTGCAGAGTTACAACTTTATTCTGTGAATAACATTACAAGTGGCACCGACGCGCAAGGGGAAGTCACTGTGCGCTTATCTAAAGGAGGCCGCATAGTCAATGGGCAAGGTGCAGATACTGATATTGTGATTGCTTCAGCTAAGGCTTATTTGAATGGGTTGAATAAGTTGTATAACAAGGCCGAAAAACTAAACCCACAAGTTTAGCCATGTAAAGTTTGCGCGATAACGGCGTTGCCTGAACTTGTCGTACTACAGTACTGTCTGCGCTCAGGCGCCTTGTTCTCACGTACACTTTACATGCCTTGCGAAAATATCCAGTCTAATTTTAGAAACAATTTCTTCAATGAGCATTGATTCCGTTTGTATAGCACAAAGAAATAGTACTAATGTACGTGTCTTTTTTTATTTGCCTTTAATGTGCTTAACTAAATTGTTTTTTTAACACTTGTCGTCCAAGAGAAATTTGCTGACACTTCATGTATCTCATCAAGTCGCATTTAATACGATGTTCAAGATATATCTGAAATTGCATATAGGCAAAATATGAAGAACGAACATGCTGGTTACTAACAATGCCAAATAGCAAACAAACACTGTTAATTGTTATTGCACTGTTCTGCACCTATTTTTTTTGGGGCTCAACTTATTTGGCAATACGCTTTGGCATAGAAAGTTTTCCACCATTTATGCTTGCGGGCTTGCGTTATCTTGTGGCGGGTCTTATTTTATATATCGTGATGCGATACTTGGGTTACCGAAACCCAACAGTGGCAGAGTGGAAGGGAGCGGCTATTATTGGCGTTTTATTACCAGCAATGGGTAATGGTACAGTGTGTTTTGTACAGCAAACTGTCAGTTCTAGCGTTGCTGCACTATCTATTGCAACGGTCCCTGTTTGGATGGCAATCTTTTCTACTTTGTGGGGGCATCATATAAGGCAGCGTGAATGGTTAGGGATTGTGGTTGGACTTCTGGGTATTTTGCTGCTAAACATAGGCGGGAGTCTGCATGGAGATTTAAGCAGTGCATTATTGCTGATATTTGCTGCTGCAAGCTGGTCTTTTGGATCTGTGTGGTTAAAACACCTCCCGATGCCACAAGGTCTCATGGGCGCAGCATGCCAGATGCTTGTGGGTGGCGCAGTGTTGATGCTGATGAGTGTATATGCTGGTGAAGCGTGGCCGCAAACAATCAGTAACAAATCTTGGGGCGCCATGCTCTTTTTGGTGGTTTTTAGCTCTTTGGCCACTTACTCTGCATATCAATGGCTACTTAAAAATGTACCTCCTTTAATGGCTAGCAGTAATACATTTGTTAATCCAGTGGTTGCCTTTATTGTCGGCGTTTTATTTGCTAATGAAACTATTGCAAATAATGAGTATATCGCCTTGGCAGTGATTATAATTGGGGTAGTTTTAATATTAACTTCTAATAGCAAGAAAGAAATGACTTAACATGAAACAGAATGCTACAGCGAAAAATTTAGCATTATTCGACTTAGACAATACCTTGTTAGCAGGTGACTCAGATTATAATTGGAGCCTGTTCTTAATCGATGAAGGTCTGCTGGATGCGCAATCTCACCATGCGCGGAACGAACAGTTTTATCAAGATTATAAGAATGGATGTTTGGATATTTTTGCTTTTCTGAAATTTCAATTGCAGCCATTATCAGAACATCCCAAGGCATTTCTTGATGCGTTGCACAGAAAGTATATGGAGCAAGTGATTCGGCCTATGATGACGGAAAAAGCGCAAGCATTGGTCAATCAACATAAGAAGAATGGGGATTTGTGCGTCGTGATTACCGCTACTAATAGCTTTGTGACAAAACCAATTGCGACAGCGTATGGTATCGAACATTTGATTGGTACTGATCCTGAAATGATTAATGGTAAGTTTACTGGCAATGTCCGTGGCGTACCAAGCTTTCAGGAAGGCAAGGTGACGCGGCTAAATGACTGGCTTGCGGAAAGAGGCCAAAACAGAGAAGACTTTCAGGCGACTTATTTTTACAGCGACTCGCATAATGATTTGCCATTATTGAGGCTGGTAACTAATCCAGTAGCGGTTGATCCAGACCCGCAATTATCTGCGTATGCACAGGAGAATGGTTGGCCGAGTATTAGTTTGCGCTAAGCTATTCGGTGTAAAAAAAGTTCAAGCACAACTCTAGTGCCTATGTAAGATAGCACCAGCAAACCAAAGCCTGACAGCGTCCAGCGAATTGCTTTTTGCCCACGCCAGCCATAGCGATAGCGGCCAATTAATAGCCATGCGTAAATAAACCATGACGCAATAGAAAAAATGACTTTGTGCGTAAACTGCAACGGCTTGCCGAAGATTTGTTCAGAGAAAAGCATACCACTGACCACTGTGAGCGTGAGCAAAATAAAGCCCAGTGATATGACCTTAAATAACAAACTTTCCATCACCATTAAGGGGGGGAAGTCTGGCAGCTTAATAAACGTCGGTTTATTATGAAGGCTGCGTTCAGCGATGGCCATGAGTAGTGCATGCATCGCTGCAAACGTGAATAAGCTGTAAGCAAGAACGGCAATGGCGACATGCGCCATAAACCAGGAAGCCTCCGCATAAGGCGCAATATAATCATGAATTGAAAGTGCTGAGAGCAGAACGAATAAAGCAGCGGGTGGCAGCACAAAACATTGCAAGATGTCGATTTTATGCTTGAGGTTGGCTAGCCAATATATCAGTGCTGTTAACCATAAGATGGCAGAGATAGCATAAAATAAGCCGAAGTTGAAGCTGCCAACAGCAAAAATATCTTTATACAGCAGTCCGCCATGTAAAACTAAACCCAGCGCAATCATGGCAGAGTGTAATTTTAACGAATAATCGTGCGCATCTGATTTGCTACTGAGTTTGGCGATGCGCCAAAAATCAAAAGCGACAGCTAGATAGATAAACACGACAACGAGATACGGAATTAAATGTTGCATCACGCAATTATGTCAAAACTCACGCCAATCGCATAGCATGATGTAAAATTAACACAAATTAATGAAGCCATATCAGACGATATGGCGCGATTAGGATTATGCAAATATGTTAGATAATTTAACAGGTCGCTTGCAAGGGGTCATTAAAAACCTGCGTGGGCAAGCACGATTAACGGAAGAAAATATCAAAGATGCCATGCGAGAAGTACGCATGGCTTTACTTGAAGCAGATGTTGCTTTGCCTGTAGTCAAAGACTTTATTACAAAGGTGAGAGAGCGTGCTAATGGGCGAGAGGTCTTGCAAAGCCTGACACCTGGGCAGGCTGTTATTGAAGTGGTCAATGCAGAACTCACTGAGCTGATGGGTAAAGCGAATGTTGCATTAAATTTGGCAGCAGTACCGCCAGTCGTTATTTTAATGGCGGGTTTGCAGGGGTCAGGTAAAACGACCACTTCAGCCAAGTTAGCAAAAATACTGAAAGCAGATAAGAAAAAAGTGCTGCTATCCAGTGCGGACGTTTATCGTCCTGCCGCGATTACGCAGTTGAAAACACTTGCCAAACAACTGGAAGTAGATTGTTTTGATAGTCATGCAGAGCAGAAGCCAAATGACATTGCGAAACAGACTTTGGCTTATGCGAAAGCAAATTATCATGATGTGGTGATATTTGATACGGCTGGCCGTTTGGGTATTGATGAAGCCATGATGGCGGAAATTAAAGCCTTGCATGACCTACTAAAACCAGCAGAAACCCTATTTGTGGTAGATGCGATGCAAGGTCAAGATGCTGTAAATACCGCGAAAGCATTTGGTGAAACCCTACCGCTAACAGGTGTTGTGCTGACTAAATTAGATGGTGATGCAAGAGGGGGTGCTGCGCTTTCTGTGCGCCATGTTACTGGCAAACCAATCAAGTTTATTGGTGTAAGTGAAAAAGTGGATGGTTTGGAACCATTCCACCCAGAACGAATGGCAGGCCGTATATTGGGCATGGGCGACGTATTGGGGTTGATTGAGCAAGCGCATAAAAATGTTGATATGGATGAGGCGAAAAAGGTTGCCGATAAAATAAAAAAAGGCACCAAATTTGACCTAGAAGATTTTAAAACGCAAATGATGCAAATGCGCAAAATGGGTGGTATGGGGGCATTAATGGATAAAATGCCAGCGCAAATGGCTGATATGGCAGCCAAGGTCAATCAAGAGGATGCAGAAAAATCACTGCGACGCATTGAAGGAATCATTAACAGTATGACGCCGCTAGAAAGGCGTAAGCCAGAGCTGATAAAAGCAACACGTAAAAAACGGATTGCCGCAGGAAGTGGTGTGCAAGTGCAAGAGGTTAATCGTTTGTTAAAGCAGTTTGAAGAAACGCAAAAAATGATGAAAATGTTTAGCAAAGGTGGGATGGGTAAACTTATGCGAGGCATGGGTGGTCTTATGGGAGGCAAACTGCCAGGGATGCGCTAAAACCGCTTTTGTCTTATCGCTAATCAGGTATTTTCAGAAATATACAATATAAATCACCAAACGATGTTGACCAAAGAGCTGGTTTCCAGCATAATCGCGGTCTTGCATTTTTTGGGCAACAACTCAAAAGCAACACAGTAGTAATGGGGAGTTAGCTCAGATGGTAGAGCAGTGGACTTTTAATCCATTTGTCGCGGGTTCGATCCCCGCACTCCCTACCAACAATAGAGCCTAGTCAGGAATGACTGGGCTCTTTTCATTAGTAGTTAACGTAGCCGAATCGTAACCAATTAACACAGAATCAAGTCGTTTAGCAGCAATCGCTAAGTGATCAGGTGCTAGATGTGCATAACGCTCAACCATTGCCCCTGTTCTCCAGCCACCTAAGCGTTGTAGCTCATGCGTTGGTGTACCAGCTTGTCGTTGCCACGTTGCCCAAGTATGTCTTAAATCATGCCAACGGAAATCTTCAATGCCAGCTCGTTTTAATGCGTTACCCCATGCACGCGTATTCGCTGCTTTCAGTGGTTTCCCTAAATAAGTAAACACTCTCACTTCATGTTTACCTATCTGACGTTGCAACACATTCATTGCAGTGTTATTTAGGGGTACCGCTATCGGTCGTCGATTCTTTGAGTGCGTTGCTTTTACCCAAGCATGGCGCAATTCTAGATTCACTTGTGACCACTCCAGCGACAACAC
>JBPOFK010000013.1:0-69128 GCA_051252095.1 Methylophilaceae bacterium
GTACAGATTAATCAAAAATGGGTGGCTCTAAAGCAAACGAGCAATCAACCACTGTTTACTTTAGAAAGCACTGCTAAAATCCAAACGCCTTGCTTGCTCAAAATTGAAATTGACCAACAAGCCTATGAAACTCATGACGTCTATTCTTTTGGAAGCTCAATTTCAAATGATGATTTATATTTGTTTGCAGAAGGTAAGCTCAAGCAAGCTTACAAAATGCTTGGCGCACAAAAGCTAACGCTACAAGGTGTGGATGGTTATCGATTTGCTGTATGGGCACCGAATGCTGAACGCGTCAGTGTAGTTGGCAGCTTCAATGACTGGGATGGAAGAGTTCATAGCATGCGCGCACTTGGAAGCAGTGGCGTATGGGAGATTTTTATCCCACATTTAACTACCAACGACTTATATAAATTTGAAATACGCAACCGTCACACTGGTCATGTCCTTATTAAAACTGACCCTTATGGTTTTGAGTTTGAGCATCGTCCAGGTAATGCCAGCAAAATAAGCTTTAGCGACTATCAATGGCAAGATGATACTTGGCTTAACACAAGAAAAGAGAAAGATTGGCTACATGCGCCATTCAATTGTTATGAGGTGCACCTTGGAAGTTGGCAACGTAACAATCAAGGTCATTTTTTAAGTTACAAAGAACTTGCTGAAAGACTCGTGCCGCATGTTGTCGAAATGGGTTACACGCACGTCGAACTCTTACCCATTACAGAGCATCCACTCAATGAGTCTTGGGGCTATCAAACAACTGGCTATTTTGGTGTAACCAATCGCTTTGGCTCGCCTGATGATTTGCGATTTTTAATTGACAAATTCCATCAAGCCAACATAGGTGTTATCTTGGACTGGGTACCTGGACATTTTCCAAAAGATGACTGGGCACTCGCCCGATTTGATGGTACAGCGCTCTATGAGCATGAAGATCCACGTCTTGGAGAACATCAAGACTGGGGCACCTATATTTTTAATTACGGACGCAACGAAGTCCGGAATTTTCTCATTAGTAACGCACACTTTTGGCTTAATGAGTTTCATCTTGATGGGCTTCGTGTAGACGCAGTCGCCTCAATGCTCTATTTAGATTACTCCCGTAATGAGGGCGAATGGCTACCTAATAAAGACGGCGGCAGAGAAAATTTAGAAGTGATTGAATTCTTCAAACAACTTAATATGTTTATTGGTGAAGAATTTCCAGGGGTGCTGCCCATCGCAGAAGAATCCACGGCTTGGCCAGGTGTTTCAAGACCTGTTTATACTGGTGGCTTAGGCTTTAGCATGAAATGGAACATGGGCTGGATGAACGACACATTAGCTTTTATGGAAGAAGACCCTGTTCACAGAAAATTTCATCATCACAAACTAACCTTTGGTCAGCTCTATGCTTACAGCGAAAATTTTGTCCTTCCTTTCTCACATGACGAAGTTGTTCATGGCAAACAATCGCTATTGAATAAGATGCCCGGCGACGCATGGCAACAATTCGCCAATTTGCGGCTATTATTTTGTCTTCAAACAACATCTCCTGGTAAAAAACTCAATTTCATGGGCAATGAAATTGGTCAACGTAGTGAATGGAATGTCAACACAGCTCTTGAATGGCATTTATTAGATGACAGTGAGCCCAATCATCACTTCCATCGCGGCATTCAACAACTTAATAGTGACTTGAATGACTTATATCAATCTCATGAAGCCTTATACGAATTAGACTTTGAACCCGCTGGCTTTGAATGGCTAGAGTGCCAAGATGCAGACCAATCAACACTCAGCTTTATCAGACGCGGAATTAATCATACATTTGCTATAATAGTGCTGAATTTTACGCCTGTCCCCAGAATTGGGCAGCGTATTGGTGTGCCAATTGCTGGAGAATACAAAGAAGTATTGAATACAGATAGCGCACACTATGGAGGTAGCAATGTGTGTAATGATGGGAACATGCAATCGGAAAATATTGCATGGATGAATCAGCATCATTCACTGATAATGACCATTCCACCATTAGCTGGCGTGGTCATAACATTAACTTAACAATCACTGATTATAATTATTTAAAACTCATTAGAAAAATAGATTAATAAATGGCAATATTGACCCAACATCCTAGCTGGAAAGCACTTTGTGAACACGAAAAAGTTATCTCAGCGCTGCATATGCGCAATTTATTTGAAGCAGATCCAAAGCGATTTGATAAATTCAGTTTAACGTTTGACGACTTACTATTAGATTACTCAAAACATCGCATCACAGAAGAAACACTCACACTACTTTTTCAAATAGCGCGTGAGGCAAAGGTTGAAGACTGGCGCGAGCGTATGTTTTCAGGTGAGAAAATTAACATCACAGAAGATCGTGCCGTACTCCACACTGCATTGCGAAATAGAAGTAACGAACCTGTCTTTGTCGATGGGCATGATGTCATGCCTGATGTCAATGCTGTGCTAAAGCAAATGCGCTTATTTTCAGAGAAAGTACGCAGTGGTGATTGGAAAGGCTACACGGGCAAGCGGATTACCGATATCGTGAACATAGGCATTGGTGGTTCTGATTTAGGTCCTGTCATGGTGTGTGATGCATTAAAGCCCTATGCAAGCCCTGACCTAAATGTCCACTTTGTGTCTAACATTGATGGCGCGCATCTTATCCGCGCATTGGAAAAATGTAACCCAGAAACCACACTGTTTATTATTGCATCGAAGACATTTACAACACAGGAAACCATGACCAATGCACGCTCAGCGCGCGCATGGTTTTTAAACAGTGCGCAAGAAAACACACACATTGCCAAGCACTTTGTCGCGCTATCTACCAATGCTGATGCGGTGACTGATTTCGGCATTGACAGAAACAACATGTTTGAATTCTGGGACTGGGTTGGCGGAAGGTACTCTTTATGGTCAGCAATTGGTTTATCCATTGCTCTCTATGTTGGCATGGATCACTTCGAGGACTTGCTTGCAGGCGGCCATGATATGGACAAGCATTTCAGAACTGCACCGCTTGAGCAAAATATGCCAGTCATTATGGCGCTAATTGGCATCTGGTATAACAACTTCTTCCATGCAGATTCACATGTCATCTTGCCATACGATCAAAGCATGGCTCGCTTTCCAGCCTATATGCAGCAAGCCGATATGGAAAGTAATGGTAAATTCATGTGCCGAGATGGTAAGCGCGTTCACTATAAAACAGGACCAATTATTTGGGGTGAAGCTGGTACCAATGGTCAACATGCATTTTACCAACTCATTCACCAAGGCACACCGATTGTGCCAGCTGATTTCATCATGCCTATTCACAGTCATTATGAAGTTGGCACGAATGGAAACGAGCATCATAAAATATTGCTTGCAAACTTCCTTGCCCAAACACAAGCACTGATGCTAGGTAAAACAAAAGACGAAGCGCGTGCCGAATTAGAGCAACAAGGGTTGTCTGGTGATAAATTAGAAAAATTATTACCGCATAAAATTTTCGAAGGTGACCGCCCAACGACGTCAATTTTATTTAATAAACTAACGCCTCATACTTTAGGCAGACTTATTGCCCTTTATGAACATAAGATATTTGTTCAAGGCATTATTTGGGATATTAATAGTTATGACCAATGGGGGGTTGAATATGGCAAACAAATTGCTAGTCGCATTTTGCCGCAACTGACTAATGATGAAGTGGTCACAAATTATGACAGTTCAACCAATGGGCTGATTAACTATACCAAGTCTAATACTTGAAAAACGCATAATTAAAATTTTGCAAGAAAAAGCTGGGGCATCCCAGCTTTTTTGTTTTATAAATTAGCGCAATGACCACCCTTGGCTTTTACTGTCAAAGCCAGTATGTTCAGCAATACTGGCGCCCAACCTTTTAGCAAAGCGATCCGCAAAACTTTCCTGATAAGTAAAATCAACAATCTCTTTTTGTTTAATAATGTCTCTAGCAACATAATCCGTATTGCCAAGCGCATCGGCCAAGCCAATTTTAATGCTTTCCTCGCCCGTCCAGAATAAACCACTAAATGTTTCTTCAGTTTCATTCAAACGGTCACCTCTTCCTTCTCTAACAACGGTTTTAAACTGCTCATGAATCTCGTTTAACATTTTTTTGGCATAAACTTCGTGCTCGGGTTTAACGGGTGAAAATGGGTCAAGCATCGCCTTATTTTTACCTGCAGTTAACAAGCGTCTTTCTATGCCTAGTTTTTCCATTGTGCCAGTAAAGCCATAACCATCCATTAAGACACCGATAGAACCAACGATACTTGCTTTGTCTACATAAATTTTATCTGCTGCTGCTGCAATGTAATATCCACCAGAAGCACAGATATCTTCCACTACTGCATAAACTGGAATCTTTGGATGTAACTTTTTCTGACGTTTAATTTCTTCGTTAATAATACCCGCTTGTACAGGACTTCCGCCTGGACTATTAATACGTAAAATAATGCCTTTAGTACCTTTGTTATCATAGGCATTTGTTAAACTATTAATAACTGCCTCCGCATTAACTTCTCCACCAGGCAAAATGACGCCAGCAATATTGATTAAAGCGGTATGTTCTCCAATAACGGCTTTACCATCCTTCACAACCCAACCGACGGCATAGGCGAGCAACGTAAATAGATAAACAAATAACAATATTTTAAAAAATACACTCCACCGCCTAGCAGTTTTTTGCTCTTTCAAACTGGCCATAGCCAACTTTTCAATCACTTCTTTTTGCCAGCGGCTATCTTCAGTATTTGTATTTTCTGACATTTTAATTTCCTAATAAATTATTTTTATTGATAAAGTTCACTCAATCCGGTTCTAGATGAATGGTAATAACATCATCTTCTTCTGTCACAGGCAGCGGTTGTAAACGCTTTCCTTTGCATGGACCATAGACACAATATCCTGTATCAGGTTCATAAGAAGCACCGTGAGTTGCGCAAATTAAAAAATCTTTATCTAGTGTAAAAAACTCACCCTCTTGCCAATCAAGCTCCACAGGTATGTGTGCACACTGATTAACATAAGCATACGGCTTATTCTCGAATCGTATCACAAAGCCTGTCAGGTGCTCACTTAATTGCGGCAAGTCAAAACGTAAACCTGTCGACTTCTCTTGCAAATCACTACTCTTGAATGTTATTGCTTTATCACGCATTGTTTAACAACCATTCTGCTAAATCATTAAACTGATTGAATATACCCTTTGGATGATGCTTCAGTAAGGCATCACTAGTATGAGCGCCAAAAGTCACAGCTAAGCTATCTACGCCTGCATTTTTCGCCATTTGCAAATCATAAGTGCTATCTCCAATCATCAGTGTCCGCTCTGGCGTCACTACTAACGCATCCATTAGCTCATCTAACATCTGTGGATGCGGTTTCGAGAAGCACTCATCAACTGTTCTGGTTTCCTTAAAATATTTAGTGGTAGTCGTGTGTTGCAAAGCCAAATTCAATCCTCTTCGCCCTTTTCCAGTTGCAACTGCCTGTTTATAACCACGCCGCCATAACTCAGAAAGTAACGCCCCAGCTCCATCAAATAAAGGTACTCCTTTTTCCTTAGCAAAATAATTTAAGGTATATTGTCGAGCTAAAACTTGCGCTTGCGCTTCTGATATATTGGGATATAAGGCTCGAATTGACTCATGCAAGCCCAAACCAATGACGCCTCTTGCTGTTTCTTCCGTTAGCTTATTCAAGCCCACCTCTTCAGCAGCTAGCATTAATGCTCGCGCAATCATGCCTGTAGAATCGGCTAAAGTCCCATCCCAATCCCACACAATTAAGTCGTATTTTTTTTTCATCTGGTTAAAAACGTTCTGGCTTATTTATCAAGATTTTTTCGTTAATGATTGTTTAAAACTTTCTAACATATTGGGCAATGGGGCCACTAATCGCAATCGAGCATTAGTCAAAGGATGTTGCAGTTTGGTTTCATACGAATGTAGAAACATACGCTTTAAACCTTTTTTGTGTAATTGTTTATTTAGCTCAAAGTCGCCATATTTATCATCGCCCAGAATTGGAAAACCCAAATGGGCCAATTGCACTCTTAACTGGTGTGTACGCCCAGTCACCAACTTTGCTTCCAATAAACTGAACCCCTCAAATGATTCTTTCAGATAAAAAACAGTTTCCGACACTTGCGCTTCATCGTACTTATCTTTGTGTTTGTCTGTGACGACATTCACACGCCTTTCGCCACTCGGCAATACATATTTTTGTAAATCCAAGACAACTCGTTTCTTTGCTTCTACCCATTCACCTGAGACCATAACAGCATAGCGTTTATCCGTTTTATTTGCTCTAATCGCCGCATGTAATGCGACGAGTGCGGTACGCTTTTTTGCCAATAGCAACACACCGGATGTTTCACGATCTAAACGATGCACTAATTCTAAAAACTTTGCTGCTGGTCTTTCTAAACGCAATTGTTCAATCACGCCGCGACTCACACCACTTCCGCCGTGTACGGCATATCCAGCCGGCTTATCAATAACCAAAATTGACTCATCCTCATAGATTACTGCCTGATCAAACACTGGCTTGATTGAAACATGCCCTGCTGCTTTAGGCTGTGTTGTGGTACGGATCGGAGGGATGCGTACTACATCATTAAGCTTTAATTTATGTGAAGCATCTACGCGCCCTTTGTTCACACGGACCTCGCCGCTGCGCAAAATGCGGTAAATATGTCGCTTTGGTACCCCTTTTAGCATTTTTGCTAAAAAATTATCAATCCGTTGCCCTTCACTCGCTTCATCAACTTCTATTTTAGCCGCAGCAGTGGCGCTGACTTGTTTATTTTCACTTACTTGCGTCATATATTTTGCTTAAAAGCCCAATTAAGCCTATACTCTAGTGTCGTCAAAAAATGTTAATAATGCATTTATTTCCGACACTAAAATATTACTTTTTAAGAATATTTAAATTAAAGAACATTTGGTTAATACCGCTCGCCATATTAAGTAGCGATAAAAAAATTTGCGCTCTAGCCGCTGCAGATAATGAAAATAAAGTGCGACTATAGTTACTGAAGAACTAATTTTAACGAATTTATCGCTGCAAAGCATGAATTTTAAGCCTATTTTAAGTGAAACGCTCATTCATCTCATCATGATTGATAGAAAAATGTAAATGTCATAACGGTGTGCATTAGCACCTCGAGGACCATATTGTCCAGACAGATTAAAATTTTTGCCTAAGCAACAACTTAAATCAAGCTTATACAGGTGACAACTTAAATATAGTGTCCAGATGTCGTTAGCATCACTCAACATGATGCATCTTCAGTATTCTATCTCCGCTTGAAATCTCAAAAAATCTGCCCGCTGAGCGTGGGAGTACATAATGAAACGCATGTTATTTAATGCAACGCAAGCAGAAGAGCTGCGCGTTGCCATTGTTGATGGTCAAAAACTAATTGACTTAGACATAGAACACACAGGTAAGGAACAACGTAAAAGCAATATCTATAAAGGGATTATCACCCGCATAGAACCATCACTAGAAGCCGCTTTTGTCGATTATGGCACAGAGCGCCATGGCTTTTTGCCATTCAAAGAAATTGCTCGTAGCTACTTTGGCAATAAACCTGAGGGCGGCAAAACTCGCATTCAGGATGTAATCAAAGAAGGCCAAGAACTGATCGTGCAAGTAGATAAAGATGAGCGTGGAACTAAAGGCGCCGCGTTAACTAGTTACATTTCACTTGCTGGTCGCTATTTAGTTCTAATGCCTAACAATCCACGTGGAGGCGGTGTTTCTCGTCGCGTTGAAGGTGAAGAGCGTAATGAACTTCGCGATACGATGGCAGCATTAAATGTGCCTAAAGGCATGAGCATTATTGCCAGAACAGCTGGCATTGGCCGTAGTGCAGAAGAACTGCAATGGGATTTGGACTATTTGCTACAGCTGTGGTCAGCGATTGACGATGCTGGACAAGAAAAAAATGATGAAAACAATAAACGCATTAACCCTGCACCTGAACTCATCTATTTAGAATCTAACCTTGTCATTCGTGCAATCCGTGACTACTTCAATTCTGACATCGGAGAAATTTTAATCGATACAGAAGAAACCTATGAGCAAGCAAAGCACTTCATGAGTGTAGTGATGCCAGGGAATGAAGCAAGAGTAAAACTTTATGAAGATGAAATTCCTTTATTTTCACGCTTCCAAATTGAGCATCAAATCGAAACCGCACACTCAAGAGAAGTAAGACTTCCCTCTGGTGGTGCTATTGTCATTGACCATACAGAGGCACTTGTTTCAATTGACGTTAACTCTGGCCGTTCTATTAAAGGCGCCGATATTGAACAAACCGCATTTAATACAAACCTTGAAGCAGCAGAGGAAGTCGCACGACAACTAAGGCTTCGTGATTTAGGCGGCCTTGTTGTGATTGATTTCATTGACATGGAAAATCAGCGCAATCAGCGTGAAGTAGAAAATCGCATACGTGATGAGTTGCATGCAGATCGTGCACGTGTACAAATTGGTAAAATTTCACGTTTTGGCTTATTAGAGTTATCACGCCAGCGGTTGCGCCCTAGTCTTGGCGAAGGCAATCATGCAGCCTGCCCTCGTTGTCATGGCACAGGTCATATTCGTGGTATTGAGTCTACAGCACTTCATATTCTCCGGATTACGCAAGAAGAAGCGATGAAAGACAATAGCGCTATCATTCAAGTGCAACTACCAGTTGATGCCGCAACGTTTCTATTAAATGAAAAACGTGCTGAGATTCATAGCATAGAACAAGTGATGAAGGTGGAAGTAATATTAATTCCAAATATTCACATGGAAACACCTAACTACAGTATCACCCGTATTAAACAAGATGATGTTAACGAAGAAACAGCACGTGCAAGCTATGATTTAGTAGAATTGCCGCCTGAAAATGCATATTCTTTAAGTAGGGTTGTTGATGCAAAACCAATACCGCTAGAAGCTGTTGTTAAGGGGATTATTACCTCTACGCCGGCCCCTATTTTTGAAAGAAAAATACCAGTAGAAACTGCAAAGACCTCATTCTTAGGTCGTATTAAAAAATGGTTAAGCGGTGAAGGCGAAGTGAAAACAGAACCTGTAGCTGAAAAAGAAAGAACAAATAATAACCGTGATCGCAACAAAAATAGAAACCGTAACAGAAACCGCAATAAAAATCGCAATGACAATTGGAATCAGCGCACTGATAGTCAGCCAAGACAAGAAAGGGCTGAAACAGCGCAACCAAATACTGAAACGAATACTAGCCAACCTAAAGAACAAGCGGCTCTTACAAAAAATGAGCACACCAACAAAGCAAATAATCAGCAACGCGGTAACAGGCGTGGACGAGGTGGTAGACGAGACCGTAAACCAAGAGATGAAAATAACAATACATCTACAGGACAGCTAGATAAAAGCAACGCTTCTACAACGCCTGCTTCAGAAGTAGCTGACGTGCATGAAACACAAGCTAGAGTTGAAACTACAGTAAAAAATACGCCGGACGAAAAGCGCGTAGCGCAAGTCGATCAAGCAGCTAAGATACAAGCTGAAACAGCAGAGGTAACGAAGGCAGCACCAAAACCGCGTAGAAAGTCTGCCAAGCCTAAACAAACCGCTAAAGTGAAGCAGGAAGATAAGGCTGTAGTAGCTGAAACTGAAAGCAAACCAACTACAGAAGCAAACTCAGAATCGGCGAATAAAGAAGCTAATAAACAGGCAGCTAAAAAAACAAGTAAACCTAGAACGCCGCGTAAACCTAAAACGCAGAAATCTACTAATCTTGAAGATAGCGGCTTGCAATTGGTAGAGACAAAAGTCACTTCTAATAGTAACAAAGTAGAAGAAAAATCGGAGAGTCCAAAAGCGCCCCGTAAAACGGGCAATTGGAAAAAAGAAGATAACAAAGACAATACTGAAACGCCACTAGTTATGGTGGAAACACAAAAATAATCACTTTTGTTCAATGTTAAAAAAGCCCGACTTGTCGGGCTTTTTTATATAACATTACTCTTACTGACAACTTATTGCGTCTCTCCTGCTTCCGCAGGAAATTTAACGTAAACCAATGATTCTTTTTCTGCCTTTAACAAGGTCAGTAACCGATTTATTGCCTCCTCTGGCGCGAAAAAATCGAGAATTATAGGCACATCCCCGGCTAGCTCAAAAAAATGCTGTTCATGCAGCTCTCCGTGCCGACCAAATCCAGCGATTGCACGTGATGCAGTACCCCCTTGAATACCAACCGAAGTCGCTTGCCTTAAAATCCATTCATAAAGCAAATCGTTCTGGTGTCGTAAAGCCTCGGGGACAAATAGTTTTAGATAAGTCACCTGCATTAGTTTTAACCTTTAATCAATTGTATTGTGAATATACCAAGCCCAGTCATCAGCAAAGAACCTATCACGTGAACCAATATATGTGTAGCTGCCCAACCATATTGTCCACGCGCAAATAGATTGACGCCCTCCACTGAAAATGTAGAAAACGTTGTCATCCCTCCAAGAAACCCTGTCATAACAAAAAGGCGCACTTCAGGCGAAACTGTTGGCGCTAAGGCAAAACCTGCTACCGCTAAACCCATTAGATAACCGCCAACCAAATTTGCAACGAGTGTCCCCAATGCTAAAACAGGTAATGTTGCATTTAATACCAAACCTAAACCCCATCGCATCCAAGCGCCTAAGGCAGCGCCTAATCCTACTGCAACCCATTGCCCGACTAACATACTGTTTCCTCGTTTAGAATTTCATCATTACCATTTATAATAGTAGATATACCCTCTTTCACCAAATTTCATAATGAGAAAAAAGTGCACGTCTTATTTGTAACATCTGAAGCATTTCCATTAATTAAAACTGGTGGCCTTGCTGATGTAAGTGGCGCATTACCAAAAGCAATTAAAAACCTATCGGACTTTGATGGTGATATAAAAATTCTCATACCTGCATACAATGGGGTACTGCAAAAGCTAAGAGATGCTAGGCAGGTGGCGACCATCACAGCATTAGGTCAGATTTGCCAGCTCTATGCTGGTAAAATGCCAGACAGCCAAGTAGAAGTGATTGCTATTCATAATAGCTCCTTGTATGAGCGTGAGGGTGGGCCATATAACGATGTCAATGGGAATGACTGGCCTGATAATGCATTAAGATTTGGTGTGCTTTCAAGAATAGCAAGCTTACTATCAAAACCAAGCTCCCCGCTGAACTGGCAACCTACGCTTATTCACTGTAATGACTGGCAAACTGGACTAACGCCTATCTATGTCAAACTAGTTGATCAGACACCAGTTAAAACAGTTTTTAGCATACATAATATGGCGTATCAAGGAAATTTTGATCGAACCGTGATGAAGCTATTGGAATTGCCGCCAACACATTTCACAATAAACGGTTATGAATTCTATAATCAGATTTCATTTATGAAAGCTGGTCTTTATTATGCTGATTTTCTCAGCACAGTCAGCCCTACTTATGCAAAAGAAATTCAAACAGCCGATTATGGTTTTGGTTTGCAAGGTTTACTAAAAACACGACAACAGAAGCTCATTGGCATTTTAAATGGAATTGACATTGAAGATTGGAATCCAAAAACAGATCAATATTTAAATAAGCATTACTCGACGTCTAATATGACGGGCAAAAAAACAATCAAAAGTGACCTACAAAAAACATTTGGGCTCAATATTGATGCTAATGCACCATTATTGGGCATTGTAAGTCGGTTTGCTTATCAAAAAGGGTTGGATTTATTACCGCAAACGATTCCAGCACTAATTGCAGAAGGTTGTCAGATTGCTATTTTGGGCAGCGGTGAAAAATCATTAGAAGATAGTTTTGCTATTTTACAAAAAACCTACCCAAATCAAGTTGGTGTCAAAATTGGCTACAATGAAATATTGTCACATAACATCATGGCGGGTGCTGATATGTTTATCATGCCATCTCGTTTTGAACCGTGTGGATTGAACCAACTATATGGCCTTGCCTATGGTACGCCACCTATTGTCTCAGCCACTGGTGGTTTAGCTGACTCTGTAAACGATAGTAATCCAGAGTCGATACGCAATAATACAGCAACTGGGTTTGTGATAAAAAATGTCACGCATGTATCACTTTTGGTCGCTATTCGGCATGCTGTTAGTATTTGGAAAGATAAAAAAACTTGGCGGGAAATACAAAAAAATGGCATGAAAACCGACGTCAGTTGGGCGTCAAGCGCCATTTCTTATCTTGAATTGTATAAAAAAACATTGGATCAATAAGGAAAATTAAAGTTGGCACGGTGTATGCTTTATATTAATTAAGCTTCTCCAAAGCTAAAATCTCCTCCCTTGAGGCGACATTTAATTCAAATGCCGCCTCATTTTTTATCCAGCACTCCTACTTTATAATAAAGTGTTCACGGTAATATTTGAGTTCATCTATCGACTCATATACATCCGCCAGCGCTTCATGCTTACTTGATTTTTTAAATCCTGAATAGATATCAGGTTTCCACCGTCTCGAGAGTTCTTTAAATACACTGACATCTAAATTACGATAGTGAAAGAAAGCTTCTAAATCAGGCATGTAACGTGCCATAAATCTGCGATCTTGGCATATTGAATTCCCACACATCGGCGACTTCCCTGCTGGCACATACTGCTTCAAAAATTCAAGCATCTGTGCGGTTGCAGCCATTTCATCTATTTCAGAAGCTTTCACCCTATCAATTAACCCACTTTTGCCATGCGTGCCTTTATTCCATGCGTCCATGCCATCTAAAACGTCATCAGACTGGTGAACGACAATGACTGGCGACTCCGCTAATACATTTAACTCTGAATCTGTTACTACTGCTGCTAATTCTAGAATGCGGTCTGTATCTGGCAACAAACCACTCATTTCCATATCCAACCAAATTAAGTTGTCTTTATTTAATACATTACTTTGAGCTTCCATCATGATTTCCATTAAAATAGTCATTAATTGCACAGTACTAGAACTAAATGTAGTACAAATGCTTCAAAATACAATAAATAACATCATATCAGGTTAGCAGAATACTTTTAAAATATGGCACACACTCTTACATTTACCTTTGTCGGTTTACTTGTTTTTAGTTCGCTTATCCGCTTCTGGCTAGGTCTACGTCAAATCAATCATGTGCAAAAACACCGCAACAGTGTTCCTGTTGCATTCAGTGATAACATAACATTAGATGCGCACCAAAAAGCCGCAGACTATTCCACGGCAAAAACCAAAATTGGCTTATCTGAGTTGCTTGTGCAAGCCATCCTATTGTTTGGCTTAACAATTGGCGGTGGTCTTCAGTGGATCGACAATGCCTGGACCGGGCTGTTACCTGAACATGAAATATGGAGAGGCGCACTAGTCATATGTTCTGCTTTACTGATCAGCAGCCTTGTTGACCTCCCATTTGAGTATTACAAAACATTTGTCGTTGATGAAAAGTTTGGCTTCAACAAAATGACTCGCAAAATGTTTTTTGTCGATTTAATCAAACATAGCGTTGTCGGCTTGCTATTGGGCGCACCTATTCTTTTTGCAGCACTTTGGCTTATGCAAAGCGCTGGGGAGTATTGGTGGTTTTATCTATGGGTGGTTTGGACTGTTTTCAATATTGTTATGCTAGCTGTTTACCCAACCTTTATCGCACCATTGTTTAATAAATTCACCCCACTAGCAGATGAAAGCCTTAAATCCAGAATCGAGTCTCTATTAACAAAGTGTGGCTTTAAATCTCAAGGTTTATTTGTCATGGATGGCTCGACCAGAAGCAGTCATGGTAATGCTTATTTCACTGGCTTTGGTAGTAGCAAGCGCGTTGTTTTCTTTGACACATTACTAGACCGCTTGAACACTGAAGAAATTGAAGCGGTGTTGGCCCATGAGCTTGGTCATTTCAAACATCACCACGTGACCAAACGTATCGCGATGATTTTCTTTGTAAGTTTCTTAGGCTTAGCTTTACTCGGGTGGCTAATTAATCAACCTTGGTTTTACGTAGGCTTGGGTGTTAGCAATGAAACTAATTACATGGCTTTACTATTATTTATGTTGGTTTCACCTGTGTTCTTATTTATTATTCGCCCATTGATGGCAAGTTACTCTAGAAAAAATGAATTTGAAGCAGACGATTATGCTGCGAAAAATGCCAATGCTAAGGATTTAGTGGAAGCGTTAGTCAAACTTTATCGTGATAATGCCTCTACATTAACACCAGATCCATTACATTCAGCTTTTTATGATTCGCACCCACCTGCAAGCATTCGCATTTCGAAACTTGCAGCGTATACTAGCAGTTAAGATTAATTTTGGCTGAAATACAATGTCTAAGCTTATATATTTATTATTAAGCACAATAACCATTAGCGCATACGCTGCCGATTTTTTTGAAACGGCAGACGTTTCAGCAGGGAAAGCGCTTGTTGACAAAAACTGTATTACTTGCCATGCATCCAGTTATGGTGGCGATGGCTCTGAAATATACACACGCCCTTTCCGCAAAGTAGAGTCTGCCAAAGCCTTAGTTGCTCAAGTACGTGCCTGCAATACCAATTTAGGTCTAAAATGGTTTGATGATGAAGAATTCAACGTTGCGGCCTACCTCAATAAAAACTACTATCAATTTGATTAATCAACTTCAGACGCTGCAAGGCCTGGTGACTGCTGCATATGGCAAACGCTATCAAGTAGAACTGGCAGATAAAACAAGAATCAGCTGTGTCACTCGTGGTAAAAAAACGGACTTAGCATGTGGTGATATCGTTAATATTAAATTAACCGATAAGCATGAAGGTGTTGTAGAGTCTAATGAACCGCGCAATAGCCTACTCTATCGTAGCAATGCTTACAAAAGTAAAATCTTAGCTGCTAATGTGACGCAAGCTGTCATTGTTTTGGCAACTCAACCAAGTTTTTATGAAGCATTATTAAACCGCTGTCTAACGGCAGTGGAGGCAGCTGGCATTAAACCTTTAATCGTTTTGAATAAATGTGACCTTAAAGAAGCCAATAATGCAAAGAAAAAACTGAAAATATATGAAAACTTAAACTATCAAACGGTCTACTTGTCCGCAAAAAATGACATTGCGCCTTTGCTTCCTTTTTTATTAAATCAACAAAGCGTATTAGTAGGCCAATCTGGTATGGGGAAATCCACCATTATTAATGCACTACTACCAAATGAAGCAGTCAGAACCCAAGAAGTTAGCAATACATTAGATAGCGGAAAGCATACAACAACCGCTGCGCATTTGTACCATATTGATGAAAGCAGCACCCTCATTGACTCACCAGGTCTGCAGGAGTTTGGTTTAAACCACTTAAACCAAGCAGATATCGAGCATGCATTTATTGAGTTCAGACCTTATTTAGGTCACTGTCGGTTCAGTGATTGCACACATCAAGTTGAGCCTGACTGCGCTATTATCAAAGCATCAATTGAGGGTGGAATAAACCCAACTAGATTAATTTTCTATAGAAAACTATTAGACGAAATGCCTTCTGTTTAAATTATGCTACTATTAATTTATTGTGACTAAAACGGCTTTTATTTCGCACCCAGACACTTTGCTTCATGTCATGGATGGTCATCATCCTGAATCACCAGCGCGTATTACCGCTATCAAGAACGCAGTCATCGCATCAGAATTAAAAGAAAAACTCGCTTATTATGATGCGCCAATAGTAGAAAAAAAGGATTTAATGCGCGTCCACAGTCAGCGCTATGTTGATTATATTTTTAGCACCGCACCTAAAGCAGGATTAGTCAAACTCGATAGTGATACTGCTATGGGACCGATGAGTTTGCAAGCCACTTTACATGCGACTGGTGCTGCTATTTTAGCAACTGACTTAGTCATGCAAAACAAGGTTGATAATGCTTTTTGTTGCATCCGTCCCCCAGGGCATCATGCTGGACGTGAAAACAGTGCAGGCTTTTGTATATTCAACCATGTCGCGGTAGCGGTCGCCTATGCATTAGATCAATATAATTTAAATCGTGCAGCGATCATTGACTTTGACGTTCACCATGGTGATGGCACGGAGGAAATTTTCAAAGATAACCCGAATGTCATGTTATGTTCTACATTCCAACATCCTTTTTACCCACATAAAGGGGCAGAATCAGCTAACAAGCATATGCTCAATACGCCTTTGCCAGCAAATAGTGATGGAGAATCATTCAAAAAAGTCTATTTAGATAAATTTGCTCCTGCTTTAATAGCTTTTAAACCTGATATTGTTTTTATTTCGGCAGGATTTGATGCACATGTTAATGATCCCTTGGCAAATCTCGCTTTGACCAAAGAGGATTACGCTTGGATAACAACACAGATAATAGAGATTGTAAAAAAATGTAATCACAGTCGCATTATTTCTTCTCTTGAAGGGGGTTATCATTTACCATCATTAGCTGAAAGCGCTTTAGCTCATATAAGAACATTAAATAGTTAGCATGACTAATATCAAACATGAAAAAATACCAGTCGGTGAATTGCAGCTCGGGATGTTCGTTGCAGAGCTCGATAAACCATGGATAGAATCTGACTTTTTGCTGCAAGGATTTGTGCTAGATGATTCTGCCGACCTTGAAAAAATGCAAGCGTCTTGTCAGCATGTCTATATTGATCGAACGCGTTCGATTGGCAATCAGTTCACGGCTGTGAAAAAACCTAACGTGGCAATCAAACGAGCAGCCACTGTTAGAGTCAGCGCGCCATCACAACCAGACAATGTAAAAACACCTATACTAAACAAAGCAAGGCGTGGCGAAAAAGTATCTTTTATTGATATCTTGCGCGAGGTAAAAAACTATCAGCCGCTAAAAAATGCAACGCCAAACGATGTAGAAGGCACAATTTTTAATGTTCGCCAAGCAGCAGCTGCTAACTTACAAACAACGCTTCCTTACAGTGATAATGTAAAAAGCAATAATCATGACGCATCAGGTAGCTTTATTGACAGTATCGGTGGATACATCAGTAACTTGTTTTCGAAAAAGAAACTAAAATCATCCATTAAGTTTGAAAATTTAGATGCTCAACTTAGCCATTTATCGGATGAAGAAAAGATAGTTTATGAATTAGAACCGCCTGTGGAAGAGGAAATCGCACATATTTATCCTATTTTTGAAAAATCTGAACTGGTCACAAGGGATTTATTCAATAGCATTGCGCTCGAACACCAAATTGATATCAGCAGTGTAAGCGATGTACTTGATAACATGGTGGAAAGTATTGGACGCACACCTGACGCATTATTATGGCTAGCAAAACTTAAAAAAGCAGATGGGCTTGCTTATAACTTGGCATTAAATGTTTCTGTGACCTTAATGGCTTTTAATAGCTTCTTAGCTTTATCAAAAGACCAAATAAAGATGTCTGGTCTAGCTGGGCTTCTGCAAGATGTTGGCAAAGTTAAACTATCAACAGACGTTTTACTAAAAAAAGGAAAACTGACGCGTGAAGAATACGAATACGCACAGAAGCATGTAGACGAAAGCTTAAAGATTTTAAGAGAAACGCCAGATATACCTAAAGAAGTGATGCGTCTGATTGCAGAACATCATGAACGCGTCGACGGAAGTGGCTATCCGTTCCACATCAAAGGAGATAGGTTAAGCTTACAATCACAGGCTGCTGGACTAATTGATACGTATTGCGCCATGACTAATCAAAGAAGTTACGCGCAAGGCGCTTACCATCAGCAAGCACTAGATGAAATACACGCGCTAAGTGGCAAACAATTTTCAACTGAAATTATTGACCAACTCATCCAGTTCATGGGCATTTATCCAGTAAGCTCTTTGGTAGAACTAAATACGGGAGAAATCGGCGTCGTTATTCAACAAAATCAAGTGCGGCGTCTGATGCCACGGGTAATGCTATTGCTTGATTCTGCAAAAAACCGATATGAAGCACCAGTTGTATTGGATCTTATTCACAAACCCATGGCGCCAAATGGCGACGTATATACAATTATCAAAGGTGTTCCAGCAGACAGTTATGGTTTAGACCCTAGTGAATTCTACGTTTAGGTTAAACCATGGCTGAGCTACCCCAAGAAACAGCACCTATACTTGAAGTAGAGATTGCTTTTAAATCTCAAAAAATCATTGAGAAACTAAAATACGCTCAAATCAACCCAAATACAGTTACATCCAAACTTAGAGTCGATAAGCATTTTCTAGAGTTGCAACAGCAATCAATGGATGCATCATCTTCCTTGTATGCACTTTGTGATACCTTAAAAAACTGGTCACCTGGCCGAGATATTGACTCTTTTACTGACTATATCAATCAATTTATTTATGTTTGGTTAAATGCTTTAGACGAAGGCTCACCTTTAGAGAAGACCCTAAAGCTGGTTGGATGTTTTATACTAAAAACCCCATTTGGCCTCAACAAAACCCCACAATTTAACCAGTTTTTGCATGAAATCCTGATTGAAAGTCTTAATCACTACTATCAAGTTAACATTGATTATGTGATGAATTTTGATGAATCAGTCCAATTGCCGAACACTAACTTGTTACCTAAAAATTTAGAATTGTCACTACAGCAGGCAAAAGAAGATGAGATTACCGCGCTATTTTCTATCCATTTTCAAACTGAAAATAATACTTTACTTCTTCCAAAATCATCCTCTCAAGAATTAAACGCCCAAATAGTAGGCATCCTTAAAAGGAACATTAGCAAAAACAGTCAACTCTATTTCAATGGTGACTATAAGTTTGAACTGTTAATTACGCAAATAGGGAAAACCACTCAACTTGATTTATTGGTTGCAAAAATATTCAGGGCGTTTGAGGAACTGGTTTTCATTAATAGGCAGTCCATACTGATTAAACCATATATTGGATGCTCATATAGCAAGCCTAACAAACTAAGCGTTGCTGAAATGTCCAGGAATGCCAAAAAGGCACTTGAATATGGTATCAACAAACGACAGTCTTATATTGTTTACAGCATGGAGCTTGAACAAAAAATTAATGACCAAATCTCTTTAGAATCAAAAATTATTGAAGCCTTTGACAGCAATAATCTAACGCTAAATTTTCAACCAATTGTAAACTTAAACACCAATCAATGCGCCGGTGCAGAGCTACTATTACGCTGGTCTGAGAAGTTTGGCCATATCGTCCCTCCGAATGTTGCGGTAGAAGTATTAAATAGTTTAGGCAAAGGGAAGCTATTTACCCGCTGGTTGGTAAATACTGCATGCCGGTATGTTTTTGAAATAAATAATGATCATAACCTAGACATTTACCTGACACTCAATTTACGCGCCGAAGACTTATACGACGCTGAATTACCTTCACTCTTCAGCAATGCCCTCTCATTATGGAAGCTAAATCCTAAAAATCTTATTTTAGAAATCACTGAAAATGGCTTTTTAGAGCACAATGAACAGACACAATCTGTTATTAATGCGCTCTCTGAATTAGGCTTTAAATTTGCTTTAGATGATTTTGGAACAGGCTTTTCTTCACTATCTCGTTTGCGCAAACTTCCAATCGACATCATCAAAATAGACCAGTCTTTTATCAGAAACATTCGGCATTCCAGAGAAGATTATGAAATTGTGCAATCCATTGCGATGCTAGCTAAAAGCTTAGGTAAAGAGGTATTAACAGAAGGGGTAGAAGATGCTGCAACATTAACGATGATAAAGAATTTAAATGTCGACAAGTGCCAAGGCTATTACTATTCAAAAGCACTGCAATATGACGACTTTGTCAAATGGGTGCAAGCGTTTTAGTGGGCTGCCTGATATAATTCTTGTTTTAATGACATCTGCATAACATAGCGCCAATCATGCAAATTACGACACGCCTGGAATTCGATGCTGGTCACCGCATACCCCATCACAACAGTCAATGTAAAAACTTACATGGTCATCGCTATGCTATTGAAATCACTTTAGAAGGTGACATCATTACAAAAGAAGAAACTTCAGAAAATGGCATGGTAATGGATTTTTCAGACGTAAAGCGTATTGCGCGTGAGTCTGTGGTTAATGTATGGGATCATGCTTTTTTAGTATATAAGCATGACAATGCTGTGCTAGATTTTTTAAACACGCTTCCGGAGCATAAAACAGTCGTTTTTGAAACGGTTCCAACCGCAGAAAACATGGCTGCTGAAGCATTCAGAATCTTGAACTACCAATACAATGACATGTTTGGCAATCATTTAAAACTATGCCGAGTGCGCCTGTATGAAACGCCTAATAGCTGGGCAGATGCAACAGACTGAATTACATATTTTGTATGACCTCTTTTAATCCTGCTTGCCAGCTAGGTAATGCTAAACCAAAGTTCAGTTCTAGTTTTTCATGACTTAAACATGAGTTTGCCGGTCTAGCTGCGGGCGTTGGGTAGTCAGCAGTGGTCAATGGCTTAATGTTTTCTACTTTTACTTTTAAATTATCTAAAGCACTGTATTGCTTCACAATCTCGCAAGCAAACCCATGCCAAGAAGTACTTCCTGCGTTTGTAAAGTGGTAAATGCCCGTTTGGTTTTCTATTTCTGGCTCCCATTTAAGTAACAGCTTTTCTAAAGCACTAGCGATACTTAAACTGGAAGTTGGTGCACCAAATTGGTCAGCAACAATGCCTAACTCTTCTCTTTCTTTGGCTAGGCGAATAATTGTCTTTAAAAAGTTTTTACCATAAGCGCCATAGATCCAACTAGTTCTTAAAATCAAATGCGGCAACCCTACTGCCCTGATTGCATCTTCTCCTGCAAGCTTACTCTTACCATAAATACTCATTGGGTTAACTTGATCGGTTTCAAGATAAGGTGATTTTTTGCTACCGTCGTACACATAATCAGTTGAAAAATGAATAAGTGCACTGCCTAATTTTGCTGCTTCTTCTGCAATAACCCGTGGGGCTATAGCATTGATTGCATTAGCCAAATCTGGCTCTGATTCCGCTTTATCAACGGCAGTATAGGCAGCAGGGTTGATAATTATGTCTGGCTTGATTTCACTAATGACACTTCTAATCATATCAACATTTGATAAGTCTAAGTCATCTCGTGACAAACCCACACAATCATATTCTGCTAACAAAGGATATAACGCATGTCCAACCTGACCATTAATGCCAGTAAGTAGAATTTTTTTACTATACATTGCTATGGATATGTTTCCACTTCAGACAACGTCTTCCCTGCTGCATCTTTAGCCGAAAGCTCAGGCGGTCCTTCCAATGGCCATACAATCCCAATCGCTGGGTCATCCCACTTAACAATCCACTCATGATCTGGTGCATAAAAGTCTGTGGTTTTATAAAGAAATTCTGCTGTATCCGACAACACTAAAAAACCATGAGCGAATCCTGCTGGTAGCCATAAAGAGCGTTTATTTTCTGCTGAAAGCACTTCTCCTACCCATGCCCCAAAAGTAGGTGATGAGCGTCTTAGGTCGACTGCCACGTCAAAGACTTCGCCTTGTGTTACACGAACTAATTTACCCTGTGCTTGTTTGGTTTGATAATGTAAGCCACGCAAAACATTCTTTTTAGATTTTGAATGATTATCTTGAACAAAATGGGCATCAATGCCTGTTGCTTTTTCAAAATCGCGGGCATTAAAGCTCTCATAAAAAAAGCCTCTGTCATCACCAAACACTTTAGGCTCAAAAATTATCACATCAGGAATGGTTGTTTCAATTACATTCATTAAAAGACCTGTTCATTCAAAATCCGTGTTAAGTACTCACCATAACCATTTTTGGCATATTTTTTAGCCATCACCTTAACTTGCTCAGCATCAATGAATCCCATACGATAAGCAATTTCTTCAGGGCATGCGACCTTCAATCCTTGCCTTTTTTCTATCGTTTGAATGAACTCACCAGCCTCTAATAATGAATCGTGCGTTCCTGTATCCAACCAGGCCATTCCGCGACCCATCACTTCGACATGCAGAGTTCCGGCCTCTAAGTAAATGCGATTCAAATCTGTAATTTCTAACTCCCCTCTAGCAGATGGCTTGAGGTTTTTAGCCATCTCAACAACGTCATTGTCATAAAAATAGAGGCCTGTAACTGCATAGCGTGATTTAGGCTTTGCTGGCTTTTCTTCTAAGCTAATTGCTTTTCCATCAGGATCAAATTCAACCACGCCATAACGTTCAGGATCATGCACTGGGTAGGCAAAAACAGAAGCTCCTTTAGGCCGTTGTGCAGCATTTTGCGTCATTTGTGCCAAATCATGTCCATAAAAAATATTATCGCCTAACACGAGCGCGCATGGATCATCACCAATAAATTCCTCACCAAGAATAAAAGCTTGCGCCAAACCATCAGGAGATGGTTGTACTGTATAACTGATTTCCATGCCCCATTGGCTACCATCACCCAACAAGTTCTTAAATCTTGGCGTGTCCTGTGGCGTAGAGATAATCAACACCTCGCGAATGCCACCGAGCATGAGCGCTGAAAGTGGATAGTAAATCATTGGTTTGTCATACACTGGTAGTAGTTGCTTGGATACAACCTCTGTCACTGGATATAAGCGAGTGCCAGAACCACCGGCTAATATGATGCCTTTCATTGCCATTATGAGTCCTCCCTTGCTTGGTAGTTCGTACCAATCCAATTTTTATATTCACCGCTGGTCACATTATCGACCCATGCCTGATTTTCCAAGTACCATTGGACTGTTTTCCTAATCCCCGTTTCAAAAGTTTCTGCTGGTTTCCAACCTAACTCTCGCTCGATTTTTGTGGCATCAATTGCATATCGCTGATCATGCCCTGGCCTATCTTGTACAAATGTGATTTGATCACGATAGCTACCACTCTCTTTTGGCTTTTCTTGATCTAAAATATCACATAAGGTATACACAACATCTAAGTTTGTTTTTTCGTTCCATCCACCAATATTGTATGTTTCGCCTAGCTTACCTGCTTCTAATACGCGGCGAATGGCACTGCAATGATCTCCAACATATAGCCAGTCACGCACATTGCTACCATTACCATAGATTGGCAAATTTTTACCATTCAGTGCATTATGGATCACTAACGGAATTAACTTTTCCGGGAAATGGTAAGGCCCATAATTATTGGAACAATTTGTTGTAAGCATTGGCATGTTGTAAGTGTGATGGTAAGCACGCACTAAGTGATCTGAAGCAGCTTTTGACGCTGAATATGGGCTGTTTGGTTCATAAGGGTTGGTTTCTTTAAATGCTGGGTCTGTAGCGGAAAGTGACCCATAAACCTCATCTGTTGAAACATGCAAAAAACGAAAATCTATTTTTTCTTGTTCACTTAAAGCATTCCAGTAGGCTCGCACTTCTTCAAGTAAGTTAAATGTACCCACGATGTTTGTTTGAATAAACTCACCTGGCGCATGAATTGATCGATCAACATGGCTCTCTGCGGCGAAATTAAGTACTGCCTTTGGCTGATGTTCTGCTAACAAATTAGCCATGACCTTGTTATCCCCAATGTCGGCCTGCACAAATACATGGTTTTCATCACTTTGTATTTCAGATAAGTTTTCTAGGTTACCTGCATAAGTCAACTTATCAACATTAATGACCTTACCTAAACCTTGCTTTACCCAAGCATTCACAAAGTTACTACCAATAAATCCAGCACCACCTGTTACTACAATCGTATTGTTCATGTTCTACCTAATATTTAAAGATTATAAATTCGTTTTAGTTACCAATTTTTTTCACACGCCTCTAAGCCTTGTAAATACTTATTATGTTCAGCACATTCTTCAGAAGTCGCCATCAGAATTTTTAACTTATGTTGATTTGTAGCCATTGTGTTCAAGCCATTCGATATATCTTCGTGCTCCAAATCAATCATTAAACTATCTTGACCACGGGTAAGCGCCATATATACTTCAGCAAGCAACTCTGCATCAAGCAATGCGCCGTGTAATGTTCGTCTTGAGTTATCAATTTCAAAATGTCGACATAATGCATCAAGATTATTACGTTGCCCAGGCCGGGCATCTTTTGCCATTTTCAATGTGTCAGTAATTTTACCGCAAACTTCTTTCACTGGCTTTAGCCCAACTCGACCAAGCTCACTATTTAAGAATCCTACATCAAATGGCGCATTATGAATAATTAACTCACAATCTTTTACAAATTCAATAAAGTCATCTGCAATAGCCTCAAATAATGGCTTATCTTGTAAAAAATCTAATGTGATTCCATGTACCTCTTGTGCTGCTAGGTCAATGTCTCGCTCAGGATTGATATATTGATGAAAATGGTTGCCTGTTTGTTGGCGGTTAACTGTCTCAATTGCAGCAATTTCTATGATGCGATGCCCTTGATCAGGATATAAGCCAGTAGTTTCTGTATCTAAAAATATCTGTTTCATGTTCTTTTTTATGGTTGATTGTCTAACACATGTGCAACGCCCGCATTTGCAAGCTCATCTGCGCGTTCATTGCCTACATTTCCTGCATGTCCTTTAACCCACACCCATTCTATCTGATGCTGACTTGAAAGCGTATCCAATTGCTTCCATAAATCATCATTTTTAACTGGTTTTTTATTGGCTGTTCGCCAGTTTTTAGATTTCCAGCCAGCCAGCCATTCCATCATACCTTTGTGCACATATACTGAGTCTGTATATAGCTTCACTTCACTGGGCCGTTTTAATGCTTCTAGTGCACGGATGACTGCCATCATTTCCATCCGATTATTGGTCGTGTTCATCTCACCACCAAAAATAGACTTTTCCTTATCGTTATACCTTAACCATGCTCCCCAACCCCCAACACCAGGGTTTCCTTTACATGCACCGTCAGTATAAATTTCAATCACTTTATTCATACAAAAGCATCAATCATTTTTCGTTTCTATTTTTTCTACCGTGTTTAGTGTTTTTATGTCCGCTGACAGCAATGCTCGGTTGTAACAAACTGCGCGTCCACTTTGGTTTAAGTAGCGTAATGTTCACGACGCGTTTTTTCGCAACTATAATATATTGCCCACCTAACATTGGCCACCATTTTTGCCCTATTTTATCTATAAATGTCAGGCGTTTTAACCATTTCTGATTATTGATTGGAAGCCCATAACTTAAAAACTGTACCTCTACAAACTCCAAATCAAGCAGTGCTAACCAGTCTTTTATACGAGAAAGTGAGAAAAAAGCTCCCCGCCATGGATAAGATTTTTTATTACTGAACACCCGCCTGATACCCCACGCACTGAATGGGTTAAAGCCTGCAATGATTAAATATCCTTCAGGAACTAACACTCTGGAAGACTCTCTTAAAGATTGATGCGGATTTTCGCTAAAGCCTAACGCATGTGGCATACAGACTAAATCGATACTATTATTAGCAAAAGGTAAATAGGTGCTTTCACAATGCAAATTTCCACTGTGATTGCCCACATAAAATATATTTGGGATACGAGAGTTTTTTAGGCAATCTAATTCTGGCAAACCTATCTGTACCGCGTAAAAGCCAAAGACATTACCTACAGCCACATCATAAATAGCTTGTTCTTGACTAAGCAGGTGCTTGCCTAAATTGGTTTCAAACCAGTTTTCTTGTGTATGTAGCTGCATTTAGTGATTGACAAAAAAGATAATAAATCCAAAACTGAATATTAGAAGCAATGATTGAGCATACATGTACACAGAACCATTACACATTCTACCTATCCCTGCATTAGTTGATAATTATATATGGCTTTTGCATAATAATCGCAACGCTATCGTTATTGACCCTGGCGACGCCACCCCTGTGATTGAAGCCATAAACAAATGGCATTTAACATTAAGTGCTATTTTGATCACGCACCATCATGCTGATCATGTTGATGGCGTGAACGCTTTATTAGCCTATGAGAATGTTCCAGTATACGCCCCAAAGTACGAAGAGTTCCAATTTGACCATATTGCAGTCGCAGAAGGAGATAATGTTCATTTGGATAATATGAATTTGGACTTTAAAGTGTGGTGGCTACCTGGTCATACGCTAGGCCATATCGCCTATTTGAATGACTTCAATTTATTCTGTGGAGATGTTTTGTTTAGTGCTGGTTGTGGCCGCCTTTTTGAAGGAACCCCAGCGCAAATGTTTAACTCACTCAACCGACTAAAAACCCTTAACCCCGCAACCAAGATATTCTGTACACACGAATACACCAGCAAAAATATTGCGTTTGCCCTCACTTTAGATCCAGACAACACGGCATTACAAGAGCGAAAAGCAGAAGTAAACCAATTACGTAACAATCATGAAGCAAGCTTACCGAGCACGATTGCACAAGAGCTAAGTTTTAATCCATTTCTAAGATGTCATACACCGGCAATCATTAAAAACTCAGGTGCTAGCAGTGATGATGAATTATCTGTTTTTAGTAAAATAAGATCCCTAAGAAACCATTATTAATCATCATGATAATAAATAAAAGTAAAGTAAAACTTTTACTTGACTAGACGCTTACCCACCGATACTATTTAGCATATTTTTTTGAGTTAGTCTGCGCATGTATACAGAAAACAATGTTTCAACAGCAAACATAAAATGGGCGCATATCGCGACGTGTACATTTGGCTTTTTAAGCTGTTTGTTTATTCTTTTTTTCACGTCACCATCGCAAGCCAATACAAATGCTAAAGGTGTTCAATTAGAGTTTTTAATTGATGCAGAAATAGATGACACTGTTACCAACCTCCAAGACATAAACAGCGAAGAACAAATTCTAGCGTTAGACCAATCGCTTGAAACCATTCCTTTTGATAATAATATTTGGCTGCGTATACAAGCTGGTTATGCAATGCCCGAGATTACATCCAAACATACAACAAAATTTGAAAATTGGTATGCTTCGCGACCTGAATATATAGAAGCAATGATGGCGAGAAGTGCAAAGTACTTATTCTATGTTGTTGAAGAAGTAGAAAAACGAGGCATGCCAGCAGAAATTGCCCTGCTACCAATGATTGAAAGCGCCTATAACCCAAAAGCATATTCACGCAGTCACGCTGCGGGTATTTGGCAGTTCATCCCTTCTACTGGGAAACACTTTGGTCTTAAACAAAACTGGTGGGTGGATAATCGTCGCCATGTAACTGAGGCTACACAAGCAGCGCTGGATTACTTACAAAAACTTCATAGTATGTTTGGCAGTTGGGACCTTGCACTAGCAGCATACAATGCTGGTGAAGGTACAGTTGGGCGCGCTATCGCTAGAAACCAAAGAGCAGGCTTACCGACAGACTATCTAAGTTTAAGGTTACCGTCAGAAACTGAACAGTATGTGCCCAAACTACAAGCTATCAAAAATATCGTAACCAACCCCGAGCAATATGGTCTCGCTATTACAACAATCGCAAACCAAGCCTATTTTGCTGAAATTGATCCACCACATCAAATTGATGCAAAACTTGCCGCTGAGCTTGCCGGCATTACTGATGAAGAGTTTGCTTTACTCAACCCTAGTTATAATAGACCTGTTGTCGCATCAAAAAATAATGCGCATAAGCTTTTATTACCCGTCAGCGCAATCGATACTTTTGAAACAAACCTCAACAGCCATGATGAATCACTCATTAGCTGGAAAGTGTATCAAGCAAAAAGTGGCGAATATGTTAGAAATATTGCCAAAAAATTTAATATTAGCACCACACAGTTACGTAGAATTAATGATTTACCAAGCAATCAAACGATATCTAAAAGTTTGAATTTACTTGTCCCAGATCAATCACCAGAAGCGAATACAATTAATGTAGCAAAGCTTGCTGACCAAAAGATAAAAAGTGAACGAATAACATCACGTGCAGTCACACACAAGATTAAACGTGGCGAAACGCTTAGTATATTAGCAAGAAAATATGGTACAAACACAAAAGCGTTAATGAAAATAAATCGCTTGAAATCAACAAGAATTAAAGCGGGCCAAATTATTAAAGTGAATGGCAAACCAAGAAAAGATAGAACAAAAAAAATATAGTATCTGCTAGGATAACGCGGAACAAATAGTAGAATACTTAATGTCTACGATGTATATTTAGTTGATATCATGAATAATCCAATATTTCTAATCAGAAATTCAGGGATTAGTAATACTGGATTTAAAACCATATTTCTAATCCTTTTCTTTCTATCAGTATCAGCTTGCAAGCAAAAGACTGAAGCCGACATGGATTACAGTCGTGTTTATCCAGCTGACGAAGGTGGCGAGTTAATTAGCGCAATGATTGGCGAACCAAGTGGCTTGATTTTTATGGTAGCCGGCGAGTCTGCTTCTGCACAAATTGCTTCAAATATTTTCAACTCATTACTAAAATACAATGCCAACCTCGAGCTAGATGGCGAACTTGCTGAAAGCTGGGAAGTGTCTGATGATAATAAAACAATTATTTTTAGACTAAAACCAAATTTAAAATGGGCAGATGGAAAACCCTTAACCAGTGAAGACATCTTATTTACTTGGCAGTTAGTGATTGATGAGAACACCCGTAGTCCCTACGCTTCAGACTATCAGCTAGTTAAAAAGGCAGAAGCACCTGATGCACGTACATTCAAAGTGACCTACTCAACGGCATTCTCACCCGCACTTAGCAGTTGGGCAAGCCTGCACATCTTACCAAAACATCTCTTAGAAGGTCAGGACCTACGCAAAACAGCATTTGCGCGCAAACCTGTTGGTAGCAGTTTCTATCAACTAGATCAATGGAACTCTGGTGAAAACATCAAGCTTTCTAGAAACCCCGACTCTGTTCTTGGTCAAGCCTATATAGACAAATTGATTACACGCATTATTCCAGACTCATCTGCACAGTTTTTAGAGCTAATGGCAGATAATATCGACAGTATGGGCCTTGATCCTATTAAATATTCACGCATCATTCCGGCAAGATCAAATCTTAAGAAAAATCTTAATTTATACAAAGAATTAGGCAATAGTTATACCTACTTAGGCTTTAACTTAAAGCACAAACCATTTGATGATATTCGGGTCAGAAAAGCGATCAATTACGCAATTGATAAACAAGAAATTATTGATGGCGTCTACTTAGGATTAGGCATCAACATTGCATCTCCATACAAGCCTGCTACCCGCTGGAGCAATCCAAAACTAACCCCAACTGGATACGACCCTGTTAAAGCACGCGCTTTATTGAAGGAAGCAGGTTTCTCTGACAGTAATAATGATGGTATTTTGGAAAAAAATGGAAAGCCTTTTTCATTTGAAATTATTACTAACCAAAATAAAGAACGCGAAAAATCAGCAGTAATCATTCAGCGTCGTCTTAAAGAAGTGGGTATTGATGTCAAAATCAGAGCGATTGAGTGGGCAAGTTTTATTAGTCGATTTATTAATACGGGCGATTTTGATGTTGTGATTCTAGGCTGGGGTTTAAGCCTAGACCCAGACCAATACAACATCTGGCACTCCAGTCAACAAGCCGCAGGCCAATTCAACTTCCTCGGTTATAGTAACCCCAAAGTTGACCAACTACTCGAACAAGGACGCACAGAGTTTGATACTGAAAAGCGTATGGAGATTTACCATCAATTTGCTGAGCTCCTTTTAGAAGACAGCCCGATTGTATATTTATCCGCGGGTTATGGTCTCACTGCCATCCACAAACGTGTACAGGGTATTGCAAACCCAATTCCCCCTGCGGGTGTGGGGTATGACTCTCAAAAATGGTATATTCCTAAGCCATACCGTCGAAACCAGATAAGCGCAAACTAGACATGTTGAAATACTTGATAAAACGTGTGTTATGGATGATACCGATGCTGATTGGCATCAGCTTAATTTCATTCTTCATCATGCATTTGGCACCTGGCGATATTACAAGTAGTGAAACGGCATTTGATCCCAAAAGCAGCGAAGAATCACGCCAAAAGTTACGAGAGTTATACAACTTAGATAAACCAGTTGTCGTGCAATATGGTTTGTGGTTAAAACGCATGGTGCAATTTGATTTTGGTAACTCTTTTAAGTCGCATCAAAAGCCAGTTTTTTTAGGCTACACAGATAAAGACGGCAATTATACAAAAGGAATGATTGAGCAAGCTCTTCCCATTACCCTAATCATTAATTTATTAGGTCTTGCGATCACCTTAACGCTTGCCATCCCTCTAGGGGTGATTGCAGCACGAAAATATCAAAAATGGCAGGACAAATCGATTACGCTTTTTAATTTTATTGGATTTTCTATCCCTGGCTTTTGGTTGGCATTACTGATGATGTATTGGCTAGGCGTTGCAAATGATTGGCTTCCCATTTCAGGTTTGCACAGTCTTAATTACGACAATTTGGATACGTGGGGGAAAATCAAGGACAGCATCAGTCATCTGATTATGCCAGTGGTGATACCTTCAGTAACAGGGCTCGCAGGTATAACGCTATTTGTTAAAAATGGGATGCTAGATGTGCTTCACCAAGATTATATTACGACAGCGCGTTCTAAAGGGCTTAATGAGCATACCGTTGTCTATACACATGCACTCAGAAACGCATTGCTGCCACTCATAACTATTGTGGGCTTATCTATCCCAGGCTTAATTGGCGGGTCAGTCATTTCAGAAACTATCTTTGCTATTGATGGTATGGGAAAACTATTTTATGACGCCGTGATGAGCCGTGATTTTCCTGTCGTCATGGGCATTCTCACCATTGGCTCAGCGCTTACATTAGTGGGCAACCTAATTGCTGATGTTGCCTATGCATGGGCGGATCCACGTGTAAGACGTGGTGTTGCTAGGGATTAGATGATGCAAAAGAACCTATTAATAAAGGCACTTGCCAATCCACTTGCCATGACTGGCTTCATCATTATTCTCATCATGTTATTACTTGCATTGTTTGCCCCTCTCATTGCGCCATATGACCCAGACGCATTTGACGTAAAAGCTATCTTACTCGGCCCTTCATGGGCACATTGGATGGGCACAGATGGTCTTGGACGAGATGTGTTTAGCCGTATGCTTTATGGTGGTCGTATTTCGTTGTTGGTCGGCGTAGTTGCTGTTGGCATTTCTACAGCAATCGGCATCGTCTTAGGCGCTTTAGCTGGTTACTATCGTGGTTGGATTGATACCCTCATCATGCGATTAGTTGATATTATGTTATCTATCCCTAGTTTCTTTTTAATATTAGCAGTCATCGCATTTCTAACGCCATCAATCTATAACGTCATGATTGTGATTGGGCTTACTTCATGGATGGGCGTAACACGTCTTGTCCGCGCCGAATTCCTAAGTTTAGGTAACCGTGAATTTATTTTGGCTTCCCGCACGCTAGGCGCCAGAGATTTCCGATTAATTTTCGTACATTTACTACCCAATAGCTTGACACCAATTATTGTAAGCGCAGTGCTTGGCGTGGCTGGTGCAGTGTTATTAGAATCAGGATTAAGTTTTTTAGGGCTTGGCGTTCAAGCACCACAAGCGTCTTGGGGCAATATCCTTACTGATGGGAAAGATTATATTCAATTTGCTTGGTGGCTATCGCTCTACCCTGGTATGGCCATTTTATTAACTGTCTTGGGGTATAATTTACTTGGAGAAGGTTTACGCGATGCACTTGACCCTAGAAGTCAATCAAGCTAAAAATTAGCTAGCAGCGCAAAAATTAAAACAATTTCAATTAGGATTTATTATGGGATTTTTAGCTGGGAAAAAAATATTAATTGCTGGGTTACTCAGTAACCGCTCGATTGCATATGGCATTGCCAAAGCAATGAAACGTGAAGGAGCAGAGCTTGCTTTTACCTATCAGATGGAAAAACATGAAAAGCGTGTAGCTGATCTTGCTGCAGACTTTGATTCCAACATTGTTTTACCATGTGATGTCGCAGAAGATGCACAAATTGATGCATTATTTCCTGCTTTAGCAAAACACTGGGACGGTCTAGATGGGCTTGTTCACTCCTTAGCGTTTGTACCAAAAAGTGCACTTGCTGGCGACTATTTAGATGCGATAGACCGCGAGAATTTCCGTATTGCGCATGATATTAGCTCATACAGTTTCTCTGCACTTGCAAAAACGGCTTACCCAATGATGAAAGGACGCAACGGCAGCCTATTAACATTAAGCTATCTTGGCGCTGAGCGCACGATGCCAAATTACAATGTTATGGGCGTCGCAAAAGCAAGCTTAGAGGCTAATGTGCGCTATTTGGCGCAAAGTTTAGGTCCAAGAGGTATTCGCGTCAACGCTGTATCAGCAGGCCCAATCAAAACCTTAGCCGCTTCTGGTATTGGTGACTTTGATAAAATGATTGGATTCAATGAGAAACATGCAGCGCTTCGTCGAAATGTGACCATTGAAGAAGTAGGAAATACTGCTGCATTCCTATGTAGCGACCTAGCCTCTGGGATTACTGGCGAAATTACCTATGTAGATGGTGGTATGAATATTACAGCAGCAGGTCAAATAGACTAAAAGCTACGCCAGTCAGTCACAACAAAAAAGCTGACTTTAAGTCAGCTTTTTTGTTGTTCACGCGATCTTATGGTTGCTGCGGACCTGGCTCCAAAATCTTTTTACTAATTTCTATATCTGCTTTTGCTTTAAGTGAGTCGCCATAAGCGTTAACATACGCTTGTGCAAGCGCTGCTTCATACTCGAATTGCGCCTTCTCTTTTAACGTTTCATCTTCCGCTATCGCATTAATCACCTTAGAAACTTTAACTAGTACGTAGGCACGATTGCCATCGCTAAACCCTGTGTAAGCTGGTAATTCAGATGCGTTGATTTTAAACACCTGATTCATAACAGGCTCCGTCAACCCTTGTGCATTTTTACGATCAACCGTTACCTCAGGAATCCAATCTAGCGTTTCATCCTCTTCACCTGCTTCTAGTTTGGTTAAAATTGATTGTCCTTTTTCTTCAGCTAACTTCATTGACGCTTCTAGCTTTAATACGGCTTCAATTCCTTCTTTAACGTCATCAAACGTTTTAGGTGCCTCTGCTTTGTAATCAACAACACGGGCTGCAATTAAGTTATTCGGTGCGACTTCCACTGCTTCTGTATTTCTTTTATCTTTCAATACAGAGTCCGAGAAGACTTGATTCATCAGTTGTGTGCTATCTTTAAAATATTTAGCACCCTCTTCACGACTGAGCCAATCCGTTGTTTGTACAGTTAAATTAAACTTTTTGGCAACTGGTTGCAAGCTACCTGATTGTTCATAAACAATATTGCTAAACTCTTCAGTTAACTCCGCATATTTGACTTGTGCTTTCTGAAAAATGAGCTCGGCTTTAATCTGTGGTTTCATATCTTCATATGATGAGGAGTTGCCAGTGACACCATCAAGTCGAATAATGTGATAACCAAACTCAGACTCAACAACATCGCTGATGTCTCCAACTTGCATTGCGAAGACAGCGTCTTCAAATGGTTTGACCATCGCACCGCGCCCAAAACTGCCTAAACTACCACCTTTTGTAGCTGAGCCTGGGTCTTGTGAAAACTTAACTGCTAGCTCTTCAAATCGTTTAGGGTCTGCCTTAAGTTGAGCATCAATCTCTAAGGCTTTTTCTTTGGCTTTCGCTTTGTCTTCACCTGATGCATTGACGCCAAAGCCAATTAAGATATGACTGGCTTCACGTTGCTCATCCCCTTGGAACTTATCTAGGTTTTGATCATAAAATGCCTTCACCTCTTCGTCACTCACCTTTACATCGCCAATTAAGTTAGCGGCAGAAAGCAAAACAAACTCCATCTTTACTTTCTCTGGCACTTTAAACTTATCTTTATGTAGTTCGTAGTAATCTTTTACTTGCTCTGGTGTTACTTTTACATCCGATAAAAATGCTGAAGTTTTTAGTTCTGCCGTTGTCACATCACGTTTTTGATATTGATATTTAACTGTATTCTCAGCGACAGATTTAGGTGCAAAAGCAAGCTTTGCCAAATCATCACGTACCTGCACCACTGCTAAGTCATTCCGTATATTTGATTCAAGCTGGTTCGCTGTTAAACCATTTTGCTCAAGCGTGCTTTGATAAATATCCTGAGAAAACTGTCCATTATCTTGAAACTCAGGCAACGAAAGGATATGCTGATTGAGCTGCGCATCACTGATTGTGAAATTTGCGCGATTCGTTTCAGCATTGACTAATCGTCTCATGATAAGGCCATCTAATATCGATTTCTTGAACAATGGACTATCGAGAACAGCTGGATCAAACTTTTCACCTTGCGCCATCATCCGTGTTCTAACCGATTCAACGGTATTACTATATTCCTGCAGTGATATTTCATCTTTATCTACTTTTGCAACAGGAACATTGCCGCCAGCATTACTTAAATATTGATCAATACCAAATAGTGCAAATGGAATGGTAATCACAGCCAAAATAATTTTTGCTAACCATCCTTTTGAGTGGTTACGAATAAGTTCTAACATAAATGTACTTTCAAGATTTCAACGCTTTAATGCGTTAAATGAGTCAAAAAATAAGCTGTGTAATATACCATAACTGAACGGCTAGCGCACTGCTCTAATGCTTGTTCAGACAACAGCTTTTTATATTGGGTTCTTACAAAAACTAACTTCAGTATTTAATTTCGATAATCTCGAACTCACCCTCGCCTTTTGGCGTATGCACGCGAACAATATCGCCAACTGCTTTTCCATGTAGCGCCTTGGCTAAAGGGGAAATCCAAGAAATGTAGCCTTTGCTTGGTTCTATTTCATCTTTCCCAACAATACGATAGGTATGTTCGGCATCATTGCCTAGGTTAAAAATAGTCACCCAAGCACCAAAATAAACTTTTTCTAGATGTTGCTGCTCATGGCTATTAACGATAACCGCTAAATCCATCCGTTTCATCAAATGGCGGCAACGGCTATCTATTTGACGTAGCCTACGCTTACCGTAAATATAGTCCCCATTTTCGCTACGGTCACCATTGCTTGCGGCCCATGCGACTGTGCGTACGACTTCTGGACGCTCTATTTTATAGAGCTGATTAAACTCGGCCTGTAAGGCAGCAAAACCTTGTGGCGTGATGTAGTTTTTCTCGTCAGCTTGAGCAATTGTTTTTTGTGTTGTTACTTTCATGATATAGCGTCAGCTTGAGATAGAATTATTGTGGAAACATTTCTTGGTCAATTAATTTTTCAGTGACTACTTTTACATCATTGACATAGTATGGTGTCTCACCAAAACAACTAGATGGCACACCTATGTGTTGCTCGTAGGTTAAACGGACGCGTTTGCCGACAGTTTCATTGATTCGTTTTGCGATTTCCGGGTCCTTAACGGTGAAATAGAACTTTTCTGCTTGTGTGCCAGGCATAGAAACCAGTATCAGCTCACCTTCGTAGGTTTTACATAGAAAACCTTTCTCTGACAGCTTTTGTACATAGCCCGCTCTCTCACCTGAGGAGTAACTCCATGACAACACAGCCCATGTATAAAGCGCAAAAAGGGCGATAGGGATAATTAAAAACATCAACAACCATTTAATCCATTTTGCTGCTTGCATTAACATTTTTTTGTACTCCAAAAATCGTTTACTTTCTATATGAGGCCATTATCCAATAAAACCAACATGCTCACTAAATATTTTATATGCCATAAATAGATGAACAATCTTAGGCACTCGTTTAAAATACTGCCATGTCATCTAACGCTTCATCTCATGTCGTCCTCTGCGCAACAACTCGTTTAGCACGAAGCTTGCAAATGACACACCAACGTCAGGAAATACTCAACAAAGCTAATCAGTGGCAAACACCACAAATCTACACGCTTTCTGATTGGCTTAACCATACGATTGAAACAGCCATTTTACTTGGCGAAATTGATGCAGCTAGTGTGCCAACCAATGTGCTGACCGCAATGCAAGAAGGCTTGCTATGGGAACAAAGTATACAGCAATCGCTGAAAACACATATTGCCGCTGATTTGTTTGATACCTCTGGCCTGGCGAGTGCCGCAATGGAGGCAAACCGCTTAGTTGTTGAATGGCGTTTGAACGTTGATATTACACAAGCTACTGAAGAAACACAGCAATTTATGCAGTGGCAGGCCGATTTTCAGCATCGCTGCAAAGCAAATAATATGCTGGAAGCTGCACGCTTTGAAGATTGGCAAATCACCTGTTTGGCACGCGATGCTGGACAGCTACCAAGTCATATACAGCTAGCTGGGTTTGATCGCATACACCCGCATACCAAACGATTAATTACGGTGTTAGAAACCCGTGGCGTAACTGTCAGCACTTACAACTTGACATTGCCTACTGTGCAGGATTGTTATCATGTCAATTTAGCAGATCAAGATGCTGAGTGTCGCGCAGCTGTTGCTTGGACAGCACAAGAACTAGCACAAAAATCCAATACAAAATTGGCGATTGTTGTGCCAGAGTTAGAAACTTTACGGCCTAAATTGTCGGCATTACTAGACGATATTTTTCACCCAGAAGCAATCTCGCCAGCACATGCAGAAATTCAACGATGCTATGACTTTACGCTTGGGGTGCCCTTATCAAGTTTGCCTATTATTAGTACCGCAATAGACTTATTACGTTTTGCTTGGCAAAAGCAAGCCATACTACAAAACGATATTTCAAAGCTCATACATAGTGTTTATTGGTCAGATACTATAGAAGAACGGGATGCGCGCGCGCAATTAGATGCGCGTATGCGACAAGATTGCTCATTAAGCTTAAGCAGCCATCGTTTTATTCGTTTTCTAGATCACGCTTGCGAAGGAGAACATGCGCTGAGCCTGCCAGCGCTATTAGCGGACACCAAAGCATTGATGGGTGTTGCGCAAAAAAATAGCCGGCTTGCTAGACCAAGCCAATGGGCAGAGACATTTAGCGAAGCGCTTGAACATACGCATTGGCAGGGTAAGCGAAGCATTTCTAGTCATGAGTATCAGGCGGTGGAATCCTTTAAAAAAGTTTTACAAGACTTTGCTAACCTAGCGCCGCTGATGGGTAACATTAGTGCCAATGAAGCGCTCAAGCGATTAGCGCAATTGTGCAAAAACCAAATATTCCAAGCCGAGAGAAAAACACTCCCCTCTATACAGGTCATGGGCATGCTTGAAGCTTGTGCCGAACCGCTAGATGGGTTGTGGGTAATGGGGATGAATGATCATGTGTGGCCACCAATTGCACGTCATAACGCGTTACTTCCAGCGGACATCCAACGCTATGCGAAAACGCCTAATGCAAGCAGTGAAGTACAAGCTGATTTCGCTTTAGCTATTCACCAGCGTTTAATCAAGAGTGCGACGCGGGTCATTTTTTCAAGCGCAATGAAAGATGGCGAACGTGAATTACGCATCAGCCCGCTTATGCAAGGCTTGACCAAGCTTAGTTATACCCCAAAACTCAGTTTGACTCTGGCAGAGTCATTGGCAGAAGCTTCCCGTCATGATTGGCAATGGTTAGCAGACCATCAAGCACCGCCCGTCAAATCAGGTGAACATGTAAGTGGTGGTACAGGCCTATTAAAGGCACAAGCTATTTGCCCTGCTTGGGCGTTTTATCAATACCGTTTAAATGCCAGAAAACTGGATGAACCAGCCAATGGTTTAGATGTAATGGAACGTGGGAGCCTGGTACATGCTGTGCTTGCAAAATATTGGGATGGTCGTAGCCAAGAGCAATGGCAAGAAACAATCCCTGACATCTTAAAATCAGAGCTTCTTTCTATTTCAGAAACCGTGTTAGCTACGTTTAACATAGAACGTAATCATGCATTTTCGGCACGCTTTTTAAGCTTAGAAGCCGCGCGGTTAAGTAAGCTTGTCTTTGCATGGCTGATAGAAGTTGAAATGTTGCGACCACAAGGCTTTAACGTCATCGCATGTGAGCAAAGTCATGATATCGATATTGAAGGCATCCGTATAAAGTTAGTCATTGATCGTATTGATTTATTGGATGATCAACGCTTGGTCGTGATTGATTACAAAACAGGGCATCAGCTTGATTATAAAAACTGGGCACAAGCGAATATTACAGAGCCGCAGCTGCCTATCTATGCAGCATTTGTTTTGCAAGAGACAGGCCATGAAATTGGTGCTGTTTGTTATGCCAAAGTGCGCACTGCAGACAATGCTTTTATTGGTGTTGCGGCAGCTTCTGAACTCATCCAAGGCGCGACAGTATTTGACGATCTGCGTGGCAGAAAAGTGTTTGATGAGGCTACTTTTCCACATTGGCAAAGCATTGTTAAACATTGGAAAAGCAGTATTTCTGCGACTGCGATTAGTTTAAAAAATGGCGATGCAGCGGTGAAATTCGATAATGAAAGTCAGCTTGCTTTTTGTGATGTCACACCTTTGTTGCGCTTACCAGAATGGCAACTGCAATTTGAGCGACAATATACAAAGGACAAAACCTAATGCAGCATGAGATCAATTTATCTGCTGCTTTATTACAAGAAGACAGTCTGAGTCGTCAGCAAGCATTAGCGCATGATTCATTCATCGTAGAAGCGCCAGCTGGCGCAGGTAAAACAGAGTTGTTAACGCAGCGGTTTCTTAAATTATTAGAAACAGTAGATGCGCCAGAAGAAATTATAGCTATTACTTTTACTAATAAAGCCGCGTCTGAAATGAAATCGCGGATTATGGATAGCTTGCAGCTGGCAGCAGAAGGCACGCTACCTGAACAGCCGCACAAACAAATTACGTTTAAGCTAGGCCAAATAGTATTAACACGCTCAGACATGCTTGGATGGCAGCTACTTGATACGCCATCTCGCTTACGCATTTATACTATTGACTCTCTGAGCGCCAATCTCGCAAGGCAAATGCCTTTGCTCAGCCGTTTTGGCACACAGCCTGGTGTACGTGATGATCCGCGACCATGCTACGAAGAGGCGGCAATGCGAGCTATTGAACATTTAGAGCATCCAGACTATGGTGCCATCATTCATGATGCCCTGCACTATTTTGACAACGATACTTATAAGCTAACCCAGTTACTGGCAGAGATGCTGTCTAAACGGGATCAATGGCTTCCTTATACGCAAAGCCAGCATACCGCGCATGATGCAGAAGATGCATTAATAAGTATGATTAATGACGATCTTAAAGCTGCTGTAAATGTGCTGCCAACAAGCATTCAAGATAGCCTGATGCCAATTGCACGCTATGCAGCCAGTCAGCTAGACCAAACACATCCAATAGCGCGACTGCTCGATTGGGATACACACTTAAAAGCAACAAGTGATGCTTTAGGGCAGTGGCAATCTATCGCTGAACTTTTATTGACTACAGGGGGTAACTTTCGTAAGCGTCTAGATAAAAATATGGGATTGCCACCCACTGGTGAGGCAAAGCCTTATAAAGAAGCGCTTACGACACTAATAGCAACCTTGCAACAAACCAGTGGTGCCGAAGCCGCCTTATCACGTTTACGTAGTTTGCCTTCACCAAAACAAGATGAAACCACATGGCAAATAATTGCCACGCTAGCACAATTACTCCATATTGCCGTTGGTGAATTATGGTTGGTTTTTCAAGCGCATGGCGAAGTGGATTTTGTGGAGATTGCACAGCGTGCACTTTTGGCACTGGAAGATACGGCAGGTAATGCTACTGATTTAGCGCTCAAATTTGATTACCGCATCCAACACTTATTGGTTGATGAGTTTCAAGATACCAGCCCTTCACAAATCAAATTGATAACAGCGTTAACACGTGGCTGGCAAAAGGAAGATGGCCGTACTTTATTTTGCGTTGGTGACCCAATGCAGTCTATCTATCGTTTTCGCAAAGCCAATGTCGGTTTGTTTTTACGTGCTACACAACTTGGCATTGGGGATATCAAACTTAGGTCTTTGAAGCTTTGGCGTAATAATCGGTCATCACCGCCTGTAGTGGAATGGGTGAATCAAGCATTTAGTACGATATTCCCCAGTCAAGACAGTATTAATCGAGGTGCGATTCAATATCGCCCTTTTGTGGCAACTAAAACTGACAATGACCATGCAGAGGTCGTCGTCCACGCAATGCTAGATGAGAAACCTAGTATAGATGATGAAAATGAAGACAACAGTTTATTACTCACAGATATTCGCCAATTAGAGGCAGATCGTATTATTGAAATCATTCAGCAAACACGTCAGCAAAAACCAGATGCAAAAATTGCCGTTTTAGTTCGAGCACGCAGCCACTTAACGTCATTGGTAACAGAAATCCGCCGTAATCATCCTAATCTTAGTTTTCAAGCAGTAGAAATCGAAGAGTTAGCAAATAGACAAATTGTTCAAGATTTGCTATCACTCACTTATGCTCTTCATCACCGAGCAGATCGTGTGCATTGGCTCGCTATTTTGCGTGCCCCTTGGTGCGGCCTAACATTAGCGGATTTACACGCATTAGTATCACATGATAAAAGTAGCACCTTGATACAATTAATGTATCAAGAAGACCGCTTATCTGCTTTAAGCGAAGATGGTCGCCAACGACTATTCCATGTACGCGAAGTACTTAACCAAGCCATGCAACATGAAGGACGCCAATCGATTAGCCGCTGGGTGCATGGTGTTTGGTTAATGTTAGGGGGTGCCGATTGCTTATGGGATGCTGGCGATGTACGCGATGTACAAGCATTCTTTGCACGCATTGAAACATTAGAAAGAACAGGCCAATTTTCGCCGCAACTACTCGCCACTGAAGTCGAAAAGTTATATGCTGCCCCTGATGCAATAGCAGATGATAGCTTGCAATTTATGACGATTCATAAATCTAAAGGCTTAGAGTTTGATACTGTTATTTTGCCAGGCTTAGATCGCAAAACTGGGGGTAATGAACAACCTTTATTGCTTTGGGAGGAAGTATCCTCAGAAAAAACTGAACACACTCAAACTGCCGGCGATATTAGCTTAGTTGCCGCCCCCTACATTCCGAAAGGGTATGCCCAACAAGAAGCTAATGAAGTAAGCGCCTACGACTACCTAAAAATGTTAGAAAAAGAACGCGCATCTTTTGAAGATGCACGCGTACTTTACGTAGCGGCAACACGGGCAGAACGATGCTTGCACTTACTCGGCGCTGCAAAAGTAGATGCAAAAGGACAAATCAAAGTACCTAAAAACACATTCCTAGACTTATTGTGGCCAATCGTCCACTATGCCTTCACTTATGAAGACGCCATTAAACCCAAAGCGACACAACAAACACAGCCATCAGTAGCCTTAGAAGACTTCATACCGCAACTAATCAGGCTGAACAAACCAAACAATCCAATTAAACTATCAAAAAATGAAGCTTTTAATAGTTTTAGTGAAAATAGACGGGAGAAGACAACTGATAACAACAAGTTAGATGCTGATATAGGCATATTGACGCATTTATATTTGCAGTTAATTGCTGAAAGCGGCTTAAATAATTGGTCAAAATCACGTATTAACCATTTAAATAATGCAATGCAACGATGGTTTAAGCGACAAGGCTATGAAGCAGCAGTAATATCAACAAGCGTAGCGCGTGTCATCTCGTTATTGACCACATGCATTGAAAGCGAGCAAGGTCAGTGGGTACTAGCCTCTAGAGAATCCGCTGTTAGTGAGCTCGCAATTGAATCTACAACTGAAGGAGCTGTTTCTAAAAAAATCATCGACCGTACTTTTATTGAGAACAATACGCGCTGGATTATAGATTACAAAACAGTTGAAGTAGACAGCAATACAACTGACCTTGGATTAAAAACGATTGCTACACAATACCAAAGCCAGTTAGACGCATACGCCACCTTATTTATCCATGAAGGCTTGCCGATCAAAAAAGCGATATTTTTTGTGAGTTTAGGTCAATTATTTGTGTACTAAATTTGCCCTCTTCTACCCAAAAAATCATTGAACTAAAAACGCATCCAAGCTATCCTAAACGCAATGAAAAATTTTATCTGCCTATTAATTATGTTCTGGTTGCCATTCAGCATGGCAATGGCGCAAATAATGAGTGCCGATATGATGCTTAAGGCTGACTTACATGCAACAGAAACCTACTCAGACGTCTCGCCTGCATGTCACAAACAGGTTGAAAGTGAAAATACAAACCAGCAAACATCGCATCAATGCACACATTGCAATGCCTGTTTCTTAGCAAGCGCAGGTGCACTAATCATCAACTCGCCTGCATTGATTTTACTAGATGCTAATGTAAATAAACACGCTACATTAAGCGTTTCTTTTTCTTCTAGACACTCAGCTCCCGTTATTAAGCCACCTATATTAAATTAAATCCTCAGGACAAATCCGTCCATCGTATTTAATTTAAAATGTAGGAGGTTCTCTTATGCAACATATATTCGTTGCGCCTTTAAAGCAATTATTAACAATCATGCTGATAGCGGGCTTGGCTGGCTGTGCAACATTCAGTCAAGATGGTGGCTTCAACACCGTACAAACGATTACTCAGAAACATATTAAACAAAAGCCAGTTTGGGCGAATACCGATGCACTTCTTCAAGAAAATGCAGCGCTTACCAGTACACTATTAGCAAAGCCTTTAAGCCAAGATGATGCAGTACAAGTCGCATTACTGAATAATTCTGGGTTACAAGCAGATTTTTACCAGTTACAAATTGCAGAATCGAATATAGTGCAAGCTGGACGACTACCAAACCCGCGCTTTTCAATGCTTTATGCCAGAAATAACGGTGATTATAAAATTGAACAAGTATTCACAATGAATCTAATGGCATTGTTCACTTTGTCTAAAGCGACTGAAATAGAAAAACAACATTTTGTAACTCAACAAAATCAAATTGCTATCAACATATTAGGTTTGGCCAGGCAAACGCGTAATGCTTACATTGACGCACTAGCGATGCAACAGAAACTTGATTATCTGGAGCAGGTAATGCTATCCGCACAGGCATCTGGTGAGCTAGCATCGCGCATGCATCAAGCAGGTAACTGGAGCCAGCTACAAGCGGATAAAGAACAAAGTTTTCTAATCGAAAATACACTTGTATATCAGCAAGCAAAATACGACTGTATTCAAGCTAAAGAAAAATTAACAAAATTATTAGGGTTAACGCACCCAGACGATTTTAATCTACCTGCAAGACTATCAAACCTTCCTGAAAAACAACAAGACTTAAAAAAAATTAGCGCAGATGATTTTGCTAAGCGTCTGGATTTGCAGCAAACCAAATCCAACACGCAAGCATTAGCAAATCAGCTAGGGTTAACAAAATCAACACGCTTGATTAACGTATTAGAGCTTGGGCCTGCTCGCGTATTGGAAGGACGGCGCAGTGACCCTTCAAAGAAAGGCATAGAAATCAGTTTTGAGTTACCGCTTTTTGATTGGGGCACTGCACGTGTTAAGCGTGCAGAAGCACGCTATATGCAAGCATTAAATGAAGCGAAACAACAGGCTATTATTGCCGCCTCAGAAGTTCGCCAACAGTATGATTTGTATACAACACGATACGCTATCGCACAAAATTATCGCGATCAAATCATCCCGCTAAGAAAGCGCTTACTTGACGAAAGTCTACTACGCTATAACGGCATGCTGATTAGCCCTTTTGAATTAATGCAAACAGCGCGCGAACAGGTATTAGCTGTTAATCAATATATGATTGCACTCAGAGACTTCTGGTTAGCAGAAAGTGATTTAGAAATGGCATTAGTCGGTTCGCCCATTGCATCAAAAGGAGATCTAACACAATGAATCGTAGACAGTTTATGCAACTATCAGGTGCAGGTATTGCACTAAATGCCGTCAGCAAGGCAACTTTAGCTGGCATTCCAGAGCTTGTTATTAGCAATCATGCAGAGACCCAACCATTACTTATGCCAAAGACTGGTAGACCTTACCAACCTGTCTCCACTTTAAACGGCTGGAGCCTACCATGGCGTATGAATAATAATGTTAAAGAATTTCACTTAGTAGCTGAGCCAGTTAAAAGAGAAGTCGCACCTGGCATGATTGCTTATTTATGGGGATATAACGGTCAAAGTCCTGGACCAACCATTGAAGTCGTTGAAGGCGACCAAGTCAGAATATTTGTCACGAATCAACTTCCAGAGAAAACCAGCGTGCATTGGCATGGCATGATACTGCCTTGTGGCATGGATGGTGTCAGCGGGCTCACACAGCCTGCAATAGCACCAGGCAAAACTTATGTTTATGAGTTTGTGGCAAATCGTGCTGGCACCTTTATGTATCATCCACATGCTGACGAAATGACACAGATGGCGATGGGAATGATGGGCTCTTGGATTACTCACCCTAAAAATATGAACACGATGAAAGTAGACCGTGATTATGCCCTCCTTTTGAATGCATATGATATTGAACCAGGTAGCTATAAACCTAAAACCAACACTATGCTTAACTTTAATTTATGGACATTCAACAGTCGCGTTTTCCCTGGTATTGCACCTATTGTTGCTCAAAAAAATGAAAAAATACGTATACGCATTGGTAATCTGACCATGACGAACCATCCAATTCATATTCACGGTCATTCATTTGAAGTTGCAGGTACAGATGGAGGTTGGGTTCCTCAGTCAGCGAGATGGCCAGAAGTTACTACAGATGTTGCAGTTGGACAAATGCGCGCCATTGAAATGGTTGCTGATAATTTGGGTGACTGGGCTTTCCATTGTCACAAGTCTCACCATACGATGAATGCGATGGGTCACGATGTGCCAAATATGATTGGCGTTAATCAAACAGGTATTGCGAAAGTATTTGCAAAGTTAGTTCCAGATTACATGCCTATGGGTGAAACGGGCATGTCTGAAATGAGTGATATGGCAGCTATGATGGAAATGCCTTTACCTGAAAACACCCTGCCGATGATGACGGGTAATGGTCAGTTTGGACCCATCGAGATGGGGGGAATGTTTACGACTCTAAAAGTGCGTGAGCAAATCGAAAAAAACAATTTCAACGATCCTGGTGACTATCAATTTCCTACGGATAAGCAAGCTTATGAGTTTAAAGGAAAGACGCCTAGCGCCACTAAGGCAAATGACCCCATCAAAGAGACTTCTAAAGAAACCATTGAGGTTCAGGTCAAAAAGCCTAATCATCAGAATATGCATCACCAATGAGACAGATTTATATACTTTAATACAAAACGATTAACCTGCTTTACTATTAGCTATTCAGCATTGAATCTATTAATAGCAGGTTAATTATCTTCTAGATTATCAGGTGCAATGTGCAACGTTTGCGTTGGGAATGCGATTTCCGCGCCATGTTTTTCGATAATATCAGCCACCTTCAGCAACACATCTTGTTTAACTGCATGAAACTCTTCCCAAATGACTGTGCGCGAGAAGGTGTAGATAAAGAAATCAACCGAAGAGGCATTGAACATATTGAAATTCACAATCAAGGTTTTAGTAGTGTCAATATCCTCATGTGACTGCAGCATTTTTTTTACATCGTCAACAATAGCTGGCATTAATTTAATATCTTCATAGCGAATACCAATTGTTTCTTTAATACGTCGATTAGTCATTCGCGAAGGGTTTTCTACCGCAACTGTAGTGAAGACGGAATTTGGCACATAAATCGGATTTTTATTAAACCGTCGAATCTGCGTATAACGCCAACTTATTTTTTCTACAGTACCTTCAATATCTTTATCAGGTGAACGAATCCAATCACCGACAATAAATGGCCTATCCGCATAGATTGTGAGTCCACCAAAAAAATTTGCTAAAAGATCTTTTGCTGCAAAACCAATTGCAATACCGCCAATACCGCCAGCAGCAAGCAACCCAGAGACACTAAAGCCAAAGGTTTGCATCAGGGTTAAAATAGTTGCAATAATAACAATGAGTCGACCTAGTTTTGAAAGTGCATCAACCGTGGTGTGATCAACCTCTTCGCCGTATTTTTCTAGTTGCGCTAAATGCCTATTACTGCCTCCCTCTATAAAGCGCCATGCAAACCAAGCAAAACAAAGTGTTATACCAGCATCCCTGATAACTGGAATATATTCAAATAATTCATCTTGTGTATGGTGACCTACAACCTTTAGTGCAATAGAAATACCGACAATCCAAATAAATGTAGGTAAGGTTTTGTATGATGATGAGATAAAAGCATAGTCCCAAGCGCTTTTAGTTTTCTTTGTTATCTTCATGAGCCTATACAGCACTACTCTAACTATAAAGTGTGCAATTAAACTCAATACCAGAACGGTAATCACTTTAGCTAACCATAACTCAGAAATACCAAACGCGGCCAACCTTTCAGCAATTAATTTCAATTAAACTCTCCCTAAATTTCATTATTTTTAAAATATAACACAGTTCGTTTTTAGCCTGAGTGCCAAACCAGCAAAGACTTATTGATTAATCGTGACTAGTTTATCTGCAATCAGGTAAAATCTTCTATCATCAACATGACAACCATCTTCTGACAATAATGAAAATATTCACTCTACTGTATATCCGCGTCATGGCTTGGTCTAGATTACCAAAAGCACCTTGGTACTTAGGCGCGCTTAGTTTTGCTGAATCTTCATTCTTTCCTATTCCACCCGATGTTATGCTGGCCCCAATGTGCCTAGCAAACCCAGCTAAAGCGTGGCGTTTTGCTTTACTCACCTCAGTCGCCTCCATATTGGGAGGCCTATTTGGTTATTTAATCGGGTCAATTGCATTTGATTTTATTGCACCCCATTTGCAACAAACGCATTATTGGGAGGCGTTCCAAAAAGCAGAAATATGGTTTAAAGAGTGGGGCGTTTGGGCAATTTTTATTGCTGGCTTCTCCCCTATTCCTTATAAAATTTTTACGATTGCTGCTGGGGCATTAGCTATGCCACTCATTCCATTTACAATTGCTTCATTTATTGGCAGAGGCGCACGGTTTTATATGGTTGCGGGGCTGATGAAATGGGGTGGCCCAACAATGGAAGCGAACTTAAAGAAATACGTCGATCGAATTGGATGGGCAACAATCGCAGTTGCTACCTTAGCTGTGATTATTTATAAATAACCTCTTAAGCAAAGTCTTTCAATATTTCCTTCACCAGCTCTACACGATGGTTCAGGTTACCTAGGGTCACAGTGATGCGTAACTTCTCTGGACCATTCATGCGGCAACGTTTGTCTCGCTGCAATAGGTTGATTAACTTAAGTGGGTCAATATCCGCTTTGGGGTTAAATTGTAATTGAATGGCAGCATCAGACGCATCAATTTTTACGATACCTAATGGTTTAGCCGCAATGCGAAGTCGATGACAAGCGATTAATGCTTCACCTGTTTCTGGCAGCAAGCCAAAACGGTCAATCAACTCCTCTTGCATCTCGTCTAATGCATCATTATCTTCACAGTTAGCTAGACGTTTATAAATAACTAAACGCTCATGAATGTCTGGACAATAGTCACTTGGTAACAAAGCTGGGGTGTGTAAATTAATTTCTGTCGTTACGCCTAATGGCGCATCCAAGTCTGGTTCAGCACCCGCTTTAAGCTGTTTGACAGCGTGGTTCAACATATCTGAATACAGGCTAAAACCAATCTCTTGCATCTCTCCGCTTTGACTATCGCCTAATAACTCCCCTGCCCCACGAATCTCTAAATCATGCATGGCCAGATGAAAACCTGCGCCTAAATCTTCTAGTAGCTGGATTGCATCGAGGCGCTTTTGTGCTTGCGCGGTAATTTTGCGATGCGGGTCAGTTAGTAGGTAAGCATAGGCTTGGTGGTGGCTGCGACCGACGCGCCCACGCAATTGATGCAGCTGCGCCAAGCCAAACATATCAGCTTTATTCATGATAATCGTATTTGCAGTGGGCACATCAATACCTGTTTCTATAATCGTGGTACATAATAATAAATTAGAGCGTTGTTGGTAAAAATCTCGCATCACATATTCGAGTTCGCGCTCGCGTAATTGCCCATGCGCAATGGCTATGCGTGCTTCAGGTAGTATTTTTTCTAATTTTTCTTTTTGCACAAAAATGGTATCAACTTCATTATGTAAAAAGTAAACTTGTCCACCGCGCTTAAACTCACGCATTACTGCTTCACGGATAATGCCATCAGAATAGTCGGTATGGAATGTTTTGATTGATAGCCGTTTTTGGGGTGGCGTAGAGATGACTGAAAATTCACGCAACCCTTCCATCGCCATACTCAGTGTGCGTGGGATGGGTGTTGCAGTGAGTGTCAGCACATCGACCTCAGCACGCAATGCTTTCATTTGTTCTTTTTGGCGCACGCCAAAACGATGCTCTTCATCTAAAATCGCTAGACCAAGATTTTTAAATTTCACATCTTTCTGAATTAGTCGATGTGTGCCAATGACAATATCGATAGTGCCATCAGCCAACCCTTTTAACGATTCAGCTTGTTCTTTCTTCGTTCTAAAGCGAGAGATTTCTGCTATTTTAATTGGCCAGTCTGCAAATCGATCACAAAAGTTTTGATAGTGTTGCTCAACTAATAATGTCGTTGGCACCAATACAGAAACTTGTCGACCGCCCATGACAGCCACAAATGCAGCTCGTAGCGCAACTTCTGTTTTACCAAAACCAACATCACCACAAACCAGCCTATCCATTGGTCGACCCGACTGCATATCGCCAATGACCGCTTCAATAGCAGACAACTGATCTGGTGTTTCCTCGAATGGGAAGCCATCACAAAAAGCCTCATAATCTTTCAAACTCAGCTTAAATACATGCCCTTTCCGCGCTGCACGCTGTGCATATAAATTAAGCAATTCTGCGGCTGTGTCGCGAATTTGTTTAAGTGCTTTTTTCTTCGCCTTTTCCCATTGCCCACTACCTAAACGATGCAACGGCGCACTTTCAGGCGGCCCGCCTGAGTAACGAGAAATTAAGAATAATTGTGAGACTGGCACATATAATTTGTCATCTCCATAATATTCTAATAGCAAAAACTCTGTTTCACCTTCACCAAAATCCAAGTTTTGCAAACCGCGATAGCGTCCCACGCCATGCTGCTCATGTACAACAGGGTCATTTATACGCAGCTCAGATAGGTCTTTGAGCATGCCTTCCGTATTACGGGCTTTTTCTTTAACACGCCGCCGTTGCTGGCGAACTGTAGAGGCATATAACTCAGCTTCAGTGATGACGACAACATCACTAACAAAACCTGTATGCAATGCAGAAACACTAAGCATGACTTTCGCTTTATTTTCTAGAAAAGCTGCCCATGTCTCACACGCAGGAATCGTCAATTCTTGTTCAGAAAACAGCTGTGACATCGTCTCACGCCTGCCCAAGCTTTCGGCCACAATAAGGATGCGTTTTTTAGATGATTGTATAAATGCTTGTAATTTATGCAGTGGCTGGTCTGCGCGCCTATCCACATCAACTTCAGCCAATTCCTTTTTAGGCGACAGCACGGCGTTTATCACAGAAAATTGCTTGAGTTTTCTAAAGAAATCATCCGCTTTAATCAATAAATTTTCAGGTGGTAAGACGGGTCTTTCTGCATCATAAGCCAGCAACTTATAACGCGAGTTAGCTTCATACCAAAAAGTTTGTGCTGCTTTGTCTAAATCGCCATGCGCACAGAGTATGGCTTGCTCTGGTAGATAATCAAAAATCGTTGCTGTTGCCTCAAAAAACAATGGCAAATACCATTCAATACCCCCAGTTGCATTGCCTTTACTCACATCTTTATAGATTTTTGCGCGTTGTGGATCACCTTCAAATTGCTCTCTAAACTGCGTTCTAAAAAGCGCAATGCCTGCTTTATCTAGTGGAAACTCTCTTGCTGGTAGCAGTCTAATTTCTGGAACAGGATAGAGGCTGCGCTGTGTATCAACGTCAAAGGTACGAATCGTTTCAATTTCATCATCAAATAAATCTATCCGATAGGGAAGCACTCCACCCATAGGAAACAAATCAACGAGACCACCGCGGACGCTAAACTCACCTGGACTGATCACTTGGTTAACATGGTGGTATCCAGCTTGCGCACATTGATGTCGGAGCGCCTCAATATCAAGATTCTGACCCTTACTCAGCATAAAAGTATGGCCAGCTAGATAAGCAACAGGCGGCATTGCTAATAATGCTGTTACGATTGGTATAATGACAATATCAAAATTGTTTTGGCTGATTTGATATAAGGTGGATAGGCGCTCTGAAATTAAATCGGGATGAGGGGAAAACACATCATAGGGTAAGGTCTCCCAATCAGGTAGCAAATGCAAGCTGACATCTGGCGCAAAAAAAGGAATTTCCTCAATCAAACGCTGCGCTTCAAATGCATTTGCTGTGATAATAACAAGCGGCTTTTTTGTTGTTTTTAAGTCACATGCAAGTCTTGCCAAGGATAAACTATCTAAGCCATTGGCTGCATAAGAAAAACGGGAAGTTCGACCAGAGGTTGGTGGTATTAACTGCATAAATGAGATTGAAAATGACTTGGTTTAGCTTGAAATTTTACCTATTATAACCTTAACGCGGTCTTACTCTTAGCGCTCAATTACATTTTGGGCGTCAACTTAATAATAAAAACCAAAATAATTAACGCATGGAGGGATTCATGGATGAACGATAAGCAATTAGTTGCAATTCATGCAGCAGCAAAAGTTCAAGATGATATGTTAGTTGGATTGGGTACAGGCTCTACCGCTAACTTCTTCATTGAGGAGCTAGCAAGACGCCAAAAAGAAGAAAAACTCAAAGTCACGACGATTTCTAGCTCTAATGTGAGCATGATAAAAGCGCAAAGCCTAGGCTTGAATGTAATTGCTCTGCAACAAACCAGTGCCATTGATCTGTATGTTGATGGTGCCGATGAAATCACACCAGATATGATTTTACTTAAAGGTCGTGGTTATGACTTAGTCATGGAAAAGCTTTTGGCAAAAGCGGCCAAACAATTTATTGTCGTTGCAGACAAAAGCAAGTTAGTGAATCAAATAGGCACACTTTTCCCAATCCCCATTGAAGTCATGCCATTTGCATGGCAAGCTGCAAAAAAAAGTATCGAAAAAATAGGTGGTCAAGGCACTTTGCGCCAGAACGTCGCTAAAGATGGATTGTCTATCAGCTCATATGGGAGCTTAATTTTAGATATGCAATTTGATAAAAGCATGACAGAAGAGATGTTAAATAATCAACTAAATAACATTCCAGGTGTTGTGGAACATGGTATTTTCCTTGGCTTAGCGTCGTCTGTATTTATTGCAGATGCTGGAAAAGTTGAGGAAAAGTATCGTTAGGCTTCAAGCCTATACTATTTTCATATGCGCAACTTTCGTTTAAATAGCATTTGGATTCAAAATGTTGCGCGCCTAAGCTTCCTAATATTAGCAATATCTGCCTGTAGTAAAGACTCATCACCTGAAAAAAAAGAAGCTAAGCGCGATGAAAATGTGATTACATTTGTCACGCTAAATAGCCCTAGCACTTATTATGTTAACAGTGATAAAGAATTTGCTGGTCTTGAGTATGATTTAGCCATCGCTTTCTCAAAATTTATCGGTGGGGACAAGCAGATTGAGTTCATTGTTGCTGACACCATAGAAGAAGTAGTTGCGACCATCATTAGCAATAAAGCGGATATTGCGGCTGCAGACCTTACCGTCACACCGGCGCGAAAAAAATTAATTGATTTTTCCATCCCCTATCAAGAAGTACAGCAACAGGTGGTCTATAGCCGTTTACATACAAAAAAGCCTGCCAAAAAAGTAAGTGATTTGGTCGGCAAAAAAATAGCCGTGCCCTCTTCTAGCAGTTTTGTTGAAAGACTGAGCGACAATAAGAAAAAATTTCGTAACTTAGAATGGTCTAACCGCCCTGATATTCATTCAGAAGGCTTAATAGAAGAAGTTGCCCAAGGCGAGATTGAATATACCATCGCGGACAGCCATTTATTTTCTGTTCTAAAGAATTATCATCCAAATTTGCGTGTCGCATTTAAATTAGGTGAGCCAGAAAAAATAGCTTGGGGCTTTGCAAAGACCCAAAAACCAGAGTTACTTCTTATGGCAAACGCTTTTTTTTCACAGATCAGAAATGATGGCACTCTGCGAAACCTGATTGATCGATATCATGGCAACAGTAATCGTTTACACCCCATCGATATACAAACATTCATCGCTCGTAGTAGAACGCGCTTACCACAATACAAAAAACTGTTTAAAGAAGCACAAGAAATTACAGGTCTAGATTGGCGATTATTGGCCGCTGTTAGTTATCAGGAGTCTCATTGGGATACCTATAGCACATCACCAACAAAAGTGCGTGGACTCATGATGTTAACAGAGGCCACATCAGATAGAATGGGAGTAACAGATCGGCTGGATCCTAAACAAAGCATTCCTGCAGGTGCCAAATATATCAACCTCATGATTGATACTATTCCTGATCGCATTCCAGAGCCTGATCGCACCTATATGGCGCTAGCAGCTTACAATGTTGGCTATGCGCATGTTGAAGATGCACGCGTACTCGCGCAACGACTCAATTTAAACCCAGACTCTTGGGTGGATGTTAAAAAAGCATTATTAAAACTAAGAAACCCCGTGCATTACAGCAAAGCCAAATATGGCTATTGCCGCTGTACTCAACCCGTTGTTTATGTTGAGTCTATACGCAGCTATTACAATATCCTAACGCGCTCAGAACCAGCACATGAGCCACTAGATAGTGACCCATATAAAATTGCGAGCAATTAACCACGTTTAGGAAATAATTGTTTTTCCGCCCATGTATGGCTGGAGTATTGTTGGAATAGCGACACTACCATCAGCTTGCTGATAGTTTTCTAACACCGCAACCAATGTACGGCCGACTGCTAAACCAGAGCCATTCAAGGTGTGGACAAACTCTGTTTTACCGTCCGCATTTTTAAACCGTGCTTTTAAGCGGCGTGCTTGAAAGGCCTCACAATTAGACACAGATGAGATTTCGCGGTAGGTATTTTGTGCAGGCAGCCACACTTCTAAATCATAAGTTTTAGCCGCGCCAAAGCCCATATCACCCGTGCAAAGTGATACCACTCGATATGGCAGTTCTAAAGCTTTAAGAATATTCTCAGCATGCCCAACCATTTCATCCAATGCTGCATAACTTTTTTCTGGATGGACGATTTGTACCATTTCCACTTTATCAAACTGGTGCTGGCGAATCATGCCTTTGGTATCTTTACCATAAGACCCCGCCTCTGAGCGGAAACATGGAGTATGCGCCGTTAGCTTAATTGGTAATCTTTCTAAAGGTACGATTTCATCACGAACGGTGTTAGTCAATGTTACTTCTGACGTCGGAATTAAATATAGCTTGCTATCATTGTGGTCAACTGCAAATAAATCTTCTTCAAACTTAGGCAACTGCCCTGTTCCTAATAAAGTTTCTGCATTCACCATATAAGGCGTATAGCACTCAGTATAACCATGCTGCTCCGTCTGCGTATCTAACATAAACTGTGCAATTGCACGGTGCAATTTGGCGATTTGTCCTCGCATTAATGTAAACCTTGCCCCTGATAATTTCGCGCCTGTATCAAAATCTAATCCTAATGGCGTACCGACATCGGTATGATCTTTAACCTCAAAATCAAATGTAGCTGGTGTGCCAACTTTACGCACTTCTACATTATCTGCTTCATCTTTGCCCACAGGCACACTTTCATGAGGCAAATTAGGTACATTCAACAATAAATCTTGCAACTCTGCTTGAATGTCAGCCAAACGTGTCTCATCAGCTTTCAGTTGCTCACCAAGCCCTGCCACCTCTTCCAAAATATCACTAGCATCTTCGCCTTTTGATTTTGCCATGCCAATCTGTTTAGAAGCATTGTTACGCTTTGCTTGTAATTCTTGCGTACGTGTTTGCACTGTTTTTCGCTCAGCTTCTAATGCAGTAAATTTAGCCGCATCTAAATCAAATTTTCGGCTTTTCAGTTGTGCTATTACGCTATCTAAATCATTTCTTAAGGCTTGTATATCTAACATTTATTTTTTCACTTTACGGTTTAATGCTTGTTGATCTAATTCTTTAAGGTGTTTCATTTTTTCCGATATTTTACCTTCCAAACCTCTAGGTGTGGGCTGATAAAATGCAATTGCCTCTAAATCCTCCGGAAAGTAATCCTCACCGGCAGCATAAGCCTCTGGTTCGTGATGTGCATAGCGGTATTCCTTACCGTAGTCTAAAGACTTCATTAACTTAGTTGGTGCATTGCGCAGGTGTAACGGCACTGGTCTTGATTTATCTTGCGAGACAAAGGCTTTAGCTTGATTATAGGCGTTATAAGCAGCATTACTTTTAGCGGCAACAGCTAAATAAATCACAGCATTAGAAAGTGCCAGCTCACCTTCTGGTGAACCTAATCTCTCATAGATTTGGCAGGCTTCTAATGCCATTGTTTGGGCACGCGGATCTGCAATACCAATATCCTCGATTGCCATCCTAACAATACGTCGGCCTAAATAAAGTGGATCAGCCCCACCATCAATCATGCGTAAAAACCAATATAAAGCGGCATCTGGGTTAGATCCACGCACTGATTTATGCAACGCAGAGATTTGATCATAAAAAGCTTCGCCGCCTTTATCAAAGCGGCGCATTTTACTCGCCATTGTTGTTTGCAAGAAAGCTTCATCTATTTCAGACACTTTGGCACTGATGCCCGCGTTAAACAATCCTTCTGCAAAGTTCAGTAAGCGGCGTGCATCGCCATCTGCATAAGCTAATATCTGCTCAAGTACAGTCTCTGTTAGGCTAATCTCTTTCGCGACTAATTGTCTTGCGCGCTCAAGTAACTCAGCCAACTCTGGCTCTGATAATGCATTTAACACAAATACTTGCGCACGACTTAATAAAGCACTATTCACTTCGAAAGAAGGATTTTCTGTGGTTGCGCCAATAAACGTGATTAAGCCGCTCTCTACAAAAGGCAAGAAAGCATCTTGCTGACCTTTATTAAAGCGGTGGACCTCATCAACGAACAAAATGGTTTTGCGACCTGACTGCTGTAAGGTATGTTCTGCACGTTCTACCGCCTCGCGAATGTCCTTTATGCCAGAAAGCACAGCGGATATGGGGATAAACTCTGCATCAGCTGTATTGGCAATAAGTCGCGCTAGGGTTGTTTTGCCAACGCCTGGCGGACCCCATAGAATCATGGAAGGTAATTTACCAGAATCAAATGCGCGTTTTAGTGGCTTACCTTCACCTAATAAATGCGATTGCCCAACCACTTCCGCCAACGTTTTAGGACGTAGCAATTCAGCGAGCGGTGCATCTGGTGCTGTAGCTTCAAATAAGCTATCCACTGATATAAACCCAAAGTAAATAAATCGTTATTGTAACAGCTTGCCAATACGAATATCAGCTCCTTGCGTGATGTCTAATAGCGTGGTTATTGCTTAACAACATCTACACCATCTGGTGTAGTGAATAAAAACGAAGCGAGTGACAAGCTTGGGTTGCGCTCAACGGCAGAGAAATCAATCAAAGTAATATTTTTGAAACTATCGTACATTTCCATTTTCATCAAATGTTGCCCATTAAAAGCCAACATAATGCGTTCAAAGCCACTGTCATCACTTTTGGGCAAAGCTTCTACCCACTCTAAGCCATCTTCACGATTGATATTTCTCAGTGTAAAGCTTTTCTCGACGTCTTTGCCGCCTGCAAGCAGCGCAGCTGGGCTAGAGCCTAAAGTCTGACTAAGTGCTCTAATAGTGACCTGTTCTAAATCCACGTCATACAGGAACACATCTTTACCATCACTGATAATTTCTTGCTCGTATGGCTTCTTGTAATCCCAACGAAATTTATTTGGCCGCTCAAGTTGCATAGTGCCATCCACTTCTTGCACCACTTTGTTCGTATTATCCTTCACCACTTGATGGAACTTTGCGCGCATCGAATTGGTACTGTGATAAAAGTCTTTTAAGCTTGATATACCATCCGCTATCGCGGCACTCGAAAACAACAAACCTGCTACAAAACTAACAAACCATTTACTCATATTGACTATTATCCGCTTTCACTAATACTTCACGACTACCATTGGTCTGCATCTCTGAAACCAAACCAGCACGCTCCATATCTTCTATTAATCTTGCCGCTCGGTTATAACCGATGCGTAATTGACGTTGTACTGATGAAATTGAAGCGCGTCTCGTTTTGAGCACAATTGCAACGGCTTCATCATAAAGCTCATCCTTTTCACCGGCACCGTCGCTATACGAACCTGCTTCTGCACCACCTTCAACTTCATTGGTTAAGATGCCTTCAATGTAATTAGGTTCACCCAACGATTTCAAATGGTCTACAACGGCATGCACTTCTTTATCGCTAACAAATGCACCATGAATACGCTGCGGGTAGCCTGACCCAGGTGGCATGTATAACATATCACCCTGCCCTAATAACGTTTCAGCGCCCATTTGGTCTAAAATCGTGCGAGAATCAATTTTGCTAGACACCTGAAATGAGATTCGCGTTGGTACATTGGCTTTAATTAAGCCTGTAATCACGTCTACTGATGGCCGTTGTGTCGCTAGCACTAAGTGAATACCACAGGCGCGTGCTTTTTGTGCTAGACGCGCAATCAGTTCTTCTACTTTTTTACCCACTACCATCATTAAATCAGCCAACTCATCAATGACTACCACAATCATCGGCAACTCTTCTAGTGGCTCAGGGTCGTCTGGCGTCAGGCTAAATGGATGCGAAATTTTTTGGCCCGCTTTCTCTGCTTCTTTAATTTTTTGATTAAACCCAGCTAAATTACGCACGCCAACGGAGGACATCAATTTATAGCGGCGCTCCATTTCAGCAACACACCAGTTCAAGGCATTGGCTGCATGACGCATATCTGTAACGACTGGCGCAAGCAAATGCGGGATGCCTTCATATACTGATAGCTCTAACATTTTAGGGTCTATCAAAATCATGCGCACTTTGCTTGCTTCGGCTTTGTAAAGCAAACTTAAAATTAAGGCATTGATTGCAACAGATTTACCCGAACCTGTTGTACCCGCCACAAGCACATGGGGCATTTTGGCTAAATCCGCGACAACAGGTAATCCGGCTATGTCCTTACCGAGCGCAATCGCTAAAGGCGAGTGCATATCGGCATAGACCTTACTGCCCAAAATTTCAGTTAAGAATACAATTTGGCGCTTAGGATTCGGAATTTCTAACCCCATATAGCTTTTGCCTGGAATCGTTTCCACTACGCGCACGCTCAATACGGATAAAGCACGCGCTAAATCTCTTGCCAAATTGGTAATTTGACTACCTTTCACACCAGGTGCTGGTTCCAGCTCATATCGTGTAATCACAGGGCCAGGTTGCGCAGATAATACCTTTACGTCAATGCCAAAGTCTGCCAATTTGCGCTCAATGAGGCGCGATGTAAATTCTAAGGTCTCATTGGATGGTAATTCAACCGAATTGTTTGCTTCATCTAGCAAATGGAGCGGCGGTAAAACAGAATCAGGGTCAGATTCAAATAATGCAGTCTGCTTTTCTTTTAATACACGCTCGCTCTTAGCGATTTGCGTTTTAGCTGGTTTAATTTCAACTGGCGCTCTATCTTCAGTTCGCTTGCGTTCATGCTCAACATATTCTGAACGCTCCTGCTCTAATGTTCTTCCAACTTTACGGTCTTGCCAATCATGATATTTGTGCCAACCCCATTCGTAGGTATTAATCAAGCCCGTTCCAAGTTTTTCCGTCATCATGACCCATGACCAACCTGTAAACAGGCTAAACCCAATAGCAAAAAGCAATAACAAGATCATTGTCGTGCCCGCGTAAGCAAACATATCTCGTAACAAGCCATCAAGTGATTGGCCTAATATACGACCTGAGCCATCAGGGAAAATTTGCATGACATTGGCAATATGTCCTGCTTCTAATGCACTTGACGCTAAAATGAGTATCGCAAAACCAACCAGATTAAACAGCAGCAATGGTCGCTCTTTGTCTTTTGCTTCAATTTGATGATAGGTCAGCCATATCGTATAAAAAGCCAACGCGACCCACCACCATGCAGAATACCCAAACAAATGTAATAACAAACTTGAGATGGAAGCCCCTACCTTGCCACCTAGGTTTTGGACAACATCATTTGAGCTTGCAAAAAACCAAGAAGGGTCTGCAGCATCAAAAGAAACTAAAATAACTGCAAGATACAGCCCAATAAGGAGCAAGAATAACCACCATGCTTCATTCACTAGGCGCGTATGATGCAATTCTTTCTCGGTTTTTGGCATTTCTGCTTTTTTACTAGTTTCTAAGGACTTTTTTTTAAAAAACAATCTGTTATTACCTTAAATTAATGAATTTATTGATTCTGTCATTATAGCAAAACCAAATTGCTATATATTGGTCATATTATTACAATACATTAAAGAATGTACCACTAAAAAAATTTAATATAGGAGATTAATATGGATATTGGCATTAAACCAAATGATCGTAAAAAAATAGCAGAAGGTCTTTCAAAATTATTAGCTGATACTTATACGCTTTACCTCAAAACACATTACTTTCATTGGAATGTCACAGGGCCTATGTTTAACACCCTGCATTTAATGTTTGAAACACAATATACAGAACTCGCTGTTGCCGTTGATGATATCGCAGAGCGTATTCGTGCCCTTGACGAATATGCGCCAGGTACTTACACACAGTTTGCCAAGTTGAGTTCGATTTCAGAATCTAAAGAAGTGCCTAGTGCCACGCAAATGATTAAGGAACTTGTGGAGGGTCATGAAGCAGTTTGCCGCACGGCAAGAAGCGTTTTCCCAGCTGCAAACAAGGCAGATGATGAGGCAACTGCAGATCTAGCGACACAAAGACTACAAATCCATGAAAAAACTGCATGGATGCTCAGAAGCATGCTGGAGAAATAATCTCCATTTTTTAATGATGGCAGTTTTTAGATGTAGGTTAACTTGCAAATCGATGTTAAATGCAGTGCCCGTAACTAAAGAAGCATGGACAATCACTTCTGCATAGAATCTAAAAGCCATTCTTTTTAAGATTTGTTCCATTGCACTCTTTAAATCATGGTATGCCGTCCCTATAATATGACTATTCACTAAAAAGAAAGCATCAAATGGCAACCAAACACGCAAAATTAATTATTCTTGGCTCTGGACCAGCAGGCTACTCAGCAGCTGTCTATGCGTCACGTGCTAACCTCAACCCTGTTCTCATTACTGGCATAGAACAAGGCGGGCAGCTAATGACAACAACAGACGTAGATAACTGGCCAGCAGATGCAGATGGTGTGCAAGGGCCAGAGTTAATGGCACGCTTCCAAAAGCACGCTGAACGGTTTGACACTGAAATGATATTTGACCACATTCACACAACGCACCTCAAAGAAAAACCTATTCGCTTAGAAGGTGATTCTGGTGAATATACCTGCGACGCATTGATTATTGCGACGGGTGCGTCGGCTAAATATCTCGGCCTACCTAGTGAAGAAGCTTTTGCTGGCAAAGGTGTGTCTGCTTGCGCTACATGCGATGGTTTCTTTTATAAAGGACAAGATGTTGCTGTCATCGGCGGCGGTAATACTGCGGTAGAAGAGGCTTTGTATCTAGCAAACATTGCCAATAAAGTGACATTAGTTCATCGCCGCGACAAGTTTAAAGCCGAAGCAATATTAGTCGATAAGCTGATGGCTCGTGTTAAAGAAGGAAAAATTGAATTACAAACTTTCCATGTGCTTGATGAAGTATTAGGCGATGATATGGGCGTGACAGGTATGCGCCTCAAAAGTACAAAAGATGACAGTACAAAAGAGATTGAATTAAAAGGTGTCTTTATTGCCATTGGTCATAAACCTAACACGGATATTTTTGATGGTCAGCTGGATATGGAAGGTGGTTACATCATCACACAAGCAGGCCGCAATGGTAACTTTACTGCAACCAGTGCCCCTGGCGTATTTGCCGCTGGTGATGTGCAGGATCACATTTACCGTCAAGCTGTCACTAGTGCAGGAACAGGTTGCATGGCAGCTTTAGATGCTGAACGTTACTTAACCAGTCTCGAATAAAGCTATCTAAGCTAACAAACGCTCTACGTAACAATACGTTAGAGCGTTTTTTTATGCAATATCGTTTTATTAGGCTAGCCTAATGTGAGATAATGCGCTCTTCTCAGGGTTCAAAACGCCGAACCAAAACACTCATAACATTTTTCTAAACAAGCAGTTAACAATTAAATATAAGCTACTAAAAATGCTTTTGCACAACAGCTACTGACTGTTTAGATCACCAGCTTTTACAGGGACGGTATGTTTAATTACAGTAATCAAGAAATCAAAACCAACTTGCTGAGCGGCCTAACAGTCGCGCTTGCCATGGTGCCAGAGGCAATTGCCTTTGCACTCATTGCGCATGTATCTCCACTGACAGGCCTCTATGCCGCTTTTATGATCTGTCTTATTACCTCTTTAGCAGGCGGACGTCCTGGCATGATTTCAGGCGCAACTGGCGCACTAGCTGTGGTCATGGTGGCATTAGTCGTGCAGCACGGTGTTGAGTACTTATTTGCAACGATAGTCGTGATGGGTTTCTTTCAAATGTTATTTGGTGTTGCTAAACTGGGAAAATTTATTCGCATGGTGCCTCATCCAGTGATGCTTGGTTTTGTTAATGGTCTTGCCATGGTTATCTTCATCGCGCAGTTTGGGCACTTCAAAACAGCTGCACCAGACGGTACAACACAATGGATAACAGGTGCGCCACTTTACACAATGATTGGTTTGATTGTGCTGACGATGGCGATTATTTACCTCCTACCTAAATTAACGAAAGCGATTCCTTCTACATTGGCAGCTATTTTAGTCGTTTCAATTGGCGCTATTTTATTGGGCATTGAAACAAAAACGGTCGGCGATTTAGGCTCTATTGCAGGTGGCTTACCTAGCTTCCATATGCCAGAGGTTCCGTGGAACTTGGAAACTCTGCGTATCATATTGCCTTATTCACTTATTTTGGCTGCTGTAGGCTTGATTGAAACACTGCTTACATTAAATCTGATTGATGACATGACAGAAACACGCGGCAAGCCTAACCGTGAATCTTTAGCACAAGGTGTTGCCAACATCGTGACTGGTTTATTTGGTGGTATGGGCGGCTGTGCCATGATTGGTCAAAGTATGATTAACATCAATAATGGCGCGCTGAAGCGTCTATCAGGCATTGCTACATCAGTGTTTTTGTTGTCCTTTATTTTGTTTGCCTCCAAGTGGATTGAAATGATTCCATTAGCGGCCTTAATAGGTGTAATGTTCGTGGTCGCAGAAAAAACATTCGAATGGGGAAGCTTCAGATTATTTGGCAAAGTACCTAAGGCCGATATTTTTGTGGGAATTTTGGTTGCTGTAATCACCGTGTTTGCGGACTTAGCCATAGCCGTTATCGTAGGCGTTATTTTTTCTGCGCTTGCATTTGCTTGGGAGCACGCAAAGGATATTCGTGCTAGCACATCTATTGATAGCACCGGAACAAAGACTTATGTACTGAATGGCTCACTATTTTTTGCTTCCATTTCTGCATTTCAAAGCATTTTTCACCCGAAAGATGACCCTAAAGATGTTGTCATTGATTTCAAAAATGCAAAAGTCGTTGACCATTCTGCTATTGAAGCGATTGATGCACTCGCGGCCAAATACATAGCTGAAGGCAAAACCCTACACCTCAAGCATTTAAGCTCAGATTGTTTAGAAATTTTAGACAATGCTAAAGGGATGGTTGAAATAAATGTCCTTGAAGACCCAAATTATCACATTGCCGACAATAAACTCGGCTAAGGTATATTTTGAACTAGACTGGTTTTGCCATATCATAGCTGTTATGGACAGGGATGAAGACATTGATGACGAGTTAAGCTTGTTTAAACAAGCGGTTGCAGGTGCCCGGCCAATACAAGTTAATCGAGTTCCACTCCCTGTAAAAAAACCAAAGCCTATACCGCGCCAGTTTATAATGGATGAGCGTCAGGCGCTGATTGACTCATTAAGTGACCACTATATTCCTGCACATGAGCTAGAAAGTGGTGAAGAGCTTTTATACCTGCGCGATGGCCAATCTCCAATCATACTCAGCAAACTAAGACGCGGCCATTGGGTTATTCAGCGACATATCGATTTACACGGCTTGATCAGCGATGAAGCAAGGGCCTACGTATCTGAATTCATCTCAGATTGCAAAAAGCGAGGTATTCGTTGTGTGCGCATTGTGCATGGCAAAGGATTAGGCTCGCGTAATAAAGAACCTATTCTTAAAAACAAACTGAGAGGCTGGCTCATGCAAAAAGATGAAGTCATTGCTTACGCTCAAGCTAAACCACAAGATGGCGGCAGTGGCGCTGTGATTGTATTACTAAAAGCTTAGCAAATAAATTAACGCGGAATATTGAGCAAAAAAATGAATATGAGTTTCAATTTAGAAGATGCAGGTCAAGTCGCTGTAGGCTCATTTGCATTAGCCGTACCGATTGCATTCTCAGAAGAAGCTTGGAAACTAGGGGAAACACTGCCATTATTAAACCTTAGCCTTGTCTTTATTCTGTCTATCGCTTTTCTCAGTTTTTTTGCCTACGAAAGTGTTTTTCAAGCTGATATTAAATACCGCATTCCCGTATTTGTAAGCAGGATAATCATTGCTTATTTAATTGCAGCAATTGTTGTGTCACTTGTCCTCTTTTCTTTAGACAAATTTCCCTTATTTACAGATACATATGTTGCATTCCGGCGTCTTATTGTTGTCACCATGCCTGCCTCTATGGGTGCTATCATTGTTGATAGCTTTGATAAAGAATAACTTTTAAGACCTTAGGGTTTTTAAATAGATTCAACTTTATGCGTCAAAAGCATCTGTCTATTTTCCCATCTATAATTTTAATCACAATCCTAATTCACTTAAATTAGGATGATCATCAGGTCGCCGACCTAGAGGCCAAAAGAATTTTCTGTCGCTCTCTTTTATTGGCAAATCATTAATACTAGCGTAGCGTAATTCCATTAAGCCATTTTCATCAAATTGCCAATTCTCATTTCCATAAGAGCGAAACCAATTGCCAGCGTCATCATGCCACTCATAGGCAAAACGTACTGCAATACGATTACCATCAAACGCCCAAATTTCTTTAATTAATCGGTAATCTAATTCTTTTGCCCATTTACGGGTTAAAAAATCAACAATTTGCGCACGCCCTCTCGGAAACTCCGTACGATTACGCCATTGACAATCGATAGTGTAGACCTTGGAAACCCGTTCGGGGTCACGGCTATTCCAACCATCTTCAGCCATGCGCACTTTTTGGATAGCTGTTTCGCGAGTGAAAGGCGGTACTGGTGGACGGGCGTCCGTTTCTGTATTCATGGTTATTTCCTATGCTGATATTGACATATTATATGGGCAAGCACTTGTATAATGCTACACACATACACTAAAGTATTAAGTGAGCATAATCAATATGAATGAAACACTAACTATTATTCTATATGCTTTTGGCGCTGGCATCTGCATCCCGATAGGCGGCGCACTAGGCTACTTTGAACACATTAAATCAAAATGGTTAGAGAATGAATTTAGACATTCAGTAATTGCTTTTGGCGGCGGCATTATGCTGGCTGCAGTTGCTTTAGTATTAGTTCCTGAAGGAACTCACTATATTAGTCACCCAATATATAGCGTATTGATTTTATTGCTTGGCGGCATTAGTTTCTTTTTGTTAGAAAGCTATTTAGGGTCGCGTCGCTTAGAAAAACCGCAATTTACTGCAATGTTACTCGACTTTATTCCTGAGTCTTTGGCTCTCGGTGGAGCGCTTGCTGTCAATGCTAAGACTGCCCCTTTGCTTGCCATTTTCATTGGCTTACAAAACTTACCTGAAGGGTTTAATGCCTATCGAGAGCTACGTATACAAAAAAATGCAAATGCTAAAAACATATTACTATTTATGTTGTTGCTGGCTCCACTGGGGCCAATGATTGCTTTTATTGGTTGGTATCACTTCAGTGAAAATCTACAATTACTTGGCGCTACAATGCTATTTGCTGCAGGGGGTATTTTATATTTAATTTTTCAGGATATTGCACCACAAGCACATCTAAGAAAACATTGGGCACCGTCATTAGGTGCTGTACTAGGGTTTTGTCTGGGCATGTTTGGGAATAATCTAGTTACTTAGCGAGAAATCAGTTTTCTCCTAAAAAACCGCCGCTCTGATGCGCCCAAAAGCTTGCGTATAGCCCTTTTTGAGCCAATAAAGCTTTATGCGTTCCCTCTTCGACAATCCTGCCTTCATCCAACACAATCAATCTATCCATCGCCGCAATAGTAGATAAGCGGTGGGCAATGGCGACGACCGTTTTACCCTGCATCAGATTATATAAACTTTCTTGTATCACAGCCTCCACTTCACTATCCAAAGCACTAGTTGCTTCATCTAGCAGTAAAATAGGTGCATCTTTGAGCATCACACGCGCAATCGCGATTCGTTGACGTTGACCGCCTGATAATTTCACTCCTCGCTCACCGACATGTGCATCATATCCCTCACGCCCTTTTGAATCACGTAATTGCAGTATGAATTCATGTGCTTCTGCGCGTTTAGCAGCAGCAATCATGTCAGCCTCTGATGCATCGGGACGGCCATATAAAATATTGTCACGAACACTTCTATGTAAAAGTGAGGTATCTTGTGTCACCATGCCAATTTTTTCCCGCAAGCTATTTTGGGTAACCGCTAATATATTTTGACCATCAATCAGAATTTCTCCTCGCTGCACTTCGTAAAACCTAAGCAGCAAATTAACCACCGTTGACTTACCCGCACCTGAGCGGCCAACCAAACCGACTTTTTCACCTGGCTGAATATCGAGTTGGAAATTTTTTAACACTTGCTTTTGTTCAGGATAAGCGAAAGTCACTTGATGAAACTGCACATGTCCTTGCGTTACTTGCAATAGTTCGGCATCAGCACGATCAACAATACTATGCCGCATAGCTAGTGTATTAATGCCATCTTGGACAGTACCGATTTGTTCATAGAGTGAAGTTAGTTCCCACATCACCCAATGAGAGATACCATTTAAACGCAAACACATCGCAGCAATGGCAGCAACCCCCCCCACGCTCATCTGCCCTTTCGTCCATAACCATAAGCCAAAGCCACCACTGGTAATAATCAAAATCATATTCAGCAAATGATTAATGGTTTCGATACTACTGACTAGACGCATTTGCTTGTGCACCGTGCCCAAAAACTCTGTCATCGCTCCCTGTGCATAGTCAGCTTCTCTCCCCGCATGTGAAAACAACTTAACCGTACTAATATTGGTATAGGCATCGGTAATACGCCCTGTCATCAGAGAGCGCGCATCTGCTTGTTGTTGAGAAACTTTGCTTAATTTTGGCACAAAGTAATACAAAGCAGTTGCATACAAAGCTAACCAAGTCAAAAAAGGAATAATAATCAATGGATTAAAGTTACCTACAATCGCTACCATGGTCGCAAAGTAGATCGTAACGAATACCATGATTTCAGAGACAATAAACCATACATCCCTAACTGCTAATGCTGTTTGCATGACTTTAGCTGATACGCGTCCGGCAAATTCATCTTGATAAAAACTCATGCTTTGATGCAGCATTAAGCGATGGAAGTTCCAGCGCATGCGCATGGGAAAATTACCTGCTAGTGATTGATGCTTCAGCATCGTTTGTAAGCCAAGCAAGACTGTACTAGAAAGCAAAATGACGGCTAAAATCAATAAAGTATGCTTTTCTAATCCCCAAAATAAATCAGGCGGCGTATCGCTTAACCAATCGACAACCTTACCCATCATTGCGAATAGCAAGGCTTCAAATACCCCTAACAACGCCGTTAGTATGGTCATTGCTATTAGAAAAGGACGCATACCCGCGGTACAAGTCCAGACAAATGTCCAAAACTGTTTTGGTGGGGGTTTTATTGCGCCCTTAGGAAAAGGGTTAACAAGTTTTTCAAACCAGGAAAACATCACGCCCTACCCTTTAGCAATCAAGCAAACCGCTTCTGCGGCAATGCCTTCTCCACGACCAGTAAAACCTAGCTTTTCAGTGGTCGTTGCTTTGATATTCACTTGATCTAATGCAATGCCGCAATCATATGCAATATTGGTACACATTTGCAAGGTATGCGAGCTCAGTTTTGGCGCTTCACATATGACAGTTGCATCGATATTACTCACTACATAACCCTTATCTGTCAGCATACTGACCACTTTTTTTAACAGCATGCGAGAATCAATACCTTTGTAACGATTGTCTGTTGGTGGAAAGTGTTTGCCAATGTCACCTAAACCCACAGCCCCTAACAACGCATCACAAATCGCATGTAGCAACACATCCGCATCAGAATGCCCATCCAAGCCTTTATCATGTGCCACTTCAACACCACCGATAATACATTTTCTACCTTCGACCAAACGATGCACATCGAAACCATGCCCTACACGCATTATGTTTTGCTCCTATGCTTCTCAAAAATCATTTCCAATAATGCTAAATCTTGCGGATAAGTTACCTTGAGATTACTTAACTCTCCATGCACGAGCTTAGGACTCAGGCCCAATGCCTCTACCGCCTCTGCTTCATCTGTAGGCGTCCCAATAAACTCAGTTAGCGCTTTTTTTAAAGCCTGATAACGAAACATTTGTGGTGTTTGCGCTTGCCATAAGTTTTGACGTGATATTGTTCTTTCTATCAGATTCAATTCATTCGACTTCTTAACTGTGTCAGCGACTGGCATCGCCAATAATCCGCCAACATCATCAGTAGCAAGCGTATCTAGCAAACGATTTAACGTATTTGCTGTTAAACCCGGCCTTGCTGCATCATGCACAAGCACCCAATCATCATCAGCGACATCAATAACTTTTAAGGTATTTAACACCGTTTCTGACCGACTTTCACCGCCAGTGTAATGAATATGCAGTCGACTTTCTGGGTTTAACGTAAAACTTTTCCAAAACTCATCTTGCGGGCTCAAAGCTAAATGAATACTCGCAATACGAGAATTGTTGAAAAAGGTTTGGATAATATGGGATACGATTGGTTTTCCAGCAAGCGGTAAGTATTGTTTTGGTAATACATTTTCCATTCTTGCACCGACGCCTGCCGCAGGAATAATTACATGAAATAAAGTCATATGCTAGTTTAGCATGTGCCACTATTCAGTCACTAGATTTTCAAAACTAAGTGCATTTTACGTCTGTATTCTTCCATTTAATTTTCTTATACACATGGATAATAAGCATTAAAAAAAATGTGATGAATATGACACAAATAAAGCTAGAATCAGTACTTGAGCAATTAATCAACCTGACCAGTGAAAGGGATTCAGGCTCGCTGGAGCTTGCACTTGCACAAACACTTTTTGCGCTAGCAAATGTGCGTAATTTAACGATGCATACTGCGGGCAATATCAACCGCGTCAAACATATCCTCGCAAATGCAGAAACGTTACCAGAAGACGAAACAATCTTACCTGAAAATGTAGAAGCTTTAAGTCATTGTCTGGAAACCGCAAAAATTACCAAGATTAGCCATCAAGGCAAACAGGTTACGATGTTTCCACTAAAATGCTCCAAACAGAGGCCGATTGCTGTTGTTTTAGTTGAGCAAACAAATGAATCTCATGAACATGAACTCATTATTCAAATTTTAAAAATCTATCATAACTTTCTATCATTGATGACAGAAAATGAGAGAGACACACTTACAGGCCTGTTGAATCGAAAAACATTTGATTTAAAAATTAATAACATCATCACAGAGCAGCAAATAAAAAATAAAGATGGACACACTGAATCCACTTTTTTAGCCATTTTTGATATAGACCATTTTAAACGTGTTAATGATGTGCATGGTCACCTCATCGGTGACGAAGTACTTTTATTATTTGCGACTCTAATGGAGAAAAATTTCCGAGATATTGATTTATTGTTCCGGTTTGGTGGTGAAGAATTCATCGGCCTGTTCCAATGCCCTGATCGCGAAAAAATGCAAACGGTTCTCGATCGATTTAGGCAAGTCATTGAAACTTACCCATTTCCGCAGGTTGGAGAGGTCACGGTGAGCTGTGGATTTACCGAAATTGAGGAGTTTGACCTTTCCTCGAATATTATTGATCGCGCAGATATTGCACTTTATCATGCAAAAAACCATGGTAGGAATCAGGTCTGCCAGCACGAAAAACTAGTCGCACTTGGTTTACTAGCAGAAGAAGATGTCAGTGGCGGTGAAATTGAACTGTTTTAATGGGTATCGCCAGAGTCAAACAAAAAAGGAGCAATAAAATCGCTCCTTTTTTGTTTATCTTAATGCATACGACTAATCATCAGCAGTAGAGCTAATTTTATGGATGCTCAAATCAGCACCTTCATACTCTTCCTCAGCATTTAAACGAATACCAACTAAGCGTTTCAAGGTGCCATAGACAATCGTTCCACCCGCTAGAGCAATTAAAATAGCAAGGCTAGTCCCAATTAGCTGCGACATAAAGCTCACGCCACCCATCCCGCCTAGCGCTTTGCAGCCAAAAATGCCAGCAGCTAAACCGCCCCAGGCACCGCACAAACCATGCAATGGCCATACACCTAACACATCATCAATTTTGAGGCGGTTTTGCGTCATGGTAAACGCCCAAACAAACAATGCCCCAGCAACAACTCCCGTCGCTAAAGCACCTAGTGGATGCATCACGTCTGATCCTGCGCAAACCGCCACCAGCCCTGCTAATGGACCATTATGCACAAAACCTGGGTCATTTTTTCCAAGGACTACCGCAGCTAACGTACCGCCTACCAGTGCCATTAAGGAGTTAACTGCAACCAAGCCAGAAATACCCTGAATCGATTGTGCAGACATCACATTAAAGCCAAACCAACCAACGGTTAAAATCCATGCGCCAAGTGCTAAAAATGGAATACTTGATGGCGGGTGCGCAAAAATTTGTCCATCTTTTCCATAGCGCCCTGTACGCGCGCCCAGCAGAACCACAGCAGTCAAACCTATCCAGCCACCCATCGCATGCACCACTACCGAGCCTGCAAAATCGTGAAAAGCATAATCAAACTGATTCGTTAAAATTTCTTGGATGCCATAATGGCTGTTCCAGGCAATGCCTTCAAAAAATGGATAAACAAACCC
>JBPOFK010000014.1:0-64054 GCA_051252095.1 Methylophilaceae bacterium
ATGCTGGCGACACGATTGAAGATGCAACTGACTAGAATCCAACAATAAATCACTTAAACTAAAGAATTCTCCACCTAGCCTGACTTTCTCAAGTCAGGCTTTTTTTATCTATTGCTAAATCTTAAGCATATTTCATCTTTATTTTTTAATATTTTGGATTTAACAGTATTTAATGGGGCACTTCATTTCTAAGTGCCCAAGCAATGCTAAGCTGCACTGCTTTGATGCTATATGATGGTGGTGCAGGGAGAAGCTGGCGTAGCAAACTATGTAGCTATAGGTTGTTTAACTGCAAAAAATAGAAGAGTAAACTAATACGAGTATTTTTAGGCTTCGCTATTCGCTTGATAACGCTAATAAAAAGACAGTTCTCATAAAATCCTTAATGACTATGGCTGGTTCTGTAAAAATAATGTCTCAAAAGCATTTGCGGGTATCGGTTTTGAAAACAAATATCCTTGTGCAAAATCACATCCCGCACTTATTAAAAGTTCTTTTTGTTGTACCGTCTCCACTCCTTCAGCAATGACTTTTATCCCTAGCTTATGTGCCATAACAATAATAGCCTCGCACAAAACCATATCTTCTGAGTTAGGCTTTAAGTTGCTAATAAAAGATTTATCAATTTTCAGGTAATCAATATCGAATTTTTTCAAATAAGACAAAGATGAATATCCAGTGCCAAAATCATCTAAAGAAACCTGAATACCAGCATCACGATATGCCAGTAATTTTTTACTTACTGTGTCGTTATTCTCCATTAACATACCTTCTGTAATTTCAACAACAACACTGCCTCCAGGTAATCCAAGCTTATGTAATTGATCTGGCCATGACAAATAATTAGTGCTCTCATCACGAAATTGGATTGGTGATTTATTGATACTAATTTCAAAGTTAACTTGGTAAGTTGCGCGCCAAAGTGACATTTGCTTTACTGCCTCAGAAAACACCCACTCGCCCATTTTCAGGATCAGTCCAGTATCTTCAGCAATAGGGATGAATTCATTTGGACCAATTAATCCTCGCTTCGGATGTTGCCACCTTATAAGTGCTTCCGCTTTATGCACATCTCCTGTCGTGAGCGATACAATCGGCTGATATGCTAACCAAAACTCATCTTTATCCAATGCGTTGCGCAAATCATTTGCAATTTGCATTTTCATTTTAGATTGTGCTTGCATTAATGGCGTAAAGTAGCTGTAGCGATCACGGCCTTGGCTTTTAGCGTCATACATTGCACGATCAGCATTCTTAATCAATGAATCAATATCGTGAGCATCTTGAGGGTAAACTGTCACCCCAATACTTGCTGAGATATAGGCAACCTCTGTATTCAAATAATAGGGCTCTCTAAGCTTTTGTAAAATTTCCAGACAGACTCTTTCAATAACATCTGCGTTATTAAGGTCGCATAAAATAATAACAAACTCATCACCACCTAATCGAGCAACCGTATCTGTTTCACGCACACAACTTTTAAGTCTAGCAGCTGTTTGAATCAGCAACTCATCTCCCATATCATGGCCAAGGGTATCGTTAACCTCTTTAAACTGATCAAGGTCAAGCAATACAAGCGCCAAAGGATGTTTGGTTCGGTTTGTTTTTTTTACTTCATGATCCAAACGGTCATGAAACATCTGCCTATTTGGAAGCTCAGTCAAAAAATCAAAATTTGCTTGCCGCCAAATCAGATTTTCTGCTTCCTTTTTCTGACTAATATCAGTGAACATGGCTACTCGTTGGTTTACAGTGCCATCTTCGTTAAAAACGCTGTTGATTGTTAACCACTTTAAATAAATTTCACCATTTTTGCGCTGATCATATATTTCACCCTGCCAGTGACCTTCAGTATTAATTTCATCCCACATCGCTTGGTGGAATGCTTCATCATGTTTCTCTGACTTTAAAACGTGTGGATTGTTACCGATAACCTCCTCTGGTTGATATCCAGTGATTTTGGTAAAAGCGGGATTCACCCCAACAATCAAATTATCATGATCAGTGATGAGAATAGCCTCATTACTTGTGTTGTATACAGAGGCTGCAAGACGCAGTGACTCTTCTGCCTTTTTGCGCTGAAGTTCACGATCGAAGTTATCCAAAGCAAAAGAAACGTCCATCGCCATTTCCTCTAGCAAGGTAATGGTTTCATTATCAAATGCATTTGCGTGCTCATGACAAACAGTGAGAACAGCAAATGATTGCGCATTTTTTAAAATTGGAAATGCGGCTACTGATATCCAACCTAATTTTTTTGCATTATCATGCCAAGGCTTAGTTAAAGGATCATTAAAGAAGTCATTGACAATAATCGTTTGACTCTCACGAAAAGCAGTTCCTGTAATGCTTCTGCCCTCAGTAAAATCCTGTCCATATGGCACTTTTAGCTCATCTAATAAGCCATTCCAGCTACCATGCTTTTCAATTGGCACAATCAGTCCAGTATCTTGGTTATGCCGGCCAATCCAAGCCAATTTCATACCGCCCAACTCAACGGCAGAACGACAAACCAGTGAAAATAATTGGCTTTCATCCTGCATGCGGATAATCGCTTTATTTGTTTCACTAAGTGCTTTATAAAGCATTGTCAGACGTTGAACACGAAGCTCAGCTTCTTTACGTTCGGTGACATCAGTTATAAACCCATGCCAGAGCACACTTCCGTCACTCAATTTTTCTGGTTTAGACTCTCCCAATCGCCAGCACACCCCTTGCTTTGGCAAGACCACTCGAAACTCATGTTGCCATGTACTAAGCGTTTGCGCCGATTCCTGTATAGACGCTACTATGCCATCATAATCTTCTGGGTGAAGAATACTGAATACAGCCGAAGCATCCTCACGAACCTGCTCTGCTGTTACTTCATAGATAGTTTGAATGGCGTCCGTTGCAAAAGGAAAACAAGAACGTCCATCAGGAAAAAGTCTAAACTGATAGATAACACCAGGTACATGGTGGGCAACTTTCGTAAAGATTTCCCACTTTTCTCTTAGTCCGAACTCTTCATCTACATTATTTAAGACGCTTGCAACCAATGTTTTTCCTACTTTCTATTACTGTTGCTGTAATTCCAACATATAAAAATATGACCCTCTACAGAGTATATGATTGATGTAATTATTCAAATTTAAAAGAAAGGCCTATATCAGCATTACTTCATCCGTTTATTTAACTTTTACTTCATTAAACACGGCATAGTGAGTCATGCTATTTAATGCATCTGCATACTAAATCAGACAAACTTCTAAGGGGTATAAACCATGCTGACGGCTACATTGTTTTAACAAGAATCAGTCTGTGCCTAAAATTAACTATAAACCCTTGTAATAAAATGGCTTATATATTTATATTTTAATTTATAACATATAATGGATTTTCGATTGTTAATGGCCAATCAATATAAATTGTGGAAAAGAAAAATCTTAACAATTTAAGTAACTCAATTTCAAATCATAAAAGTATTGATGATGAAATTGATTGCTTTAATAGCTTGTTTGAACACATGGCGGATGGTGTGTTAATCGTAAATGCCAAAAAAATTACTCAATATGCAAATCCATCCCTTTGTGACATGCTTGGCCACTCAATACATGAAGTAAAGAGTAAATGTTTATCCGACATTCTCTCTCCTCAAAACAAATCCAGCTTAATAACTAAACAGCAAGTTTCACAATGTCAATGCCTCTTAAAATGTAAAAATGGCAGAACACAATTGGTGGACACAACCATCATAAAGAAACCGAATGATCAGTTACTGATTGTTGTAAAGGACTATGCTTTGCGGTTAGCTGAAGAAACAGCACAGAATGAGAAGCTGTTATCTGACATGATGTTTCAAAGTATGCCAGGTGTATTTTATCTCTTTAATGATGAAGGCGATTTTTTAAGATGGAATAATAATTTTCGAACGGTATCAGGTTATACCAGTAATGAAATTGCCAAGATGCATCCAACGAATTTTTTCCCTGATGAGGAGAAAGCTATTATCTCAGAAAAAATTACTGAAGCTTTTAGCAAGGGAGAAGCCTTTGTTGAAGCGTCACTATTAACTAAATATGGGCAAAAAATTCCTTATTATTTTACAGGGAGACGTTTAGTTTTTGATGGTCATCCATGTGTAGCTGGAATGGGTATTGATACAACTCAACGCAAAATTGCTGAAACCAAATTAGATCAAATTCAGCAAAATTATCGTGAACTTGTTGAATCAGCAAATAGTATTATTTTGCGTTGGGACTATAACGGCGTTATCACTTTTCTTAATACTTATGGGCAAAGATTTTTTGGTTATAAAGCAGAGGAAATCGTTGGCCAACATGTAATAGGCACTATCGTCCCATACAGCGATAGTGCCGGTCGCAATTTAAGTGACTTAATGGAGCAAATATGCTTAGACACCAAAGCATTTGAGCAAAATGTTAACGAAAACATGATAAAAAACGGTCAGCGTGTTTGGATTTCTTGGACAAATAAAATCGTTCTTGATGCAAAAGGCGATTTGGTTGAGATATTAAGTATTGGTAATGATATTACCCAAAGGTTGCAAGCAGAAAAAGAAATTAAGCTACTAAATGCAAATCTGGAAAAGCGCGTTGCACAAAGAACTAATGAGCTAAAATCCGCATTGATTAGAGCAGAATCGGCCGATAAAATAAAGTCTGCATTCTTGGCTACCATGTCGCATGAGTTACGCACACCGTTGAATTCTATTATTGGATTTACTGGTATTGTTTTACAAAAAATGGCTGGTCCGTTAAATACAGAACAAACCAAACAGTTGAGCATGGTCCAAGCTAGCGCGAGACATTTGCTAGCCTTGATTAATGACGTGCTTGATATTTCTAAAATTGAAGCTGGTCAGTTAAAAATTCAACTTGCTCGTACTAACATTAATCATTTAATCGAAGAAGTCATTACCTCGTTGAAACCCACTGCAGAAAAAAAAGGGCTTGTCCTCTCATCCAGTATTGCAGAAAACTTAAATGAGATTGTTACAGATAGTAGAAGACTCAAACAAGTCTTAATCAATCTGGCTAATAATGCAATTAAATTTACGGACAAAGGAACTGTGGAAATATCTGCTAACTTAGTTGTTGATGAAAAAGAGTTAAATAAAAAACCGTATGTAAAATTTTATGTAAATGACACAGGCATTGGAATGAAACCTAATGATATCGACCAATTGTTTCAACCTTTCCACCAGATTGATAGCGGGCTATCCAGACTTCATGATGGTACTGGCTTAGGCCTAGTAATTTGCAAAAAGCTAGTCAACTTAATGAAAGGGACTATTTCAGTCCAAAGTGAATGGGGTAAAGGTAGTGAGTTCACCGTTACTTTACCAATCGAATTAGTGCTTGAATAATGAAAAATACTGTTCTATTAATCGAAGACAATGAGCAAAATAGCTATTTGACAACATTTATTTTGGAGTCACATGGTTTTAAAGTATTATCGGCTAACGATGGTGCTAAAGGAATATCATTGGCTAAGAAAATAACGCCAAATTTAATACTCCTTGATATACAACTCCCATTGATGGATGGTTACGAAGTTGCGGCTCAACTGCGTAATATTGAAACACTAAATGATGTCCCCATTATTGCTGTGACATCTTACGCAATGTCTGGTGATCGCGAAAAATGTTTAGCCGCTGGGTGTAATGGTTATATTGAAAAACCAATCAATCCAGAAACCTTTATTTCAGAAATATCTGTTTTTTTAAAGGCTAGTTAAGATGGCAAGGTGTTTATGACCTGTATTTTGATTGTTGATGATAAGCAAGATAACTTGTATTACCTTGAAACGCTATTAACTAGCAGTGGTTATACGGTAAAGACTGCGCTAAATGGAGTTGAAGCATTATCTGAGGCACGTCAGAATCCACCTCAATTAATTATTTCAGATTTACTGATGCCCAATATGGATGGGTATACACTTTTACGTAAATGGAAAGCAGACGCATCATTAAACACAATACCATTTATTGTCTACACTGCAACTTACACTGAGCCAGAAGACAAAAACTTAGCATTAAACCTTGGCGCAGATGCATTCATATTAAAACCATCAGAGCCAACAGAATTTATTACGATTGTTCGTGAAGTCTTATCAAATCAAGCTGTTAGTCTACCAAATAACGCGGGCAGCACAGATGAAAAAGACTTGAAAGAATACAATAGTATCTTAATTCGAAAACTTGAAGAGAAAACGCTTCAATTAGAAAGTGCTAATCGTGTTTTATCAGAAGAGAATACTAAACTTAAAGCAGCAGAAAAAAGAATTCAACATCTGGCATATTTTGATTTACTAACAAACCTACCTAATAGGCGATTTCTCATGGATCGCCTTCAACAGTCTCTAGCTGCAAATGCGAGACTGAAAAGTAATGGCGCCCTACTTTATATTGACTTAGATAACTTTAAAACCCTAAATGACACAAGAGGCCATAGTGTTGGCGACATCTTGTTAGCAGAAGTTGCTAAGAGGTTGCGTACATGCTTGAGAGATGGTGATACGCTAGCGCGTATTGGTGGTGATGAGTTTGTTGTTATTCTAGAAAACCTTGATAACGATATATCAAAAGCGGCAATTATTGCTGAATCAGTCTGTTCAAAAATTATTGCTTCACTTGAACCTTCATTTTTGCTAGATGGTTACATTTATCATTCTTCAACAAGTATTGGTGTGGCAATGTTTAGCAACATTGCATTCACTATTGATGAGCTTTTACAAAGAGCAGACATAGCGATGTACCAAGCAAAAGCAGCTGGTCGCAATACTTCGAGGTTTTACGACCCTGAAATGCAATCATCATTAGAAGAGCGCTCATTGCTTGAAAGAGACTTACGCATTGCCATTAGCAAAGATCAACTCAAAATTCACTACCAAGTTCAGGTCGATGATTTAGGTAAGTATCACGGTGTTGAAGCTCTGCTTCGTTGGCAGCATCCAGATAAAGGGCTTATTTTCCCAAAGCAGTTTATTCCCTTGGCAGAAGATACTGGTTTAATTTTACCGATTGGCAAATGGGTGATGGATACAGCTTGTGCCCAAATTAAAAAATGGGAAAATGACACCACTACTAAAAACCTACAAATAGCGGTCAACGTCAGTGCATGCCAATTCCACGAACCAAATTTTGTAGAAGAAGTATCTGAAATAATTAGCCGCTATGCGATAAACCCTAGTCTTTTAAAGCTTGAACTTACCGAAAGCTTGGTTCTTGATCATATTGAAGAAGCTATTCTCAAAATGCATGCGCTTAAAGAAATAGGCGTGAGTTTTTCGATGGATGATTTCGGTACAGGATTTTCATCACTTTCTTATCTAACCAAGCTTCCTTTAGACCAATTAAAGATCGACCAAAGTTTTGTACGTAATATCTGCTCTGACCCTAGAGATGCCGTGGTTGTACAAACAATTATAGGCATGGCTAACAATTTGGGTATCGATGTAATCGCTGAAGGTGTGGAGCTAAAAGAGCAACAAATGCTTTTAGCAAAATATAAATGTAAATTTTATCAAGGCTATTTGTTTGGCAAGCCAATACCGATTGAAGAACTTGAAAAAACGTTGAACAGCAATTAAGTTTTCTCAGTTATTTCACGGTAATTTACACTATGTTTAATAATGATTAATGGTATCAGTTAGCTGCAGTCTGAACTACACCGACAATAAGATAAAGCGTATATCCTATATAAATAGCAACTAAAATACTGCCACTTACTCGGCTTATATTTTTTTCGCCTATGGCCTTGCGTGTGTACCCTAATGCAAAAAGCAGAATGGTCAAACTAACCATGACCGTCCAATCGCGGGTGAGCACTTCAGCAGGCACTTGCATTGGATGAATGGCACCAGCCAAGCCCACAACTGCCAATGTATTAAATAGATTTGAGCCTATTACATTGCCAACAGCTAAGTCGTGTTCACCTTTTCGTGCAGCAGCAATAGACGATGCCAATTCCGGCAGCGACGTACCAATTGCAACAACAGTTAAGCCGATAATTAAATCACTCACGCCCAGCCCATGGGCAATATTCACGGCTCCCCAGACCAACATGCGCGAACTGACAACCAGTAATACTAAACCTACGATAAGCATGCCCCAAGCCTTAGTTGGTTTAATATATGTAAGCTCCTGATCTAACTCAGTTTCTAATTGATCACTATGAAATGATTGCTGCCTGCTTTGCAACGTCATCCATGTAAATACCACTAATAGAACGGCGAGTTCAATCAACCCTTCTATACGTGTAATTTGCCCATCTTTTAGATGAAAAAAAGCCAGTATAGTCACTGCTAATAAAATTGGCAGCTCCCTCTTAAGCACTTGCGATCGAACAAGTACAGGACTCACCAAAGCGGTGATACCTAGAATAAGCGCAATATTGGTAATATTAGAGCCATAGGCATTACCTAGCGCTAGCCCCGGGTTGCCTTGCATTGCAGAAAGTACCGATACTGACATTTCTGGTGCAGAAGTGCCAAATCCAACGATAACCATACCAACGAGCAAGGTAGGCATACCTAGATTGAGTGCAACAGCTGCTGCACCATCCACAAACAAGTCAGCACTCCAAACCAGTAATGCGAGGCCAATCAGAATCATTATTATCGATAACAACATGCTTTACTCTTCTTTTGACGAATACAATATTATAAGCTACCTAAGACATAGCCAATCACCATGCCAACTATCAATGCAATGGTGAGACCGCGATATGTAAGCACGTCTTTGGAGTACCCACGTTTGATTGCAACATATGCTACAACATAACCGATTGCATTGAGTAACCAAATAAAAGACATGGTTAATATCTTGACCAGAATAGGCCCAATAATAGGTATTAATGTAATGATACCTAATACCCAAGTGACTAATCCTGTGTAAAAGCCAACGAGTACTGCGCCGCCTGCAGTTAACTTGGTATCCCAATTCAAATAATAGGCAAGTACGGCCACTATGCTAAGCAAAATTAAAATCGGCAACATGATTTTCCAGCGACCATGCTGAGGCGGCTGGATGATTTTGTCATCAAAAACACGCTTTTTTAAGAACTTTTTTAATAGCCAAACATTTTCTACCGCTTCACATTGTCCTTTTAAACCACCCTCAACGACTTCCGTGGTGAGTAATGTTAAATCATAAGCCTTTTGATAATGTTGATTGATTTCTAGATTAGTCGTCGCAAACGGCGGGCCACTCATCGCTGTTTGATCATATTCAAAAGTGACCAATAACTGTGGTGCGCTATCTGTTATTGCGATCAGATGCTTGCTATAGTGTTGTCGCATATCAAATGGCAATGCAACAAAAGCGGCACGATCATATATGGCATCAACATTACCCAATACCGCTTTGGATAAGTCAAAGACGTCTCCAACATAAATATCAATATCGTCAGCGCTGTAGTGAGTTAGCTTTTCTTTCTCAGTAATATTTGGTTCTAACTGTAAACTTTCAAATAGCTGATTAACCGCAATAGCACTCAACTCTACCCCAACAACACGATGACCTTTAGATAACAGCCAAGCAATATCTAATGTTTTTCCGCAAAGTGGTACAAATACACGACTCCCTTTCGATAAGACTAATGCTTCAATATTGCTTACCAGAAGCGGATTTGCTTCATCTTTGTGGAAGCCAATCACATTAGTTTCCCATTTTTGATGCCAAAAATCTGGTTCCATATCTTTCCTCAATACTCAATATGTCATAGTCTACACAAAATAAAAGCCGCTAATGCGGCTTTTATTTTGTAAGTATCGCTATTCGACAGCTTCAGTAATAGGAATTACTTTTTTTCCACTCGTCAATGTGTCTAAGGCTGCTTTGTATTCTGTCATTTGGTCAAAGTTTAGATATTTATAAATGTTAGTAACATCTTCTAACTTGTTACCAACAGTCTCTAAATACTCTGAAGGGGTTGGCATTTTACCTAATTTAGCGCACACAGCTGCAAGCTCTGCAGACCCAAGATATACACGTGCATCGCGACCCATGCGGTTATCAAAGTTACGGGTTGAGGTGGAGAACACGGTTGCTTTATCTTCTACTCTTGCTTGGTTACCCATACAGAGTGAACAACCTGGCACTTCAGTTCTTGCACCCGCTTTACCAAACACAGAGTAAACGCCCTCATCTCTTAGCTGTGCTTCATCCATACGTGTTGGTGGTGCTATCCATAAGCGGGTTGGAATATTACCTAAACCATCTAACACTTTGGCTGCTGCGCGATAATGCCCAATATTCGTCATGCAACTACCAATGAATACTTCATCAATTTTATCGCCCTGTACCTCTGACAACTTTTTAACATCATCGGGATCATTTGGGCAGGCAACTAATGGCTCATTAATCGTCGCTAAGTCAATTTCAATCACATGGGCATATTCTGCATCAGCATCGGCTGTCATCAACGTAGGTTCTGCTAACCATGCTTGCATGCTTTCAATACGGCGCTGTAATGTTCGTGCATCCTGATAGCCACTTTCAATCATATTTTGTAATAACACAATGTTTGATCTTAGAAACTCTTTAACCGGCTCTTCACCTAATTGCACAGTACAGCCATTTGCAGAACGTTCAGCTGAAGCATCTGATAACTCAAATGCTTGCTCGACTTTCAAGTCTGGTAAGCCTTGTATTTCTAGCACACGTCCATTAAAGATATTTTTCTTGCCTTGTTTGGCAACCGTTAATGTACCTTCTTGAATGGCTGCGTATGGAATGGCGTTAACCAAGTCACGCAACGTAATGCCAGGTTGCATTTCACCTTTGAAACGGACAAGAACGGACTCTGGCATATCGAGCGGCATGGCGCCAGTGGCCGCCGCAAAAGCGACCAAGCCAGAACCCGCAGGAAATGAAATTCCTATTGGAAAACGTGTGTGTGAATCCCCACCCGTGCCAACCGTGTCTGGTAAAATCATACGATTCAGCCATGAGTGGATAATGCCATCGCCAGGTTTTAGTGTGACGCCACCGCGACTAGAGATAAACTCTGGCAAGGTATGTTGTAAGTTTATATCAACTGGTTTTGGGTACGCTGCGGTATGACAGAAACTTTGCATGACTAAATCACTACTAAAGCCTAAGCAAGCTAATTCTTTGAGCTCATCGCGTGTCATCCCACCTGTTGTATCTTGCGAGCCTACAGTCGTTGCTTTTGGCTCACAATACGTTCCGGCACGCACACCTTGGCCTTCTGGCAAACCACAAGCACGGCCAACCATTTTTTGTGCGAGAGTAAAGCCTTTTCCAGTATCTTTTGCTGGGATTGATTGAATAAAGAGATTATTGTCGGGTAAACCTAGTGCTTTACATGCGTTTGCAGTTAGGCCTCTACCAATAATCAGTGGAATTCGACCGCCTGCACGCACTTCATCCGCAATCGTCACTGGGTTCATTTTAAATTCTGCAATCACACTACCAGGTTCGTTTAAGATTTTACCTTCATAAGGTTTAATCGTAATGACGTCACCGGTATTCATCTTATCAACATCACACTCGATAGGGAATGCACCAGAATCCTCTGCAGTGTTAAAGAAAATAGGCGCAATTTTGTTACCAATAACCACACCACCTGTTCGCTTGTTTGGAATATGCGGTATGTCTTGTCCAGTCCACCATTGCACAGAATTAATCGCTGATTTTCGCGATGAACCAGTACCTACAACATCACCAACATAAGCGACTTGGTGACCTTTTTCTTTCAATTTCTCAATAGTCGCTAAACCATCAGGTATTTTACTAACTAACATTGCATTCGCGTGTAATGGAATATCTGGTCGGCTCCATGCTTCTTGCGCAGGGCTTAAGTCATCCGTATTGGTTTCGCCATCGACTTTAAACACGGCAACTTTTAGTTCTGCGGGCATGGCTGACTTATTTGTAAACCATTCAGCATTGGCCCAAGATTCAATCAACGTTTTTGCATGCTGATTGCCTGCTTTCATTTTAGCTTCTACATCATAAAAAGCATCGTACATTAAGATCGTTTTAGACAATGCTTTGACAGCATGGGGTGCCATCGGCGTATCCAGCAATTCAACTAATGCTAAAACATTATAGCCACCTAACATTGTGCCTAGTAACTGAACAGCCTTTTCAGCACTAAGTAAGGGAGAGCTTGCTTCACCTTTCGCAACATCTGCAAGAAAAGCTGCTTTCACATAAGCAGATTGATCAACGCCGGCTGGAACCCGATTCTGTAATAGTTCAAGCAACAACTCAGCTTGCCCTGCTGGTGGACTTTTGAGCAGCTCAACGAGTGCAGCCACTTGCTCAGCCGTTAGTGGTAATGGCGGTAAGTTTTCCGACTCACGTTCTTTAACATGTGCTAAATATTCTTCTATCATACGATTTTTCTATTTTCCTAACTTAATGTTTTTAAATTTATAACTCTATTATTCTGTGAATTCTTCGGCAAAGGATGTACCACAACTTTTGCTGTTCGCCAGCACTTCCCATTTATCTAATATCGCTTTTTGGTAGCCTGTTCCATGCTTTAACTCTAAAAAAGCACGTACCTCATAGACATCGGCAAAACCATTGTTATCTGTGTCCATTTTTGCGACATTATCTTCAACTGTAGGGCCGATATATTGTCCATTTTTATCGGTTAAATACTCAAGCAATTCAACGGCACTTGCTAACTGCATTGTGCCAATCAAATTGCCAACCAGTACCACGTATAACCATCTTTTTTGCATGCTTTCACCTCAATTGATACTACCATTTTGATTGAGATTAATCCATTTTATGAACAGATATTGTGACTATTAGCACAATATCCCGCTTTCAATCTACTCATGTGTTGACTGGTACAATATCAATAACCTTATGTGCAATTTTTTCTTTCCACAATGCTGGCCCAGTTTGATGCACAGATTCACCATCCGCGCTAACAGCTACAGTAACTGGCATATCAACCACTTCAAATTCATAAATAGCCTCCATACCAAGGTCTTCAAATGCCAGCACTTTTGCTTGCTTAATTGCTTTGCTAACAAGATAAGCCGCGCCGCCCACGGCCATTAAATAAACAGACTCATGTTGGGCGATGGATGCCAAGGCAGCCTCACCACGCTCAGCTTTTCCAATTGAACCTAACAAACCAGTATTGAGCATCACATCACTATAACTATCCATTCGCGTTGCTGTTGTTGGTCCAGCTGGCCCGACTGCTTCATCACGTATCGCATCAACTGGGCCGACGTAATAAATAAATCGGTTTGCAAAATCAACTGGTAGTGCTTCACCATTTTCTAACATCATCGCTATGCGTTTATGCGCTGCATCACGTCCTGTAAGCAGCTTCCCAGATAGCAATAACGCTTGCCCTGCCTGCCATGTTTTCGTTTCTTCTTTTGTTACTTTATTTAAATCCACACGCTTTGCATTGACATCTGGAGACCAATGCACAGCAGGATAATAATCCATATCTGGCGGGGTCAATGCTGCAACACCACTACCATCCAGTACAAAATCAGCGTGTCTAGTTGCTGCGCAATTGGGAATAATAGCCACAGGCAAACTAGCTGCATGCGTTGGGTAATCTAATATTTTGACATCCAACACTGTCGTTAAGCCACCTAACCCTTGCGCACCAATCCCTAATGCATTGACCTTTTCATATATTTCCAAACGCAACTCCTCAATCCGATTAGTAGCGCCGTTTTTCTTTAATGTGTGCATGTCAATCGGCTCCATAAGTGACTCTTTAGCAAGCACCATTGCCTTTTCAGCACTTCCACCAATGCCTATGCCTAACATGCCAGGTGGGCACCAACCTGCACCCATTTGGGGCACAACATCTAGCACCCAGTCTACGATGCTCTCATTAGGATTGAGCATCACAAACTTGGCTTTGTTCTCTGAGCCTCCACCTTTGGCAGCAATTTTTACTTCCACCTTACTCCCATTAACAAGCGATACATGAGTAACCGCAGGGGTGTTATCGCGCGTATTGACGCGCTTACCCGCTGGATTGCTAACGATTGAAGCGCGTAACTTATTCTCTGGCAACAGATACGCGCGACGTACACCTTCATTAACCATCTGCTCAATATCTAAATGCATATCTTCGTTATTCGATACCCACTGCACATCCAAACCTACTTTTACAAAAGCAACAACAATGCCAGTATCTTGGCAAATCGGGCGTTTACCCTCAGCACACATACGAGAGTTTGTCAGTATTTGTGCCATCGCATCTTTTGCAGCAGGCGACTCTTCCATAGAGTAAGCTTCTGCTAACGCTTGAATGTAATCTTCTGGGTGATAATACGAGATGAACTGCAAAGCATCTGCAATACTCTGTATAAAATCAGCTTTTTTAATCTCGCTTTTCATCTGTGCCATGCTTACCTTTGACTCTTTGCAATTGCGATATCAGGGGTGATATTTTTGCGTAAAATTTTACCGTTTTTAGTTCGCGGAAAATCGTTTGCAAAATAAACCACTTTGGGTACTTTATAGGCTGCAAGATGCTGTCTACCAAAATCAATTAAGTCATTGGGTGTGGCTTGCGCATCTGGCTTTAAGATGGCATAGCACGCGACCAGTACCTTATCTTTTTCTAACTCCTCACCTATCGCGGCACAATCAGCTACATCAGGGTGTCCTTTGTATACCCGCTCAATTTCATATGGCGAAACACGGTAGCCAAAACTCTTAATAATGTCATCTTTGCGTCCTAAAAACCAAATGTAGCCATCATCGTCATATTTTGCATAATCTCCCGTGAAAAAGTACCCATCATGCTTGTATTTTGCAGTTTCTGCATCTAAATTCCAATAATGTAAAAACACGCCGGGATCACTTAATGGAATACTGATCATGCCCTCTTCTCCAGCAGGGATCTCTTCTAAGGTCTCTGGATTGAGCAGTTTAATCTCATGCCCAGGCTGTGCAAAACCAGCTGAACCAGGACGAATCGGACGATAAATACTTTGTGAGAGATAATAGGAAAACTCACTCATGCCTACTGCTTCGTATATATCTAGTCCAAACCGCTCTTCCCACTGGCTCAGCACCTCATCTGACAGGTGCTCACCTGCACTCATAAAATGACGAATCGTTGGTAAATCTGCGTTTGTTGCTGTTGTTTTTTGTAGAATCTGGCGGTAAATAGTCGGGACACCGATGAAAATTGTCGCTTCATGTTTCTGAATCAAGCTCAACCATTTCTGCGCATCATTTTTACCCTCATGCACAATCACCGTTTTACCTAAATATAGTGGATCCATTAATCCAGAGCCAAGTACATAGGTCCAATTAAATTTACCCGAATGCATAATTCTATCTTGGCGATCAGTTGCATAATTAAACCAATACTTAGCTGCGGGCTGTCTACCTAAGATAGCGCGATGTGCATGTAAAACGCCTTTAGGATAACCAGTTGTACCCGATGTATAGACGAGATAGGCAGGATCATCTGCGCGTGTTTGCTCGACAGGCTCGGTACTAGTAATTGAGGCTAACGATGCATCGAAATTGATTACATTGAGATCATCATCGGCTTCTATCGTATCATCTGTTTGTGTCAAAATGATATGCTTTAGATTTGGTGTTTCTTGTAGGTTCTGTTTAATTTCAGCAGCCATTGCATACCACGCTTTGGCATCTGTAACCAAGACAGAGGCACCAGAATCTTTTGCCAAATAGGCGACTTCTTCTGCTGTTAGCAATGTTGATGTAGGCACTGCAATCGCGCCCATTTTCATTGTGCCTAGAAACGCTATAGGATAAGCCAAACTATTCGGTAGCCGAACAAGGACTCTGTCACCCTTGCCCAGATTTAAATCACGTAACAACTGCGCAAATTGATTTGTCCTCTGCGATAAGGTGTTAAACGTAATGGTATCGGTGCCTAGCGTGTCATCCTCGACAATCATTGCCAAGGTGTTAGCTAGCTCGGTATTTAAATGGCTGTCAGCACAAGCTGCGCCAATATTAAAATATGTTGGAATTTTCCATTCCCATTTTTCAAAAGCTTCGTGCATCATAATAAGATTCCATATGGCCAATTTTGACGGATTACCTGTTCAGGCAGCATTTCAAGCACTTCCAACGCAAACTCAGTGTCAGTTTTTTTCAGTGCACGCAGGGCATGTGCTCTAAGTAATGTTTGCAATGCCTTACCAAACATTGGAGGGTCTAGCATCTCTCCCTCAAATTTAATTGCCCCTCCTAACAATGCATCAGCTTCAATCGCTGCTTTTAGAATATTGACTTTTTTATTGACCTCTGTGGGTGATGGGGTATAGGCCGTTTTACAAAGATGAATATGGCCTGGGTGAATCGTTTGCTTCCCAGTCAAGCCCATTGCCGCCTCTTCACAGGCATGTTTATAGACAGTGCGCGCTTGATCATCTCCATGTAAGTCTAGCCAGCGGCGTACATCATGTGGCTCAACAAACTTATCAGGCATCACATTGGTACCAATTAATGTTTCCACACCGCCAATGACACCAACACCAGCTATACGCGATTCAAATAACAATGAATGCATGTAATATTGCAACTCAGCAATCCAGTTCTCAGGCGTAATTTGTATGCCCATTGCTTTTGAGAAGTCATGAATACCAAAAACCACATGCTCAACTGTCTCGTACTGCATCAGTTCTGGTGCAATTCTGAGTGATTTTGGGTGCTCGATAATCGGTTGTATCGTAATTTTTTCGTTGACTTCAAGCAATAGGCTGGACAAATCGCGCACTTCGGCTGCACCGTAGGCCTCACCTGCTTTTGCAAGCATGACAACGTCGATGAAATCGCCCATATCCCGCACGAGCTTCATATCTTCTTCGTACTCATCCGTTCTAAATGAATTAACACGGACGGCTATCGTCACTCTTGCATTCATTTTACGAAGCAAAGGTAGCTCTTGACGCAATAAATCTCGACTCATCTTTTTCTGACGACATCCATCTTCCAAGTCAAAAATTAAAGTGTGCGCATTGGTAAAGTGCGCATGTTTTTTCATGCGTGCAGAAGCTTGCTCCATATCCTCATAAATACCTAAACTAGGGGAATATTTAATTGGCGGATAGTAAAGCTGTATGCCCGGCCAATAATTTCCAAGCGATTTTTTATCTTGCTGTTCAGTCATTAAAAGTCCTTTAATACAAGTCTACTTGACGCGTTTAGCATTGAAATAATGTGATTTAAATGCTTATCTTGTTGTTTTTTATTGGTGTTAATTAAAGCCCAAAACTCATTGTCTGGCAGATCCAACAAGCCATCAAAAACCTCAAGCTCTTCAATCGACAAAGCATTAAATTTTTCTTTAATAAACCGTTGTAAAACAATATCAAGCTCTAGCATGCCTCTACGGCAACGCCAGGCTAGTCTTCTTTGTTCTGCATCATGCAACACCTCAGCATTAATCATTGCCTGCACCTTATAACGACTTTATTGAAAACAATTTTTTTGATTTTTTTTCTTTTGCGCGCTCTATTTTTAAATCTTTAATTTTTGATATCGCCTCATTCGGGTTTAGCTTTTTGGGGCAAACCTCTACGCAATTCATAATATTGTGGCAACGGTATAAGCGGTAAGGATCCTCTAAGTTTTCCAGACGCTCCTCTTCGGCTTGATCTCTTGAATCAACAATAAACCGATAAGCTTGTAACAAACCTGCTGGGCCAACAAACTTATCAGAGTTCCACCAGAAACTTGGGCATGACGTTGTGCAAGCACCACATAAAATACATTCATATAAGCCATCTAATTTTGCTCTGTCTTCAGGGCTCTGCAGCCGCTCAGTTTCGGGTAATGGATCATTATTTTGCAGATAGGGCTTAACCGAATTGTAATGCTCATAAAACTGGGTCATGTCCACAACCAAATCACGTATCACAGGCAATCCTGGCAATGGACGCACGACCACTGGTTCATCTAAGTCCGCAATACGTGTAATGCAAGCCAGGGCATTTTTTCCATTGATATTCAAAGCATCGCTACCACAAACGCCTTCTCGACATGATTTACGTAAGCTTAAAGTTGGATCATCGTGCTTTACTCTAAGCAATGCATCTAGCAGCATGTGATCGCCCTCTTGCAATCCAATTTCGTAATCTTGCATATAGGGCTTTTTATCTGTGTCAGGATTAAATCGATAAATAGATAACTTCATGATTAATAAACCCTCGCTTTAGGCTCAAAAGATGGCACAGTCAATGGCTGTAATTGCACTGGCTTATATTTAAGCTGATGATTTTCTCGATAGTAAAGTGAATGCATGAGCCAATTTTTGTCATCCCGTGCTTCATAGTCTTCACGCGCATGTGCGCCACGACTTTCTTTGCGGTTATGGGCGGAATGCATGGTTGCCAGTGCTACTTCCATTAAATTATCCAACTCAAGCGCTTCAATACGCGCTGTGTTAAACACCTTACTTTTATCTTTTATCACGACATTTGCTACGCGTTCAGCGACAGCATTGATTTCTTCAACACCTTTTGCTAACAAGTCAGGGAATCGGAAAACCCCGCAGTTTTCCTGCATCACTTGACGCAAATCTAAACGCACTTGCATCAAGTTTTCACCTTCTGGTCGCTCATAACGTGCCAATCTAGCAAGTGTTTTCTGCCCTACATCTGCCGGCAATGGCTTATGTGGTGGGCTGGATTTTACCGTTTGCGCAATATGCTCCCCAGTCGACTTTCCAAAAACCACTAGGTCTAACAGTGAGTTTGATCCCAAACGATTAGCGCCATGCACAGAGATGCAAGCACACTCTCCTACGGCATAAAGGCCGTTGACAATTTGCTGCCCATCCCCATTTGGCACAATCACTTGTCCATTGAGATTAGCAGGCAGCCCACCCATCATATAATGTGCAGTTGGTACTACAGGGATTGGGTCTTTTACTGGGTCTACATTGGCAAATGTTTGTGCTATTTGGCGAATTCCAGGCAAACGTTGATCAATCACATCCTCACCAAGATGGTCTAGCTTTAGGTAAACCGCATTTTTACCTGCGCCAACACCACGGCCCTCTTTAATTTCTGTTGCTGAGGCTCTAGAAACGACATCACGGCTAGCAAGGTCTTTTGCCGTTGGTGCATAGCGCTCCATAAAGCGCTCACCTTCCGCATTCACTAAATAGCCGCCTTCACCTCTGACACCCTCTGTAATCAGAACGCCTGCATGTAAGACACCCGTCGGATGAAACTGCCAAAACTCCATATCCTGCAATGGGATGCCCACACGAGCCGCCATGCCCAAGCCATCTCCTGTACAGGTAAACGCATTAGTACTCGCTTGAAAAATGCGTCCTGCACCACCGGTCGCTAGCAAGGTGGCTTTTGCTTCAAAGATGCGCACTTCGCCAGTTTCTATTTCAAGCGCAATGACCCCAAGCACATCGCCATCAGCATCTCGGATTAAATCTAATGCATACCACTCTACAAAAAATTGTGTATTTGCATGGACGTTTCGTTGATACAAAGTATGTAACATGGCATGACCCGTTCTATCCGCTACTGCACAAGTGCGCGATATGGGTGATTCACCAAAATTTTGCGTCATCCCCCCAAAAGGCCGTTGAAAAATCTTGCCATTTTCCAGTCGATCAAATGGCATGCCAAAATGTTCTAATTCGATAATGGCTTTTGCTGCGTTTTTACACATAAACTCAATCGCATCTTGGTCTCCCAAAAAATCAGAGCCTTTGATGGTGTCATACATATGCCACAACCATTTATCTTCTGATACATTGCCTAACGCTGCAGCGATGCCCCCTTGTGCTGCAACTGTGTGCGATCTTGTAGGAAACACTTTTGATAGCACAGCGACCTTTACGCCAGATTGAGCAAGTTGCAATGCTGAACGCAATCCTGCACCCCCGCCACCGACAATCACCGCATCAAACTGGTATTTTTCTAGCGCCATCTAAATACTCCAAAAGATATAAACTGACCAAGCCAAGCAGGCTAGCAATACAATTTCAACAAACAGTTGCAAATAGCTACGAACTGCCATATTTGGAACATAGTCCCTAAAAACATCTCTAACACCTACCCATGCATGTAAACATACGCTCAAGAAAAACAAGCAGCCTAACACTCTCAACCAATATGGCGAGTTGAATGCCACCCATGCTGCATAACCATCCGGCTTTTCCAACAATAAATATCCAACAATGAAAGGAAGATACGCTGCCATATAAACTGCCGTTATTCTCTGCAGCAACCAAACACGCATGCCTGGATATCGTTTTGTCAATAATTCAAACAGCATCTACTAATCACCAAGTTAAAAATGCAAAAAAGATAACAGAAACAGCAACCAGCCCCATCAATACCTTGCTTGAATAGCGCGCTTGATTAAGGCCATGCATCCAATGAAGGTCCTGTGCCAAATGACGTAGTCCCGCATAAAAGTGATGAAAGAAAGCCCAAGCCAATCCGATTAAAATTAACTTAACACCCCAAAAATCTAAAATAGCAATAGCTCGCAAATAACCATCTTCATTTGATAATGACCACTGCATAAAGAGCAGCAAGAATGGCAACATGGCAAATAAAGCCATGCCGCTGACACGATGTAAGATAGAAACCAACGCATTAATAGGTAAACGTATGGTAAATAAATTAAGGTTTTTAGGCCTATTGTTTATTTTTTTACTCATTTTAATGCAGCCTCTTTTACAGCAGTGGACACCTTATCAAGCAGCCTTGGATCAAATGGCTTGGGTATAATGTATTCAGGCCCAAACGCCAGCGCTGTTAAGTTGTATGCTTTTAATACCGCATCTGGCACAGGCTCGTGCGCCAAATCACTTAATGCTTTAGCGGCAGCTATTTTCATCTCTTCGGTAATTTTTTTTGCTTTTGCGTCTAGCGCGCCACGAAACAAATAAGGGAAACACAACGCGTTATTGACCTGATTGGGGAAGTCACTGCGGCCTGTTGCCATAATGATATCGTCCCGTATCGCATGTGCATCACTTGGTAGCACTTCAGGATCGGGATTAGCTAGCGCAAAAATAACCGGCCTATCTGCCATACTCTTAATCAAACCAGCATCTAAGGCATTCTTTGCAGAGACACCAATGAACACATCTGCACCTTCCATCGCATCTGCCAGTGTTTTAATATTGCTCGGACTCACAGCTAAGTCTTGATTGTTTTCATGCAAATCTAAGCGGTCGGTATCCATCACACCTTTTCGATCAACCATGATGATATTTTTTGCACCCATATTTTTTAATAATTTTGCGCATGAGCAGCCCGCAGCACCCGCGCCTAAAAAGACAATGTTTACTTTTTCTATTTGTTTAGATTGCAACTCAAGCGCGTTGATTAGTGCCGCTGCAACAATAACAGCGGTACCATGCTGATCATCATGAAAAACAGGAATATCCAACTTTTCTTTAAGCGTTTTTTCGATATAAAAACAGTGCGGCGCCGCAATATCTTCTAAATTAATCCCGCCAAAAGTTGGCGCAATATTAATCACCGTCTGAATAAACGCATCTGGTGTAACAGCATCCACCTCAATATCAAAAACATCAATGCCTGCAAAGCGTTTAAACAACACGCCTTTCCCTTCCATGACTGGTTTACTTGCTAAAGCACCAGTATTACCTAAACCTAATACCGCTGAACCGTCTGTTATCACTGCAACCAGATTACCTTTGTTGGTATATTGATAAGCAGCAGCTGGATTGTCTTTAATTTCTAACACAGGCACGGCTACGCCTGGCGTATAAGCTAGTGACAAATCATCTTGCGTTATACAGGGCTTGCTAGATTCAACACTCAACTTCCCAGGTATCGGAAATTGATGGTAATCAAGCGCTCGTTTTTTTAAGTCATCCATCTTATTTCCCCCAATTCATTGTCTTGAACATGATTACATGGTTGCGGCTCAAATACCGTAGCAACAAAGCTAATGTGCGCAAAAAGAGTATATGCGCAGCAAGCAAGCCCAAACATTACTAATAAAAGCATTTGAATCATTCCAACTCACTCATGTAATGATGATCATCAGTCAAGCAAAGCCCAAGCCGCCACTCCATGGGTCTATCCCCATAGGTAAATGAAACTCGCTCAATACTAAGTAGCGGATGACCTTCTTTAAGACCTAAGGCTTTAGCAACTTCTGCCTCGGCAGCAACTGCTTTCAAACGCTCTTCGGCCCTTACCATCCTGACACCAAACTGAGACTCATACATGCTATACATAGAGCCTCCACTTTCTTCAACCTTCACCTTATTTAAACCTTTAAAAGCATATGCTGGCACAATGATGTAATCATAAATCAAAGGTCTGCCAGAGAAAGTAAGTAGCCTTTTCACTTCAATAATTGATGCACTGGCTTTCATTTCTAAAATTTTGGCAATATAGGCCCCTGCTTTTGACTTGGTGCAAGATATAAACTCGTTGTTCAGCAATTCTTTTTGGCCAGTTTCTGCTGTCAATCTTAAGAAACGTAATTTCGTGTCATCCTCTTTGTGCGTAGCAACAAACGTGCCTTTGCCTTGACGTCTGATTACAATGTTTTCTGTAGCCAGACTATCAATTGCTTTTCTTACTGTACCTTGGCTTACTTTATATCTAGCCGCCAAATCAACCTCACTCGGAATCATTTCACCGGGACGCCACTCACCGCCGATTAAGCTCTGCGTGATCAACACTTTAATCTGATCATATAAAGGGCGATAATTTGGTGAGTTTAGCTGTTTATCCATGCAAGCAACCTATCAGTCAAAAAAGTTATATCTAGAAACAGCGTCATCAAAATTAATACACGCTGTTTATTAGTTAAGCTACTTTATATCATATAATAATGATAATTGTCTATATATTTTATATCTTATATAAGACATAAGATATATGTTGACAGACATCTAATAAGCTATATAATTGGATGTTATTAATTCTTAAAGCCGACATAATGATTAATAAACATATAAGACCTAGACGATCGATGCTCTATGTTCCAGGATGCAATACGCACTATTTAGATCGCGCCCGCACATTGGCTGCAGATGCTGTCATTTTAGATTTGGGCGACCCTATCTTAATTGACGCAAAAGAACAGTCCCGCATCAACATCGTAGAAGCAGTCAAAGCTGGCGGCTATGGCCAGCGCGAGGTGATTGTGAGGGTTAACGACTTGCACTCTGAGTGGGGACACGATGATATAAAAGCAGTGGCCAACATTGGTGCTGACGCTATCCTCTTTCCAAATGTTGAGTCCAAAGATGATGTATTGGCCGCGCAAAAAGCATTAGACGATGCTGGCGGCAGCCAAATGCCAATTATGGTCATGATAGAAAGCCCTTTGGCTGTTTTAAACGCAAAAGAGATAGCATCCGCTTCAGATCGCATTATTTGCATGGTCATTGCAACATCAGATTTGATTACACAATTGCATGCTCGATACACGCCGGAGCGAACAGCGATTTTGACGTCTTTGTCATTGGTCGTGCTTGCAGCACGCGCTTATAAAAGGTGTGTAGTTGATGGGATTGCTAGTGACCTTAAAAATATGCATGCATTTGAGTATGCTTGCCGAGTAGGTAGGGACTTGGGTTTTGATGGGAAATCTATTATTCACCCAGCACAAATTGCTTATAGCAATGATGCCTACACACCTAAAGCAACTGAAGTGGCTAACGCGAGAGAAGTCATACAAGCATTAAAAGAAGCGCAAGCATCTGGCAAAGGCACGGTCATTGTGAATGATAAATTTGTAGAGAACCACCATATTGCTGCAGCAGAACGTATTATCCAACTAAGTGAAATGATACAAGAATTGGAAGAAGAGTTTATCTAATGACGAGTATAGCCAAAATTAATAGCGGTCGTTTTTTTGAGGACTTTGTACTTGATGAAGTGATTCAGCATGCTACGCCTCGCACCATTACAGAGGGCGACTGTTCTCTCTACATTGCACTAACCGGTGAAAGAAACCCTTTGCATTGCAGCGTTCCGTTTGCGCAAAGCCTTGAGTACAAAACAACACCTGTAGATGACTTACTGGCTTTTCACATTGCGTTCGGAAAAACAGTGCCAGACATATCAGTCAATGCAGTTGCTAATTTAGGCTATGCAGATGTTCAGTTTATGCAGCCCATTTTTGTTGGCGATACATTGGCCACATCTAGTCAAGTTATCGGCTTAAAGCAAAACTCAAATGGTAAAAGTGGAGTCGTATGGGTTCGCTCCACAACTGTCAATCAAAACAATACGCCTGTTATTAGCTGGGTCCGCTGGGTAATGGTTCATAAAAAAGATGCCGCAATAGATGCGCCTACCACCATTATTCCAGAGTTGCCAGTCTATGTTTCACCAGATCAATTAAAGTTGCCGAGCTACTTGGAATCGCATGATGAAATCAATAATGTCACCGGTGGTCAATACTTTTGGGAAGATTATCAAACCGGAGAGCGCCTAGATCATCCGGCTGGCATGACCATTAATGACAGCGACCACACCTTAGCCACAAAGCTATATCAAAACAATGCCCGTTTGCATTTTGATGCCCATTTAATGCAAAGCACAGCGATTGGGAAGCGGCTTGTCTACGGCGGCGTTGTGATTTCTGCTTGCCGTGCATTGAGTTATGAAGGCTTAGAAAATGCATTGAGCATTTTAGCGATTAATGGCGGCACGCATGTTAACCCAACTTTTGCCGGTGACACCATATATACCATGACGGAAGTGCTAGACAAGTGGGACTTACCTAATCGCAAAGACATGGGTGCATTGCGCTTAAGAATGATAGGGTTAAAAAACATGCCCTCCTCTGCACTAGAAAACATTAAAACCAATCAAGATTACCACCAAAATGTGGTACTAGACTTAGACTACACCGTGGCAATGCCTCGAAAAGGAAGTGAATGATGGCTGTACATCCAAATGATGCACTATTTGGCGGTGAAAAACCGTTCCCGTTAATTCCCGCTTGCGAGCATTTTGCAGGCAGCGAAAAGCTAATTCTAAAAGCACTCGGCTTACAAGACAGTATAGGTCCTGTATTTGATATTACTTGTGACTGTGAAGATGGTGCCGCCAGCGGTCAAGAACGCGAGCACGCAGAAATGATTGTGCGCGTACTAAGCTCTGATGCGAATAAGCATAAAATGGCTGGCGCTCGCATTCATGACTATACCCATCCCGCTTGGAAACAAGACATTGATATTTTGATTGCTGGCGCAGGCAATCTATTAAGCTATATTACCATTCCTAAATGTACTGATATTAGTCAGGCACAAGAAATGATTGCCTATCTTCAAAAAATGGCAACATTTAATGGCATTGAGCGGATTATTCCTGTGCACATTCTCGTCGAAACCCACGGGGCGTTGCATCAAGCGCATGAGATTGCCAAATTACCTTGGCTACAAGTGCTGGATTTTGGTTTGATGGATTTTGTTAGCGCTCATAATGGCGCAATTCCAGCCAGCGCGATGCGCAGCCCTGGTCAGTTTGAACATCGCTTGTTAGCCCGTGCAAAAGCAGAAGTAACCGCGGCCGCATTGGGAAATGGCGTTGTCCCTGCACACAATGTAACACTTGACCTTAAAAATGTAGAAACCACTTATAGCGACGCCTCGCGTGCGCGCAATGAGTTTGGTTTTATGCGGATGTGGAGTATTTACCCTACCCAGATTCAAGCGATTGTTGATGCAATGAAACCTAATTTTGATGAGGTCATCGATGCTGCCAATATTTTATTGACGGCACAAGCAGCAGACTGGGGTCCAATTCAATATGCTGGTGAGTTACATGATCGCGCAACTTATCGCTATTTTTGGGAAATTCTGCAAAAAGCAAAACTCACTGGCGTTGATATGCCAGAAGAGGCAACAACAGCATTCTTTTCGTAAAAGGGTCTACCATGAGTACAATAGAAACAGCTGGCATGCGCTTTCGCGCTGCACTAGCGGCTGAACATCCGCTACAAATTATTGGTGCCATTAACGCCTACCATGCCATGCTTGCGACACAATCTGGCTTTAAAGCCATCTACTTATCAGGTGGTGGCGTTGCAGCAGGTTCACTAGGCTTGCCAGATTTGGGTATTTCAACATTGGAAGACGTCCTAGTGGACGTACGTCGTATTACAGATGCAGTCGATACGCCACTGCTTGTTGATGTTGACACTGGCTTTGGCGGTGCATTCAATATTGCCCGCACCATCAAAAGTGTACAAAAAGCAGGCGCTGCCGCTGTTCATATTGAAGACCAAGTCAGTGCAAAACGCTGCGGACATCGTCCCAATAAAGCCATTGTGAGTCAAGAAGAAATGGTTGATCGTGTTAAGGCGGCTGTCGATGCCAGAACCGATGACAGCTTTGTCATCATGGCACGTACCGATGCGCTAGCAGTAGAAGGATTACAGTCTGCAATCGATCGCGCTTGCGCCTGTGTTGAAGCAGGTGCTGACATGATTTTCCCTGAAGCCATGACTGAGCTAAGCATGTACAAACAGTTTGTAGATACAGTTAAGGTACCTGTATTAGCCAATATCACAGAATTTGGTTCAACGCCTTTGTTTACTGTTGACGAGTTAGCAAATGCTGATGTCAGCATGGTGCTTTATCCACTATCGGCCTTCCGCGCTATGAATCTAGCTGCTTTAAATGTCTATACTGCAGTGAAAAAGGATGGCACACAAAAGAATGTATTAGACACCATGCAAACCCGCATGGATTTATACGAACACTTAGGTTACCACGCATTTGAGCAAAAATTAGATGCACTCTATCAAAAATAGGGAGAGATATTATGAATACGACTACAACTACAGAGGCACCTAAAAAGAAAAAAGGCGTTGCCCTAGCTGGCGTTTCGGCAGGCTCCACCGCCATTTGCACGGTGGGTCATACAGGCAATGATTTACATTATCGCGGTTACGATATTATTGAATTGGCAAAAAGTGCTACTTTTGAGGAAGTCGCTTATTTATTGATCTATGGCGAGCTGCCAAACCAAGCGCAGTTGTCTGCTTATCATCAAAAACTCAAAAAATTGCGCGGATTACCTTCTGTACTCAAAACCGTACTAGAGCAAATTCCCGCTGACGCACACCCGATGGACGTCATGCGTACAGGCTGTTCTATGTTAGGTACGGTAGAACCAGAAGCAGAAGACCACAATATTGAAGATGCTAAGCATCTCGGTGATCGTCTGATTGCTTGCTTTGGCTCAATATTGATTTATTGGTATCACTATAGCCATAACGGCAAACGCATTGAAGTAGAAACGGATGATGACTCTATTGCAGCCCATTTCTTACATCTATTGCATGGTGAAAAACCAAAACAATTGCATATTGATGCGATGAACACCTCGTTGGTTTTATATGCTGAACATGAATTTAATGCATCTACATTCACCGCACGGGTGGTCTCTGGCACATTATCAGATATGTACTCCTGCATCACCAGCGCAATAGGTGCGCTGCGTGGTCCAAAACATGGGGGTGCTAATGAAGCGGCCATGCAGATTATTGACCGCTATCAAACACCGGATGAAGCAGAAGCAGACATTATGGCGCGTATGGCGCGTAAGGAAATTATTATTGGCTTTGGCCACCCTGTCTATACCATTGGTGATCCACGTAACGAATCCATTAAGTCAGTCAGCCGCGCATTAAGTGAGGATGCTGGTGATATGCGCCTATTTAATGTCTCCGCGCGTATAGAAGAAACCATGTGGCGCGAGAAGAAGATGTTTCCTAATCTAGATTGGTATAGTGCATCGAGCTATCACATGATGGGCATTCCTACTGGGATGTTTACCCCTATTTTTGTGATTTCTCGCACGACTGGTTGGGTTGCACACGCAATTGAACAACGCTTAGATAATAAAATTATCCGGCCAAATGCGGAGTATACGGGCCCAGAGAATCGTCCGTTTGTCCCATTAAATAAACGCTAGTAGAAAAGTAAGGTTATTCCAACAATGATGCTGTGTTGGTCGTTAAGCTGCCTTTAGCAATCAAAGTTTTAAGCTGTAGCGTAGGCGCGAGCCATGCAAAAACCAAGAGAGTACAACAGCGAGGCTTTTTAAATGGCGAGCAACACAGCGATATGCTTAAAAATTTATTGATAAAGGTAACTGTATTATGTCAGCACATATTTCCAATGTAAGACCCGCCCCAGACCAAGTCATTGTCGATATAGCAAACTATGTCATAGACTATGAAATTCAATCGGATGAAGCATATGACACAGCGCGCAATTGCTTGATAGACACATTGGGTTGTGGCTTTGAAGCGTTAGACTATCAAGCATGCAAAAAACTGCTCGGCCCTGTTGTTAAAGGTACCGTTGTTCCCAATGGCGCCAAAGTACCAGGCACCGACTACCAGTTAGACCCTATTCTTGCTGCTTTTAATATTGGCGCAATGATTCGTTGGCTGGACTTTAATGATACTTGGTTGGCAGCCGAATGGGGGCATCCATCAGATAACTTAGGAGGCATCCTGGCTGTCGCGGACTACATTTCTAGAAAAAACATGGCTGAAGGCAAAGCCCCACTGAAAGTTAAAGAAATATTAACCGCCATGATTAAGGCACATGAAATTCAAGGCGTGCTTGCACTTGAAAACAGTTTCAATCGTGTAGGGCTCGATCATGTCATCTTGGTCAAAATTGCATCTACTGCAGTTGTCACAAAACTATTGGGCGGCACTAAAGAAGATGTAATTAATGCTGTTTCTAACGCTTTTGTCGATGGACAAAGCTTGCGCACCTACCGACATACGCCTAATACTGGTTCTCGCAAATCATGGGCTGCTGGTGACGCCACCTCGCGCGCCGTTCGATTGGCATGGATGACGTTACAAGGTGAGATGGGTTACCCAAGCGCGCTGACAGCAAAAACATGGGGCTTTTATGATGTGCTGTTTAATGAAAAACCTTTCGAATTCCAACGCGATTATGGCTCTTACGTCATGGAACATGTGCTATTTAAAATCTCTTTCCCAGCTGAATTCCATGCGCAAACGGCTGTTGAGTCTGCATTCCACCTAAATAAAGAGGTTGGTCAGAAACTGCAAACCATAGCTCAAATTGACGCCATTGATAAAATCGTGATTACTACGCATGAATCTGCGATTCGTATTATCGATAAAACGGGCCCATTAGATAACCCTGCTGACCGCGATCATTGTATTCAATATATGACAGCAATTGGTCTGCTCAAAGGCAAGCTGACTGCAAAAGATTATGAAGATATTGTCGCAGATGATCCACGGATAGACCGTTTACGTGAAAAGATGATTTGTGTGGAGAAAGCAGAATACACGCGTGATTATCTTGATCCAGAAAAGCGCTCCATTGCAAACGCCATTCAGATCTTTTTTAAAGATGGTACGCAATCAACTAATGTTGCTGTTGAATATCCTATTGGGCACCGCCGCAGACGCAATGAAGGCATCCCTGAACTGGTGAAGAAATTCCAAGTCAACTTAGCACGAAGGTTTGACGACAAAAAACAAACTGAAATTCTTAACTTATGTTTAGATCAAACAAAACTAGAAAATACAGATGTGAATGCGTTTGTCGATATGGTTAGCTTTAGTTAACGCTGCAAGCGAGCATTTCAATCGTAGATTAAGTGACATAAAAAGCGTAAAATGGCGTTTTTCTGATTTTTAGCTTTATATGTCACTCACTACCTTAAATGCTCTTTCTCCGCTAGACGGCCGTTACCAAACAAAACTTGATACACTGCGTCCATTCTTTAGTGAATACGCTTTAATTAAACACCGCGCATTAGTAGAGGTAGAGTGGTTGAAAGCACTGAGCGCTGCTACCGACCTCACGGAAATTGCATCATTTAGCCCAGAAACGATTACAGAGCTTGATGCAGCAATTGCTGAATTCAGTGAAGCAGATGCGGTCCAGGTAAAAGCGATTGAAGCGCGAACCAACCATGATGTAAAGGCGCTTGAATATTGGCTAAAAGAAAAATTTTTTGGCAATCCAGAAATCAAAAAAGCAAGTGAGTTCATACACTTTGCCTGTACTTCAGAAGACATCAATAACCTTTCACATGGACTGATGTTAAAAACAGCGCGTGACACAGTCATCGTGCCTTTTCTAGATAAATTAATCACGCGCCTTAGTGCGTTAGCGCAAGACCTTGCAGACCAACCGATGCTGTCTCGCACCCATGGTCAAACCGCTAGCCCAACCACAATGGGTAAAGAGCTAGCAAATGTCGTTTATCGATTAAAGCGTCAGCGTGAACAATTTGCTAGCAATGATATTTTGGGGAAAATTAATGGCGCAGTTGGTAACTTTAATGCCCATTTATCTGCTTATCCTGATTTTGATTGGGAAGCTTTTGCTAAACAATTTGTAGAACGCTTAGGCTTAACTTACAACCCAATGACCATACAAATTGAACCACATGACTACATGGCTGAACTCTATGATGCCATGGCACGCATTAACACTATCCTCATTGATCTAAACCGCGACTTATGGGCTTATATTTCCGTTGGCTACTTCAAGCAAAAGGTCAAAGCTGGCGAAATAGGCTCATCAACGATGCCACATAAAGTCAACCCGATTGATTTTGAAAACAGTGAGGGTAACTTAGGCATAGCGAATGCAATTCTTCGTCATTTAGCCGAGAAGCTGCCTATCTCCCGATGGCAACGTGACCTTACAGACTCAACTGTATTACGTAATATGGGTGTGGGCTTTGGTTACTCACTACTAGGCTATGATTCCTGCTTACGTGGCTTGAACAAACTAGAAATCAATGCACAACGACTAGCAGAGGATTTAGATAATAGCTGGGAAGTCTTAGCAGAACCAATTCAAACGGTTATGCGCCGCTATGGCATAGAAAATCCATATGAGCAACTTAAAGAGCTCACCAGAGGTAAAGGAGGCATCAACAAAGCCTCACTCCACGCTTTCATTGAAACATTAAAGATACCGGCTGAGGCAAAACAAAGCTTGTTAGAAATGACGCCTGCTAACTACACAGGTAAAGCGGCTTTATTGGTTAATCAAAATATAAACTAATCCGTTAATTCAACAGTCATATCTGAAGGATGCCCAAACCTTATTTGAATGGGACTGAAGCATTATACTCATCATTTTAGCCATAGGCTTACATGGATCACCTGTTTGCAATCACTATTAAACAGCAATATTACGATTGTTTTACCTTAGCTTTATTGAAGGGTATATGAACAAGCAACTCTTGTTACTATTGGTAATGCTGTTGGTTAGCCTAACGGCAAGATCAGAAAATAACCTTTACCAAGTAGAAATAACGGCTCCTAAAAATGTAGATGCGCTCTTAGAAAAACATCTACGTATTGTTCAGTGGCGCGATCATCCAAACATGACGCGTGCTGAATGGCAAAGGCTATACAATGGCGCCCCAGAAAATATTAAAGACCTACTCGCTACAGAAGGTTACTTCTCACCAAAAATCAGCGCCTCAAGTGAACAACAAAATGAGATCACTATCGCTAAGTTTACTGTTAACCCCGGTAATCCCGCCATCATTAGCAAAGTCGAAATCAACTTCACAAACGAAATCGCCCAGCAACCAGAAAGCGATACGCCTAGCATTACAACGCTTCGTAAAGATTGGCTATTACAAACGGGCGCAACCTTTACCCAAGATGCTTGGGCGCGCGCCAAACGTAACCTCCTAGCTAGCCTCATTGTAAATCGTTACCCAGCTGCAACAATTGATGATAGCCGAGCAGAAGTGAATCCAGACACACAGTCTGTCGCACTATTCGTCAAAATTAATAGTGGCCCAGCATATCGATTTGGCGCAACAAGTATCGAGGGCTTGCAACGTTACCCTACTAGCATCGTAGAAAACCTAAACCCTATTAAAGAAGGCGGATTTTACAATCAATCAAACCTACTTACGTTTCAATCCCGTTTGCTACAAAGTGGTTATTTTAGGAATGTAGAAGTAATAGCAAACACGCGCACTGACAATCCAGCCAACACACCAGTCACTGTAAAAGTAGAAGAGAATCAATCGATTACAGTTGGTACAGGCGCGGGCTATAGTACTAACACGGGTGCTCGTACACAATTAACTGTTGATGATCGTAATCTATTTAATCGTGGCTGGCGATTCAGCAGCAGCCTTAAGTTGGAACAAAAAGCACAATCTCTTAATGGGTTAATTCGACTACCAGTAAGTGCTAAAGGTTACCGTGACAGCATCAACGCTGGCATCGATAAAACGTCTATTGAAGGTCAAGACTTAACTGATATAAAAGCTGGAGTAAACCGAAGTTGGGGTCCAAGAAAGCGAGAGCAAACCATTGGTGCTAACTATCTCATTTCTAAACAATCTCTTGATGGGGCTGCGTCATCTAACATCAGTGTCGCTACCCTATCTTATGGCATTACATTACGACGCGTTGATAATGAACTTTCGCCAACGCGAGGCTATTTGCTCAATACACAATTTTCTGTTGCACCGCTAGATGCACTATCTGAAGGCGAATTTCTGCAAAGCTACATCAAAGGACAAGGTTATTATCCAATCACTGCTAAAACGCAACTTATATTACGTGGTGAGCTAGGCATTGTAACTGGTAAGAATAGCGCACCTGCTGCATTTCTTTTTCGTACTGGTGGCGACCAGTCTGTTCGCGGTTATGCCTATCAGAGCCTTGGGGTAACTGAAGGTGACGCCATCGTTGGCGGACGTTATTTAGCAACAGGAAGTGTTGAAGTTATCCAGTGGCTAACGAATCAGTGGGGCGTCGCTTTATTTACTGATTTTGGTAATGCAGCCAATACCATCGAAGAACTATCACCCGTCTATGGCTATGGTCTTGGCGCGCGCTGGAAAAGCCCAATTGGGCCATTAGGCGCAGACATTGCCTATGGTGAGGAAAATGACGATTACCGCCTGCACTTCAGCTTAGGAGTCGCATTTTAATGTTACGTCGCACACTGTCCTTTCTCACGCTTGGCCTTTTTTTATTGGCACTATCACCAGCATGGGGTGATTTTTCGTTGAACGGCAACACAAGTTTGGATGCTTTCAGTCACGATTTGGATAATATCCACATATCGTTGGAGAAACTCAATGCTGATTGGCAACTGACACCTAGTGGAGGCAACCAATTAACCATTCATCATTTACGCGCAACACGCATGACAGTAAAGCTCAAAGACGGTACAAGTGAGACAGAAAGCGAACTGCCCGAACAAATTAAATTACCACTACCAATACTTGTTCAACAAGCCAGCATCGCTGAAGTAGTGATTATCACTAAAAATGCAGAATACACATTAACGAATGTTAACTTTAACTTTGATGGTAATACCAAATCCTTAACACTCAATTTGCAAAATGCAGAAACCCCATGGGGTAATACAAAAGCTGTAATTCGCCTGGCAACCGCTAATCCATTTGCTATTACTGGAAAAGTAAACCTGAATAATAGCAAAGATAATATTCCCTATGATGTTGAAGCGTTGATTTCAGGTAACCTCGACAGGTTATCGATAGACAGCCAATCAAAACTTGTCATGAAAGACAGTCAAATAGCGCTAATTAAACCTAATGAAAATATAGCCTCTACAGCCGCTGATATCACAACCCATATAGACCTGAGCTTAACAGATGACTACCCAATTAAAGTCGCCACAAGTGTCAATAAATTGCGTCCTGAACGCCTAAGGGACTTTCCAACGGCGGAACTCAATTTTGATATCAATCTACAAGGCAATTTGCTTCCGCAACCTGATTTACGCGTAAGCTTTATAAGCCATGACAGTCAATGGCAAAAACAAGCGTTCTCCAGTAGCGGTGAGCTTGTTATCCACAATACAGATATGCTTGACATCAACCTTCAAGCAGCGCTACTAGACAATAAATTTAGTGCAAAAGGTGATTTGAATCTACCCAATAGCAAACTTGAATGGCTATTAGACATGCCTAATCTGTCTGACATTGGGGCAGACTATGCCGGGCAAGCCTTTGCTAGTGGGTCGATTGAAGGACCTTTTGACAACCTGGCATTGCGTTTTGATCTAAAAGCAGAAAAACTTCAAATCGCAGAGATCATTACGACTGAAAAGTTAACAGGTAAAGCGATGTTGATGGCTGGGGACAATGGGAAGTTTGAAGGCGAATTCAATGCTAGCAAGCTACAATATATATCCAATCCAATTGTAGATAGCACTATCCGCATTAATGGTACACGTAATGACCATCAGATTAAGATAACAGCAGCCAATCAAGACCTGAAGTTTGAAAGCAGTCTGAATGGCGGCCTAATAACATCAGACAATTGGCAAGGGGTTATTCAAAGCTTTGCCTACCAAGGGAAGACATCTATCACGCTACAAGCGCCAGCAAAACTCAATTTATCTCCGCAAGAAATATCGTTACAAAACGCAAAACTAACATTATTAAAAGGTCAGGCCTTCATAGAAAACCTAAAACTTGGCTCCAATCATTTTTCTAGCAAAGGGCAAATAGAAGCTTTATCATTGGCAGACTTACCCCCTGCTTTTCTGACACTTCCTAATCAAATGCAAGGCGATCTAACTATTTCTGGTCTTTGGGATATGCAAGCAAGTGATACCGTAAACGGCAAACTGAGCGTTTGGCGGAAATCGGGGGATATATCATTAAACTCACCCAATAATAAACCCTTACCACTGGGCCTTAACGAAGCAAAAATAAATGCAGTTTTTGACCAAAATAAGACAGACATTGATGTAACTATAGCTGGTAAACAGTTAGGCACCCTCAATACACATTTAAACACGACGCTAACCAAGACAGACAAAGGTTATGCACTGCTTGCTGGCGCGCCTTTCAAATTAAGTAGCAAAGCACAACTGAGCACATTGGCTTGGCTGCCCCTACCAGCAACACTATCAGATGCCGATATTGACGGTCAATTATCGTTCAATGTTAATGCAGATGGAACTATCCAGTCGCCCAATTTGAGTGGCATGGTTACAGGGAAAAACTTGCAACTCTCATTGTTATCAGAAGGCGTTGCCTTAACAGAAGGTACGATAGAAGCAACCTTTAACAAAGACCAACTGCACATTAAACAAGCCAAATGGAAAGGTGATGAAGGTTATCTAACAACTGTTGGAGCCATACGTTTAGGGAGCAATCAAACAGAAATAAGCTTAGACTGGCAAGCAGAAAAGTTTACAGCCCTTGCTCGAACAGATCGACGCTTAACGCTGACTGGTGTTGGCAATACGCTTCTTAAAGATGGTTTGCTAACTATTACAGGTAACTTTACTGCTGACAAAGGCTTTATTCAACTTGCTGAAGAAGGCACGCCTAAGCTTGGAGATGATGTCATCATTGTTGGCAAGTCTGAATCGAAGTCAGAGGCTGACCTAAAAATCCTACTCAACGGTTTGCGCATTGATTTAGGCAACGACTTTATCATTCGCGGCCAAGGCATTGATGCACAGTTAGCAGGCGCTATGACATTAACAGGCCTATCACAATATCATCCGCATGCTGAAGGTAGCATCCAGATTAAAAAGGGGACATACCTCGCTTATGGTCAAGTATTGGTCATTGAAGAAGGCAGATTTACTTTTAGTGGGCCTCTAGATAACCCAGGTGTTAATCTACGTGCAATGCGCAATAGCACGCCCGTTAATGCTGGCATTGAAATTACTGGCAGCGCCTATGTGCCCGTCACTAAACTCGTTTCAGAACCCAGCGTTCCTGATAGTGAAAAGCTATCATGGTTAGTGCTTGGTCATGGTATGGACCAAACGGCAGGCAATGAATTTTCCATGCTCTCACTGGCTGCTGGCGCCATTTTGACACAAGGCCAATCAGTGCCATTACAAACACAGCTAGCACGCGCAGCAGGGCTGGATGAGTTAAGCTTTTCAGGTGGTGATTCCGAAAGTACAGCACTAACACTAGGCAAGCGGCTATCGTCTAAACTTTACCTCAGTTATCAAAAAAGCATCAATGGGCTACTCGACGTAGCAAGACTTACCTTTAACTTGACGCCCCGCTGGTCCTTAAGAGCAGAGTCCGGCACCGAAAGTGCCGTCGATGTGTTGTATACTTTTAGCTTCCAATAAAACAACCGACTCAGAAAAGTGTAGATGAATAAAGAAAAAGATAATCCAAGACTGGCCGTGCTAATAGATGCGGATAACACTTTTAATGTCATCCCCATTATTGACGAGTTGTTTGAAGAAATCTCAAAGTTTGGTGATGCCAGCGTGCGAAGGATTTATGGCGATTGGACACAAACACAATTAAGCAAATGGAAAGAGATATTACCTCAGCACGCTATTCAACCGATACAGCAGTACGCCAATACGAAAGGCAAGAATGCAACTGATAGTGCATTGATTATTGATGCAATGGATCTTCTTTATACGGCGCCGCTAGATGGCTTCTGCATTGTTTCTAGTGATAGTGATTTTACCAGGCTGGCTATACGATTCCGTGAATCTGGAAAACTAGTATATGGTTTTGGTGAGAAAAAAACACCAGAATCGTTAAGAGCGGCATGCAATCAGTTTATTTTTGTTGAAATTCTTTCACAAAACAAGGCTATTGATAGCGAAGACAACAAAACTGAAAAAGCGAATACCTCTAAGAAGAAGTCCAAATCAATCTCAAATTTAGTATCAACTAAACCTTCTGTAAGTGAGTCTATTTCTCTGGCACCTGTCGAAAAAATTAGCTCTGAAGAACTAAAAAAGGATACTAAGTTAGTCTCACTCATTCGCTCAGCAATTGACTCCCTCTCCGATGACGAAGGTTTTGCGCACACTGGTGAAGTCAAAAAACATATCGTTAAGAACTATTCCGCTTTTGATTCTAGAAATTATGGCTATCCTAAATTCAGCGATTTAATCGATATGATTGGCTTATTCGAATTAGATAGCAAGAAGCAGCATATCAAGGATAAAAGAAAAAAATGAGTGAAATTTTAGTACTTTACTACTCCCAAGGCGGATCAGTGCGCGAAATGGCAAAACTGATTGCTAGAGGAGTTGATAGTGTTACTGGTGCAAAAGCACGTATCCGCACCGTCCCGAAAGTCTCTTCGACTTGCGAAGCAACAGAACCTGACATTCCTGATGAGGGCGATATTTATGCTGAACTAACAGATCTTGAAGAATGTGTTGGTCTAGCGCTAGGCAGTCCCACAAGATTTGGCAATATGGCAGCACCGATGAAATATTTTTTAGACAGCACGTCTAGCTTATGGTTAAAAGGGTCTTTAGTGAACAAGCCTGCTTGTGTATTTACTTCTAGCGGGTCAATGCATGGTGGCAATGAAAGTACACTACTCACCATGATGATGCCGTTACTACATCATGGCATGCTAGTACTGGGCATTCCTTATAGCGAACCAAGTTTAGCCACCACACAATCTGGTGGAACACCATATGGTGCTAGCCATATAGGTGGTGCAATGGATGATAAGCCAATCACTGAGGATGAAAAAAAACTCTGTTTTGCCATGGGCAAGCGACTTGCTGAAACCGCGTTAAAATTAAACACATAACGAACAATTGATACTGTCATATGAATCTTAAGTTAGAAGCACAACAGTTTTTATTTAGCGCACAAAAAGCCATCCTATCAACACACTCTGCTAAATATGAAGGCTACCCTTTCGGCTCTGTTACCCCTTATGTTGTGAACCATGAAGGGATGCCCGTCATTTTAATTAGCAGCTTAGCTGAACACACAAAAAATATTATTCACAATGCGCATGTCTCGTTAGTTGTGTTTAATAATGAAACGGATTTACAGGCAAATGCGCGTCTTACTTTATTGGCAAAAGCTGAGCAAACAGATAAACATAATGATTTATTGCGTGCCCGTTATCTTAGCTACCTGCCTCAAGCTGAAAGCTATTTTGATGCACATGACTTTAGTTTCTATACGCTGTATATCACGCACGCTAGATATATCGCAGGCTTTGGTAAAATGGGCTGGGTTGAAGGTGATGAATTTCAAATCCCTACGAATCCACTTTTTACAGAAGAGGCAGGTATTCTTGCACACATGAATCAAGATCACACCGAAAACCTAATAGCCTATTGCAAACACTTTCATCAACTATCACCATCTTCAGTCGAAATGGTTGGGATTGATAGCCTTGGGTTTGATATTCGCACTACACCAGACCAAACCTTGCGGTTTCAGTTTGACCAACCCATTACAAATGCACAAGAAGCAAGAGCTGAGCTTGTCGCAATGGCAAAACAATGCCGAAATTAGTTTCACGTTTACAGCTAGGCGCATCAACCAGCCTAATAGCACTTATTTTTTTATGTCTTGCATGGGAAATATGGATAGCACCACTTGGCGAACAAAACTCTTTACTATTCTTAAAGGCATTACCCTTACTTGCACCATTATTCGGCATACTGAATGGCAAACGTTATACCTACCAATGGGCAAGTATGTTGATATTGTTTTATTTTATTGAAGGCATAGTCAGGGCTTGGTCAGATGACGGACTTTCTGCAAAGCTTGCCATGATAGAAGTTGCACTGAGTCTCGTTTTTTTTCTTTGTACAATTTTTTATGCACGGCTTACGCGTAAGCCGCCCATGTAATTTATAATACCCGCATGCGTATTTTAATTTCAAATGATGACGGCTATTTAGCTACAGGCATCTCTATACTTGCAGAGCATCTTGCAAAAGTTGCAGATATTACAGTTGTTGCGCCAGACCGTAATCGTAGCGGCGCCAGTAATTCGCTTACCCTAGACCGCCCTCTTGCCGTCAAAGAAGCCAAAAACGGTTACTTTTATGTAAACGGAACACCAACAGACTGCGTTCATGTAGCATTGACCGGCTTAATGCAGGACATGCCAGACCTTGTTATTTCAGGCATTAATGATGGTGCTAACATGGGAGACGATACGATTTATAGCGGAACAGTTGCTGCTGCCATGGAGGGCTACTTATTAAATATTCCCTCTATTGCCATCTCCATGTCACAACATGATGCCACCTATTTTGACACAGGCGCTTTAATCGCAACAGAATTGGTGAAACATTATATGCATCATCATTTTGAAGGGCCAATGCTCCTAAATGTCAATGTACCAGATGTCCCTTATAACAAACTAGAAGGTAAAGTCATTACACGCTTAGGTAAACGTCACAAAGCAGAGCCTGTGATGAAACTATTAACACCGAGAGGCGAGCAAATGTTTTGGGTGGGTGCTGCTGGACAACCAAACGATGGTGGTGCAGGTACAGATTTTCATGCAGTAGCCAATAACCAAGTTTCGATTACCCCAATTCGCGCAGACTTAACAAATCACGAACAAATAGCCTCATTTAATAGTTGGCTAGATTAAGCAATGGCACTCAGTAATATTAATAAAAAATCAGGCATCGGTATGACTTCAACACGAACGCGCGAGCGCATGCTGGCGCGACTTCGTGAACGTGGGATTAAAGATGAAATGACACTGTCAGCAATTGGCTCGATTCCCAGACATATTTTTGTAGATGAAGCATTGTCCATCCGCGCATATGAAGATGTATCTCTACCTATTGGCTTTGGGCAAACAATTTCGCAACCCTATATCGTTGCACGCATGACTGAAATACTGCGCAATGGCGATCAATTAACTAAAGTCTTAGAAATTGGCACTGGTTGTGGCTATCAAACAGCTGTTCTCTCTAAAATTGCACGTGAGGTTTTATCATTAGAGCGCATTCGTCCACTTGTCATGAAAGCACGTGATCACTTGCGCACGCTAAAATGTAGCAATGTTAAACTGGATCATGCTGATGGTAGCGAAGGTCTAGAGGCCTATGCTCCTTTTGATGGCATTATAGTCACGGCAGCAGCAAGTCACATCCCAAAAGATTTGTTATCGCAGCTGGCAGATGGCGGCAGAATGGTCATTCCAATTGGAACGACCAGCCAGACACTCTACTTAATTGAGCGCCTTGGCGATGAGTTTAAAGAAACGAAGCTAGAAATGGTTAAATTTGTACCCTTATTAGGTGGTTTAGGTTAATGAAACGTTTATTCTTAATCAATTTTTTACTGATTTTTCTTGTGAGTTGCGCTGAAAACCCCCGAGCCCCCGTTGTCAATCGTTCACCACAAGCCACCCCACCAACAGCAAATAATACAAGCAAGCAAAATAATAGCAGTGATTGGCGGCCAGATAGCTATGTCGTCAAGCGTGGTGATACCCTTTATAGCATTGGTCTTAATCATGGCTACGATTACCGAGAGATTGCGGAAGCAAATAATATCCCTGAGCCATATACTATCAACATTGGTCAGCGGCTCAGTTTTGCAAGCTTAAACAAAGATGTAAAAGCAGATGAAAAACCGGCTAGCTATGAAAATGAAGACGGCGTAATTATTTCACCCATCGATATAGATGATAGTGAAGCAACAACCGTCACAACGACAACAAGCTCAGTGGTGACGCCAGTATTATCAACACCTAAGGCGATTCGCGAACCCTTCAGTCAAGAAGCATATAATCGATCTGCCCCGCTTCCGCAACCAACAGCGGTTACTAAGCTACCGACAACCGAAGAAACTCCACCACCAGCAGTAACAACACCCGAACCCGTTGCTGTGAGTGCCAGTGGATGGTCTTGGCCAACCCAAGGCAAAGTCGTTGCAAACTTTAATGAAGCAACCAATAAGGGTGTTGATATTGCAGGTAGCAAAGGGCAAGCTATTACTGCGTCTTCATCGGGTAAGGTCATTTATTCAGGCTCGGATCTACGCGGCTATGGTAAATTGGTCATTATTAAACACAACCCAACTTTTTTATCCGTTTATGCGCATAATAGTAAAATCTTGGTTAAAGAAGGTCAGTCAGTTAATGCAGGCCAAAAAATCGCAGAAATGGGTGATACCGATACCAATAGAGTTAAGCTTCACTTCGAAATTCGCGAACGCGGTAAGTCAGTTGACCCTACAAAGTATTTGCCGCAAAATTAGTAACGAAGAAAACCGATTAAGGAGCTGCAATGGATCCCAATAAATATAAACAAAACGCAGACATAAAGCCTGATACCTTGTTGCAAACCGTCACATCAGTGGCATCCATGTTACTCATGTTAATTGGTATCATCGGCATTGCAACTGATTTTTTTAGAGAAGACAGTTGGATTATCAATATGTTTGCGTTCTTTTTCGAATCAACTGCAAAAATGCTGCTGCTTCCTGTGCTTATTTTTGTCCTTTGGCTACTGAATCGCTGGATATCTTCTCCAAATAAAGACAAGAAGAAGAAAAGTGGCAACTTACCCATGTATATCATGATACTCATTGGCATTTATTACTTATATCAGTTCACGTTGGGTTAAACGTACATTACATAATGTTCAAAGACACAATAAAAAAGCCGCAAATTGCGGCTTTTTTTCATTTTAAAGACTCTCTTTAAGATTTCTGTTTAGCTGCTTCATCCGCATAATATTGATGCACTGTCTTCATGTCATAATCACGCGCCCATTTAATAATTTCATCTAGCGCAGGCGCGCCAATCTCGCCTTGCTGTGCATGTATACCAGCTTGCTCCCGTATCACTAATATCGCTGGAATTTTACTGACTTCAAAATACTCGCTAATTTCTGGGTCAGCTTCTGTATCAACCATACCAAAAACGATATCTTTATTTTTTTCAGCTGCCGCCTCGAAAGTTGGCGTAAAGTTCACACATGGATCGCACCACGGCGCCCAGAAATCCACAATGACAAAATCATTGTTGGTTATTGTGTCTTTAAAATTTTCCTTTGTTAGTTTTACAACCGCCATGGGATGTCCTATAAATCAGTTAAACCATTATTTTATCAGATGATAGGTTTATTCCACATACCATTAAAGAATATCTGACCTAAAGGATGACGACTTCTTTCTTTTAGTTGCCTCTCTTTTAAATCATCTGGCAGTTTCTCTGCATCAACGCCATAACCAATAGCCATCATGGACATTAAGTGATATTGTTCAGGAATACCAAATACATCCCGCGCTTTGTCTACATCAAAACCACCCATTTGATGGGAAAATAATCCCATACTCGTTGCTTGTAAACATAAACTCAACGCTGCAGCTCCTGAATCATAACCACCCCAACGGTTCGGTTTATCATTTTGACTAAATTGCGTATCTGTACAGACTAATATTAATAATGGTGCATTTTCTGCCCACTTTTGGTTCCCTGGGACCAAACAATCATAGGCTTTCTGCCATGCAGCTTGATTACTCGCCTTGTCAGAAACAACAAAACGCCAGGGTTGATCACCAAAACAAGAAGGCGCCCATCGCGCTGCTTCTAATAAGCTAATAATTTGCGCTTGTGTCACAGGTTTACTCACATCAAAGCCAACGGGGCTCCAACGATTAGCAATGATGTCATGTATTGGCTCTTGCGTTGTGGCTGGTTTTTTCAAAATATACTCCTTAAGTTAATGTTATCTTATTGTGTAGTTGTCGCTTCCATTCGATTTAGTCCCGTTAAAGTAAGATGACATTGCATTAAATACAACTTAATCTAAATCTGGCAAGCTCATTTCACTTTATACAAAAAACACAAATGAGTCATCTATACTGGCACGTTAGTCGCTTATATGAAACTATCTAAATAACCATCGTCATTGCGTATATGAAAGCTGACCATCGATCCTTTTATTAAGTTTCCTCATCTCATGATTGCTAAAGATGGAAAACCTGCACTTCTTCTCACGATGCATTACCCGCTTGCGAAAGCTTATTAATAAATTTAAAGTACTTTAAAGCTAATTTAAAGGGGAGCACCCACAAAGCAAAGCAAAAAGCCCACTAAGTTACTTATTAAAAACTACACAATTAGGCGAGCGTAGGGTAATCCGTATATCCTTCTGCTCCACCACCATAAAAAGTGTCAGGATTAGCCTCATTTAATTGTGCATCTTTTGCAAAACGGGCAACTAAGTCCGGATTAGCTATATAGGGCACGCCGTACGCAATTGCATCTGCATGACCACGTATCACAGCTGCGTTGCCACGTTCCTTGTCATAACCAAGATTTGCGATATATGTACCTTTAAACTGTTTACGATAGGACGCAAAATCAAAAGCATCATGTTCGCCACCACCATGAATCCCTCCTTCAACCGTATGTAAGTAAGCCAAATTGAACTGATTCAATTGATCGGCCACATATTCAAACAAACGCTGTGGGTCACTATCTTTCATATCATTAAATGGGTTGACTGGTGAAAGACGTATCCCTGTGAGCGCTGAACCCACTACCTGTGTAACACCACGCATTACTTCCATTAATAATCGCGCTCTATTCTCTAGGCTACCACCGTACTGGTCATTGCGCTTATTGCTACCATCGCGTAAAAATTGGTCTAGCAAATAGCCATTGGCTGCATGCACTTCAACGCCATCGAAGCCTGCTTTCATAGCGCACTCAGCAGCGTGGATATAATCATCCACTAATGCAGGGATTTCATCCAATACCAATGCTCTTGGCGTTACATAATCTTGCATCCCCTGCGCGGTAAAAGCCTGACCTGCTGGCTTAATAGCAGAAGGAGCAACTGGTAGCACATTATTGGGTAGCAAACTTGGATGTGAAATACGCCCTACATGCCACAGTTGAATAACAATTTTACCACCTTGATTATGGACTGCTTTAGTAACTTTTTTCCAGCCTTCAACTTGTTCTTCTGTGTAGATGCCAGGCAAGCCAGGATAACCATGCGCCATTAAAGAAATTGGTGTCGCTTCTGTGACAATGAGCCCAGCAGTGGCCCTTTGCGCATAATATTCAACATTAATCGCTTGTGGCACTCCCCCTTCTCCTGCACGATTCCTTGTTAATGGTGCCATGACTATTCTGTTCTTGATTGCAATACTACCTAATTGTCCTGCTGTAAATAGATCGTCCATTTGTTTCTCCAAATTATTTTGCTTTAACGCCTTCAATCAATAATGTCACTTCAATATCATCCCCTATTGGTGCGTTATCTTTTTTCATCCAGGTAAAACCATAATCTGAAGCTTTAATCACAGTGCTTGCTTCAAAGCCAGAGCGCTCACCACCCCAAGGATCCAACCCAAAACCCAGCACTTTAAAAGGAATCGTGATTTCTTTGGTAACCCCATGTAACGTAAAATCGCCGGTCATCTCACCTTGCGTTGCAGAAATTGCTTTCACCGATTTGCTTACAAAAGTGATTTCACCAAAGTTAAGCGCATCTAGATAATCTGGCTTTTTAATATGTTCATCACGTTTTGCTAGATTTGTATTGATACTGGCAACACTAATCATTGCTTTTACACTCGCTGTTGATAGATCCTTGGGATCGATTTTAATCACGCCAGTCACATCACTAAATGTTCCTGAAGTTTTAGAAACAACATGACGAACACTAAAATTGGCAAAGCTATGTTTGTTATCAATCGTGTATGTCTCAGTTGCTGCAAAAATAGTCGTACTGAATGCTAACGTGCTGAGCAAGCCAACCAATTGCTTTTTCATATTTTTCTCCTTAATTTAAATAAAGTACTCAATCCCATGCAAATTTTTTGCTTACGCTTTTGCCATATCAAACCATAGCAACTCTGCGTTAGCACTTGCAGTAATCATCATGTTTTTTTCATTCTCAATCATGACTGCATCACCAGCATTTAATTCAATGTCATTTAAAACAATTGTCCCGCTGGCGAGTTGAAAATAGTTCTGATGCCCATCCAAAAGTGGCACATCTAATGTCATTCCTTCATCCAATACAGTGGCATATAAATAGGCATTCTGATGAATTGTAATTGAATCATCTGACCCATCAGGAGATACGATAAGCCGCCATTGGTTCTTTTTATCTGATGCTGAAAAATGCTTTTCCTCATAACTTGGCGGCAAACGCATTTCTGCGGGTAGAATCCAAATCTGCAGCAGATGTACAGTATCCGTTGTGGATGGATTGAACTCACTATGTCTAACACCAGATCCTGCCGTCATACGTTGTACATCTCCAGCGCTTATCGTCGAAGTATTACCCATACTATCCTGATGACGAAGTTGTCCAGATAAAATATAGGTCACAATTTCCATATCTCGATGTGCATGCATACCAAATCCAGCACCTTCATTAATAACATCCTCATTGATAACACGTAAAGTTGCGTATCCCATATGGGCTGGATCATAATATTCAGCAAATGAAAAAGAATGGTAACTGTCTAACCAGCCGTGATTAGCATGCCCTCGATTTTGTGATTTTCTGACTGTTATCATATATAATCATTCAATAATGTTGAATTTATAAATATATGATAAACAAACATTCACAATATTGATATTAGATAATTTTGCTTATCTTATTCACTTTTTTTGAATAATATGTCACTAAACATTTCTATTGAAGCCTTAGAAGTCATTGATGCTATTGCGCGCAAAGGAAGTTTTGCTGCAGCGGCTGAATCACTTTATCGCGTTCCATCTGCGCTGACTTACACGGTCAAAAAACTCGAAGATGATTTAGGCTTGCTCATATTTGACCGCAGTGGTCACCGCGCATTTTTAACAGCAGCTGGCAAAGAGCTCCTTAAAGAAGGTCGACAATTATTAGATGCCACGCAAGCATTAGAATCAAGAGTTAAACGTATCGCAACAGGGATTGAAACAGATATTAGCATCGCCATTAGTGACCTATTTGCCGATACTGCGATTTTAAAAATAATCGAATTATTTTACCAACAAGACTTTGGTACCCGTATCAAACTGTCTAAAGAAGTTTTTGGCGGCAGCTGGGATGCATTGACGTCTGGACGCGCTGATATCTCTATTGGCGCACCTGGCGATATGCCATCTGGTGGTGGACTAGCAACCAAACTGATCGGTCAACTTAATTTTGTATTTGCTGTCGCACCGCATCACCCACTTGCCAACCAACCAGAGCCCTTAAATAATCTAGATATTATTCAGTATCGGTCTGTCGCAGCGGCTGATAGTTCTCGTAATTTACCTCCGCGCACCTCTGGCATTCTCTCTGGTCAAGACGTGTTAACTGTCCATAATATGCAAAGCAAAGTAGAAGCGCAAATCAGAGGCATTGGCGTCGGCTATATCCCGCAAAAGATAGCAGAGCATCATGCTTCGATAGGCATGCTGGTCATTAAAGAGGTTCATCAAGCAAAAACAACAGCACCCACCTATCTTGCATGGCGAAACAATCCTGCAAGAAAAATCGGCAAAGCACAACAGTGGTTACTTTCGCAATTTGAGCTGCTAACACTAGATGAATTAATCATGTGATGGCAGAATACTATTCTGCCTACTCCACTTTTAAGATTAAATACTATGCACCCAGTCACTCAAGACATTATTCAAGCAATTAACCAAGTCATTCTGGGTAAACAATCACAAGTCAAACTAGCCCTAACCTGCTTATTAGCACGCGGCCATTTATTAATTGAAGACTTACCAGGCATGGGGAAAACAACACTTGCGCATGCATTAGCAAACGTATTTGGCTTGGCATTCAATCGCGTACAATTCACCAGTGATTTGCTGCCAGCAGACGTATTAGGCGTTTCTGTTTATGATCGGAACAGCGCTAGTTTTAAATTCCACCAAGGCCCTATATTTAGCAACGTATTATTAGCAGATGAAATCAACCGTGCCACACCCAAAACACAAAGTGCATTACTTGAAGCAATGGAAGAATGCCAAGTCTCAGTTGATGGAGACACGCTACCATTACCCTCTCCATTTTTTGTGATCGCAACCCAAAATCCGCATCATAATATTGGCACATTTCCACTGCCAGAGTCTCAGCTAGACCGTTTTTTGATGCGCATTACCTTAGGCTATCCTGATCATGATGCGGAGCGCAGACTACTGAAAAATATTGGCGGTCGCAACGCAAATAAGCAAATTGAAGCGGTATGTGATAGTGAAACCTTACTTAACTTACAGCAGACAGCTAATAGCATTCATGTTTCCGATGCTGTTTTAGACTATTTACAAGCACTTATTCATTACAGCCGCACCAACCTTGATACAGGCCTTTCACCACGCGCGGGACTTGGACTGAAGCATTGCGCCCAAGCGTGGGCTCTGTGTGAAAATCGCGATTATGTAATTCCTGAGGACATTCAAGCAGTATTTCCTAGTATTGCAACTCACCGCCTATTCAAGGATGAAAAGGCTAATATTGCAGAAGAAATTCTTCAAAATGTTGCCATTTAATTTATGTTAAAGGTTCATAAACGCCTCTACAATAAAATAAAACAACGTTTGCAATCATTGGTTCGCGTAGCAAAAAGTGTCAACAATATTGCAACATTAACTGCTAAACAAATATACATCTTACCCAGTCGCTGGAGTGTGTTTTACATGCTGATGTTGATTGCACTGCTAATTGGTGCGATTAACTACACATTAAGTTTGGCCTATTTTGTCCTTTTTCTATTAGCATCTTTAGCCCACACTGCAATGCTCCATACATGGCGTAATTTAGCCTACTTACAGATCTCCATTATTGGCGCAAAACCTGTTTTTGCAGGCGACTCGGCTGAAATTCATTTAGAAATAAAAGAACTCAAAAACAGAGCGAGACACGCCATTCATATTTACTTTGCTGAGAATACAGCCGTGACCTACGCTATTCAGGCCAATCAATCTATTCGACTAACATTGCCATTAAAAACAAGCCACCGTGGTTATTTAACGCTACCTAGAATAAAGCTGTATACGGAGTTTCCTCTTTCTCTATTTCATGCCTGGTCGAATGTAGATAGTGTTTTTGATTGCTTAGTTTACCCAAAACCAAGTCTAGAGAAAAAGCCTATGCCCAGCACTATTGATTCAAATATGAAAGGCAATCATGCTGCATACCAAGGTGATGAAGACTTTATAGGTCACAAAACATATCAAATTGGCGACCTACCCAGTAAAGTCGATTGGAAAGCCTCAAGTCGAGGGATAGGGATGTACTCAAAAAAATACGCCGGCGAAGCAAGTAAAAGTATTTTTTTGGATTGGGCGCTCACTTCTGGTGATAAGGAAACCCGTATTTCTCAACTGACAAGATGGGTGGTTGATGCCCATGCATCAAAAATAAAATATGGTCTAAAACTAGATGGAGGCACAGAGTTTGCTCCTAACAACACCGACGCGCATTACCATCAATGTTTAGAAGCATTAGCTACAATATGAAGCAGAAGCAGCTAACGTCACAGCATTTACACTGGCTACTCATCAGCTTAATGACAGTGCTATTACTCCATAGCGTCAACCTACCGTTATGGATTACTGTCGTAGCTTTAGCATTTGGTATCTGGCGCTACTTGCTCAATAAGAAGCAATGGGCATTACCCAGAATGCGTATACTCATTCCTGTGATGCTGATTATATGCATTGGCCTCATTCTTAGCTTTGGAAGAAACTTTGGCCGTGATGCCAGCATCAGCTTATTTATCATCATGGCAGCAATGAAGCTGCTTGAAACAAAAACACTGCGCGATTACATGTTGGTTATTTCAATTGCATACTTTGCAGTTGCCAGCCTCTTTATGTTTAGTCAATCGGCAACTACCTTTCTATTGAGCTTGGTGCCTATCACTTTACTCACAACTACTTTAATACAAATAAGCTTGCCGCAAACCACATCGAATATTTTTTCGCTTAAATTAGCTGCCAAAATATTATTACAATCGGTGCCTTTAATGCTGGTTTTATTTGTGCTTTTTCCACGGTTGCCAGGACCAATTTGGGGCATCTCTAAAGATGCCTATAGTGGCATGACTGGCTTGAATGACAGCATAGAATTGGGTGATGTTAGCAATCTGATTCAAAACAGCAGTGTTGCCTTTAGAGTGCAATTTGATGGTGCAATACCACCGCGCAGCAGGCTTTATTGGCGAGGCCCAGTACTTTCACAACAGCAAAATAATAAATGGCTGACTACCGATGATAATAGCCAAACCAAGCAAGCATCACTGGAACCAATCGGCACTACAATTAATTATACGATGACGCTAGAACCGCACAATCGCTTATGGTTACTGCTACTGGACATGCCAACAACTATTCCAAAAATTGCGATGCTTAAACAGGGGTACTCCGCTGTAGCTAAAGAGCCTATTCGTACACGTACTCGTTACCAAGCGACTTCTAGCATGCAGTACATCTTAGATAAAACGGTTGAAACACCGCAATATGAAATCGCATTAGCTATTGATCCAGATAGCAATCCTAAATCCTTCAAGCTGGCAAGAGACTGGTCATACTTAACACCTGAACAAATTATTAGCAAAGCATTGCAGATGTTTAATCAACAGGCTTTTATTTATACCTTACGCCCACCGCGTCTGTCGAATAGTGCAATTGATGATTTTTTATTTAAAACTAAAAAAGGATTTTGTGAGCATTATGCAAGTAGCTTTGTCTACCTGATGCGCGCTGCTGGCGTTCCTGCACGAATCGTGACAGGCTATCAGGGTGGTGAAATTAATCCGAATGGCAATTACCTTATTGTTAGACAATCTGATGCACACGCATGGGCTGAAGTATGGTTAAAAGAGAAAGGTTGGGTCCGTATTGACCCGACGGCTGCCGTTGCCCCAGAACGTATAGAGCTTGGTATTGATCAAGCAGTAACAGAGGTTGATGCATTACCCATGTTTGTTCGACCAGGCGCACAATGGCTAAAAGATGCTTATTTCAGCTGGGATAATCTGAATAATAATTGGAATCAATGGGTGCTCGGCTATGACAACCAAAAACAACTCGATTTTTTAGAAAAAATCAGCGGTAAAGACCTGACGATGGCTGACATTGCCATTTGGATGATTGCAATCATGCTGATGATGATGCTAGTCATGGCGGCATTTTTATTAAGAAGGCAATCGCTCACACTTAATCCTGCCCAGAAAGCCTATGCAAAACACGTCAAGCAGCTAGATAAACATGGCTTAAACAAACACCCGTCTGAAGGTGCACTTGATTTTGCTCATCGTGCTGCAAAAGAAATACCTGAACAAGCAGCAATCATTCTCGAAATCGCTACGTTGTATAATGCGTTGCAATATAGCACGCAAAAAACCGCTAACCAAAGCTTACAATTACTCAAAGACCGTATCCAAGACTTTAAACCTGCTAGACATGACTGATATACACTCACAATTTATGCAAGTCGCTTTAGACTTAGCAAAACAAGCCGCAAAAAATGGCGAAGTGCCGGTTGGCGCGGTTGTTGTTAGCAATGGTGAAATTATTGGCCGTGGTAGTAATGCGCCGATTAGCTTGAGCGACCCCAGCGCCCATGCAGAGATACAAGCGCTGCGAGATGCAGCTAAGACACTAAGTAACTACCGTTTGATTGACTGCACGCTCTATGTCACTTTAGAGCCTTGCGTGATGTGTACAGGTGCAATTCAACACGCCCGTATTGCCAAGCTTGTGTATGGCGCCAGCGACCCTAAAACAGGTGCTTGTGGCAGTGCTGTTAATCTAATGGCTGAGTCTAAACTAAATCACCATACAGAAGTGTTAGGTGGTGTGATGGCTGAAGAGTGCGGCACGCTATTAAGTGCATTCTTTAAAGAGCGGCGCAAAAAAACAACTGATTAAACAGGCAATAAAAAAACCCGCCTAAGCGGGTTTTTTTAAATGAAGCTGACGTTAATCATTGTTACCCATTAAAGCCATTAATAGATGTAGCAAATGACTAAACATATTATGCAAGCTGATGTAGATGCTGAGTGTTGCCATCACATAGTTTGTTTCACCACCGCGCACCACTTGATTGATTTCATATAAGATAAAACCAGCCATCAACAGTACAACGATTGCTGAAATCGTTAATGAAAGCGCAGGCACTTGGAAGAAGAAGTTAGCTAAAATAGCCAAAATCACCAATACAAAACCAATGGTTAAAAACTTACCTAGGTAGCTGAAATCACGCTTTGTATTGGAAGCAACTGCAGCTAATGTCAAGAAAGACGCTGCGGTACCGCCTGCTGCCAAACCAATTAATTGCGGGCCATTACTCAGGCTTAACGCCACTTGTAAAATTGGACCTAGCAATAAACCCATGATAAACGTAAAGCCAAATAGCAACCAGACACCTGCTGCATTATTGGCATTTTTAGCCACTAGCCAACTCATGCCATAAACGGCAACCATAATGCCAATAAAGGCAACGATTGGACTAGCTGCAAATAAAAATGAAAAATTAATGCTCATGCCAACCATTGCACCAATCACAGTTGGGATCATGGTCATGCCTAGCAATGCGTAAGTATTACGCAATACCTTATTGCTTGAACTAGAGACACTGCTCTCGCGACCTAATACTTCAATGTTATCTGCCATTACAAATTCCTTTATATAAATTACTTAATAGTAATACTGTGTAAGATAGCGACAATCCACAAAAGTTTCAAGTAACAAATTGTGAAAGTTTGGTGAAATCAAGCATCATGCGAATAAATCTCCGCCTACTTGTTTATCTTTGCCAACCATGGCTATCCGCTCAACAGCATGCTTAAACGCACCCATTTTATGCAACTGCGTTAAATCTTTGGGATGATGGCTACCATGCATGCGTGCTAATCTGATGATACTTTGGGCAGGCATTTTCCAATATAGCTTTTCTAGCAATTCATCCGCCAAATCAGGACGGTTACACAACAATATCATATCGCAACCTGCGTTTAGCGCTGCCAAACTGCGTGTCGTGACATCTCCACCAACAGTTGCACCTTCCATGCTTAAGTCATCACTAAAAATAACCCCATTAAAGCCTAAGCGTTGCCGCAACACTTTTTGCAACCATTTCTCTGAAAACCCTGCTGGCTTATCATCTACCTTTGGATAAATGACATGCGCTGGCATGATGGCAGGCAAGCCTTCATCAATCATCTTTCTGAAAGGCTGCATATCGTTTTGCGCAATTTGGTCAAACTCGCGCTCATCAATCGGAATGCTCACATGCGAGTCTGCCACCACAAACCCATGCCCAGGAAAATGCTTCCCGACTGCCGCCATACCACCTTTTTTAAGGCCAAGCGTCAAATGGAAAGCCAATTCATTAATGGCTTGCGGATTTTGATGAAAAGCACGGTCTCCGATTACTAAGCTATCGCCATAATCCATATCAAGAATTGGCGTAAAACTAAAATCTACGCCATGTGCGCGAAGCTCAGCCGCCAAAATCCAACCAGCTTCCTCAGCTAATTGATTCGCTTGTTTGCGATCTTGATCCCACAACTTACCAAATTCACGCATGGGTGGAATCTTGGTAAATCCCTCTCTAAACCGTTGTACGCGACCACCCTCGTGGTCAACTGCGATTAACAATGGCGGCTGGCGTACCTTGTGGATACTTGCTGTTAACGCTTTTAGCTGTGTGCAATTTTCAAAATTACGCGCAAATAGAATCACCCCACCAACTAACGGGTGCTGTAATCGTCGAACATCATCCGCTGTTAGCTCTGTACCAACAACGTCTAGCATGACCGGGCCTAATGACATATTCGCTTTCTATCAATCAATAACAATTATTCTAAACCACTTTTAATCGATAGAGCGAAGTGACTTCTTTCGACCTAGCTTCGTGTAGCGGGTCTGAAGTGTCATTGGCTTTTTTATGCATTGGGGCTATATCTAACTTTTCAATAACAGCTAAGCCTGCTTCTTTGATCCAGCCTTCCAACTCCTCTTTTGTACGTAACTCAAGATGTTCGGCCAAATCAGATAAAATCAACCAAGCCTCGCCTTTTAATGCCAAGTAGTTTTTTACGCCATTTAAAAATCCTTTAAGCATCTTACTTTCTGGGTCATAAACGGCATGCTCGATGGCTGAATTGGCTTTTGCAGGAATCCAAGGTGGATTACAGACAATCAAATCAGCTAGCCCACTCTCTTTTGGCGGAAATAAATCTGTGCTGACAATTTTGATTTGATTGGCAAACCCTAGTTTTTGAATATTATGTTTGGCGCAAACCAAGGCACGCGATTCGATTTCTGTCGCGATAATTTTCTTAACACCTCGCTTCGCCAAAATCGCTGCGATAACGCCTGTCCCTGTGCCAATATCAAAAGCCACAGAGACATTGTCTAGGGGTGCAGTGTTTACCAAAGCTAGATACTCGCCTCGCACAGGCGAGTAAACACCATAGCTTGGTGTAATCACAGCGTCGAGTTGTGGCACATCCACACCTTTTTTATGCCACTCATACGCGCCGATTAAACCTAATATTTCACGTAATGATACAAGCCTTGGTTTGTGACTCTGGCTTTTACCGTAAGCATGTTCGCAAGCTTCAGCAATATCGGGAGCACGATTATAGGGTAGCTGGTAATCGCCTGTTAACTCAACGAGCAACATGCCTAGCGTTCGCGCGCGCTCAATTTGGCTCTTACGGTATAAATGAAACTGATCTTTTGGACTGGATACATGACCTGTTTTAATGTCTTTGTTCCGCTTGTTTTTGGCCTTTGGTTTTAAATCACGATTATCAATACGTCGTGAAATCGCCTGCGCTAGGTGCTTGGCATTTTGAAAATCACCTCGCCACAATAATGCATTGCCTTCGCATACTAGCTTATAAGCTAAATCTGCTTTAATCGTGTCATCAATGACTTGAATTTTCTTAGGTGGTCGGTTGTTAGCAGCAGATTGCCAAATGGCTTCTTTGGTTTGATTGTTTTCTTGCCATTGGATAGTTGTAGGTTGTGTCAAAGGTATTCCTAGGGAGTAATAAAATGCGACTTGATAAGAAGCTTCTTCTTCCTTAAACGGAAGATGACTAGGCGTTGCGCCGCAGGCAGTACATTGAGTACGGCAAGCTAAAACAACGTCAGCTTTCGTTTAAGGAAGAAGAAATATCTAGTTTATCACGGAGGTAGTCGCCTCCTAAATTAATCGCCAATATCAAACTCATCAAACTCATCCCCACGATTAACACATAATGCGGCGCAACTAGCATATAACGAACAGCATCTCGTAACATTGCACCCCATGACGCATTGGGTGCTTGGATGCCTAAGCCTAAAAATGACAAACTGGCTTCTGCAATCATGATGCTAGCTAGGCTGTAGGTAGCTTCTACCATTAGGACAGAGCCTAATAAAGGAAAAATATGATAACGCATCAACCTTGTTGGTGTTGCCCCTAACGACTCGGCAGCCAACACATGTTGACGATTGCGCAAACTCAGTGTTTGTCCTCTGGTTAATCTGGCGTAACTTACCCATCCAGTTAAACACAGCGCAAACATTAAGTTCACCATGCCTGGGCCAAGCACCGCTGCGAAAGCGATAGCAAGCAAAATACCTGGAAATGCTAGAAAAATATCCGTTACTTGCATTAAAAATTTATCTATTTTGCCGCCATAAAAACCAGCTAACAAACCGATACTGACCCCCAGCAACATTGTAACCAACGTTACGGCAACTGCAACAACAAAAGAAACTTCAACACCGCGTAAAATGCGCGCCAAAATATCACGACCTAGATCATCCGCACCAAACCAATGCTGCGCACTCGGATTTGCCAACACACTACTTAGGTCAATTTCATTGCCATGCAAACCAAATGCTCTACCTAGTAGCACGGCAATTAACCAAAAACCCAACACAATCAATGCGAACAATTTCATCGAGAAGTTTCACACTTGATGGTTGCGTCTAGCCAAAGAAAATAGATTGTCACTTGCATGGCTCTAGAGTTTACTTGAGTTCTTATGATGCTGCATTATATGTTGTGCCACTTTTTACCCCCACCCTAGCCCTCCCCCTATATGGGGAGGGAATAGTTTAAATCTGTTGTTACTCTATTCGATATGCTCATCTACCAAAAGGCAGGAGGCATCATTTTTTCTCATTGCTAAGTTCCTCCTCCTTCATTGGGGGAAGGTTAGGATGGGGGTATGCATTGCCGAAATATCTCCTCCATCACCGCATCAAGCTCATCTAACACCTGATTATTCCAAAACCGCAACACAGTCCATCCTTGTTGCTTCAGCCAATGACTGCGTTCTTCATCATAAAAAGCGGCATCTGCATGCTGGCCACCATCCACCTCAATAGCAAGCTTAATCTCTATACACGCAAAATCTAAAATGAAATAGCCACACGGATGCTGTCTCCTAAACTTTAATCCATGTATTTGGCGCTGACGTAGTCGCTGCCATAGACTCTGTTCTGCATCGGTCATGTTGCTTCTTAGGTGCCTAGCATTGCGTTTTGTTTTTACTGGTAGTCGTTGCATTTTTCTTCGTTATATTAGTTCAGATATCTACCCCCACCCTAACCCTCCCCCTCTAGTGGGGAGGGGATGGTTTAAACCTATTGGCTCGCTAGTAGACATATTCCAACACAGAAAATGGAGAAATGTCATACATTTTTTCTCATTTCTTAAGTTCCTTCCCCCTCTTAGGGGGAAGGCTAGGATGGGGGGTGAAATCTCACACAAGCTACCCATGCCGCATACGCGGATCAACAACGCGGTAGGTAATATCAGTCAATAAATTAATCACGACATAGCTTAATGCTATCGCTAACACGCAAGCCTGTGTCACTGGATAGTCGCGCTTTTCAATACTTTCGACTAGCAAGCGCCCAATACCATCCCAACTAAAAATCGTTTCAGTAATGACTGTGCCAGCTAACAAACTGCCCATTTGCAAGCCCACTATGGTGACAATCGGCAACAAAGCAGCACGTAAAGCATGACGAAAAAGAACTACCCGCTCGCTTAATCCTTTAGCACGCGCCGTACGAATAAAATCATCATTAAGCACCTCTAATAAACTCGTACGTGTCATGCGCGTTAGAATTGCGCTTAAGCCAAAGCCAAGTGTTAATGCTGGCAAGATAATAGAGGTTGGCTCATCCATGCCACTCACAGGCAACCAGCCTAACCAAACGGCAAACAACAGCATTAACATAGGGCCTAGCCAGAACACCGGCATTGCAGAAAGCCGCACACTCACAATGGTCACCAGCAAATCTGGCCAATGCCCTGCTTTGAGTGCTGCATACACGCCAAGCGGCACACCAATAGAAATGCCGATTATTAAAGAAAGAATAGCCAGTTTGATACTGGCTGGATAACGTGTTTTAAACAGTTCAATGATAGGTGTTTTAGTATGGATAGATTGACCTAAGTCGCCATGCGCCAAGCGCTTTAAATAATGTCCAAATTGCACAATAAGTGGCTGATTTAAACCTAGCTGCTCGCGCAAAGCCTCTCGATCCGTCACACTAGCAGAATCCCCCAACATCACTTCTACGGGGTCGCCTGGCACAAGATGAATGAGCAGAAAGGTCAATACCAGCACACCAAAAATAACAGTAGCAAAACCGAATAATCGACTCATCATGATTTATCTATGCGTTATCAATTCTAGGCGTTATCAATTTGAACAGTAATACCAGCAGGCACCATATCAAATAGTGCAATCATGTCATCATTGCGCATGCGCACACAGCCATGAGAACCCGCTATTGTCATATCCGTCAAATCGGGTGTGCCATGAATATAGATATAGCGCTGCATTGTATCCACATTGCCTAACCGGTTCACCCCAACCTCTTTGCCAGACAACCATAAAATACGCGTTAGTATCCAGTCTCGATTAGGAAACTCCGCCATGAGTTCAGGCGTGCATATTTCGCCTGTTTGACGCCTGCCCACAAACACTGCGTTTGGTGGCGCACCATCACCAATCTTAGCGCGAATAATATGGGCGCCGAGCGGCGTGCATCCACTATCTTTCTCGCAACCGACACCATTTGCCGCTGTAGAAACAGGAAACTGCGCATGTAGCTCCCCGTCTGCATCTAATACAGTTAATGTTTGATCAGGAATCGAAATATGAATGTGCATCGCTTTAGTTTGCATAGCTGCTTATTGTAGCGGTTCTTTTAATGGTTGCTAAATTATCCCAGTTCCCATCCGATGCAGGGGTATAACCTTCAATATTTTTACGCATCGCTGCTATTTGCCCTTCATACCACAGTGGGATATATGGCAATTGTGAGTAAATTCTATCTGTCGCATTAGGCCAATCTTCTTTTTTTAGCATCGCATCTAGTTCAGCATCAACATATTGTCCACGATTAAACCCATTGGGTGGCATAAAACCAGAACCAAATACTTTGGTATAAATTTCAGGGGTTTTGATGCCCACCCACGTTAAACCGTATAACTGGAATTGCCCTTTTTTTACTTCATCAAAAAAAGTACCCCAGTCCAAACTTCGAATTTCCAAATCAATGCCTGCGGGTGCCATTTGTGCTTGTAAAATAGTCGCCAAACGCACGCGCTGTGCGTCTGTGCTAGTTTTATAGATTAATTTTAATGGTAGCTCAACCCCTGCTTCCTGCAAAAGCTGTTTGGCCAAACTGGGGTTATACAAATACGGTTTAAGTGATGCATTCCCTGCATAATGCTCTGGTGGCAAGATAACGCTCGCCAAGCGAGAGCTTGTCACCATCACCTGATCGATAATCGCTTGCCTATCGATGGCATTTGCAATGGCTTGCCTGACTTTTAGATTTTTTAGTATCGGGTCTTGCATATTCAAGCCCAGATAGGAAAAATTAGTCCCTTGCGTGGATACAACGCTAACCTCTGGTTTTGTTTGCAAATATTTAACCAACTCAGGTGGCAGATCACCTTGCACTAAATCAGTCTCACCTCTTAATAATTTTAATACCCGTACTGTTGGGTCCTTCACTTCGGTAAATGTCACCAGTTGCCCATCATCAACCCGCTTAAGTGCCAGCGCTCTATCCCAACTTTCGAAGGCAAATACACCGTTGCCAATTGGGTGATGTCCAAAGTCATGTGCCTTGGCAATGTATTCCAACGGCAATATACCAATAATCATTTTTTCTGGAAAATGCGTATCCTGTGTTTTTAACTGCACCTCTAACGTATAAGCATCCTGCACCGTAATCTGCTTAATATTGGCATACTCAGCCGCATGCGGAGAGTCCGTCAATTCAATCAAACTATCATATGTAGCTTTCACATCCTCTGCAGTCAATGCGGTATTGTGATGAAAAGGCTGAATGTCTTTTCTCAACTCAAACTGATATCTTGTAGGGCTTAATACTGTCCAATTTGCTAAGCTGGGTACTGGCTTAGATTGCGCATCAAACTCGACTAAGCGTTGATACAGTAAACGATTAATTCGCTCTGAAGCAGCATCGGTTGCATAACGTGGATCAAGGTTTAGTGGCGCCTGAGAAATAGAAAAATGAATTGAATAATTAGATACTGACTGCTCACAGGCGCTCAAAAAAAACAATCCAAAAATAAAAATGAATAAACTTATTTTCACAGCCGTAAGTGTACTTCATATTCCTTTAATTAGACTAAATTTGCTTGGCGCCACGCTGCGCTGGATAACTGATTAAACGGCTTAAATAATTGCAAATAGCGATATATTGCGTATGATGCATACTCTAGATTGCATAATTATTTAAGGGAGGCACTATGGTCGGCATTATTCAGCTACTTGGTCGCATCATGCTCGCATTGATTTTTATATTGGCAGGCATTGGTAAAATCATCGATCCAGCAGGCACGAGTAGCTACATGGAATCCATGGGCATCAATGGCATGCTGATATGGCCTGTTGTGGCTTTGGAAGTACTTGGTGGGATTGCACTGATTGTTGGCTACAAAACTGCCATCATGGCCTTTGCATTAGCGTTATTCTCTATTGCCGCTGCCGTGATTTTTCATAGCAACTTTGGCGACAAAATGCAGATGGTCTTATTCTTAAAAAACATTGCCATGGCTGGTGGCTTACTTTTACTAGCTGTTGGTGGCACAACAGCGTACAGCATAGATAGCAAGAAACAGAACGCTAACTTCTTTTCAACAAGGCTATAGATTCAACATGTGCCGTATGCGGGAACATATTAATGACCCCTGCGGCACTTAGTTTGTAACCTTTATCATTCACTAACACATCAATATCTCGCGCCAGCGTTGCTGGGTTACACGATACATAGACAATCGACTCTGGCGCGTTATCCGCATTAATGGCTTTAACCAAAGCAAAAGCACCATCACGGGGTGGGTCTATCAACCACTTATCAAATCGCCCCAAACCTGTTAATGATTCACTGGTCATTTGGAATAAATCGGATACATCAAACGAAGTGTTTGCGACCAGACCATTGAGTGTGGCGCTTTCTACCGCACGCGCCACTAGATTGGCTAGCCCCTCATAACCCAACACCGAGGCACCGCTTCTGGCAATCGGCAATGTAAAATTACCAATCCCACAGAAAAAATCTGCAATGCGCTCGCCTTGTTTAGGCTGTAATAACTGCATGGCGCGGCGAATCATCACTTGGTTAATTTGCGGGTTCACTTGGGTAAACTCATTGGGCTTAAAAGGGTACTTCAAATCAAACTCAGGCAATGAATACTGCAACTGCGGTGCATTAAGTGGATAAAACGGCTTAATCGTATCGGGGCCTTTGGTTTGTGTCCAAACATTAATCTGATGTTCATCTGCAAACGCTTTTAATATAGCCTCATCCGCAGAAGATAGTGCATCCATAATGCGGAAAATCATCACAATATTTTTGACTGTGTTATCCGCGTTATGCCATTTATCTGGCTCCCCTACCGCCACTTCTAACTGTGGAATCTTATCGCGAATACTGAGCTGTTTAATCATTGTTTGCAGTGGCGCAATCAATGCAGACACTTCTGGCACCAACACCTCACAGCTATCCATCACTGCAACATAACGCGTACCTTTTTCATTAAAACCCACCAGTACACGCTCTTTTTTATCTACGTATTTAACACTGAGTCTAGCTTTATAACGGTAGCCCCATGTTGGCCCAATCACTGGCGGCAACACATTCTCAGGTTTAGCTTTACCAATATGCTTAATATCGTTTTCTAGTAAGCGTTGCTTAGCAGCCACCTGCCCGACAAAATCTAAATGCTGTAACTTACAACCGCCGCAGATGCCAAAGTGAGGGCATTGTGGGTTGACGCGTAAATTAGACTGGCTAATCACCTCAACAACATTCGCAAATGCATAGTTTTCTTTACTGCGCGTGATTTGATACGTCACTTTTTCCGTTGGCAATGCACCATCAATAAAAATCGCCTTACCATCCACATGCGCAACACCCCGTCCCTCTTGATCAAGAGACTCCACGATAACTGGTGCGGATATTTCCGCTGGGGCTTGTTTTTGTCGACGGGAACGGCGTGCCATAGCAAACTTTCAAATCATGCATGTATTTAACAGAAGGCGGCATTCTAACTGATTACGTGGATTGCTCAAAAGCACTACTGAGTTTGTGGTATTGATAAATAATAAAGTCGAGAGTAAAGTGCAGTTAACTTGATGAATAAGATGAGAAATATCCCATGATTGCTCGGACCATGTCTTATGCTTGCCCTTTAAATCACATTAAGAATTTTTGAGTGTATATAAAATGTCTGACGAGAAAATATCTAATCACATACACAATGAACTAATTGCATTACAAAACCTAGCAGCAAGTGATATCCGCTTTTATAAAGAACAAGAATGGAAAGTTTGTAATTATGGTTTATTACTATATGGCGCAATAATTGCAATTCCTAAGCTAATAGTGTCAGGTCTAAACTGTGGTGAATATTATTTTTTAGCTGCCCTTACCACTTTGACTTTAGTTTCAGGCATTTATCTGATACGTGAAATGAGCAAGCCTCTAGCAAAAGGACGCGATAGATTATCAGAGTTACGTAAACATTTCGATCAAGAGATATCTCTACGTGCATATGCTGCAGGTGATGAACCAAATATAGCACTTCAACGCTCATACGAAAAAACTTCTCTTGAATGGTTTTTTTACATAGTTTTAGGGATAGGTTACATCCTAACTCTATGGGTACTTTATAAAATTATGTATATATAAGAATATATTCAGCTCTATATCAAAATAATAGTCAAAACACCCTGCTCTGCTGAGTTTTTATTCCCTTTTATCAAGCTGAGTAGCACAGACAAAATAAGATGAAGGCGAGGACCTGTTTGAGCACCGCGACAAGGCATGTTTTGTATGCCTTGTTAGGGCGAGTTCCGCAGCCGCTTATTTTGTTGAGCAACGCAAGGAACCCGAAAGGCTTGATAGCAGGGTGTGTATTTCTTTGGTTACTTTCTTTGGCACAAGCAAAAGAAAGTAACTCGCCTAAAGGCGAAAAAAATTGCAACTTAATTGAGGTTTATTTTGTGCATAGCCAACACCCTCATCCTTACCTTCCCCCTTACATGGGGAAGGAGTATAATTGCTAAGTTAAGCAGACAAGCTACAGCTCGTCATTCCCATGAAAATGGGAATCCATTTTTGGTTTTATAGATTGAGTTTGGATTCCCGCTTTCGCGGGAATGACGATGTTTATTCCCTGGTGTAATAGAGCAAAGTTAGATGGTTTTCTGTCCCCTTTGCCGCGCTGGCAAAGCGTAAGCTTAGATTATTTCCAAGCGGCTAAATAAGCATCCCAATGCTCACCCTGATAACCTTCCAATGTCTCACGCACCAGAGCTACTTCTCGCTGATAAGCTTGTTCTGTTAAATGCCCACGCAACAATTGAAAGCGCAAATAAACCAAATGCGTATTGGCAACATCGGTCTCGCAATAATCACGAATCTCTTTCAGTTTGCCAGCTTTATAGGCATCCCACACTTTACTGCCATCCATCCCCAATTTACCAGGAAAGCCACAGAGTTTAGCTAAATCATCCAGTGGTGCATTGGCACGACCACCATACATGGCCATCACGTCCATTAAATCCATATGGCGCATATGATAGCGGCTGATGTAGTTATTCCATTTAAAGTCTTTGTCGTCCTCACCTAAATCCCAATAACGGCTGGCGTTTACGCCGTGGATTAAGCCACGGTAATTAAGCACAGGCAGATCGAAGCCACTGCCGTTCCAAGAGATGATTTGTGGGGTGTATTTTTCAATGCCATCATAAAAGCGTTGTATCATTTCTTTTTCTGACGAATCTTCATCTCCCAGCGTCCAAATACTAAAGTGGTCACCTTGGCGGAGGGCGCAAGAAATAGCGCAAATTTTATGTTCGTGGAGCGGTAAAAATTCTGTGCCGTTTTGTTGGCGGCGTTGATGCAGGGCTAGATTAACGACATCTTCATCCGTTATATCCGCAGGCACATCAAGCAAGGCACGTAAGCCTTGCGCATCGGGGATGGTTTCTATATCAAAAACAAGCGTTGGTATCATATCCGTAAGGATACAATAAAAACAATGTGTGCTGAATAATTAAACTATTTTTGATATATAGAAGAGATATTGCATTTAAGCACAGAAGTTAGTGTCGTTGCGAGGAGCGCAGAGACGAAGCAATCCAGTCTTGCAAAAATGTAAGCTACTGGACTGCCACGGCCTATGGCCTCGCAGTGACGCGTGTGAATACAAACTTAGCGACTACTATGATGATTACTTAAACTAGCGCAGCTTCTTCTGCACGTTGTGCAGCTGCTTCGGCTCTTTTAAGTGTTTCTTCGTCTGCTTTGTGAATGCGTACTGGCATAATCATTTCATTGCCTTCAAACATGATCATTGCATGCCCAACAGGCTCATCAGAATTGACTGGTGTAAATTTGCCGAATCCGTATTTAGAATTACGAATCACTTGCCATGCGCCACGTGGCTCTGCATATTCTGGTTTTGAAAAGTGTCTGGCTAATTCTGTGGTTGGTATACTGATTAAGGGATAGTTATTCCCTTCTGCCATGATGGACCAATTGGCCTCACCTTCACGGCCTGTGGCCTCTAATTGGTATAAATACCAATCATCTTCATACACTAATTGGAAAATGCTTTGAACACCGCCAGTACTGGCATTGAGAATAAAGTAGACACCTTCATCATCAAGGCTAATGGCTTTGCCATAAGTAGGTAAGTTTACTACATTGCTAGTCATAAATCCCCCTAAGCTTGGTCCTGATTCAGGGCAAATCAGGTATAACCACTTTAACTGATGTCATGCAAGTATGATGCCAAAAACAACAAGGGATTTTTGCGCTATTTCTTCTATTTATGGAGATGCACATCCATTTGTGGGAATGGAATATTAAGCCCTTCTTTCGCAAATGTTTTGTATACGTTTTCGTTCATCTCATAATACACTGGCCAATAATCGCCTGCCATCACCCATGCTCTGACCGCAAAATTAACCGAGCTATCTGCCAGCTCTGAAACAGCAATCAGTACTGCTGGGTCTTTTAGAATTCTGCTCTCTTGGTCAATTAGTTTTTGGATGACCTGACGCGCTTTATCAACATCATCACCATAGCCAACACCTATCGTCCAATCGACTCTACGTTGCTCTTGTGTAGAAAAATTAGTAATGGCTTTGTTTGATAGCTCGCCATTGGGAATGATGATGGTTTTATTATCAGGCGTAAGTAAAACCGTATTAAATACTTTAATAGCAGAAACCTTGCCTAGATAATCCTGTGTATCAATGAAATCGCCTACTTTAAATGGCTTTAGTAACAGTATCATCACCCCACCAGCAAAGTTCTGCAAAGTGCCAGACAGCGCTAGACCAATGGCTAAACCAGCTGCTCCTAATACGGCGATAAAGGATGTCATTTGAATGCCAAGCATGCCTAGCACACTGATGACCAGCATCACTTTTAACAAGACATTAACAATGCTGACAACAAATGGTTTGAGTGAAGGATCGATATTTTTTGTATCCATCGCGGTTCTTACTCCGCGTGTTACCCCTTTGATGACCCAAAGACCAATAATGAGAACAACAATGGCTGCGACTAACTTTGGACCATATACCAACGCCAACTCTACCGCCTTATTCATTATCATTTCTAAATCCATGTACGCTCCTATTGTTAATTTTTAAATTGAGAAAAAGCCATTAGCCTCAAGGAATGACTTTCATAATGTTTACATTAATTGAAAACGCATTGCTTATTTTTATAAGCCTTGCTGCATGTTTGATTCAATGATTTTTAATATTGATAGCGATTGTGGTCGCTATTGTTTGAACATCCCGCTAG
>JBPOFK010000015.1:0-59269 GCA_051252095.1 Methylophilaceae bacterium
GGTATTAGCTTGGCAGCGCAAGAGCGAGTATTTATATTATTTCAGAAGTTAGATAAATCAAAAAAATCATCTGGTTTAGGCTTGGCATTCGCTAAGCGCTTAGTTGAAGCGCATGGCGGATATATTGAGTTGGAGTCAAACCCTAAAAAAGGTCCTGGCGCTATCTTTAAAATTTTTTGGCCATCCATATAAATGATCAGATATTATGTGGCTTTTACATACTTTACCTGAGATATTTGAATGTCGTGTGCAAACTGCTTTTTAATTTCCAATGAAGTTCATCATGGCGATACCATATAATTGTAAAGCGACGCTTGATTTAATCTTTTTGCATGAGAGAATAAAGCTTAACAACAAGGTTAGGTTTACATGAGATTAATCATAGCGGTATGTATTTTACTCGCTTTTATTATCAGCATTAAAGTCTCCAGCTTGCTGCTAAATAAAATTGGTATAGGCAAATCGGTAAGTGTTTATCGGTTGAAGTATATTACTAAAACCATTCATATCGGACTCATTGTCTTTTATGCCGCTTTGCTCATTACCTTTCTCAGTATTGAGTACTCGCAAGTATTAATTTTTCTGTCTTCCGTATTTGCTGTTTTAGGTGTCGCACTATTTGCACAATGGTCAATACTGAGTAATATCACGGCAAGCTTAATTATATTTTTTGGTTTTCCGTATCGCGTTGGAGACTACGTTAAGATTATTGATAAAGAGGCTGATGTGAGCGGCATTATAGAAGAAATTTCACTATTCCATGTCATTATCAGAAATGGAGATGAACAGATTTCTTATCCCAATACCTTGCTGTTGCAAAAACCAGTATTGCAAAATGTCAGCTTAAATAGGTCGACACAACCTGAAGATTGATGTGTTTAATCTTACCCAGTATTCCAGCTAGAAATAATAAAGCGTAATTTTCCCTTAGCACCAGGTGTTGTGTTGCTATCAAATGGAATTTCTACTTCTAATTGACCTTGCTGGTTAGTGGTCGGTGCCGTTTTTTTAGTGGCTTGATTAAAGCCCTGATTTTGCCAACCATACTCAACTTTCCATTCTGGGCGATTATCAGTTGGTGGGGATAACTCTAATCTAATGGCATTGCGGAATAGGTAACCACCTTCAAAGTGATCATCTAGCCATAATGTACGGTCAATTTCCCAGTCTGGTACTCGAATGCCAAGCGCTAATTCATAGACCAGATTCCGTTTGCCTTTAACACGCTCGCGCTTGGATAAAAATACACTTGATAAATACTCTAGAAGTGGTTTGTTTGGTAAGCCCGCCAAGTCATCTTGATTGAAACACGCAACGGAATCTTCTTCCGCTTTGCGTCTCGTTAGTTGCCACAGCTTTCCCCGAGGTGAGGCAAGCACTTCAATTTGATAGAGCGCATTCACTTTCTGGCCATCATCAATGGCTTTTTGTACTTTTTTAGGAAATTTAATGGCTTGAATTTCGGCCCAAATATCGACACGCACATCGCCAAATAAAAAGCGCGTCAGATTTTGATAAGACTCTTCACTGTTCACAATGCCAAAATAACCAGAGTGCGCGCGATAGGTAAATGCTTTTGCACAAGGTGGACCTTCTGTACCATCAGACTTTAGTGATTTTAAAGTGGCATTAGCAATTTTAACTAGACCATCGCTACCATGACCTGCAAATGTCCTTGATGCGCCCAATGCGACACCATAGTCAGAGCGGTTAGTGCCTACCAAGGTGAATACTTTGTCTGGTGGGAAATATTGTTCTGGAATCCAGGCAACACTATTTGTTTTTTTAAATGCATCTTTAAGGTCGAGGTAGTCAGCCATTTGTTTTCGACTAAAGTTATTCATGTCATTTGCGCTTAGCCATGTGGGGATGTTAACGCCAAGCATTTCTATACCATTGTGTGGCGTTGCATACGTAAAAAATTTATCCACATACTGGCGAGCATTGTGTGGGTCATTCTGTGGGTTGTGTAGCAAACCGCGACAAACTAAGCCGCCCATAGAGTGTGCAACCAGATAACAGCGAAATGTTTCGGGTGTGATTTCATTACTGGGGTTAGCGCAGACTAGATCACGCACTTTAAGGATTAAATCACCTAGCTTTTGTGAAAAAGTTTCAATTTCTGGTGTTTTCCCGCCACCAAGTAGCTGGGATGCTTCATCATAATAGCGGTAAATGATGATGGAACGATTGCTGAGTTTGTTATTATTTTGCGTCCATTCAAAATCGAGTATGTCATACCCATCTTCATAGACATCTTGATATTTGAAATCAGAAGTCAGGCGAATGACAGGGGATTCAAAGATATATTTACGTGGTGGGCGCGTTTTATCTGGGACAGCTCGGTAGACTGTCGAACCAACATTAAATCCACAAAATGGGTCGGCTGATGTTTCATCAATTTCCTTTGATGTCATGGCATAACCACGCACATAAATAATAGGATGAAATGGTGCGTGCTTATTTACCATCAAAACCTCCGAAGCAATCTAGTTCTGTTCATGTAAAGTCATGGTCCACTCTCTCCAAACAGCCCATAGAATGGAGAGAATGATAGGGCCGATAAATAAGCCGACAAGCCCAAATGCAAGTAAGCCGCCTAGCACACCAAATAAGACGAGTAAAAAAGGGATGCGTCCAACGCTGCTAATAAAAATAGGCCGGAGTATGTTATCTAACTGACTAACGACGACGGCTCCCCATAACCATACACCAATAGCGCCGGCAGTGTTGCCTTGCAGAAATAGCAAAAGTCCAACGGCACTCCATGCAAGCGGTGTGCAAAATGGCACAAGTGCCAAAATAGCAGTGATGATGCCAAAGAGCACTGGAGAAGTTGAGCCAGCTACCCAATAGCCTAACCCAGCAGCAAGGCCTTGCACTATCGCAGTTAGCAATACACCATAGACCACAGCGCGAGTAGTGATGCCGACAGCATGTATATATTGATTGGACTGGGTACCAATGAACTTGGCAAGCACATAGCGAAGTTGTTTGATCATTTCTGCACCATCACGGTAAAAAAAGAACAAAATCAGAATGACAAATACTAATTTGGCAACATTTTTACCAATACCGCCAGCAACATTCGCAATACTGCCTATGTTTGTTGATAACCACGGTTTGATGAGTGAACTGATGCCATCTTTCTCAGAAGCAGCAGTCGCTAATTGACTTAGCCAGTCGCCAAATAGTTGATTTAACCAAGCATGTTCGATAAAAAAAGCAGGGGTTTGGTATGGCTCTTCTAGGAATAGTTTGATGAGTGGATATAGTTGCGCAATTTCATTTTGTGCTAACCATATCAGCCAAACCAACGGTAGCAGGAGTGTGATCGCAATCAATGCTGCCGCTGATGCAGCCGCAAGCGTATCTCGCCCGTTGCACCATTGCCGTATGCGCTGGGCAATTGGCCACGACGCATAACTGAGTATCCCTGCCCAAGCGATAGGTATTAGGAAAGGGGTCAAAACGTAGGAGGCTAGCAAGATGAGGCCAACTAGCGCTATCCAAGGCACAATTCGTTTGTTCATTGCATCTATTCTTACACAGCTATCGGAATTGCGTAAAGTATACCCTTTGTTAGGGAAAGTACTAGCGCGTAATGGAATCTTGTTGAAGGCAGATGATGCTAATTGACATCAGGGGTGATTTCAATACCATCGCTGTCAGCAGCACTGAAGCTATGATATAAAACCATCATGGTGATATGCCGGTTAGTCTCGCGCCCGACTTCCGTCATATTATCTGCGACTGGTTGCGATGGGCCGTAACCTAGTGCGCTGAGGCGTACTTTTTCAATGCCAGCTTCATTCAGTAAACTGGTGATGCTACTTGCACGTACTGCCGACAATTCCCAGCTAGAGAAAAATGCAGCATTTTGAATATATATTGGCGTATTGTCTGTGTGGCCTTCAACTAGTAAATCATGACTATTGATTGTTAATGGTGCAGCAACATCTCTTAATATTACTTTGGCTGATTCAATTAAATCAGCAGAGCCTGCCGTGAAAAGAACATGATCTTTGATATCAATACGCAGGCCAAGACTGTTTTGAATAACGCGCGCATTCCCTGCCTTTATCCAAGGAGCCAGTGTTGTCGATAGTTTTTTCCCTAGTTCAGTCATTGACGTTACATCTGTTTCATCCATTTGCTTTACTGGATTGGATGGTGAAGGTGGTTGCATTTCCACACTAGAAGATACAGTTTGCGCTGTGTCTGCCACCTTGGCGCTGCTTTTTTGATTGGATTTACTAAAAGCGGTATTAATTGAAGATGATACTTTCATATACTTGCTCTGATTCACGGACGAAACCGAGTACATCACCACAAAAAATGCAAAGAGTAGGGTAATGAAGTCGGCATAAGAGACCAGCCAACGTTCTGGGTTATCTTCATCATCTTCTAGTGGTCTTCTTACCATATTCGTGGTCCTTTATCTGAGGTAAGACTCTAAACGCTCTTGTACGATTTTAGGATTGTCACCCTTGACAATAGAAACCCATGCGTTTAGTAACATTTCGCGGCGCATGATTTCATGCTGAAGGTGAGACTTTAATTTGCCAGCAATGGGCAAAAAAACGATGTTAGCAAGGGCAACACCATAAATGGTAGCGACAAATGCTACTGCGATACCACTACCCAATAGGTTTGGGTCAGATAGATTTTCCATCACATGGATTAGGCCAATGACTGCACCTAGAATACCAATGGTGGGGGCGTAGCCGCCAGCAGCTTCCCATATTTTGAGTGCATTACGTTGTTGCACCTCGTAAAAGTGCATATCTATTGCGCATACTTCTCTAATTTTCTCAGGGTCTGTGCCATCAGCAATGAGCTGTAAGCCTTTATGGATAAAGGGTTCAGATTCTTGTTGGATAAAGCGCTCTAAACCAAGTACGCCTTTTTTTCGATACTCAACACTCCATGCATTTGCACGTTTTGCCAACGTCTTTCTATCATCAACCGGTGGTTTGAATATGCATTTGGATAATTGGAGACCAAGTAAAAAGTTTTTAGGTTTCGTTTGCAAAAGCACGGCCCCTACTGTGCCAAAAAACACAATAAAGAAAGCAGCAGGTTGCATAAGGGAGTCAATACGTCCTCCCTCAATCGCTTGCCCGAATAGAATGCCTATAAGGGCAAGAATAATCCCTGCTAGACTGCCCCAGTCCATGCTTGCTCCTTGAGTGTGGAACGCAATCTACCCACCGCTTGTGAGTGAAGCTGACAAACGCGGGACTCTGAGACATTCATGATTGCCCCAATTTCTTTTAAGTTAAGTTCCTGTTCGTAATATAAGCCCATGAGTACTTTTTCACGCTCGGGTAAATTGTCAATCGCATCAACCAGTGCTTCCTTAAAATCATTTTCAAGCAGCGCTTGCATGGGATTGTCTTCATCTTTTACAAAGCGATCTAAAAAGTGCTCACCTTGACTCTCGGCATCTTGAAAGTCCTCGTAATAAACCAACTGATGGCCACTACAGTGACTGAGTTTTTCATAATAGCCCTCAAGTGAGAGAGAAAGATTTTTAGCAACTTCAGTTTCACTTGGCTGACGGCCAAGTTGTTGCTCAAGTTGCGAAATTGCACTTTCAACCTCGCGCATATTTTTTCGTATGCTCCGTGGTAGCCAGTCTGCGCTTCTCAATTCATCTAGCATAGAGCCGCGAATACGCTGTGCTGCATAGGTCTCAAACTGCGCACCATGACAATCTTCATATTTATTTGCGGCATCTAACAAACCCATCATGCCCGCCTGAATCAAATCATCCAGTTCAACACTTGAGGGTAGTTTAGATTTAAGCTGGTATGCTAGCTTTTTAACCAATGTTGTATGTTGGTCTAAAAGCGCATCTTTGTTTGCTGTTTTTCCAGTCATGGTATACATAATCTAGTTCCTAAATGAAGCTCGCCAATTCTTTTTCTATAGAATGAGGCAATTGATAGTTCATACGCTGTGCTAGCGCCTTGAATGCTGCTGCTGCTTTTGTTAGTGGAAATGCGTCTGTGACTGCTCGGCCTAGCTTGGTTGAGCGGCTTAAATATACGTCGTTAGGGATAGCACCAAAAAACTCCAGTTCAACTTGCAGATAGTTCCTCGCCACTTGCGCAATATTCCTAAAAATAGAAGCCGCTTCGACATCATTGACATTACTGACAACAACACCAAATTGCCTTCTACCTAATTGACTATAGATTCTTTTAATTAATGTGTAGGCTTCTTTAATGGAAGATGGGTCGCTAGAGAGTTGAATCAAAACTTCATGTTGGTTCAATACGTCTAACGGTAATTGATTCTGATTGTCTAACGTTGCATCGACCAGTATCACTTCAAATAAATTGGCTAAACGTTCAAAAACTGCATTAAGAGCAGGGTCAGCAGCATCATGTGGTTTTAGTTTAGATGCGGCACTTTTATGGAGTTTTGTTGTCAAAAAACCAAACTTGGCGCTTTTAACTGATTGCTCAAGACGAATCTTATTGTCTGCTACCTCACTTAAAGCGGGTAATGACTTAACGCCATAATGACTTAAGTCTATTTTTCCTGCTTGTAGCACCAACACATCGCTATCTTGTTGACTCAGTGAAGCCGCCAAGTTAGTAATCAATCTGGGTTGATGCTGATCAGGCGTTGCTGATAGCACGCTAAAAATCTTAGCCTGATGACCTGTCATCATCTTTCTCAAACCTGCGGCCTGATCATGGGCAAAACTACGCATTATCTAGCTCCAATAGTCTTGCTTTATTAGAAGTTCTAGTCGTATTGCCTAAGACGAGTGCTTGATCTTCTACTGGTAGCTGGAAAGGGCTATCCTTTGGCATGCCGCGGCTGAAGGTTCGGTGCACTAGCTGTTGTTTGTGTGCTAAATGCAAATCTTCTGGAACACGTTGTCCATTAGTTACGTAGTGCAATTTTAATTTTTCACGAATCATGACATCCAATACGTTACCTAATGTGATGGCTTCATCGATTTTGGTCATCACGCAGCCAGATAGGCCTTGGCCTTTATAGGCTTTAATGACGTCCATGAGCGTATCGCCCGTATTGGTTGCATTAAGACATAATAGTTTTTTGATATTCAGTTGCTTGTTAGATAGCATCCTGATTTGCTCTTCAACCATCTTGTCTCTTTGGCTAACACCGACAGTGTCAATCAAAATGGTATGTTTGTTTTTTAACTCACGCAGTGCGATTTTTAAATCTGCTTCATCTTTAACACTATGGACCATCACACCCAATATTTTGCCGTATATTCTCAACTGCTCATGACCGCCAATACGATAAGAGTCAGTAGTAATTAAACCAATTTTATCTGTACCGTGTTTCATCACAAAACGCGCTGCTAGCTTGGCTGTTGTGGTTGTTTTGCCAACACCAGTCGGCCCCACAATCGCATAAACACCACCTTTGTCGAGCATTTCCTCTTCTTTGGTCATGGTGTCTAGGTTCTTAAGCAATACAGACTGTACCCATTTTTTAGCGTCTGCTTCAGTTTGTTTTTCAGGGATGTTATCTACTAATTGCTTTGATAAGCCTGGGCTAAAGCCAGCGGTTAGCATCGCACTGAGAATTTTGGATTTCATCGGCTCACGCTGTTGTGTTGCTCCCCAAGAAATTTCAGCTAGCTGTGATTCAATAATACTGCGCATGCTACGAATTTCCGCCATCATGCTGGCAATCTGCGCATTGACTTCTTTTGCTTGCGCTTTGCTTTGGGCGAGTGTTTCTTCAACCATTTTATTTTTGGACTCATTCACAACATCTTCATTGAAGCTTGATTTAGCCTTGATGCTGTTATTCTCAGCTTGCATGCGTTTTTTGAACAGTTCTTCCAATGTAGAGGTGCGACTATCTTCAATAACATCTGCAGTCAGTGTTACTTCTGTATCGTCTGAAGCTGTCATGGAGTCCATTTCCTCTGCACTAAAGGCCATAATTTCATTGCCGCCTTTAACCGTGCGATTGGACAGAATAACGGCATCATCTCCCAGTGCTTCACGTACTTGAGCTAATGCTAGTTTGGAATTTTTACCGAAAAAGCGTTTGATGTTCATGCTTGACCTCCAATAAGGTTGGTAACTCGAATGGTTTTAGTATCAGGTAATTCTTCATGAGATAGCACACGAAGACGCGGGATAGCACGGCGTAAGAATTTGGAAAGTGCTTCCCTAAGTGGAGCAGGCACCAATAAAACTGGTGATACCCCCATCTGTTCTTGCTGGTACGCTGCGGCTTCTGCCTGGCTTGATAAACTTTCTGCCAAACTTGGTTCAATCGCAGCGCCTCCAGCATTATTTGATTGTGTTGCTTGTAATAATAGTTTTTCTAAATTGCTATCTAATGCGACAACTGGAATCTCATCACCAGTTGGGAAAAGCTGTTGCACAATTGCACGACCTAACCTTATACGGACCAGTGCAGTTAATTCGGCGGCATCTTGTGTTTGGTGTGCATGCTCGGATAATGTTTCTACAATCGTGCGCATATCACGTATATGTACACCTTCAGATAATAGGTTTTGTAACACTTTTTGTACGGTAGGCAGTGGTAATAACTTCGGTGCCAAGTCTTCAATCAGCTTAGGTGCATCTTTGCTAATATGGTCAAGAAGTAACTGTAGTTCCTCACGGCCCAATAGCTCTGCCGCATTCATGGAAATAATATGATTTAAATGTGTAGCAATCACGGTACCCGCATCCACAACGGTATAGCCCATTGCTTGTGCTTGGTCTCTAGCATCTGCATCAATCCAAGTTGCTGGTAAACCAAATGCCGGGTCTTTGGTTTCAGGACCAGGTAGCGCTGCTGTAACACCGCCTGGATTGATCGCAAGAAATTGACCATAGTGAGATTCACCTTCAGCCATTTCAACACCTTTTAGGATAATGCGATAAGCCGTCGGTTTGAGCTCAAGGTTGTCGCGAATATGGACAGTAGGTGCTAGGAATCCTATTTCCTGTGCAAATTTCTTGCGTAAACCTTTAATCCGTTTAAGTAAGTCGCCACCTTGACCTTTGTCTACAAGAGGGATTAGGCGATAACCTACTTCCAACCCGATAATGTCAACAGGAACAACATCATTCCAACTGGCTTCTTCCGATTCTGTTTCTACAGGTGCTTCTTCTTGCACAGGTGCTTCTTCAACGGCATTTTTTTGCCGCTCAGCAACAAAGTAAGCAACACCCGATAAAACAGCCGCTAACATTAAGAATGCAAAGTTAGGCATACCTGGGATAACACCCATGCTTGCGACAATGCCTGCAGCAATATAAATAACTTTTGGATTAGAGAATAATTGCGTGATAATTTGACCACCAATATCTTCATCATTGGCAACGCGCGATACCACCACACCTGCTGATACAGAAATAACCAATGAAGGGATTTGTGCAACAAGACCATCACCAATCGCTAATAAGGTATAGTTTTTAACGGCATCAGCAAAAGCCAAATCGTGTTGGGCCATGCCAACAATTAGGCCGCCGATGACATTAATCAGCGTCACCAAAATACCCGCAACAGCATCGCCACGGACATATTTGCTAGCACCATCCATCGCGCCGTAGAATTCTGACTCTTGACTGATTTCTGCCCGTCTTGCTCTGGCGTCTTCCTCACCAATCAGTCCTGCATTTAAGTCAGCATCAATAGCCATTTGCTTACCTGGCATTGCATCAAGTGTAAAGCGTGCGCCAACTTCAGCAATACGCCCAGCACCTTTGGTCACAACCATAAAGTTGATAATGGTCAAAATGACGAAGACCACGATACCGACGGCATAATTACCACCGATTAAGAAATGGCCAAAAGCTTCAATGACCTTACCCGCAGCTTCTGGTCCGGTGTGGCCTTCTGTTAATACAACGCGTGTTGATGCTACGTTGAGTGATAGGCGCAACATAGTCGTAACCAGCAACACTGTTGGGAATGCAATAAAATCTAACGTTTTTTTCGTTTGTAAACCAATTAACAAGACTAGAATTGATAAAGCAATGTTAAAACTGAATAACACATCCAGTGCTATTGCCGGTAACGGCAATATCATCATGGATAGCAACATGATGATAATGATAGGCCCAGCAAGCGTGCGACTATCTAATGCATTTAGCCATTTGTCATTCATGATGCAAATGCCTCCGTCTCTATCGTACTTTCTGTAGCAGATGGACTATGTGGATCTAGTTCTTCTGGTACAGGTAGTGTGGTAGGAATCTCAGGTTGTAAACCACCATAATCATTGAAAATACGCATTTGAAATACATAAGCGAGGACTTCTGCCACGGCAGCGTATAGTGTTTCTGGAATTTCGCGCTCAAGCTCGGCATGTGCAAACAGCGCACGCGCTAATTTAGGAGACTCAAGCGTCATGATGTTATGTTCGCCCGCTATTTCACGTATCTTCAGTGCTAAAACATCTGCACCTTTGGCAACAACAATCGGTGCACGCATCTTGTCTTCTTTATATTTAATTGCCACAGCGTAATGGGTTGGGTTAGTCACAACCACATCTGCATTTGGAATCTCTGACATCATTCTGCGTTTTGCCATTTCACGTTGTTGTTGGCGGATACGCGCTTTAATTTCTGGGTTTCCTTCTATCTCTTTCATTTCTTGACGCACTTCTTCTTTTGTCATTTTTAACTTTTGCGCGTATTGGTATAACTGAAAAGGCACATCAATCAATGCAATCAAGATCAGTGCACTGACGATGGATAAGAAGCCCATTTGCATTAAAGAGCCAACTTCGCCGATGCTGTTTTTAACTGGCATTACTGATAAACCCAAAATTGGATCAATATCATGGGCAATGACAAAATAAGAAACGGTTCCTACCAAGATTGTTTTTAAAATAGATTTTACTAACTCGACTGCAGAGTTTTTTGAGAATAAATTTTTAATGCCCTTTAGCGGATTCAGTTTGCTGAATTTTGGTTGCAGCGCTTTTCCACTGAGTAGCCAACCACCAATCAGCGCTGGTGAAGCTAATGCAACAATTACGAGTAAGATAGCAAGTGGTGCAAAAGCCAATAGTAGGTCGAAGACAGACTCTGTTATTTGCATGAGCAAATACGCAGGATCAAATGCAGAAGCACGATCTAATGTTAGACCTTGAGTCAGTGTTTGCTTAAGGGCTGCATTTAAATTGCCACCCATCATGAGAATGCCTAGGCCTGCTGCCAGCAACAATGTCACAGTGCCCAACTCTCTAGAGCGGGGTACATCGCCATCTTCACGCGCCTTCTCAAGGCGCTTCGGGGTGGCCTCTTCTGTTTTTTCTAAATCGCTACTTTCAGACATATGATTCCCTGATTCATAAAATTTATCTTTTACATAAAGATAAAACTAATGTTCCATTTGTTACATTTGCACTACGTACTTCATTGGAACCTATTATCAGGTTAGTCAAGCGGAGTTTATCTGTCGAATAAGAGGGTGAAAATGCCTTTTTCTCACTGTCTGATGGAGCAGTTTAAAAAATATCTAGATTATTTTTAGTTTTTTAAATAATAAAAACAATTACTTATAAAATAATTGCTATTTTTTAATAAAAAATCCTAAAGTTTCTAATTGCATAGTCGTTAACGGTATATCTCTTATTGCAAATAGAAAAAGGTAAGCATGGTTTAGATTATAAAATCAGAAATTTAGCATTACTAAAAATTGATATATATAAGGTATCTTTAGCCCCCGTGTAGGTGTTTGTAGGACAAACACCTACACGGGCGTGTCTGCTCGTCTTACAAAAAAAACCGACAAACCCCAATAGTCCTTTTCGCTTAATAGGTTCAAAGTACGTTTCATGCGGCAAACACAATGTTTAATGCAGTTTAATTTAAGGATTTGGGGGAATTAAAATGAATGAAACTGAAATGATGAACGAGATTAAAGATGCAAATCTCAACTATTTAATGTTAGCACAACAAATGATTCGTGCCGATAGAGCGACTGCAATTTTTCGCTTAGGCATTAGTGAAGACATCGCTGATTTGTTAGAAGGTTTAAGCAACTTTCAAATTTTAAAGCTCAGTAGTAGCAATATGATGCTTGCAAGATTCCGTTTCGAAGACAGCGCCATTTTGAGTATGTTGACTGACTACACAAAAGATCGCTCACTTGCAAATGCACATTCAGCCATCTTGTTATCTGGCCAACCAGCATAGATAACGATTGAATCATAAATAGGTAAGTGGAGAGAGTCATGAAAAATACTGGTGTAAAGAAAAGCATCGTTAGCGAAGGCGAACAAATTCAGTTGGCAACAGAAATGATCAAGCTAGGTGCTAGACTACAACTATTAGAATCACAAACTACATTGTCACGTGAGCGTTTAATCAAGCTCTACAAAGAATTAAAGGGCATGTCGCCACCAAAAGGTATGTTACCTTTCTCGACAGACTGGTTTTTAACTTGGCAGCCGAATATTCATTCTTCTATTTTTTTGAATATCCATGATTATCTAGTCGAAAATGCAGGCGTAGATAGCATAACGGCAGTACTTAAAGCCTATAGTTTATATTTACAGCAAGTCGGTCATGACTCAGAAGAAGAGCCTGTATTGTCATTAACACGCGCTTGGACTTTGATTCGCTATGTTGACAGCAAAATGCTGAAGATGAAATCATGTACTTGCTGCACTGGTCAGTTTGTTGTGAATGCATATGATCTTAATCAGAACTATTTATGTAGTTTATGTCATATCCCATCACGTGCAGGCAAAACCAAGAAAGCGAAAAAAGCAAAAGAGCTTGAATACAAGCTAGTCGATTCTAGCGTTGTTGCATAAAGCAGGGCATGCGAACGATGATTAACATGCCTTTGAAAGGGGTGCAGATCAGGCGAAATATAAAATTGCCGCCAGCACTATTGGCAATCTTTGTTCAGCTAGTCGCCTTGTCCATCGTGCTGTTAAGTGTCATTGGTATTAATAGTTTTTTTGCGGTACGTTTTTCATTTTTTACATTGGTTGTAATGCAAGCAACAACCGCTGTATGCGTTTGTAATGTTGCTAATATGGCTAAATGGTGGCGCTGGATACATGGGCTTTTTCCACTGGTTATGTATGATATGTCATTGTTGGCTGTGCCCAATGAACTTTATTTATTCGGTTTTTTAATAACGCTCAGCGTTTTTTGGACGACGTTTTGTAGCCAAGTCCCTTTTTATCCTTCGCGCCCTATCGTGCGAGCAAAAATTGCAGCACTGATTCCCCCAAATCAAGCGTTTCGGATGATTGATATCGGTAGTGGCCTTGGTGATTTATCGATGCATATTGCAGATGCAAAAAAATTAAGCCAAGTTGACGGCATTGAAATTGCGCCGATGCCATGGTTAATTAGTGTGCTACGGGCTTGGTTCAGGAAGTCAACTGCTCGCTTTACATTAGGTAATTATCACGCACTCAATTTTGCACAATATGATTTAGTTTTTGCTTATCTTTCCCCTGCTGCAATGCCAGCATTATGGGAAAAATCGCAACAGGAAATGCAAAAAGGTAGCCTATTAGTCAGCTATGAATTTAGTATTCCCGATGTCCCCGCTACCTTTACAATTCAAGATGATAATCATCCAGCTATTTACGTTTGGAAAATCTAAGAGCCTTTAGCGTCCCGCTTATTTTTAATGCGCTTAAAGGTAAGCAAATCTCCCTTTATTCGAGCAATTGATTTCGTCACTATTTTGCTATTCTGAGTAGAACTCAAATTAATCAATATCAGCATTAGGGTCTTAAATTATGTTTGTCATTATTGGATATATCGTTGTTTGCGGCACAATTTTTGGCGGTTACGCACTCGCGGGTGGCCATCTGGGCGGTTTATGGCAGCCGTTAGAAGTGTTGATGATATTTGGTGGTGCATTGGGCGCTTTTATTGTGGGCAATGACACAAAGGCACTTAAGGCGACTGTAAAAGCGTTACCTAGCATTTTTAAAGGTTCTAAATATACCAAAGCGCTGTATTTGGATTTACTCGCATTGATGTATGAAATTCTGACCAAAATCCGAAAAGACGGCATGATGTCAATAGAAACCGATATTGAAAATCCAGAGTCTAGCCCACTATTTAGTAAGTATCCGAACATTATGAGTGATCATCACTTGACGGATTTTATTTGTGATTATTTAAGACTAATGGTCTCAGGCAATATGGATGCCTTCCAAGTTGAAAACCTAATGGATAACGAGTTGGAAACGCATCATATGGAAGGTCACGTGCCAGCTCACTGCATCACACGACTAGGAGATGCGCTACCTGCCTTTGGGATTGTGGCTGCGGTGATGGGCGTGGTACACACCATGGAAAACGTTGCACTACCGCCAGCTGAATTAGGTGTGCTGATTGCACACGCCTTAGTTGGTACATTTTTAGGTATCTTATTAGCTTATGGTTTTGTAGGGCCATTAGGCAGCTTATTAGAGCAGAAGCTCGAAGAAAGCTCTAAGATTTTACAAACGGTCAAAGTCACCTTATTAGCTAGCTTAAACGGTTATGCGCCGGCGATTGCGGTCGAGTTTGGTCGAAAAGTTTTATATTCAACAGAACGCCCAGGCTTTACTGAGCTAGAAGAGCATGTCAAAGATGCTAAAAATAAATAAGCTAATTGCTGTAATGAATAAAGCAAATCATAACGGAGATAAACATGGCTGAACAACCAGTCAGACCGATTATTGTTAAGAAAATCAAAAAAGTAAGTGGTGGTCATCATGGCGGCGCATGGAAAATTGCATACGCCGATTTTGTGACGGCCATGATGGCATTTTTTCTATTGATGTGGTTGTTAGGTTCAGCATCAAAAGGGCAGTTGGAAGGCATTGAGTCCTATTTTAAAACCCCGCTTAGAGTCGCTTTAATGGGTGGGCCAAGTGTTGGAGCAAGCGATTCTATACTTAAAGGTGGCGGTAAGGATTTAACCAAGAAGCAATTACAGGTTAAACCTAAAGATGGATCAGAAGAAAAAGAGAAATCGCCTGATCTTAAAGAAGCCAAAAAAGCATTAGAAGCTGAAGAGACAAGAAAGTTAGAAAATCTTAAAGCAAAGATTGAAAGCACAATTGATAGCAATATCACGCTGCAAAAGTTTAAGAAACAACTGCTATTGGATATTACCTCTGAAGGGTTGCGGATTATTATTGTTGATGAGCTTAATCGGCCTATGTTTAACTCTGCTCGAGCTGAGTTGCAGCCCTATGCCAAAGAGATTTTGCAAGAACTGGGTAAAACCCTCAATGATGTACCCAATCGAATAAGTTTGTCCGGCCATACAGATGCAACGCCTTATAGCACAGGTGAGACCGCTTATAGTAATTGGGAGCTTTCAGCTGACCGCGCAAATGCTTCACGCCGCGAGCTCATTGCGGGTGGAATGGATGAGCGTAAGTTGTTACGAGTCGTTGGACTTTCATCAGCCGCTTTGTATGACAGAGAAGACCCTTTTAATCCAATTAATCGTCGCATCAGTATTATCGTGATGAACAAGCAAGCAGAAGAGCGCGTCATTGCGGACGAGTCTGCCTTGCATGTCACCAATAATCAAGACACAAAAGATGTCGTTGATAGTATTTCAGCAGCCGATATGATTGATGCTATCGATCAGTCAGGGCAAGACTAGTTTCCTCTATCTCTCTTTTATCTTAGCTGATTTCCGCCTGAGATGGATATCTGCTTAGGCGCAGACTGCACGTACTTGCGCAATATCGGTAGTCCCTTCTAATATTTTTGAAATACCATCTTGCTTCAGTGTTCTCATGCCATTTGCCAATGCATCCTGTGTAATTTCAGCTACAGTAGCGCGTTTTTGTATCAAGTGACGTAAAGAAGGTGACACTTGCATCAATTCATATAAGCCAACACGTCCACGATAGCCTGTTTTGTTACATGCTTTACAGCCCTTTGGTTTGTATAAGGTATATTTATTATTTTTAGCAAACTGGTTATCCCAGTCTGCGATGAGTGTATTGCTATCCATTTCCGTATTGATGGTGTATTCATCTGCTAATGCCTTAACCTCTTCGGCATTTGGGTGGTAGGCTTCCTTGCAATCTGGACAAAGTGATTTTGCTAGGCGCTGCGCCATAATGCCCAATAGCGCATCCGCAAAATTGAATGGGTCCATGCCAAGGTCTAGCATACGTATAATACTTTCTGGAGCACTATTGGTATGCAGTGTCGATAAGACTAAATGACCAGTGAGCGATGCTTCAATTCCTATTTTGGTTGTTTCTTCATCGCGCATTTCACCAACCATAATCACGTCTGGGTCAGCACGTAAAAAGCTTCTCATTGCACTTGCAAATGTCCAGCCAATTTTAGCATTCACTTGTACTTGTCTCAGCCCAGATTGTGTAATTTCAATTGGATCTTCAGCTGTCCATATTTTACGTTCAGACGTATTAATATGACCTAATAATGAGTGCAAGGTAGTTGTCTTACCTGATCCTGTAGGGCCACACACTAGAATAAGGCCATGTGGCTTTACAATCATGTTTTGTAATGCTGATAATGCCTGCTCAGTTAAGCCCAATTTTTTGATGGGTAGCGGTTTGCTTGAAGCAAGCACACGCATGACGATATCTTCCATATTGTCTGTTGTTGGAATCGTCGCAACCCGTAGTTCTACATTTTTAGGGCCAAATTGTTTAAAGTCTAGTTTGCCATCTTGTGGTTTTCTTCTTTCCGAAATGTCTAATTTAGACATGATTTTAATGCGTGATATCAATGCATTACGGAAGTTGGCAGGTATCTCTAGATAAGGCACGAGTGTGCCATCTTTTCTAAAGCGTACTTGCGTATTTTTTTTATCTGGATAGGTTTCAATGTGAATGTCAGATGCTTTATCTTTCACTGCATCCAGAATCATTTTATTCACTAACTTAACGAGTGTGTTATCAGATTCTGTAACAGGCTCATCTTCTATTTCCTTAGCTTTGTTTTTATCTTCCTCAAACAGTTGGAAGGCGAGATCATCTCCAGAAGAGGCTTCTGATATGTTGAACTCAATAGAGCCATCTTCATTTTCAAGTACTGGACTACTATCCTCGGTATACCAATCATCGCCACTATAGTAGTCATCAGTTGCTTGCAGAATGTCTTCACGTGATGCCATGGCTGGCAATATATTCATCTGTGTGACGAAGCGTAATTCATCAATCGCCTTCATATCCATTGGGTCTTCAAATGCAACGACGAGCATGCCATTATGGGTACAGAGCGGCATTAAGGTATATTTTTTTGCCAGAGAGCGGTTAATCAACCTGATAGCATTTGCATCAAAATTAAATTTTGATAAATCAACATAAGGAATCCCTAGTTTTTTTGCAAGGGTTCCTCTTAAGGTGCGCTCATCAACAATGCCCATGTTGATTAGAATCTGACCAAGACGTAAGTTACGGTTTTCTTTTTGTTTATTAAGTGCTTCGTTAAGCTGCGCTTCTGTCAGTAGCTCTAACTCTTGCAAGGCTTCGCCTAATTTTAAAACAGGGCGATCTTCTTGATGTTTAATGGCTTTATGTAACTGTTCCTCAGAAATAATTTGATGCTCATTCAAGTAGTCACCGATTCTTTTTGAGCGCAGTTCTTTTTGATGATCCAAGGCTGTTTCAATATCATTAGAGGTTGCATGGTTTGCTTCTATTAAGATGTCACCGATTTGCATCCCGATTTGGTAGTCTCTAATGGCTTGACGCGGAATAAAATGCTTTTCAATAATCCCTTTTTTGATGACTGGAAAAATATAAAGTCCCGCTTCATTATTGACATATCCGACTGTGTCGCCAGTCAACGAAGTGTCATCAATTAAATCTATCTTATAAGCTTGATTATCTGAAGGTGGAAAAATTTCCTGTGCGCGAGACTGAAGAAAATCTTGTTCAGATACAATTGTTGCGGGAGACAAGAGCTGTAAGTTTTTAATTTCATCAAAATGGATAATTTGGTGGTCTCTGCTGTTGAATGGTTCAAACAGGACTCTAGCCTCTTCAGGGGAGAAGCGAATGAGTTGGCCGGTTAATGTTTTTTTATCAAATAAATCAATAATGCAACTTTCTAGCAGTGGTTTACTTGAATCATGTATCACTTTTAGATATGGCGGGCTAGGCCATTTAAAAGTATTCATTTCTAAACTTGCATCAAGTGTGATATGTCCCATTTTTTACCTAAATAATCATTATCCGTTGCAATATATTCCTTAAAAGCATTTCAGTGAAAATGCATTTAAGTTATCCCATGTTGGGTATAACGGCAGACTTTAGTAAAAATTAAACCTAACAATAAAAAATAAATGTTGCTTATCATGCAGTGTAATGTTGCTGATAAAACACAGTTGCATTTCTGCTATCTTGTAAACATAACGGAAAATACAATCATATTGTTTGGTTGGGTTTGCAACTATAATGGTTCATAATTAAGAATAAATAATCAAAGGGGCGGCAATTGAAAGCAGTGATTCTGGCTGGTGGCTTAGGCACGCGAATTAGTGAGGAGTCTCATCTTAAACCTAAGCCCATGATAGAAGTGGGCGGTAGGCCTATTTTGTGGCATATCATGAAATTGTATTCATATTATGGCGTCAATGATTTCATTATTTGCTTAGGCTATAAGGGCTATGCCATTAAGGAATATTTTGCCAATTATTTCTTACACATGTCGGATGTCACATTTGATATTCAACATAATCAGATGGAGGTGCATCAGCATAAAGCAGAGCCATGGCGCGTCACATTATTAGATACTGGCGAACATACCATGACAGGTGGCCGTCTGAAACGCGTAAGGTCATATATTGGAGACAGTGATTTTTGCTTTACGTATGGTGATGGTATAGGTGATATAGATATAGGCGCTTTGATTCAATTTCATCAACAGCATGGAAAGCTGGCAACCATTACAGCGACTCAACCACCAGGCCGTTTTGGCGCAATTTCATTTGAGGATAGTCTGGTGAAGAGCTTTCAAGAAAAGCCCAATGGTGATAGTGCCTGGATTAATGGTGGTTTCTTCGTATTGTCACCAAAGGTGCTTGATTTGATTGATGGAGATACAACCGTCTGGGAAAAAGGACCATTGGAAAAGCTGAGCAAAAAAGGAGAGTTGCAAGCTTGGTTTCACCGCGGTTTTTGGCAACCTATGGATACCATGCGTGATAAAAATTACCTGGAACAGCTCTGTATAGATGACAAAGCGCCATGGAAGCTTTGGGAAAAAGCTGAATGAAATTAGCAAATAATAATAACAATTTTTGGCAAGATAAGCCTGTTTTTATCACAGGCCATACGGGTTTTAAAGGCGCTTGGCTTTCACTGTGGCTACAGTCTTTGGGGGCAAAAGTAACAGGGTATTCACTCAATCCACCAAGTGAAGTGAATCTTTTCGAAGTCGCGCAGGTTGGTGAAGCGATGTATTCTATTTATGGGGATGTCAGGGATGCAGCACACTTAAAAAAATCTGTGTTAGAAGCAAAACCCTCTGTCATTTTCCATCTAGCGGCACAATCTTTAGTATTGCAATCTTATCAAGATCCTGTTGAAACCTATTCCACTAATGTGATGGGAACGGTGAATGTATTAGAAGCCATACGCCAATGCGATACGGTTAAATCAGTCGTCGTCGTGACAAGTGATAAATGCTATGACAATAAAGAATGGGACTGGGCATATCGCGAAAACGACCAGATGGGTGGCTATGATCCCTACAGTAGTAGTAAAGCGTGTACAGAGCTTGTAGTAGATTCTTACCGTAAAGCGTTTTTTAGTGCAGCAAACCAGCATCAACAATCAATTGCCGTTGCAACTGTTAGGGCTGGCAATGTGATAGGAGGCGGTGATTGGGCGCAAGATAGACTCATCCCTGATGTCATTGAGGCATTCACAAAGCAAGTGCCCGTCAAATTAAGAAACCCTTCAGCGGTTAGGCCTTGGCAGCATGTATTGGAACCGTTAGGTGCCTATATGCTATTAGCAGAAAAACTTTTTAATCAAGGCATGGCGTATGCTGAGCCGTGGAATTTTGGCCCCAATGCGGCGGGTACGCAAACAACCGAATGGCTGGTGCAGCGGTTGGCTGACTATTGGAAAAGCGATGCGAGAGCACTTATACAACATCAGGCAAATGAAGCGCATGAAGCTCATTGCCTAATGTTAGATTGTACTAAAGCACATAGTAAGCTCGGCTGGCAGCCTAAATGGACGATTGAAAGGGCGCTTGAGCATGTGGTTGATTGGTATCAGGCATACCGTCACCAAGAAGACATGCACGCTTTTTCCATGAAGCAGATTGTGCAATATCAAGCTTGTGCTGCAGGTGGGCATCAGAGTGAGTAAGAGGATATTTCATTAATGACGAAGCCAAGCAGCAATGCGCCTAATGACCAACATTCGGAAAAAAGTGCAGAGATTCGTCATCAAATATCAGCACTGGTGAAAGAGTTCGCCGCATTACAATATGGTGCGAAACCATTTGAAAAAGACACTACGGTGATTCCGCCGTCGGGGAAGGTGCTGAGCGCAACTGAGCTAGATTATATGGTGCAAGCCTCTTTGGATGGGTGGTTGACCTCTGGTAGGTTTAATGCCGCATTTGAACAGAGGTTGGCGCAGTACGTAGGCGTTAACCATGTGCTAACTACTAATTCAGGGTCCTCAGCAAATTTAATCGCCTTTATGGCGCTGACCTCTCCAAAGTTAGGTGCACGTGCAATCCAACCTGGTGATGAAGTCATTACTGTGGCAGCTGGCTTTCCGACAACCGTCAATCCTATTTTGCAATATGGCGCTGTCCCCGTATTTGTTGATATTGATTTGGTCACACATAATATAGATGCCAGCAAAATCGAAGCGGCCATTAGCCCTAAAACCAAAGCAATTATGTTAGCCCACTCTTTGGGCAACCCATTCGATTTGGGTACTGTTAAGGCTATTTGTGAACAGTATCAGTTGTGGTTAGTTGAGGATTGCTGTGATGCATTAGGCGCAACCTTTAATAATCAGCTTGTCGGTACTTTTGGCGATATTGCTACATTAAGCTTTTACCCAGCACATCACATTACCATGGGCGAGGGTGGGGCGCTAATGACAAACAATCCATTACTTAAACAAGTCGCCGAATCATTTAGGGATTGGGGGCGTGATTGTTACTGCGCGCCAGGCAAAGACAATACTTGTGGCAAGCGTTTTTGCCAGCAATTTGCTGATTTGCCGCAGGGGTATGACCACAAATACACTTATTCTCATTTAGGGTATAACTTAAAAGTAACAGATATGCAGGCTGCATGTGCGCTCGCACAGATGGATCAATTGGATGATTTTATTGCTGCAAGGAAAGCGAATTTTGCTTACCTCAAGATGAAATTACAATCTTGTTCTGCATATATTGAGTTACCAGAACCGACTGAAAATAGCGACCCTTCATGGTTTGGGTTTCTAATGCGGTTAAAGCCATCTGCGCAGAGCAACCGCGTGGATATTATTGACTATTTGAATCAACACAAAATTGGGACACGTTTATTGTTTGCTGGAAACTTAACCAAGCAACCATATATGCAAGGATGTCAATTTAGGGTGAGTGGCGATTTAACCAATACAGATGATGCAATGCTAAATAGTTTTTGGATTGGGATATATCCCGGTATCAGCATCGAAATGTTAGATTTCGTCGTTGAAAAGATAGAATTGTTTTTTGGGGTTAATTTTGATGAGTAATGAAGAAGCAATCCAGACGATACCTGCGCCATTATTTGTGCTAGAAATGGCGAACAATCATATGGGTGATGTTGCGCATGGGATAAAGTTGATTCGCGCATTTGGTGAAGTGTGCAGCAAATACCCTTTTCAGTTTGCTTTTAAGCTGCAGTATCGTGATTTAGATACATTTATTCATCCAGACATGCAAGGTCGCGATGATGTTAAATATATCAAACGGTTTTCGGAAACGCGATTGAACCGACAAGATTTTGATGTGTTGATTGCAGAGATGAGAAAAGCAGGTTTTTTGACAATGGCAACCCCGTTTGATGAGGCTTCTGTCGCGCTCATTGAGTCTCAGCAATTAGATTTGATTAAGGTGGCAAGCTGTTCATTTGGAGACTGGCCATTGCTTGAGCGAATTGTGCAAACGGCACAGCCCATTATTGCATCAACCGCTGGCGCATCGTTAGAAACAATAGATAGTGTGGTGAGCTTCTTTGCGCACCGCCAAAAAGCGTTCGCTATTTTGCATTGTGTTGGAGAGTACCCTACACCAGATGACCATATGCAATTATCGCAAATCGACTTCATGCGTGCGCGCTATCCCGATATACGCATTGGCTTCTCCACGCATGAGAATCCAGACAATGTTGATATTGTAAAACTAGCCATTGCAAAGAATGTTGATATTTTTGAAAAACATGTTGGACTGGCTACAGAGCAATATGCTTTGAACGCTTATTCTGCTTCTCCGCAGCAACTTGATGCATGGATACAGGCAGCACAATATGCGCTAACCATTTGTGGTGATGGGCGTGCTAGAAAGACTGATAACCCAGTGGAAGCGGCAAGCTTGCGGGCTTTGCAGCGTGGTATTTTTGCGAAAGATGCTATTAAAAAAGGCACAAAGCTAAACATAGAAGACATTTATTTTGCCTTTCCGCCGGAGCAAGGACAATTGACAGCCAATGACTGGTCTAAATACAGCCAGTTTATTACGGATAAAGATATAGCACCCAATGATGCTATTACGCCTGATAATACGTTACGCACAGAAGCACGTGAAAAAATATGGGCTATTGTGCAGCGTATCAATCAATTTTTAAAAGAAAGCCGTGTGGTTGTACCCGGCAGCGCAGACTTGGATATTTCACATCACTATGGGCTAGATCGATTTGATGAAGTTGGGTTGACATTGATTACCGTAGTGAATCGAGACTACTGCAAGAAGTTATTAGTTAGCTTGCCTAGTCAACGCCATCCAGAACAATGGCACAATATCAAAGAAGAAACGTTCCATGTGTTGTATGGTGAAGTGGTGCTGAGTCTTGATGGTAAAGAACAAATCTGCCGCCCTGGCGATGTAGTGACCGTAGAGCCGGGCACGCGGCATGCTTGGGTAAGCGATACAGGTGCTGTCATTGAAGAGATTTCCACAACACATGTCGCCAATGACTCCTATTATACGGACGAATCTATTATGGCTAATCATGCGCGTAAAACATCACTGACGTATTGGATGGAAACATGAGTGGGCAAACGCCATACCGCGTGGCTGATTTTATTGCTGACTTTGTTGCCGATATCGGGGTGAAACATGTTTTTATGCTACCTGGCGGTGGTGCAATGCACCTTAATGATGGCTTAGCGCAATGCGCACGATTGCAAGCGGTCGCTTGTTTACATGAACAAGCTGCTGCTATCTCAGCAGAGACATATGCACGGATTAATGAAAATATTGGCGTGGCAATGGTCACAACTGGCCCTGGTGCAACGAATGCAATTACAGCCGTCGCGGGTGCTTGGATAGAGTCTGTGCCCTTAATGGTTATTTCTGGTCAAGTAAAAAGAGCAGATATGCTACGAGATGCACCGCTGAGACAAAAAGGTGTACAGGAAGTCAATATTGTGAGCATGGTTGAGAGTGTCACGAAGTTTGCTATTACAATTGAGCAGCCTGAAGACATTCGCTACATCATGGAGAAAGCCTATTATTTGGCGCGAGAAGGGCGTGCTGGTCCTGTCTGGATTGATGTGCCATTGGATGTGCAGGCAGCGCCAATAGAACCTAGCACATTACGATCATATAAAGCACCAAGTATAGCGGATGAACAAACCTTAACGCATCACTTACAAACGCAAGTTAAAAAAGTAATTGCGCTGATAAAAGAGGCAAAACGACCACTCATATTGGCGGGCCAAGGGATAAGGCTATCAGGTGCAGCTAACCAATTTAAACCAATTGTAGAGGCGCTTGGTGTGCCTGTCGTGACAACTTGGAATGCAATGGACTTACTTCCATATGACCATGATTTGTGTGTTGGTAAACCTGGTGTTGTTGCGTTGCGCGCGCCAAACTTTGCCGTACAGAATTGTGATTTGTTGATTAGCATTGGTAGTCGTTTAGATAATATTCTAACCGCTTACAATCCACGTGGATTCGCACGGGCAGCCAAAAAAGTGGTTGTTGATGTTGATGTGAATGAAATTAATAAATTGGAAATGGACATTACAGTAGCAATAGAAGCCGATGCCAATGATTTCTTACAAACATTAAAAGCGTATCTCAATGAAGCTGATTTGACGGTACCAACTGCATGGCAAGCACAATGTCTAGCATGGAAGCAGCGTTATCCCGTTAATGATGGTAAGCCTTTTGATACCACAGGTGCGATTAGCCATTATCATTTTGCAGATGTGATGTCCGATGTTATTCCAGAAAATACGCTTGTGACGACAGGTAGTTCAGGGTTGGCCTTGGAAATTTTTTATACCGTTTTCCGTAACAAGCCAGGTCAACGGATATTCTTAACATCAGGCTTAGGTGCAATGGGTTATGGTTTGCCTGCTGCCGTTGGGACTTGTTTTGCGAATGCGTGTCAACCCATGGTGGCGGTTGAAAGTGATGGAAGCCTACAGTTAAATATTCAGGAGTTAGCCACTGTGCGGGCATTTGACTTGCCTATTTGCTTGATTATTATGAATAATGCAGGGTATTGCTCAATACGTAGCACGCAACGTAATTACTTCAATGGGCGTTACATTGGTACAGGTCCAGAAGCAGGATTGATGCTACCTGATTTAGAAAAGGTGGCGCAAACGTACAATCTGCCATTCTTAAGAATCAATAGCGCTGAAAAATTAGCAGAGTCTTTGCAGCAAGCCATGCAAATGCCTAGGCCATGCATTATCGATGTACAACTTCAAGAGAATGAAGGCCTGATGCCAAAAGCGTCTGCCATGCCACAAGCTGATGGCAGCATCATATCAATGCCACTAGAAGACATGACACCACTATTACCTTTAGCAACATTGAAGCGTGAAATGATTATTCCATTAACAGAGAGTTCATTGTTAGCGCAGCGATAGATTGTATTAATTGATACCCTCAAAGTAGTCGAGCATTTTGTTCGGATCGTTGAAGCTGTTAACCGTACTATCACCCTGAGGCTTTAGACCAAACCCCCAATTTGCATAACTAAAATATAGGTTATTGTTATCTGCTGCTTCTTTATCACCAGTGGTGTCGCCAACATAGTATGTTTCAGTAGGCACTATTTGGTGTTTCTTTAATACATTAGCAATCAGCACTGTTTTGTTGTTAGCTAATACGGTTGGCTCATCTAATGCATAAATGCCTTTAAAGTAGTCTAACCAACCCAGATGCTCAAGAATTAACATGGTTGGTTTGATGCGTTTATTGGTTGCTATATACAAATCAATGGGCAATCGATTCAATCTCACCAGCATTTCGTTGATTTGATCAAAGACTACCGTTTCTTGATAACCAACCGTATCATATTGCTGCATAAACAAAGCAGCAAGTAAATCAATGGTCTTTGTATCCTTGGAACCGGATAGCACTGTTAACGTTTCTTTTAAAGGAGGGCCAATAATATTTTTGGTTAATGGCATAGTTGGCTTGATGTCTGCCTGTTTAAATGCACCTTTAAAGGCTAGCAGAATACTGTCTGCACTATCAATTAAGGTACCATCAAGGTCGAAAATAATTTGTTTTAATTTCACTTTTTTGTCTTTTTAAGTATTGTTATGTATCAGCGCTATTGATAGCGTTGTGTGGTCTATGTAGCGCGTTTAGGATAAGCTGACTTCGTACTCAGGCAAATTGAAAAGCTTAACAAATTTTTGCCAAAATGCTGATTGTGAGTATTCTTTATATTTGGTCAAATGCGCTTCGTACAGACTAAACTCACCTAAGTTTTGATAACAAATAGCGGCATAATAATGTGCAAAAGCATGATCAAACTTAATTCTAATCACATTTTTAAATGCTTTTAATGCTAATTGATATTCGCCTAATCGCACATCCGTATTGTGTACAAAATTCAAATCTAAATTCATCATGTATTGATATTCTTGAATATATTCAGGGGTGAAATCTTCAGTTTCGATTACAGCAGTTCTGTAATCAGAACCTAATGTATTAATTTTAATATAATTCTTTTTGGCAGCAGTTTCATACATTTCACTACCGACAAGCGGACTGGCACATGCAATATTAAACCAGTTTGTTTGCACTTTTCTTAGATTCATTCTACCTTCATCTAAGTCAGCTTTAGTTTCTCCCGGCATGCCAATCAAAATGTTGGTATTGGTATAGATGCCTAACTCGCGACAGTCTTTCGCGACTTGTTCAGAAATTCTAAATTTAAGCGGCTTTCTCATCTGCTGTTTTAAAACTTTTTCACTACCGGATTCGACTGGTAAGACTAAATGCCTAACACCTGCATCGTAAAATGCTTGTAGCATAGGGCGATCTAATGCATAAAGTGTTAGCCCATTTTGATATAAAGACTCCAATTGCAAATCGCCGACGACTTTTAGGATTTTCTTCACTCTTTCTTTATCAGCCATAAAGTGATCGTCTTGAAAAACTATGGTACCTGCTGCGTACTGATCCCGTAATTTAGTGAGGTCTTCCGTCACGCGTTCCAAGCTATGGTATCGCATGCTTCTGCCATGTGTTTTATGAGAGGCACAAAAAGTACATAAAAATGGGCAGCCACGAGACGTCATGATATGAAAGCCACGTTTATTTTCTACACTATGAAAACTACTGGTCACTTGATTTGATGAGTGTTTATTCAAGTCACATAGGTCGTAGTCAAAAAAAGGAATTTCATCTAAATCTTCAATAAAATCATGCTCTGGCATTAAAACCGTTTCAGGATTAATAATTTTTTCTTTTGTAATCCAAGCGTTAGATTTTGCAAAAAAAGTGTTTGGATTTTTTGCGCTTAATAAACCTAGTAAAGGCTTCTCACCTTCACCGTAACATAGTGCATCAAAATAATCGCAATCTAATTCGCCATATATATGCTGATAAGAATTAGTCGGTATATTGCCACCACCTAGAATGAGGGCATTTGGAAATAATGCGCGACTTGCTTTACCACAATCCATAAAGTTATTAAATGAAGGGCTAAATAATGACGACACGCCGACAATATCTGGTTCAAAATTTAGCTTACTCAGCAAGTCAACACAGCAATCATAAAAGTTCTCATAGGGAAATGACTCCAATGCATTAATCTCAGCATTAAAGTCTATTAATTTCACCTCAATATCCATATGTTTTTTTAGGTAAGCGCTCATCGAGATTGGCCCTAATGGCAAATCAGTTGAAAGGCTGTTGTAATACTTATTATCACCTTTCTTTAAAAACATGCGTGAATTATGTGCAGGGTTTATAAATGAATCATAAGAAATGTGCATTGGAACTATAAAAATAATTTTCTTCTTGTTGAAGGTCGTCATATCAATTCCTATTGTTTAATAATAAGTTTCTATTACTTACTTTATGAATGCAACATGTTTCATTATCGCTTCATTTAGGGGTGTCCAAACATCTAAGTCTAGCTCAGCTCTTGCTCGGTTAATATTTGGTACATACCAATTTCGATTGAAGTTGCCAGCATCCGAAGGCTTTGATCCTAATACTTTAACTGCCTTGTTCGGTGATAATAGGTCTCTGACTACGTATGCTAAATCAACAATTGAAATTTTCTGATCGGATCCAACATTGTATATCCTTGCAGATTGTCCTTTTACTAATAGCATTAATAACCAATGGACTAAGTCAGCAAGATATAAAAAAGAGCGCATTTGGCTACCATCTCCACTGACTATAATTTCATTGTTGTATAAGGCGTCGCGAATAAAATTACCAATTGCATAATGAATATCTAAAGGCAATCCTGCACCAACAAAAGAAAAGCAACGTGCAATAACATAATCAAAATTGTACTGCTCAGCATAGTAACTACAATAAAATTCTGCAGCACGCTTTCCTTGCCCTAAACCACTTACGGCATTTAACGTATCTGGCGCACCTAGATACGTTTCTGGCACTAACTCCATTTCACTAGGATACTCGCCGTAAGACACGCCTGAGCTTGTAAATAAGAACCTTTTAGCGCCACAGCTATGGGCAAAGTTTAATACTCTTTCGGTCCCTTTGGTTAGCATATGAAACTTATCAATGGAACGTTCACCTTCGAACGTTTCTCTAGCAGAGGTTGTTGCCATATGTAGTATGTAATCATATGAACCTTCTGGGAATTGAAAGCTTTCAATATCTCCTTTAATCAATAGAATGCGATTATTCAGAAATATTTCTGGTTTTTTCCTTTGCAAGGATTCAGGCTGGCGTGAGAGCACTGTCGCCTGAATGTTAATATCCAATCTATTATTTGCATCAAGTAATGCCGTTAAAAACCATAGGCCAAATAAACCACTACCACCAGTGATAAAGATAAATTTATTGTCGAGTGATTTCCACAATGCATCACTCACTTCTGATGTGGTAATTGCAGTAATTAAGTCAGGCATGTTCATCTTTCATAAATGGCCGATACATCTGGTGTTGCGCAATTAAATTATCTGGACATGCATCATGCCACTTCCATTGGCCGTTACTTAACAAGTCATCAGTAATGTATGCCTTTGTTTCATCCAAAGCACTAATCAACTCACACTTATATAATAGTGAAATAAAATGACCTCTCACATCGCGGTGAGGCGCCATAATTTCGCGGACACAAATTGGCTCACATCCCGCTGTTACAATAGCACTGAGCTCAGCCTGCGCGACAGCTTTTATGCGATCTGACGCAAGCTCTTTAAATCGAACGATTCCGCCAGGAATATGCCAACCAGGTCCATAATATTCATCATGTCGCCAAGTAAGGAGGGTTTGCCCTTTTTCATTTTTAATTAAGAGGTCAACATTAACCATTGGTGTTAGTTGGCTTAAAAATAAAAAAATTGGTTTTGACAATCCTTTCTTAGCATCAGCAATACAAGATAAAATCGCTGAAAAATGCGGCTTTAGCTCAGCACTCTTCACTAAGCACCTCTAAATAATTATCCCGTAATACAGCCACTTTCATTTGATTACCATAATTTGACTGAATAAGCCGACACACTTCATCCGAGTAACTTGCCGCCATCACGATAATAGCTTTTACTTTGTTGTTGTCCAAAACAGAAGGCGCAACAATAGGCACGTGACTGGCAGGCGTAAATTTACCCTGCTTAAATGGTGCTGAATCAACGACGAATGATATTTTTTGACCAATATTGGCTAAGGAAATTGTGGCTAAAGCTTGATGTCCAGCACCCCAAACGGCCACTTGCTTTGCTGGAAACTGATCAATGAATTGATTGAGTTGAGTGCCAAGGCTTTTACAAAAATGATTTAGATGACTTAAATCAGTTCTAGTGCGTTTTCGGACAACTGCTGACAAGATGTAGTCATGCCAAACTGAATTGCATTCCAGCACTTCAAACCCATTTTTTTGTAAAGTGAATTTAAAAGTTTCTTGCGTGAAATAAAACAAATGATCACTAATAAACTCTGAAAACAATCCTTTTTTCAGAATCATATCAAAATTGGGCACTTCAATCAGTCCAACTGCGCCATCGCTCAAGTGGGCTTTAAGTTCGTTTAACGTTGCATTTGGATTGGGCCAATGTTCCATGAAGTTTAAACACATGAAACCTTTAAAGTCATCGGGCATGCTTTGTAATTGATGATCACCTAAGTATCCCTGAAATACTTGCAAACCTTCAGTTTGGCAATGCAAAATAGCTTGCGCTGCGTATTCAACGCCAACAGCATTTGCTCCAGCCGCCTTTAAAAGCGATAAGTACTCACCTTTACCACAGCCAATTTCTAGCACATTTTGTTGATTTAATTGGAATCGATTCACCCAGTCTTTCAATTGTTGCAAACGAAATTCACGCATTTCATTGGAGAATGCAGTGGCGCGTATCACCTCTTTAAAATAGGGTACCGGCGCATTATTCAGCTGAACTAAGCCGCAAAGCGCACATTGATAAACATCTAAATCATGTGTTTTATCCTTGGATAGGGTGTCATCATCAGGAAAGTTTTGTGCTGCAGCTGGCATGCCAGAGTAGCTAAGCAGCGGGTCACTGTATAAATCACCATGACAAACGCGACATTGATCAAGTCTCATTTGATGTGTTTCTTGTGTTGTAGCAAGTTTTTTTGATGCGTGTATTTTCATAAATTAACGCCTTATTGGCTATATTATTTTAATATGCATCATTTATACTAACCGAAGAAGGTAAGAATTATCGTTTTATTCAACTTTTCATAAACAATGAAAGTATTATAAGGTTCTATTTGATTGATTAATTGGGCACACCAATATGTTATTACCCCAGCTTGATAAGCATCAGGATGTCTATATATATGGCTTTGGATTAGCAGGAAAATGGTTGAGCCTTAACTTAGAAGCAAATATTCTTGGTTTTATTGACACTGATTATAAAAAAGTAGGTAGAACCTTCAATCAGTACAAAGTTTACTCGATTGATGATGCGATAAAATCAAATCACAAAGATTGTACAATCATCGTGACTGTTATCGATATTCAAGATGTGCTTTCGATTTTGAAGCATATCCCGCATAAAAACTGGATTGCATTAGGTAGTCATTTAAATAATACACAAGCAAATGAAACTGCTATCGAAGAATCTGATGAGTTTGTTACATATGCGTTAAAAGCCGTTGAAGATTGTCACAAAGGCTTTTTATCTAAACAAGAGTTGTTTTTAAGAAGCATTGATTTAGTGATTACTGAAAAATGTTCTCTAAAATGTAAGGACTGCTCAAATCTGATGCAATATTACGAAGCACCTATAGATATCGCTTATGATGAGGTGACTCAAGATTTTGACGACTTAACTAACGCAGTTGATCATATTTATGAAGTCAGGTTAATTGGTGGTGAACCGTTCATGAATAAAGATATTTATAAAATCATTGAATATATTGTGGACAGTCCAAAAATTACTAAGTTAGTTATCTATAGTAATGCGATGATTCCTATCAAGCCAAGCCAAGCCCATATTATTAACCACCCCAAAATTGTTTTTTCATTAACAGATTATGGTGATCTTGCAAAAAACACAAAGCGAGTGACGCAGTCATTAGATGATTTAGGAATTGCTTATCGATTGCATGAACCTGAAAACTGGACAGATAGCGGTGTTATTCACGATTTCAACAGAAGTGTAGAACAACAAAAACAATTATTTTCTGAATGTTGTGGCAAAAATTTGCTCACTGTCTCTGATGGTAAGTTATATCGTTGTCCTTTTGCTGCAAATGCGGATAGATTAAAGGCGATTCCACATAACCCTGCGAATGCTGTTTCAGTCAAAGCCAGTGCAAATGAAATCAGACGCTATACAGCAGAAATTGATTACATCCCTGCTTGTAATCATTGTAAAGGGAGGTCCTTTGGTTCGCCCGAAATAATACCGGCGATTCAAGCGCCGAGTGCAATTAAATACAAAAAATTTGAGATTACCGTCGCTATTGATTAACCATATCGTTTTTTGGCTAAATAATAAGAGCAAACAATCGCTAATGAGACAAACTTATTTTTTATTAACCATGGAATGAATCTGTTCCCTTCAGCCTTTTTTGCATCATAGTAACGAAATGCCTGCTTGAATGGAGGCCTAGAAAAAATCAGCTTAATCTGTCGGCGCATCAGGAAAAAAGACTGGATTGAGTTTATGGTAAGGCAACAACGTACAAGAGTAATCATTGAATAAGCACCTAGGCAATGATAAATTTCTTTATCAAAGTTACTCCCAGTAGTCTGTAAAAGCAACTCAGAAAGGGAGTTTAGAGCCCTTTTGAATGCAAAGCGTTCTTCAATGGTACAGTGCGCACCCATTGTTGATGATGTTGCGTAGCTATGGCTATTGGCAAGGTAGTGCGTATAAATAGAAGCATCAATATATTTAACAGATTTTGTATATTTTAAGAACTCAAAATTAAATTTCACATCTTCAAAAACTTTCATCTGAACATCAAATTCAATCGCATGATTGACGATAATATCGGTTCTAAAAAACTTAGCCCAGCAAGCAGTCCATAAACTAAACCTATTAGGACGTTCCATATATTGCAATAAGTAGTTGTTTAAAGTCATTGAAGAAAGGGAATCAGATAATGCCTGATTGAATTCATATGTAACCAGCAGGCTGGAGGCACCGTCTTTTCTGTGATGGTCAAATACCACTAAGTCACTATTGAATTGACAAGCAACCTCTTGCAAACCGCCTACATTAAACTCATCGTCAGCATCGCAAAACGTAATGTAGTCAGTTTCTTTACACAAGCTTATGCCTTTATTTCTTGTGGCTGAGATACCTTGATTATGCTCACATCTATAGTAAATATCGATTGTGCCAGCAGCCAAAAATTTATTAGCAATAACATTAGTATGATCAATTGAGCAATCATCAATCAATACACAATAAAAACGAATATCTTGCCGCTTCTTTTTTAAATGATTGATTGCTTCCAAAGTATTGGGCAAGGTGTCAGCAGCATTATAAGCAGGAATAATAATGCCGATTTGGATTTGATCTGAAACGTTAGTCTCTAACAATATGCAATCTACTACTTAGCCAAGGACGACCAATCCACTAGTCCAGCTCTCAGCAACGCGATCAAAATGCGGTTTTCTGTTAAATGTCAGATTATATCCATAAGCTTCAAAGTGATAACCCACGCCTGATTTTTCCGCATCTAATGCTGCCATCCAAAGGACAGGTGGATAACCCTCTTTTCTCAGAAGTAAATCAGGGGAGCCAATCAGTGCTGCCGAAGTGTCATAACCGCCTGCCAATATGAATTGCTCAGGTAGGCGCGAAGCTTGTTCAATTGCCGCAGGCACAGCGTATTCCATTAAGCATGGAAAGTAGTAGCCTACAATCAATTGTTCTGTTTGTTCAGAAAGTAAACGCTCATGGCGAGAGTTTTCAGCAATTGATAGTTTATCCTTTAAACCATTTTTGTAATGGTTCGTGAAGCTGCTATTGGGAAACGTCTCTTCAAATGCGCTTTTAACCGCATTGATATAGTGACTATCCAGTAGTGTGCCAATATCTCTACTTGCTTGCTTAGGCAATATAAACGGGACATGCACACCATTTAAAATGTTGCTACACGTCGGGTCAAGACGAAGTTTGTCCAAGATGTTTTCTGCACGTTTTGCAAAATCATTTACTGTAATCGGTTGTTCGATTGCTAAATGTTTAATCAGACGCGCATGGATTGCATCATAGTCTACTGTTGGTTGCTCTAGGATGAAGTAGCGCCTTGTCTTCTTATGGTATTCTGAAGCAATATCATTTGGAATACAGCGTCCATTTGAATCGAAATATTCGGTCTTCTGCATCATTCAGGCATATCTTCTGTTAGCGAGTTATTGTCAGAAAATCCTTCTCCCCAAGGGACAGGTAAATGCGTATAACCAGTTGTCTTTTTCGCGTGAAATTTAATAAATTGAGGATCTTCACCGATCAAACAATCTGGACGATATGGTCCCAACCAAGGATTGCGCATTCCACGTGCCAAGATTTCTTTTAATGAAGTTTCTCGCATATTGCCTAGCGACATATCAATATAAGGGCAAGGGGTGACTTCGCCAGTTGATGTTACCGTAATAATGCCTTTAACGGTAATGCAGCCTTTAAAAGAGCCATATGTTGGTGTCATATGCGTGAATACGTTATATTCTTTTTCAAGGTCACGTAATATATCGGCATCTTCTTTATCAATGACAAATTCTGGATGGTCTGAGCAGGAGCCTGTTGGTTTCGCATAAGACACATACAAGCCGACCCCTTTTTCTGTCGCATACTGACACATATCTAAAAACTCTTGAGTCTTAACGCGTCCTTTAATTAATACTGTAGATAGTAATAGATTGAGGCCGGCATCTAGTGAAGCATCTATTGCCCGTAAGACACGTTTGTATGAGCCAGGTTTGTTTCGAAACTCATCATGATCTTTTTCTATCATGCTATCCAAAGAGAGTTGTACTTTTTCAACCCCTATTGATTTTAAGTGTCTCGCTTTTTCATCATCTAGAAACCAGCCATTGGTGTCGGTAATAATATAGTGCTTTTCTGGGTCTAGTGCTGCAACTACCTCGTCAAAATCTTTCATGACGAGTGGTTCGCCACCTGTAATAACAAATCTAGCTAAGCCAAGGTCGTCAGCTTGTTTTGATAGCCTTCTAACAAAATCCATATCAATTTTTGATCTTGCATCTTCAATCTTAAACACTTTCTTTTTATGTCTATCCATATAGTATTCAGCTGAGCAGTGCGTGCATTGAAAATTACACAAATAGCTTTTTTCTAGACGAATAATTGGACTAATATCACCACGTTCTTCCATCGCTGCAATATTGGCTAATTTACTCGCTAAATATGGCTTTCTTGCTTTTAAACCTTCTCGCTTGGCTTTCTCTTCCAGTGTTAGGTTTTGTTCTGCTAAGATTTCAACAGGGATCATGTTGTTCCTTTATTAATACCTTATTAATATTTGTTACAAAGGATAGTATTAGGTTACCATATATAAAAATCTTGCATGGCAGGCTTTTGAGGTTGGTTCATAAATTTTACTTTTTCTGCAACCTCAATGAGGGGCGTAACAAAGTCAAGGCTGTTCATCCGCTCGCTCGCTAATGTACCCAATAGCTTTCCTTGCTCAATGACATGCTCTTTATTGTTTAGTAAAAACTCTACCTTACTCTCAAATTGCTCTTCATCAAAAATATAAGTGTAATCATCAAACTCAGGAAAGTTCTCATGCATCCATGTGGTTTTATTAGTCAGGATAAATGCATGGTGACCAACTGCACGGCAGAAGCGATCATGTACGTTTAAATCATAGTTTGGCGTCATATCAACTAAACCCAGTTCATTTTTAAAAATCTGGTCACTATGTTTTGAAAAATTAATGTCATTAGAGAATTGAGCGGCAGATTGTTCAGCATTAAGGTGCTCCCAGTTTCTACCAATAATTTTGACTGGAAATTTTTTAAGACAATTTGCCAGCATGGTTGATTTTACTCTTCTGAAAAAATCGTCCAATTGTGCAGAATACAGGCGCACTGTCTCTTTAGCAGCGTATGCATCACCCATCTTTCCTTCTACATGGTTAATGATGATTGCGAAAATATTAATTGGCTCACATCTTAATATTGTGGGAAGTAAATCTTGGGACAATGTTAATAAGTCTTGAGACATGCTCTCAGGTAAATTTCTTTTCCACAGATTGATGAGTTGGTTAGGGTCATTTCCATTTTTGAGAAAAACTAAAGTGCCGTTGATGCGGTTGCTAAAATCAATTTTTTCAACTGGTTGCGGATCAAAAATAATCGGTGGATTGATGACGTGTGGCGTTGTTTGATCTCGATAGTACCAGCTTTGCACTTGCGCTAACTCTGGAGAGGCATAAATGTTAATAGATGTACTTGGCATGCCAGCATGCCTTTTTATAAAGTAGGAGGGTAAGTCGCTTTGTAGTTTAATAAATGGAATGTTGTGATACTCCCATAAATTAACAACTTGTTCGCTATCTTCTAGTTTCCAGCTAAGGTCTGAACCTATGCCTAAATATGAAAAAACAAATTCAATTTCAAAGTTTAATAAAGCATGTTGTAACTGTTGAACATAGTCTGCTTCAGAAAAGTCAATAAAATAAGTTTGCTTCCCAGCCTGTTGAAATGCAGCTTCTTTTTGACGGCAAACTGCATTGATTGCACCTTGCTCATCAAAGCCAGATAAAATTAAAATCACTTTTTCTTGTTGCATGCTTTAAAACCTATGGTCATTAACTTAAAGCATTTTAGTCTTCAATGTCTCGTGCGGTATGACTGAATAAAGCGCAAATATAACGTTAATTTATATCTTTGACTATTTACATGGTATTGCTAGCGAGTACTCTAAAATTTATAGACTGGGTAATTTTTGCAAAGCATTGCCCATCTTTAATGGAGAGGCAATTAAAATCACTGCATTTCATCTCGTGTTTCACTAAAAGCCTTAATTGCTTTATCTAAATCCTCAAAGGTATGTTTAGCAGAAATCTGCGTTCTAATACGTGCTTTGCCTTTTGGTACAACAGGGAAGAAAAAACCAATCGCATAAATGCCTTTTTCTAATAGGCGTTTACTCATTTCTTGCGCTAAGTTAGCATCGCCTAGCATCACTGGCACAATCGGATGGTCGCCATCATCGACAGCAAAGCCAGCTAATTGCATCCCTTTTCTGAAATAATGCGTGTTTTCTTCAAGCTTATCGCGAAGTTCAGTTGATTGTTCAAGTCTTTCCAATACCGATAAAGAGGCGGCGCAAATGGCAGGTGCAACAGTATTTGAGAACAAGTAGGGGCGTGAGCGCTGACGTAACATATCTATAATTTCACGACGACCAGATGTGAAGCCACCTGAGGCGCCACCTAGCGCCTTGCCAAATGTGCTGGTGATTATGTCGACTCTATCCATTACGCCACAGTACTCATGCACACCACGGCCTGTTTTTCCCATAAAACCTGTTGCATGGCAATCATCGTGATGCACCATGGCATCAAACTCATCTGCTAAATCACAAATTTTATCCAACTGAGCAATGGTGCCATCCATCGAGAAAACACCATCTGTCGTAATTAAAATACGACGAGCGTTGTTGGCCTTAGCTTCTTCAAGTTTTGTGCGTAAATCTGCCATATCATTATTTTTATAACGATACCGCTGCGCCTTACATAAACGGACGCCATCAATAATCGATGCATGATTTAACTCGTCTGAAATCACAGCGCCCTCAGCTGTTAAAATTGACTCGAATAGACCCCCGTTGGCATCAAAGCAGGCCGCATATAGAATCGTATCTTCCATACCCAAAAAGTCGCTCACTTTTTGTTCTAAGGTTTTATGCAAGGTCTGTGTGCCACAAATGAATCGTACAGAGGCTAAGCCAAAGCCCCATCGATCTAAACTGTCTTTAGCTACTTGAATGACATCAGGGTCATTGGCCAATCCCAAGTAATTATTCGCACACATATTCAATACCTCGCTGCCGTCTGCGAGCGTGATATTATTTTTTTGGTCTGAGCTAATAAAGCGCTCAGTTTTCCAAAGTCCTGCGGCTTTAATCTCTGCTAAATCTTCTGCAATACTTTCTTTTGCTGCTTTAAAACTCATATTGAACCTTTGTTATTAATCTTCCCAATTTAAAATGACTTTGCCAGACTCGCCAGAGCGCATCACATCAAAGCCTTTTTGAAAGTCAGTGTAATGCATGCGATGCGTGATCATATCCATTAAAGGCAGCCCGCTTTGCACCATCATTAAGCCTTTATACCAAGTTTCAAAAATTTCACGTCCGTAGATGCCTTTGATGGTTAGGCCTTTAAATACCACCATATCCCAATCGATGCCTGAACCTGCGGGCATAATCGCTAACATGGCAATATGACCACCATTAATCATTTTAGATAACATATCGCCAAAGGCTTGAGGGGAACCTGACATTTCTAACCCAACATCAAATCCTTCAAAAATACCCAATGAATCCATCATTTTTTTATCAATTTTCTCTTTAGAAACATTGACTGTTATGACTCGTGGTAATATTTTTTTAATTAAATCAAGGCGGTATTGATTTAAATCAGTAATGACAATATTTCGGGCGCCTGCATGATTAGATACCATAGCAGCCATCATGCCGATTGGGCCTGCGCCCGTAATCAGCACATCTTCACCCACCATATTAAATGAGAGTGCAGTGTGCACAGCATTGCCATAAGGGTCGAATATAGCGAGTAAGTCCGTATCGACAGGCCGGCTCGGTTTAAAAACATTTTTTGCAGGAACCGATAAAAACTCGGCAAATGCACCTGTTCTGTTGACTCCCACGCCAATCGTATTTGGACATAAGTGAATACGACCACCTAGACAATTGCGGCATCTTCCGCAAGTAATGTGGCCTTCACCTGAGACAATGTCACCTACGTTAAGATCAGTAACATTAGATCCCAATTCAACAATTTCACCAGCATATTCATGGCCCGTAATCATGGGTACTGGTATGGTTTTTTGTGCCCACTCATCCCAGTTGTATATGTGAATGTCTGTGCCGCAAATGGCTGTTTTTTTGATTTTGATTAGTACATCGTTATTGCCCACCGTTGGCATGGGCATATCGTCTAACCACAAACCCTCTTTCGGGTATTTTTTTACTAATGCTTTCACCTGACTCCCCCTCTATCGTGCTTATTTTGGTAGATAATTATTTACAAATTAACTTAACATTGACTCATCATAATGTAAATCAAATTTATATCACTGGTTGACTGTTAAAGCAGGTATAAATTCAATGGTTTTACAGATAAAGAGATTTTATTTGAGTTGATATGAATCATTAAATTTCAGCATTTATTTGTTAAAGTGTGTGTTATGACTAAAGAAAATGTCACCTCCTCAACAACTGGGCGTAATTTGCCATTGGGCGAATTTTCTATACTTGGTGACTTAGCTGGAAAACTGACGTTTCTCATTCGTACTAAACTGTGGCTACAAATTATTGTAGGGATGGTATTTGGCATTAGTATTGGTTTACTCATCTCACCAGATGGTGCAGCTTTAGTTTCGCCCCCAGTCGCTGAGCTCATTTCGGGTTGGCTCGTTTTGCCAGGCCACTTATTTTTGGCACTCATTCAAATGATTATGCTACCCCTAGTGGTTTCTTCTATTGTATTAGGCATAGCCGGGGCTGACGATTTAGATAAACTGCGTCAAATGGGGTTGAGGATTGTCCCGTTTTTTTTATTAACAACAACAATAGCTGTGATGATTGGTGTAGGCCTCGCCATTTTAATTACACCTGGACAATATATAGACCCTCAACTATTAACTAAAACGCTCACTAACGCAGAGTCTGTAAGGGTGGTTGAACAATTGGAAATATTTTCGATTCGGGAGCGCATAGTTGAACTTATCCCAGCCAACCCGCTGAGCGCTGCATTAGAAGAAAGTATGTTGCAAATTGTCGTATTCGCAATTTTGATGGGAGTTGCTCTTGCTTCAATTGATACTGCGCGTGCAAAACCACTATTAGACCTTGCTCGAGGCGTTCAAGAGCTATCAATGAAAATCGTCAGTTGGGCAATGATTATTGTGCCTTTGGCGGTACTAGGATTGCTAGCGCAGATTACCATGCAGATAGGCTTGAAAGCAATGATTGGTATGTCAGTCTATGTTGGAGTAGTTTTACTTGGTCTGGCCCTATTATTGACTGTATATACCCTCATTGTATTTTTTGTGGCGAATATCAAGCCATCTGATTTTTTAATAAAAATTAGAGAGGTTCAGTTATTGGCTTTCTCAACTTCTAGTTCCGCTGCTGTCATGCCCGTCTCTATTAAAACAGTTGTAGAAAAGTTTAAAATACAAGCCTCAATTGCGGATTTTGTTATTCCATTAGGGGCTACAGTTAATATGGGTGGAACAGCGCTTTATCAGGTCATTGCAGCACTCTTTTTAACACAAGTTTTTGGGATAGACCTTTCAAACGGGCAGTTGTTATTACTTGCCGCTACAACGATAGGAGCCTCTATTGGCTCGCCTAGCACACCAGGTGTAGGTATTGTTATTCTGGCAACTATTCTTGGCAACATTGGTGTGCCAGCTGCTGGTATTGCGCTCATTATTGGCGTGGATAGAATTTTGGATATGTCACGTACAGCGATTAATGTAACGGGCGATATTGCCGCTTGTGTAGTGATGGAAAAGTGGCTTTCGCCTAAAGTAGCTTCGCTCGGCAAAGTGACTCAATAGTTTTGCTCACGCAGTTTTAAACTAGGTCGGTAAGTACAGACTCTATGATATCTAGTCCTTCATTTAAGATAGCATCACTAACAGTTAGCGGTACCATAACGCGTAAGACGTTACCATATACACCACAATTCAAAATTAATAACCCTCTTTTTGCTGCCTCAGTTTTCAACGTATTCGCAATGTCAGCGGCGGGGCGATGTGGGTCTCCGTCATGACAAAATTCAACCCCTGTCATCGCGCCTAAGTTGCGGATTTCACTGATAAAATTAAATTTTTTCTGCATTGCTTCAAAGCGGTTTCTTAATATTGCACCAATTTGCATAGAGCGATTACACAGATTTTCTTCTTCTACTACGTCTAGCACCGCATGCGCGGCAGCAATCGCAATCGGGTTGCCTGCATAGGTGCTACCTAAACCACCTGGCTGTGCGGCATCCATAATGTCCGCCTTTCCGGTAATGGCGGATAAAGTGAATCCACCACCTAGGCCTTTTGCCATCGTGATAATGTCAGGCTCAATATCAGTATGTTCAATTGCAAAAATTTTGCCGCAACGCCCAATACCCGTTTGTACTTCATCTACTACTAATAATATGCCATGTTCTTCACAGATGCTTTTTAAACGCTTTAAGAAGGAGTGTGGCGCAGGAATGTAGCCACCTTCTCCTTGGACCGGCTCAATAAAAATTGCAGCAACGCGGTTGGCTTCAATATCGTATTTGAATAGCTTGTGCAATCCATCAATAGCATCATCTTCACTAATGCCATGTAATGGATAAGGGAAGGGCGCATGATAAATTTCAGCAGGAAAAGGGCCGAATCCTTTTTTGTATGGGTCAATTTTCCCCGTCATGGCGACAGAAAACATCGTGCGACCATGAAAACCGCCATCAAAAGCAATAATACCCGACCGTCCAGTGGCGGCGCGTGCCACTTTCACTGCGTTCTCAATGGCTTCTGCTCCTGAGTTCATAAAAAATGTTTTTTTAGGTGTAGTGCCAGGAGCAAGCTTGTTAAGCCTTTCTGCAAGGCTAATATAACTTTCATAACCGACGACTTGAAAGCAGGTGTGATTGAATTGATTAAGTTGCTTTTCTACCGCTGCAACAACTTTTGGGTGGCAGTGTCCTGTATTAACGACGGCAATACCTGCACAAAAATCAATATAACGGTTACCTTCAACATCCCAGATTTCTGCATTCAATGCTCGCTCTGCAATAATACTATGCGCGTAGCTAATGCCACGCGGGAGCACATCATTACGTCTTTGCATCAAGGCGGCATTTGTTAAATTAGTTGCTGTATCTTTCATTTAGCCAATATCCATGCACATGTATTTGATTTCGAGATAGTCATCGATGCCATATTTAGAGCCTTCACGGCCTAGGCCAGAGGATTTAATTCCACCAAATGGTGCGACTTCATTTGAGATTGCACCTGTGTTAATACCCACCATGCCGTATTCTAAAGCTTCTCCAACACGCCATACGCGTTTAATATCTTTTGAATAGAAATAAGAGGCTAATCCATAAGGGACGTCATTAGCAATCGCAATGGCTTCCTCTTCAGTTTTAAAGCGAATGAGCGGTGCAACAGGACCAAAAATTTCCTCACTTGCAATGAGCATCTCTTTTGTAATACCAGTTAACACAGTTGGCGAGAAAAATGTACCACCCAAACTTGGTTGTGCGCCACCAGTTTTGACGGTAGCGCCTTTATTTTTAGCATCAGCAATTAATTTTTCAACTTTATCAATTGCATTTTGATCAATAAGCGGACCCAAATCTGAGTCAGGAGCTAAGCCATCACCTAACCGAAGTGCATTGACTTTATCTGCTAGCTTTTGCGCAAATTCATCATAAATACTATCCTGCACTAGTATACGGTTTGCACAGATACAGGTTTGACCTGCATTGCGAAACTTACAGAGAATAGCACCAGCAACCGCCGCATCAATATCTGCATCATCAAACACAATAAAAGGGGCATTGCCACCCAGTTCCATGGATGTTTTTTTGATGGTAGGCGCGCATTGCTCAAGTAATTTAATGCCAATTTCAGTTGAACCAGTAAAGCTCAATTTACGCACGATAGGGTTGCTTGTCATTTCTGCACCAATTTCTCTGGCCGAGCCAGTAACGACTGACAAAACACCATCAGGAATGCCTGCGCGGACAGCAAGCTCAGCTAATGCTAATGCTGTAAAAGGCGTCTGACTAGCTGGCTTAATCACAATGCTGCAACCAGCTGCAAGCGCTGCGCCTGCTTTACGCGTAATCATGGCTGCTGGAAAGTTCCAAGGGGTAATGGCAACGCAAACTCCAATGGGTTGTTTAGTAACAACAATACGTGCATCAGCTCTTGGTGATGGAATAATGTCGCCATAAACTCGTTTGCCTTCTTCAGCAAACCACTCAATAAAAGAAGCAGCATAAGCAATCTCACCACGGGCTTCAGCAATTACTTTGCCTTGTTCTGTCGTCATGACTAATGCTAAATCTTCTTGGTTTTCCAGAATTAATTGATACCATTTTCTTAAAATCTTAGCGCGTTCAGCAGCCGTTTTCTTGGCCCAAGTTTTTTGTGCGACAAAAGCTGCATCTATCGCTGCTCTAGTTTCACCTGTACCCATTTTAGGAATAGTGCCAATGCTTTTGTTAGTAGCTGGGTTTGTGACCTGAATCACCTCTTGACTGTTGGCGTTCAGCCATTGGCCATTAATGAGGCATTGTTGTTTAAATAGGGATTGGTCTCGTAACGTTGGTTCGTTCATATGCTGTTGCCTCCATCTCTCTGTTAATCAATATGCTTACGCATGGAGAAAAGTAGTGTTGTTAGTTTAGTTTGACCCAAGTCGTTTTGAGTTCCGTATATTTCTCTAAAGCATGTAATGATTTATCACGTCCGTTACCAGACTGTTTATAACCACCAAAAGGAACAGTTATATCATCTTCATCATAGCAATTCACATGTATTGTTCCTGCGCGTATCGTTTTTGCGGCCATATGTGCACGACTAATATCGCGAGACCAAACTGAAGCTGCCAATCCATATGGTGTATCGTTAGCTATGCGTATGGCTTCTTGCTCGTCCGCAAATGTGATGATGGATAAAACGGGACCAAATATTTCTTCACGTGCGATTTTCATTGAGTTTTTAACATGGGTAAAAATAGTAGGGGTTACATAATAACCACCACTATCTTGCATAACCTGTTCACCACCGGCAATACATTCTGCACCTTCAGCTTTACCTGTCTGAATGTAGTGCATCACATTATTCAATTGAATTTGATCGACAATTGCACCCATGGTTGTGTCGTTCGCTAATGGGTTAGCAGGTTGAAAGTTAGGGATTAAACTTAATGCTTTCTCAATAAATTGCGTTTGAACAGATTGGTCAATAATTAAACGTGAGGGCGCGTTGCAACTTTCTCCTTGATTGAAAAAGATTGCATTCATACATGTTTCGGCTGCAGCATCAATATCCGCATCGGCAAACACCACGAAAGGGGATTTTCCACCAAGCTCAGCCCAAGCACGTTTTAAGTTTGATTGCCCTGCATATTGCATAATTTTTTTACCGACATTGGTAGAGCCAGTAAAGGCAATGCAATCAATATCCATATGCAATGCTAAGGGAGTACCCGTTTCTTCACCATAACCTGGCAACACATTAAAAACACCTTCTGGAATACCTGCTTCCAAAGCGATTTCAGCTAATTTTAATGCAGTGAGTGGTGATTTTTCCGATGGCTTTAAAATCAAACTATTACCTGCGGCCAAAGCAGGTGCAATTTTCCATGTAGCCATAATCATTGGGTAATTCCATGGCACAATGGCAGCGACCACGCCAACCGCTTCTCGTGTAATTAGGCCCAGTATATTATCTGCTGTGGGTGCAATTTCATCATAAACTTTGTCAATGCACTCGCCATACCATTGCAATGTATTGGCCACCGCATTAACATCAACATTTAGGCTGTAATTGATAGGCTTGCCCATGTCCATGGTTTCCATCAGAGCCAATAATTCAGCATTTTCTCGGACGAGGCGGCTGAAATTAATCAGCGTATTTTTACGCTCTTTAGGTGATTTTTTAGACCAACGACCATCTTCAAAAGCGGCTCTTGCAGCATTGACTGCTAGTTCTACATCATGAATGCCACATCGGCCAATCTCTGCAATTTTTTTACCATCAATGGGTGATATGCAGTCAAACACGTCCCCGCTTGCAGCTGGCACACGCTTACCATTAATGAAAGCACGACCATCTAATTGCAGATGATTCAGTCGTTTTTGCCAGTTAATTTCGTTGCTAGCCATTGCTTAGTGTAGCCCTTGTTTTTTTATATCCGCCAGCGTTTTATCTAGCGCAGTTCTCATCAAGCTAATCATGCTTTCTGTAAAATGATGCAGAAAGTTTGCACTGCTTAGCTTCTGCAGTGTTTTCGTGTCGTGTATCTGGTATGCGGCCTTGTTTCTCATGCAAGCTTTTAATTGATTAAACGTGTAATAACAAATGCCGGCGTTCCCAAGGGCTAATCACCTTCATATATTCAGTATATTCCTGCCTTTTCACCGAGAGATATAAGTTAATAAATTTTTCGCCTAGCAAGGCATGTAAATCAGGAACGGTGTGCAACAAATCCATCGCCTCCAGTAAACTTCTCGGCAACTCTTGTTGATGTGAATAACCGCTACCTAATAATTCCTTTTGAGGCGCAATCTTATTAACCATGCCTAAATAAGTGCACGCTAATGAGGTGGCAATTGCAATATAGGGGTTGGCATCAACGCCGGGGACTCTATTTTCAAGTCGACGCGCCGATTTTTTTGCTTCGGGAATACGGATGCCAACCGTTCGATTGTCACGACCCCATTGCACATTAATTGGTGCAGCATTATCACGCACCAGTCGACGGTATGAGTTCACAAATGGCGCCATCAGCACCATTGCCGGTGGCAGGTATTGTTGTAAACCACCAATCGCATGTTTAAATAAATCACTATCTGATCCATCTGCGTTAGAAAAAACATTTTCACCCGTTTCTTTATCAATTACACTTTGGTGAATATGCATCGCAGAACCGGGTTGATCAGCCATCGGTTTTGCCATAAACGTGGCATACATATCATGCCTAAATGCAGCTTCTCTAACCGTGCGTTTGAATAAAAAAACTGAATCAGCTAATTGTAAAGGGTCACCATGCATGAAGTTAATCTCCATTTGCCCCGTACCCACTTCATGAATGAGTGCATCTATTTCTAAATTTTGTTTATCGCAGTATTCGTAGATATCTTCAAACAAAGGATCGAATTCATTGACGGCATCAATACTGTAAGCTTGCCGGCCTGATTCTGCACGGCCGCTGCGCCCGATTGGTGCTTGCAGTGGCATGTCTGGATCAGTGTTTCTAGCAAGAATATAAAACTCTAGCTCTGGTGCAATCACTGGTTTCCAACCTTGCTGGTCGTACAAATCCAGCACTCTCCTTAATACAGAGCGTGGCGCATATTCAATTAACTCATCATTAAAGTTAAAGCAGTCATGAATCACTTGTGCGGTTGGGTCAACTGTCCAAGGCACCACACAGACTGTTTCAGGATCTGGCCTGAGCACCATATCGCTATCAGACTCTCGAATGATGCCATTAAATGCATCGTCATCTGGATACTCGCCCGTGACAGTCATGCCTAATATCGACTCTGGCAAGCGCATGCCTTTATCCAAGTGAAATTTCGTCCGCGGTAAAATCTTCCCGCGCGGAATGCCAGTCATATCAGGGACTAAACATTCCACTTCCGTAATGCCACGTTCATTGAGCCATGCGCTCATTTTTTCAAACCCAGCTTTTTCTTTTTGCGCTATTTCTTTACTATCCATAATTCACCTATGCTGTTTTTATTCCTTTGCAGGCGCGGCCAAAAGCCTCAAACAAAGCAATTGATTGTTTATTGTCTAGGGCGTTCCATTCTGGGTGCCATTGAACGGCTAAAGCAAATGATGACGTATTTGATACAGAAATTGCCTCTACCAAACCGTCAGCGGCCGTTGCTTCAATTGATAAATACTTGCCGAGCTGGTCTATGCCTTGACTATGAATTGAGTTTACAGTGATTTCATCAGCCTGCGCAAATAATTGTGCTAATTGACCATTTTTTGTAATGTTGACTGTATGCGCTGGCCCATATTGGATATCTAAGCTACCTGGCTTTTCTCTATGATCCATCATATTGTCTTGCAAGTGAACGGCCTGATGCAGTGTACCTCCCATTGCAACATTCAGTTCTTGAAAGCCTCTGCATACCCCTAGCAAAGGAATTTTGGCTTTTAGGGCAGCTTCAATGAGGGGGAAGTTCGTTGCATCCCGATCTTTGTCTAAGAGTACTTCATCATTAATTGGTGATTTACCATACCTACGGGGCTCTACATTCGATACCGCACCTGTTAAAAATAGACCATCAATAACACTGAGTATATTTTCAATATCTTGGCGGATGCCAATAGCAGGAAGTAATAAAGGTGTGCAATTCGCTACATTAGCGATGGCATCTATATACTTTGAGCCGACTATATTATATCTGTGGTCACCAAGCTGTTTTATATCTGCGGGAATACCAACAATAGGGCGTTTTTTGATCATAAGCTTAAGGATTGAATGGTTGATATGGTAAGTTTAATGCACTAGCAACAGCAGCATAAGTAATGTTGCCTTGATGGACATTGAGACCATTTTTTAAATGGGCATCGTCTGTCATTGCTTCTAAGTACCCTTTATTTGCGAGAGCAAGTACAAAAGGCAAGGTTGCATTGGTGAGCGCTAATGTTGAAGTTCTTGGCACTGCGCCAGGCATATTGGCTACGCAGTAGTGGACAATGCCGTCAATAACAAACGTTGGCGATTGATGGGTTGTTGCATGACTCGTTTCAAAACACCCCCCTTGATCAATTGCCACATCTACAACGACTGAGCCTTCACGCATTAAATTGAGCATCTCTTTGGTCACTAGTTTTGGTGCATTTGTACCAGGAATCAATACACCGCCAATTAATAAATCTGTTTCTGGAAGAAGGTCGCAAATGTTCTCGTAACTTGAATAAGCCGTTGTAATCGTGTGACCAAAGTCATGATCAATTTGGGTCAGCCTTGATAGTGATATATCCATTATGGTGACTTTTGCGCCCAAGCCTATCGCCATGCGGGCTGCATTGGTACCAACGATACCGCCGCCTAAAATAAGCACTTTCCCCGCCGCTACACCAGGGACTCCAGCGAGCAAAACACCCGCACCCCCTTGCGCTTTTTCCAAGCAATGTGCGCCAGCCTGAGCAGACATTCTGCCAGCAACTTCAGACATCGGTTTTAGTAATGGCAAGCAGCCAGTATGATCAGTGATTGTTTCATAGGCAATTGCAATGCAATCTGAATCAAGCAATAGAGCTGCTTGTTCAGGGTCTGGCGCAAGATGGAGATAAGTGAATAGAATTTGACCTGAGCGCAACATTTTGCATTCCACTGGCTGTGGCTCTTTAACTTTGATAATCATGTCTGCATCCGCAAACACATCGCTCGCAGTTTTTACAATACTTGCGCCTACCTCTTGGTAAGTTTGATTATTAAATCCAGCGCCCAGTCCTGCATTATTTTCGATGATCACTCTATGCCCGTGGCGAATGAGGCTGGCTGCGCCTAAGGGTGTAAGACCAACGCGATACTCATGATTTTTTATTTCTTTTGGAATACCTATTAACATAGCACGCTTTGCTTGATGACTAAGACCATACAAGTACTATGCTATGCCTAATTCAAATAATTTGAAATAGGTATTCCGATTGTTTTTTATTACTCACATGATTGCCGCATGAATGCAGATATTGCGGTTTAATGTTGTTTAATTGCTAATACTGCTTGATTACGCAATGTTCTCAATAAGCTTAACTCTTTGGATGTTTCATCAAAACCATGTGTGGTTTCTGTATCTGCGTAAAAACAGCCTACTGCCTTCTCCTTAATCATGATAGGTAATAATAAGAAGCTGTTCGCTGTAGAGCCTTCTTTGTACCATTGTGGAATTTTCGAAGTTACTGATTCAGCCCTTGTATCTGCAATCACAATGTCGGCGCCTTTTTCAACAGACAGATGAAAAATGTCGGCTGCGTAATCTAAAGAGAATTTAAAAAGCGGTAATGCTTTATCAATGTTGGCACCATAGCCTGAGCGTGCGCGCATCGACTGTGTTTTATTATCGCGAATAAATAACATAACCCGATGACATTGCAAGCCTCGATACATCGTTTCTAATATCATTTGCAAGACATCATTCAGATTAAAGTCGCCAATCAGTGTATTAATTACATCATGTATTCCAGCTTCTAAAATGCTTTCACCACTTTCTTTGTTAGCTGGAGTTTGTGCGTCATCTTCTATCGCACCGCGCTGTTCTATAGGCGTTGATTGCGCTTTAGTCGCAAGATCGAATGGTTTATCAATTTTGGTTATTGATCCATTGGTATAGTCAGTAACACGTTGTAACCACTGAGAGTTTTTAGCTGCTAATTTGACGATGTTGCCGCGAGCAGATACTTCTTTTAGGCTTTCTTCCAATACTTTTTGTAGTGATGCTATATCAACCTGTAAGGCTTTTTTGTATTTAGTCACCAGCAACTGTATCGACTTGTGTTTATCCTGTTTTTTATCACTTGCAGCAATTGCTGCCAGCTCACTGGCTAAATTGACGGTTAGCTTAAGTTGGCTGTACTCGTTAGATGACTCCTTAATTTTGTTATCTGGTAAGCCTTGCATGCCGTGTAAAATTTGTTGTGGCAGTTTCCAGATTTTAGCAACCTCAACGCCTAAACTGTCATAAGAAACACCAAGGATAGTGCGAGAAGCTTCATGCTCGGATATCCCTTCGGCAATCAATTGGTTAACCTTTTGTGACTCTTCATAAAAATAAAAAATTGAGAGCAAGTGACCCAAATGATGAAAAATACCGCAAATCATGGCTTCTTCATAGTTGCTTGCTTGCTGATTAATGGTGAGCTGGCGCGAAGTAAGTCCAACAAAATATGCGGCGATGACTTTATCCGATATTTGTTCAGATTGCGATTTGTTCTCGAGGAAGTCTAATAAAATTAATGCAGTCGCAATATTGCGAACTACATCAAAGCCAAGAATAACAACCGCTTTGGAAATGGTGCTAATTTTGCCACCAAACTGACCATAAGAAACAGTATTCACCACCTTTAATAGATTATTCGTGAGTGAAAAATCTTCCAAGATGATGCTGGTTAAAGATTGTATAGATGAAGTATCAGAACTCACTACTTCATTAATTTCACTAATGGTATTCGACAAAGCAGGAAAGTCATCATGACTTTGTATAAGTCGGATACGGGCTTCTAAATCAAGCTTATTTGCTGTGTGTTCTTCGGTCATCTACAGAGTATGCGTCATATTGACCAAGGTACATCTCACAATCAGACGTAAAAAATGCCCTTAACTATTGATTTGGACGCTAACGAAAACTTCAATGAAGACGAGGTTAAATGTAAACAAATGCTGTTATGTTGCTGGTAAATAAGCAAGCTACATTTAATATAAGCAACCAACCAGTGCTGGTTACTTGTAGCCATTTTCTAAGGAGTTAAAACTTAACCATCTGATTTAAAACAAAAAATAACTAGGCATAAGTTTTGCTCACAAGTGAATGTGAACTGAATGTTGGGTAAAGAGAATGCAAATAAATCAGATGTTAAGCAACCGCTTACTAAGTGAATTTTATATTAACCATAACGCGTGGCTTTGTGCTTGGCTAAGAAGAAAAATAGGCTATTCGTCGGGTGACACACTAGATGCTGCTGACATTACCCATGACACTTTTTTACGCTTACTGCTTAAAAAAGATATTGAAACGATTATAGAGCCCCGTGCATATCTGACAAAAATTGCGCATGGATTGTTGGTGACGCGCATTCGGCGGCAAGACTTAGAAAAAACATACCTCGATACACTGATGCATTTGTCGCCTACAGAAGTGCCTTCTCCAGAGATGCGTTTAATTGTATTGGAAACACTGGTCAGTCTAGATGATATGTTAGATGGCTTGCCTCTCAAGGTGCGCAATGCTTTCCTAATGCTACAGCTTGAGGGCAAAAGCTATACCGAGATTGCCAAAAAATTAGAAGTATCCACGAGAACTGTTGGTAATTATATTGCCAAGGCTATCTTTCATTGTATGCGCATTAAGAGCGAGTGAGCGTTTAATAATGAACCCTAAAACAAGCAAGGCAATGATGGAAGCAAGTCGCTGGTATGCCAAACTGGCTTCGGATGAAGTGACTGAAGCGGAAAAGACAGCTTGGATGCAGTGGAAAGTGGCTGATGAAGAAAACCAACTGGCTTGGCAGCGCCTTGAAGAGGTGAACCAAGCGTTTAAAAAAGTATCTCCAAAAATTGCTATTCAAACCTTAAGCACTCCAAATCTGGAAAGAAGAAGGGCGATAAAACATTTGGCGGTTTTCCTCGCTGCTGGAACAGTCAGTTATTACACTTACAATGAAAAGCCATGGCGTGGTTATCTTGCAGACAATGTGACTGGAAAAGGGGAACAAAAGCGTTTGCAATTAGCAGATGGAACACTGATTTACTTCAATACAGATACGGCTGCTAATGTGTATTTCACAGAGACGGAGCGCTTAATTGAGTTGGTCAAAGGTGAGGTGTTTGTTGAAACAGGTCATGAGCAGTCTGCTTTTTACCGACCATTCAAAATAAGGACGCGGCATGGCATAGCACAAGCTTTAGGTACTAAGTTTGCCGTAAGAGATTTTAATACGCATAGTAAAGTGAGTGTGTTTGAAGGTGCAGTAAATGTTAAACCACAGCATTTAGCATCCACGGCACAGGTGTTAAATCAGGGTGAATCAGTTACGTTTAGCCAGTCGCAAACGTTACTAACCAGCAAAGCCAGAGTGACTGATTCTGCTTGGATAAGGGGCATGCTTGTCGCTTATGCAATGCCACTCAGTGAGTTCCTTGCAGAGCTTACACGTTACCGAACAGGTGTTTTGCGCTGTCACCCAAGTATTGCCAACTTGTTAATTTCTGGTTCTTTTCCTATAAAAGATAGCGATGAAGTAATCAATAAAATTTCGCAGATATTGCCTGTCCAAATAGAGACTTACACTCGTTACTGGATTAATGTGAACCCTGCTAAACAAACAGAATAAAATTTAAATGTAATTATTTTTTTGAAAAACTTTCCTGATTTTAATTTTCGTTCGGCATAGAGATATGAACGCAAATTAATGAAAGTAAGATGGGGGAGTTTTTGTGGCATTAATACAAACCAATAAAACTTTGCTAAAAAAGCAAAGCAGGCGATATACGGCTAAATCTGTTAGCTTAAAACCGATAGTATTGGCTTGCATGGTTGCCTTTGCTTATGGCTATGCAAATAGTGTCATCGCGGCAGACAATCTCAATACAACCATTTCCAAAACAAGCTATGCTGTTCCAGCGGGAGAATTAAGCGAGGCTTTGCCGCTTTATGCATCGCAAGCCGGTATTCTGCTTGGTTTTGAGCCTGAGCTAACAGTCGGTAAAAGTACTAGTGGTTTGCGTGGTGAATATGGGCTATACGAAGGTTTCTCAATCTTACTAAAAGGCTCTGGCTTAGAAGTTGTGCAAGATGATAATGGCGCGTATACGTTAAGAAAATCTGTCAGTCCTAATACAACCAACCTGAATTTAAAAGAAGTTCAAGTGCGCGCTAAGCGCTTTTATGATATTGGCCCTATGCCCGGCTTGGCACTCACAAAAGAGCAAATCGCAGGCAATATTCAAACGATTACATCCAAAGAAATTAAAGAAGCACGCGCATTGAGTTTATCGGATTTGATGAACTCAAAATTACAATCGGTCAATGTGAATGACTATCAGGGAAATCCATTTCAGATGGATGTTAGTTATCGTGGTTTTACAGCCTCTCCACAAATTGGTACACCACAAGGTTTGTCTGTTTTCTTTGACGGCATTCGGGTGAATGAGCCTTTTGGGGACGTCGTGAATTGGGACATGATTCCACTCAATGCACTATCAGGAATGGATGTATTTCCGGGATCTAACCCCTTATATGGACTCAATACCTTGGGGGGATCGTTGGTAATGCGAACCAAAAGTGGATTTACTGACGAAGGTGTTTCTGCTGAGGTGCTTGGTGGCTCATTTGGCCGAAAACAGCTGCAGGTTTCAGGTGGTATAAACAATGCCAGCAACAAAGAGGAGGGTAGCTGGGATGTCGGTGATTTTGCTGCTTTTGGCGCGGGCAACTTTTTTATGGAAGATGGTTGGCGTGAGAACTCACCAACTGAAGTGAATCAAGCCTTTGGTAAATTAGAGTGGCAAGGGGATCGTGCCTCGCTTGCATTGTCTGGTTTGGGTGTTGTGAATACGCTAAAAGGCAATGGTACTGTACCGCAAGAACTCTATGCTGAAGATGCAAGTTCAGTATTTACAGCGCCAGATGAAACAAAGAATACGCTATTTCAGTTAAAGCTGGCGGGTATATTTGATGTGACCGATACAGTCAATGTCGCTGGCCATGCTTACTATCGGAATAGTAAGCGCCATTCGAATACTGGCGATATCATTGATCGGGAGTCATTTTTGCCTGATGGAAGCTACCATCATTATGCAACACGGCTACCTGGAGAAGGAGAAAACCTTGTCTGTGCCTTTGGTGATGAGGATAGCGATGGCATCCCTGATTATTATGTGATGGATTCTTTTTCACATCTGTTTCTTCAAGTCGAGGCTGCAGAAACGGGTGTCTATGATTTTGCTAAATACGGCGCGGTGAAAAACGGCGCTCTACCTGCAGGTTTGGACGATGACCTAAAAACGATGTTGCAATCAGGGGTTTGGGATGTGTTTGTCAACCCTGTTGTAGGCAGTGCTTCGCAAAGTTTTATGGAAATTAGCCAAGGTCTCAATTATTACGATCCGAATTTTGGTGCTTTTGGTGCAGATGTGGTTGCTTTTGCAGCACCCCCACTCAATGTCGATAGTTGCAAATCCGGCGGGCAATACTCAAATTGGACTCAAGGGATGTTGCCATCAACACCAGCAAAAGATAGGGATGGTGCAGTAGCATCTGGTAATGCTGGAACGGGTGTTGTAGAAGGCACACCCACTGCTGTGATTACTGATTCGAACATCGAACAAGTTAGCAGAGGCGGCGCTGTGCAGGTCAATTGGAATGCGGATTACCATAAATTTATGGTTGGTTTGTCAATTGATAGAGCTGTAGCAAGTTATGTTGGTAAGCAGCGCTTAGGTACATTGGATGCTGATAGGAATGTGATTAATGAGCCAAGTTTGTTGGGTGAAGAATATTTTTTTTCTGACCACGATGCAACAATTAATGACTTTGCGGGGAAGAGCGATACGCGCAGTATGTATTTTAGTGAAACATGGACACCAACCCAAACATTAAATTTTAATGTATCAGCCCGCTATAACTACACCAATATCACTAACAAACTAGCACCTACCTTAAAAGATCGTGTCCTCACTGGGTTACGTTATTTGAACCGATATCCTTACGGTGTCATTTGCCCAGGAAACGATTTATCAAATTGTCCATATGATCTTGATGGACCAATCGATGCGGACACGTATGCACAGTTAACTGGGGGAAGTGGTTTTTCATTAAATGGGGTTGATTTGCTGGATAAAGAGCAAACAGAAAAGTTTAGTTATCACTCAATCAATCCAGCAGTTGGCATGACGTGGCAAGCGAAACCCAGTTTGAATCTGTATGCAAACTGGAATCAAGGAACACGGAACCCTTCAGTTATTGAACTTGGCTGTGCTTATGACCCCACGCTTACTCGGCGGAAAAATGCTAGTGGGCAACCTGTTGGCGACCCAATGCCACGCAGTATAGTTGATGGGCGTGGATGTAAGTTACCTAGTGCATTATCGGGCGACCCTTATTTGCCGCAAGTGGTAGCGCAAACTTTTGAGGTTGGTGCACGTGGACAATTTAGTGATTTTCTAGAATGGAATGTCTCTGCCTATCGCACCAATGTCAAAGATGATATCTATCTTACCTCAGTAACAAATGAGCTCAGCTTCTTTCAGAGTATTGGTGATACAAGACGTCAAGGCATAGAGTTTGGCTTAGCTGGTGAGTATGGAAAGTCAGACTTTAGTGTCAATTATTCACTTACAGATGCAACCTTTCAAAATGCATTTAAAACATTTAGTTCGGCTAATAGCGCAGCTGGTAAAGATAGATTTTCTGCTAATTACAATATGATAGATGTCGCGCCAGGTAATGTGATGCCAGGGGTGCCTTTTAATAATCTGAATATTAATTGGGGTTACCAATTAACACCAAAATTAAAGATCAATGCAAATGTTGTCGCACATAGCAGCTCTTATTTGCGTGGAAACGAGAATAATGCACATACCCCTAATGAGGCGAGAGTCATACCAAATGATCGCGGTGATGGAACGATTGCTGTATTAGGCAATAAATACTCAGGCAAAGCACCTGGTTATTCTATCCTCAATCTAAGCGGCCGTTATGATTTTGGAAATGGCTGGACTGCATCGATGATGATGAATAATGTCTTAGATAAAAAATACTATACAGCAGGCCGCTTGGGAACTAACCCATTTGCACCCTCAACGAATGGTGCCATAGGGCCCAGTGGTTTCAATTTTAATTCTAATGAGTGGGTTAACTCTGAATTTATTTCAGCAGGTGCTCCCAGAGGTGTTTGGTTTAGTGCAAGTTATGATTTTGATGCTGCTAAAAAACCAGATTTACCCAAAATAACTACAGTCGAACCAGCGATGTTGATACCACCTTATGTTGATCCGCCAAGTGAAGCAGAGATTGCGTTAGCGAAACAAGTAGATGACACATTATCGGTGCCGTTATCAGAGCGTATCGCAAATGGTGTTGAGATAGCAAAGCATCAAGTTAAGGCGGTTGTCGAGTCCTGGAATCAAGCAATTAATAGTCGAGATGTGAGTGCATATATAGAGAGCTATATGGGAGGGTATGCATCCACTGGTATTAGTCATCAAGCATGGGTTGACGAGCAGAAGTTACGCATGATGACGCCAGCTAATGAAGATGTGTCCGTTGGCAATATTGTTGTTGCACCATTGGGTAAGAAATTGATGGCTGTATTCACCCAAACAATCAACACTGATGGTAAACCAAGCAAGAGACGTAAAGTACTCACATTTATCCAAGAAAACGGACAATGGAAAATTGACCGTGAACGTGAAGCTTCAAAAAGTCGCCTTGATCTTGCCTATTCAAAACCACTAACAACATCAATGAATATGCTAGGCAGTCAATCAAAAGGCAAGCATGCAAATGCTAGCAAAGAATGGTTTGAGCAATTAGATAATGTAGGAGTGCAGTAATGAAGATTGCGCAGCATTTTGAAAAAAAATTAATCGTCGTCAACATCTTGTTGAGTTTGACTATCATTGGACAAAGTCATAAAGCGAAAGCCGCATGTGTCGATAATGGTGATGGCACGCAGACATGTAGCGGTAGCTCAACATTAACAAATGGTTTGCACGAATACCGTTATCTTTTAGATAATGCATCAACATCAATATTATTCACAAATCAATCAGACCCTACATCTCCTAGTTATGAGGTTACTCCTCAAATCGTTGACTGGAGCTTTGGTTTTCCACTAGTCCTCCAGGAAGGAGAGTATGGCTCTATTACTCGCGCTTCAGCAAACTCTGTCGGTAATGAGAGTTTGATTAGTGCGACTGGAACACAATCGGTTGTTGTAAACAATATTGGTGGAACCATCAGTTTGAACAATGGTTCGCGCGCATTTAATAACAGTGCTTGGAGTACTGATGCAAGCGGCCTACTATACAATAATGGTGTTTTAGCAAGCTATATTGGTGCGATTTATGCGGGGCCTGATGTTGCCTCGCTTACGGTTAATAATGAATACATTGATAATGGTATTTATTATCCTGAGACCTATTACACCGGTGTGAACTCTTATATTAGTGCCGACTCACCCTATTCTGCATCCATTGCAACTAACTCAGCACTGCTGACTGTTAATAACTCCTCATACATCAGGGGTGGTGGTCCAGCAGTCATGAGCTTTGCTGGCGCAACTTATACCCCACCTGTAGTGTTAGACGGTACACAAGAGGCAACTAATGTGACGGCTGGCATGACTATTATCAACAATATTCAGAAGCAGAGTGTCGCAAATCCGCTACAAATTGCTGGTATTGGGGATCCAGTGATGGGTGACATCTATGTAGTAGATATTAATCCTTTACTCACAGCCGCATTAGAAGCCGACCCTGCGTTAGCATTAACGCTCAACACAAAGGATGTAGGACCTAGAAATAGTGTGATTAATAATATTGGTTTTGCTGCGACGAGAGATATCGGTATCTTAAGCGGTGAACGAGTTCATACCTATGCCAGTATGCAAAACATTTACCTAGGTTCCGGTAAGCATATTGTCAATAATATCAATGGCAACATTGATGGGACTATTTATGTTGATCAAACGGCGAGTAGCGTGATGGATGCTGGTAATACGCTGTATACCGTACATGGTGATAGAGAGTTCACCTTAAATCATATGAGTTCAGGCAGTTTCAGCCAGAGTGGTCAGCTAGGTGGTGTCGATATCAATGATGTGGTCGGTGCAGTGAATACTATCAACATTGAAACAATAAATGAACGATTTAATTCTAATATACAGGCTAATGGTTTAGGGACCAATATCATTAACTTTGAATGTTCCCAAGTTGATACTATTTACGCACAAAGATATTGTGATATGGACCAATTCAATTTCACTGGTATCACTAACTTCAATACCTATGGCGCAGGGGTGACTCGATTTAACACCAATAAAACAGTGCTTGGTGACTTTGGAATTAATAGCCGCACGATGATTAATCTTAATAGCACCTTGACTGCGGATAATGTAGTCGTAGGCAGTCAAGGTGCACTAATTGCTACACCAGCTAGCTTAGTCGGTAGTCCGGTTGGCAATATACCACGAGTGATGGGCAGTATTGATGCTAATCTTGTTAATAATGGTACGGTTGATATAGCTGATGCCACGTTGGATGTGAGTGGTGATTCCATCATGAATTCAGGTTCTAAATTTGTGTTTGCAGTCGGTCCTGTTGGTGCGGGTTTGCTCAACACCTCTGGCACTACTTATTTTAATGATGGTAGCTTATTGGCTGGCACCAATAGCTTAATAACACGTGTTTACAGTGGGCAGGAGTTTGTTGTCGCGACCAATATTAATGGACTGCCTACGGTGCAACAATCCGATGGGTTTCTGCAATGGACAGCAAGAGATGAGGCCGGTAATTTGGTCGTTACTGCCAACTATGGCGTACCCGAGCCGCTAAAAGATAAAATTACAATGGCAGGTGGTAATGCGGCGAGTGCTCTTTATAGCTACAGCGGTGATGCTGATGTGATGAAAGATCTGCAGATAGATGTAGCAAATTTGAGGGGTATTGATGCTATTCGAGCGGCTGAGCGATTACGTCCAGAGGTGAATGACGGCAGTATTCGCATGGTGTTAGGAAACACCGATAAAGCCTTCAATGTGGTCAGCAATCGTCTATCGGATGATTACTTGGCACAAACAGCCAATAAGGGTGGCCCTCTTAAATCAAACCTTGGATTATGGGTGCAAGGTTTTGGCGACAGAGCCACACAGCAAAGCGTTGATAATGTGGATGGCTATGGTTTTTCATCTGTTGGCTTTGCTGCAGGGATGGATAGTCAAGTGCATCTCATGGGCTCTGATGTACGCCTTGGTCTAGCTGGGGCTTTTGCACGCAGTAATATCGTTAATTCAGGTAATACCGTCAATAACCGTATTGATAGTAACAGTTATTTATTGGCAGCTTATGGATCTAAAAGTATGGAAGATTATTACGTAAATACGGCTATAGGAGTAGGTCGTAATACTTATGATGGTAAACGCCAGTTATTAAAATATAGCTCTGATGCAGAGTATGACGGCTGGCAGCTATCGGGGCGCGTAGATACAGGAATGCCATTTGTTCTTTCTGATACCCTTACTGTGGTACCAATGGCAGCTATTGATTACAGTTTTGTAAGGCAGAATGGCTACAAAGAAAATTCAACTATATCAAATCTGGCTACAGAGCAACTCCCGGGTAATGACTACCCAACACCTATCATCGAAAATGGTTTGCAGGTTTATGAAAATGTTGCTTCTCCGACGAACTTGGCAGTTGAAAAGCGCGACTTTAAATCTTACAGGGGCGGTATAGGTGGCAAGCTAGTGTATGCAATGCAAAATACGGATTGGGCTGGTGAACTGGAGCTCCATGGTATGTTTAGACATGAGTTTGGCGATATCGCACCAGATACTGTCGCTAGATTTGCAGCTGGCGGAGACAAATTTGTTAGTCCAAGTGTTCTGACAACAAGAAATGACTTTGTGTTTGGTGCTAGCGTTAAGCTGACGAGTGATGATGACGATGACATGCTAACGGTTTTGGCTGGATATGATGCCAATTTACGCAAGAAATACTTTGGTCAAGCAGTGTCATTAAATGTACGGTACGATTTTGATAAAGCAGAAATTTATCAAGAAAAAGCGCAATTAAAATTAGCACAACTCCGAGCAAAAAGAGACTTGGCTGCTGACAAGCTACTACAATCCGTCCAAAAGGATAGAGAAGCGCCATATCTCAATTATGAGCCGACAGAAGACCCTGAGACATTAAAAGAAGTACGTGAAGTTCAGGCTGTAATTAATAATTGGGCTAGTGCAATCAGTAATAAGAATACCGATGTCTACTTCAATACTTACGCTGCCAACTTTGTCTCACAAGAGGGAGTGCCCCGTCGTTCATGGGAGCGCGAGCGGAAAGCAGAAATAAAAACATCAGCCAATAGTGCTGTTAAGTTATCTGAGTTGACCATTGAGCCGTTCGGTTCACAGGCCTTAGCCGTTTTTATTGAAACAGTGAATGATGGTAAGCAAACGAGAGCGATGGAAAAAATTCTTGAGTTTGAGAAAAAAGGTAATAGATGGCTTATTGTGAGTGAAGATAGTGCAGCACATAAATAAGTCAGTCTTCATGTCACCCTACTACAGGCAATTTATTATCATGCCCTATCGTCATTCACCACCAACCCTAACAACAACAAAGGAGCGCGAATACCATGCATGACATCCTCCACATCAGCCTCATGGGCAATCGAGCAGATGAGAGCAGCGCGACAGCGCTGCATACCTTGCAGCGCTACCAAGACCTGGTTGCCCTGATGAACAGCTACCCCATCTTCAC
>JBPOFK010000016.1:0-55896 GCA_051252095.1 Methylophilaceae bacterium
GAAGAAAAGGCTCGCTTAGAGAAAGAGGAAAAAGAAAAACAAGCCGCTATCGCCAAGGCTGAAAAAGAAGCTCGCGAAAAAGAAGAAGCTGAGGCGAAAGCCAAAGCTGTGGCAGCTGAAAATGCCAGAAAAGAAGCCGAAGCTAAAAGAAAGGCAGAAGAAAAAGCGGAAGCAAAAGCCAAAAAAGAAGAAAAAACCAAAAGAAAGGCAGAAGAAAAAGCGGCAGCTGAAGAAAAGGCTCGCTTAGAGAAAGAGGAAAAAGAAAAACAAGCCGCAATCGCCAAAGCTGAAAAAGAAGTGCGTGATAAAGAAGAGGCTAAAGCTAAAGAAAAATCGCATCAAGAATCATTAGAAAAGGCACGTATTGAAGCATTGGATCGCGCGGAGGCAAGAGCCGTTGCTGAATTAGAAGCAGAAAAAAGAGTACTAGAAAAAGCTGCTGCTAAGGAACAAGCACGTTTAGAGTCGCTAGCAAAGAAAGAGGAAAGGGCGCAATTAAAAGCAGAGCTGAAAGCAAAAGCACAAATCAAGCGACAAAAGCTGATGAAAAATCTACTTACTTTTATGCCCAGCAAACGTTGGTTAACTAGTATTTTCAACAGTATTAAACCTATTTCTATCTTTGCTTTGGGCGTTCTCTTATTATTAATCATCGCTGCTCAATTTATTAATATGCGTATATTAATAAATCCAATTGAAAAAATTGCCAAAAAGAATATCCAGGATGAAGTTAACATCAAATCAGTAAACATCTCTTTATTTCCAAGCCCTCATTTTTTATTGGGTGATATTACCATTGCTGATTCAAAAACGATTAATGCAAAAAAAATACGCATCTATCCAGATTTAATGAATTTAAAAGATAAGTTATTGCACCATTCGAACACGCCATATGCCATTGAGACAGTCGATCTAGAGGGTTTTAATATTGCCCAAAAAGACATACCCCGCATTGTTTCGTGGGCTGGAGCCTCATCAAGAAACCAGCAGTTGAGAATTAAAAAGTTAACGTTATCCAAACTATCCATTAACTTAAATGTGATCCAGTTGCCTTATTTTGATGGCGAGGTCACACTGGACGATGCTGGATTACTGCAGCAGGCTACATTTAGTAACGAGAAGAAAAATCTAAATCTCTCTATCGAAGACATAAATAATCAATATTTATTGAATATCGAAGGCATAAGGTGGCGTTCACCGATTGCGCCACATCCTATATTAACTAAACTAAATGCAAAAGGTAGTATCAGCAATGATGTACTTTTGCTTACTTCTATTAATAGTGATTTATACAATGGAAGCCTATCTGCACAATTGGAAATGCAGTTAAACTCACCAAAACTTTCGACTTCAGGAACGTTCGATATTAACAGTTTATATATCGGTGATATGGCAAAAGAGTTACAACTCGACTCGCCTGTTGATGGCAAGCTTAATATGAGCGGCCAGTATGCTTTTACGATTAATAAACCACTCAACACCATTGAAATGACAGAACTCGATACAAATTTTCAAATTAAAAATGGTCAGCTCAGAAAGGTCAACATTGCAGAAGCCATGCGCAGTGGAAACTTAAGTGGTGTCACAGATTTTTCTAGTCTTTCTGGGAAAATAAATCTTAATAATCAGAGATATAACCTAAATAATCTATTGCTCAAAGATAATCAATTACAAGCTTCTGGGCGTGTAAGTATCTCAGCCGATCAACACGTTACCGGGGATATTTCATCAAGTATCACACTTAAAAGAAATACTATTCGATCACGCCTAATAATTGAAGGCACTGTCACAGCACTTAGATTGAAGCAGTAAGATTTAAAAATTAATTTTTGTTAAATCTTTTAACATACATCAACTAGATATTGACGAATTGATAGCTTCACGCATATAGTGTTTGGACGCTAAAGTATAAAGTGTGGATAAGCACACACTAAATAGCACTTGCAGCACAAAGTGGAAAATAGATTTTATGCTTAACGTTAAGAATGTACTAACTGCAATTTATTACTCAAAATAATCAAGGAGAAGCAAATGGCTGATACTGGCGAATTTAAAGATTCACTCGCAAAATATACTTCCAACATTAATACTGCTGCTGTGGATAAAATGGCATCAACCTACGCATTAGTCATGTCCAATAAAGATGCTAAATTTGTATCTTGTGGTGATGCTAGTGAAAAAGAAACAGTCCGTGAGAACTTTCTTAAAAAGAAACTTGGCCTGAGTGATTCAGATGCAGATTTAGATACCGCAATTGAAGCTGTTTGTGCAACAATGAAAGAAGATCGTATGAAAAACCGTTTGGTATTCTACTATCTACTAGCGGAAAAATTTAACAAACTAAGCGTATTTGCGTAACTTAAAAAACAACGCTTAAAAATAAATCAATAGGGCCCCTGGTAACATCAGGGGTTTTTTATTTCTTTCGGCATAGTAATCCAATTAAAAGGCTTACTGTTCTCTAGATATTTTCATCTCTCTAATCCTTGTTCTACATCAAAAACACTTTAACTACATATATATACAATATTAGTGAAAAGTAACTTTTCTTTGCAGTCAGTTGATTGTAGCGTTACATATTTGCAACAAAAATGAAACAACAACCTTACACTTTAGAAATATATACTTAACACAACTATATTAGAATCAACTTTAATTAGTCATTAATGACACTTGAATATAAGCAACAAATTATAGATTACATTAATAGGAGAAATTGAACATGAGAAAAAAAGCTTTTATCATCGCTGCGGTATTAGGTCTGTCAGTGAGCTCAGCTCAAGCGGACGTAGTGAATGCACAAACGCTAATGGATAAATATACCGCTTCAGCGCAATTGGTCAACAAAGACTTTGAGCCATCAGCGATCGAAGGTAAATTATTCTTTAACCGTACATTTAAAAATGATGGGCATGAAGCAGCATGCGCATCGTGCCATACGCAAAACCCTGCTAACTATGGCAAACATATGGTAACTGAAAAACAAATTAAGCCGCTATCGCCTATGGTCAATCCTAAGCGTTTCACAGACATTTCCAAAGTTGAGGATAAATTTACCGAGCATTGTAATGATATTCTTGGCTCAGACTGTAGCGCACAAGAAAAAGCAAACTTCATTAAATATCTTTTCTCAGAAAAAACGCCTAGCTAAAAATAATGCAACGTTATATCTGGGATCCATTTGTTAGGATATTTCATTGGTCGCTGGCCATTGCCTTTGCAGTAGCATTCTATTACCACTCATCTGAGTGGGATAGAATGTTGCATGTGCAAGCAGGTTATATTGCAGGGGCGCTGATTGTGTTTCGTATAATTTGGGGTACCTTAGCAACTGGCTATGCAAACTTTAAGACCTTCCCCCCTAATATTGTCTGGGCTGCAAAATACTTGTATAAGCTCATTAAAGGCAATGCTAAGCACTATGTCGGGCATAATCCAACAGGTGCTATTGTCATTTATGTCATGCTTGGTATTGGCTTAATTGCAGTAGGCTCTGGCATACTGGTTTTTGAAGATGGTTGGATATTTTCAGATGCTTATACTGGTACCTATAAAACCACCCATCACTATGCAACATGGGGATGGTTAATATTAGTTAGTTTGCATGTCGTAGGTGTGATTACTGAAAGTGTTTTACATCGAGACAATTTGATTCTAGCCATGATTACTGGATGCAAACGCGTTTGTAAGATTAAGCCTAAAAACAAACGTCAGTCCTTGCAACCAAAACATGAATTGGAGATTCAGAGAACTAGTACCTCAAAACAATAGGTGTGTAAAAACTGGTAAATAAAAAGGCGCGGATTGCGCCTTTTTATTTACCAATACAAAACTTGGAGAATATTTCCCCAAGTAAATCATCTGGGGTAAATTCACCCGTTATCGAACTTAAAGCAGTTTGTGCCAAACGTAATTCTTCAGCTACTAACTCTGCCGAGTTTAATTGTTGTATCGCAAGTTGTATATGTCGCTTCACATCGTCTAATGCTGATAGGTGTCTGGTGCGTGCCATGAAAGCACCTTCTGAGTTGTGTTGGTACCCGACTAACCTTAATAAATAATCTTTTAATAATGTTAAACCACCACCTGTTTTGGCGGATAGGTAGATATGCACTTCATTATTTTTCTCGATAACTTGTGCCTCTTCTTTAGAGAGATCAATTTTGTTATGAATCCAAATATTGACAATTTCCTTCGGTAAGCGCTGTAGAATCAATTTTTCTTGTTCGCCAATACCGTGAGCCGTATCAAGCAATAATAATGCGACATGTGCGGTTTCTGTGGCTCGATAAGTTCGCGCTATACCGATTTTTTCAACCTCATCCTCTGTATCACGTAAACCTGCTGTATCAATGATATGTAGAGGCACACCATTAATTTGAATTTCACTTTTAATTGAATCACGTGTTGTTCCAGCCACTGGCGTTACGATAGCGACCTCTTCACCAGAAAGGGCATTCATTAAACTAGATTTACCAACATTAGGTTGACCAATCAGAACAACATTAATGCCATCACGTAATAAAACGCCTTGCTTGGCTTTACTAAATATTTTATCTAGTGCTTGCTGGTTTACCATCAGCTTTTCTGCAACGCGACCTTGTGTAATAAAATCAATTTCCTCTTCAGGGAAATCCAAACAAGCCTCAACATACATTCTTAAATTAACTAATTCGCTTAGCAACTCATTAATCGCATTGGAAAACTCACCACTAAGAGAACGTACGGCACTTTTTGCTGCTTCCGTAGTAGCTGCATTGATGACATCCGCCACAGCTTCTGCTTGCGCTAAATCTAACTTGTCATTTAAGAAGGCACGATGGGTAAACTCGCCTGGTGTTGCTTGGCGAGCACCAAGTTCAATACACCTCGCTAACAAAATTTGCATCAACGCTGTACCGCCATGCCCTTGTAGCTCTAATACATCCTCACCAGTGTATGAATGCGGCGAGCGATAATAGATCGCGATGCCACGATCTATTAAATCATGATTAGCATGTTTAAAGTCTAAATAGGCAGCAAACCGTGGAGTAGGGCAATTGCCAAGAATATGTGTTGCAATTTTCTGGCTCAATGGCCCTGAGACACGGACAATGCCGATACCACCAGCGCCACTAGCTGTGGCGATAGCAGCAATCGTATCTTGTTGATGATTAGCGCTTAGCACCTTTTTTGGCTAGTGTTTCAGCGTGGATAGTCTTGTTGATATACCATTGCTGCGCAATAGATAAAATATTATTAACTAACCAATATAAGACCAAACCAGCAGGAAAGAAGAAGAAGAAGATACTAAAGACAACAGGCATGATTTTCATCACTTTAGCCTGAATAGGATCTGCCGGTGCTGGGTTTAAATACGTTTGGATAATCATTGATGCGCCCATCAAAATTGGCAAAATATAGTATGGATCTTTTGCGGATAAATCTGTTATCCAACCAAAAAATGGTGCATGACGTAGTTCTACAGAACCTAACAACACCCAATAAAGTGCAATGAAAACAGGTATTTGGACTAGTATCGGCAAACAACCACTTAATGGATTGATTTTCTCTTTACGATACATCTCCATCATCGCCTGCTGTAATGCTTGCTTATCATCGCCAAACTTTTCTTTCATTGCCTGCATACGAGGCGCCATTTCACGCATGTGTGCCATACTGCGATAACTGGTTGCTGACAACTTGAAGAACGCTGCTTTAAGTAAGATAGTTAAAATGATAATAGCAACACCCCAATTACCGATAAAACCATGTATTTTTGATAACAACCAGAATAGCGGCTTCGCAATAACCGTTAACCATCCATAATCAACCGCGTACTCTAAGCCTGGAGCCGCAGCCTCTAAATCAGGCGCGCTCTGTGGACCTGAAAACAAAGTAGCTGTGACGTCTACTGATGTCGCTGGTTTAATGGCACCGACTGGATTAACCACACCAATCGCGTAAATTTGATCAGATAATTGCTTAGTATAAAACTCACTAGGGATATCTGCTTTTGGTATCCAAGCGCTTGCAAAATAATGTTGAATGATCCCAACCCAGCCATCCTTCGCTTTCAAGGATAAGTTTGCGTCAGCCATATCCGAAAAGCTTAACTTTTTAAACTTATCCGCTTCCGTGTAATATGCTCCACCGGTAAAAGTTGGCATAAAAGTAGAACCTTGATTAGACTCATTATCATGTAATAATTGATAATAAACAGAAGGGGTAATCTCAGTGCCGCTTTCATTAGTAATATGATAAGTAACATCAACCTCATAACGACCACGATTAAATGTATAAATCTTATCTACTGTGACTCCATTACCCTGCCAAGACAATGTAACAGACAATGTCTCCGTATTATTTTGCATCGTATAGCTGTTCGCTTCAGAAACAAATGTCGTTTTATGATTAGGTAAATCCTGACCTATGAGCCCGCTCTGTGCGATATACAGCATTGGATTGTTAGCATCATCCATTAAGACAAAGGCACCAGCTTTTTTATCGTCGGCTAAATGTTTTTTTAATGTTAAGCGGCGTAAATCACCACCTATTGGGCTAATCTCTGCTGTATATAAATCAGTATCAACTGTTATAAGCGTTCCAGCCTCTAATTGAAAGTCGGTAACTTTATTAGCTTGTGGGCTTGCAACGGCGTCAGTAGAAGCGGCTGGGATACTGGTATCAATTGATGCTGTCTCTGTGCTGTTAGTATCAGCCAAATTTTTAGGTGCTTGTTTAACTTGCCAAGCATCCCATAACATCATGATAGAAAATGAAAAAACCACAAATAAAACTAAACGTTTAATATCCATACAACACTTTATTAAATTAAATACATACTGTTAAAAAGAAAAGCCTAAGGAACAGGATCATGGCCACCTTCACACCACGGGTGGCAACGACCCAATCTCATTACACCAAGACCAACACCTTTAAACGCGCCATACCTGTTGATAGCCTCTATTGCATAGTGCGAACAACTTGGCTCAAAGCGACAGTTTGAGCCAATAAATGGGCTTAGACACCACTGATATAATTTAATGAACCCAATAAATAGCTTACCCATTAGCTTTCCTATGCTAATTGATGCTGTATTTTACCAAAAACATTCGCTAATTCTTGTTTGATTATAAAGAAGTTTGCATTCGAGAACGGCTTAGTAACCTGAATGACCACATCCACGCCGTTCAGTAACGTTTGCTCGTGCCTAGATAGCTCACGCAACACGCGGCGCATATAATTTCTATCTACAGCTAATTTGGCTACTTTTTTTGCCACCACAAACCCAACTCTTACTACATTTATATTGTTCGGCTTATAGTGAATAACCAAATGCTGCGTTGTATAGCGTTTTCTAAAACTAAAAACGGATGAATATTCATCCGTTTTTCTAATCATCACTAACTTACTTACTATTGGCTTATGCATTACTTACATATTAAATCCGTAGCTACAAATACAAAAGGATTGTATTTGTATTACAAGCCCAAACGTTTACGGCCTCTTGCACGGCGCGCCGCAATTATCTTACGACCACCTTTTGTTTTCATGCGTACCAAAAAACCGTGCGTACGTGCGCGACGTGTCTTTGATGGTTGATAAGTACGTTTCATTTAAATCTCCAGTTGCGAATCTTACAAAGCCCTCCATTAAACACGATAAACACATATGTTGTCAATCATAAATTACTAAAATAAATTTGTAATTGCCTGTGGATAAGTTCGTTTAAACAGGTTAAAATTGTTTGCTAAACTTAGTACTAAATAAGAACAATCTTATTAATAAAAACCAATTCTTTAATCAACTTTAAACTGGGGTGCTGGTAAACCGATGGAAAAATTTTGGCCCGCCTGCCTTAGCCGCTTTGAGCAAGAACTGTCAACTCAGCAATTCAATACCTGGATTAAACCACTCAGAACAGAGATAAGTGATAACAATATTCGTGTTATTGCACCCAATAAGTTTGTTCAACAATGGGTAAAAGATCGGTTCCTCAATAAGATTGAAGGTGTTGCTGAAGACTTTTTTCCACAAGAAGTTGTCATTGAAATTACGACAAGTACGAAAAAGGCTACAAACATCAATGGTAGTGTAGCGACAAAAAAAACTAGTCCTAATCATGCCATTGCCAGTAAAAATCAGGTTGAGAAAAAATCAGCTGTTACTCGAAATAACAAACCCTCGCATCACGATAAAGAACACTCTGGTTTAAATCCTAGTTTTAATTTTAATAATTATGTCACTGGCCGTGCCAACCAACTTGCACGAGCAGCAGCAATACAGGTAGCAGAAAACCCTGGTAAAGCTTATAACCCTTTATTTATCTATGGGGGTGTTGGTTTGGGGAAAACACATCTGTTACAAGCAATTGGAAACCACCTACAGCAACAAAATCCGCAAGCAAACATCCGCTATTTACATGCCGAGCGTTATGTTTCAGACGTTGTAAAAGCCTATGAAAATAAAGCGTTTGATGCTTTTAAAAAACTTTATCACTCTTTAGATTTGTTGCTGATTGATGATATTCAATTTTTTGGTAAAAAAACACGCACACAAGAAGAGTTCTTTTATGCGTTTAATACCCTAATTGAAGAAAAAAAACAGATTGTGATTACCTGTGACACCTATCCTAAAGAAATTACAGATGTAGATGAACGCCTAAGAACAAGGTTTAGTTGGGGATTAACTGTTGCTGTAGAACCCCCTGAACTGGAAATGCGCGTCGCTATTTTGCTTAAAAAAGCAGAAGAGTCTAAAATCAACCTGCATGAGGATGTTGCTTTTTTTGTAGCGAAACAGATACGCTCCAGCGTGCGTGAATTAGAAGGCGCGTTAAATCGTATTGTTGCAATGGCTAAATTCACTGGCAATCCCATTGATATCGTTTTAGCCAAAGATGCACTGCGTGATTTGATTGCTGTGCGTGGACGGCAAATTACCATTGAAAACATACAAAAAACGGTGGCAGATTATTACAAAATTAAAGTCTCTGAAATGCATAGTAAAAAGCGGTCTCGTAATTTTTCTAGACCTAGACAAGTAGCAATGTCATTGGCAAGAGAGCTGACTAACCATAGCTTTCCTGAAATAGGTGAAGCATTTGGGAACAGGCACCATACGACTGTTATGCACGCTTGTGAAGAAATTGAGCAGTTAAGATTAAATGATCAAAATATTGCACGTGATATTGGATTTTTAACACAAGTGATTCGCGATTAGCGTTATAAAGGCTGTGATTAAAAGGATAGAAGGTTGTGGATAAAAAGAGTGTAAACATACTTTTATTGAAATTGATAATTTAATGCACATTTAATCCACACAAAAAAACAGCTTTTATAACAAGGATAAATTTAAGGTAATTAACTGATTATATTTGGAAATTAGAGTAATACACAGATAAAAGCAACATTACTATTATTATTAGTTTTATATATACATTAAATAAATAATTAGGCAAAAAGATGCAGATTAAAATAAACAGAGACGTTTTATTAAAACCACTCATGAATGTTACTGGTATTGTTGAACGTCGACATACACTCCCCATTCTTTCTAATTTGCTCATCGAAGCAAAAAACAATAATATCAAATTGACAGCGACAGATTTAGAAATGCAAATTTCTCTGAATATAGAAAGTGAGTTAAAAGACGAGCTTTCAACTACGATATCTGCTAAAAAATTCTTAGATATTTGCCGCTCTTTGCCAGATTCAATTGATATTGATATGATTAGTAAAGACAGTCGAATGACTGTCAAAGCGGGTAAAAGTCGGTTTAATTTGCAAACACTTCCTGCAGCAGATTATCCAATAATGACTAAAGTTGCAGGAGAAACAATCACAATAAAAATAAGCCAAATTGAGCTGAAACGATTATTAAAACAAGTTGAGTTTGCAATGGCGCAACAAGACATCCGTTATTATTTGAATGGCTTATTATTGGAAGTAAATGAAAATAGACTTAATTTGGTAGGTACTGATGGCCATCGATTAAGTTTTACATCAGCAATACTTGCCCAAAATTATGAAAAAAATGAAGTAATTTTACCTCGTAAAACAGTCATAGAACTGATCAAATTGCTTGAAGACAGTGACGAAGAAGTCACAATAGAAGTTGCAACAGGACAAGTTAATTTTGCCTTTGGCGAGATTAGCTTAATCTCCAAAGTCATTGATGGAAAGTTTCCTGATTATCATCGGGTAATACCGACAGCGCACAGCAATACATTTACTGCAAATCGTCTACAAATACTCACAGCAATGCAGCGTGCATCAATACTGTCCAATGAAAAATATAGAGGTATAAGGATGGTATTGAGTGAAAACAACCTTAAACTTATTAGTACAAACACAGAGCAAGAAGAAGCAGAAGAAGAGCTTGAAATTAATTATATGCAGGAAAGTTTAGATATTGGTTTTAATGTGACATACTTGATAGATGTACTGAATAATACCCAACAAGAAACAATCAACTTTTCATTTGCAGATGCAAATAGTAGTTGTTTAATCACATTGCCAGAAGATAGCGACTATAAATATGTCGTCATGCCAATGCGTATTTAAAAACAAATAAATTTTAAAAATAGTAAACACAAGCGAAAAATTATGGCGATTAAAGAGGAAGATTACGATTCATCCAGTATTAAAATTTTAGAGGGATTGGATGCAGTTCGTAAAAGGCCAGGGATGTATATTGGTGATACGTCAGATGGTTCTGGTTTGCATCATATGGTATTTGAAGTACTGGATAATGCAATTGATGAAGCATTAGCCGGGCATTGTAATGACATCAAAGTCATTATCCATCCAGACAACTCTATTAGTATTAGTGATAATGGTCGTGGTATCCCCACAGGTGTAAAACCTGATGATAAACATGAGCCAAAACGATCAGCTGCTGAGATTGTGATGACTGAGCTACACGCAGGCGGCAAGTTCGACCAAAACTCTTACAAAGTTTCAGGTGGTTTACATGGAGTCGGTGTTTCTGTGGTTAATGCGTTATCAGATTGGCTGCATTTAAAAATTTACCGCGATGGACAAGTGCATCAGATGGAATTTAAACGCGGTATTCCACAAGCCCCGCTAAAAGTAACAGGAAAAACCGAAAAATCTGGCACAGAAGTACATTTTTTAGCAGCAACAGAAACTTTTAACATTATAGAGTTTCATTTTGAAATTTTAGCCAAGCGTATTCGCGAACTGTCATTCTTAAACAACGGCGTAAAAATTGAACTGATTGATCAGCGCGAAAATGGCAAGACAGAAAACTTTGCGCATTCAGGCGGTATAAAAGGTTTTGTCGAGTATATGAACCGATCAAAATCAGTACTTCATCCAAAAATATTTTACGCCACTGGTGAAAAAGAAGGCATGACTGTAGAAATCGCCATTCAGTGGAACGACTCCTATACGGAATCTGTACAATGCTTTACTAACAATATTCCACAACGGGATGGAGGTACGCATTTAACTGGTCTACGCACGGCGATGACACGTACGCTAAACCAATATATAGAACAAACCGATACGGCAAAAAAAGCAAAAGTGAATACCACAGGGGATGATATGCGTGAAGGCATCACTTGTGTACTATCTGTAAAAGTACCTGATCCTAAATTCTCATCTCAAACAAAAGATAAATTAGTCTCAAGTGAAGTGCAGCCAGTGGTGTCAGAAGTAGTAGGAGACAAGCTAGCCGATTACCTAGCGGAAAATCCAGCGGATGCCAAAATTATTTGTGGCAAGATTGTTGATGCAGCGCGTGCGCGCGAAGCTGCCAGAAAAGCCCGAGAAATTACCCGCCGGAAAGGCGTAATGGATAGTATGGGGTTACCAGGTAAATTAGCAGATTGTCAGGAAAAAGATCCAAGTCTGTGTGAAATCTACTTGGTGGAGGGTGACTCCGCAGGAGGATCAGCTAAACAGGGGCGTGACCGTAAAAACCAAGCAATTTTGCCGCTAAAAGGTAAAATTCTGAATGTAGAAAAAGCACGCTTTGATAAATTACTCAGTTCGCAAGAGATTGCGACCATGATTACTGCGTTGGGTACGAATATAGGTAAAGCGGACTTTAATATAGAAAAATTACGTTATCATCGAATCATCATCATGACCGATGCCGATGTTGATGGGTCCCATATCCGCACATTATTACTGACTTTCTTCTATCGTCAAATGTTAGAGCTAGTAGAACGCGGCCACATCTACATTGCACAACCACCACTCTATAAAATAAAACAAGGCAGAGAAGAGCGTTATATCAAAGACGATCAAGAGCTGGATCAATACCTACTTGGTTCAGCCTTAAAAGATGCAGAATTATTAACCAGAACGGGTGGGGAAATCATTAAAGAAGAAGCGTTAGCCAAAATAGCGCAACAAATGGTGCTAACAGAAGCTGTAATTCGTCGTATCTCAAGACTTTATGACGAAAGTGTACTCCGCGCCATTCAAGAAGTGGGCGATGTTGATTTAAGCACAGAAGCAAGCACCAATGCAGTTGCTGAAAAAATGCGGCCTATTTTAGGCGCAATCGGTTCAGAAGTCCTTGTTGCCTATGATGAGGAAGAAAGTGCTTATCGCCTAGAAGTGAATAAATACGTGCACGGTAATTTACAAAGTTGTGTAATCGATGCAGAGTTTGTTGGCAGTGGTGATTACCGTCAAATTAACACCATGTATAAAATGTTAGATGGCTTGCTTGGTCAGGGCGCTATCATTAAACGCGGCGAAAAAGAGAACAATGTTGGCACTTTTAAACAGGCGCTAGACTGGCTGCTATCAGAGGCTAAACATAACCTCAACGTCCAGCGCTATAAAGGGCTTGGTGAGATGAACCCAGAACAACTTTGGGAAACAACCATGGATCCTAAAGCCCGTCGCCTGCTTAAAGTACAAATTGATGATGCTATTGCCGCTGATGAAATCTTTAGCACATTAATGGGTGACAATGTAGAACCAAGACGTGCTTTTATTGAAAATAATGCATTAAATGTGAGTTCATTAGATGTATAAATTTGTCGAATGCCATAATTAATACAAAAATCCAGATAGTTTTCACCCAATCAATGGAGTCTTACGTCATTGATTATGTTGATTGGGCTGTAAGCACATTTGCGAAGGAGGCTAGCAAAAGTGATTTTATTTAGAGGTGGATGCCTATGTAAAGCTGTTCATTACGAAACGACAGCTAATCCATTGAATCAGAGAGTCTGTCATTGTAAGGAATGCCAAAAAGCTATTGGGGCTGCCTTTAACGCACGTTTGTTAATGCGTATTGAAGATGTTTCTATCACAGGCCCTGTAATCACGTTCAACTCATCAGAAACGCTTGAGCGAGGCGCATGCTCACGTTGTGGCACAAGCATTTTTTCCCGTCGTACATCCGCTGGTGTCATTGGGTTGACTGCTGGCAGCCTAGATGATGCATCATTATTCAAACCGGATATGCATTTTTGGATATCATCCAAGCAGCCGTGGATAGAGCTAGCTGATGGACTCCCACAATATCTTGAGGGCCCACCTGCTAAAGGATATTAATTTTATACCTTGTTAAGCTAACAAATTGTTTAAGTTATTAACAAGCACTCAGCTTCTGTCACTTAACAAAAGTAGCTCAAGAATTAGCTGATTCGATCACTTTTTCTGATTGAGAAGTCTTCTTGGCTTCAATTTTACTTTTTGGGTCTGGACCAAAATAGATTAATGTCCAACCAGCTTCTGGTGAAAATGATTGCTCGATGGAAAATAAACGTAATCCACCACTTGGACTCACGCTACCAAGTAATAACCAATTTTCGCTTAATTTTCCCATTTGACTTTTGAGTTGATCTAAACCAAAACTTTCACTAAGTTTAGTTGTTTGAATAATCCAGCCTTCATCTAACTTTTGTTGTAAAAATTCAAAATTTGCTTTTGAATCAAATGCGACTTTTCCGCGTCGTTGTAATGCCAGTTGTTTTGACTCTTTACTTGATTCAACATCATGAATTGCTAATTGAAATGAGCGGTGATGACCAAAATGTCGCCCTTGTACTTTACAGACTAAAGCATTATAAAAATCTTTATCAGTTGCACAAAGAATCTGGTTTAAATGATTAATATCAAGGGAGTGCTCAGCGTGCTCGGATAATATCTCGCCATAATAAACGTCAAGTCCCTCCATGCGTGCAGCTTTCAAACTGTGATAATTGCCGTCAACAATTAAAATATTGATTTTTAATTTCTTTAATGCTTGTGCAAATGCTCTTGTCCATGGGGATACGCCGACAATCATTAAACCATTTGCATTTTGTGCTGCCAAACCTAAACGACGCGCAAGGCGAGATATTGATAAACCATGTACCAACACCGTTACGATGATGACCAGAAACACGATTGGCAATAATTTTTCTGCATCCTGATAGCCACTACTGACTAATGCCGGCCCAAAAATTCCTGCTGTTGCAGCAGCTACAATCCCGCGTGGTGCAATCCATGCCAGCATCAATTTATCTGCTTTTCGCATAGGGGCACCAAGCGTGGCAAGCCCTACTGTCAAAGGCCTCACGATAATCAGTAAAGCAATGACAAACAGCATTACTCTCCAGTCGATTAGGGTGAGATGACTTAATTGCAACTGTGTCGGAATAACAATAAATAAAATTGATAACAGAACGACAGTGAGGTTTCTCTTAAACCGTTGCAAATCCTCTCGTTCGATTAAATCCATGTTTCCGACTACCACGCCCATCAGGGTAACGCTCAGTAGACCTGCTTCGTGATGCACAATATTGCTCAACCAATACATAATCAATACCAGAACCATCAATATCGGTGGTTTCAAGTGTTCAGGCACCCAGCCGCGGCGATAAAACCAACCCGTTAACCAGCCACCTAAACCGCCAAGAACGATAGCCGCAGCAACAGAAGATCCGAGCCCTATTAATGTTTGTGTTAACCCAGCATCCACTGTCGTGAAATATTCAAAAGTTAACACGGCGAGTAATACACCGACAGGATCATTCACGATCCCTTCCCATTTAAGTAGTGATGAAGATTCTTTGTTTAATCTGGCCTGCTTTAGAATTGGCAAGATGACCGTTGGCCCAGTTACCACTAAAATAGCCCCAAGGACACATGCCACGGGCCAACTAAGTCCGGCCAAATAATGGGCTGCTATACTGCCAAATAACCATGCCAGTGGAGCCCCTAATATGGTTAATCGCCCAATTCCATTGCCTGCACTTTTTAACTCGCCAAGTTTAAGGTCCATACCACCTTCAAACAAAATAATAGCAACGCCGAACCCAATAAGCTCAGCCAATTCTAAAGGAGGAAGATCAATATTAATAACACCTGTTACTGGTCCTAAAATGATGCCGGAAGCGATTAAAAACACAATGGCAGGTAGCCGTGCCCACCATGCGAGTAGTTGGCTAGCAAGGCCTGCGGTTAGGATAATAAGAAGAGACGTGGATACTAGCATATTGCAAATATTTCCTTAAAGATTAAGCAGTTGTTATCAAAACATTCTGTTATGTACGGTGAAAAACGATGAATCGACATTTACTTTAACTTGATATAAATAGCGTTTTAATTGATTTTCTATTAATAGGCGATCCGAAGTTAAATTAAAAGCTTGTGGCGCAAATAAACAAAAAATGTTTTTTTAAACTGTATTGGTCTCTGTATACCATATTTAATCGAGCACGAATAAAAAAAACAAAATTTATTGAAAATCTTATTGTCGAATATCCAAGTATTAAAAAGTATGATTACTAATAATTCAGTTAGAATGGCTTAAAGATTAGCAAATTTTAACGTTTGATTAAATCATAAAATTACAGAGTAATCATTGTTCAAAAAGGGCGCAATATGGATTTGTCATCACATCAGTTAAGTAATCTTTTTGACCAACTTGGTTTGGAATCTGATCCAAATGCAATTGAAGCTTTTATTAAAGAACATAGCCCTTTAGCAACCAACGTTTTACTTGCAGATGCTAGTTTTTGGACAAATTCTCAAGCCGCATTTTTAAGAGAAGAAATCTTGAATGACGCAGACTGGGCAGAAGTGATTGATCAACTCAATGAAAGATTACATGCTAATACTTAGATAACAACGATTAAAGTAATAGGTCCTCATATCTGCTGTTAAGTTAATTTAATAGGTAAATAAATAACCAACTATTCTTTATAGATTCAATATGGATAAACATGAAGCAACTAACCATTAATGAAAAGATTTATGAAGTTGATGTGCAAGCCGATACGCCATTGTTATGGGTTATCAGAGACATCATCGGTTTAACTGGCACTAAGTTTGGATGTGGGATTGCTCAATGTGGCGCATGCACTGTGCATTTAGATGGCAAACCAGTAAGGTCGTGTGTACTTCCAGTTTCGAGTATCAAGGATGAAAAAATCACAACGATTGAAGCGGTCGGACAGGAAGAGAGTGGTAAAAAAATACAGGAAGCTTGGTTAGATGTAGAGGTCATGCAGTGTGGTTATTGTCAATCAGGACAAATCATGTCAGCTGCTGCACTGATCAGAGATAATGCAAATCCTACTGATGAAGAAATTGATGCAGCAATGGCAGGCAATATTTGTAGGTGTGGAACCTATACGCGTATTCGAGAAGCTATAAAACAAGCCGCGAAAGTGAAGGCTTAATATGTCACAAGGACTCATTAACGCTATTCTATCAAATGCTAAAAACAAGATTTCAAGAAGAGATTTTTTGAAATTTAGCGCAGTTTTAAGTACAACAGCAGCTGGTGGATTATTGCTTGGTATTCAATATGCGCAAGCAGATAACAAAAACGGTTCAGCAAGGGAGTTAATGCAACAACCTTACCCAGCCGATCAAGCTAATACAATGTTTGCACCAAATGCCTTTGTTGAAATTAATCCAGCTGGTGATGTTGCATTGATTATGGCGAAGGCAGAAATGGGACAAGGTGTGTATACATCCATCCCTATGTTGATTGCAGAAGAGTTAGAAGTCAATTTAGATAAAGTTACATTGCGTCACGCACCACCAAATGACAAACTTTATGGCGATGCGATATTAGGGGCTCAAATAACAGGAGGTTCAACTTCCATTCGTGCGATGTGGGATCCGATGCGACAAGCTGGTGCGGTATGTCGTACGTTACTCATAGTCGCCGCCGCCAAGGTTTGGAATGTGGATGAGAAAAGTTGTTATGCTGAAAGTGGGTTTGTAAAACATCATGATAGCGATAAAAGCATAGGCTATGGAGCACTTGCTAAAGTCGCATCAACACTACCTGTACCAAAAGACGTTAAATTAAAAACGCCAGACCAATTTAAATTAATCGGTAAGCCAATACATCGGTTAGACACACCAGATAAAGCAAATGGATTAGCGGAGTTTGGCTTAGATGTAAAAATTCCAAACATGCAGTACGCAATCATCAAGACATGCCCAGTATTTGGCGGTAAATTAAAAAGTGTTGATACCAGTCGAGCATTAGCCTCTCCAGATGTTATCAAAGTATTACAAATTGAAAATGCTGTTGCTGTGATTGCAAAACATACTTGGGCTGCAAAGCGAGGTTTAGATGCATTAACGATTGAGTGGGATTTTGGAAAAAATAGTGAAGTTACAACAAAAGACTTAGTAGATGAGTTGAAAAAAGCAGCCAATAAAAAAGGAGCGGTTGCTACCAATGAAGGTGATGTAGAAAAGGTATTTAAAGAAGCTGATAAAATATTTGAAGCGGCTTATGAACAACCATTTTTAGCACATGCAACGATGGAGCCGATGAACTGTACGGTGCATGTAACCAAAAATAGTTGTGAAATTTGGGTTGGTACTCAAGTACCAACCTTTGCACAAAAAACGGCTGCAGCATTACTAGATATTGCTCCAGAAAAAGTAAAAGTACATAACTATTTAATTGGCGGTGGCTTTGGTAGAAGGCTGGAAACAGATAATGTAAAAATTGCTGTTAGCTTTGCGAAACAAATGAATGTACCAATTAAATTCATATGGACACGTGAAGAGGATATTCAGCAGGATATGTACAGGCCCTATTATTACGATACTTTAAAAGCAGCATTAAATGCTGATGGATTACCAGTGGCTTGGTCGCACCGTATTGTTGGATCTTCTATCATGGCGCGCTTTGCACCAGGTAGTTTAAAAAATGGCGTTGATTCAGATGCCGTTGAAGTAGCCAAAGAACCACCATACACATTACCAAATTTATATGTTGATTATGTACGTCAGGAACCACGTGATTTACCAACGGCTTTTTGGCGTGGCGTAGGTGCAACACGTGGTACGTTTGTAGTTGAGTCTTTTATTGATGAACTGGCACACTTGGCTAAGCAGGATCCTTTGCAATACCGTTTAGGTTTACTTGATAAAACACCAAGGTTAAAAAATGTTGTTCAGTTAGCAGCAGAAAAAGCTGGGTGGTCAAATGAGAAGTCTGCATCACATGCCCAAGGGGTATCGGCTATGCATGCATTTGGTAGTTTTTTAGGCACAGTTGTTGATGTATCAATCAATGAAGAACAAGAAATTAAAGTGAATAAAGTGGTTTGCGTGGTTGACTGTGGCATGGTTGTTAACCCCAATACCGTTAAAGCACAAATTGAAGGTGGTGTCGTGTTTGGTTTAACCGCTGTATTGCATGATGAAATTACCTTGAAACATGGGCGGGTGGAACAAAATAATTACAATGACTATCGCATGATGCGGATAAATGAAACGCCAATTATTGAGGTGCATATTGTTCAAAGTGCAGAATCACCTGGTGGTATTGGTGAACCAGGGACAGCTGCAGTCGGTTCAGCGTTAACCAATGCGATATTTGCAGCTACCGGAAAACGTATTCGTCAATTACCCGTTGGTAATCAACTAAAAAATGGGTAGAGGATTATGAATATGAATAAATTACTAATGCCTATTGTATTGATATGTTGGTTAAGCTTTTTAACGACAGCAATTGCAGCAGAACAACCAACAATCAGCAAAGGTGCTTATCTGGCAAAAGTGGGTAACTGTTCGACTTGTCATACGCAAACATATGGGAAACCATTTGCTGGTGGCTATAAAATGAAGACACCAGTTGGCGCAATTTTTTCAACTAATATCACACCAGATAAATCCACGGGTATAGGTGACTACACACTTAGAGATTTCACAAATGCAATGCGCAAAGGCTATGCAAAAGATGGTCATGATTTATACCCTGCAATGCCATATCCGTCTTATACAAAAATAAATGATGCAGATATTGAAGCGTTATATGCTTATTTTATGAATGAAGTTAAACCTGTTTCACAAGCCAATAGGAAGAGTGAAATCCCATGGCCGTTAAATATGAGATGGCCATTAAAAATTTGGAAATTCTTTTTTTTAGAGGAAGCTAGGTATCAAGAAAAACCTCAACAAACGGCGTCTTGGAATAGAGGTGCTTATTTGACGCAGGGTTTAGGTCACTGTGGCGCTTGTCACACACCGCGTGGTTTTGCTTTCCAAGAGAAGGCACTTGATGAGAAAAATAAAGATTATTTAAATGGTGGGGAACTAGATGGTTGGTCAGCAACCAATTTAGCAAATGACTTTAATACTGGTCTTAAACGATGGACGCACAGCGATATTATTGTCTATCTAAAATCTGGCGCTAATGCACATAGTGCAAGCTTTGGTACTATGACAGAAGTGATTAATAATAGTACACAATACTATCGCAATGAAGATTTATCAGCGATGGCAGAATACTTAAAATCGCTACCTGAAACGGGTGATAAAGGACAAACCAAATATACGTACGATAATGAGACAACTATGGTGGCGTTTAAGCACTTAACTAAGAATAATGGAGCAAAACTCTATGACCAATATTGCGCAAGCTGTCATGGTAGGGATGGCAAGGGTGTAGCGCCATATTTATCTCCATTAGCTGGCAATCCGGCAGTACTAGATCCCAATGCTTCATCTTTAATTAACGTTACCTTAAATGGATCTCATCATCGGCGGACGCAAGGTGTAACAGCACCATATTTTATGCCTAAATTTAGAGATAGTTTAAATGATAAAGAAGTTGCTGCAGTAGTGAATTTCATGCGGCAAAGCTGGAATCATAACCTAGGAACGATTAATGAAAGTGATGTGTCCAAAGTTAGGAAGCTAGATGCAGATTAGCGTTTTGAATCTTTTAGCAAATAACTTTAGGTAAAAATGGAACTAGTAAAACATCGCAAACCCGAGGATTTTAGAGACCATATCGCATATGCAATCACAAAGCTATTACGTTTTTTTGCAGATGCATTTTTTAGTGGGCGATATGGACATCGTGCAGTTATATTAGAAACAGTTGCAGCTGTACCTGGCATGGTCGGTGGTGCTTTACAACACTTAAAATCCTTAAGAAAAATGCAGTCTGACAATGGCTGGATTCAAACATTATTAGACGAAGCAGAAAATGAACGCATGCATTTGATGACGTTTATTGAAATAGCAAAACCAAACTGGTTTGAGCGATTTTTGGTGATTTTTGCGCAAGGTGTTTTCTATAATTTGTTTTTTATCTTATATTTATTCTCTTCTAAAACGGCGCATCGGTTAGTTGGCTATTTTGAAGAAGAAGCTGTCATTAGCTATACCGAATATTTAAGAGATTTAGATAATGGCAAATATGAAAATGTTACGGCTCCAAAAATTGCAATTGATTATTGGAACCTTGACCCAGATGCAACATTAAGAGATGTTGTGATTGTGGTCCGTAATGATGAGGCGGGTCATCGAGACGTTAATCATCAATTTGCAAATGAGCTTACCTGATTATTATTTCAACTGAACCTTAAATTAGCTAAATAACCAACGAAGAATCAATTTGGTGTAAAGCTGCATAATAACGTAAATAACCAATGAAACGATTATTACTGTTTCATCTGCATCTGTCAGACTTTATCAATCAATATTTTGCGTGTATCTGAATGTATCCAAGCTCAAAGAAGCTCATGTATAACAAACTGATAATAATGTATACGGTGTGGTGATGTATTCATTTAGCCTAATAGTTTACAAATCGAGAAACCATGCAGAACGTTTACACTGAGGTTCAACTTTTGTCAGCATAATCTTTAGTTAATTAAAATATTGATAAAGTGATTAAAAAATGAAAGCACTATTCGCAGTTTTACTGCTGATAACAATACAGGTATCTTTTGCAAAAGAAGCGATACCAGCACTTAAAATTACGTTGATTGAAAAAGGCATCTACCTACATACTTCTTATATGCAAGTTGATGGTTTTGGTTTGGTAGATTCAAATGGGCTTGTTGTTACCGACGGCAAAGAAGCACATATGATTGATACACCTTGGTCCGTAGAAGATACAGAAAAATTAGTGAACTGGATAAAAGCGAAAGGCTATGTTTTAAAAGATAGTATTTCAACCCATTCACATGCTGATAGAGTAGCAGGTATCTCATTTCTCAATTCAATTGCTATTCCAACGTATGCATCAAAATTAACTAATAAGTTACTAAAAGAAGCAGGTGAAGCTACGGCAAGTAATACGTTTGAACCAACGTATTGGTTAGTAAAAGATAAAATACAAGCGTACTTTCCTGGGGAGGGCCATACAAAAGATAATTTAGTAATATGGCTACCAGAATCAAAAATTCTAGTTGGAGGGTGTTTGGTAAAAAGTGCTGAAGCCCAAAATTTAGGTTATATAGGTGAAGCTTCTATTGATGCTTGGCCTGCGTCTATTGATAAACTTCTTTATAAATTCAAGGATGCAAAACTGGTTATTCCAGGTCATGGTATGGCTGGGAGTATAGCTTTATTAAGACACACGAAAACGCTGGCTGAATCGGCAGTAAAAAAATAAGTTAGGAAAGTATATGAAACACAATGCATTAATCGCTTCAGTGTTCGCTTTTGCTTTATTTGTAATACAAGCATGTGCGAATGAGCCCGCTGATTTAGGTAGTAGATTAGAGCACTATAAGTATCCATTTCCAGTCTCCGTTTATCCCGTTGAAACACAAAAGCAAACATTAGAAATGGCTTATATGGATGTAAAACCAAAAGAGCCAAATGGTGAAACGGTGTTACTCCTGCATGGTAAAAATTTTACAGCAGCATATTGGGAGGAGACGGCAAACTTTCTTGTTGCCAAAGGTTATCGGGTTGTAATGCCAGACCAGATTGGATTTGGTAAATCTTCTAAACCTGCGCATTATCAATATTCATTCCAAGCGCTAGCGACTAATACGTTAGCATTATTAGATCAGCTTGGTATTCAAAAGGCACATATACTCGGACATTCTATGGGCGGCATGTTAGCTTCACGCTTTGTGTTGATGTATCCCAAAAGGGCACAATCGCTAGTTTTAGAAAACCCCATTGGTTTAGAGGATTGGAAAACGCTGGTTCCATATCCTGGTATTGATGCGTGGTACAAAGGTGAATTAAACAAAACGGCAGAAAGTATTAAAAAATACCAGCTTGAAAATTATTATGATGGTCAATGGAAAGCGGCTTATGATCCTTGGGTGAATATCCTAGCTGGTATGCTAAAAAGTAAAGACTATTCGACCGTTGCATGGAATCAGGCACTTACTTACGATATGGCATTCACGCAACCAGTCATGTATGAGTTTCCTCATATAAAGGCGCCCACTTTATTGATAATTGGGCAAAGAGATTGTACTGCGTTAGGTAAGGGTTCTGTGTCAAAAGACATTGCAAGAACAATGGGGGATTACCCAGCATTAGGCAAAAAAACCTCACAAGCTATTCCTAATGCAATACTAATAGAAATTGATGATATAGGCCATTTGCCGCACATTGAAGCATTTAACCAGTTTATTGAACCGTTAGTCGCATTTTTGGAAACAGAGTAATATAGTATTTTAGATAAAGAAGAGATTACCTATGCCACTGATTAGAATAGATGTAACAGAAGGGCGCACTGACGCAGAAATTAAAACCTTAATGGATACAGTGCAAGACTGTGTAGTAGAGGCGTTTAAGGTGCCTGTAAAAGATCGTTATCAAATCGTCACTGAACATAAGCCAGGTAGAATGATTTTACTCGATACGGGCTTAGGTTTTGAGCGATCTGAACAAGCGATTGTGATCCAGGTATTCACGAGTCCGCGAAAAACAGTGGATAAAACAAAGTTCTATCAATTACTAGCAGATAATTTAGAGGCAAAATGTGGCTTAAATCCTAAGGATTTATTGATTTCTGTGATGACAAATACTGATGTAGACTGGAGTTTTGGGTTTGGTGATACGCAATACTTAACAGGTCAGTTATAAATGAGTGGCTAGTGATAGCCAATCGCATAAATGCTGATTTAAAAAAATCACATTGAGGTAAGCATGAAAATTGAAAAACTGGAATTAATGTTTAATAGCTTGGTAGAAAAAGCTGTTACAGCCTTTACGCAAATCGATACTTACAGCCAAATTGGCATGATTATCGTTATCTATATTGCAGCCTACTTTATTGCCAGTCGGATAATTAAAAATATTCCCTTTTTCAAAAATGCGGCATCTACCTCTGAAGAGAGTGAATCCATAGGCCTAGCTTCAGCAGGAAAGTTACTATTTCCTATCATTGCCATTGTGTTATTAAGAATCTCAGTTGAGTTTAGCCAATATATTCTTGAACATGGTTGGGTAATGCAAGTTGCATTAGCAATTGCAATACTACTATTTATCAATACGTTTATTAATTTGCTAGTCAAGCAACCTATTCTCGCAAGCGCCTTTCGCTGGATTGGCATGCCAATCATTTTCTTTCATTTTATTGGCGTCTTGGATGACGTGATTAAATTCTTCGACGCAATTGCTATTCAAGTTGGCGATATTCGTTTGTCACTTTATGGTTTCTTACGCTTATTTATTTTTGGTTCTTTACTGTTTTGGTTGGGTCGGTTATCGAATAGAACAGGCCAGACCATCATTCGCAATCATGAGTCATTGGATATTAAATCTAAAGAATTATTTGCTAAGCTCTATGAAATCGTACTCGTCTTTATTGTTATTTTATTGTTGCTCAATTTGATGGGTATCAATTTAACGGCGTTGGCTGTTTTTGGTGGTGCGGTCGGTGTTGGTTTGGGTTTTGGTTTACAAGCAATTGCTTCAAATTTCATATCGGGGGTCATCATCATCATCGATAAATCCTTATCGGTAGGTGACCATGTAGAAATGGAAGATGGTAAATCTGGTGTGGTCACACAGCTTAATATGCGCTCTACAACATTAGAAACATTTGATGGTAAAGATATTGTTGTGCCAAATGAGAAATTTATAACTAGCTCATTTACCAATTGGACGCATAAAAATAAAAAGCAACGCTATCGCGTTGATTTTTCTGTTGCTTATAAAACTGATGTTCGTAGTACAGTTGAGCTGATTAAAAAGGCGGTTGCAGCGCATCCGCAAGTCATCAGTGGTGAAGATATCCCTGTCGAAGAACGCCCAGACTGCGAAATTGATAGCTTTGGTGATAGTGGCATCAATATGTTTGTGGAGTTTTGGATGGAGGGCATTGATGATGGTAAGAATCGCGTGGGTGGTGATTTGTATTTAATCATTCTCGAAACGCTTCAACAAAATGGCATTGAGATACCATTCCCACAACGAGAAGTTCGCATTTTGAATAAGGATTAGGCATTAGCTACAAAATAAAGCCGTGTTTTCAAAATGCTATCCGCTAGGTAAAAAATAATCGTGACGAAAGTTCTAGTCATTGGCTATGTTTGGCCAGAGCCAAACTCATCAGCCGCAGGCTTTCAAATGTTGGCAACTTTACGCGCTTATCAGCAACAGGGTTGGCAGGTGACATTTGCAACACCTGCAGTGCAGACAGAACATATGGTTGACCTATCAGCTGAAGGTATCACGAGCAAAGCAATCGAGTTAAACAATAACAGTTTTGATGATTACTTATTAAAGCTACAGCCAGATATTGTTCACTTCGATCGTTTTATGATGGAAGAGCAGTTTGGGTGGCGGGTGGATCAACATAGTCCAAATGCGCTCAAAATTCTTGATACGGTCGATTTACAATGTTTACGCCATGCAAGACACGAGGCATTAAAGGCAAACCGAGAATTAACGCAACAAGATTTAATGAGTGAGCTAGCAAAACGCGAGATTGCTGCCATTTTACGATGTGATATTGCATTGATCATTTCACAATATGAAATGCAGTTGTTAACTGAACGATTCAATGTGAGTGCGAGTTTGTTACACTACCTGCCGTTTATGGTTGATTTAAACACATTACCCAAAGCAACAAAAACATTCGAACAACGACAACACTTTATAACAATCGGTAATTTTAGGCATGCGCCAAATTGGGATTCAGTGCGCTACTTGCAATCATTATGGCCGCATATAAGAAAGCAATTGCCACAAGCAGAATTACATATTTACGGTTCTTATCCACCGCCTAAAGCAACCGCTTTACATAATCCGCAAACAGGTTTTTTAATCAAAGGCTGGGCAGAGAATGCACATACAGTCATGGAGAGTGCACGCGTCTGTTTAGCGCCTTTGCGTTTTGGCGCGGGTCTTAAAGGTAAATTACTTGATGCAATGATAATGCAAACGCCCAGTGTAACAAGCACAATTGGTGCTGAGGGCATGATAAAGTCAGATACCCCTTGGCCTGGTGCTATTGCTGATGAATCGGCAGACTTTGTCAATGCGGCTGTTAATTTATATCAGGATGAGAAAGTGTGGGAAGCGAATAAAAGAAATGCTGCAAGCTATTTACAGCAATTTAATGGCGAACCACTAGCAATAAAGTTAATCGAAAAAATAGAGCAAGTACAAACAGATTTAAAACAACATCGTATCAATAACTTCACTGGTGCAATGCTTAAACATCACACCATGATGAGTACAAAATATATGTCGCAATGGATTATGGAAAAAAACAAAGCCACTTGAACAATACTTTTTACAAGTGATCTAAGCTTAGGTTTTTGCCAGCCGCCATTCAGCATTCAATAAGCGATCCTGTCTATCTTTAGCCAAACGCTTAATAAATGCACAATTTTGCCGGTGAATCGTCACACCACGGTCACGCGTCACATAACCTACAATACTAGAGGGCGAAACAGGCTTGCAGCATTTCGCCATATTCGTTTGTAGGTTTCCTAACCCTTCTAGTGTGACTTCAGTTGCTAAAGCATTCCCAGTGTTTTTATTGATCCTCGCTGGGTTAAACTTCTCAATAGGTTTGGGGTTAACCACTTCTTGAATCGCACTAGCGATTTGATGCTCAGTAATATCACCGCGCCCAATCGCAATTAATAAATCTTCTAATTTATGACAGTGAAGTTTTTGTGCTATTTTTTCCTGATTAATGGTGCCTACACCCGCACGATGTAATTCTTTATCTAATTTGGTGCGGCCTTGCGTAATATATTCTTCTTCATTTTCATGTCTAAACCAGTGCCGCACTTTTGCACGCGCACTATTGGTTTTTAAATAACCCAGTGTTGGTCTTAACCAATCGCGACTTGGTGCGCCAACTTTATGCGTGAGTATCTCCACACGTTGTGCATTTTGTAATTTGTAATTCAGCGGAACAATATGCCCATCGACTTTGGCACCTCGCGTTCTATGCCCTAAATCCGTATGCAATGTGTAAGCAAAATCAACTGGTGTGGCATCTTTAGGCAAGTCAATCACTTTACCTTGTGGCGTAAACACATACACATTTTCTTGAAACAACTCCGTATTAAACGCGACAAGTAAATCACCCGTATCTTTTGGCTCTTCTTTCCACGTCAATATTTGACGCAATAAAGATATTTTCTCATCAAGTGCCGCATCTGTTTGACCACCTTCTTTATAGCGCCAATGCGCAGCAACACCCAACTCAGAATACGCATGCATTTCATGCGTCCGAATTTGCACCTCTAATGCTAAACCTTCTGGCCCATTCACCGCGGTATGCAAAGAGCGATAATTATTACTCTTAGGCTTAGCAATATAATCATCAAACTCACCTGTTATAGGTTGCCACAAAGCTTGCACAATACTCAATGCAGAATAACAGTCTTCAATCGTATCAACCAAAACACGTACCGCGCGCACATCAAAGAGCTGCTCAAAACTAAGCTGCTTACGCCGCATTTTATTGATAATACTGTAGATATGCTTTGGTCGACCAGATACCTCAGCCTTAATGCCGACTAGTGCTAATTCTTGTTTCAGCTGCAGCTCAACATTTTGAATATATTGTTCACGATCAAGTCGACGGCTATCTAAAGACTTAGCGACTTCTTTATACAGTTGCGGCTCTAAATAGCGTAATGAAAGATCTTCCATTTCCCATTTCAGTTGCCACACCCCTAGTCGATTAGCCAAAGGCGCATACAAACCTTGCACCTCACTAGCGATAAGTTTCTGCAAACTCGTTTCTACCTTAGTTAGGCTTCGCAGGGTTTGCGTGCGTTCTGCCAGCTTAATTAAGACCACCCGAATATCTTGCACCATCGCTAGCAACATCTTACGCAGGCTCTCAACCTGCTTACCTACTTCGCTGGAGTCTTCATCTTGCTGGTTTAAATTGTTAAAATCACCAACCGACTGTAATTGTTCAATCTGCAATAATCCAGCAACCAAACTCAAAACAGGTTGGCCAAAACGTGCTTTAAGGGTTTCTTGCCAATTGTCGATATAGCTTGGCGTAGCATATAAAATCGTCGCAACAATAGATTCTGCATCCATATTCAACGTCACAAGAATCGCTGCCGTGGCAGTGACATGGTGAATTAACGGCACACCCGTTTGTGTGGCTTGCGTTGCATAAGCCAATGCTGCAAGCTCACACGCTTGTTTGATTTTATCAACGTCAGAAGCTGAGAAAACTTTCGCTAAAGAATCAATCCATGCTTGCGTATCATCATCCGATAAAGCTGGAATTTGTAATGAGCTAGAACCATGAATCATACAAACTTAGTCTTCAATTCTAAAACCTACTTTTATAGTCACTTGGTAATGCGCAATTTTACCATCGACTAAATGCCCACGAGTGTCTAGCACTTCAAACCAATCCATATGCTTGATTGATTTAGCTGCCTTAGCAATCGCATTTTGAATCGCATCATCAGTACCAATGGTAGAGCTTCCAACAAGCTCAATTTTTTTGTATGTATGGGGCATAGACATATCAATCTCCTTTTGAGTAAACATAAAAAAGTTACTGAATATAATCATCACCTTTTTATCTTAATATGACTAGCTGATTCTAAAAAAAGTATCTAGTAATAATACCCAAATCTAAAACTCTTATTATCCCATGCTATGCTATCGCCTTTACAAATACAGAATTATTACCATGACAAATCCGCAAAATGAAACCTTCATTCCCAGTAAAGACGCCTCTTTAGAATCATCCATTAGCACTTTACAGGAAAAGTTAGTTGCGCTTGATATTCATGTTGAGGAAAAATCTTGGCTAAATGAAGTAGAAGGTATTTGGTCCGTTCACGTGATTAATCGCGATTGCCCACGATTATTTACCAATGGCAAAGGCGCATCTCAATTAGCAGCGCGGGCTAGTGCGTTAGGTGAATATTTTGAGCGCTTAGGCACTAATTATTTGTGGACAGATTTTTATCTTGGCGAAACGATTGCCAATGCAGATTTTGTGCATTATCCCAATGAAGAGTGGTTTGCTGTTGAAGGAGATGATTGGCCTTCTGAAATTTTAACGCCTGAGTTACATGAGTTTTATAACCCTGACGGCTCTGTGTCCGCTAGCCAACTGGTGGATTTAAACTCCGGCAATCAAGCGCGAGGTATTTGTACGATTCCTTACACACGTTTGCGCGACGGTGAAACAGTTTTATTTCCAGTTAACTTAATTGGCAATATTTATGTCAGTAACGGGATGAGTGCGGGGAACACGATGATGGAAGCCCGAACGCAAGCGTTGGCTGAAATTTTTGAACGTAATATTAAAAATAGAATCATTGCAGAAGGTGTTTGTCTACCAGATGTGCCAGAAGAAGTGATTGCTCGCTATCCGCGTATTGCAGCAGGTATAAAGGGATTGCGTGATGCTGGTTATGGTATCTTGGTCAAAGATGCTTCGCTTGGTGGGCAATATCCAGTCATGAATGTCACGTTATTACACCCTGATGATCAAGGTTGTTTTGCAAGCTTTGGCGCACATCCCCGTTTTGAAGTGGCATTAGAGCGCTCACTTACAGAGTTAATACAAGGCCGTGCTTTAGATAGCTTAACAGGCTTTGTTAAACCAGGGTTTAATATGGAAGAAATTGCAGACCCACAAAACTTAGAAATTCACTTTGTTGATTCTAGTGGAGTAATGAGTTGGGAGTTTTTACGTAGTACCCCAGATTATGATTTTGTTGATTGGAACTTTGGAACAACAACTGAAGAAGATTATCACTGGAGTGTAAATAAGATTCATGACAGCGGTCATGATTTATACATTGCGGACTTTGAACATTTGGGTGTTTATTCCTGCCGTATTTTTGTACCAGGCATGAGTGAGATTTATCCAGTGGAGGAGTTGGAGTGGCAAAATAATACAGTTGGCAATCAGGTTCGTCCTTATGCGCAGCGATTACAAGCTTTAACCACAGAAGAATCAGCTGAATTATTAGATATTTTATTAGATGTGAATTTTCAAGATGATTTACATATATATATTTTGATTGGCTTATGTGTGGATGCAAATACACCGTGGCAAGATTTACGCTTAGGCGAATTGAAAACTTTAGTTGCAATTGCAGCGGGGGATACAGAAGAAATCTTAGATGGCTGTGAGTGGGTTGCCCAAATTAACGATTTACCAACTGCCCGTCTCAAAGTATACAGCTGTATTGCAGACCTCGTGCAAATTGCGCAAAACACAGCTAGCGGAGATATTGGCTTATTTGAGGCAAACTTAGGCTTGATGTATGGCGATGCAACTTTGCAACAAGCGCTCAGCTTGTTTAATCAAGAAACACAGTATTTTGGTTTGAATGATCTAGGCGCCAATTATGAGGGTAGCAAGATGCATCAGCAATTATTAGCTGCTTATGAAAAAGTGAGAGCACCACAATTGCGATAAGGCTATTTGAAGTCTGAGCAAGTTAAACCGTATTTGACGGACTTTTTTAAAAGGATAAAAATGTTGGCGGCTATTTTATTTAACCACCAACAATTCTTTATTTAGTGATGCTCACAGTGTTCTTTTTCTGGGTGGCACTCTTTGTCATTAGCAGTAGCGAAGTTTGAAACAACAGCGAATAATACAAATAAAACTGCAGCAAATTTTTTCATTAAGTTTTCCTAAAGAAGATATAAAAATAGCCGCAAATCAATTATTGATAAATGTGAATTGCAGCATAATTTTTTATCGTCAGAAGGGTGAACAACTTGAGGCGTAATATAAAAAATAATTCGGCCGTGAAGGCTTATTTTTTTGGGTAAGGGTTAATCAACGCATCCACTAATTGATGAAGCGTTTCTCGCATTTGAGCCTCTGAAACTTCCATGAGTAAGCCATCTTCAAATGCGTCCTGCGTGATTTGTTGAATTTCATCAAAGTTTTCTTGCATCACACGTATTTTTTCAGTGCAAGCAACAATGCTGCTATCGTCTCGTATCCAAGTTGGTAGTGATAGTTTAGACATATTATTTTTTACCGATTAATAAGTCATATGTTCAATTAAATGGAGCAATTTGCGCAACGCTTGTCCACGATGACTGACTTTGTTTTTAATCTCTGGTTCAAGTTCAGCACCTGATTTTCCTGTCATGCTATCTAAAAAAAGTGGGTCGTAACCAAAGCCATTGCTGCCGCGCGGTTTTTTTAAAATGCTACCTTGCCAGATACCTTCTGCTATTAGCGGTTGTGGATCATCGTGTCTGCGTACAAGTACCAAACAACAGTAATAATATGCAAAGCGGTTTTCGTGTTGTTTTAAAACATTGATGAGGTGCGCGTTATTGTTATCATCATTACTTGGTTTGCCTGCAAAGTAAGCCGATTGTACACCAGGCTCACCGTTAAGTGCTTCTAAGCACAAGCCTGAATCATCGGCTAATGCAGGAAGACCGGTTATCTTGCTGGCATGCCTAGCCTTGGTTAAGGCGTTTTCGATAAATGTGCAGTGCGGCTCAGGCGCCTCTGAAACATTAAAGTCAGATTGCGGCATGACTTCAATGTTGAGCGGGGCTAACATCGCTTGTATTTCTGTTAATTTACCTCGATTGCCACTAGCGATTACAAGTTTTTTTAGCATCTTTTGTGTATTTTAATTAATGCCGAGCACTTGTTTTTGTATCGTTAGCAGTTGGCCAATACCTTCTTCTGCTAAATCAGTCATAGCTGTCATGGCATCACGACTAAACGGTTCACCTTCCGCTGTGCCTTGAATCTCAACAAAGCCACCACTGCTAGTCATGACAATGTTCATATCCGTGTCACAATCTGAATCTTCAATGTAGTCTAGATCCAGCACAGGTGAACCCTTATAAACACCAACTGAAATGGCAGCGACGGCATTAGTGAGAGGTGACTCAGTGAGTAGGTTATTGTTAAGCAAATGTGTAATGGCGTCGTGCATGGCGACATAGGCACCTGTAATACTTGCGGTACGTGTGCCACCATCTGCTTGAATAACATCACAATCAAAATGGATGGTTCGTTCACCCAGTTTTTTTAAATCAATGATTGCGCGTAAACTGCGACCAATGAGGCGCTGAATTTCTTGTGTACGACCAGATTGTTTGCCACGAGCTGCTTCTCTTTGCATGCGAGAACCAGTGGAACGCGGCAGCATTCCGTACTCGGCAGTAACCCAGCCTTGCCCTTGCCCTTTTAGAAATCCTGGTACTTTTTCTTCAACACTGGCTGTACAAAGCACATGTGTGTCACCAAATTTCACCAGCACAGAGCCTTCGGCATGCTTGGTATAGTGACGGATAATTTCTATATTACGTAATTGATTGTTTGCGCGCCCACTTGGGCGATGAGTTGATGACATGTTTTAATTGGCTTGTTTAAAAAATCCTATTATAAAACATGCAGTAAAGTCTTGCTTTTAAATCCCAATTTTTTGTTTGGTTTTTATAAGTGCCTGCTGAATCTCGGCAATTGTGTTTTCAATGTCATCATCTGACAGGTCTTGAGGGTCAGCACCACCAAGCGGCATGCTTGTTGCTGCATTGATGATAGTTGTTGTTTCTCCCAAAGGCATTAATTGTGTAGAGACGGTATCATCACTCAATTGTTTGTCGCCCCACTGTACGGCTATTGCACTTAAGTTATCACCATGGTCATCCGCAGCATTTTCAGCAGCATCCATTAATGTTTTTGTCGCTGAGGAAACATCAATATTCTCATTCAGTATCGCTTTAATTTCATTATCGCTTAGGCAGCCCCATAATCCGTCAGTGCATAAGAGTATGGTGTCACCTTCAGCAAGCTCGATTCTATCTGATAGGTCAATTTGCGGCGGCGTCTCACCTCCCACACAGTTATAGATTTTGTTTCTGTATGGATGCGTGGACATCTCTTCTTTGCTAATCATGCCTTTTTTATATAGTGATTGCACAATGGAATGGTCTTCCGTGCGGTAGAGTAAATAGTTGCCTCTAAAATGGTATAGGCGGGAGTCACCCACATGAGCGCAATATAAATAACCACGTTGAATAACGGCAACGACTATTGTTGTACGCGGGGATTCAACTAAATTTTCAGATTGTGTGACATTTTCAATCATATCGTGCACTTGCTGGATATGATCAGTAAGGAATTTAGCAGGGCTATTCAGGAGTGGCTTGGCTAAGCGCTGAAAAGCATCTGTTAAGGTTTTAATGGCAAGCTGCGCTGCAACCTCACCATGTCTATGACCACCCATGCCATCTGCTAATACTAAAAGTAAACTATCTTTACTGTAGGAATACGCAAGTCTGTCTTGATTGTAAGGTCTTGGTCCTTGACGGCTATTCTGATAAATCGTGAATTTCATATGAAAACATTATAAGGGCTTAGTTAACACGGCATGTATCTTTTTGGCAAAACTGGCTTTTTTTTCTGGTTTTGCAATATGACTGACTAATTTTTTCTGCAATGAAAAAACGCTTTGCGGTCTTTCCATATAATCTAGATTTAAGCAGTTATCAATAATTGAGAGCAGCTCTTGACTGTAAATACCTTTACCTACTTTTGCAGCAGGTGCTAGGTAGTCTTTTTTAACACGCTGATTAGCAGCAATAGGTGCTGAGCGTGCTAGGCAAGAATACATGCTAGCACCAACGCTATAGATGTCACTCCATGGCCCAAGCTTTTGGCGGTCAAAGTATTGTTCTGGGGGTGCAAAGCCCGGTGTGTAGCTTGGCGACAACTTTGGTTGCGCCAATGTGAGTGTTTGTCTGGCAGAGCCAAAGTCTAATAAAACAGGTGAGCCATCGAGTCGAATATAGATATTGGCAGGCTTAATATCAAGGTGTAGTAGTTTTTGTAAATGGACTTCACGTAAACCATTTAATAATTGACTAAAAACACGCCGAACAAACTTTTCATTGACTGGTTCTTGCTGAGACAAGATATATTCTTGCAAAGACTTCCCGCGCTCATATTGCATCACCATATAAACGGTGTTGTTTTCACGAAAGAAATTGGTTACGCGGACGATATTTTTGTGGTCGATTTTAGCAAGTGCTAGACCTTCTTCAAAAAAGCATTTTAAACCGTGTTTGAATGTTGCGGCATCGTCATCTGAATCCAGCATGACTGTTGCGCCGTCTTCTCGCAATGCGAGACCGGTAGGCATATATTCTTTTATAGCAACTGTATGCTTATTTGCATCTTGTGCAAGATAAACAAAGCTGAAGCCACCAGTACTTAAGACTTTGGTAATTATATAGTCTTGCAGCATGTAGCCGACAGGCAGGGTTCGATTTTTAGCTTTTGCCATTACAAAGTGTCTGTATATCAAATGGTAGAGCAAAGGATAAGATATTCTGACATAAAATCATATAGATTTGATACAATTATCAGCAATTACTTTAAGAGTGAGCCTTATTTTTGTGAATAAAGAGACATGATTAGTAGCATGACGGGGTATGCGTCCCATCAACGCATCACGAGCAGTGGCGTATTGCAAGTGGAGTTACGTTCCGTTAATCAGCGTTATCTCGAATTACAACTGAAGCTGGAAGATCACTTCCGTGCGCATGAGGCAGTCGTTCGAGAGCAACTAAAATCACAGTTAGGACGAGGCAAAGTAGAGTGCCGTATTAGTCTAGCTAAAGCAGAAAATGAAGAAGCCAACATCACGCTGAATCACAAAGCTTTAGCCCATATTGCAGACTCTGTAAAAGAGCTCGCTAAACATTTTCCGACTATGCAAGCGATTAACCCTTTGGAAGTGATGCAAATGCCAGGGGTGTTAGCTAGTTCAGCTTTCAATCATGATTTGCTAGCAGAAGAAATGTTTGATGCTGTCACTGTCGCGATTGCGGAGCTGGTCCTAGCTAGAAATCGCGAGGGAGAAAAGCTTAAGGCGATGATATTAGAGAGGCTAAAGGAAGCGGCGTCGCTAGTGTCTACATTGAAGCCAATGATGCCGTCACTATTGAAAACCTATCAGGAAAGATTAACGGCAAAACTACAAGAGGCACAGCAAAGCAATGATGATGAACGTATTCGCCAAGAGATGGTGCTCTATGCGCAACGCATTGATGTGGATGAAGAGCTTTCTCGCTTAAGTGCGCATATACAGGAAGTCGAACACATTTTATCAGCTGGTGGATTAGTTGGTAAAAAGCTGGATTTCTTAATGCAGGAAATGAACCGCGAAGCCAATACCTTGGGTTCCAAATCAATCTCTATAGAGACCACACAGATATCCATGCAGTTAAAAGTACTGATTGAACAAATGCGAGAGCAGATTCAGAATATTGAATAAATAGCCCTCAATAAATGAAAAAATCGTCTAAAATAGAAAGATGATTTCAGGCAACTTATTTATCATCACAGCAGCATCTGGCGCGGGCAAAACAAGCCTAGTTAAAGCCTTGCTGGAAAAAGATGCAAACTTAACACTCTCCATTTCACATACCACTAGAAAGCCACGACCAGGCGAACAAAACGCCTTAGACTATCACTTTGTCGATGAGGCAGCTTTTATGAAAATATTAGAGGCGGGAGGTTTTTTGGAAAGTGCACAAGTGCATGGCGCACGTTATGGCACATCGCAAAAAGCCGTCGATGAGACATTAAAAGCAGGCCATGATGTGATACTGGAAATTGACTGGCAAGGTGCACAGCAAGTACGTAAAATTTATCCCAAGGCAGTGAGTATATTTATTGTGCCGCCATCTTTAGAAACCTTGGCTGAACGCTTAAGAGGGCGTGCACAAGACAGTGAGGAAGTGATTGCCAAACGTTTAGCGGTTGCACAAGAAGAAATGCGTCACTTGGTAGAGTTTGATTATGTTACAATAAACGACGTATTTGAAGATTCATTGCAAGATTTGATTGCGATTATTCAAGCGCAACGTCTTAAAACAAACATACAACTACAACGGCACCACACGTTGATTCAAACATTGATTTAATTTAGAGGGTTACACCATGGCACGTATTACTGTAGATGATTGCTTAGACAAAATTCCAAACCGCTTTCAGTTAACATTGGTTGCCGCCTACCGTGCGCGTCAAATTTCAAATGGATCTGACCCACTGGTGAGTATGCATGGTTCCCGAGACAAGCCAACAGTGACCGCATTGCGCGAAATTGCAGCGGGTAAAGTGGGCTTGGAACTTTTACAAAAAATTTAAGCATTACATTTAAGCAGTATGCCTAAAGCCGCTAAAAAATTAACAGCGGAAACTTTTCAGCCAGCTGAGCCACCTAAGTTGCCAGCTGACAGCGAAACGTCACAACTGACCATACTGCTCCGCGATTATTTATCCCAAGAAGAAATTGAACAAGTCTGGGATGCATATCGATATAGTGAACACGCACATAAAGGGCAAGTCAGAAAATCTGGTGAGCCCTACATTACCCATCCTGTTGCTGTAGCTTGCATTCTTGCTAAGTTACACTTAGATATCCCTACATTACTTGCCGCGCTACTACATGATGTTGTGGAAGACACTGGTGTAGCTTCTGCAGAACTACGTGAACGCTTTGGTAACCAAGTAGCAGAATTAGTAGAAGGCTTAACCAAGTTGGATAAAATTGAATTGCAGACAGCAGTTCAAGCGCAGGCTGAGAATGTGCGCAAAATGTTACTGGCTATGAGTCAAGATGTGCGTGTGATATTGGTGAAACTGGCCGATCGTTTGCACAACATGCAGACTTTAGAGGTGATGAAGCCAGCTAAGCAAAAACGGATTTCACATGAGACGTTGGATATTTATGCGCCTATTGCCAATCGACTTGGTTTAAATGTTATTTATCAAGAGTTAGAAGATTTAAGCTTCAAGTATATTTATCCTAATCGGTATAAGGTGATTGAGAAAGCCATCAAGACCGCTCGTGGCAATCGTAAAGAGGTGATCTCTAAAATCTTAGAATCAATCAAAGCACAACTTACTGATGCAGAAATCGAAGCAGATGTAGAAGGTAGAGAAAAACATCTTTACAGCATTTATAGGAAGATGTCGGGAAAAACTGTGAAGTTGTCGCAAGTTAATGACATTTACGGCTTTCGTGTATTGGTAAGAGACACAGCGACTTGCTATTTAACTTTAGGCAGCTTGCATAGTTTGTATAAGCCTATTCCTGGCAAGTTTAAGGATTATATTGCGATACCCAAAGTCAATGGCTATCAATCGTTGCATACGACGCTATTTGGCCCATTTGGCACGCCAATAGAAGTACAGATTCGAAGTATAGCCATGCACAACATTGCACAAGCGGGCGTTGCAGCACACTGGCTTTATAAAACCACAGATGCACATCTAACTAAACTGCAACAACAGACGCATCAATGGTTACAGCGACTTGTTGAAATTCAAACGGAAAGTGACGATAGTCATGAGTTTCTTGAGCATTTTAAAGTCGATTTATTTCCTGACGAGGTGTATGTATTTACACCTAAAGGCAATATTCTCGCTTTGCCCAGAGGTTCTACAGCGGTTGATTTTGCTTATGCAGTGCATACTGATGTGGGTAATTGTTGTGTGGCGGTCAAGATTAATCATGAGTTGGCACCACTGCGGACGGAAATGCAAAATGGTGATCATGTAGAAATTATTACTTCTGCACTAGCTAAGCCCAATCCTGCTTGGCTCAATTACGTTGTAACGGGTAAGGCGCGCTCACATTTACGCCACTATTTAAAAACCATTAAAGTGACGGAGTCAGCTCATTTGGGCGAACGGATGTTGAATATTGCGCTGCGTGCATTGCATGTTGAGCCAGCTGAGATTAAAGATACCCAATGGAAAAAAGTCATGAGTGATTATGATGCTAAAGACAAATCAGATATTTTGGCGGATATTGGCCTGGGTAAACGCGTTAGTTTAATGGTTGCTCATCAACTACTGGCGAGTGCACATGATGATTCACAGCCAGGTACGAAAGAGCAGAAGTCGTTTGACAAGATTACTATTCGAGGTTCTGAAGGGATGGCCGTACAGTTTGCACAATGTTGCAGCCCCATTCCTGGCGACCCTATTTTGGGGTTTATTAACAAAGATAGGGGTCTTGTTATCCACACGCATGATTGCACAGCAATTAGTAAGTTTAAACTAGATCCAGATAAGTGGTTGGATGTAGAGTGGGATGCGGATCATAAACGGTTATTTAGAGTTAATTTACGCATTGTTGTAGAAAATCAACGCGGTATGCTTGCTAAAATAGCAGCTGGCATCTCTGAAGCTGGCTCAAATATTGACAATGTGAGTGCAGAAGCGCCAGATGGCAGTCAGTATTCCATGATCAATTTTACCGTGCAGGTGCATAATCGTGTACACCTAGCAGAACTGATACGTAATTTAAGAAAAATTCCTGAAGTTGTGCGCATTAATCGCGTTAAAGGTGGGAATAGAGATCAAAAAGTACAATAAGTTTTATTTAGTTGAGGACAATCATGGCAGCAAGGGAAATCATTCAAACACAACTAGCACCAGCAGCAATAGGGACTTATTCACAGGCAGTAAAAGTGGGTAAAACGGTTTATCTTTCAGGTCAAATTGGTTTGGATCCTGAGCGTATGGTATTGGTTGAAGGGATTGAGGCACAAGTACGACGTGTATTTGATAACTTAAAAGCAGTGACGGAAGCCGCTGGTGGTTCAATGGCCGATATTGTTAAGCTGAATATCTTTTTAACGGATTTGAGCCACTTCACATTGGTAAATACCATTATGGCCGAGTATTTTTCTGAGCCTTATCCAGCGCGTGCTGCAGTCGGTGTGGCATCTCTACCAAAAGATGCAATGGTGGAAGCAGATGCAGTAATGGAGCTGAACTAAACTGTAACCCTTATTACACCATTGCTATTAAAAAGTTAGCGGGACAATGCAACTGAGCGAAATCAAAACATTTTCAAAACCGCTAATCAATCAGCTTGCTAAGTTAGGCATTCAAAGCGGACAAGACTTGCTCTTGCATTTACCACTCCGCTATATTGATGAAACACGCATTGTATCCATACGTGACTTGCGTTTAGGGGATGCGGTACAAGTACAGGGTGAAATTGTACATGCTGAAGTGACCTACAAGCCACGTAAGGCATTGATAGCGAGATTGGAGGATGCCACTGGCCAACTTACATTGCGCTTTTTACATTTCTATCCCAGTCAAATTAATGCGCTTAAAGTTGGTAATCCTATACGTGCTTATGGTGAGGTTAGACATGGTTTTTTTGGCTATGAAATGGTACATCCACAATGTAAGGTAGCACGTGATACAGCAGAGGTTAATGCCCAACTAACCCCAGTCTATCCAACAACAGCAGGTTTAACACAAGCAACGTTACGTAAAGCGATTAAATCTGTCATCTTAGACAACATGTGTACTGAGACGTTGCCCGCATTGGCTTACGCATCGCTTAACTTACCTAGTTTTGCAGAAAGTATTCGAGCTTTACACTATCCAGAGCCAGATGCGAATTTAACGGCTTTAGAAAATAGAACAAGCTCAGAATGGCAACGTCTGGCATATGATGAGCTGCTCGCACAACAGCTTTCGATGCGTAAGCACTATGCAAAACGACGTAGCGTAGATGCACCTCAAATCGCACATTCTACTTATTTAGTTCAGCGATTACTGGCAAGTTTGCCATTTGATTTAACGAGCGCCCAACAAAAAGTCGTTAAAGAAATCAGTCGAGATTTAACCCAGCCACACCCAATGCAGCGATTGTTGCAGGGTGATGTAGGTAGTGGTAAAACAATCGTTGCTTGTATTGCTGCTTTGCAGGCTATCGAGCATGGCTGGCAAGTTGCTTTGATGGCGCCGACTGAAATTTTGGCAGAGCAGCATTTTAAAAAGTTTGAATCCTGGCTTGCGCCCCTTAATATTAAGATTGCATGGTTAACTGGTAGTCAAAATAAAAAAGACCGCGCCAAGGCGCAAGAGGATATTGCGAGTGGTCAAGCGCAGCTAGCAGTTGGTACGCATGCGCTATTTCAAGAGGCGGTACAATTTGAAAAGTTGGGATTAGCTATTATTGATGAGCAACATCGATTTGGTGTGCAGCAGCGTTTGGCGCTACGCAAAAAAGGTCAACCAGAACCACATCAACTAATGATGTCAGCAACGCCTATTCCACGCACGTTATCAATGAGTTACTACGCAGATTTAGATGTTTCTGTGATTGATGAGTTACCACCAGGCAGAGCGCCAATCACCACAAAATTAGTAACAGATGTGCGCCGAGATGAAATTCTAGAACGAGTGAGAGCTGCTTGTATGAAGGGTAGTCAAGCATACTGGGTATGTCCGTTAATAGAAGAGTCAGAGGCTTTGCAGCTTCAAACGGCAACAGAAACCTTTGAAAACTTAAAAGATAACTTTCCTGATTTACGTGTTGGTCTAGTACATGGCCGGATGAAACCCGCAGAGAAACAAGCGGTGATGCAACAATTTGTATCTGGTGAAACACAGCTACTTGTTGCAACCACTGTGATAGAAGTGGGAGTTGATGTGCCTAATGCGAGTTTGATGGTGATTGAGCATGCTGAACGCATGGGTCTAAGTCAGTTACACCAGTTACGCGGACGCGTTGGGCGTGGTGCAGCAAAAAGCACCTGTATTTTGATGTATCAGAATCAATTATCTGACATGGCACGCGCTAGATTAAAAGTAATCTATGAAAATACAGATGGGTTTGCTATTTCTCAAGCTGATTTAAACATACGCGGACCAGGAGAATACCTAGGGACGAGGCAAAGCGGTGTCCCCATGTTAAAAATTGCTGATTTAGCACGAGATGAAGCTTTGCTTGAGCATGCAAAAAGTATTGCAGACAAATTACTTAAAGAGCATTCACAAGCAGTAGACCAACATTTACAGCGCTGGATGAAACATGGCGTAGATTTAGTAAAAGTTTAAGGTTTAATTTTTTTGTCTTCGTATCATTATCAGCGCTATTAATAGCAGGCAATCTAAGGCAATAACAGCTGGAAATAGTACAGTAGTAATTGAATAATGCTCTAGGGCTAAAATGACTAAAATGTTCCTGAGAAAAAATAAAATAATGAATGACAGTGGCTCTGAATAAGGTGCATAGTAGACCTTACGAATCGTTGGAATAAAACCAATAGAGTCAACAATAGTTAGAACGACGACCGCCCACAAGGGATCTTTTAACAGATACCATAACACTAACGCTGACATCGCCATTATAAAAAGCAGCCAATCAGATTTTGTAATCGAAATGTCACTGCGCTTGGTGTAAGCCAAATAAGCAATCATTACAGTAATAATGCCCGAAACCCCTATCGGCCAGGCGCCGATGCCGCCATTGTCATCTAGTTGCGCTAAAAAAACGAAAAAAGTTGTTGTACCCCAAATGATCCATGAAAAAACATGTGGCTTGGTAATGCCTTTTAAAATGGAGCGAATATAAGGGATAAATGTGAGAAAAGTTAACGCAATGGCAAGCCCGCTTAAAATGGCTTTATAAGTCATTGTTATCCTACTATCTTTAGACTAATTCAAATGTATCATAAATAGCACAATGGGTTTATGCGATAATTTGCATTGTGAAAGTACACCCACATAACGTTTCATTACGCTCCAAATGGTTAAAAAAACCTTTTTCTGCTTCGAAGTATCAAGCTTGGCTGGTTAATGACACATCGTTAACTGCACGTTTACAAAATCGCTACAGTGATTTTTTTGTCAAGCCATTATTACAACAAGATGCTAAGCCGATACAAGATGAAGCAACTTTGCTTAAGTTAAAGCCGTCATTCAATGCTTATGTTCGAGAAGTGTTATTAATTGGTAATCAACAACCAGTCATATTTGCCCATAGTGTGTTGCCGCATGCAAGTTTGCGCGGTAAATGGTATAAGCTTGGTAGACTGGGGAACAAGCCTTTAGGCGCAGCATTATTTAAAAATATGCAAGTAGTACGTACACCACTTAGTTTTAAAAAACTAACAAAAAATCATATTTTGTATCAAAAAGCAGTTAAATATATAGCGCAACCACCAGCATATTTATGGGCAAGGCGCTCTGTTTTTCGCTTAAATTGCGCTAATATTCTGGTCACTGAAGTTTTTTTACCACATTTATGCCATGAATAAACAGCTTCTACTGCGTAAAATTAATGCATATGAGCGCTTAATGCGTTTAGATAAACCCATTGGTATTTTGCTATTAATGTGGCCGACACTCTGGGCACTATTATTGGCTGGGGAAGGGCATCCTAATTGGCAAATCACCGTCATCTTTATTACAGGTGTAGTATTAATGCGCAGCGCTGGCTGTGTGATGAATGACATTGCAGATCGACACTTTGATGGGCATGTTGAGCGAACAAAAAACAGACCTCTCGTGATTGGCGAAGTCAGTACAAAAGAAGCTCGCTTTTTGGCAGCAGCATTAACGTTGGCGGCATTTGCTCTCGTGTGTTTTTTAAATAGGATGACAATAGTATTATCATTTGTTGCCTTGTTTCTAGCAGCAACTTACCCATTAACTAAACGTTTTTTGGTGATCCCTCAGGCTTATTTAGGGATTGCATTTGGGATTAGTATACCAATGGCTTTCTCTGCATTACAAAATCAAATACCAGCCGTGGCTTGGTGGTTGATGCTGGCCAATATATTTTGGGCCGTCGCATATGATACGGAATATGCAATGGTCGATCGCGATGATGATATCAAGATTGGCATTCAATCCTCTGCACTCTTTTTTGGTCAGAATGAGGTGTTAGCTATTTTGGTTTGTTATTTAAGCATGCTGGGGATTTTTGTTTACATTGGCCTACTAAAAAGTTTTAGTGGCTACTATTTCTCAGGCGTGGCTGTAGCAGCGCTTCTGGTTATTTGGCAGTATCGTATGATTAAAAATCGAAACCAAACCAATTGTTTTAAAGCGTTTCTTGCCAACAATTGGATTGGTTTAGTTCTGCTTGGAAGCCTTGTTGCAGAATACTATCTGAATTAATGGATTAATATTTTTCAACTAGTGTGAATTCAAAAGCCGTTTCATTCTTTTCAGCTTCTGCTTTTTCTTTTGCAATTCTATCCGCCTCAGCCATCTCTTTCAGTTTTTCTGCTTTTCTGGCTTCAAGCATCGCTTCTTTTTGTTCATTAATAGCTAGCTTTTTTTGATCCAGTTGAATCACCTCAGCAGAGCTTACATTGTCTTGTGCAATTGAACGTAATAGCACCAATTCTTCGATAAGATTTTTAGCCAAACCAGAGCGCGGCTCTAAACGATTGTTATAAATCAAGTCTTCTAAGTAAGAAACGGCAGCAGGTGTATTCCACACAGACTCTAGTCCACTTGATAAGTGAGGGAAGTCTTCTAGTGACTCATTGGATGGTGAGTCAATTTTAGAAAATTCTGCGATTTTTACATTAAAATGTAGCTTGCATTCTTCTGTTGTTTCTTCATAGAGCTTTTGCAAGTTTTCTTTAGCTAACAAATCCAGTAAGAATAACCAGATCGTAACGGATTGTTTTGGAAATTCTAATAAATGATTTTGTAATAGTTGAATGGCCAATGAACTGCGACCATGTGATAAAAAGACATCGGCATGATCAAGTACAGAAAATGCTTGATCATCCTCAATCAGAATGTCCTCTTCTGGCGTTTTTGTTGATTCAAAAGTACTTTCCATGGTGTTTGGTATTAATTGTCTATCTTCGAGAGAATCCTTAATGTCAAAGTCGACTTCTTCGAAAAGCTGATCTTTTGCTTCAGAAGTATCATTTTCTTCTACATCATCATTAATCCAAATGGCTTGTGTATTATGTGTTTGTAACAGTGACTCACGGCGGCGTAACCAGTTGTAAACCATATAGCCACCAAATAAAAACACACCTCCGCCAAGTAATGGAAAAATTCCATTTAAGTTAAATGAAGATTCTGCTTCACTCAGCTGTGCGGTTTTTAATTGATTTTCAGATTTAAGCTTAACGTTTTGTGTTTGTAGTGTTGTAATTTGTTCTTGCAAATGCGCTAATCGTTTATTCATCACGGTTACTTCATCTTCAATCACAATTGCTTCGCTGGCAACAGTTGTAGTGGCGTTTGGTTCAAAACGTAATTCTTTATCTAAGCGCAATCCTGTTAGACCTACATTATTGCTACTGTAGCTAGTGCCAGAGATAGATAGACGAGGCGTAGCTTCTAAAGGCTGTACTTTAGTTACTGATGTTGAAACTTCCTTAATCCCTACAGACTTTGTTACATCAACACGCGATGTTTTTTTATTGCTAGTAACAGATTTTTTCTTGCTACTGATTGTTTTTTTCTGATTGGCTTCAACCGTAGGTACTGTTGTTTCTTTATCGGATTTCGTTGCTACTGTAGAAGCATCGACATTGGTGTCAGCATTTCCAACAATAATAGGCGTATCTATATTACTGACAGAATTAAAAGCAGGCGGATCTAAAAGTAATACATAGTCTCGACGTATGCTGCTATTACAACCTGCAATGATTGACAGGTTAACAATTGGCTCATTCACAACTTGATTCGTGGATAATGATAATTTGGCGATACCACCACTTGCTGGATTAACAGCAAAGTTAACGTGACTTAAATTGCTGCCTGGCCCAAGACGCAAGCAGGACGTGTCTTTCAGGTCATCTGCACCTAAAATATTTACTTGCGCTTTCAATGGTTCACCGAGATTAGATTTTAGTGTTATGTCGCTTAATCCTAGCGCTAAACTAGAAGAATGAAAGCTAAAGGCCATGACGCTAAGGGCGGCAGTCACAGCATGTTTAATTTTTACGTTACCTTGCATATCGTTACTCATTTCTCAAACAATTGCATTAATGATATTACTCGTAATGCAATTCGCGTGCCAAGTTATATTTGCTTGGTTGTGATAAAATAATTATACAAATACAATTAAAACAAAGTGACGGTTAAATTAATCCATTGGATAAGCAGATTAATTCAGTTTAGCTTATAATTTTGTTTGACGAGAGGACATCAAAAGCATATAATCCGCCCTCTTGATTTTAATTAGCTATATTAATTGGTAGTAATATTATGAAAACGTTCTCAGCAAAATCCCATGAAGTAAAGCGCGATTGGTTCGTTATTGATGCGACAGATCTTGTATTGGGTCGCTTAGCGAGTGCTTGTGCGCATCGTTTACGCGGTAAACATAAAGCGATTTATACACCTCACGTTGATACAGGTGATTACATTGTTGTGATTAACGCTGAGAAAATTAAAGTAACAGGTGCTAAAGCAACAGATAAAGAGTATCACACGCACTCAGGCTACCCAGGTGGTATTTCAACAACCACATTCAGCAAAATGCAAGATCGTTTCCCAGGTCGCGCATTAGAAAAAGCGGTTAAAGGTATGTTGCCAAAAGGTCCTTTGGGCTACGCAATGATTAAAAAATTAAAAGTCTATGCTGGTGATCAGCATGAACATGCTGCACAACAACCACAAGCATTGACTATCTAAGGTAAAAGAAGATGATTGGTAAATACAACTATGGTACAGGACGTCGTAAAAGCTCAGTAGCGCGCGTCTTTATGAAAGCAGGAAAAGGCAACATCATTATTAATGATAAGCCTGTTGATGAATATTTCTCTCGTGAAACTTCACGTATGATTTTACGTCAACCATTGGCATTGACAGAAAACATGGAAAGCTTTGATATCAAAATCAACGTTATTGGTGGCGGAGAGTCTGGTCAAGCTGGTGCAGTACGTCATGGTATTACACGTGCATTGATTGATTTTGATGCTGGCCTTAAAAGTGATTTATCAAAAGCTGGTTTCGTAACCCGTGATGCACGCGAAGTTGAGCGCAAAAAAGTTGGCTTCCGGAAAGCGCGCCGTCGTAAGCAGTTCTCAAAACGTTAGAGAAATCTACGCCCATTTTATATTGGGATTGCTTACATCAAAAGGCCGCGTATGCGGCCTTTTTTGTTTCAGGTATGCTAGGATAATCGAATATGTCAAATAAAAAACTAAAAGTTGGTATTGTTGGCGGCACAGGTTACACGGGTGTGGAGCTATTGCGCATTCTTGCAAACCACCCAAATGTAGAAGTGACTGCGGTCACGTCGCGCGGTGAGGCAGGCATGGCTGTATCAGAGATGTTCCCCAGCTTGCGGGGTTATATTGATGTGGCCTTTAGTGATCCAGCAAATGCAAATCTGACGAGCTGTGATGTTGTATTTTTTGCGACACCGCATGGTGTAGCAATGCGTCAAACACCAGAATTACTTGCAGCAGGCACAAAAGTGATTGATTTGGCAGCAGATTTTAGACTGCAAGATACAGCAGTATTTGAAAAATGGTACAAAATGCCACACAGCTGCCCAGAAATTCTACAAAAAGCGATATATGGTATTCCTGAACTAAATAGGGCGCATATAAAAGCAGCAGATGTACTAGGAAACCCAGGCTGTTATCCCACAACAGTGCTGTTAGGCTTGATGCCGCTGATAGAAAAAAACTATATTGACTTATCGGCCCCAATAATTGCTGACTCAAAATCAGGGGTCTCTGGGGCAGGTCGAAAAGCAGAAGTGAGTACCTTGTTTTCCGAGGCTGGCGACAATTTAAGAGCATATGGCGTCAGCGGTCATCGCCATCATCCTGAAATTGAAGCACAACTTAAACTGCTGGCGGGTAAAGATTTACAGTTTGTTTTTGTGCCTCACCTTATCCCTATGATTAGGGGCATGTTGTCTACTATTTATGTTAAATTAACAGTTGATGCGAGCATGCTGGATCTGCAGTCGCTCTATGAGCAGCGGTATAGAGATGAGCGTTTTGTAGATGTGTTACCGCAAGGTGTGTTACCAGAAACACGTTCTGTAAGAGGATCTAACCAATTACGGATTGCGTTGCAAAAACAACAAGGCGAATATTTAACTATTTTAGTTGTCCAAGATAATCTAGTGAAGGGTGCAGCAGGGCAGGCTGTTCAAAATATGAATATTATGTTTGGCTTGGAAGAGTCTCTTGGTTTAAAAATCGTGCCATTAATGCCGTAGATAATGACTGAGATATGAGAAAGATCGAGCGTAGAGTTCGGAAACATTATGGGTATACCGCCAGACGTGTCGCAGTAAAAGCCGATAGGCCATGGTATTATCGACTCATTGTGGGATTCTTATGTGTTGCTTTGGGGTTTGGTCTAGCATATTTAATGCTACGAAGCAGTGATTATGAATCGGTCAGTAGCCAATTAGAAGAAATCAAGCATGAGAATAAAATGTTGGAGTTTAAGTTGATAGAAGCGCAACGCGAGCTGCAAGTTGAACTGGCAACGAATAATAATCTTGCTAAAGATCTAGCAACAGTTCAAGATGAGAACCTTAAGGCAAAAGAAGACTTATTATTTTATAAAAAAATGATGAAAAAATAGCACGCTAAGTTAATAGGTACTGTTAAATAAGGTAAAGATAAAATGTTTGGCAAGAAAGTAAACAAAATAGATACGCGCATTGACACACTTGTGAGCCCAGATACTATTATCACTGGAAATGTTGCATTTTCTGGTGGTTTAAGAATTGATGGCAGTGTAAAGGGCAATGTGCAAGAACAAGAAGGCACACAAGGCACCATTATTGTGGGAGAAAGTGGACGTATCGAAGGCACGGTAACAGCGACAAAAATAGTCTTGATCGGCTCAGTAGTTGGCCCTGTCTTCGCGAAAGAATTTATTGAGTTACAAACAAAAGCACGCATTACTGGCGATTTACATTACAAATCACTAGAAATGCATATGGGCGCAGTCATAGATGGTAAATTGGTTCATACTGAAAATAGTGAACCAGACCTAGCTATTTAGGACTAAAGGGAATGAATGAAAGAATTGAAGGAGTAAAGCATGAATACAACAGCTGAGGTAGTAGATTTAGAAATACCTGCACCATTAGTATTTACGGATAATGCAGCCAATAAAGTAAAAGAGTTAATAGAGGAAGAAGGAACCCCCGATCTTAAACTACGGGTGTTTGTCAGTGGTGGAGGGTGCTCTGGTTTCCAATATGGATTTACTTTTGAAGAAGAAGTAAACGAAGATGACACGCAAGTTCAAAAAGATACCGTTACGCTATTAATTGACCCAATGAGTCTGCAATATCTCATGGGCGCGGAAATTGATTACCAAGATAGCTTGCAGGGTTCCCAGTTTGTTATACGAAATCCACAAGCGACGACAACTTGTGGTTGTGGTTCTTCATTTTCAGTATAAAAGTTAATAGTCTAGCTGTGCGTCATTCACAGCAAATTCAAATTGTTATATGCTTATAACTGCATTCATTATGAATGCAGTTTTTTGTTTGTGATTCCATTCTTTGAAAGATATATCAACATATGAGTAATGCGCCCACACGGAAACGTGACCAAAATCAAGAAGGTGTAATCTATGCTCCTTGGGAAAGAAGGTTTATCAAAGTCCTGACACCATTCGAAGAATTTGTGCATGGACAAACGACAAGTGGGCTGCTGCTCATGGCGAGTGCCGTTATTGCATTGATCATGGCAAACAGTTTTTTCTTAGAAACCTACGAACATATCTTACATACATACGTTAGTCTCAACATCGGGGAATGGAAAATTCAAATGAGTCTGCATCATTGGGTTAATGATGCATTGATGGCACTGTTTTTTTTCTTAGTTGGCATGGAGCTGAAACGTGAGATTTTGGTCGGTGAACTCTCCGATTTACGCAAAGCTGCACTTCCCATTGTTGCTGCCATAGGCGGTATGGTTGTCCCAGCGTCAATATTTTTTCTCATGAATCCAGAAGGTGATGCCAGTCGGGGCTGGGGCATTCCGATGGCAACGGATATTGCATTTGCGGTTGGCGCACTCGTATTGTTAGGTAATAAGGTACCAAAAGCATTAGTTACTTTCCTAGTGGCACTCGCTATTGTGGATGACTTAGGTGCTGTTTTAGTGATTGCATTGTTTTATACAAAAGAAATCATGCCTTTTTGGTTAGGTGTGGCAGCTTTGGTATTTGGCGTGCTGGTTTTCTTTAATATTATTGGTATTCGAAAAACGTTGCCCTATTTTTTGGTTGCTGTTTTGCTGTGGTATGCCTTGTTAGAATCAGGTGTACATGCAACTATTGCGGGTGTGTTAGGCGCATTCTCAGTACCAGCAAGGCCAAAATATGATCCTAGTATGTTTGTTGATCGGCTCAGAGAGCTGGTTGATCGGTTTAAGGCAGGTTTAGATTCTGGTAAAAACATTTTGACCAACTCACAATTGCAGGATGTTGCACAATCTTTGGAAACGGATGTGAATAATGTTCAGACACCCTTGCAAAATTTAGAGCATCATTGGCATGTACCAGTTGCATTTTTTGTGATTCCTGTATTCGCTTTGTTTAATGCTGGCGTTCCTTTACAGTTTGAATCATGGACTGCAGTACTCAATAACCCGATTGTACTGGGTGTCGCATTTGGCTTAATTTTCGGGAAATTTATTGGTATCGTTGGGGCCAGTTGGATTTTTATGAAGTTAGGATTATCTCAATTGCCTACTGGTGTAAAATTTAGTCAATTAGCTGGGGTAGCAATTTTAGCTGGGATTGGATTTACTATGTCTATTTTTGTCGCAGAACTTGCCTATTCCAGCACGCATGCAGACTATTTGGTCATGGCAAAAGTGGGTATATTATCAGCTTCTTTGATAGCGGGTATCATTGGCTATTTTTGGTTATGGACAGTAGCTAAAAGAACTTAGTCGTTTTTCTAGTAATTCTTAGCTATGATTGAGTCAAGACATTAACGCTCATGAATCGGTACGAAATCACGCTTGGTTTCACCTGTATAAAGTTGACGTGGTCGGCCGATTTTGTGCGCAGGATCGGTATGCATTTCATGCCACTGCGCGATCCAGCCTGCCGTCCTAGCCAGTGCAAAAATAGCAGTAAACATTGAGTTAGGAATGCCCATCGCACGCATGACAATGCCGCTATAGAAATCTACATTAGGATAAAGTTTACGTTTTACAAAATACTCATCCTCTAGGGCAATTTTCTCAAGTGCCATTGCTAATTTAAACATCGGGTCATCATGCAAACCAAGTTCGTTAAGCACTTCATGGCATGTTTCACGCATAATGGCAGCACGTGGGTCCATATTGCGGTATACGCGATGACCAAAACCCATTAAACGGAAACTGTCATTTTTATCTTTAGCACGCTGAATATACTCATCAATCCGGCTAACATCACCAATCTCGTCTAGCATTTTAAGTGTTGCTTCATTAGCGCCGCCATGAGCCGGACCCCAAAGAGAAGCAATGCCAGCAGCAATACATGCAAATGGATTAGCACCACTTGAACCGACCAATCGAACGGTGGAAGTGGAAGCATTTTGTTCATGGTCGGCATGTAAAATCAGAATACGTTCAAATGCTTTAGAAAGAATCGGGTTGACCGTGTATTCTTCACATGGTGTCGCAAACATCATGTATAAAAAGTTTTCTGCATACGTTAGTTTATTTTGTGGGTACATGAATGGTTGACCAACAGTGAACTTGTAACTCCAAGCAGCTATAGTGGGAGCTTTCGCTAACAAGCGTATCGCTGCCACTTCACGCAGCTTTGGGTTTGTTACGTCGGTATGTTCTGGATAAAATGCAGCCATGGCACCAACAACAGAAATCATGACAGCCATTGGGTGCGCATCGCGTCTGAAACCTCTGAATACATTATCCATCTGATCATGCAACATCGTATGACGTTCTATTGCTAGACTAAACTGCTTTTTCTCTTCCGCGTCAGGTAACTCACCTTTAATTAATAAATGCGCGACCTCTAAAAAATTACAATTTTCAGCAAGTTGCTCTATGGGATAGCCGCGGTGGTATAGATAACCTTTTTCACCGTTGATGAATGTGATGCCAGAACTACAAGAGCCAGTAGAGAGAAAGCCTGGATCATAGGTATAAACCCCATGTTTTCCCAGTGTCCGAATATCAATAACGTCATTTCCTAGCGTGCCCGATAGCACTGGTAATTCAACAGGTTCTTTATCGTTATCAAACGTTATGGTAGCTTTGGTCGGTTTTGTTGCCATGTCAAACTCTTAAATAATTGGACGGGTAAGATTATTATACGCATCCCGTCTAAAAAGTTGAGTAAAAAATTGTATTAAAATGTTTAAGCTTGATATATAGCGCCAAGTACACGGCTGCCAGTAGCGCCTGTGGCAGAAGGAAGGTTGCTTGTTTTGTGTTCGATTGTTTGTTTGGCCAGCCATGCAAATGCAACAGCTTCTACCCAATCAACGTCAACACCTAGCTTGTTTGTTGTATTGATTGGAATCTTTTCTAATTTTGAATTGATTAAACTGATGAGTAATTGATTGTGCGCACCGCCACCACAGAAGTAAACCTCATCAACTTCTGGGCAGTATTTTTGCAATGCATCGTAAATGCTTATACTGGTTAACTCAACTAGGGTGCGCGCGACATCTTCAGGGCGATAGATGTTATCTGCAATGTGTTGTTTAAGCCAAGATTGATTAAATAAATCACGCCCAGTGCTTTTAGGTGGTGGAAGAGAAAAATAAGCATCGGATAATAGTTGGTTTAATAACCTGTCCTCGACTTTACCTGTCGCAGCCCAGTTACCATTATTGTCATATGGCTTTTTAAGGGCTCGTGCTACCCAATAATCCATAAGAATGTTGCCAGGTCCAGAGTCAAAGCCTATCACTTTGCCATTTTTAGCTAAGTGGGTGATATTAGCAATACCGCCAATATTGACAATGGCGCGATTTTTGTTAGAACTAGAAAATACAGCTTGATGAAAGGCTGGAACTAATGGCGCACCTTCACCGCCTGCAGCAATGTCTCGACTGCGGTAATCCCCAATGACCGTAATATTCGTTAACTCTGCCAATAAAGCGTTATTCCCCAATTGGATAGTAAAGCCAATATTATTTTTGTATTTGGGTTGGTGTCTGATTGTTTGACCATGGCAGCCAATAGCCACGACATCATTTGGTTGTCGCCCACTTTTTTTGAGCAGCGTCTGAATAGCTTCTGCATATAGGCATGCCAAATTATTTGCTAGGAGAGCGGATTTTTCAAGTTCGTTTTCTGAAGAGAAGTGAAGTTCAAGTAAAGCTTGCTTGATATGGTCAGGATAGGCTTGAAAATGTGTACAAATGACTTTGCAGTGTGTGTCTGTTAAATCTGTTAGTGCTACATCAATACCATCCAAACTGCTGCCAGACATGACACCAATATAGTATTGTGTCGTTGGCATAGTTTAGTTGCTGGAGGCAATTAAGTGACGATTCAGCATTTCAATTTTTGCTAAATATTCTATTGCTTGTGCATCAAACTCTCTTCTATACTTGGCTTCCAACGGGACGCTGGTTGGCAGTGGTACGGTCATTGGATCGCGATGTTGACCATTCAGAAGAAACTCGTAATGTAAATGAGGGCCCGTTGCTAGACCTGTCATTCCGACATAGCCAATAATGTCGCCTTGATCAACTTTGCTACCAGTTTGAATGCCTTTAGCAAAGCCGTTTAAATGTCCATACAGCGTTTTGATGCCATTTGGGTGTTTAAGGATAATCACATTGCCATAACCGCCTTTACGCCCTTTAAAAGCAACAACACCATCGCCAGAAGCCTTAACGCGTGTCCCTTTGCGTGCTGCTAAATCAACTCCTTTATGCGCTCTAACTCTATGCAGTACAGGATGGAAGCGACCACGGCTGAAAGAAGAGCTCACTCTTGTGAATTCTAGTGGGGAGCGCAAAAATGATTTATGCAAACTTTCGCCTTCTGGCGTGTAATAAGCATATTTATTGCCCGTTTTACCAAAATGGATCGCTTGATATTGTTTACCATCATTGATGAATTCAACAGCAAGCACATCACCAATTTTCACCCGTTCGCCAGCATTATAAAATGCCTCATAAACAACGTTGAATTTATCGCCTGCTCTTAAATCTTGTGTAAAATCAATCTGGCTAGAGAAGATATCTGCTATTTTTAATGCGACTTGATCTGGAATACCTGCATCATCCGTAGCACCAAATAGTGAGTTTCTGATTGTTGCAGACTTATACACTTCATGTTTTTCTAATGCTAGCGTTTTGGTTTCCACTTCATAACCGTGAGGCGTTAACTCAGCAACTAGAACTTGGTTTTCTGGAAGCTCATATTCTAGATATAGCAATCGTCCAGTTTGGTTTGTTTTAATTTCAATGGTGCGTCCAGGAATGAGTTGTGTATTAATTGCGTTGGAGTCTGGGCTTAGCATCAAATAAGTGATGGCATCATCATCGTGAACCCCCATTCGACCAAACATCTGTTCTAAACTATCTTTGTTGCGAACAACATCCATTTGCCAAAAAGTATCGTTTTCTAATATAGAAGCAGTTGGTAATGGTAAAGCAATATCGCTAATCACCGTTTTGATTGGAATATAACCTGCTTCTGTATCTGGTGCTGCACCCAAGGTGGCAATTAAAACGACAATCGGGAGCAATAGTGCAAAAAACAACCAGTGTAATTTCACTTTACTCACGGACAGGAATTTGTTTTGCGTTAAAATAGAACGCTTAGCATTAGGCTTGTTTTGGTGCATATATTAACTAATCAACTATAGTAAGTACTTGAATTAAGAGTGCATCTTAGCAGAAATTTAGGATATTTAAAAAATAACCATTAATTTAAGAAGCAATCTTTCTAAAAATTTGGAAAAAACAGTGAATACGGATATTGAACAATCTTTAGCCATTATTAAACGTGGTGCCGACGAACTTTTAATAGAATCAGAATTAATAGAAAAGTTCAAAAAAGGCAAGCCGCTTAGAATTAAAGCAGGCTTTGACCCCACGGCACCTGACTTGCATCTAGGCCATACAGTGCTAATTAACAAGTTGCGCCAATTTCAAGATTTGGGACATCATGTCTTATTTTTAATTGGTGATTTCACTGGCATGATAGGTGACCCAACTGGGAAGAGTGCAACGCGACCGCCACTGACGCCTGAGCAAGTGCAGGAAAATGCGCAATCTTATGCAGAACAAGTGTTCAAAATTCTAGATAAAGATAAAACAGAAATTGTTTTTAACTCAACATGGTTAACAGACCTAGGTGCTGCAGGCATGCTTAAATTGGCAGCGAGTCACACAGTTGCAAGAATGCTGGAACGTGATGATTTTTCAAAACGTTTTAAAAGTAACCAACCTATAGCCATTCATGAGTTTATGTACCCACTCTTACAAGGTTATGATTCTGTGGCATTAAAAGCTGATGTTGAGCTTGGCGGAACTGATCAAAAATTTAATTTGCTCATGGGGCGTGAACTACAGAAGCAATCGGGCCAGTCGCAACAGTGTGTGCTTACTATGCCATTGCTGGAGGGCTTAGATGGCGTTAATAAAATGTCGAAATCGTTAGGTAATTACATCGGTATTAATGAGCCGCCAGAAATAATCTTTGCCAAGCTTATGTCAGTTTCAGATGAACTCATGTGGCGCTATATTGAGTTGCTCTCATTTGCATCTTTAGAAACGATAGCCGCTTGGAAGGCGGAAGTCGAAGCGGGTGAGAATCCGCGCAAAATTAAAGTACGGTTTGCGCAAGAAATTGTGGCGCGTTTTCATAGTCAAGCCGATGCGGAAAAGGCGCTTGATGATTTTCAAACTCGAGCTAAGGGCGGGATACCTGATGACGTGCCTGAAGTAAGTCTCGATATCGAAGGCGAAAGTATTGGTATTGCGCAGTTACTTAAATTGGCCGAATTGGTTGAGAGCACCAGTGAGGCGATGCGCATGATTAAACAAGGTGGCGTCAAAATTGATAGTGAAAAAGTGGAAGATAAGCATTTACAAATCAACAATGGCACAACATTCATTGCCCAGGTTGGGAAGCGCAAATTTGCGAGAATAACAGTAAAGTAATTCAACTGATTGAGGTTTTATATGGAATTTTCGGATACTTTTTTAAAATGGCTAGACATTTTTTTTAATAAGCAGTGGTTCCAAATTGGTGAGACCAATATCACCTTATCAACAGTTTTAGGTTTAATCATCATTCTTGTCTCGGTTAATTGGGTAGCAAAATTTGTTGAAAAAGTTATCTACAGCAAGGTAAGTAAAAATATAAATTCTGGACTTACTAATTCTAGTCTCTATGCACTCAGCCGTATATCCAGATATATCATCTTATTCATCGGTATTGTTGTTGGCTTAAACTTCATAGGTTTTAACCTTAGTAGCTTGGCTTTGCTTGGTGGTGCGTTGGGTGTTGGTATTGGCTTTGGTTTGCAAAACATATTTAATAATCTTGTTTCTGGCATCATCATCTTGGTTGAGCAAACATTAAAAGTGGGTGATTTTGTCGATTTGCAATCAGGTGTCATGGGGCGTGTTAGCGAAATTAATATGCGTTACACGCGCATCACCACCAATGACCAAGTTGATATTATCGTACCAAACTCAGAGTTTATTAACGGCCGTGTCATTAACTGGACATTGGGTGACTTAAACCGACGTATGCATATCCCTTTTGGTGTGGCCTATGGTACAGATAAAGAGCTTGTAAAAGAGTGCGCACTCAAAGCGGCTGCTTCAGTTAGTTACACGCTTCATGATAAGCAAAATGAAATGGATGTATGGTTAGTCAATTTTGGCGATAGTAGCCTTGATTTTGAGCTTATCGTCTGGGTTGGCCTAGAAGGCGTCAAAACCCCAGGAAAAGTGCATGCCAAATATCTCTGGGCCATAGAGACAGAATTAGGCAAAGCTGGCATTGAAATCCCATTCCCGCAGCGTGATTTACATGTTAGAAGTGGTGCATTAGATATCAACTTGATCAAGTAATTTTAATTAACGTTGGTATGCAATTAGATGGTTAAGAAAATTGCTGTTTTCCACATGCTTCAAATAGGTGGCAAGAGATATGCAACTTCATTTTTAACTAACATTGCCCACTTAATCAGAACATATCAAAGGCAAAATTGTAATTAATTTGTAATAAATTCAAATTAGCCCTTGACCAAATTTCCAGCCACGGTAGAATGCGCCCTCGCTTGAGATATTCAGCGAAAAGCGCAACGAAAATACAGTGTTAAGAATTAATAATAAAGAAACTTTAAATTAACCCTTGACCGGCTGGAAAAGCCCTGTATAATTCGCGCTTCGCTAAAACGACGTGAAACAATTATTACCGTTTTAGCCCTGTTCTTTAAAAATTTGGATGACTGATAAGTGTGGGTGTTTGTGATTGGGTCATAGCATTAGATTTCGGTCTG
>JBPOFK010000017.1:0-51664 GCA_051252095.1 Methylophilaceae bacterium
ATGCCGTTAAATAACAAAGGGCTAGCCTAAGCTAACCCCTTGTTTTATATGGTACGCCCGAAGAGATTCGAACTCCTGACCCCTTGGTTCGTAGCCAAGTACTCTATCCAGCTGAGCTACGGGCGCGTTGAGCCGTGCATTATACAATAAAAAATAATTAAGTTAACCCTTTATCACATAGATTGATAAATATATTTATGAAATAATCTAGTCGGTAAATTTAATTAAAACTTTTTTGTTAGGACTATCAGTGCTCATTTGGTTAGTTATTGCTTATATTATGGTTTCTGTAGCAATTGGTCTTTTAGCTGCTAAGCGCGTCCATAATGTTAAAGATTATGCTGTGGCTGGGCGACACTTACCTTTGCCAGTTGTCATCGCTACTGTATTTGCGACTTGGTTTGGCGCTGAGGTGGTGTTTGGTGTTTCAGCTACTTTCGTACAAGATGGTTTTAATGGTCTGGCGGCAGACCCGTTTGGTGCCAGTATGTGTTTGATTATTGCAGGTCTGTTCTTTTCTACCAAGCTATATAAATTAAACATCATTACCTTGGGCGATTTTTACCGTATGCGATACAACCGTACTGTTGAAATACTCACAACGATAGCGATTGTTATTTCATATTTGGGCTGGGTTGCTGCGCAAATTGCTGCACTAGGTTTGGTTTTCAACATTCTTACACAAGGCGCAGTCAGTCAAGATTTAGGCATGGTGATTGGCATTGTGATTGTACTCACTTATACAACACTGGGCGGCATGCTATCTGTTGCTATACTCGATTTTATGCAAATGATTGTGATTATTCTTGGCTTACTTTATGTTGCTTATATCGTGTCAGGGATGACAGGTGGTGTATCGCCTGTGATTGCACATGCAGAAGCGGCAGGAAAGCTAGACTTTTTTCCTGAGGATGCGGACATTTGGATGTATCTAACCTTTATTGGAGGCTGGCTCACTTTGATGTTGGGCTCTATTCCACAACAAGATGTTTTCCAACGGATTACATCAGCCAAAAGCGCTAAAGTCGCTTTATGGGGTTCACTTATTGGCGCAACCATTTATTTCTGTTCAGCTTTTATACCAATGTTTATTGCTTATGCAGCAACAATGATTGATCCTACTGTATTCGGGCAATTGGCAGCAGATGATTCACAGCGTGTGTTGCCGACAATGATTTTGCATCACATGCCATTATTGGCACAAGTTATTTTTTTTGGCGCTGTGATTTCTGCCATCATGAGTACTTCTTCTGCGACCTTATTAGCACCTTCTGTCACATTCGCAGAGAATATTGTTAAAGATTTGATGCCACATCTGACTGATGAAGGCATGCTTAAAGTCATGCGGCTAAGCTTGGTTGGTTTTGCTACTTGTGTATTGATTTATGCACTCAATTCAGAACGGTCTATTTTTGGTATGGTTGAATCAGCTTATAAAGTGACATTAGCTGGCGCTTTTGTCCCACTGGTATTTGGCGCATTTTGGAAAAAATCTACCAGTCAGGGTGCATTTTTCGCAATCATTTTTGGAATAGGTAGCTGGGTTGGGATCGAATTAGCATTTGGAGAAGAGATGCTGGTTCCACCACAACTGATTGGTTTGGGCATTAGTATTATCAGCATGATTATCGGATCATTGGTGCCACAACGTTTTATGAAACCTGATTAGCAAAAAAGCACCCAAAAGGGTGCTGGCATCCCCAATCTTGCTAGTCACTAAAGTGACAAGTCGATTTACACCCGTAAAGGGCGTTCCCAACTTCGCTAGGTGCTAAAGCACCAAGTCGGTTGAAATGGCGGAGAGCGAGACCTCCATATGCCTAGTTTGACTAATTTCGAATTAGTTCGAATAAGTAAATAAATCTATTATATTACAATTAGTTAACAAATAATTTAGCGTTAATTTGTATTAATTAGTTTTCTTTATTTCGAATACAAGCGATAATTAAAAGGGGTCTAAATAGGGGTCTTTGGAATTTCGCTATGGGAAAATTAAACGATAAAAAAGTAAAGCAAGCTGCACCTGGACGATATTGTGACGGGAATGGATTAAGATTGCACGTCAGGAAATCAGGTTCACGCGACTGGACATTAAGGGTCACTGTCGATGGTGTTACCTCTGATTATGGGTTAGGAGGTTATCCTCTGGTATCACTAGCGGAGGCAAGGATTGCTGCTTTTGAAAAGCGTAAGTCAATAAAAAATGGCGAACCTCAAATTAAGCGCTTCAAAGTTGGAAGCAATTTATTTGAGAGTTTGGCTGAAGCCTATATCAAAGGACAAGAGGCAGGATGGAAAAATCCGAAGTCAGCAGGGCAGTGGCGCTCATCTTTGAAAAACTATGCATACCCAGTAATAGGCAAAAAATCCGCACAGTCCATAAAAGTGTCTGATATCTTGGATGTTTTGAAGCCTATATGGGATGAGAAAACAGAGACCGCTAGCCGAGTACGTGGACGCATTGAAAAAGTATTGGACTATGCAAAAGCTTTGGGCGTATTCAGTGGTGAAAATCCTGCAAGATGGCAAGGCAACTTAGCATCATTTTTACCCAAGCGTAGCAAAGTACAGAAAGTTAAGCATTTCAATGCGCTGGATTATCGAGAGCTGCCGAAGTTTTGGAAAGAGCTATCAAAAATGGAAGGCAACAGTGCAGCAGCATTAAGATGGACGATATTGAATGCCGTAAGGTCAGGGGAATCTAGGGGTGCTAAATTCAAGGAACTCGACCAAGATAAAGTATGGATAATTCCAGAGCAAAGAATGAAGGCTAGCAGGGAACAGCGCATACCTTTAACCGATGAAGCGCTTGCAACAATACCGCCTAAGGATGGTGAGAAAGTTGATTTGTTATTTCCAGCACCAAAAGGCGGAATGCTATCAGATATGAGCTTATCTGCGGTTTTGAAGCGAATGGGAAGAGACGACATAACTGTGCATGGTTTCCGCTCTACGTTTCGTGATTGGGCTGGTGAGACAACTGCTCATCCACGCGAAGTCATAGAACACGCACTAGCTCACCAATTGAAAGATAAAGCGGAAGCAGCCTATGCGCGAAGTGATTTATTGGCTAAAAGACGTAAGCTCATGGAAGACTGGGCTAAGTACGTGACTGGAGGTGTGAAGTGAGTGATAGCAACTATAAGCTGAATCCTAATTATGATAATAGCAAGCCATACGGAGTTGATGGCAACTACAGAATAATTCCATACAACAATCCACTATCAGAATCAGCTAAATATACCTGCCTAGAAGTCTTTTTGCCTGAACTTGAACAACACTTCAAGAAAGGCAAGAAAGAAGGTCAGACCAAAGCCAATGAGATATCAATAAACAGAGCCTTTTGGGTAGCAATTACATTAGTCGGCATGCATCAAGTGGCACCACCAGAATGGTTAGCTAAGGAAATGACAAAAAGTCCTCAAGATTGGCTTGCACCCCCTAGTGTGAATGAGGCTAGTGATAACTTAGTTAGACTGAAATTCGCTGAAGAAGTAAAAAAATTAGAAGGTGCTTACAAAGAAGAGTTAAAGAAAAATGGGCAGCGATTTTCTCAAAAGAAATTTGTTGATGATCCAGCAATGAAAGAAAAATTAACAGAAATTGCACGAAAATTTGGTAAAGCTAAAACAGGTGTTGGCTTAGACACCTGCAGAGATTTGATGAAGCTCTATGAAAGTGAACAATCAAAAAATGTAGCGCTCAAGTTCGAAGAATTGTGTAAAAAAGAATCGGATTCCAAGCCTCCATCAGCACTTAATATTGCAATTTATAATGCCATCCTTAAATAATTAGAGCATTGTTTTTGCTGTCTTTTCAAAATCCCGCCGCACTCCGCCGTGCCCTATAAAGAGTCTATATATAAATAAAATACCTCTATACCCTATATATACTTAATTTATTTTTTATAAATCTTTTTATAGGGAGAGGCGGAGTGCGGCGGGATTTTGTTCGTATCAGTTCGAGGAATTTTGTTAAATCAGTTTTTATTGATTTTTTTGAATAATAATTATCAAAAAAACAGTAATTTACATCCCCCCTTTATTTGATTTTTGGTAATTAAAAACTGCCTTTCTATTTTTAATCTATTTTTATTTGCACCAAATAGAAAGTGGTGTTACTATCTCAAATAGATAAATTGCTGGAGATGGTAATGAATAAAGTTCTCAAAAGTGCTGATGATGCGCCTAAGACAAAAGCCTCTTACGTTAAACGTGCCATCTCCGGTGTTGCATACCCTTATTTTGACCATGATAGCTCTATCAAAGTAGCTGAAGTGGTTCATAATGTTGGGGGTGGTAATTGTGCAACTGATTTTTTAGCAGCTCAACTAGGTTACTCCTCCATCAAAAGTGGAACCTACTTAACCAGAGTGGCAGCGGCTAGAATGTTTGGCTACGTATCTACAAATGATGGGAATTTTTTTGTTACAGAACTAGGTAGAGCCATTGTAAGCCCAGTAATGCCAGAAGACAGTGCAAATGCTAAGGTAGCAGGCTTTTTAAATGTGCCACTTTTTGCAAAAGTCTTTGAAGATTTTAAGGGTAAACAGCTTCCTCCAGACACTGGACTAAAAAATTTGTTTCTAAATAATTATAAAATTGTACCCGACCGAGTAGACAGTGCGCTACGCGTCTTCATTAATTCCTCTGAACAATGTGGCTTCTTCCAGTCTGGACGTGACCGTTTAATTAAACCATCGGTTTTTCAAGGGAATAATAAACCGCCTATTACACCAGATGCTCCAGTCAATCAAGAGCCTCAAACGTCTGTTGAAAAACCTCGTGGGGGCAATAGTGGAGATAGTGGATATGGTGGCGTTGATACTGCAATAATTGGACTTTTACGCAAACTTCCCTCACAGGGCGAAGAATGGACAAATGCAGAACAAACTAGGTTTTTAACAGCATTTAATCATACGATTCAATTTTTGTATCCACCTAACAATGATGATTCATAAAGGCAAAAGCCCCAGTGCGCTAACACATGGGGCTTTTGTGGTTACTAACCCACCCGCTGGACGGCGGTACAACATACATAGCAATGGCGCTATGAAGGAGGGCTCATATATGGCTAAAACTCATATGATCATAATATAATCAGATGTTTAACCTAGGCAAAGGTGGTAAGGGCATACCCTGCCACCTACAGCCATAGTCCTTGTCAGACAAATCTATTGTAATTGATGGAATGGCTGTAGGCAAGATAAAACGCCCTCTAATTTATATTGGAGAATGTATGAGTTACTCACACTCTGCTTTAAAGAGCGTTTTTGTTAATAAATACACTCGGTTTCGCTTCGGCAAAATCGAAAATGTATGCCAGCACTGGCGTTCTGCACCAGGTCAATTGTCATTATTTTAATTGACCTTAACCGCACCGTTTTTGGATGGTGCGGTTTTTTATCTATTTAATAGATTTTCTGCGTTTTGATGACTCTAATAAGTCTTTATGTGTATTAGCTTTTCGCCTTAAAACTTCAATAAAATCTATATCCTTTTTGGTATCTTATGACATTTAACGTCCATTCTGAATTAATGCTTCTAAGTCCGCACTCACCGCAGTGCTATTGCGCTTCCTTTGATAAATAATATTACTTATTTACCTACACCCTATTAACTGTTTATTTAAAGCTTTTGTCGTTATAGTAGTGCGGTGAGTGCAGGCGGAGTTATTAAAATACAGACAAAGGTAAATTGATGAACATTGATAAACATATACAAGCTATTAATAATTTCCAAGGTGATTCTCTAACAAAAAGCATTTCGAATTTAGAGCAACAAGTTAAAGGTTTGGGTGCTGAAGAAATGCATAAGCTCTGTGAAAGCGTTCAGATTAACCAAGACTTCATAAGCTCAACATCAGCCATAAAAAAAGCAGCAGCACAAATCAATGTAATCATTCATGCGACAGGAATTTTGATGTCATTGCAAAATATCCTCGAAGATAACGAGGTTGTTGAAAGCGTTTCATTGGGTGCAGGTAACACAGGACGCAAGTTTGACTTAGAAACTAACCTTAGAGTCGCTGAATATAAGTTTATTGATTGGCAAGCTGGTCCAAATGCTATTAGGCAAAACAGCGTTTTTCAGGACTTCTTTACATTAGCAGAGCACGAAACAAACAAGAAAAAATATTTATACGTTGTTGATGATGCACCCTCTTTGAAGTTTTTGAACAGCGGACGAGCTTTAACAAGTGTTTTATTCAGACACACAAGAATTCACCAAGCCATAATTAACAAATACGGTGAAAATATTGAAAAGGTGAGAGATTATTACAATCTCAAGAAAGATGAAGTTGAAATTTGTGACATTCGTCCATTTTTAGTCTAAATCGGACAATAAACACAATAATTCTAACCCAGCCCAAGGGAATGCACAGCCCACCCAAAAATAATTGGTTTTAGCATGCACGATGTGTGGAATTGGCGCAGATTAATGCTTTCTATTGCCGTTATTCTCGAATGTATTGCTTTTAGCTGGTGAAATTGATGTAACTTTTGATTGTGAAGACGGTGTTAAGCCGAAGTCATTCATTAATGCACGATATTGTGCAATCATAAAGCCTGTAGGTGTCGCGCCAATCTCAAAAAGCCCAACAATCTTTCCATGCATACCGCACATAATTGCCAGTGCAGACAAGCCACCTTCTGTTAGCAAGCCATTAGCAATTAATATTGGCACAAGCCTATTCCACTCTTTTTTTGCATTTTTATCTACGATCCAGTCAGGTGGTTCAGGTGGGTTTTCTATCATCGGAAATTCAACTGGCTTGTTCTTTTTGTCTGAAGCACGAACAGTTCCTGCAATAACCTTTAGGCTTAATGGTTTTCTAGCTCTTGGAATTATGTATGTCTCCTATTTTATGAATCAACTGTGCAAAAAAACGACTGGGCGGCTGGTTTACGATTCTTTCCCTAACATCTTAAAAACCTCCCCCCACCCCATGGCGAAGTGCCAAGGTCGAAGTGCGATGAACGAATGTTCTTTAACTCGACTCAGCAATCATTCGCATAACCTTCTCTTGATGCTGCTTAAGCATGGCATTGACTCTTGTATTGAAAGTCTCCACAGCAATATCAACGGCAGCTCGTTGGTACATATATAGCTTGGGGCGCTGTGTCCCAGTGTACAAAGCTTGTACCATAGTGTGCATTGCTTCTTCCATTGCTTCAGCTAGCTCTGCTGCATTGATTATCTCAATAGGCTGAAAGTCTTTGTTTAAATGATTCATTGCTTTAACTCCCTAATTTTTTTATTTACATATTGCTTCATCTTTCTTTCTTGCAGTTGAAAAGCTGCTTCAACAGCTTCTGAAGTACGCTTCTCAATACATTTGTCTATATACGCTTTTATCGCTTCGAAGAATTTTTTTTGAGCTTCACTAGGCTTTCCCATTCACTTAATCCTTTCTTCATTAATAATTCACGCCATTTACCATAGCGATAGCAGAAGACTCTAGTAATCTAAAACCATAATATCTATGAGCAGCGATTGCTTTTAGCCTATTTTCCCAAAGGCTTGTTAGGATTACGTCAGGGTTAGCAACTTCAGAAGGGTCACTCATGATCTCAACGAGGGCTTGTTCAGACGTGTCGAGCAAAACGGTCTCATTGTTTCCAGCGATACCTGAGGCATCAATCAACACCAATGAACCGCCATCGCTATCACGTGGTAATTGGTCGGTCACAAGTAGCGGAATGCCGAACAATTCACCACCCATAGGCGTAACTTTTGGATAGACAGGCACACCATTTGTGTCGGTCATAACACTTAGATTTGCTGCTATTGTTGGGTCTGTTATTAGATATTGTTTGCTGGTGGACTTGAGTGTGACGCTAGCCAATAAGGCTTTTACATCAACAGCCACGTTCACAGCAGTATCACCACTTGAAACAATTGGCGTAACACCACTAATCAGGCTTGTTAAGAAGGTCGCGTCTGTTGCAACACCTACAGCACTTTGCAATTCTTTGGATAAAAGGCTCTGCGCTTCATTGCTGGAGCTAATCGCCAACTCATTGCTGATAACAATCAATGCTGAGGCTTTCTGTGGCTCTAAATTTAAGCTATCAATGGTTGACCTTGTGACTGGCATCGCCTTGCCTTCGTCGACTGTTGAACCTTGAACGCTTGAGGAGAGCTTAATCCGTGTCTTAAGTGGAATTTTTCGCATTGCTCTGTCTTTCAACAGCCTATCGAATACGCTTGCATCAGCTAGTGATTCAACAAACCCTTTTGAAATTTGTTTGTAATCAGCCAGTGATGTACCCCATGACGGGTCGCTCGTCGTACCAACTTCAACGGCTGACTTGATAATCCCTTTCACACGCATTGGCAGTCTTGCATTGTCTTTAGCAAACAACTCTGCATCTATTAAGCTTTTGCCACCACGTAACAGCACTTGAGCGTAGCTGGTGAATTCACCTGCCCCATTTGGTCTAGTAGTTAATTCCATAATAAGATTTCCTTTTCAATAATTAAAAAATTTTGCCTTGGTCTAAGGTCGAAGGCTGCACCTCAAAATTGTTAAAACATTTCGCCAGTCACCTCATCTCGTGGGTCGAGTCCTGCTGGCGTTCCAATTTTTGCGTATATGGTTAATCCTTTTTTGCTTGGTGGCTTTGTCCAGCGTCCATCAGCTTTTGCTGGATTCGCATATTTGAAATAATCAGAGTCTGCTATAGCTGCATTCAGGCGACTGTTGAAAGCGCCATTTATCTCATCATCATTTTTCCTTGCCAGCTCTTTGATATGACTGCCACTGACGAATCGCGGATAATCTAATTCGGCAAGAATATCTCTTAGCCAAGCATGCCTTTCTCGACCTATTTCAATGACTGCTTTTTGGGCGCGGGTTTGTCTTTGTCCATTGCTTGCTGAGAATCCTGAAATGTTTCGTTCATGCAGGAAGGCTGCCATATGATTAGCACCATTTTCTTGGTTGAATTGATGCCATAAGTCTTCAAAGTATTGCCTGCGTTTTGCAGGGTCTGCCAAGCCCATTTCAGCAAGAGACGCTGACTCAATTACATCGTAGCGCCTGTCATCAGGTGGTATGTAAATACCACTCGATAGATGATTAGTTGTAATAACCATGCCGCAATACATACGCACGCTGTACTTGCTGCCGTATTTTTGGTTAATGGTTATTTGGTCAGGGTTGCCAGCTATGAGAACTTTGGTTTGCTCATTGAATGCGAAGCGGTTCATATCATGTAAGTTTGCTGCTTCGGATATTCTCACAAGGGTTGAAGCTGCATATTCATTGAAGCTACTCTGTAATGCGCTTGGGTCAATATTGCTGCAATTCCAATGACCGATTGCAGGTAGGCAGAACTCAATACAACTATCTTTCCCTGTACCCTGCGTGCCCGCTATTAGTAAGGCGAAACGTGGTTTTTCAAAAGGCTTTTGCACTCGATGAGCTATATAATTCAAGAATTGCTCTGCGTCACCGCTATTGGGGAACACTCGATGAATATGGTCGATGAACGGCTTGGCTAATTTTGGATTGCCTAGCTCTAATATGGGCTTACGGTATAGATTGAAAATCGCTGCATTAGGGTCTTCAATAATTTCACCGTCTATGCACTCAAAGCCTTTTGAAAAGCCGTCTTCAAGTTTTGGATCGCACGCTAAAGATGTGACATAAAACTTCTTTTTTATCCATTGGCTAGCCTTGATAATTTTGCCGTCTTCATTGATTGGGCTGCATCCGCTATCCACTGACTCACTCGAAAAATAAGTCCTCGTTGGGATATATAAAAAGTTGTTAGATTGACCGACATAAACAAATTTCGAAGCTTCTATATCACCTGACTTGAAAACAAAGCCGTTGCTTATTGCCTCTTGGACGATGCTTGCTATGGTTAATTCTTTATGTGCTGTTTGTTGGCTTAACTCGTAAAACGCCTCATGCATGATTTGGTCGTGGTTTCTGCCTTTTTTACCACCTTCTTTGTTTGCCCAGTCTAGATAGACCTGCCATCCTTCGTCTGAGCGGTTGAACTCTCTACCTAAAATCACCCCATAATTGCGCCATGTATCACGGTTCGATGCAGGTACATATGAAAGCATTTCTTCAACTTGCTCAAGAGTGAATTTTCTTTTGCGATAGTCATCTTTTTTAGGTCTACCACGTGTTTCTTTACGCACACATAAATGTGCAGGTAGATTAGCGAGGGGTGTACCTTCGTTGAGCCACTTATAGTGACTGCCAGAACGATGAAGACTTGGGGGAGCAACCACATAGCCTTTTTCATTGCGGACATCTATACCCTTGCCTAAAGTGTTTGAAGAGGTTTTCAGTGAGCTGTTAAATTTGAAATAGAAATGTGAGCCTCCGCTTGGTGTTTCAACAACTAACGTATCTGGTTCACCGTGCTCCTGAATTAATTCAATCCATGTTTCAGCACCGCCTTTGTTCCCAATGTCTATGTCAATGATGGTTAAGTCAGAACTCTCGCCAGTAGCTATGCCAATGTTGCGTTGCTCATCAGTAGAAAACCAAGCTTCGATTTTATTGGTGTCTGTAGTCGCCTCTTTAACACCACGACTTACCGCTGGATGTTTACCTGCATCACTGCAATCAGCATTGCCGCAAGTGCATTTTCCATCAATAATTGAATGCAGTGGAAAGACGTGCCAGCCTCTAGAAATGTACGCTTTGGCAGCCTCAAAAATTTGTTCTTTATGATTCACATATGCCCTTAAACTTTTGTTGGTCTGCCACGTTTTGTGATTGGCTTAGGTTCAAAGCGCTTTGCTTTTTGCTGCTCTAACCATTCATCAATCTCTTCTTTGTCCCATCTAGCTGAACCACCCACTTTAAAACTTGGTGGAAACCCTCTTGTTTTGCACATCTGATAAATTGAGGTTTTGCTAACCTGTAGGAGCAGCATCACATCATTAATGGTGAGCATGGCTGTCTCCTTGGTCACGGGCTTGGATGCGTTGATTGAGCCATTCATGCACTTCAGTGCTTAACCAGCCAACTGCGACCTTTGAACCTAAATTGACACTTTGAGGAAAAGTACCTTCTTTGATGCGTTTTGCAATTGCAGTTTTTTTCAAACCTGTAAGCTTTTCTACGTCTTTTCGACGTAAGATATAAGGCTGTGTTTGTTTAACTAGTTTCATATCTCACTCCTTTGTAATCTATCCGTTTCTGATTTGAGTGAGCTAAGTATGCCTGATAGGGTGAGAGGCAAAAAATTAAGGGAAAACTTTGAAGTTTTCCAATTTTTCTAGGAATTTAAGTGTGGAAAGGCTAAGTCGCTAGAGATATTAGAGATAAACCAAGAAGGGGGCTTAAAAGGGGTCGAATTAAATAAGAAAAACCCGCAAAGCCATTGACTATGCGGGTTTTGAATAATGCTCTGGCGGAGAGCGAGGGATTCGAACCCTCGATACAGGTTTACCCCGTATGCTTCCTTAGCAGGGAAGTGCCTTCGACCACTCGGCCAGCTCTCCGTTTTAAAACTGTTTTATCGCTATGATAAGGCCGCGATATTACGCGAAATTAGCGTTAAAATCAATGGAAAAGACAAATCGATTGTCTTTATCTTATGCTTCATCCAATTCAAACACTTTATGTAAAACACGTACTGCCAATTCCATATATTTTTCTTCTATGACCACAGCGACTTTAATTTCACTGGTGGAAATCATTTGAATATTAATGCCTTCTTCAGAAAGGGTACGGAACATTTGGCTAGCAACGCCTACGTGAGAGCGCATACCAACACCGACGATTGCCACTTTGGCAATATGATCATCGCCTTTTATCTCACGTGCATTGATTGTTGGTTGTACAGTGTTCTGCAGAATATCCAATGCCTTTTGCATTTCATTTTTGTGCACAGTAAATGTAAAATCAGTTGAATTATCAGCCCCTTGGTTTTGGATGATAATATCGACATCAATATTGGCCTCTGCAATAGGGCCTAAAATTTGGTAGGCAATGCCAGGCCTATCTGGCACACCTGAAATGGTGATTTTTGCTTCATCGCGATTAAATGCGATACCAGAAATTAGTGGATCTTCCATGTTTTCTTCCTTGCTATCATCTTCAAATGTAATTAAGGTGCCGTTGCCTTCTTCTTGAAAGCTTGAAAGCACACGTAATTTAACCCGATACTTGCCTGCAAATTCTACAGATCTTGTCTGTAAGACTTTGCTACCTTGTGAGGCTAGTTCAAGCATTTCCTCAAAGGTTATTTTTTCTAAACGCCTTGCTTCAGGCACAATACGAGGGTCGGTTGTGTAAACACCGTCAACATCGGTATAGATTTGACATTCATCAGCCCTAAGCGCAGCTGCTAATGCAACACCAGTCGTGTCTGATCCACCTCGACCTAGCGTGGTGATATTGCCGCTTGCATCACAACCTTGGAATCCAGCAACAACGACGACATAGCCATCATTTAAATCTTTTTGCATGTTTTGACCGTCGATGTTCATGATGCGGGCTTTACCATGCGATTCATCCGTCAAAATTTTGACTTGTGATCCCGTATAACTTTTTGCTTTTAAGCCAATCTCTTGCAATGCAAGTGCGGTCATGCCAATAGTGACTTGCTCGCCAGTTGAGACGATAACATCAAGCTCTCTCGGGTTTGGTTTGGCCGAGATTTCGTTTGCTAATGCAATTAGGCGATTTGTTTCACCTGACATTGCAGAAACGACCACGACAATTTGGTGCCCTTGCTCTTTAAAGCGGGCTACCCTCTTTGCTAGGTTTTGGATACGTTCTGCGTTAGCAACAGAAGTACCTCCATATTTTTGAACGATTAATGCCATAATTTATTATATTAAATAGTTAGTTTTTAAGTTTTTGCTTTACCCAATTTTCAACACTATTTAGTGCTGTGGGTAGTTGGCTTGGATCAGAGCCGCCAGCCATGGCCATGTCAGGTTTGCCGCCGCCTTTGCCACCAACTTGTGATGCAACATGATTCACTAGGTCACCGGCCTTCAATTGTGAAACTAGATCTTTTGTGATGCCTGCGGCAATGCTGACTTTATCACCATTTACCGATGCAAGTACGATAGCAGCAGATTTAAGCTTATCTTTTAATTTATCCATTGTTTCGCGTAATGTGTTGGCATCCGCACCTTCCAATGTGGCTGCTAGTACTTTAATGCCAGCAACCTCCTTGGCTTGTGTCGCTAAATCATCACCTTGCGATGAAGCGAGTTTGGCTTTTGCTGCAGCGAGTTCACGGTCAAGTTTCTTCACTTGGTCAATGAGTCCAGTGACGCGACTAGGCACTTCAGTTGGCAATACCTTTAGTGTGCCCGCAACACCACCTAATGTTGCCTCCATCTCTTGCATGTAGCGTAGCGCATTATTTGCTGTGACTGCCTCCACGCGGCGAACACCAGCGGCAACCCCGCCTTCAGCTACTATGCTAAATAAGCCAATATCACCAGTACGCTTCACATGCGTGCCGCCACACAACTCGCATGATGAGCCTATGTTCAAAACACGGACTTCATCGCCATATTTTTCACCAAACAGCATCATGGCACCTGTCTCTTTTGCAGCATCAATATTCATGACACGCGCTTGTGTCTCGATATTAGCAAAGATTTCTGTATTAACGATGCGTTCGACTTCACGAATTTCTTCGTTGCTCATTGGCGTATTGTGCAGGAAGTCAAAACGCGTTTTTTCGGTATCAACCAAGCTACCTTTTTGCTGTACATGATCACCCAGCACTTCACGTAAGGCTTTGTGCATGAGGTGCGTTGCTGAGTGGTTGCGCATGGTTGCTGTACGGGCCTGCAGGTTGACTTTGGCACTCACTTGGTCACCCACTTTAATCACGCCTGTCTTAAGCGTACCATGATGACCAAAAACAGTTGCTTGTACTTTTTGCGTATCTTCAACTGCAAATAAGCCAGTGCTTGTTTTTAACTCACCGCTATCACCAATTTGACCGCCAGATTCGGCATAGAAGGGCGTATTGTCTAAGATAATCACACCTTGGTCGCCTTCAGAAAGGGATTCTACCGCCGTACCATCTTTATAAAGTGCTGTAATCTTACCGCTGCGTTCAAGATGGTCGTATCCATGGAAAGTGGTGGCAATACCATCGTATTCCAAATTAGCGGACATTTTAAACTTACCTGCGGCACGCGCTTGTTCTTTTTGATGTGCCATAGCATCTTCAAAGCCAGCAGTGTCAACACTTATACCCCGTTCGCGGCAAATGTCAGCAGTTAAATCCAATGGAAAGCCGTATGTATCGTGGAGTTTGAAAGCAGTTTCACCGTTAAATTCATGCTTTGTATTGGTGAGCTCAGCTTCTAAAATCGCCATCCCATTTTCAATGGTTTCAAAGAAACGTTCTTCTTCTTGCTTTAACGTTGCACTGATGCGTTTTTGTTCTGATACGAGCTCAGGGTAAGCCTCACCCATCTCCGCCACTAGATCTGGCAGCATGTGGTAGAAGAATGCTTTGCGTGCACCAAGTTTATACCCATGACGAATCGCGCGGCGGATAATGCGGCGTAGCACATAACCGCGTCCTTCATTACCTGGAATCACACCATCAGCGATGAGGAATGAGCAAGCACGTATATGGTCCGCTAGTACTTTTAGGCTTGGGCTACTTAAGTCTGTCGTCTTGGTTTCACGTCCAGCTGCACTGATTAGCTTTTGAAATAAGTCGATTTCATAATTGGCATGCACGCCTTGTAAAATCGCTGAAATACGCTCTAAACCCATACCTGTATCGACGCTTGGTTTTGGTAGTGGATGCATCACACCGGCTTCATCGCGATTAAACTGCATGAATACGTTATTCCAAATTTCAATAAAGCGGTCACCATCTTCATCAGGGCTACCAGGCGGCCCACCTGGAATATGTTCACCATGATCATAGAAAATTTCTGAGCATGGCCCACAAGGGCCTGTGTCACCCATCATCCAGAAATTATCAGAAGCGTAGCGAGTACCTTTGTTATCTCCAATGCGGATGATTTTTTCTGCAGGCAGGCCAATCTCGGTTAACCAGATATTATATGCTTCGTCATCTTCAGCGTACACGGTGACGAGCAGCTTCTCTTCGGGTAATTGGTATACTTTGGCCAACAACTCCCATGCGTATTTGATGGCATCTTGTTTAAAGTAGTCGCCAAAGCTGAAGTTGCCGAGCATCTCGAAAAACGTATGATGACGTGCGGTATAGCCTACATTCTCAAGGTCGTTATGCTTACCTCCCGCACGTACGCATTTTTGGCTGGTGGTAGCGCGCGTATAAGGGCGTTTGTCAAAGCCTAAAAATACATCTTTAAATTGATTCATCCCTGCATTGGTGAAAAGCAGTGTCGGGTCATCATGTGGCACTAGTGAGCTAGACGCAACAGCAGTATGGCCTTTGGAGACAAAGAAGTCTAAAAAGGCTTTTCGTATTTCATTACTACTTGGATTTTTACTTAATTTAATCGTCATTATCTTGTTTGCTCAGTACTTTTTTTATCGTATCGAAACTAAAACCACGGCTTTGCAGAAATCTTGCTTGTTTTGCCCACTCGTTGCGACTGCTCGCAGGCTGTTTAAATTTTTTACACCAGACCGCTGTTGCATTTTCTATTTCACTTCCTTGTACCTCTGCTACTGCATCCGCAATTAATTCGTCCGCAATTCCTTTTTCACGCAGCTCATGTGCAATCTTGGCACTACCGAATTTTACTTTTCGTGCTCGCACAATTTGTTCGGTGAAACGTACATCAGATAACCAGCCACGTGCTTTAAAATCATTGAGTAGGGCAAGGATGTCATCAGATTCTTCAGCATAAGCTTTGAGCTTTTGCCCAAGCTCTACTGCTGAATATTCGCGCTTACCTAAATACTCAAGCGCACGTTGTCGTAACGATTTATCTTGGCTGTTTTTCAGCTTATGCGTCACCTTCTTCACGTGGCGCAATCATTTCATCCAATAACACTTTTGAATTGCCGCGGATTTTTGCGTCAATTTCATTCGCAATATCAGGATTCTCTTTTAAAAACTGGCGTGCATTGTCTTTACCTTGGCCAATTTTTTCACCATTATAGCTATACCAAGCACCCGCTTTTTCGACAAATTTAAGATTCACGCCTAATTCAACAATCTCACCTTCTCTGGAAATTCCTTCACCATAGAGAATGTCAAATTCGGCTTGTTTAAATGGCGGCGCAACTTTATTTTTAATGATTTTGACGCGTGTTTCCGCACCAACCACTTCATCAGCACGCTTGATTGCACCAGTTCGGCGAATATCTAAACGGACGGAAGCGTAAAATTTAAGTGCGTTACCGCCTGTTGTTGTTTCAGGGTTACCAAACATAACACCAATTTTCATACGAATTTGGTTAATAAAAATAACCAAGGTATTGGTCCGTTTGATATTCCCAGTCAGTTTACGTAATGCCTGACTCATTAATCGTGCTTGTAAGCCCATATGGCTATCACCCATGTCGCCTTCAATTTCAGCGCGTGGCGTTAATGCAGCCACAGAGTCAACCACAACAATATCAACAGAACCAGAACGTACTAACATATCTGCAATCTCAAGGGCTTGCTCGCCTGTGTCAGGCTGAGAGATTAGCAGGTCAGGCACGTTGACGCCCAATTTAGCAGCATACTGTGGATCGAGTGCATGCTCTGCATCAATAAAAGCAGCTGTACCACCAATTTTTTGCATTTCTGCAATTACAGAAAGTGTTAGCGTTGTTTTACCTGATGATTCTGGGCCATAGACTTCAACAATTCGTCCGCGAGGTAACCCGCCAATACCTAATGCGATATCCAAGCCGAGTGATCCCGTTGATACGGATTGGATGTCAGTATCAACATCATTATCACCCATGCGCATAATCGAGCCTTTTCCAAATTGTTTTTCAATTTGAGAGAGTGCTGCAGCGAGCGCTTTGCTTTTATTATCATCCATCTGGTTTTTACCTTTTTAAGCTTCAATAAATTAACGTGTAATTATTTCATAGATTGCCTTATAAAGTAAGCGCCATCATTAGCGATAAAATGATTTATCAATAGTTGCTTTTTTATGGATTGAGTGTTCGATTTGTATTGTCAACCTAAACATGAATAAGGCGTTAGCTATTACACAGGGGGAATAATATTTGGAGAGATTGCTATGAAACTTGTAAGACTGCTTATTGCATCGCTGGCGATTAGTGCCGCGGCTGTTTCGACGGCACAAGCAAGAGACTCATTTAGTCTAGGTATCAATATTGGCGGCCATGGCCATCATCATGTGGTACGGACACATCGCTATGTGCCTGCATATCATGGGTATTATGCTGCGCCTAGAGTCTACTACTCTGCGCCACGGGTTGTTTATTATAATGCGCCTGTACGTTATCGCCATTTTCAATCATTTGATTACAGAGGTGATAGAGGCTACTACAGAGGCCATGGTAAGAAGCATCGTCAGCGGCATGACAATAGCCACAGGCGACGTGACTATCGCAGATAAAACAGCGATAGTTTTAAGGGAGCTTAAGATTCGTTTTAATAATGAGTCTTAAGCTTTTTTGTTATTAGAAGTTTATTACGTCAATTTGCTATCAATCATCGTAAGCAGGCCTTTGAGTAGCGTTGTAACTGCTAGCTGACGATTACCATGGCGATGACCAGAGAAGTGATGCGTTTCGGTCACTGTTTTTCCGCCTTTAAGCGCCCAAGCAAAACAGATTGTGCCAACAGGCTTGTCTTCTGAACCACCACTAGGTCCAGCTATACCAGTAATGCTGCCAGCAATATTGGCTTGGCTATGATTGATTGCGCTTAAGGCCATTTCCAATGCGGTTTCTTCGCTTACAGCGCCATATTTTTGTAGTGTTGTAGCAGAAACACCTAACATCTTCTGCTTAGCTTCATTGCTATAAGTAACAAAACCGCAGTCAAACCATGCAGAGCTGCCAGCAATCTCGGTGATGATTGATGAAGCCATCCCGCCCGTACATGATTCTGCTAAAGCAAGCATGTAGTGTCGTTTTAGTAATTCGCGACCTAGCTTTGTACTGAGTGACGTTAAAGAATCCATAATATAATTTTTATCATTATCATGGCGTAGAATGCCGCGAGCAGATCATCAAACATGACACCAAAGCCGCCTTTGAGTTTGGCATCGCACCAACTAATGGGGAAAGGTTTCCAAATATCAAACAAACGAAATAATATGAATGCAACTATCCACCATATCCAATCCATAGGTGTGATAGTAAGTACTAACATCATGGCAACTATTTCATCCCAAACGATGCTGCCGTGATCACTCATGCCCAGTAATTTGCCTGCGATATCACAAAAGTAGATGCCGATGAGGAAAGCAATTGTAATGATGATGAGCTGCATTGGAAAAGCTATGCTCGCCATCAGCCAATAGAGTGGTAAGCCCATTATTGTGCCAAATGTGCCGGGCGCTTTGGGAGCTAATCCACTGCCAAATCCTAACGCCATAAAGTTAGCAGGATGTTGAAACAAAAATTTGAAATCAGGCTTTCTAGGCAAAATGATCGTACCCTAATTGCGATATATTCACAGGTTTATTTTTGTGCAAGACAGAAAGTTTTCCCGTTGTATTAATGCGACCGATATGTGTTAAGGGGAGCTTCATTTTTTGCGCTAGCCATAATATTGCTTCTCGATGATTACGAGCGGCAGTAAAACAGAGCTCATAATCATCACCACCGGCCAGTAAAGCTTTTCTTACAATCTCTTCTGATAACCATTGGCTAATCGGCGGGATGCAGGGAATGCTCTCTAATAGGATAATCGCGCCAAGCTTTTTTTTGTCTTTAGTTGATGCGGTGAGTATATGACCTAAATCAGCAAGAAGACCATCTGATATGTCAATGCAGCTCGTGGCTATATCTCTTAAAGCAACACCGAGAGCAACACGAGGTAGTGGTGTGTTGAGCGCCTTTAGGCAAGTAAATAAGGTTTTATCTTCTAGCAAAAACTGTGGGTTTCTAATGCTAGCAAGTGCTAAAGCAGCGCTACCCAGCGCGCCACTTACCCAAATATCTTGATTTTCCTGTGCACCACTTCGCTGAAGTGCCTTCCCAGTAGGCACTTCGCCAATAATTTGCACCCCAATATTTAAAGGTCCTTTAGTGGTATCTCCGCCAATTAAATCGATATTAAAGCTTTTTGCACAGGCAAAAAAACCACGTGAGAATTCTTTGAGCCAGTACTCAGAAACTTTAGGCAGTGTGAGCGTAAGTGTCGTCCATTTAGGTGTTGCACCCATTGCTGCCATATCGGATAAATTAACTGCCAAGGACTTCCAACCAATATCATATGGTTCTGCATGACTGAAAAAGTGCGTGCCGACAACAGAAGCATCCGTTGAAATTGCAATTTGGCAACCAGCTGAAGTGCTGATTAGCGCAGCATCATCACCAATACCTAAATCAGTACTTGATGTTGCTCGGGTAAAGTATTTTTTGATGATGTCAAATTCAGTTGGCATAAGATGATTTCATTTTGAAGTGGCTTGTTATCATTTTAATCACAAGTATGGCAAGTAAAATGCCAGCAATATCAGCAAACCAATCATAGATACTTGCAAACCGTGTGCTGGTAAAAACATCTTGTAAGATTTCAGTGGCCGCACCATAAAAAATAAGACCTAAGTAAAGCCATTTTTGATACTTGAAGTAAGATAAATAGCCAGCTATTGTTAGCATCGCAAACAAGCATGCGTGAATTATTTTATCTAGATGCGGAAAGCCTGGCAGCGTTCCGCTGTGCTCCATGAGTAATAATTGCATCACGATGGCAACCAAGCCCCAAAAAAAATAAGGAGCAATAGGTTTGATGTGCGTGTTAAAGGTGTTTATATTCATCATGACTTAAGAGATTACCACTTTTTTAGCTATTGATAAGGATGTTGACGTATCCACTTTGTGGCAATCCACTTTTCGCCCTCACGCACGGGCTCACCACCATGCAGTGTGAGTGGGTCAACTGCGCCATCAGTGCTGCAATAAGAAAAGTATAATGCAGATCCTTTTTTGGGGTAGACGCTCAGGTTAATCTCGGGGAATATCGTTGCACCCCCAGCAATAGCGTTATTTAAATACATGATAACAGTAATAATGCGTTGACCACCCTTTGCCATATTTGCATGACCGCCTTTACTAGTAGGGAAGTAGTCAAAATGTGGTTTGTACTCGCCACCACTTGCATAGTTCAGTATTTGTATGCCTTCACCATGATCAACAGGCGTGCCTGTTATTTCACTAATTCGGGTTTCAATTTTTTTAACAAGTTCATTTTGCCCTAGCGTGAAATGGGTTCCTTGGCTTGTTCTAGCCTGATGGTTAATGCCTTTACCAGTCTTGTCATCGACGACGGTGGATTTAGTCAGAGTGTCTTTAGATAGTGTGCATAGTTCATCACACTCATCCTCAGTCATAAAGTGGTCTAACAGAACGATATCAGGGACAGTGCTGCGCATCATCACTTGCATTATTTGACCGTCACTGGTTTGCAACTTATTTTCTAATTGGAACAGATAACTACTCTCATGTGGCTGTTTAGCCTGTAGCTGGCGCGTGATGATCTCTGTGGTGTCGTTGACGCTGGATTTAGGATGCTGGCTTGCCTCAAAAAGGTCTAAATTCAACGTGGCAGTTTGTTTTTCAATACCTGCTTCTATCATCACGTTGAGCATATCGGCTTTAATACAGCCAAGAGAAAAGTTGTCTTTTATCCATTTTTGCCATGATTGATCAAGAATGTATGTCAAAATAATGACTCACTATTTCTTTTTAGGACGAAAGGCTTTGACAATACTTTCGTCAGTTTCGATGCGCGGCGCGCCAATTAAATCTAGACAATAAGGCACGGCAGCAAAAATGCCATGTACGATGCTATTGCCGTTATCATCTTTTAAACCTTCAAGCGTCTGCGCAATCGCCTTAGGTTGACCAGGTAAATTGATAATGAGGCACTGTTTGCGAATAACGGCTACCTGACGCGACAAGATTGCGGTGGGCACAAAATGAAGGCTAATTTGTCGCATTTGCTCACCAAAGCCTGGCATCGTTTTATCAGCAACAGCTAAGGTTGCTTCTGGTGTAACATCACGTAAAGCAGGACCAGTGCCGCCAGTGGTGAGAATTAAATGGCACTGCTGATTGTCGACCAAATTAATGAGTGTATTCGCAATAGTGGCTTGATCATCAGCAATTAATTGCTCCTCTATAACAAAGGGGGTAACGAGTGCGCTATTTAGCCAAGCCCGTAGACTTGGAATTCCCTTGTCTTCATAGATGCCTTGGGATGCGCGGTCACTAATTGAAACTAAGCCAATTTTAATTTTTTCGGTTTGCATGCGAATTGTTTGTTTAAAATGATGTCTATTGAGTAGCTATAAATTATAACGTTAAAGATTAAGGACTTGTAATGATGATTAAAAAAATGCTGGTAGTCACGCTAATGGCGTTTTGTTTGCAGGCGGCACATGCCGAAGAAAACTTATTTGCAAAAAATTACAAAGAACAAAACACCAGCAATTTAAAGTCTATGCAAGCAAGCCCTGATACCAAATTGTATGTGAGTAATCACTACGATGAAGACAACATTAGTATGTTACAAGATGGTTATGACATGATGGGTACGAGTGGCTTTGAGGCTGGCAGCATCAAGCCCGATATGGCTTTGGAACATGCAAGATCAATTAAAGCCGATGTCGTACTAGTTTACAGCAAATATGCTTCCAAGAAGTCATCACTCTCAAAGTTGGAATTGATTAAAGAAGCTGCTAAAACCAGTGGGGAAATAGATGCTAAATCGCTAGAATCACAAGATGATGAACAATACAAATATTATGCGAGTTATTGGGCAAAGCTACCGATGCCCTTATTAGGCTTGCATGTGATTAAACTTAGTCACAAAGACAAGGACACTGGTAAATCAGTGGAAGAAGATGGCCTAAAGGTGCTTGCCGTGATTAAGGAGTCTCCTGCTTTTAAAGCTGGCTTGAAGCGTGGAGATGTTTTGTTAAAAATGGGCTCCGTAGATATACAAACGCCGGCGAAACTCTCAGAAGCAGCAATGAAGTATGCAGGTAAGCAGGTTAAAATAAGCTACAAACGGGATGAGGAAGCCAAGACGGCAGAAGCAACGCTAAACAGTCGTTAAATTGTTTTGATGTTGGTATTCTGAAAGGAATGCTAGTCTTGTTGATTAGCGTTTTCTGTAATTTCGCGTATTAGCTTAAATAGTTCTCTGGTACTTTTCGGTGGTTTGTTGTTTGCCTGCTCTTTGTGAGCATTGCGAATAAGGATGCGTAAACGTTGGATTTCTTCGTTTGGATATTGTGTAACGAACGCTTGTAACGCATCATTGTTTGGCATGTCTGACTCACTGATGAGTCGATCACGCCAACGCTCCAGTGCATGAAAGCGAGCGTTTTCCTCCTGATTCTTTCCTTCCCATTTAGCTAGCTGTTCAACAATGGGGGTTGAATCAATATCACGCATTAAACGTCCGATATATTGCATTTGTCGACGGATGGCGCCATTAGATGTAATGCGCTTTGCTTCTACTATGGCTTCGTATAGGGCTTCTGGTAGATCTAGCTGCTTCACTCTATCATTAGGCAATTCAACTAGGCTTTTGCCAATTTGTTGGAGTTGGTCAGCTTCTGCTTTTCGTCGCGTTTTGCTGATTAATGGGTTGTTTTCATCATTTTGTTGCATGTTTTTGCGTTGCTTTGCTTTAGATAGTACCGATGCACGGTATGATAACAGTTTTAGCGGTAGACGATAACGAATCGAATGATTGAAACATAATGAATCAAGAAACATTAAAACAGATTGCTGAAGATACGCTTAACATTGCAAAGCAAATGGGCGCGTCACAAGCTGAGGTCGATGTAAGTTTTGGAGCAGGGCAAACAGTCTCAGTACGTAAAGGCGAGACTGAAAACATAGAGTACAACCGAGACAAAGGTATTACGATAAGCGTTTTCTTTGGTCATCGTAAGGGTTATGCAAGTAGCTCAGACTTTGGGGAGCAAGCACTAAAAGATACAGTAGCCGCGGCATGTAATATTGCAAAATTCACTGCTGAGGATCCATATTGTGGTTTGGCCGATGCAGAAAGCATGGCTAGTAATGTTCAAGACCTAGACTTATATCACCCATGGCAAATTACAGTAGAAGAGGCGGCTGAAATAGCGAAACGTTGTGAAGCAGCAGCACTTGCTGTTGATAAAAATCGCATCACAAACTCAGAAGGGGCAAGTGTCTCGACGAGTGAAGGCCGCTTTATTTATGCCAATACGCATGGATTTATTGGCGGATACCCTAGTTCCCGTCATAGTATTAGTTGTTCAGTGATTGCCGAGCAAGACAATACAATGCAACGCGATTACTGGTATACCAATGCAAGAAGTGTTGCTGACATGGCCTCTCCTGAGTTTGTTGGTGATTTGGCAGGCAAACGAACGGTACGTCGCTTAGGTGTGCGCTCAATTAAAACTGGTCAGTATCCTGTTATATTTGAAGCGCCATTGGCTAGTGGGCTTATATCATCACTCATTAGTGCAATTTCTGGTGGTAACTTATATCGAAAATCATCTTTTTTGCTAGATAGTTTAGGTACAAAAGTAGCGTCGTCATTAATCAACATAGAAGAGTTGCCGCATCTAAAGAAAGGCATTGCTAGCAGTCCTTTTGATAATGAAGGTGTGGTAACGAATCCTCGTATGCTTGTCGAAAATGGCGTATTACAAGGCTATATGCTTTCCAGTTACTCAGCCCGCAAGCTTGGACTCAAAACAACGGGAAATGCAGGCGGTGCACATAACTTAGTCGTGCAAGACACAAAACAATCGTTTACTGATTTACTGGCAATGATGGGCACAGGGCTCGTTGTAACCGAAATATTAGGTCATGGTCTTAATATGGTGACTGGCGATTATTCGCGCGGTGCGGCGGGCTTTTGGGTTGAAAATGGCGTGATTGTGCATCCAGTAGAAGAGATTACCATCGCGAGTAACCTGAAGGATATGCTGATGCAAATTATTGCAGTGGGTAATGACGCAGTTTTACCTAGCGCTAAGCAAACTGGATCGTTGTTAATTGAGCGGATGACCGTAGCAACAAGCTAACTATTTCGCCGTCAATCAATAATAAAAAAAGCCTCTGATGAGGCTTTTTTTGTGTATGTTGATGACGACTTAACCGCTATGTTGTTTAGCTGCCAGCAACCGGCGTATCTACATCTTCATCAGCAGGTTCAAATCCATTATCAAAGTCATGTGTGGGAACCAAACCATCTTGTACTTGGCTTTCACGTCTTTGCAAATAAGCATCTCTAACAAAAGAATACGGATCTAAAGCTGCATCATCAACCAAATCACCTGCTTCTAGCAATTGGGTGCGCCTATCAACTATTTGAGCTGCACGTAATTGATTGTGCAACCGAATTTCACCAATATTGTGTGTATAAGTAATTGGGTCGCTCGTAACGGTATCAAATACCAAGCCAGAGGTATCTCGTACAGTACTTGACCCTAGAAAAGGAAGGACTAAGTATGGACCATTACCAACACCCCAATGACCTAAGGTTTGACCAAAGTCTTCTTTATTTTGCGCAATATTATCCATGCCAGCGACATCAATAAAGCCTGCTATACCAAATGTACTGTTAATCACGAATCGGCCGGCATCCGTAAATGCGTTAGCAAATTTGAGTTGTAATATATCATTTAGCACTGTGGTGAGTGAGCCTAGGTTATTGAAAAAATTACTAATTCCCTTACGGATTGGTGAAGGAGTGACTTTTTTGTAAGCGGTTGCTACAGGTTTTATAACGGCTTTGTCCGCCACATCATTGAATTTGTAAACGCCTCTATTAATAGACTCTAAAGGGTCTTTATTCGACTGTGTTGCACACCCAGTAGCTAACATTAATAGCAAGCTAGTGAGTAAGATTTTGATCAGTTTTAACTGCATAGTTTAAATCGCTTTATTTTATTATCGTTATGTACTTTTTTTGATGATGACTGGTTTTTCTATTTACCTAATCGCGGCATAACTAGCTGTATTATCCCCTAATAACGAATTGTGTGTCTATTATTTATAGGTGCTTAATGATGCTCTATTAAGGGTGTTGTAAAAACCCAACGACGTTATGAAGTGTATAAAAGCAATTGTCATGCCTTATTCTTGAATTAATAGATTCTATATTGATTGCACACTAGTTTTTTTATATAAATCAAGTGCTAAGGTGCGCTGGCTAGCATGGTCGACAATGGGTGCTGGATAATTTTCGCCAATGATTAGGCCTATTGATTGTTGCCGAGTTGACGAAATTTGCCATGGCTGGTGTATTTCTTTGTCAGTACATTGACTCAACTCGGGTAAATATTTCCGAATAAACTTACCTTCTTTGTCAAAGCGTTGGCTTTGCGTGACGGGATTAAATATTCTAAACCATGGCTGTGCATCACATCCAGTGGAGGCGGCCCATTGCCAACCACCATTATTCGCACTGAAGTCGTAGTCGATTAGGTGCTCTGCAAAGTATTGCTCACCCCAACGCCAATCAATCAGTAAATCTTTGACCAAGAAGCTTGCAACAATCATACGAAGACGATTATGCATATAGCCTGTCTGATTGATTTGTCGCATAGCAGCATCTATCAGCGGGTAGCCTGTTCTGGCTTCGCACCAAGCTTCAAAAAATGCTTTATTGTTAGGAAACTGAATTTCATCAAATGCAGGGCTAAACGTATGACCCGAAGCCACCTGCGGGTGATGGTGTAGTATTTGAAAATAAAAGTCACGCCAAATCAGTTCATTTAACCAAGTTTCAGCACCATTGTTTTCCATGCGGTATGCCGTAGTAGCTAAATGCCGGATTGAAACAGTACCGAACCGAAGATGAGTTGATAGATAAGAGACACCTTTTATTGATGGATAATTTCTAGCCTCTTTATACTGATGCATGCGACTTTTGAAGTCATTAAGTAATTGTTTGCCACCAGACATCCCGGTAGGAAGGTTTAAATTCGTTAGATTTGTTTTTTTAAATCCCATTGTCTCAAGCGGTATTAAATCGGTGGGAGAGGTTTTTGCTAAATGATGAATATAATGGTCTACAGGATAGGGCTTTAGATAAAAACCATCTAGCTTTTGTAATACCGCATTACGATAGGGGGTATAAACCAAATATGGCTTGTTACTTTTATTGAGGATTTCACTCTTTTCGAAGATCACTTGATCCTTGTAGCTGTGAAACTCAATACCGTTTTGTTTGAGGGTCTTCTGCACTTGCTCATCTCGCTGAATTGCTTCAGGTTCATAGTCGTGGTTAGTGAAGATAGCCTCAACATTTAAATGACTAGCTAATTCAGGAATGCATGTCATAGCAGCGCCATGTTTAACGATTAAGTCGCCACCTTTATGTTGTAATGCTTGCTTCAGCTCAAGTAAGCTTTCCCAAATAAATTCAACCCGTCTGTCCGCTTTGTTTTTAAGCTTATCTAAAATATCAGTATCAAAAACAAAGGTGCAATAAACTTGTTTTGACGTTTTTAAAGCATGATAAAAAGCAGCATGATCATAGTCACGTAAGTCGCGGCGAAACCAAACCAGTGATTTATCATATTGCATTATTGGGGATCTCACTCTTTGTGATAAGGATGATTTTGTATGACCGTATGAGCGCGATAAAGTTGTTCGGTCAATAATACACGGACAAATGCGTGCGGCAGAGTCAACTTTGAGAGTGACCAATGCCAATCCGCTTCTTTAATAAGTCCTGGATCCAGACCGTCTGCCCCGCCTATAACTAAACTGACATCACGGCCCATTTCTTGCCATGATTGCATCATTTCAGCTAATTGTAGGGTGGTTTTTTCGGAACCTTTTTCATCGCATACCACTAAATAGTCGCGGTTCGCTGCTTTGCGGATACGTTGCGCCTCAGCAGCTTGCACAGAGGCACTATTTTTACCATCAGCGCGTTTATCAGGTTTGATTTCTATGATTTCTGTCGCTAGTTCTCTGGGCATCCGTTTAATATACTCAGCGCATGCAGTTTCTACCCATGCTGGCATCTTGTGACCAACAGAGATAATTTTAAGCTTCATGAAAACTGAGTATTATGCGGCTGACTTGGATTTTTGAGCGGTATTGTGTTTACTGCCACCACTCCATAATTGCTCAAGGTTATAGTATGCACGTGTTGTTGGCACCATGATATGTACGATCACATCATCTAGGTCAACTAACACCCACTCACCGCCTTTTTCGCCTTCTAGGCCTCTAGGGTTATAACCTTTTTCTTTAAGCTTTACATAAATGTTATCGGCAATAGCTTTTGTTTGACGCGACGAGTTTGCACTACAAATAACCATGTAACTCGTCATAGAGGTAAGTTTAGTAACGTCTAGCACGCTAATATCGAATCCTTTGATGTCTTCGATTGCGTCTACGACGGCATCTTTCATTGCAATTAAATCTGACAAATAATGACCTTTTAAATATGTTTAGTTAAGCAGCTTGTGCTGGAATTTTATTTTTACGCTCTTTAATACGGTTATGATCATCGACATAAATCAAATCAGGCTGATAGGTTTCTAACTCCAAAGCGCTATATTGTGCGTAAGTGGCAATAATCACGATGTCATTCGGTTTTGCTTTGTGCGCAGCTGCGCCATTGGTCGAGATAATGCCTGAATAACGATCAGCACGAATGGCATAGGTGCTAAAACGCTCTCCATTGGTAACATTGTAGATTTCAATTTTTTCGTACTCGCTAATGTTGGCGGCTTCAAGCAAGGCTTCATCTATCGCGCAGCTACCTTCATAATGTAGCTCGCTATGCGTCACATGGACACGATGTAGCTTAGATTTAAGCATAGTTCTTTGCATGCAAATTTTCCATCAAATGTTAATACTTAGCATTTTAATCAATTCAAGGGTTTAGCGCAAAAATTCAATATTATCAATTAGACGTGTTCCATTTAGTGTTGCGGCACCAAGTACGATTAAGTTGCCAACATCTGAGCTAGATGCTATGCGAAGTGTTGCAGGTGATCGAATGGAAATGTAGTCGACTATCCAGCCTTGTTTCTCTAGCTGCTTTCCAGCGTTTTTCTCAATCGTCTCAAAATCATAACGGTTCATTTTGATAGACTCAATTACTTGTCTAAGCGTGAGGTAGAGTTGAATCGCTTGTTTTTTCTCATCATTACTAAAGTGGCCGTTGCGCGAGCTCATTGCTAGCCCACCTGGCTCTCTAATTGTCTCTCCAGCAATAATATCAATTGGAAAGTTGAGCTGATTGACTAATTTACGAATGATATACAGTTGCTGGAAGTCTTTTTCCCCAAATACAGCTACATTTGGTTGTACGATATTAAATAACTTAGTCACTATTGTGGCGACCCCAGCAAAATGACCGGACCTGCTTGCTCCGCATAATTCAGCTGCGATTGGCGGCGGTGTGATGGTGATGGTCTGGTGGAGTGATTTGCCATCAAACCCTGGATAAATATCTGCAACACTGGGGTTGTATACAATACTAGTACCGAGTTTTTCTAATTTTTCACAGTCTGCCTCAAGCGTGCGAGGATATTTTTGCAAGTCTTCATTTGGTCCGAATTGCAAAGGATTGACAAAAATACTCACAACGACACAATCTGCATGTTGTTTAGCAATGTTAACCAGATTAAGATGGCCTTCATGCAAATTGCCCATGGTGGGGACAAAAGCAATTCTTTTTTGCTTATCTAACGCATCGCGCAATGCCACGCTGTGATGAATAATTTGCATTAATAACTATGCTCTTCAGCAGGAAATGACTCGTCCTTAACTGCTTTGATGTAAGCGGAAATCGCCGAATGGATACTATTAGTGTCTTTTAAAAAGTTACGTACAAATCGTGGCGATTTAAAGTCTGCTGGTGCCTTACTCGCTGGACCTGTGTATAGGCCAAGCAAATCCTGCAAAACTAACACCTGTCCATCACAATGTACACCTGCACCAATGCCTATCGTTGCAGCCTTTATAGCTTGTGTAATTTGTTTAGCCAATGATGCCGGTACCATTTCTAATACAATCATGCTTACGCCTGCATCGTCCATGGCTTTGGCATCTTTTATAATCTGCCGTGCTGACTCTTCTGTTTTACCTTGAATTTTATACCCACCTAACTGATTCACAGACTGTGGGGTAAAACCGAGGTGGGCACAAACAGGAATGCCGCGCTCAACTAAATAACGTGCGGTGGCCACCTTATTGCCACCACCTTCAAACTTCACCATATGTGCGCCTGAGCGTATGAGCCAGTCTGCATTTTTGTAGGCAGCTTCATTATCGTGTTCATAACTGCCTAGTGGCATATCTGCCACAATCAAAGTGTTCGGTGCGCCTGCGGCAACACTTTTGGTGTGGTAGGTCATATGGTGCATGCTCACATTGAGGGTATTGTCAGCACCTTGCAGCACCATGCCGAGTGAGTCTCCGACAAGTAAAATGTCAATACCAGCCAATGCCATTGCTTTTGCAAATGTTGCATCGTAGCAGGTTAGCATGGCTAGCTTTTCACCAGAACGAATAAGATTTTGTAGATGCTTGAGTGGCATATGTGTTAGTCAAAATTGGGATTGAAATATTCGCGTCGGCTATTAAATTGGCCAATTCTATCAATGAGTAGTTCAAGTGCGCCTTCATCTTTAATAATGTTTAATTTTTCATTATTGACGATGAGGACAGGCGCTGCATCATAGGTATGAAAAAATTCGCTATATGCATTTGATAGTCGCTGTATATATTCATTGGGTATACCAGACTCATATTTAATGTTTCGCTCAGCAATACGTTCCGATAACGCATCTACTGGCGTTTGTAAATAAATCACTAAATCTGGCTTAGGTGATTTGAGTTGCAGGTGATGAAAAATTTGGTGATAAAGTGCATATTCCTCATCGTTCAAGTTCAGTCGTGCAAATAATGGATCTTTATCTAAAAAGAAATCCGCAGTGATTGGCTGAGAGAACATGTCCATTTGATTCACATCGTCAATTTGTCTAGAGCGCTGGAATAAAAAGAATAGCTGCGTCGGTAATGCATAGCGTTTAGCATCTTGATAAAAGCGTGCCAAAAAAGGATTTTCTTCCGCTTTTTCTGATAGCAATTGGGTAGAAAATTTATCAGATAGCATGCGCGCTAATGTTGTTTTGCCGCTGCCAATAGGCCCTTCAATCACGATAAAGGGAAATTTATTAAAAATACTCATGCTGGGTGATGATTGCCTAGTTTTACAATATTTTGGTTTTGGAAGGATTGCGCTAATTTTACAACATTACTGCGCTTAGGAATAATATCATCGCTGCAAATCATTACATCTGGTGCAATCTCAGCTAACGGCAGTATAACAAAACTCCTTAAGTGCATTCTTGGGTGTGGTAATGTCAAAAATGCTGTTTTTTGCTCAATGTTTTCATAAAGTAATAAATCTAAATCAAGTATACGCGGTGCGTTTGGAAAAGGGCGCTCGCGGCCGAATGCTTTTTCTACAGATAGCAACTCCTTTAACAGTGCTTCTGGGCTGAGTTCTGTCATGACTTCAGCAACAGCATTAATAAAATCTGGTTGATTGTCATAGCCTACAGGCGCTGACTGATAAAGGCTTGAGTGTTGTATGAGCTTGGTTCTTGGTAGTTTTGCTAGGGCTAAGAGTGCATTGTTGACTTGTAGAATTGGTTCACAAAGATTACTTCCCAAGGCAATGTAAGCGCTATGCACTGCTTTCATCCTTTTTGGCTATTGGTTTTCTTTTGGGTCTGCGGCGGCGTTTTTTGGGAGCTGTGTTCGGTAATAACATAGCGGTACGTTGTTCAGAGTTGGCATGTGCAAATGTGGTCCACCATTCCCCTATTTCAGCCGGGATTTCACCAGACTCACAACGCAACAGCATAAAGTCATAGCCTGCACGGTATTTAGGATGTGTGAGCAATCCAAATGGACGCTTACCTGAACGTTGTTCAAAACGTGGTTGCATGGCCCAGATTTCCTTCATGCCTGATACAAACCGATTATGAATCGCCAGTTTCTTCGCTTGTATTTGAATTACCTCATCCATTGCTTGATAAAGTGCTGGGAACAGCGGTGCCTGCTTTTGGTTTTCTTGCCAGGCTTTTAATACCTCATGCCAGAGCAGGGTTGCGAACAAGAAACTGGGGTTAGAGGACTTGCCTTGCATGATTCTGTCATCGGTGTTTTTCAGCGCTAGCATGACAAATTTTTCACCCAAAGGCTGCTCCAGCACAACATCTAGCAGAGGTAAGAGGCCGTGATGTAGATGTTGGGCTCGTAATATATTAATGCTCTCAATGGCGTGGCCAGACAGAAATAGCTTAAGCATTTCATCAAATAAGCGGCTTGGTGGTACATCGTGCAACAAGTCTGCTAATTCAGCAATCGGTTTTTGTGTTGCGTTATCAATGTTTAAACCTAATTTGGCCGACAGTCTTACAGCGCGTAACATACGGATAGGATCTTCTTGATATCGTTTTGTTGGCTCACCAATCATGCGTAATAGGCGTTTTTTTACATCAGCAACGCCATTGTGAAAATCTAAAACCTCTTCTGTTTTTGGATTGTAATACAGCGCATTAGCCGTAAAATCGCGTCTAGCCGCATCTTCTTCCATGCTGCCAAAAATATTATCTCTTAGAATGCGGCCAGTATCATTAACAGAAGCATCTCCTTCACTGTGATGATGCCCGCGGAAGGTTGAAACCTCAATTGTTTCTCTACCCCATAGTACATGCACTAGACGGAAGCGTTTGCCAATAATGCGTGAACGACGAAATATTTTTTTAACATCCTCTGGTTCAGCATTGGTCGCAACATCAAAATCTTTCGGTTTAAAATCAAGCAACAGGTCTCTGACAGCACCACCGACAAGATAGGCATCAAAGCCGGCATTCTGTAAGCCCTCACATGTTTTTAATGCTGCTGAGCTAATCATTGCTTGGTTGATTTTATGTTTTTTGACAGAAATTCTAGCAACTGAACTCGACAAGTTGCACTCTGCTTGGTTGATGGCTATTTCTGCCTTTTGTCGCTTTTTGAATACTTTATTCAGAAATTTCTTAATCATTGATGACCTGATTGATGAAAGGGTTTATTGGGTTGCGGTGTTTTGCCAAAGTACATCCGGCTGACCATCTTCTTTGTTCAGCGTACGGCATAACACAAACAGCAAATCAGATAATCGATTGATGTACTGTAAAGAAGTTTCGGTAGATGCTTCCGTTTCATTGAGTGCATGCATTGTTCGTTCGGCACGTCGGCACACCGTTCTTGCAAGATGACATAGCGCAGCGGCGCGGCAGCCACCCGGTAAGATAAATTCTTTTAACGGGGATAATGTTTCATTAAACGCATCTAAATCCGTTTCTAATGCTTTAATGCGCTCAGGTTTAACCATGGCATGGTTTGGCATGCAAATCTCAGCACCCAAATCAAATAAATCATGTTGAACCGCTGTTAAGCAAGTGCGGACAGCGGCAGAAACAGGCTCTGTGAGCAGCAGACCTATCACTGCATTGAGCTCGTCAACATCGCCCATGGCTTGCACGCGCAGGCTGTTCTTTCCGATTCTACTACCGTTCCCTAAGCCTGTTGTGCCGTCGTCACCAGTGCGTGTGTAGATTTTACTTAATCGATTACCCATTGTGATTGTTTCTAATATAATGGCTCATTATAAATCATGCATCACAAAATATTGAATAATAAGCAATCAAATACACAGCCTATTGGCGTTATGGACTCTGGCGTGGGTGGAATTTCAGTCCTTAAACACATTCACGACTTATTACCACATGAGCATCTGGTCTATGTGGCAGATAGCCAATACGCCCCATATGGTAGTCTAAGCCCTGAAAAAACAACCGAGCGTTGCTTTGCCATTGCTGATTTTTTGATTGCGCAAAAGGTTAAAGCCCTGGTCGTTGCTTGCAATACTGCAACCGCTGCTTCTATTCAATTAATGCGGGCTAAATATACACTGCCGATTATTGGTATGGAGCCAGCGGTGAAACCCGCTGCGCTAGCCAGTAAAAATGGCGTGATTGGTGTACTTGCAACAGTAGGTACGCTCAAAAGCGCACAATTTGCAGCATTGCTTGCCAATTATGGTCAAGATATTCAAGTCCATACCCAAGGCTGTGTTGGGTTAGTGGAATGTATTGAGCGTGGTGAAACGAACGCTGCTACTACCAAAGCATTACTTACCCAATATTGCATGCCTTTACTTGACGCGGGTGCTGACACCATTGTGCTAGGTTGTACCCACTATCCTTTTGTACGTGAGTTGATTCAAGAGGTCGTTGGTGATGGCGTTGTTGTGATTGATACAGGTGCAGCGGTTGCTAAACAGTTACAAGCTATTTTGATGGCTCAGTCTTTACTTATGTCTTCAGCAGTAAAACCGAATATTATGGTTTGGACGAGTAATAAGGCTGCAAATGCAGAAAATGTGATTCAACAGTTATGGGGTGAAGGTGACGTCAAGATTAAACGGATGGAGTGAGTTAAGCTTAATTGCTAGCACCCCAAATTTTTTTAAAAGTGATTTTTCCTAAGGTGCACTATCAATTCGCGCAATCGTTTTTGCAGGTATGTGTATTTGCAGCAATCGTTTAGCTTAGTCTCCTGTTATATCTGTAATATCAACAATGATTTTTTCAATCGTTACTCTGCCAATATGGCGGTCTTCAATGGATAGGATCGTAAACTGATACCCCCTGTCCTCGATACTGTCATTGACTTTAGGCATGCGTTGTAGCTTCTGTAAAAATAGACCCGAGATGGTATTCGCATCCATGCTATCTTCCGGGCGGTAACCCGTTGCTCGGCCTAAGTCAGTAATCGAGACCAAACCATAAGCTTCCCATTTATTTTCTGCGATGCTCTGGATGTCGATCATGTTTTCGTCAGTATCGGTTTCATCAAGGATCTCGCCAACGATTTCCTCCAGCAAGTCTTCAAGCGTAACAATACCGCTAAATTTGCCATATTCATCTACGACAAAGGCCATATGCGCACGACGCACACGCATTAGTTCAAATAATTTAGAGACGCGCTGTGTTTCAGGAATCACTAATGGTTCGCGGCAGTATTTTGCTAGTTCACTCCACGGTTCCTTGACGCCATCAAGTAAGGCGCTATAGATATCTTTTACTAGCAGTAGCCCTTTAATTTCATCATCATGATTACTATCAATAACAGGAAAGCGCGAATGGCCTGACTCTCGAATAACTTTAAGGTTTTCGTTGAAATCTGCAGCTAAATCAAGACGGTACGTAGAGCCGATTGGAATCATGACGCGTCCAATCCTGCGTTCATCAAACTCAAACAGGTTGCGCAACATGCGAGCCTTGCCAAATTCAATTTCTCCATGTTCGTGAGAAGCTTTTACAAGGCCTTTGATTTCATCACCAGTTAGAATGTCGCCATGACTTGCTTCCTCGACACCAAATTGTTTTAAAACCCAACCCGAGGTTTTATTTAACATCCAATTAAATGGGTAAACAGCGATATACGACCAGTGCAGTGGGTAAGCCACCATCAGCGAGATGGCTTCAGGCTTGCGAATGGCAAAGGTTTTAGGAACTTGTTCACCGACAATAATGTGTAATGAAGAAAAAATTAAAAAACCAGTTAAAAATGCGATTGTATGAATGGCCGCTTCTGGCAGACCAAATGATGCTAGTACTGGTTCTAACAGTGCCGCAATGGTTGGCTCACCAACCCAACCAAGGCCGAGTGAGGCCATAGTAATGCCAAGCTGACAGGCGGCTAAATACGCTTCTAAGTTTTGTTGTATTTTTTGCGTCATGATCGCTGACGCATTGCCATGTTCTGCCAGTGTATCTATTCGGAATCCTCGCGCTTTAACCAGTGCGAACTCTGCCGCAACAAAAAAAGCATTAGTCGCCAGTAAAAAAACGACTGAGATTAAACTCATGGTAGTGCTCATAAGATGGCCTTATTTAAAATTACATTTTCTGATGATAGCAACAAATCAATGGGGTTGAACGCTATTAATAGGCATTGCTGATAAATCAGTTATTCAGTGAGATTTTTTAACTCTTCTAACAACACTTGGTACGCAAGTTTATCAAATTGCATTAACGCTTCTGCCAATTTTTTATCATGCACAGGCAAAAACGAAGCGCCACCTAAATCACTGAGCACGACTTTTTTATCATTCCATAAAATATTATGTGCATACAGGTCACCATGCATTAATCCTTGGTCATGCAAATGATGCATTGCATTGGCAACGCCATCGGCGATATGGGTTGCTTGCGCTTTACTTAACTTTGTTTCTAATGGATATACATCACGTGAGCAAGTTTCAAAACTAGGTGGATCAGCTAATATGGTTAGATCTGCATTGAGTAGCGGCATGACTAAGCCTTGTACGCCTTCTGGGTGATTGCTAATCACACCCTTTGCCCCAACTAAGTTTCCATGCTCGCCTGCCATCACGTTTGCATCCATTTCACAGCTTGGTAGGCCATCGCTAGTGAGCCCTGCTTTAAATAACTTCACAGCAACGGTTTCGGTAGTGTCTTGTTGTTGCCAGTTAGCTTGGTAGGTCACACCAGAAGCCCCTTGGCCTAATACTTCGCCAATGGTTAATGTTGACCAGTTTATTTTAGGTGCTTTCTGTTGCTGCATTCTTTCTTTTTCAATAGCATTAGAAAGAGGGTTGCCTGCATAGGCGAGCCAAGTGAGCTTTGGTAAGTCAAATAACCATTCTGGTAACTCAGTAAATTGGTTGGCCGAGATTCTAAGTAATTCCAAAGCGTGGCAGTTTGCCATAGTGTCGGGTAGTGATGTAAGTCGATTGCCTGCAAGCATGAGTTTTTGTAAGTGCTTACACTGACTCAGTGCTTTTGGAAGCTTGCTTAGTTGGTTGTCTGTTACGATAAACCAGCGTAAATTTTTTGTAGGAATAGCTTCTTCTGGTATGTGTGTAATCTGATTCGCTTTAAAGCCAATCATGCGCAAGCTTTCGCACTTGCCTAGTATGGCTGGCAATTCGGTAAATTGATTCGATGAGCAGAATAAAATGCGTAGCTTTTTAAAGCGGTCTAAATCATCTGGCAGAGATGAGAGTTTGTTCCCGGAGAGATCGAGAATTTCTAGCGTATCTGCTAAATCGTATATCTCTGATGGGAAGGCGGTCAGGGCACATGACAGTTTAAGTTGTTTGCTGCCATGTAGCTTGCCAGCTTGTAATTGCGCGAGAGTTGAATCCACAAATGATGATTAAAGGCTGATTGTTTAGTGGTGCGACACCACTTCACCTGCTTTAAGTTTAAACTTTGTTCCGCAATAAGGGCAGGCGACTTGTCCGGTTTCAGCAATATCTAAAAACACACGTGGATGCGACGCCCAAAGCGCAACCTCTTTTGTTGGGCAATGTAAAGGCAGGTCTTTAGCTGTTACTTCAAACTCTTTAACGTCAGACATATTCAATCTTTCCTACTATTGATAGCATTGTTTTAAACCAAGGTTAACCAGTCCGCATGTTTGGCTGATTTGCCTTTAACCACATCAAAATACAAGCTTTGCAGTTTTTCAGTGATTGGGCCACGGGTGCCATTACCTATAGCACGGTTATCAAGCTCGCGGATAGGTGTCACTTCTGCTGCCGTACCAGTAAAGAAGGCTTCATCGGCGCTATACACTTCATCACGTGTAATGCGTTTTTCAACGACTTCTAAACCAATTTCTCCCGCTAATTGAACGATAGTGTCTCGGGTAATACCCTCAAGCGCACTAGTCAAATCTGGTGTGTACAGTTTGCCATGACGAACAATAAAAATATTTTCGCCAGAGCCTTCAGCTACAAAGCCATCGACGTCTAAAAGCAGTGCTTCATGGTATCCATCATGAATAGCTTCTTGATGCGCAAGAATACTGTTCATGTAGTTGCCATTAGCTTTTGCTTTACACATCGTAATATTGACATGGTGACGTGAGAATGAAGAAGTCTTCACACGAATCCCTTTGGTAATCGCCTCGTCACCCATGTAAGCACCCCAGCTCCATGCGGCACATATCACGTGTGTGGATAATGTTTTGGCAGAAATTCCCATTGCTTCTGCACCATAAAAGGCCATTGGGCGTATATAGGCAGACTCTAAATTGTTTTCTCGAACGGCTGTTTTCTGTGCTTCGGAAATCGTTGCTTTATCAAATGGCATTTTCATGCCTAAGATATGTGCACTTCGGAATAGCCGATCGGTATGATCTTGCAAACGGAAGATTGCTGTGCCTTTATCGGTTTTATAAGCCCGTACGCCTTCAAATACTCCCATGCCGTAATGGAGTGTATGAGTGAGTACATGCGTTGTGGCATCGCGCCAGTTTACTAATTCGCCGTCGTACCAAATAAGACCGTCACGGTCTGACATTGAGCTTGGTATTGCCATTATTATATTGCCTTAGATAATATCAAAACCACTATTGTAAACTAAAGGTTATAATTTTCTCAGCATGTTAAAATTAAAATCTGTTCTTTATTGAGGTTTATTCTATGTTTAAGCTTGTTCGAAGCATTTTTTTGATGATTTGCTTTGTTTTTCTGAGTGCATGTAATGCTGCGCCAGGAGAAGGCGGCGCTAGTAATTCTGGTGGTTTTGTAGGGACTGATATTACGGGCGCAGATTTTCCAAAGCCATTAAAATTAACAGATCATAACGGTCAGCTGCGCACGATGAGTGATTTTAAAGGTAAGGTCGTTGTGCTGTTTTTTGGTTTCACGCATTGTCCAGATGTTTGCCCAACAACCATGCTTGAGCTAAAAAATACGATGAAAATACTGGGCGATAAAGCCGATGATGTACAGGTATTATTTGTTACAGTAGACCCTAAGCGTGATACGCAAGAAGTGCTTGCGCAGTTTGTGCCATCATTTGATAAGCGCTTTATTGGTTTGAGAGGTAGTTTGCAAGAAACTGCTGAAACACTGGGTAACTTTAAGATTTACTATCTAGAGACGCCAGGCAAATCAGCAACAGACTACAGCATTGACCATAGTGCTGGTATGTATGTCTTTGATAAAACAGGTAAGGTCAGATTGTATTTAGGATATGGACAAAAGCCAGAAGAGATTGCAAGCGACTTAAAAAAATTAATGTAATACACAGTGTGAATTTAAAAAGGGAGCCATGGCTCCCTTTTTTATTTTATGTTATTGCTTAGAGACGATGCAAGGTATGGCCTATTTGCTTTAATTCTTTTTCAGCATTTTTGTAATCAGGATACAGGCTACCGACGACTGCCCAAAATCGGGCAGAATGATTCATTTCTTTTAAATGGGCAAGTTCATGGCAAATCACGTAGTTGATGATATGCGGTGGTGCTTGTAATAGACGCCAATTGAGACGGATATCACCTCTGCTGCTACAACTTCCCCAACGAGATTGGGCATTAGAGAGTTTAAGTGGCGGAGTTGGTACATCAAGCTTTGTGGCTAATATTTCTAAACGGCGCTTAAAGTCAGACATGGCTTGTTTTTTATACCACTGTGTGACTTTGTGTTTTATGACGCTAGGATTTTCTGCTTCTGGCGAAGCAATGGTTAAAGTGTTGTGCTCAACGTGTGGTTTTTTATTTTTATTGTTGAGTAAAACAGATAATGATAGGGGATTTCCTAGCAGTTGTAGTGTTTCGCCATTTTGCCAAGATAGAGGTGGCACAGCATTTTGTTTGCGAGATTCTAGTTTATTAAGAATCCAGTTGGATTTATCTTGGATAAGCTTTTTTAATTGAAACTCTAAAATATACTTTGGCGCATGAACGACTAAGCCCGTTTCAGTTATCTTGAGTCCAACCGTACGACGCGCTCTTCGTTCCAAATAATAGGGAATCGTTTCGCCGTTACTGAGCTTGATGGATTTTTGGGTCATATTGACGGTTATTGATGGAATTTTTTCATTTCAGCCTCAATCCAGTTTTCAACTTGCTGGTTTAGCGCATCAGGCTTAATTCCATCAGTTTGAATAGGTTGGCCAATGCTGACTTGAATGACGCCAGGATGTTTTAGGAACGAATTTTTACGCCAATATTCGCCAGCATTATGTGCGACTGGGACAACTTGGGTTTTTGTATGAGTCGCCAACCAAGCGCCACCAATATGATATTTCCCACGCTCTCCAGGCGAGGTGCGCGTGCCCTCAGGAAAAATAACGACCCAGAATTTTAGTGCTAGACGTTCTCTACCTTGGCTAACAAGCTGTTTTAACGCTTCTCGGCCAGCAGATCGATTTATTGCAATTGGTGACGTGAGTGCCAGCGCCCAACCAAAAAATGGAATCAATAGCAGCGACCGTTTGAGCACCCAGACCTGAGGAGGAAAAATGAGTTGCAGTGCGAGTGTTTCCCACGCCGACTGATGTTTGCAAAGAATAATACTTGGTTCTTCTGGAATATTCTCGCGCCCTATAACTGTAAAACTTAAGTCACAACTAATGCGCAGCCACCACAACATGCAGCGCGCCCATTGGCTCAGAAAGCGATAACGCTGCATAGGCGCCAAAGAAAAAGTCAGCAAGCCGACTGTAGTAAACGGAATCGTAAAAATCCACATGCCAAGATTAAAGATAAATGAGCGTAGATAAATCATATAAAACGACGATTAATATTTTTTGACAATATAATTTGCAGCCTCAGCTAAATTGCTAAAGGTTAGCGTATTACTTGGTAAATTGCCTTTAGCTAACGTTTCTTTCCCTTTTCCTGTTTTTACTAACATGGGATGGCATCCCGCTTTTGAGAATGCTTGCAAGTCGCGCATTGCGTCGCCTATTGCGGGTACTTTTTTTAAATCAACAGCAAAGCGACGACCAATATCCGTAATCATATTGCTTTTAGGTTTTCTGCATTCGCAATTGTCACTAGCAGCATGAGGGCAGTAAAAAATAGCATCGATATGTCCACCAACCTGAGTAACAGCATGCTGCATTTTGTCATGAATAGCATTCAGCGTGACCATGTCAAATAAACCGCGAGCAATACCAGATTGATTGGTCGCCACAACAACGTGAAAGCCATGCTGATTAAGCAAGGCGATGGCTTCTAAGCTACCAGGAATTGGCATCCACTCGTCTGGCGTTTTAATAAAGAGATCACTCTCTTTATTAATAACACCATCTCTATCAAGAATTACGAGTTTCATATCATTAATTATGCATGGTTAGCTTGCAAGCTTAGACAAGTCAGCAACGCGATTCATCGTGTGGTGTAGCATGGCAAGCAAACCTAAACGGTTTGCCTTTAATGCAGGGTCTTCTGCATTCACCATGACATTATCAAAAAAGGCATCAACAGGCTCTTTAAGTACAGCCAGCGTTTGCAATGATCCTGTGTAGTCACCACTTTCAAATAGTTTGTCTGCTTCTGGTTTAAGCTTAAATAGCGCATCAGCCAGCGCTATTTCTTGTGGTTCTTGTAATAAGCGGTTATCTATTTTGGCATTAATTTCATGTTCCACTTTACGCAAAATGTTACCAACACGTTTATTTGCTGCGGCTAGTGCTGCTGCCTCTGCTAACGAGGCAAAGGTTTGTACGGCAGCCAAACGCGGAGGAACTTCGCTTAACAGATCTGGCGTAACAGAAAGAACAGCATCCACTTCTTGCGCACTAGCGCCTTGTTCACGTAGATTTACGCTTAAGCGGTCATAGCAAAACGCCTGAATAGCTTCTAATGTGCCCTCATCTGCATCAAATTGTGAAAGCGCAAGTTGAATTAAAATTTCAAATTTTAGCGGTAGTTTTGCATCGATTAGCATGCGTATGATGCCCAATGCTTGTCTGCGCAACGCAAATGGATCTTTATCGCCTGTCGGTTTTTCTCCAATGCTAAATAAGCCAACTAAGGTTTCTAATTTGTCTGCGAGTGCAACACAAATACCTGTTTGATTGCGTGGTAGTTCGTCGCCAGCAAAGCGCGGTTTATAATGATCCTCAATGGCGAAGGCAACTTCATCGTCAATCCCTTCGTGTTGCGCATAATAGCGCCCCATAATGCCTTGTAGTTCAGGGAACTCACCTACCATGTCTGTCACTAAGTCTGCTTTTGACAAGCGTGCAGCCAATACTGCTTTTGCAGTTAGCTCTGTGCCACCAAGTTGCTCGGCGATTTCACCTGATAGTTTTGCGACACGATTGTTACGCTCACCTTGAGAACCAAGTTTATTGTGGTAAACGACTTTATTTAGGCTATCAATACGACTTTCCAATGTTTTTTTGCGGTCTTGGTCAAAAAAGAATTTAGCATCTGCTAAACGAGGTCGAACCACGCGTTCATTACCACCAATCACTGCGCTCGGATCAGTAGGGCTGATGTTAGAAACGATTAAAAACTTGTTGGAAAGCTTGCCATGATCGTCTAGTAATGGAAAGTATTTTTGATTGGCTTTCATGGTCAGTACCAAGCATTCTTGCGGCACTGTTAAAAACGCCGTTTCGAATTGACCCACTAATACATTTGGTAATTCAACTAATGCGGTCACTTCATCCAGCAAATCATCATCACTTATTGCAGTCAAGCCTTCTTTATCTGCTGCTGCTTTGAGTTGTGCTGCAATATTTTGTTTGCGCTCATTAAAATTGGCAATGACAGCACCTTCTGATCGCAGTTGCTCAGCATAAGTATCAGCACTTTTTATTGTGATGATCTCTTTTTGTGATTCAAAGCGATGCCCAATGGTCGTGTTGCCAGCAGTTAAACCCAAAACGCTGATAGGGATAATTGTTTCACCATGTAATGCAACTAAACCATGTGCTGGACGGACAAAATTCACGGTTTCCCAGCCATCATTGATCTGATAAGTCATAACCTTGGGGATAGGTAATTTTGTTAGCGCTTCTTCAATTGCTTTTTGCAAACCTTCGCTTAAAGTGACACCTGTTTTGGTCATGTCTAAAAATAGACTATCTGCTTTACCATCGTTTTCTGTTCTTAAATTGCTTACTGCCGACTCATCTAAACCCATTCCGCTTAATCGTTTTAACAGTGCAGGCGTTGGGTTACCTTCAGCATCTAAACCAACTTTTACAGGCATTAGTTTTTGTGCCACTTCTTCGTTTGCGGCCTTTGTTAATACGTGACTGATATGTACTGCTAAGCGACGTGGTGTTGCGAAATGTGTTAGTACGCTGCCTGTGTTAGTTAATCCTTGATTTTGCAATGATTCTGCTAATACATTGGCAAAGGATAAATCTAATGTTTTTAATGCCTTTGGCGGCAGTTCTTCTACAAATAGTTCGACTAATAAATTGCTCATGCTGCTGCCTTTTTACTGTTCTTTTCTTGCTGTTGCTGCAATTGTGCGAGTACTTCTTCTGCCCAGTTTTTTGGCGCCATTGGGAAGCCTAAACGAGCACGGCTGTCGAGATAGCTCGCTGCAACACTACGTGCTAAGTTACGAATACGGCCAATATAGGCAGCACGTTCTGTGACAGAAATAGCACCTCTGGCATCTAAGAGGTTAAATGTATGCGCGGCTTTTAATACTTGCTCATAGGCTGGTAGCGCAAGCTTTTCGTTCATTAAGTGTTGTGCTTGCTTTTCATATGCATTAAATGCAGTTAGCAAGAACGCAACATCAGAATGTTCAAAATTGTACGCTGATTGCTCTTTTTCATTTTGTAGGAACACGTCACCATATTTCACGCCTGGGGAGTATTCCAAATCATAGACATTCTCTACCCCTTGCAAATACATCGCTAGTCGCTCTAAACCATAAGTGATTTCACCCGTGATTGGTTTACAGTTGATGCCACCCACTTGCTGGAAATACGTAAACTGGGTCACTTCCATTCCGTTGAGCCATACTTCCCAACCTAAACCCCATGCACCAAGCGTTGGGTTCTCCCAGTCATCTTCGACAAATCTCACATCGTTTTGTTTGAGGTCAAAACCTAAGGCTTCAAGAGAGCCCAGATATAAGTCCATAATATTGGAAGGCGCTGGTTTTAATACCACTTGAAATTGATAGTAGTGTTGTAAACGGTTTGGGTTTTCACCATAACGACCATCGCTAGGGCGACGGCTAGGCTGCACATATGCCGCTTTCCAAGGTTCTGGTCCGAGTGCACGTAAAAAGGTGGCGGTGTGGCTAGTGCCAGCGCCAACTTCCATGTCGTATGGTTGAAGCAGTGTGCATCCTTGTTTATCCCAATAAGATTGGAGATTTAAAATGATTTGTTGGAAAGTTAATGCCATTGTTGTCGATGCGAATGAACTAAAAGGTGAGATTTTACATGAGAATGCTTAGCTACTACTAATATTAGTCCAGCAGGTATGACGACTCAAGCCAGTCAAGAATCATGAAGTGCTTTACGTCATTTGACGTAAAGCTATGTAATAAGATGTTTTATACGTTGTTGCCAAGGTGAATCTTTGTTACATTAAGTGTATGACTTCTTCGCTTGCTAAAAGCTTTACTTTTGCATTGATACTCTGCTTGGGTATCATGCAATTGCTATTGCCATTTTTGCATGTGCATTACAACGGCGATCAAGTACATGAAAGTATTGGCTCACAGGTGTTACATCTACACACTGTAGAAGCAGATTCGGTCGCTAGTTATTTGCCAATTGAGGTGAAAGCAGATACCCATACTCATCTTGTAGACCGCAGTCTGGATTCAACAATGGTGAATATTGATCAGGCAATCTTAAATCAAGAAGCCATTGATGTAATCAGCTTTAGCGCGATTTTGTTTGGCTTGATTGCATTTGTTTTTGCGACATGGTTTGTTCGTCCTGCATCTGCTTTCCAATACAAACAATCGTTTTCTTACCAACGACCTCTGTCTCACGCCCCACCACACGACTAAAACTAATCATTAATTGATGCCGTTGGCATCTAATTTATAGTTTTTAGGAGTGTTCAATGAAACTTTCTTCCTTGCTATTTAGCATTTGGATAATACCTTTCATTTTTAGTACAAGCATTGGCATAGCTGCGGAAGATGATGTGCACAAAGATGTGTTGCATATCAATCCATCACTGAGTTTGAAAGATATATTAAATGAAACGATTAAGCATCAACCACAACAAGCTAATCTTAATTCACAGCAGTTTGGGGTATCTGCAAAGCAGGCGCTAGCAGATAGTTTGCTGCCAAATGCGCCCGCTATAACGATTTATCATCAAAATGATCGCCTAGGCAGTGGCCGAAATGAGCGTGATTATCAAGCGACATTAGAACTGCCGCTATGGTTGCCAAACCAGCGTGAGGCAAGAGCAAAAGTTGGTGAACTGAGTGCTTTAAATTTAGATGCAAGTCAATCTGCGCTAGTGATACAAACAGCTGGTCTATTACGGAAAGCTGTTTGGGATGTCGCATTTAATGAAAATGAACTTGCTCTAACTGAGGCTAAATATCAAAGCGCATTAGCACTAGAAGAAAAAGTATATAAAAGTTTTCAAGCAGGTGAGGCAGCAAAAACGGATTGGTTGCTCGCTCAGCAAGAGACGCTAGTAGCGTCTAAAAATAAATTGCTAGCGCATGCTGAGCTTATGCACGCTCGATTTCGTTACAAATTAGTGACAGGATTAAACCAAATTCCTGAGCGCTACACTGAAGAAAGATCATTGTTGGATAGCTATGAGCAATCACCTGTCTGGGTAGCTATTCTTACTAAGGTGGAGTTTGCAGAAGAGCAACGTAATCTGGCCAATATCGAAAAAAAGGAAAATATACAAGTTTTAATCAATGCCAGAAATTCTCAAGGTGCATTTGATACGCAGTATAACCAAAGCATGGGTCTTAGTATTCGCATCCCATTTGCAACACCAGCGAGAACCACACCAATTGCTGCCGCTTCGGAAATGAGCTTGGGTCAAGCGCTTACAGAGCGTGACGAGCTCAAAAGAGTATTAGAGGCTGCGCTTCATGAGGCTGAGCATAACCTTGAGGTTAATGAACAAGAACTTATCATTGCAAAACAACGCCGTGATATAGCTGATGAGAGCCTGCGGCTCGCCGAAAAAGCTTATGCACTTGGTGAGCATGACTTAGCTACTTTATTAAGAATTAAAAGTCTAGCCTTTGATGCAGAGCGTAGCTACCGTGCTATGCAAATACAACATCAATGGAATATTGCCCGATATAACCAAGCTGTAGGAGTTTTACCATGAATCAATTAATAAGTATGGTCTGTATTTTATTATTACTACCATTGACTGTATTTGCTGAGTCATTGACTTTAAGCGATGCACAAATCAAAAAAATGCAAGTGACAACCAAACAAGTGAATGTCAACTCAGGTGAGTTTATTCGGCAATATAGTGCCGAGGTAACTGTGCCAAACAATCAAACCGAGATTGTGAGTATGCCGCAACATGGTTTGGTTAGTGCGTTAACAGTGGCAACAGGACAAGAAGTCGAAAAAGGACAAGTGATTGCAGAGGTAAGTAGTAGTGAGTTCATTGGATTGCAGGGTGAATACTTACAAGCAAAAACGAAATTGGCTTTAGCCTCTAAAACAGCGATACGTGATAAAGCCTTGGCTGAAGAGGGCATTATTCCACAAAGGCGATATATTGAATCTAAAAGTGCTCAGCAAGCACTTACTACAGAAGTGATGCAAACAAAACAGTCATTGCGCTTAGCTGGAATGACGGAATCAACTATCAATCAATTGGTTGGTGCCAATAACATGCAAAGTGTAATTAATATTGTTGCACCAATGAGCGGTCAAATTGTTGTGCAATACGCCAAAGTTGGTGATCGTCTTGATAGTGGGGTGCCGCTTTATCAAATCGCACATCTAAATCCGTTATGGGTGGAGATGAACGTGCCAATCGAGGAAGCCGCCAATCTTGAAAAAGGACTGGCTGTGAAGATTCCAAAAGCTAACGCGAGTGGAAAAATAATTGCCATATTACGCAGTGTTAATAAAGCAACGCAAACATTGCAAGTCCGAGCAGAAATCAATCAAGGGGCAGAAATTTTATCCCTAGGCCAGTTTGTTGAAGTCGGATTATCAATCAAAACGCAAGCTGGCAGTATGCAAGTATCAAAATCCGCTTTGATACGAAATGGTCAAAAAAGCGTTGTTTTTAAGCGGATTAAGAATGGTTTTGAGATTGTTCCAGTCACCGTATTAAATGAAGATGATCAGTATGCATTGATCCAAGGTTCATTGAATGCTTCTGATGAAGTAGCAACAACTGGTTTAGCTGCGCTTAAGGGTCATTGGTTAGGCTTAGGTGGTGAATAATGCTTAATTTTATTGTTGAGTTTTCTCTACGCCAGCGCATTATGGTACTTATTTTGGCAATACTTCTGAGTGTTGCAGGTTATCTTGCCTATCAGCAGCTCCCGATTGATGCGTTCCCAGATGTTTCATCGACACAAGTCAAAGTGATTGTGAAGTCCCCTGGGATGACACCTGAAGAAGTTGAGATGCGTATCACAGCACCTATTGAAGTGGAAATGTTAGGAATTCCAAAGCAGTCTGGTTTGCGCTCAGTGGCTAAATATGCGCTCACTGATATTACAGTAGATTTTGAAGATGGTACCGATATTTACTGGGCACGTCAGCAAGTGAGCGAACGTTTGAGTAATGTTTGGGGGAGTCTGCCAACTAACATTTCTGGTGGTATAGCGCCGATGACGACGCCCTTAGGCGAGATGTTTATGTTTACGGTTGAGTCTGACACGTTAGGTTTGGAAGAAAAGCGAAGTTTACTAGATTGGGTCATACGTCCGCAATTGAGAACGGTACCAGGCGTGGCAGATGTTAATGCGTTAGGTGGCTTAGTACGCACTTTTGAAATAGTGCCCGATAATGTGCGCATGTATGCACGTGGCATTAGTTTAAATATGTTGCGTGATGCAATAACAGAGAATAACCGAAATGATGGAGCAGGGCGGTTGAGCGATAATGAGGATGCTTTACTTGTTCGCTCAGAAGGTGCGATTCAAAGCTTAAAAGACTTACGTGATATCGTCGTGAAAAGTGAAAATGGCAGTCCTGTGTTCATTGCTGATATTGCTGAGGTTCGAATAGGTGCTTTAACGCGTTATGGCGCTGTAACGGCGAATGGAAAAGCAGAAACAGTAGAGGGTTTGGTGCTTGGTTTACGGGGGGCGAATGCCCGTGCAGTCGTTGAAGGTGTGCGTGCAAAGTTACAAGAAATTGCCCCTACGTTGCCTAAAGGTGTCACCACCAATGTATTCTATGATCGTGGTAATTTAGTTGAGCGTGCAGTGCATACTGTCAATAAAGCACTGACAGAAGCCGTTGTGCTAGTGATTATTTTGCTCATTCTGTTTTTAGGTAATTGGCGCGCAGCGTTAACGATTGCTTTTTCTCTACCATTAGCCGTACTCACGACCTTTTTGCTTATGAAGCAATTTGGTATGTCTGCCAACTTAATGAGTTTAGGTGGGTTGGCAATTGCGATTGGGATGCTGGTCGATTCTTCTGTAGTTGTGGTAGAAAATATTATTTCACATCTGGCACATACCCCGGATAGGCATGTGCAATCAAAAATGAGCATCATATTGAATGCGATGCGTGAAGTCAGCTTGCCAGTTGCTTCTGGCGTGGTGATTATTATCACTGTATTTTTTCCACTATTAACACTGCAAGGCTTGGAAGGTAAATTGTTCTCGCCAGTTGCAATGACGATTATTTTTGCATTGGCTGGTTCATTGGTGTTGTCACTTACCGTAATACCCGTTATTGCCTCTTTCTTAATTAAAGATCAGCATGAAGAAGATCCGTGGTTAGTTAGAAAGCTATCGGCAATTTATGCACCAGCGTTACGTAAGGCAATGCAGCACCCTAATAAACTGCTTACGGGTGCAGGTGTTTTATTAGTCTTAACAGTTATCGCTTATCTTTTCATTGGTAAAACCTTCATGCCTATAATGGATGAAGGGGACATTATTATCGGTGTGGAAAAACTTCCTTCCATCACGCTAAAACAAAGTGTTGCGACTGATTTAGAAGTACAAAAGAATATAATAAATCAAGTATCTGAAGTTAAAGGCATGTATTCGCGAGTTGGATCTGATGAACTTGGGCTAGATCCAATGGGATTAAACCAAACAGATAACTTTTTAGTACTTAAGCCGCGAGATGAATGGGAGGTTGATAGCAAAGAGGCCCTCATCGAAAAACTACGTACAGTGATGAAACAGACGCCAGGCCTTGATTTCAGCTTTACACAACCTATCGATATGCGTGTGAGTGAAATGATCCTTGGTGTGAGAGGGGATTTGGCGATTAAACTATTCGGTGTTGATTTGGATGCTTTGAGCAAAACGGCGCAAGAAATTGTGACTGTTTTAGAAGGCATAGAGGGTAGCCAAGATGTGTATACCCCTGAAAATAGCGGCATTCAATACCTACAAATTAAAGTCAATCGACGTACGGCAGGTAAGCTTGGACTGACAATTGCCGAGGTCAATCAAATACTCCAAAGTCAGATTGAAGGGCAGCAGCTAGGAATTGTACAAGAAGGCGCGCGTCGTACGCCTATCCTATTAAGAGGAAGTAAAGAAGTGCGTTTGTCTCCGACAACTTTCAGTCAACTGCTCATTACGTTACCCAATGGCAATAATGTTCCGTTGTCCAGTATTGCAAGGTTAGAGCGCACCGAGGGGCCAGTCAAAATTGATCGAGAAAGTGGTATTCGCATGGTCGTAGTCACAGCAAATGTAAAAGGTCGTGACTTAGTGAGTTTTGTTGACGAAGCTAAGCAAAAAGTAGGTGAAGCAGTCAAATTGCCACAAGGCTATTGGCTGAAGTGGGGTGGTCAGTTTGAGAACCAACAACGTGCAGCACAGCGGTTAAGTATCGTGGTGCCTATTTCTATTGCAATGGTATTTCTATTACTTTACCTTACTTTTGGTTCTTTAAAGCTGGCTGCATTAATACTCTCGAATATTCCATTAGCAATGGTTGGTGGGGTGTTTGCATTATGGGTATCAGGTGAATACTTGTCAGTCCCAGCATCCGTAGGTTTTATCGCTTTGCTGGGTATTGCCGTACTGAATGGTGTGGTGATGGTTTCGTACTTTAAACAGCTGGATTATGAAGGTATGCAAAAAAGCCTGATCGCTTTTGAAGGTGCCAAACGCCGTTTAAGACCTGTTTTAATGACGGCCAGCATCGCTGTGTTCGGCCTGATTCCGCTGTTATTTGCAACAGGACCAGGCTCGGAGATACAGAGGCCGCTAGCCATTGTTGTCATCGGCGGACTAACAACAGCTACACTTTTAACCTTGTTCATTTTGCCGATTTTATATCACCGCTTTTTTGGTAAAGATTAATTGATATTTGGGTGAGCTGTTAAATAAAATTAACTTGTAGCAATGCGTGTTGATAACGTCTGATTTGGGGGGCAAAGCCGACATTAATAAATTTAATTAAATTTACTAGACAACTGGTCTACTAGTTGATATAGTTTGATTATGAACACGATTGAAAATTTAGATGTCCGCCAGCATATCCTAGAAACGGCTCAACAAATCATTAGCAGAAAAGGCTATTCAGCGGTTGGTCTCAATGAGATTTTGACTGTAGCTGACGTTCCTAAAGGGTCATTCTATTACTATTTCAAATCTAAAGATGCATTTGGAGAGGCAATGCTTCAGAACTACTTTGAGGAATATCTTCTCAATATGGATAGCATGATTAATGTTCCAGATAAAACAATGGCCCAGCGTCTCATGAATTATTGGGAATACTGGCTGATGTCTCAAGAGTCTTTTGATTGCCAAGGTAAATGCTTAGCCGTTAAATTAGCTGCTGAGGTGGCTGATTTGTCTGAAGCTATGCGCTTAGCACTAAAAGCTGGAACAACTGGTATTACTGATCGTTTAAAAGATCTTATCACGGAGGGAATCGCTGATGGTTCTCTGTCTATTGATGAAGATCCAAACAAATTAGCGCAAGCACTTTATCAAATGTGGTTAGGTGCAAGCTTAATGGCTAAGATCAATCGAAACATAACACCGATGAATAACGCAATGGATACTACAAAAATGATGTTGCATTTAAACTAAATATTTTTTAGTTAGCCAAGGCATTTTTTTGTCTTGCTAATATACGACTGGTCTATTAGTTGAGATGGATTAGTTGCCTCTTAACTATCAACTTTTAAAAGGAGCAATCACATGAAAATTCTTACCGTATTAACTTCACACGATCAATTGGGCCAAACTGGCCGTAAAACAGGTTTTTGGCTTGAAGAACTAGCAGCACCGTATTATGTATTTAAAGATGCAGGTGCAGAAGTTGTACTTGCATCTCCAAAAGGAGGTCAACCTCCACTTGACCCTAAAAGCAATGAGCCTGACTTTCAGACTGAAGCAACACATCGCTTTGAAGCTGATATAGAAGCGCAATCTGAACTTGCTAGTACTATTCCGCTAAAATCGATAAATCCTGATGATTTTGATGCAATATTTTATCCTGGTGGACATGGTCCACTTTGGGACTTAGCCGAAGATGAAGACTCTATTCGTTTATTAGCCAGTGCAATCGCAAACAACATACCGACTGCATTAGTTTGCCATGCTCCTGGTGTCTTGATTCATGTTAAAAATCAAGATGGAACGCCTGTTGTACAAAATAAGAAAGTGACTGGATTCAAAAATACAGAAGAAGCTGCAGTAGGTTTAACGGAAATCGTGCCATTTTTAGTTGAAGATGTATTGATTAAATTAGGCGGGCAATACACGAGTTCATCAGACTGGGCTTCTTATGTTGTGAATGATGGGAAACTTGTTACAGGCCAGAATCCCGCCTCCTCTGCAGAGGCAGCAAAGCAGCTCTTGCACTTAATCAATGAAAGTATTCGAGCATGAGCGCTTATGTCGTTATGATTCGTGAGCATACGCTTGATCAAGGAGAGATGTCAGTATATGCCCAACTTGCTAAGTTAGCACGTGAAGGGCATAACGCTACTCCTTTGGTTAATTATGGCGATTTAGAAATTTTGGAGGGCCCTGAAGTGGAGGGATGCTTTATACAAAGATTCCAAACAACCAAAGATGCTCAGAACTGGTATCAAAGTCCAAAATATCAAGAAGCAGCAAAGCACCGATATAAAGGCGCTCAATACCGAGTATTAATAGTCGAGGGAATATACGAATAACTATTTTTTTGATAACTACAGGATAAATGTTTACATTTTCCCTGTAGTTATCAATTCATAAAAACTACTGCAAGATGAATATTAAATTGCAAGGATTATAGAGGCAATAAATCATGGCTAATATTAGTACATACATAATGGCAACGATGGCTGCATTATTTTGGGGAGCTAATTTTAATTTAGCTAAACCTGTTGTCGCGGAAATGGGTCCTTACGCAGCTGGCGCTAGTCGCTATATATTGGCAGCAGCAATTATGTTGTTAATCATGGCCGCTAGGAAAGAAAACATCCGATTACTTCACTTGAGGTCATATTTAATTTTAGGGGTTGTCGGTGTGTTTGGATTTAATCTATTTTTCTTTCTTGGAATGGAAACCAATTCAGCCATCAATGGTGCGTTAATAATGGCATTGAATCCATTATTAACGGCAATAATTGCTAATATAATCTTAAACGA
>JBPOFK010000018.1:0-48404 GCA_051252095.1 Methylophilaceae bacterium
GCAGAAGTTGTTAGTCTACCTGCTTAATTACCGCTTTGTTAGGACTTAAAGAATGTCTAGGAATGAATTCAAAGAACGAAGAAAAGTAAATCTCCGGCAAGATGCGCCCTCAGATCGCTTTATCAGTAACTTAACAAAAAACACAGTAGCAATTATCTTAGCTGGTGGTCGTGGTAGCCGACTGAAAAACTTAACGGATTGGCGTGCGAAACCAGCTGTTCAGTTTGGTGGAAAATTTAGAATTATTGACTTCCCCCTCTCTAATTGTATTAATTCTGGCATTAGGCGTATTAATGTAGCAACGCAATATAAAGCACAAAGTTTAATTCAACATATTCAACGTGGATGGGGCTTTTTGAGAGGGGAATTTCATGAGTACGTTAATATCATTCCAGCTCAACAACGTCTTGCAGAAGAATGGTACAAAGGAACGGCAGATGCTGTTTATCAAAATATAGACATCCTCAGAGAAAATGGGGGAGAGTATGTGTTGGTTTTAGCTGGTGATCACATTTACAAAATGGACTATGGAAAAATGCTGGCCACCCATGTCACCAGTAATGCAGATATGACGATTGCCTGTATCAATGTCCCGATTGACGATGCTAAAGAATTTGGTGTGGTAGCCGTCGACGATGGCGATCGTGTCATTGACTTTGCAGAAAAACCTAACAATCCAGAATCTATTCCAGGCAATGCTACACAAGCTTTTGCCAGCATGGGCATTTATATATTTAATGCCAAGTTTTTATACGAGCAGCTTATTAGGGATGCCGGCAGTAAAAGCTCTTCGCATGATTTTGGAAAAGATATTATTCCACATGTGATAAAAAAATATCGCGTACAGGCGCATCGGTTCACGGATAGTTGTGTTGGTGCGCAAGACAATAATTATTATTGGCGTGATGTTGGAACAATTGATGCCTACTGGGAAGCGAATATGGAGCTAACGAAAGTCATTCCAGAGCTTAATCTTTATGATAATGAATGGCCAATTTGGACCTATCAAGAACAGTTGCCACCAGCAAAATTTGTTTTTAAAGATGAAGGCAGAACGGGCAAGGCCACTGACTCTCTTGTTTCTGGCGGATGTTTGATTAGTGGCTCATGCGTAACCAATTCTGTTTTATTTTCAGATGTGCATGTTGATGATTATTGTAATGTAGAAGGCGCTGTTATTCTTCCGAAATCAACTATCAATAGCAATGTTGTTTTAAAAAATGTCGTGATTGACCGAGGTTGCTACATACCTGAAGGTATGCAGATTGGCATAGATTTGGCACTTGATGCAAAACGATTTTATGTGTCAGAAAAAGGAATTGTTTTAGTTACACCGGATATGCTAGGGCAGGATTTATATAGAGTAATTTAATAAAAACAATAAATTAAAAAGTTTTTTTTAAAGTTATAGTTAGGAAAATTTATGCCCGCATCACCACCTAAGCTTCGCTTAAATCTTTATTGGCATATGCACCAGCCAGACTACCGCGATTTAAGCACTGGCGAATATGTATTGCCTTGGACTTATCTTCATGCAATCAAAGACTATAGTGATATGGTCTACCATTTGGAAGAAAATCCAAAAGCAAGAGTGACCTTTAACTTTGTGCCAATATTAGTTGAACAGCTATTGGACTACAAACAACAGTTTGAGGACAATGACATACGAGATCCCTTGTTAGCACTCCTCGTAAAGCAAGACCTAAATGACGTTAGTCATCTTGATTGTAAATTAATCGTAGAAAGTTGCTTTAAGGCACATCATGAAAAGATGTTGAGTCCTTTTCCACACTATCAACGATTATTAAACATCTACCAACAAGTAGAGCCTATTATGAGTGATGACTATGATTTTCATTATTTATCAGCTCAATATAAGGCAGATTTGCTTGTTTGGTACCATTTGGCTTGGTGTGGAGAGAGCTTAAGGCAACAAAGCGAAGTCATACAGGCTTTAATGGCAAAGGGTGTCTTCTTTACTACAGAGGAACGGCAACAGTTATTTGATGTGATTAAAGAAACGATTAGTGGTCTTATTCCTCGCTATAAGGTTTTAATGGATGCTGGTCAAATTGAAATATCGACGACACCATACTATCATCCAATCTTGCCTTTACTTATAGACTTTGCATCGACAAAAGACGCAATGCCAGAAGCGCCTTTGCCTGAGCATAAAAAATACAACGGCGGTGTTAGTCGTTCCAGAGAGCATATTAAATCAGCTGATGTTTATCATGAACGTGTTTTCGGTGTCAAGCCAAAAGGAATGTGGCCTGCAGAGGGTGCGGTTTCTCATGCGGCGCTATCTTTGTTAGCGGAGTATGGCGTTGAGTGGGCAGCGACTGGTCAAGGTGTTTTAGCAAATAGCTTAGTCAAAAGTGGTAAGAGTGTTGAGAATAAATATGATTATTTATATCAACCATATCGTGTTACCAATGGTAAGGACGATATCATTTGTTTTTTTAGAGATGATGAGCTCTCAGATAAAATAGGGTTTGAATATTCCAAAATGCATTCAACGCAAGCAGTTGAAGATTTTATTCAAAATTTGGAAGAAATTTATTTATATAACCCGACAAAATCCCAAGTAGTGAGCGTAATTCTAGATGGTGAAAATGCATGGGAATATTATCCCTATAATGGATATTATTTTTTAAAAGAATTGTATGCTGCATTAGCAGACCATCCCCATATTATCATGTCAACATTTAGTGACATTGTGGCACTAAAAAAAGTTGGTGATTTTCCAAAGGCATCCGTTTTATCCCAAGTGGCTGCAGGCAGCTGGGTCTACGGTACATTTAGTACTTGGATAGGCAGTAAAGATAAGAATGCTGCATGGGATTTACTGTGCGAAGTGAAAAAAGTGTATGACCAAGTCGTTCACGGACTAGACGCTGAGAAGAAAGTAGCTTGTGAGCGGCAGTTGGCCATTTGTGAAGGATCCGACTGGTTCTGGTGGTTCGGTGATTATAATGCATCTGATAGTGTGAAAAGTTTTGATCAACTTTACAGACGAAATTTAATTAACCTATATGAGTTATTAGACCAGCCAGTTCCTGAAAACCTACATCACGAAATTAGTCAAGGTGGCGGAAGTTCTGAGAATGCAGGGACCATGCGCAGGGGTCAAGATGCCTGATGATCAGAGTAAACGTAAAGCAGGGGTGTTGCTCCATATTAGTTCATTGCCCTCAGGAAACTTAGGTAACGATGCCTATCGGTTTGTAGATTTTTTATCAGCTTCTGGTGCTAGTATTTGGCAAACCTTGCCAATTAATATGCCACATGCGGATAATTCGCCTTACCAATGTATCTCGGCACATGCAGGAAACACCGCGTTTATTTGTTTACAGACGCTGGTTGAGCAAAAGCTCCTCACAGATTCAGATATTGCATTAGGCCATCATCAAGCACTCAATGTAGCGCATCGACATTTTCTAAAAAAAAGTGAATTAGACGGGTTTACCAAGTTCTGTAAAAGCCACCAATACTGGCTCGAAGACTATGCACTTTATTCTGTATTAAGACAGACCTTTAATTTTTCTGCTTGGGATCAATGGGAAGATGCTTACAAAAATCGTAATCAGGATGCGCTTCTAAACTTTAAGGTTGAATATGCGCCCGCTATCGAACAGGTTAAATTTCATCAATTTTTGTTTTTTGAGCAATGGCATGCGTTAAAAGTCTATGCAAAGCAAAAGCATGTTGCACTATTTGGTGATATTCCTATATTTGTGGCTTACGATAGTGCAGAGGTTTGGGCAAATACACACTTGTTTAAGTTGAATGACGAAAAGGCGATGACAGTTGTTGCGGGTGTGCCGCCTGACTACTTTTCCGAAACAGGTCAGCGGTGGGGTAACCCACACTATAACTGGGAGGTGATGAAGGAAGATCACTACGCTTGGTGGGTAGCGCGCATGCGCACCCAATCCGAATTATTTGATTTAGTCAGAATTGACCATTTTAGAGGGTTAGAAGCAGCTTGGGAGATACCAGCCGAAGAGCAAACAGCCATGAATGGCACATGGGTAGAGGCGCCAGGTGATGAATTATTAAATGCAATCTATCAGGCGTTACCTGAGATACAACTAATTGCTGAGGATTTGGGCATTATTACGCATGAAGTCGATGCGTTGCGACTGAAATATGAAATGCCCGGGATGAAGATTCTGCAATTTGCCTTTGGTGGGGATGATACAAACCCTTACCTACCAGAAAACATAGAAGAAAACAGCGTTGTTTACACAGGTACACATGATAACGACACGACCCTTGGTTGGTATAACGCTATTGACGACACAGTAAAGCAGCATTTTCATGCCTATTTGCAAAATGAAAATCCAACTATGCCGTTCGCATTGATTGAATTGGCTTTTGCAACCAAAGCCAACACTGCAATCGTACCCATGCAAGATATTTTGGCACTAGATGGCGACTGTAGAATGAACACACCTGGGACGATAATTGATAACTGGTCTTGGCATTTTGAGTGGGAACAGTTAACCGAAGATTACCAACAACAATTTAAAAAGTTAGTAAAAATCTCTGGAAGAGTATATGGCTAAAGCGATTGGCATTGATGTAGGAGGTACCAATTTACGCATCGGTGTTTTTGCAGAAACAACATTAGTTGAAGAAAGACGTATTCATGCTGATTTTTCCAGTATTTGTCATCAAAACTCACCACAAACTGCATGGCAGATGATACTAGCAGTAACCGCGGAAGGCATAACAAATGTGTTAGCAGAGCACCCAGAGGTTGAACACATTGGCATTGGCTTTCCTGGTTTTATCGATCCATTAACCAATACCATTGCGCAATCACCGAATTTACCTGGCTTGCTCAATGTGAATTTAGCACAAGACCTTGCTGCGCTTATTCAAAAAAAGGTGGTCGTAGAAAATGATGCCAATGCTGCTGCTTTTGGTGAGTACTATTTAGCAAAGCAGCCTGCATCTGGCTTAATTTATCTGGGTTTGGGCACTGGAGTCGGTGGTGGTTTAATCCTCAATGGTAAGCCACATGTCGGCCATCATGGCTGTGCGATGGAAGTGGGACATATTATTGTCGAGCCGGAAGGTCGGTTGTGTGGCTGTGGTAATCTAGGCTGTATGGAGCAATATGCCTCTGCCAGTGGTGTGAGTTTAAGTTATTACCTCTCGACACAAAAAAAACGGTCGGCAGAAGAAATTGCCCAATTGGCGCGTAATGGACGAGAAAATGCAATCAAGGCATTTAATATCGCTGGTGCATCGCTTGCTCAGGCGCTTGCCAGTATTTTAAAAGTGACCGATGTAAAGCATGTGGTTATCGGTGGTGGCTTAACCGCTGCTTGGGATTTAATGGCTGAATCGTTTAATCAACGTTTGCAGCAAGATTTAATTCCAGTGTTGCGGCAAAAAGTCAACGTAGAGATTTCAACCGCGCAAGATATAGCAGGAATGTTGGGTGCAGCGATGCTAGCTAATTTTGACTGAACGTTTGAATTAAGGGGCGCCGTTAGGCGTCTTGCTTTTGCAATCGACTGGTGGTTTACCGCCTAGTGAGATTGGCGAAGACCCTTGCGGTTTGAATGATGGGTTAGGGTGCAGCTTAGATGTTAACCAATTTGTAAAGCCAATGCCAACCCCTAATAAGGGAATAAGTAGCCAGCCAATAGCTATAAGAAAAATAGTTTGCCAGAAGTTTGTAAACGCTCAATAAGTTTAAGCAATTCTGAACGTTTTTGACGATCATCAGCAGTAGGCTTGTATGCACTAAGCTTTCCATTTAGGTCTATATAATCTCTGAACTTGCCGCTATTAACGAATAAGGATTTGGCTATTGATAGGCTATATTCAGTTCGTTTTTCTTTTGAAAGTTCTATACCCAACCGCTTTCTATTTGACAGAGTTCAGGTGGATTTTTCATGTCATTAGCCAATACAATTTTCTGGTTTGAAAGAAAGTTAAAGCCCAATGACGTTGCCATACAACCAATATACAAAGCAACTAAAGACCCAGACCAAACCCATTTCTTACCAATGTTGAATCGTAGGTGAGCTACACATTTTGATACTAAATAAGTAACTGAAATTAGTAAAATTACATTGATTACCCAAAAATCCCACTGTGGAATCATTTGCACCCTAACGGTTAAGCTGTGCGGCGCAAACGTAGCGCAGCGTAGTTTGCGTCCGTACGAGCGACTTGTTAGGCCTTCTCTGCATCTTTCTCTGCGATCCAAAGAAGTATGGCTGTGTCAGCCCCACCAATTTCAACAACACGATTACCGTGCATAAGTACGCCTAATGCATGTTCTGGATCCCAAGTGCAACCAAACTCAAAACCAATATAAGGCATACCATCCTTTTGCAAAGGATGGACATTAACAGAATGTAACCCTATTAATTTACGGAAATCATATTGGTTTTTTACGTTAGGCATATATTGAGATTTTTCCTGTTCTGTATAGCCATAATCTTCTTGTAAATTGGGATATGCTTGCAGCAGTGAACTTAAAAGAGACTTTGACAAAGATGCTTCATTTTCAACCACCCATTCAACGGACTCAATCTCTTCATTGCTTAATGGTTCGATATCTCGACCTTCAGGAGCGAACACAATGACCACATCACCATTCGAAGGTAACTCAGAATCATTTGAACCATACGGGCCGCGTCTACTTTGAAAACCACTCCAAGATGGTAGGTTCACTTTTGTTTGCCACCAAATGTCTTCCTCTAGCTCAAAGTTCAATGCCATTTTTTTGTAACCCTAACAGATATTATACGGACCCATGCGTCCGTATAGCATGATTGAAGATTTGGTATGATTCATGATGTTTTTCTTTTTAATTCTTAGTGTTAGCTAACCTTTAACTACACTATAGTAAATTACAAAAGCGGACGCAAATGTTATTGAATAAGCCCTTATTATTTTCTTTAAGCGCATAATAAAGCGGGATAAATCTGACACGTTTGTACGTATATTAACGAGTGAGGATGGGTTTTAACGCTAAACAAAATGGATTTTTTTAAGCTATTTAAGGTGTTGGTCTAATGCCCAAGCAACATGTTCCTTGATTAATGCATGGTCATCATTAGCACGTTTTTTGAGTGCCTGAACCACTTCTGGGCTGGTTGTTGCGTTACCAAGGCCAACGGCAATATTACGTAGCCATTGTGTGTAGCCAATTCGATAAATCGCGCTACCTGCCATTTTTTGCTTGAACTCACTTTCTGACCAGCTAAAGCATTCAATCAAGCTGACATCATCGAGCCCATGCCGAACGAAGAAGTCGTTATCTTGTGTGGATTCCGCGAATTTGTTCCAAGGACAGGTGAGTTGGCAGTCATCACAGCCATATACGCGGTTACCAATCAATGGTCTGAATTCGACGGGGATGCTGTTTTTTAGCTCTATCGTTAAGTAAGAAATGCAACGCCTTGCATCGACTTCATAGGGTGCCGTGATGGCTTGGGTTGGGCAAATATCGATACAGGATGTGCAACTACCACAATGATTAGTAGCGGGTTTGTCAATTGGCAGAGGTAAGTTGGTATAGATTTCACCTAAAAAAAACCAGGAGCCATGATCTTTGTTAATTAGTAAGGTATGCTTTCCACGCCAACCTAACCCCGCTTTTTCCGCGAGTGCGACTTCTAAAACGGGCGCACTATCCGTGAAAGCACGGTATTCGGCATTTTTTGCTGCTTGATCAATTTTTTCGCACAGCTTTTGCAGCTTATTCCTGATGACTTTATGATAGTCTCTGCCTAATGCGTAACGCGAAATGAAAGCTTTATCGCTATCATTCATCACTTGCCAGCTATCTCTGGCTTTTGGCGGCAGGTAGTCCACCCGAACAGAAATGACGCGAATTGTATTTGCGACTAATTCGGCAGGGCGTGTTCGCTTCGTGCCGTGTTTTGCCATATAATCCATCTCACCATGAAAGCCTTTTTCTATCCAACTTTGATGCTCTTTTTCGGCAAACGACAAATCAGTATCGGTAATACCAATTTCTGCAAAACCAAGCGCCTTGCCCCATTGCTTGATGTCAGCGGCAAGCTTGGTCATTTCGTTATCAGTTAGGCTGTTGTGCGTCATGGATAGTCATTTTACACTTGAATTAGCAGATGAAGCAGCGACACTAGAGGCTGGGCAGCGTTTTGCAAAGCAATTAAAATCTGGGGATCTCGTTTATATGCACGGTGACCTTGGGGCTGGCAAGACAACTTTTGTACGAGGTGTTTTGCAAGGGCTTGGTTACTCGGGGAAGGTGAAAAGCCCAACCTATACTTTAGTAGAGCCATATGATTTTCCAACATTGCAGTTTTATCACTTTGATTTATATCGGTTTGTGGATGCTTATGAGTGGGATGCTGCTGGTTTTAATGAGTATTTTAATGATGAGAGTATATGTATTGTAGAGTGGCCAGAAAAAGCAGGTGAACTATTACCTAAACCAGATTATGATGTTGAGTTGGATTTAATGAAGAAGAATAAGCAAGTTAATGGACGAAAACTAATCATTTTCGAGCGTAAGTCAACCTAGGGAAGTATGGTTAAATTATTTTTTGTAAAATTAGTCTTATTTGCGGCGGCTTTGTTTGCTAGTGCATCATTGTTTGCAGCGAATGAAATTACCGCAACGCGTGTATGGCCCGCTGATGCGTATACGCGTGTAACGATAGAAGCAAAGGCACCATTAAAATATCAGACTTTTACCTTAAAAAACCCAGAACGTTTGGTTGTGGATGTTGAGGATATTACCTTAAATGAGGTCCTCAATTCGCTTTCAACAAAAATTCATTCAGATGACCCATATATAAACAAAATAAGAATAGCGGTTAATCAACCGACTGTAGTCCGCATAGTTGTTGATTTAAAGGAAGAAGTTAACTTTAATGTCTTTTCATTAAAGCCAGCTGGGGATTACCAACATCGATTAGTGCTAGATATTATCCCTATCAAAGACCCTTTAATGGCCATGTTAGATGGACTTGAGGATGATGGAAAGTCGACACCTAAACCTGTGATTGAGCCATTGCCAAATAACGATAAGCCGGCAGATGATGAAGCGAGTGATAATAAGCGAATTATTACCATTGCGATTGATGCGGGGCATGGTGGTGAAGATCCAGGTGCTAGAGGCGCAAAAGGTAGCCATGAAAAGGACATTACGCTAGCGATAGCAAAAAAATTGAAGACACTTGTTGATAATGAGCCTAATATGCGCGGTATATTAACCAGAGATGGCGACTATTTTGTGTCATTGGGTGGTCGAGTTGTGAAGGCGCGCAAGCTGAGGGCTGATTTGTTTATCTCAATCCATGCCGATTCATTTACGAAGTCATCTGCACGAGGCTCGTCAGTGTTTGCTTTATCTGAGCGCGGAGCTACCAGTGCAACGGCACGGTATTTAGCGAAAAAGGAGAATCAATCCGATTTAATTGGTGGTGTTAGTTTAAAAGATAAAGACCCTATTTTGGCTAAGACTTTGTTGGATTTGTCTCAAGCCGCGACGATTAACGATAGTTTAAAGTTAGGTAAAGCCGTATTGGGGCATGTAGGTGAGGTAAATCGATTACATAAAAATCATGTGGAACAAGCGGGTTTTGCCGTTTTAAAATCACCAGATATTCCATCTATTCTGGTTGAAACCGCTTTTATTAGTAATCCAGAAGAAGAACGTAAACTGAATAGCAGCAGCCATCAAACGAAGCTCGCGGAGTCTATTCTCAAAGGTGTTAAGAAGTACTTTGCAGCAAATCCACCACTTGCTAAAGTGATTGTAGGGGAAAAGAACTGATGCAGTCGCTTACTAAATTAAATATGCAAGACGCAATTGACTTTGAGATGCTTAATATCTATTTGCAGCAATCTCGTATTACGGTGTATTGCACACTTCTGCTTGCTATATATTTAGCGGCTAGCTTTTACCAAGTTACTGACGCTAAAAATATTATGATATGGATTATTACCATGTTTGCAATCAACTTCTATATCGTCTTTACTTCATTTCAGTTTAGTTATGATATGCCTGTCTATAAAATCCGCTCTTTTATGCAACGCCAAAACTTTTTACATATCTTAAATGGCCTTGCCTGGGGCATGGCGTTTTTCATTCTAGTTGACGAGCATTCTGTAGAGACAGGTGGCTATCGCGTTGCCGTTATCATTGCCATTGTGGTATCAATTTCATCTTCCTCAAAATCAGCTTCGTTAAAAGGCATGATTGGGTTTGTGTTGGCTGTGAGTAGTATGGCAGTATGGTATTTTATTACGTATTTTTCAATCTTCTCTTGGTGGTTATTTGGCACGATAGGTTTGGTGATTGTCTGCATTATGTTTGGTTGGATGACCAATAAATATATTTTGGGACAAGTAGAAAACAGGCTGCTGAATGATGGGTATGTTGAAGAGTTAAAAGCGCTGCATGAGAAAATAGAAAAAACAAATGAAGATTTTGTCAAAAGAAATCTCGAACTGCAAGATATTCAAGCGCAACTAGAAATGCTAGCTGCGCACGATGTATTAACCGGATTGTATAACCGACGCTATATTCTTGAGCGCATAGAGGAAAAGCTGCCAGAGATTAAAAGGCATCATTTAGATTGTTGTTTTGTGATTATGGATATTGATTACTTTAAGGATGTAAATGACCATTATGGTCATGTTGCTGGGGACGATGTTTTGAAAGTTGTATCACAGATGTTGGTTAATGGCGTTAGGCAAGGTGATATCGTGGCGCGGTATGGGGGTGAAGAGTTTTTAATCTTCTTACCAATGACAGAGCTTGAGTCGGCTGAAGTCTTAGTGGAGCGCTTGCGCCTTACACTAGAACAATACCAGCACAAAATTGATAACGAGACGGTTACTGTTACTGCTTCGTTTGGTATTGCCCAGCATGAGGTAAATGACTCTGCTGATAGAACAATCGCACGTGCTGACAAGGCACTTTATCAAGCCAAAGAGTCTGGTCGGAATCGCACTGCATTATCAGTAAATGATTAAAATACGCATCTAAACAACATCATTTTTAATGTCATATATCAAAATACTTTCAGATCAATTAATTAGTCAAATCGCAGCTGGTGAAGTAGTAGAAAGACCTGCCTCTGCGTTAAAAGAGTTGTTAGAAAACAGCCTGGATGCGCGCAGCACTGAGGTAAAGGTAAGCTTAATCGATGGTGGTATTAAACAGATTAAAGTCGTAGACAATGGTGCTGGAATTAGTAAAGATGACTTAGCTTTGGCACTAACCAGACATGCAACCAGTAAAATCAGTTCTTTAGAAGAGCTGGAGTCAGTCGCTAGTCTTGGTTTTAGAGGAGAAGCACTAGCAAGTATTGCTTCTATTTCTAGAATGCAACTCATGAGTCGTGCGACAGATACAAAACATGCATGGTCAATATATGTTAATGGTAGTGAAGTATCGCCTATTGAGCCATATGCTTTAGATGTTGGCAGTATAGTTGAAGTAAGTGACCTTTATTTTAATACGCCCGCAAGGCGAAAGTTTCTTAAAAGAGAAGCGACAGAGTTTGGCCATTGTGAGGAAGCATATACGCGCACTGCGCTATCGCGGCCTGATGTTGCTTTTGTGTTAGAGCATAATGGGCGAATAATCAGCCGCTATGCTGTTTCAACGGCTGACCAGCGATTTAAAGCAGTATTGGGTGAAGAGTTTGCTGCTGAAACGATAACAGTTGATGATACAGCAGCAGGGTTGCGGTTTTGGGGCGTCGCTGCCAAACCAACTTTTAGTCGAGGACGACGTGATACACAATTTGTTTTTGTGAATGGACGGTATGTGCGTGATAAGCTTGTTGCCCACGCTATAAGACAGGCTTATCAAGATGTATTGCATCATGATCGGCATCCCGCATACGTTTTATTTCTCGAATTAGATCCTAACTTAGTTGATGTTAATGTGCACCCAGCAAAAACAGAGGTGCGCTTTAGAGATGGACAAGCGGTTCATCAATTTATTTTTCATGCGCTGCATAAAGCGCTAGCAACACCAACAGGTGAATCCAGTGCTGTCACAGCTGGGCAAGCACCACATAACCCATTTCAAAGCCGTAATACGGACTATCTTAAACAGCAATCTAAAATAGATTTTTCTGTAAGACAGACACCTGATTTCTATCAAACACTCTATGAAAATAATAATCCGCTTCAGTCAAGTTTAGATGAGCAACATCATCATCAGCCAGAAAAAACATCATCTTCACAAGTGAATACAGATGAGATTGGCAGTAATGAAGAACATTACCCATTAGGATTTGCTGTCGCACAAATCCATGGTGTGTATATACTGGCGCAAAATGCGGAAGGCTTGGTTGTTGTGGACATGCATGCGGCACATGAACGGATTATGTATGAGCGCTTAAAACAAGCGATTGATAAAAAAGCGGTCCCTATGCAACCTTTGTTGCTGCCAGTCAGCTTCAATGCCGATAGGATAGAGGTCGCTACTGTGAATGAGTTATTCAGTAGTGATAGTGAAATATTGACGCAATTAGGGTTTGATATTGCAGTCTTGTCACCGACGACATTAGCCGTGCGAGCAGTGCCGATATTATTGAAGCAAGCTGATGCAGTGACCTTGGCGCGTGATGTTTTGCGAGAGCTTAATGAATATGGGACGAGCAGGGTATTAACGGATCAGCGTAATACATTATTAGGCACGATGGCTTGTCATGCAGCAGTGAGAGCAAATCGTAGTCTGACAGTACCTGAGATGAATGCGCTTTTACGTGATATGGAAGCAACTGAGCGTTCTGGGCAGTGCAATCATGGTAGACCCACCTGGTTTCAGGTGAGTATGCACGATTTGGACAAAATGTTTATGCGCGGGAAATAAAACTCAGAGACTAGTTTTGAATAAAGTTTTTTATTGTTCTCCAGACAAAACTGTCGGGAACTTCCAAGCCATTCATTATATAGTTAAATAGATTTGTATTATTGATTGATGCTGGCAATGTATTTTTAGCATCATAGGTGCCGCAAAATAGAATTTGGTCGCCATTGATGACCACCGTATCCTTGTCGGGCACCAATGAAGACCGGCCATTCCTAACTAATAGCAATGGCACTAGTCGTAAATCATCTTCGCGGTTTGATGGGTCTTTCATAATGTTTTCTAATTTAACAATTAAGCCACTATCAATATATTCTTGCACCGCGATTGCATTTTCATGGTCAATTGTTACAGCAAAGGTTTCAGGTACTGTTTCACCTACAACATCAACCAGATGGCTGATTAAGTTATTCGCCCATTGGTTATCTTGGTTGCGGACGAGCGCTAAAAACTCAGCTAATAGCGGTGTGAGCATGTGTGCAAGACATTCATGCGCGATAATATCGGTTGGTTGCATCGTAATATCCGCGCCAAATTTTTTAAATAAAGCACCATTGTTTCTGTTGTTTTTGCGGATAATCAGAAATAGATTGGGGTTCAACTCTTTCGCAGTCATTACAATTGATAAATTGTTAATATCGTTGTCGGTACCAGCAACGATACCGCAAGCTTCTTTAATGCCAGCTTCAATTAATGTGTGCGCCTCAGTTCCGCTACCAATAACGCATTTTTCACATTCAGTCAGGTCGGGCATTGCTTCGACGATTGTCGTGGTTAAATGTTCTCGTTCTAGATTCTCTACAACAGATTTGCCAAAACGCCCGTAACCGCATACAACCCAGTTACCTCTAGGCGGATTTTCTGGCGGCGGAAGCGTGTCGCCAGGAACACCAGTTAACCATTGGTGCAATATATATGTGCCCAAGGCATGTACACGCATAGCAAGCTGATCACCAAAGAGAATATAGGGGTTAATAATATGGTCAGTGCCAAATGAGGCCATATTAGCAACGATATCTTCACGCTCAGCGCGTGCTAGAACACGTAAATCTGGTTTCATCAATTTAACAGAGACAGCGACTGCCAAGTTGACCTCATCATTGTCCGTCAATGTTACAACACCGCTACAGTAAGGATTGTAAATGCCAGCACGGATTAAGTTCTCAGGTAACTTAGCATCAGCACAAAGACTTAGAATAGTATTTTTGGTATCTGCAAGCTCTAGTTCATTTAGGCGAATTTGATTTTGTTCGACGACAACGACACGCATGCCTTTTTCATCAAGGATATGGGCGAGTAAGCCAGCAGATTGTCCATAGCTACACAAGATGAAAAAAGGTTCTTGAATACGTTGTACATTGCGCGCAAAACGCTCTGCTGTTACCGTTTGGCGTAAGCTAACATCTTGTAATAGCGTGATGATTTTACCGACAGCATAAAACCAAGGAATAACAGTGAAATAAATGGAAAAGGTCATCCATAAACGTTGCGCTTGGCTATATGCATAAGGGACTTCACCAAAGCCTATGGTTGTGGCTGTATAGCTAATGACATAAAAAGCTTGGAATATGCTCATATACCAAGTATTGCCTTGATCATCAACACCTGGGACCAAAGTTAAGCCTATCGTGGCAATTGCAAAGCTAACAATGATGAGAATAAGCGGGCGTCTCAAACGACGCAGAATCATAAAGAGTATGCTATTCATCGTTGAATGCAGTATGTCTTATTGATGGTTATCTGTGTGAACAAAAGTTAACTTATCGGCGTTGGGTGATGGTTTCTGAAATTAATAGAACAACGGATACAAAATTTGCCATTAAAGCGCCACCTGACAACGATACAATGTAAACCATCAGGCTTGGCATTTCCATTTTTCCTTCAAGCGCAGTCCATAGTATGGCTGCAGTAATTAGTTGTAGGTCAGCAGCTAAGCTTGTAGAGAGTAAAATTGCACCCATTTGTGTGCGATCACCAAACTTTAATACCGTTGCAATTAAACTAACGATGATTGCGGCATATAGCTCGTACACATGGTGATGCGACACATTGTCAATATCCCCTAAAAAGAACCCGAAATTGAGTGTCATTGCGAGTACAATAAAAAAACCAAAGATAACTTTTTCTAAATTCATAATAAATCCGCCGTTGCTTAGTTCAGTTGTTGGTAAAGTATAAATTTACCATTAAGCGGTATTATATAACTTCAACTAATAATTAACAGTATGAATGACAATTCTCTTCCAAATGCTATTTTTTTAATGGGACCAACTGCCAGTGGCAAAACAGATGCTGCTGTTACCTTAGCTGAGCAGTATCCTGTTGAACTCATCAGTGTTGATTCTGCATTGGTGTATCAAGAAATGAATATTGGTACTGCAAAGCCTGATGCACAAACCCTAGCGCAAGCACCGCATTATCTTATTGACATTATTCCCCCAACAGCAGCCTACTCGGCAGCTAGTTTTAGGCAAGATGCATTGGTGTTGATGAAAGAGATTACAGCCAAAGGCAAAATACCCGTTCTTGTTGGCGGTACGATGCTTTATTTCAAGGCGCTTGAAGAGGGCTTGAGTGGTTTGCCACAAGCGAACCAAGAAATACGAAGCAAGCTAGATGATGAAGCGGAAGCAATTGGCTGGCCGGCCATGCACCGCAAACTCAAGGAAATAGACCCTAGCGCTGCCGAGCGAATAATGCCAAATGACATGCAGCGCATTCAAAGGGCATTGGAAGTTTATGAAGTGACAGGTGAGACGATGTCTGCCTTATACGCGCAGCAAGCAAGTGAAAAATTACCTTATACGGTGCTAAAAATCGCATTAATTCCAGGTGACAGAAAAATACTACATGAGCGCATAGCGCTACGCTTTAAAAAAATGCTGAATGATGGCTTAGTGGACGAAGTGAAAAGCATCATCACAAAGTATCCAAGTTTAACAGTTGATTCTACTGCAATGCGTTCAGTTGGCTATCGGCAAGTGCTAAAGTATTTGGCTGGCGAGTATGATAATGGAGAGTTGTGCGACCGCGGTGTATTTGCAACACGTCAATTAGCTAAGCGGCAATTAACATGGCTACGAGGTATGCAAGATGTTGTAAAGGTAGACTCATTACTGCCAAACTACATTGAAGAAATTAAAGTACATATAAATCAATTTATTAAATAACATATTTAATGTTAATTCTAGTTTTTTCAAATATTAATTATTTCTAAATAACGCTTCAAAATAAGCTAGAAGTGTTCTAGTATAAACGCTAATAGCCATGGCATATATTAGTCTGTATAGACGTAATCTGCTAGTTTTGCAGCACAATATAAGCAATCACAAGGGATAGATATGCAAGGTTTAACACATTGGCAAGAAACGCTAACAAATGTACTTGATCAGATTATAGAGCGTTTGACACTATTTTTCCCCAATGTCATTGGCGCACTAGTGCTGCTATTGCTAGGTTGGATAGTTGCGTATTGTCTGCGTTTGTTGACACTGCGCTTCATACAGGTAGCTGAAAAAGCGTTGCTAAGGCTTACCAATAAACGTATTGCCACTGCAAATCAACTATCAGCAACATCGACAAAAATTATCGGCAGCATAATATTTTGGGTTGTCATTCTATTTTTTCTAACCGCTGCAACGCAAGTGCTAGGCCTGCAAACTTTTACTATTTGGCTTTCTAAAGTTGTTGATTATTTACCTACTGTGTTTGTGGGGCTATTGATTATTCTTGCAGGTTTTTTAGTCAGTAAAATTGTTCGAGAAATTGTTGTAGCAACGGCAGTGAATGCTAGCGATAAACAACGCGCAATCATTGGGCGTGTTGTGCAAGGGGCAATTTTAGTCACGGCAATTTTAGTTGGTGCTGAGCAGATAGGGATTAAGGTCACCTTTCTGGTTATTCTAGCAGCTGTCGCTAGTGCTTCAATTGTAGTTGCGGTTGCTTTATCCATCAGTATTGGCGCCAAAGATTATGTTGCCAATTTAATTGGTGCGCATTACCTAAGGCATCGCTACAGCATAGGTCAGCGAGTCCGCCTAGCCGACTTTGAAGGTCGTATTCTGGAATTAACAGAAACAAGTGTGACACTAGAAACGACAGAAGGCCGCGTGAGCATACCTGCTAAAATTTTTAACGAGCAGCCAATCGTATTATTAGTGAGTCCACAGCATGACGGATAATCAAGCAGATCTGAGTTATGCTTTTCTAGAGTCACATCCAACAGATGCGGCAAGAGTGCTAGAGCGCTTGGCACCAGCGGTCGTAGCAGCATTGATTGCGGAAGCACCAATACGCACGATTACACCAGTAATACGAAAAATGCTGCCTTTGGCAAGCGCTCGGTGTTTGTTGCTATTAGAGGATGATAAAGCCGTAGGACTTTTACGAGCGGTGGGGGCACAAACAGGTGTTGCGTTGCTTAGACAACTAGAGACAACCCATAGGGTGAAGCTATTGTCACAATTGCCTACTGCACTCAGTATTACTTTTGAACTGTTACTCGGATATCCGGAGGGTACAGTGGGTGCTTGGATGGAGCCAAATACACTGGCTTTACCTAAAAACATGACGGTTAACGATGCAATACAGCGTGTTAGAGAGATGGATCAAACCTCAAATGCAAACCCCTATGTAATTAATGCGAATCTAGGACTGGTTGGTATTGTAGAGCTTGCCGACTTATTGCGAGCGGATGCTTCACATACACTTGCCATTTTAGTTCGGCCTAGTCCATTTCGCTTACCAGCTCAAGCCTCGTTGACAAACGTATTAGATCATGAGGGATGGACAGAGCACTCAATACTTCCAGTTGTCGATCATGCAGACCATTTAATAGGCAGTATGACGTATGCAGCATTATTAAAAGCTTTAAGAATCGATCAAAGTCATCCGCAGGTGCACGGGACGGATAGTTTTTTAGTCACGGCTGCCTCTAGTTATTGGGATGGTGTATCTGGGCTAGTGCAATCATTTGTTAATCACTTACCTGTCAGTGCTAGCGAGAAGAAGACATGAATCAGCCTGCTGCACACGCCTTTACCTCACTCAATCTGGAATTTTTTCTCAATTACCCAAGAGAGGCGGCGCGGCGGCTAGAAACAATGCTGATAGAAGATGCTAGCCACATTATCAGCGAGCAGCCGATGCACGCAGTGTTACCAGTATGGCAAAACCTTGCCAGCGATGTCGAACAAATTTTGTTTACTGCATTGCCAGAGCCTTTTGCAATACAGCTGTTAACTGAGCTTGAACCAACGCAAAGCGCTACATTACTCAGTCGCTTAGATGAAGCAGAACGTCAGCGCTTTTTAGAACTTCTTAACAAGCAGGTTGCAGCAGAAATAAAGGCAATGATGGAATACCCAGTTGATTCCGCTGGCCGCTTGATGGATCCCAGAGTCATCGCATTCTCTGCTGATCTGACTGCCTATGAAGCGTTGGAGAGATTACGTAAATCTAAATTAAGAGGCATTCATGAGCTTTATTTATTAGATGAACAGGATCGGTTACAAAATCGAGTTGATATACAAGATATTGCCCTAGCTGAACCAACCACAACGCTTTCTTCTATTGCCAGAAATATCGTTGATGTTGTGCAAGATATTGCTTCGCAAGAAGAAGTCATTGAAAAAATGCAACAACAAGAAGTGACCGACTTACCGGTCATTGACTATAGTGGCAAATTACTCGGCGTCATTTATCAGTCTAAATTAGCAGTAGCAATGGAGCAAGAAAGTACATTAGACATGCAAATGATGGTGGGTGCGAGCAGAGATGAAGGCGCATTGTCGTCAGCAACCTTTGCGGTGAGAAAAAGGCTGCCTTGGTTACAAATCAATTTACTCACCGCTTTTTTAGCCGCTTCAGTGGTGAGTCTTTTTGAAGGTACGATTGCAAAATATACAGCACTCGCCGTACTGCTGCCTGTTGTAGCAGGGCAGTCAGGTAATGCGGGCGCACAAGCGTTAGCGGTGACCATGCGTGGATTAGTGCTGCGAGAAATTAGCGTTCGTCATTGGACAAAGGTTGTATTGAAAGAACTCAATACTGGACTGTTAAATGGTATTGCTGTGGCTGCCACAACCGCAATAGGGGTCTATTTTTGGAGTAAATCCATCGGGCTAGTACTCGTCATCGTGCTTTCAATGATTATTTCAATGGTAGCTGCTGGTTTTGCAGGTGCGCTTATCCCTATCGTACTAAAAAAAATAGGGCAAGATCCAGCAACTTCTTCCTCTATCATCCTGACCACGGTGACCGATGTCGTTGGCTTTTTTTCTTTTTTAGGCATTGCGACAGCGTTATCCTCTATGTTGCCAACTTAAGGTTAATAAAAAAGCCGCTTAAATTAAGCGGCTTTTACTAATAACTTAATATCAGTCGTTTAGATTTTGCCATCTAAGCCCATTTGATAGTACTTATGAACTGTTTTCTCTTGGTTTTCTAATAACCAATCGATACTTGGCTCGTTTGACATCGCTTTTTTAATGGCAAGCGTTGTTGCTTTGCGGTGAATTTCAAATAGTGCTTTATGGTCAAGATCTTTTTGGCCAGCAACGCCTGGATTTAGCCAGACAGATACAATAATACCGAGATCATTTGCTTTTTCTTTTGGAATATAGCCTTCACGTACAGCATCTAATACGCCATTAGCAATAGCACCTTGAACTGTTCCCATCAAAATATTCGTGTATGCAGTATCTTTAACGGTTACTTTACTCACCATTAGCGTAGCAGGGCGAACCTGAATGTCAGTATTCATAATTGCCAACACTTTTGAATGGCCTTGTGATTGATTGGCGAGCTGATTCGCAAATGCAACACCCATAGGGCCATCCATTTCGCCAATCGCTACTTCTGGTTCCGCTGCTGTATTTTTTGGCCCGCCTGCAACTAGTGCCTCGCCAACGCGCATAATAATTCTTTCGCTCATGTTTTACTCCTTATTCATTAATTTAAAGAAAGGTTAGTTAACCTTGTCGTTGTTGAATACGTTGCGCTGCCTCAACGCATTCTTTCAGTGTCGCTACTAATGCCATGCGAATGAAGCCTTCACCTGGGTTAATGCCGTGCGCCTCCCTGGCAAGATAGCTGCCCGGTAGCACAGTGATATTTAAATCGGCATATAAGCGGCGTGCGACTTCAGTATCTGGCTCATCAGTCTGAACCCAAAGATAAAAAGCAGCGTCAGGCATCTTAACCTTTGGCCATACCTTTTTCAGCATTGGCGCAATGGTGTTAAATTTTTCTGTATAGAGTCTACGGTTTTCAATAACATGTGCTTCATCGTCCCAAGCGGCAATGCTTGCTTCCTGCGCTGCTGGATTCATTGCACAACCGTGATAAGTTCTATATAGCAAAAACTTCTCTATTATACCAGCATCACCCGCAACAAACCCAGAGCGCATGCCAGGCACATTAGAACGTTTGGATAAAGAACCAAATACGACTAGTCGAGAATAGTCGCGGCCAAGTTCATTAGCAGCCTGTAGTGCGCCAATCGGCGGATTTTCTTCATCAAAATAAATTTCCGAATAACATTCGTCTGCTGCAATAATAAAACCATATTGCTCTGAAAGGTCGAATAATGTTTTCCATTCGTCAAGTGACATAACCTTGCCAGAAGGGTTGCCTGGTGAACATACATAAACAAGCTGCGTGCGATTCAAAATAGCGACTGGGACTTCAGCAAAGTCCATCGCGTAAGCATTCTCGGATAATGTATTGATAAAGTATGGCTCTGCGCCAGCTAGTAACGCAGCGCCTTCGTATATTTGATAGAACGGATTAGGACTAATCACGACAGGATTTGGCTTTGTCGTGTCAATAACTGCTTGTGCCAATGCAAATAAGGCTTCGCGGCTCCCATTCACAGGAATAATTTCTTTTTCTGCATCCAGCATGGGGATTTGGTAGCGTCGCGTCGCCCAATCTGCAATTGCTTGCCTTAATGCTAAGCTGCCTTTTGTCGTAGGGTAATGTGCTAAACCAGCAATATTGTTAATGAAACTCGCTTGTATAATCTCAGGTGTTTTATGCTTGGGTTCACCAATAGATAGGTTAACTGGGGTATATTGCGGATTCGGCGTTATATCCTCGAATAAAGTTTTAAGGCGCTGAAACGGATATGGTTGCAGCAAATTCATATTTTGATTCATAGGTGAGTATTATAGTGAGCATCGGTAAGAATAAAAACTTTTTTGCAATATTTGGATTACTTTTTGGCGCGTCAGTGTGGGGCATTATATGGTATCCCTATCGTTTATTAGAGCTGGCAGGGGTGTCTGGGGTAGTGGCGAGTTTTTATACCTACCTAATTGCGATGGTGATTGGTTGCTTAATATTCTGCCGACATTGGCGAGGACTATTCAAACAGCCAAAAAGCATGATTTGGTTGATGCTGGCCGCGGGTTGGACGAATCTCAGTTATGTACTGGCAGTAATAGACGGTGAGGTGATGCGTGTTATTTTATTATTCTATTTATCACCAGTTTGGGCGCTAATTTTGGCGCACTTTTGGTTGAAAGAGCAAATCGGTATCAAAGAAGTTGGCGTGATTGTTGTCTCTTTATTGGGTGCAATAATCATGATGTACGATATGACGTTACTGAATAGTATGCCGTTGCCTAGAAGTCACTCAGATTGGTTGGCGCTTTCAGCTGGAATAGGCTTTGCACTAACAAATGTGATTACACGAAAGTCTGTACATTTAACTATTGTTGCGAAGTCATTTGCAGTATGGGTAGGTGTCGTCATTGTTTCTTTGGCTGGTATGTTCATCTTGACAGAGAATGCAACGTCACCTCTCTATTTTAATTTGTATACGATTTTACTTGCTATGATAGTTGCGCTCTTGCTGTTTTTAAGTGCTTTAACTGTTCAGTATGGTGTGACGCATGTACCAGCAGCACGTGCTGCCGTCATCTTTTTGTTTGAGTTGGTTGTAGCGGCTATCGCCGCTTATTTTTTGGCTGATGAGGCGATGGCATTGAATGAGTGGGTTGGTGGTGCAATGATTGTCGTTGCTGCCACGTATGCTTCTCTAGGTGAGAACAGTCACTAAGATTCAAAGCCACCACGCGCACCCTCAGCGGCAAAGCGCATTTTGAGGGACAAGTCATTTCTTGAGTCTGCATTTGCAAGTGCGTTTTCTTCATCAATTTCGCCATTGGTGAATAGTCTGAATAAAGCCTGATCAAAAGTATTCATGCCAATATCATTATTGTCGCCCATGATCTCTTTAATTTCTCCTAACCTTTGTTTATTAATCAACTCAGAAACATAAGGCGTATTAATAAGCACTTCTACCGCGGCGACCCGTTTTTTGACTTTGCCAGGAATCAAGCGCTGAGAGAGAATGCTGACTAAGTTAAGTGATAAGCCGAGCAAAAGTCCGTGTTTGGCATCTGGCGGGAAAAATGACACGATGCGCTCTAGTGCCTGATTTGCATTATTTGCATGTAAAGTAGCTAAGCAGAGATGTCCCGTTTCAGCATAGGCCAGTGCTTGTTGCATCCCCTCCATATCACGAACCTCACCAATTAAAATGACATTTGGTGCCTGACGCATTGCATTTTTTAAAGCACTTTCAAAGGATTGCGTATCAATACCAACTTCTCGTTGGTCGACAACAGATTTTTTGTGATGGTAAACAAATTCAATTGGGTCTTCTATGGTGATAATGTGACCATTACTATTGGTATTACGGTAGTCAATCATTGAAGCAAGTGATGTTGACTTACCAGAGCCTGTTGCGCCTACAACCAATATAAGACCACGTTTACGCATGATCAGCTCTTTCATCACGTTCGGCAATCCCAATGCTTTAAAATCTGGGATTTCAGTTTTAATATGCCGTATTACCATTCCCACTTCACCACGTTGGCGAAATACGTTTACACGAAAGCGGCCAACCCCTTTTTTGCTGATAGCAAAATTACACTCCATGGTGTCTTCAAATTCTTTAATTTGTGTTTCATTCATCAGACCATAGGCGATTTCTTTAATCATGCCTGGTTCAAGAATTTGATTGTTAATAGGTAATGTTTCACCTTCTATCCCTAGATGAATAGAGGTTGATGTACTGAAAAATAAATCAGATCCGCCTTTTTCAATCATGAAGTTAAGCACAGGTGTAATATCAAATGCTGCCATATGTCATCCTATTATTTTTTAATTCAGTACAGTGTTTGGACTTTATCATAAGCTCATTGTATAAGGCTAGTCTCTTGACAGTATGTTTGCCAAACAGAGTGATATTGCGCTTCTAACCGTTTTGCAAATGCGGCTGCATCAAACAAACTGGAATTTGTTTTAGCATCAGTCAGTATTGCTTTCATTTTTTTAAGTACATCAGGGTTTTGGGCTAGCGATAAAGCTTTTTGCTCATAAGCTTCTAAGGATTCGCAAATCAGCTCTGTTAAGCCAACTTCTTTGAGTAGACTTGCTGCCACGCGAGCTGGAAAGGTATCACCGATACATGTAATGATAGGAGTGCCAGCCCAAATTACATCACTTGCTGTTGTATGGGCGTTATAGGGTAGAGTATCAAGAAACAAATCCGCATGACGCTGGCGCTCAAGATGTGCTTCTGAAGGAACTCTTGGCGCAAAAATTAACCTGCTCTGCTCAATACCAGCAGTTTCAGCTTCTTTTATTAAGTTTTCTTTTGCCCATTGGTTACAGTCAAGCAGCCAGAGCACACTTTTAGGTATTTGTTTTAGTAAGCGCATCCACACAGTAAATACATCAGCAGTAATTTTAAATGTTTGGTTAAAACAGCAAAACACAAAGCTGTTCTCAGGTAAGTCATGCATAGTTTTTTGGCTATTGATAGCAAACTCACGTCTTGCATTCGGCTGGTAGCAAGGCAGGTATATCAATGTTTCACTAACATGTGTTTGATCAGGAGCAACCACTTTGTCTGCAATCAAGTAGTCAAATAAAGCATCGCAATCACCATGGTTAAATGCGCCCATCGTACCTGGGTAGCCTAGCCAGTTGATATGAATACTTGCAGGCCTGAGCGCAACAATGCCAGTGCGGCTGCTGTGAGTAAATCCAGTAAGGTCAACTAAAATATCGATTTGGTCAGCATTGATTTTAGTGGCGGCTTCTAAGTCATTCATAGCGCGAATATCAACAAACGAATCAAATGCTTTTTTTAGACGTCCGCGCACAGGCGTTTCATCTGCCTTGCCATAGGAGTATGCATGAATATTAAAGCGTGTTCTGTCATGATTTTCAATTAACTCTGTAATCAGAAAAGCAAGCGGGTGTAGCCTAAAATCAGCTGATAAATAGCCTATATTGATTTTTGATTTCGGTTGATTGTGATGCTGATATGCTTGTTTTTTACCTAAATCAAATAGCGCACGGTAGTTTTGTTCAACATAATGGCTGGCACACTGTTTTTGCTCATCAGCAGTAGTCGTGGGCATGGCGAGAAAAGCAAACGGTGAAATTTGTGCATCTGGTTTTGTTCTTACCCAGTTGCGTATCTGGTCAATTTGAGAGAGTAGACTATCATTTCCTTGACTCTGCCAATCACAGATATGTTGTTTCTGATGGACGAGGTGCGATAGTGCATGAAATAGTGTTGGATCAATACTCAGTGCTTTTTGATAGTTTTTAATGGCTAAGTCAAGTTGCCCCAGTTCACGTTGAATATTACCAAGGTTATTATAGGCATCAGCAAATGAAGGGTCGCTTGCAACAGCATGCTGAAAACTAACAGCAGCAGCTGGAAATTGACTCAGTTCACGCTGTGCATTGCCAAGGTTATACCAGTATCCTGCATGATTAGGATGGTGTTGTAACGCCTCCTCAAAGCAAGCTGCGGCCAACTGATATTGTGCCTCTTTTTGAGCATGATTACCAAATGCTTGTAACGCATAACAAAGTGCATTACGGACCTCAGGGCTTTTATTTAAATGTAAAATCCGTCTGAAATATCCAGCTGCTTCTTCATAGTGGGTGAGTTTGACGCACAGATTTCCACAAGCACTGAGCAGGCTGACTTCATTAGGATGTAGTGAAAGTGCTTGTTGAAAATAATCTAATGCTAGTGTGTCATTACCTTGGTTTTTTGCTGATTGGGCATCGCGAATTAATTGATTAACATCGACCATCACATTATTTTAATCTAAAAATCATATAAGTTCTGCGCAATCTTTTTGAGACCCATTTGACGTAATAGGAAGCGACTCGGGTTCAGTGCAGATAAGAGAGCAGGGTCGATTTCCGAGGACTCTTGATTAATCAAGCGGGCAATAATTTCTCCACATAGCGGGGCTGTAATCAACCCTTTAGATCCATGCCCAGCATTAATATACAGCCCTTTTAACCAAGGTAAATCAGATGGTTTATCGTTATACCTTGGTGCGCGTTCCTTTAAGGTATTTTCATCAATTAACTGGCCTGCTAATGGAATATAATCTCGCGTTGCACTACGCCACGCAACACGGCCAATGATTTTGTTGGTATCAATTTGACTAAATAGAGTGGGCGATATTTTTTTTAGCGCTTGTATATTGGTATCGGTATCAACAACACTCAGTGCAGGATTCATATCGTTGGCTGCGTAGCTGGTGCCAATAGAATGCAATCCATCAATAGCTGGACTCATAAAATGATCGCTACACAAGATTGTTTCTATTTGTTGGCTAACAGTATTCATTGGAAAAAAGTTAATTTGGCCTCGAACAGGCGTGATAGGAATATTTTTGCTTTGCTCGAACTGTGTAATATCATTGGCATTGGCCATTACCACAATATCTGCTTCCAATGAAGCTGCTTGCTCAAGTATTACTTGCCAATGATTTTCTGTTTGCTTAATACGGATAGCTGATGTCGCTATCAGCGTGTTAATTAAATTAGATTGAATCAATGCTCGGCAGAATAGTTGTGGTTTAACCCAGCCAGATTCTGCAATGTATAAGCCACTATGAGCTAGCGCTATGTTAGCGATCTTGCTTGCTTCTGTCGCAGTTAGCGGTTGAACGTCATGAATTTGCTCACTTCTAGTCAAAAGAAGGGCTTGCCTTTCTTTTTCGCGCTGGTTATACGCCAACTGTATTTGACCGCAGAGTTGATATATTTCTTGATCGGTCGACAATTGCCTAAGTAGTGACAAACTATAAGAAAAGCCATGTTGGGCTATGCTACTAAGCACATTGGTTCCCGAGTTGAACTTAGGATATAACATTCCCACAGGATTACCAGAAGCCTCTTGTGCAATGTGCTCATGCCGCTCTATCAGCGTCACATTAATGCCTCGCTTCGCTAGCGCATAAGCGGTGCTACAGCCAGCAATACCAGCACCAATCACGATTGCTTTTAAATGCTTATTTTCCAATTATTTGTGATTCCAATTTAAATTGCGCTGTAATTTGAGCCAGGCAGTCATTTGTAACATTATTGATTAAGCCCAAAGATTAAGATTGCTTATATATCCATTATTTTATAACTTTCATTATAGGGGTATACTTATCTGTATACTTGCGTAATAATAAAGGTATTGTAAATGAGGAATGCAGCATGAAAAAAATCATATCTAATTTTATTTTAATCCCACTTTTAAGCATGATGCTCGTCGCTTGCAAAAATGCTGATAATCAAACATCACATAACATAGCGAAAGATTGGCCGAGTTACGGAAATGATTACACCAGTCAGCGATTTACATCCGCGAGTCAAATCGATACAAACAATGTAAAAAACTTAACGCTAGCGTGGCAGCATAATAGTGGGGTTGTCGCCAGCTACCAAACTGCGCCAATTGTTCAGAATGGAGTAATGTATTTTTCACTTCCGTATAACCATGTTGTTGCAGTAGATGCAACGAATGGTAAAGAGTTATGGCGTTACGAACACGATAGACGAAAAGACTGGAAAATGTGTTGTGGTCCGCAAAACAGAGGCGTTGCGGTGAGCGATGGTAAGGTGTTTATCGGAACAGTAGATGCACGTTTGATTGCCTTAGATGCGCAGAATGGGCAGAAAGTTTGGGATATTGATGTTGTAGAAGCGGCAATTAGCAGAGAGGGGCAGGAAACCCTGAGTCAGGATGATCCTAATAAAGCGAGAAAAGTAACGGGAGGCACAGGTATTGGGATCGGGATGGCACCAGTTGTCTATAAAGGTAAGGTTATCATCGGTATTACAGGCGTTGGTTATGGTTTACACATCGATAATCCGCGTGATGATGCGCCTTTAGGTGCGGTCATTGGGGTTTCTGGTCGTTTTGGACGGCCAGGTTTTCTTGCAGCGTTTGATGTCAGTGATGGGGAGCGTATCTGGCAATTTGACACGATTCCTACAGCAGGTTGGGAAGGTGACTTTACATTAACAACTGCTGATGGCGTGACTCTGAATAGAGATATAGAAGCTGAAAAAGCTGAGTTAGCCAAGTATCCTGATGCAGCAAGTTTGGGTGGTGGTTCCGCATGGAGCACACCAGCCATTGATGCCGATAATGATATCTTATATTTTGGCACTGGTAACCCATCGCCACAAATGAACGATGTATCTCGTCCAGGTGACAATCTATATACGGTTTCTTTGATTGCACTAGACGCAAATACAGGTGAGCGAAAATGGCACTACCAGCAAGTGCCGCATGACTTATGGGGTTATGACCTAGCGAGTCCTCCCGTATTATTTGATTATCAGCAGGATGGAAAGACAATTCCTGCTGTCGGACAGGCGGGTAAAACAGGTTGGTTTTATGTCCATAATCGCTTAACAGGTGAATTATTACTAAAATCAGATGCTTTTGTTCCGCAAAAAAACATGTTTGCCAAAGCGACATTTGACGGTACTGTTTTGTATCCAGGAATATTAGGTGGCTCTAATTGGTCACCAGTCAGTATTGACCCTGATAAGCAGCTGGCTTTTGTGGCTGGCATTCACTCGCCAATTAAATACACATTACATGAAACAGCATCTAAAGATGGTAATCCTGCTATTCGATATGCGTCGAGTGAGCCGACTGATGACCCCAGTTGGGGACTTTTGTCGGCGATAGATTTAAAGACAGGCAAAATTGCATGGCAAAATAAAACGGATCAACCCCTTGTTGGAGGGTCTGTGGCAACAGCTGGTGGCTTAGTATTTATGGGAGAAGGTAATGGCAACTTTAATGCCTATGATAGCCAAACTGGCGAGTTGTTATGGCAAGCGCAATCAGCATTTGGCGTGAACGCACCACCGATTTCTTATACGGTAAATGGCGTACAGTATATTGCGGTAGCAAGCGGAGGTAATCGCATTATGGGCTTCAAAGAAGGCGATGCCATGCTTGCATACAAGTTAAAGGATGTTTCACAGTAAATGCAGAGTTTTATGCGTACGCTGACGGATATTGCGCAGCAAGTCTGCATCCTCAATTAAAGACTGGCCATACGCTGGCAAAAGCTTTTTTAACCTTTGCTGCCAATCTTCTTGTGCTAGTTGTTTAGGAAAACAGCGCTCAATAACATCCAGCATCACCTTGGTACTGACAGAAGCACCAGGTGATGCGCCAAGTAACGCAGCTAATGAACCGTCATGAGCACTAACAATTTCAGTGCCAAACTCCAACCGGCCCCATTCTTTTTCACATTGCTTAATGATTTGCACACGCTGACCCGCTTGAGCTAAAGTCCAATCGGCGCTGTTTGCTTGTGGTACAAATGTGCGTAAACTAGCCATTCGTTGTTCATGTGATTGCGTGGCTTCTTTTAATAGATATTTGGTTAAGTCTTTATGGTTTTTACCCACGCCTAGCATTGCCTTTAGGTTACTTTTTTTAATGGACTTGGCTAAATCAAGTTTTGACCCTGTTTTTAAAAACTTAGTCGTAAAGCCTGCAAATGGCCCAAAAAGCAGCGCTGGTTTACCATTGATGATGCGTGTGTCGAGATGTGGAACAGACATCGGCGGGGCGCCGACAGGGGCTTTGCCGTACACTTTGGCATGATGTTGTTTGATTACCTCTGGATTTTGGCATATCAGCCATTGACCACTGACTGGGAATCCACCATAACCAATACTTTCTTTAACCCCCGTTTTTTGTAACAAGGGTAACGTGCCACCACCAGCGCCGATAAATACAAAGTCTGCTTTCAATGTTTGAGTTTTCGCTGCTGCATGGTGATGCAGTTGTACATGCCAGCTATTGTCACTAATTGGTTTTTGTACTTTTTTGATATGTTTAACAGATGTTTCTGTTAGCAAGGTGAAGCACTCTTGCTGTTTTAGGTAAGATACCAAGTGTCTAGTAATTGCACCGAAGTCAACATCTGCGCCATGCTCAACATAAGTCGCTGCTACAGGATCCGCTTCTTGCCTGTCTTGCATAATAAGCGGCATCCATGATTTTAATGTAGCGAAGTCGTCGCTAAATTGCATTTTTTCAAATAAATGGTGCTGTTTAAGATAATCATAACGTTGTTTTAAAAATGCAACATTATCTTCTCCCCAAACAAAGCTTAAGTGGGGTGTTCGATGAATGAAGTGCTCTGGTTTGGGTAATATGTCGTGCTCAACCAAGCTGGACCAAAGTTGCAGAGAGGTTTCAAAATTTGCATTGATGCTTAGGGCTCTTTCAATTTCAATCTTTCCATTCTCAGATTGTGGTGTGTAGTTTAATTCACAGTAACCAGCATGACCAGTTCCTGCATTATTTAATGCATCAGAACTTTCGAGTGCAACTTCGGGCAACTTTTCGATCATGGTGATGCGATAGTTGGGATTTAACTGGTGAAGCAAAACACCTAGTGTCGCGCTCATAATTCCGCCACCAATCAGCAAAATGTCAACTTCGTTTTTTATCATAGCCAGCATTATATTTGAAACTATCATCTCACGTCGAACAGTGTTTTAACGCTGAGCGCTAGCGATAGCGCTTAACTGATGAAAAATGAACACGTTAGTGGAAATGGTTGCATAAGTTCCATGTATTTATCTGGGTAAGCGGCCACTAATGCTAGGTTTTATAAGGCATTCATGACAGTTATGCATATTGGCTCGATTATTGCAAAAAAATGTACAAATGATCAATTTTAATCAAAAAAGATGGATTAAATGTCGCTGCCAAGTCGCGCAGCTAGTTTTGTTATTGGGTTTCACCACCTTGCTGCATGCTACAACAAGAGAAGAGGGCGTTAAAGCTGGGATTGTATATAACTTTACCAAGTTTACTGTTTGGCCTGAAAGCAATGTAAAGGGAAGTTACTTTAATTTATGTATTTTTGGGAATAAATACCAAGATGGGTTTGATGCATTGAGTGGAAAACTTGTTTTGGGAAAACCAATGCTGATTGCAAGAAATCCAAAGGATACGGATATTCCTAATTGCCAAATAGTCTATATAAAAAAGACTAGTTTAATCAATATTCAGAAAATACTGAAGAAATGTCATTCACTGCCGATATTAACGGTGAGCGATAGCCAGGATTTTATTCATCAGGGCGGCATGGTTGGTCTAAATAAGTACGAAAAAAACATAGGATTTGAAGCAAATGTAAACACTATTCATTCGGCAGGTATCAGCATTGGCGCACAGCTACTCAAGCTTGCTAAGCGGGTCGTTGGATTAAATTGAGCGAGATAAAAGGTATTAGATGCAAACAGGTTTAGAAAAGAAGTCCGTTAGAGAAAAATTAATCATTACTTCCTTGTTAGTGACAGGGTTGGCTATTATGATTAGTTTAATTATCTCTATCATTGATGACATCAGAAACACACGTCAATCGACACAACAGCAGCTGACGATAATGGCTGATATGATGGCAACAAGTAGTGTGTCTGCACTTGTTTTTAAAGATCAGCAAGCAGCAACCGAAACTTTGCAGCTTTTGCGTATCAATCAATTAATCACCAGCGCCAAAATATTAGATCAGCAGGGCAATGATTTTGCTAACTACCAAAAAGAGTTATTAACTGAAACTTCTTGGTTAAATAGTGTGCCAAATCTAACGCAAATCTTGATACAAAGACCAGTTGAGTTTGATGGCGAAACAATAGGTCTATTAGTTTTTAATGCGGACATGACATCAACATGGGATGCGCTATTCATGCAATGGTTGATGAAGTTGTCTGTGTTAAGCGTTATCTTCTTAATGAGTTACATTATTTTAAGAAAGACCAGTGAATATGTCTTGGGGCCAATAGATAACTTGGCAAATGCGATACGTGAGATTATTAATAGTGGTGATTATTCCTTAAGAGTTGATAATCAAACTGTAGATGAATTAGGCCTTCTTACAGAAGAGTTCAATTTGATGCTTTCTAAAATAGAGGAGCGTGATAATCAATTACAGCAAAGTAATGAAGCACTAGCACAAGTGCAAGAGCCTATTATGCTTAGAGATGCAGATTTGCACTGTCAATATGTAAACCCAGCCTTCGTAAAACTCTTTGGCTATGGGTTAGATGAATTGCAGGGTACAAAGCACACGTTGAGTGTGAAGAATCATTCAGGGATTGAGCTTTCACAATCAGAAACCTATGAAATTGCAAGAGAGCAAGGCGTATATCGAGGCGAAACCTTACGTGAAACCAAAGAGGGTAAGGTGATACCAATTCAGCGGCATATCAGCCCAGTAAAAGACAAATCTGGCTTACTTAAAGGCTATGTTGCTGTTTTAACTGATATTTCAGAGCAAAAAGTCGCTGAAGAGATTATTTGGCGTCAAGCTAACTTTGACACATTAACTGGTTTGCCTAATCGGTTTATGTTTATGCAACGATTAGCCGATGATCTACAAAAAATTAAGCGGACTAGATCACCGCTTGGCCTGATGTTTCTCGACCTTGATCGATTTAAGGAAATTAATGACACACTTGGCCATGACATGGGCGACGCATTATTAAAAGAGGCCGCTTTACGTATTGTCAGTTGTTTACGTGGAACAGATGTTATTGCCTATATAGACAATGATCATATTGTTTCAGAAAATGTGGCGCGCTTGGGCGGAGATGAATTTACGGTCATTTTAAACGACTTAAAAGAAGATAATGCTACCGATATTGTTGCAACAAGAGTCCTGGCTAAATTAGCAGAGCCATTTTTACTCGGTAATGATTTGGTACATGTAACTGGCAGTATTGGTATTGTAGAAACCTATCCAAATGAAACGATTGATGCAGAAACGCTCATCAAATATGCGGATATTGCTATGTATGAATCCAAGCAGCAGGGTAGAAATCGATACACTAAATTTGATCAAAGCATGTTGCACAAAGCGCAACAACGGAATACTTTAATCAATGATATCCATAGAGCGTTAGAAGAGAACGAATTTCAAGTTGTTTATCAGCCAATTGTTGATATTAAGTCTAACCAGATTATTAAGGCAGAGGCCTTAATCCGCTGGCATCATCCTGTTGAAGGCTTGATTAACCCCGATGATTTTATCTCTGTTGCTGAAGATGCTGGCTTGATTGTTGATGTTGGTAATTGGGTATTTAAGCAAGTGGTACAACAAGTTGCCATCTGGCGTAAAACAATTCATCCAGATTTTCAAATAAGCATTAATAAATCACCTGTACAACTGAATATGGCAGATACATCTAAATTTGACTGGATTACCTGTTTGGAAAATTATGATGTGCCAGGGGAAAGTGTGATTGTTGAAGTGACTGAAAGTGTATTTTTAAATAAAAACACGTTAGTCACAAACCGACTCTCTGCTTTACGTAATGCGGGTATGCAGATTTCACTAGACGATTTTGGAACTGGTTATTCATCGCTTTCTTATTTACTTAAGATGGATATTGATTACATTAAAATTGATCAATCATTTGTTAAAAACGTATCAGATAACGCTGAAGATTTGGTGTTGTGCCAAGCAATGATTGTGATGGCACATAAACTGGGTATTAAAGTTGTGGCCGAAGGTGTGGAACAGCAACAACAACTGAATCTGTTATCGGCTGCTGGCTGTGACTATGCACAAGGGTTCTTATTAGCTAAACCTTTATCCAGTAAGGCTTTTGAACGCCTATGCAAAAAAGGTGAAAGAAGCGACTTATTAACTGCATAAACAGATTATTTGTCGCGGGACTCCCACGCTTCATTTAAAGCTTTGACCTCTGCATCTAAACGCACTTTTGATTGATCGAGTTTTTCTTTGGCTCTCGCTTTATCGGCATTTAACTGATTGAGTCTTGCTTGTTGTTCTGCTAAGTATTTTTCTTGTTGTGAAATTTGCGATAGCAGACTTTCATAGTCTGACTTGTTTTGATTAAATTCCTGACGTGCTTGGTAAGCATTACGTTGCAGATTGGCAATGTCTTTAGCATGGATCGATACTGAGAACACCAAACATAGTACAAATATGTATAGCATCCAATTAGCTTGCATTGGTTTTGCGTACATTAATGTTTATCCCGTTAAATTGAAGTCATTATAATCAAACTATTGGATGACTAAAAATACAAGTCCAAGCATGTTAACCGTTATAAATGACATATTTATTTCTGCCTGATGATTTAGCATCATAAAGTGCAATGTCAGCTTTCTTCAAAATGCCCCTAGCGGTCTCTTTGGAGTTAGGTGAATAGACTGCTATGCCGATGCTCAAATCAATTTTAATCATATGGTTGTCAATTGAGACTGGGTTCATAAAAGCAGAAAAAATACTTTCTGCAATCTGAGAAACATCTTTAGCGAGATTGAGCTCATTGAGCAAAATAACAAATTCATCCCCACCAATTCTGCTGGCAATGTCATCAGAACGAATAATGTTACTGACAATGTCGGAGAAAACTTTTAACACTTCATCACCTATGTCATGTCCGTAACTATCATTAATTTTTTTAAAGTAGTCTAAGTCAATAAACATCACAGCCATTAGCTTACTATTTAAGCTAGCATGTTTTAACACATGGTTTAGGCGAATGTTCAATAATTGCCTATTTGGAAGACCCGTTAAGTTGTCAAGTCGTGCCTCAGCTTTCAGGTTTTTTCGATCTTTAAGTATGAAAAATAAGAAACTGGAAATCAAAATGCTAATTACCCAAGCCATCAGTTTTGCTAAGTACACTAAACTTGAGTTGCTCTTTTTGGTTTGTAGAATAGCCCATTCCCAAGTGGCATTGGGAACGGTGCTCATTGTAATAAAGGCATCGGCATTATCGAATAATGCAAGATCCCCATAAATTAGATGTGCACTTGATTGCGTGTCTGACTTAACCCGCAGCGCTAACGAATAACCATCATTCCATTTCTGACTAAATACTTCTTTTAAAAGACTGTCATTATCAATCACAGTTGATAAAATGCCCCAATATTGATCGTTAATATAAACTGGATAACGATAAATTAATGCACTACCACCTTGGACCAAGTTTACTGGACCGGCCATAACCCCTTCACGGCTTTCAATCGCACTTTTGACAAGCGGCCACTGGTCTGGCAATTTTCGATAATCAAGACTAAGTGCTTTTTCGTTTCCTGCAAGAGGATAAATAAAACGCATTTGATATCCAGTCGCAATACCGAAACTTCGAATGTACTTCGCATCTTTATATAAAGTCGCAAGCATTATTTCAACTTTTTTCGGATTTAAGTCATCGTGATAAGCAGTTAAAAAACTAGACATGCCACTCGAAAGGTATATCAATGCATTTAGTTCACTATTGAGTTGGCTTTTTAAATTGTTTGCATGATCTGCCAATTTGACAGCATTCAGCGCCTCTATTTTCTTTACTTCAGTTTGTACAAAGCGCTGTAAGATAGTTAACAAAAATATAAAACTAACAAGTGTAATCACTAATATGGATGCATTACGTTTTAATGCGCCATAAAAAGCGGTCAAAGACCAATACTTCATAGGTGAATTCAATTCATCTCAAAGTTAATAATTTTTTGATTGTTATTAGGAGGGCGATAAAAAAGCCTTGCGCAGTAGCAAGGCTTTCATAATTTCGAGCAATACTATAGCTAAAATATAACGTAATTCGCTTTTTTGACTCAATTTCGAGGCGAAGTTTACCACAAGAATTTTATATTACAAATATGTGAGTATTATTAGCAGAAATAATGACGATACTACAGATTCTCAAATTTGAAAAAGCTAACAGGTGATGTTAGCTTTTGTATTATTTGGCTCCCCAACCTGGGCTCGAACCAGGGACACACGGATTAACAGTCCGTTGCTCTACCAACTGAGCTATTGGGGAATCGAGGTATTTGCTTTGTTGCTGTACCAACGAAGGCGTGATGATACTGTCTATAGGCCTGTTGGTCAATAACTTGAATGCATAATTTTTATATAAACAATTTAAATGTTATTAGTTAAGTGCTTTTTCAATTCGGTCTAGTGCAGTTTGTAAGTTTTCCATAGAGGTTGCAAATGAAACACGGAAGTAGCCTTCAGCACCAAAAGCAGAACCTGGTACAACAGCAACATCAAATTGCTCCAATAAATATTCAGCAAATGCCATATCAGTTGCCTCTGTAATTTTACCTGCTTTTTGTAAGCTGTTTATTGCCACACGTGCATCTGGAAAAGCGTAAAACGCGCCACCGGCTTTTAAACAGCTTAAGCCGGGCATGGCATTAAAACGTTTGACCACATACTCATGCCGTTCTTTAAACGCATCTACCATTGGCGTAATACAGGCTTGTGAGCCTTCTAATGCGGCTTGCGCTGCTACTTGAGAGATGGAGGTTGGATTGCTGGTCGATTGACTTTGTAAAATACCCATTGCCTTAATAATAGCTGCTGGGCCAGCTGCGTAACCGATACGCCAGCCAGTCATGGAGTATGCTTTTGATACACCATTCAGCACAATACAGCGGTCTTTTAGGGCAGGAGTTGCATTTAGGATATTGTAAAATTGATCGCCTGTTAAATTGACGTGTTCGTACATATCATCCGTGGCAACCAATACATGCGGGTATTTAAGTAATACTTCACCCAATGCTTTTAGTTCATTTAAGCTGTAAACGGCACCAGTCGGGTTTGAAGGGGAGTTGAGCATCAATAATTTTGTTTTAGGGTTGATTGCAGCCTCTAATTGCTCTGGTTTTAATTTGAATCCTTGCTCAATACCACATTCAATAATTACCGGTGTTGCTTCGGCAACCAGTGCGATATCTGCGTAACTCACCCAGTAAGGGGCTGGTACGATGACTTCGTCTCCTTTGTTTAACACCGCGAGACAAAGGTTGAAAATAGTTTGCTTGCCACCAACGCCTACAATGACTTCATCTACTTCATAATCTAAGGCATTGTCTTGTTTAAATTTGTTCGCAATGGCTTTTTTGAGGCCAGGGATACCTGTTACAGGTGTGTATTTAGTAAACCCTGCATCAATCGCTACTTTAGCTGCATCTTTGATATGTTGGGGTGTGTCAAAATCAGGCTCTCCAGCAGCCAGCCCAATGATAGGCCTGCCTTCTGCTTTATATTTTCCTGCTTTTGCTGTAATTGCAAGGGTAGGTGATTCTTTAATGCTCAATACACGTGTTGAGAGAATAGGCTGAGTCGAAGAGTTTGCCAAAATGCGCTTTCCTTAATGCAAGATAATATTGAATATGTTCTTATGGTTTTTAATTTAACCTTGCATTTTACGCAAAAAAACGTTGTTTAGGTGTAGCCTCTTTGCGCAAATAGTAAAAAAGCCCCATTTCGGGCTTTTTTACTAGCAGTTCGCATTACATTCATTGAATGCTTTATATTGTTCGCCAACTTCTTTATCAATTTTGATGAGTTCGGCGTATACATGGTTGAGTGATTTTTGGTCGCCACTATTTTTGGCTAGGTTGCCAACTTTCATTAATGCATCAATGTTATTAGCATCTAATGCGATTGATTGCTCATAGTATTGTTTTGCTAAATCAAGATTTCCTAGCTTTTCTTGACTAACACCTAGTGCCATCCATGCATCTGGGCTTTTTGGCTCTGCCTCGCTCCACCTGGTAGCTACTTCTTCTAATTTTGGCCAATCATAGCGTGACTCTGGCACTGCGGCTTGCATGTAGAAGGGTTTCTTGTCTTCATCTTCTTCCCACAAGGCTTTCCCTGTAATCGGAAATTTGGTTTCTTCTGGTAGTTTTTTAAGCACTTCTATCCATTCAACTGGCAGTGCAAAGTGAATGCTGCCACCTTTACCAGCGGTTTTAAATGTATTAATACCAATAAGGTACCCATCCATGTTGTATAAGCCGCTACCGCTCGCACCCATTAAAAATTTTGCATTGGTGCGAATGATGTTGCCAGGATTTCCTGCATAGAGACCATTAACGCTTCCCATTGAAGTTAGTGGTGCAGGCGAGCCACTTGAGTGGCCTATGCCAGCAACTTCTTGTCCACGTTTAAGCGATAAGCTTTCACCAATTCGCACTGGATCTAAAGGCAGCTGGTCAGTCGTAACCAAACATAAGTCGTGCCATGTATCTGCTCTAACGGTCTTGATGGCATAACTATCTTGACCTCTTGATATCCATGGTTGGTTAGTACTTCTAAAAACATGACAATTAGTAATAACGGTGTCTTTATCAACGACGACGCCAGAACCATAGGCGAGGCCGCCCGTTTGGTTATAACCGCGTATCATCACAGTACTAAAATAGGACTTAATAAGTGCTTGCTTGTCGTAAGCAAAAGCAGTGGTAGCGCTTACTAGTAAAGCGCAGAAAATGATAATAATTTGCATGATATGTTAGTGTTCTCGAATAATTTTCTATTAACACTGACTCTACTATGCGCACAAAGTTCTACAATTTAGTTATCTTAGTGGTAGAGAAGCCTTAATCAATATGTGTAAAGCCTGTTAAAATCTATCGTTGATTTTAATGTATAGAGATGATGTGTGATTGTTACCTTTCCAAACAGTAAGTATCAGCTTCACCAACCTTTCCCGCCTGCAGGAGACCAGCCAAAAGCCATTGACCAATTGGAAAAAGGCATTAGAGATGGGTTGAAATATCAAACATTGCTAGGGGTAACTGGCTCTGGCAAGACTTATACGATGGCCAACGTGATTGCAAGAATGGGACGGCCAGCGATTGTGATGGCGCCGAATAAAACATTGGCTGCGCAGCTGTATAGTGAATTTAGAGAGTTTTTCCCTAATAATTCTGTTGAGTATTTTGTTAGTTACTATGATTACTATCAACCTGAAGCTTATGTGCCTTCACGTGATTTATTTATCGAAAAAGACTCCAGTATTAATGACCATATTGAGCAAATGCGATTGTCGGCCACCAAGGCTTTACTTGAGCGTGAAGACAGTATTATTGTCGCTTCTGTTTCTGCTATTTATGGTATCGGTGACCCGCAAGATTATCATGCTATGGTTTTACACCTAAAGCAGGGCGATAAAATGAAACAGCGCGATGCCATTGAAATCTTAATTGGCATGCAATACCAGCGGAACGATTTTGATTTTAGCCGTGGTTCGTTCAGAGTTCGTGGCGACATAATTGATATTTTTCCTGCGGAAAATAATGAGACAGCCGTGCGTGTGAGCTTGTTTGATGATGAAGTTGAAACCATTTCATTATTTGACCCATTAACGGGTGAGATTTTTAATAAATTACCACGCTTTACGATATATCCTAAAAGCCACTATGTAACGACTAGAGATACCACAGTCAGGGCGATGGAAACGATTAAAGTTGAATTACGCGAACGCGTGGACTTCTTTGTGAAAGAGCAAAAGTTAGTTGAAGCACAGCGTATTGAGCAGCGCACCCGCTTTGATTTAGAGATGCTCAATGAAATTGGCTTTTGTAAAGGTATTGAAAATTACTCCAGACATTTGTCAGGTGCGAAGCCTGGAGAACCCCCACCAACACTGATTGATTACTTACCAAAAGACGCGCTGATGATCTTGGACGAAAGCCATGTCACCATTCCACAAATTGGTGCAATGTATAAAGGTGATAGGGCGCGAAAAAGTAATTTGGTCGACTATGGCTGGCGTTTACCATCAGCCATGGATAATCGACCGCTCAAGTTTGAAGAGTTTGAGCGCATCATGCGTCAGGCTGTATTTATCTCAGCCACGCCAGCGGATTACGAAAAAAATCATCAACAGCAAGTGGTGGAGATGATTGCGCGACCAACAGGGCTGATTGATCCAGAAATCACTGTAAAACCAGCTGATACACAAGTAGATGACTTACTTGGAGAGATTAAGTTGAGAACAGAAGTGGGGGAGCGTGTATTAGCAACAACCCTAACTAAACGGATGGCAGAGGACTTAACTGACTACCTGAGTGAACATGGTGTGAAAGTGCGTTATCTGCATAGTGATATTGATACAGTTGAGCGTGTGGAGATTATTCGTGATTTACGTTTAGGTGAGTTTGATGTGTTGGTGGGCATTAACTTGTTACGTGAAGGTTTGGATATTCCAGAGGTTTCTTTAGTTGCAGTGCTAGACGCTGATAAAGAAGGCTTTTTACGCTCTGAACGTTCTCTTATTCAAACAGCAGGTCGTGCAGCGCGTAATTTAAATGGCAAAGTGATTTTTTATGCTAATAGAGTCACTAAAAGTATGAAATTGGCAATGGATGAAACTAGTCGACGACGTACGATTCAAACCGCGTTTAATAAGGAACATGGTATTGAGCCAAAAGGCGTTAGCAAGCGGATTAAAGACATCATTGATGGTGTTTATGATATGGATGAAGGCAAGCGCGAGCGTAAGGCGGCGCAAGAGCAAGCCAACTATGAAAGCCTGAGTGAAAAGCAGTTGGCTAAAGAACTTAAGCGCATTGAAAAGGCGATGCATGACGCTGCTAAAAATCTAGAGTTTGAAAAAGCTGCTGAGTATCGAGATCAGTTGAAAAAGCTTCAGGATAAAATATTAATATTAGGATAATATTAATATTCAATTAATTAAGAATGTAATTTAAAGTAAATTATTAAGTAAATAAATATGAATATCGTCGATTATATTGGTAGTTTTGCCGCCACATGTACAACCATTGCTTTTATTCCCCAAGCGATTAAGTCTTACCGTACACGGGATTTATCAGGAATCTCTTTACCCATGTATGGTATTTTTACGGCGGGCGTTGCCTTGTGGTTAGTTTATGGCTTACTTAAACAAGATTGGCCGATTATTGTTGCTAACACTATTACAGTGGTTTTATCCGCCATGATATTGATTTTAAAAATCATGGAAACTGTTAAAACGCAACAAAAGTGATACTTTACTGTCTGAATTTATATATCTACACACTAGAGAAGATGATGAAACTTTTTAATCTAATCAAGCTAGCAGTTGGTATGTTTCTCACATTGTTGATGGTTGCTTGCTCAAACGATGTGCCAACTGTCTCACCCAATCAGGCGGCTGAAATGCTAAATAAACAAGAAGCGATTATGGTTGATGTTCGTGAGAAAGATGAACGAAACGAACAACATATTAAAGACACATTATTTATTCCATTAGCCCAGTTAGATAGTCGAATCGGTGAGCTGGCTGAGTATAAAAATAGCCCCATTATTCTGCAGTGCAGAAGTGGAAAGCGCTCTAATATTGCTGCTACAAGCCTGATGAAAGCAGGTTTTACAAAAGTGTTAAATCTGGATGGTGGAATACTGGCTTGGGATAAACATGGCCTAGCGACGGTAAAAAGCATCACTAGCAAATAAGCATAAAGGGTAGAGTAAACAAAGTGTCTCTAAATTAATGTTATATGTATCTGCTAGAATGGTTCGCTATTAGTTAACTGAATGTATGCAATGACTGAGTTTACCATTGGTAGCTTTAACGTAAAAAATCTTATCGGACCAGATCAAGAGTATTACCGTTTTGAATCTTATACACTAGAAGAGTACGCCTGGAAGCAAAATTGGTTAGCGAATCAACTGTTAACGATGAATGCAGATATTGTGTGTTTTCAAGAGATATTCGATACAACTTCATTACAGTCTGTTATTGATGAGACCAATCTGGCGGCAGAGACGCTTAATAGTAGTGTCATACCAGATAATTCAAAGCAGTATCACCGTAAAGCCATCTTTAAAAAACTCAATTTTGCACCATATAGCAAGGCGCAACTATGCTTTGCGCCTAATATCAATGATGGCGAACCTGGCAACCGAAGGCCGGGCTTGGCTATGCTGTCACGCTATGGTTTTGAAGGCTTACCAGTAGTAATACAGCAACTTGATGAACCATTGATTATTAATTTCCCTGAAGATGGCTATAGCAGCAGTGCAAAAGCAGGTAGCTACACACTAGAACGTCTTTCACGCCCAATTATTAAAGCCAAAATTAAAATTGGCAACCATGTGATTACCGTTTTTAACTGCCACCTCAAATCTAAACTAGGTGAATACATTAAGCCATTAGATGCGGGTTTTGCCCCAGAGACTGATTTAGTTCATTATTTACCTGCACAAAGAGCATTGGGAGAGCTGCGTGCGCAATTACGCCGGAGTGCAGAGGCTTATGTGCTACGTAAGTTGATTACAGAAGAGTTGGTGCAAGATAGGCCTGTCATGGTGCTAGGGGATTTTAATGATAGTGAGTATTCCGTTTCATCGTCGATGATTAAAGGTGAAAGGCCATTTAAGAACTATGCATGGATGCGCAGGCACGATGCACAACATAAAAGTGACCGATACTCAGAGCAAGATGACCTAGTCATACGCGCGCAAATTGAGCAATACCAACTCACAAGTGCCGAGATGCAGTTTATTAAGCGTAGCCAGCGTGACATGGTCTATACCTCAGCTTTTGGTGGTGTGTATGAAAGTATCGACCAAATCCTAATGTCGCAACACTTTATCGAAGGCTCTGCCAACAACATTGGTGCGATGGATTACTTTAGTGTGTTTAATGATCACATTACCGATGGCGCGCACGCCGATGCACCATATAATAAACTAGCATCAGATCATGGTCAGATTGTGGCGCATATGCGGTTGCATTTATAGGTGTTGTGGGAGTGTGTAACCGATAGTATGACTCACGACAGCCAAGCTACTTCATTAACAAGCCCTTGTGACCTAAAGCTAGGTTTGCAAAATAAATATCCTTGAAACAAGTGGATGCCATAGTCTAGAAGTGTATTTCTTTCTGCTAGCGTCTCAATACCTTCTGCAATAATCGTAATATTCAGTTCTTCGCACATGCGAATCACTGCTCTAATAATCGATTGTTTTGATTGACTTTTATCAATATCTCGAATCAAGTGCATGTCGATTTTTAGAATGTCTGGTTGAAAGTTAGCAATAAAGTTTAAACCTGCATAACCAGCACCAAAGTCATCTATAGCGGTTTTAAAGCCCAGTTTTTTATACTCTTGACCTATGTTAACAATATGCGCAGCATCCTCAACCAGCTCTTGCTCATTAAATTCAAAAATTATATTTTTGGTTGGAAAGTTGTAGCTGTAGCATGCTTCTAGTGTTGTGAGTAATGACCTTGCTGGGTTATTGACGGCATTTGGCATAAAGTTGATAGAAAGCATGCCTTGAATGCCGGCAGCATGAGCTGACTTAATCGCTTTGACACGGCATGCTTGATCAAACTGATGCCTTTGCTTTACTTGGCTTAGTATTGTTGCAGCTGGGCTACCGTCAGTACCGCGAACCAAAGCCTCATGACCATATATATTTTTGCTAATCATATTAACGATGGGTTGGAACGCGAAATCGTAGTCAAAGCTGGGATGCGGACTTTGTCCAGTATGCGAATATCGAGCGGTATGATCGGTTCTTGCTATCGGTGATATTTTTAATATTGGTAATGAAAGCATGATAAACCCCTGTCAACGTGTTATAGAAACGTAAATAGTTGTTATTGCTCAATTGATTATACCGACAAGCTAAAAGGAGATTGTAAAACATTATTAAATGGGCTTTACATACTGCGATGATCAACAGTTTATTTTAAAACCTATTAATAGTTGATTTAACAAGATTAAAGTGCAGGAATAGCATCTCGTTTTAAAAAATAATTGTGAACTTATTACTTGACCACGCATACTAAGTTGCTACCTTAGAAGGATATATCAACTAGTTTTCGGTAATGTTAATAGCCGTTTCCTGCTGACTAGTGCAAAACAATTATATAAAGCTCAAGCAATATTATTTAGTGCCGTAAAGGTTATTATCTAATAAGGCAAAAAGCTTAATTGTTATATTTTAATCTAATGAAAGAAGCGTATTTGATTGCAGGGTTCAGCTTTTTCTTCTAAAGTCTAAATTAAATCCTCATAATTATTATAAGCCAATGGCAACGGAAAAAGACAAGTCAACTAAAGACAGGCAACATAAAACGATCAATGTAATTGGTGGCAAACACCAAGAGCATCATAGTATGTTAGAAGTTGCACCGTTTTCAATTATTCGTTATGACAGAAACGGTTGTATTACCTATCTTAATGCCAAGCTTGCAAATGATTTAGCAGTGACACCCGATGAAGTAATTGGTAAGTTACCTAATGAGGCATGGCCCGATAAACGTTTTGATGCTATTCAACAAGCTGCTGCGCGAGCGTTCAAATCAGAAGCTGAAGTCAGTATAGAAATCATCGGCTCAAATGATTTAGGTGAATCGTTTGTTCATATAATTCAAATTATTCCCGAGAAGGATATAGCTGGAAAAATCATTGGTACAGTTGCTTTTGGTACTGACATTACAGCTCAAAAAATATATACACAATCGTTACTAGACCGTGCTCAGTTGGAGGAAACGTTATCTGGCCTTGCGAATAATGTGCCGGGTTTCATTTATACAGCGCATTTGGCAACAGATGGACATGTTAGCTTTCCATTTGCCAGCGCAGGAATTGAGGAGCTTATTGGTTTGCGACCTGAGGATATTCGCGATGATGTCGATGTGTTGCATGAGCGTTATCATCTAGATGATATTCCACGCATCTATACACAGATGGCAGAGTCGGTGGAGGCGCTGTCGCAATTTTTCATTGAAATTCGTTTCTTTTACCCTGAAGATTGTATGCGCTGGGCTGAGATTCGCGCCACACCACAACGACTCAAAGACGGCAGTACAAAATGGCATGGCATCATGGTTGATATTACAGAACGGAAGCTCAATCAAGAAGCGATAATGGAAGCTCAGCATGCATTGGAAGATGCTCAACGCATCGCGCATATTGGTAGTTGGGATGTAGATCTCATCAATGACAGACATAGTTGGAGTGATGAAACTTATCGAATTTGGGAATTAGATAAATCAAATTTTGCATCAACTTACGATGCATTTATTGAAACAGTGCATCCAGATGATCGAGAAAAAGTAACCAATGCTTATAACCAGTCAATAATCGATAAGACGATTTATCAGGTTGAGCATCGATTGTTATTTCCAGATGGACGAGTGAAATATATAAAAGAACGCGGTGAGCCTTTATACAATGATAAAGGAAGTCCAATCCGTTTTGTCGGTACAGCACTAGACATCACAGAACAGAAACATTTTGAAGAATTAGTGTCTTTCCAAAACTATGCGCTTGACCATATTGGTGAGGCTGTTTATCTCATTGATGAGCATGCCAACATCCTTCATGTTAACAATGCAGCATGCAAGATGCTTGATTATACGAAAGATGAGCTATTGGCAATGCGGATAAATGATCTTAATCCAGATGTCGATCAACAAAACTGGCAGCGGCATTGGAATGATTTAGTTGATAGGAAGACAATCACCTTCGAAACACATCATAGAAGCAAAGGAGGAGCACTTGTTCCTATCGAGGTGAATGCCAATGCGATTGAGCATGAAGGAAAGCAGATTAACTTTGCCTTAATGCGGGACATTACCAAGCGCAAGCAAATTGAAGCACAAATACAGCACCAGGCAAGCTACGACATGTTGACTGGGTTACCTAATCGACGTCTATTTGGAGACAGATTACATGAGGAAATTATTAAGGCAAGCCGAAGCGAAAGCAATGTATCACTCCTTTTTATTGACCTCGATCGCTTCAAGGAAATTAATGACACGTTAGGGCATCACTATGGTGATCAGCTTTTAATTCAGGTCTCACAGCGTATCCAACAGTGCGTGCGAGAAAGCGACACGCTGGCTAGGATGGGTGGCGATGAATTTGTGATTCTTCTAACTGGAGTCACTGAAATGGGCCAACTAGGACGGATGGCGCAAGACATTATTGAGGTTTTAACTACCCCGTTTATTTTTGAAGAAAAAGTTTCCTATATGTCAGCAAGCATAGGTATTGCTAATTATCCTTCTGATGTTGACAACATGGATGGTCTAATTAGTGCGGCGGATCAGGCTATGTATGTTGCCAAAGAGCGAGGGCGCAATGGCTTTAGCTTTTTTACACCTGCTATGCAAAAAGAGGTGCAAGAACGTCTAGCATTGGCAAATGATTTACGCCAAGCTGTTCTTAAAGGTCAGTTACAAATTCATCTGCAGCCTATTATTGATATATCCACTGGGTGTGTAGTGAAAGCTGAGGCTTTGATACGCTGGAATCACCCGCATCATGGCATGGTTCCACCAGATAAATTTATACCCATAGCCGAAGAAACAGGTTTAATTCACGAGATTGGAGATTGGGTATTTCGCCAAGCTGGCCTAGCGATGTCACGTTGGATTAAAGCCTGTCCCGCTGAGAATGAACCCTGCCAAATCAGCGTCAATATGTCTGCGCGACAGTTTACTCAAAGTGAAATTGGCATGAGCTGGATTAATTATTTGGAAACAATAAACGTACCTGCAAAACACATCGTGATAGAAATCACAGAAAGCCTCTTGTTAGGCGATGAGTTAGACATTTTGAGAAAACTAAACCGTTTGCGAGAGGCAGGTATAAATTTAGCACTTGATGATTTTGGAACTGGTTATTCGGCGATGATCTATCTTAAGAAGTTCAATATTGACTATTTAAAGATAGATTGCTCTTTTGTGCGTGACCTAGAGATCGATGCTAACGACAGAGCGATTGCAGAAGCTATCGTAGTGATGGCGCATAAGTTAGGTTTAAAGACAATTGCTGAAGGTGTTGAGACACAAGATCAGAAAGCTATTTTAGCAGAAGTCGGATGCGACTATCTTCAAGGATTTCTTTACGCTAAACCGATGCCAGTTGATGAGTTTATCTCGTTTGTGCAGATTTAAACAGTAGTCATTTGTTTGTAATGATAAAAAAAGGTGAAATAGACTTTTTGATTCTTAAGACCTGGCAAACCGAAAATTGACTTTATTTGACTACTCCTTGATTTAGTTCGATCTCTTTACTCGTATCTCCATAACCTTTTTGTGTTAACAATGCCTGTTTGGTGTAATTAGCTACCTTATTCCTGAGGGCTGGAATAGCATCTCGATTAGTAAAAATAGTTGGAAATTTATAGCTTAACCACGCATATAAACTAATGTGTTGGCTGAGAATTTCAGCTTGTTGGAGATGTTTATCACTGCCCCCATTAAGCCAAGCAGGTGTGAGTGGAATGGGGTGTAGTTTATTTTGGGAAATGCTTTGAATGCATTGAATAAAATAGTCTTTCTCGATGGGCACTTGAATGGAAAGCGGGGCGCAAGCTAATGCAAATTTATCCTTAAACGCCATATTTGGTGAGACTTCATCTACAATTAGTGCTAGTGTATATTGCGCGCTCGCATGGCTGGTTTCACACAAATCATCTTTTTTAAACTGATGATCTGTAAGATAAGCAATGCATTCTGCCATTCTATTTGAATGTAATTTATCAGATATATTCTTTAAATAACTGATTTGTATTGATATTGGTAAGTGGGATATGTGCGCAGTATCATCTGTATTGAGCATGTGCTCAATATGCATTTGCTCATCATCTTCTAATACATTTACATAACCCGTTTCATACACGCCATAACGACCGGCTCTGCCTGCAATTTGGCGCACTTCAGTCGCATTTAATAAGCGTGAAGCCACACCGTCAAATTTATGAATATTGGCAAAAATAACACGTCTGATGGGTAAATTCAGCCCCATACCAATCGCATCAGTTGCTACTAGTATTTCAGCTGTGCCTGATAAAAAGCGCTCTGATTCATGCCGTCTTACTTCTGGGGAAAGCGCGCCATAAATGCTAGCGACTTTAAAGCCCCAATTTCTAAATCTTGCAGAAAGAGTCAAAACATCTTTTCTGCTAAAGGTGACTATGGCATCACCTTTTTGCAACTGGTGCTTTAGCTTAGGTTTGCTATAACGTTTGCCACATAAACTATTTTCCTCAAATAAAAGCGGTGTTTTGCGTTCTAGATAAGTGATTTTGTATTGCTCACTTAGTGCATCTAAAGCCTTAGTACAAAGCTTAGTAACTGCATTAGAGCCACAAATGTAGACTTGCTTTGCTGGCACACCTACTAATGCTGCTGTCCAAGCAGGTCCACGGTCTGGATCATTTAGCATTTGTATTTCATCTATTACGGCAACAGCAACGGCTTTAGTACTATGCATCATCTCTATTGTAGAAGCAGTATGTTGCGCGCCATCCATAACAATACGTTCTTCACCGGTGATGAGGTTGCATGGGATGCCAGCCTGTACCAGCCTATCACGCACTTCCATCGCTAATAAGCGTAATGGGGCTAAGTAAACACCACTTTCAGCTGCAATTAATGCATTAAGTGCGTGATAGGTTTTGCCTGAGTTTGTTGGACCAAGGTAAAAATGATGCTGTCGGTTTAATTGCCGTGCGAGTTTAAAGCGGCTGGCATAGGCAAAAAATGTTTGATTTGAATTAAGCAACGGCTTTCAACACAATTGGTAATAAGTGCTCTGGAATCGTAATCAAGCTAAGTGCAGCAGCACGGCCTTTATCTGACATTTTGAGATAGGATTTACGCAAAATAGTTAAGAATTTTTCTTCTGGATAGTCGCTATATTTTTGTACAAAAGCATCTAAATCATATTCTAAAAAAGCTAGCACAATGACATCTTCAAGTGTTTGTGTGTCAGGGTTTGAGCGTAAATGTTCTTTTTTAAGTAATACAGAAACTTTTTCTACCGTTTCTTCGTCATAACCGTTGTCTATTAGCACCTTTGCCGCGATTTCTGCATGATAACTTTTAAGTGTTGTGCGCCATTGCATGTAACCTGGTTTAGTCATCGGGAAATCGCTGCGTGGGATTGCCCAGCGTTGAATGTGTTGCGCTCGAGTAGCTAATTTTAGGGCTTCTGAAGCATCTTTTGCATAGCGGTCAAGCATTTCACTCATTCTTTGTGCATAGATTAATTCTTTGGGTTGTTGGATGCTATCTACAGTGATTTTGTTAGGGTCTTCAGCATTAAGCGCATCAAATGCGGCGATAGTATTATTGAAACGTAATTGGTTTGCAATCATGAGGTTTATTTGGTTTAGATTGTTGAATACTGAGATTTTAAAGGTTTCGTTGATTTGATTAAAGATTAATTGTTGATTTGCGTCAAATAGTCATAATTGAATAAGGGCTAATGTAGAGGCTAGTTGTTGATATGCTGCACAAGCATGGATAAATTCAGATGATAGATTTTTTTAAAAAATTACCAAACACTACGCAATATCCTGTGGGAATTGAGTGGACAATATTCAAAAAGATTCCTTTGATCATCATCGGAGGAACCGTCTTG
>JBPOFK010000019.1:0-47546 GCA_051252095.1 Methylophilaceae bacterium
ATATGCAATTATCAGCTAAAATAGCGCTATGTCTCACCAAGTTCTAGCGCGTAAATGGCGTCCAAAATCATTTGAAAGTCTAGTCGGACAACCACATGTTGTCCGCGCACTCAGCAACGCGCTTGAGCAACAGAGAATCCATCATGCTTATCTATTTACTGGCACACGTGGCGTTGGCAAAACGACACTAGCGCGGATTATTGCAAAATCATTAAACTGCGAAACAGGTATTACCGCAAAACCTTGTGGTCAATGTGCTGCATGCACTGAAATTGATAAGGGTCGTTTTGTCGATTTACTGGAAGTAGATGCGGCAAGTAACACCCAAGTGGATGCGATGCGCGAGCTGCTAGAAAATGCACAATATGCGCCTACGGCAGGTCGATTTAAAGTGTACATCATCGATGAAGTACATATGTTATCTAAAAGTGCATTCAATGCCATGCTCAAAACACTAGAAGAGCCTCCTGAGCACGTCAAATTCATTTTAGCGACTACTGACCCACAAAAAGTACCTGTAACCGTTCTATCGCGCTGCTTGCAGTTTAATTTACGCCAAATTGCTAGCTCAACAATCGTTGAGCACTTAGAGCATGTCCTGTCAGAAGAAAATATCTCGTTTGAAAAAGCAGGTGTGCAACTCATTGCAAAAGCAGCAGAGGGGAGTATGCGTGATGCGCTATCGCTGACTGATCAGGCGATTGCTTATGGCAATCAAGCAGTGCATGAAACTGATGTACGTAGTATGTTAGGGGCTATCGATCAAAGCTATCTGTTTGATATTATTCACGCGCTGATTAATGAAGATGGTGCGCTGCTGATTGAAAAAGCGAAAGAAATGGAAGCGCGTAGCATCTCTTTCGAAGCAGCACTCAATGATTTAGCAAAATTATTACATCAAATTGCAATCGCACAAGCAGTTCCTGAAAGCCTTAGTCATGATTTACCAGAGCATGATGACCTGTTAAACCTTGCAGATAAAATCCCAGCGGAAAAATGCCAGCTTTATTACCAAATAGCGTTATTGGGTGGAAGAGACATCAGCCTAGCGCCTGACGACTATGCTGGATTTACGATGAGTTTGCTTAGAATGTTAGCATTCACGCCATCAGAGACCATCTCGAGTCAAAAAAAAAATAGTATAAATCCGCAAACTGAAGCACGTCAGTCACTTTCCGCGGCACTGAAACAAGCAACACCCAATAGACATTCTAGCGAAATAGAAGTGATTGACCCTATTTCAGATAAAAAAACCATTGAAACTAGATCAGTTGAACACCATCATCAAAATGATATAACACCTAGTGAAGGCAAAGTTAGACAAACAAGCAAGCATACCTTTGACGGCAACTGGCGTGACTTAATTGAAAAACACTTAAACCTTGGTATTGCTCGTGCGCTTGCACAACATTGTGAAATGCTGTCTTACGATGACGACAGCATTTCACTAAGAGTAGCAGAAAAACAAAAGCATTTAGTGAGCCCGACTTACCAAGAAAAACTATCCAACGCAATTAACAACCATTTTGGAAAAAAGATAAAATTAATTATTACGATTGATAGTGACGCCAATACGCCCGCTAAACAAAATGCAGAAGAAAAAGCCGTTTTGCAATCTACAGCAGAAGATGCAATCATGAATGATGTATTCGTCAAAGCACTCATTCAGGATTTTGACGCAAAAATTATTCCAAACAGTATTAAACCAACAACATAAAAAGGAGCATGAGATGAAAGGTGGCATGGGAAACATGATGAAGCAAGCGCAAATGATGCAAGCTAACATGCAAAAAGCGCAAGCAGAACTAGCTAATGTTGAAGTAGAAGGCATAGCAAGCAATGGGCTAGTAAAAGTCACAATGACTTGCCGTAATGAAGTCAAACGCGTAGAAATTGATGACAGTGCAATGGATGACAAGGAAACACTAGAAGATTTATTAGTGATTGCTTTAAAAGATGCTAATCAAAAAGCGGAAGAAACGACAAGCGCCCGCATGAGTAGCCTTATGCCAGCAGGTATGAAACTACCTTTCTAAGCACATTAATCAGTGAAAAACCCGCCCGCGCTAGAACACCTCATTGAGTCTCTAAGATGCCTCCCAGGGGTTGGCCCAAAGTCAGCATTACGTATGGCTTATTATTTGTTACAACGAGATAGAAAAGGGGCTAGCAATTTGGCAAATGCATTAAGCACTGCCTTACAAACGGTAGGACATTGCCAACTTTGTAATAATTTTAGTGAGCAACCCACTTGCTCGCTTTGCGCTTCTGAAAAGCGTGATGCATCAAGCTTATGCGTTGTGGAAATGCCAACTGATGTCATGATGCTAGAACAAACCCAATCTTATGATGGGCTTTATTTTGTCTTAATGGGCCGACTTTCACCACTGGATGGTGTGGGGCCAAAAGAAATCAACTTAGACAAGCTGATTAAACGTGCGCAGAATGGTACTGTTAAAGAAGTCATATTAGCGACAAACTATACTGTTGAAGGTGAAGCAACAGCACACTATATTATTGAGTTGCTCAAAGCACGTGCTATCAAGGTTAGTAGAATTGCACGTGGTCTGCCCATGGGCGGTGAAATTGAGTATGTAGACAGTGGCACACTGGCGCAAGCTATTGTTGAACGTAAACGTATTAATTAAAACAGAGTGTTATTTAAATCGGCTTCTAAATTAGTGTCATTAAATCTGCTGGCGTTGTAATGTATTGGTCAGCGCCCCAAGTTAGTGGCTTGTCTTGTTTATCAATGTAGCCATACATTGCTACAATCGTTTTCATTCCTGCGGCCTGTCCTGCTTCGATATCCCGTGCAGCATCACCAACATAAATACAGTTTTCAGGTTTAACCTTTGCGCGCTCGCAGGCTAATAAAAGTGTATCTGGCGAAGGTTTTGGTTTTGGTGCATCGTCACCGCTGACAACACAAACGGCTTGGCGATTCAGCCCTAAATATTCAACAAGGGGTGCAGTAAAGCGGCCTGGTTTATTCGTTACAATTCCCCAATTAAAGCCTCGGCTATTAATTTTATCCAATGTCATTTGCATACCAACGAACAAACTTGATTTTCTCGTCAGAACAGTTTCGTAAAAACTAAGATACTCATCTCTCATCTGAATAAAATTACTGTCTTCCGGTGTAATGCCGAAGCCTAACCCAAGCAACCCTCGAGAACCATGCGAGGCAAATGGACGAATGCTGGCGTCTGACAATGTGGGTTTACCATGTTTATGTAATTGTAAATTAAGTGCATACCCTAAGTCTGGAGCAGTATCAACTAAGGTACCATCAAGATCAAATAATATCGTTGTTAACATAGGCAAGTCGCTATAGTTTAATCATGTGAGCTAGATAGTTAACAGATACATCTTGGCTAAGCGCATAGTGTTGGGTAATCGGGTTATAGCTCATGCCAGCTTGATTCTTTAAGGATAAACCGGCTTGTCTACCCCAACTCGCTAATTCATGAGGCTTGATAAACTTGGCATAATCATGGGTACCTTTAGGTAGCATATTTAAAATATATTCAGCACCTAAAACTGCAAATACATATGCTTTAGGATTGCGATTAATGGTAGAAAAGAACACGTGCCCACCTGGTCGAACGAGTTCGGCGCAAGCGCTAACAATGCTTGCAGGATCAGGAACATGTTCTAGCATTTCCATACAAGTCACAATATCGTAAGTTGCAGGCTCAAGTTCTGCAAGCGCCTCAACTGCCAGATGTCTGTAATCGACTTCTATGCCACTTTCTAAGCTATGTAACTGAGCTACTTTTAATGCTTTTTCGCCCAAATCAATACCAACAACATCAGCACCCTTCACTGCCATGGACTCAGACAAAATGCCACCGCCACATCCCACATCAAGAATATGCTTGCCCTTTAGGGGCGCAGCACTATTAATATAATTCAGCCGCAACGGGTTAATCTCATGTAATGGTTTAAACTCACTGTCTTTATCCCACCATTTATGTGCCAATTCTCCAAATTTATTCAACTCTGCAGCATCAGCATTTTTCATATCGATATTATTCATCATTTAATGCTTACTTTCTTATGTAAATTGGCTCACTTTAGGCTGCCATTTAGCTACAATTTCCCTTAACTCACGCGGCTCAATGCCACTAAATAGCCCAGCACTATCAGAAGGCTTATGATACCTTAGTGTACCATCTACCCAAACATGACTAACTTGTTCACGTCCTGCTACATAAACTAAATGTGAAATTGGATCAAAATAAGGGTGCATATTAATATCCGCCAAAGAAACTGCTGTTAAATCCGCTGACTTACCCACTTCTATTGAACCAATCCTATCATCTAAACCAAGTGCTTTTGCACCATTAATCGTTGCCATTTCCAACGCTTGGTAAGCAGGTAGCGTCGTTGCATCACCACTCTCTCCTTTTGCTAATAACGCAGCAAGCCGCATTTCAGAAAAGACATCCAAGCGATTATTACTAGCCGCGCCATCCGTGCCTAGACCAATGTTAATCTTATGCTGTAAATAACGCTTGATTGGTGCTATACCGCTTGCTAGCTTTAAATTAGAACTGGGGCAATGTGCAATACTACAACCATGTTCTGCAAGCATTTGCATTTCTACATCATTCATATAAACACCATGCGCAAACGTAACATTAGGTCCTAATAAATCCAGATTGGCTAAGCGTGATAATGGACGCAAACCATACTGACTTTCACTTTCAACAATCTCAGATTGCGTTTCATGCAAATGTGTATGCATGCTGATATTTACTTGATCCGCAAGGGTTGCAACTCGTATAAAAGTATTATCAGAAACGGTGTAAGGTGCATGCGGTGCGAAGCTAAAACTGATTAGTGGCTGATTTCTAAAATGGTCACGTGCATCCAGGCCTTTTTTAATATAGTCATCCGCATCATTTGCATATTGGGTTGGAAACTCAATGACAACTAGGCCAATATTTGCTCGTATACCCATCCTAATACTCGCATTAGCCGTCTGTTCAGGATAAAAATACATATCATTGAAAGTCGTTACACCACTGCTTAACATTTCTGCTGCGGCTAATAAAGTCCCATCATAAACAAACTCAGGGTTTACCAATTGCGCTTCGGCTGGCCATATGTGATTCTGTAACCAATCCTTCAATGCAAGGCCATCTGCAAGACCACGCATCAAAGTCATGGCGGCATGCGTATGTAAATTGATAAGTCCAGGGATTAAAACATGCTCAGACAAGATAGTGGTTTCATCTGCCTGATATTGCTTGACTGCATCTGAAATTGGACAAATATCGATTATCTTATCTGCGCTTATAACGACTGCATGATGCTCTAGCAATACTTGACTGGGGACACATGGATATAGCCATCGTGCTTCTATAATTGAATCAACTTGTTGCTTCATGATAAAACTTAATTTATGAGTAAATGAGATTTCAAGATTATCATACCACTGCTGACATACTTTGCACGCAAATCAAATGGGTTACATTTCTATTTTGTTGTGCAATAAAAAAGCCCTGCATGTGCAGGGCTTTTAAGTATACAAGTGGTTAAGCCTATGACTTATTCACAACCCACTTCTTGTTTTGCTTCCGCTTGAATATCAACACGGCGGTTTGGTGCTAAACACTCGATTAATGCTTTTCTGTTTTTAATACCTTCACATGCAACCACAGGCACTGACTCACCACGACCTGTTGTCACAATTTTAGAAGCATCAACGCCTTTAGAACTTAGGTATTCACCTACTTGCTTAGCGCGTTGCTCTGATAGTTTTTGGTTATAAGCATATGAACCTAGACGATCTGTATGGCCTGTAACCACGACTAGAGATATTTTAGGGTTTGCATTAATTTTTTCAGCAGCAGCATCAAGCGCTTGTTTACCGTTGTCTGAAATTTTTGCTTTGTCGAAACCAAATAGTTTTTCTGCTTCAACAGTAATCACATCCATTTTTGCTTCACATTTTGGTGCTGGCTCAGGTGCTGGCTCAGCTACTGGAATTGGTGCAGGCTCAGGTGCCGCTTCTGCAACAACTGGTGCAGGAGCACCAAAACGTACAAAACCACCTAAACTAAGAATGTTATTACCAATTGTCTCAGTACTGGATCCTGTATATACGCCATTAGAAACGTCAGCTACTTTAGCGCGGCTAATTTGATGTCTTAAATCTGCTTGAAAGCCGAAAGTATCATTAATTAAGTATTGCGCACCTAAACCAACACTGGCTAACCATGATGTTTTGTCTTCATCTACATTCACACCTGGGACTGTATAGTCAAGATCATTTTTAGTAACACCTAAACCAGCTAGCAAGAATGGGCGGAATTTATCACGGCTAAACATATATAATGCATCTAGCTCAAGCGCAGTACTTTTGTACTCACCATTTGAACCAGCAATGTTTAAATCTTCATCTGTTTCTGTGTAACCAAAACGACCTTGTAAATCCCAGCTTTGGCTCAGTTCTTTACCAATCGTAATATAAGGACCTACACCATTAGCTGCTTCTAGGTCATTATCGGTGTCCATCCCTGCAATACCAGCGCCGCCATACCATGCGCCACGGTACATGTCTTCTGCTGTTGCAGAAACTGCTGTTAAACTAACTGTTGCCGCTACAGCAAGACCTACTAATTTTTTATTCATTTAAAACTCCTCAGTTAACTGCATAGCAGTTCTATATTTAAATCAAACATCTACCAACGAACTATACTTAATCTAAGTTAAATTTGCAAACCTGAACCGGTGTAACATCCGCCAGCACGCTTGCTTCTGTTGTAGTTTAACAACATCAAACCGGCCTCTTCTACTTTTTCCCTTGATAAGCTTGATGTACGATTACCCTCGTGACAAATGCCTCCACGCATACCGATGAAATCAGGCTTTAATGTGAGCAGCGTATTAATGTGTTGCTTACTTACTGATCCGGCCAATCCTGATATTAGGCCGCAATCTCTGCACATTCGCGTGAATTCACTTAATGAATGCATTGATTGAACATCAAGTAAAGGTCGTGCTTTCTGCTGTGTATCTATCATCGCGCCATAAAACCCTGCCGCTTCTAGCGTTGCTAAGAGCGATAAGTCTATTGATTTATCCGCGAAAAAAACTGCTACTAATTTAATGCCACGTGTTAATTGCTGTATTTCAACAAAAAACTGTTGATTTAAAAACAGTTCGCTCACACTAATCTTTACAACATCCACACCGATTTGCGCATATTGTTTAATATCTGCTGTGAGCTTTTCTATACTGCTGTGCCCTTCACCAACTGTAGCGCTAGTCAATACATCTGCATCTAAAGCGGCCAGTATCTGCTTGCTCAAATCAATAGATAGCGCCCCTAAAGCACCTACCGCAGGATCTTTTAAATCAATGATGTTAGCGCCAGCATACATAGCCAGCAAAGATTCTTCTACGTTTTTTACACTTGTTAACAATTGCGTCATGCTGAGCTGTTCTCTTTATATTGATTAATTTTTTCAGTTAACCATTCCCAAGCTTCCAGCTCTTTTTCCCCTGCTGTTTTATCAATTGCAATTTGTAAATATTGAAGCTCAGACTGAATTTTTTCTGTTGGCAACATATGTAACCGGCTTGCGAGCACGGCCAGTTCAATTACCGCAGCTTGCGCACGGTTAAAACCTTTAAAATCGGCATGGTGCTGTTTTTTTACTGGGTTCATTATTAGTTGTGGACGCACTTCATCTTCTCGTATATCGCTCAATGTTAACTCTATATGCATTAAACAACCCTGCAGCAGGTAGCCTAAATTACTATCAGTTCGTTCTAACTGCCAAGGCTGCCTGCCAGTTAAAGCGCCAGCAAATACTCTGACATCATCCGTGATATTCACTGTTGCAATCTTTGTTGTCACAATGTTATCGAGTGTTTTCGATGGTTTAAACGGGGAAATAATGACTTGTTCGCCTTCATACTTAATCCCAAAGGGCGTGACATGGGGAACGCTTTTTTCATCTGAACTGATAATGATGGTTTCAAATATCATTGTTTTTTTAACTTTTTCTCTGCTAAAGATGCCTGTCGGTGCGCTATTTTGCTCGGCCTTTCTAGGTCAACGTCAATTCCCCAACTCAACTCCTCATCTTGCACATAGCGTTTTCCAAGTTGCCAAGCAATTTGAGCTCGCCCTAGCTCTACACCAAGATAAAATGCATGCGAAGCATCTTTATCCACACCTAGCTTTGGATAAAAAGAGAAAGGGTCAACAGATAATTGATGACCATCCCGATTAAACACATGCACACCTGCTTCGCTGACCATGATGCGAAAACTTGGGTCTTTAATTTGTGTAGCCAACTCCTGCACTTCATTAGCATCATATGGAAAAGGTTTTCGATCATGAAGGCCAAGCAGACGATTTCCATAACCGCGAGGCAAACGGTTATCTTGTTTTGCACGATACATCACCCTACGCGCGCTATCGGCTTCCGCGATTGCATTAACCGCGTGCGGACTAACAGAGGTTGCTAGCACAGCATTAATATTCATCTCGCTAATCAGGCCGAACAGCATGGCATTAATGCCAGTTGTGTCAGCATCAGTCAGTTCAGTTAAATTACCAACACCCATCATGATTTGTATATCTGGATATTTTTTGCGTAATTTGTGATAACGCACGATTGAATCTGTTAATCCAAAATGAATAGGGTCTAAAATAGCATCTGCTAAAAATGGCTTACCCTGTTTTAAACAATGCTCTATGCTTCTATATAAAGACGCCATATTGCCAGGCTTGGCGGGTATTAACACGGGCGTTGCGGGGACTTCATCAGCTATCCATAAATTCTTTTCTGTCAAACTGAGCAAATAGTCAGCACCAGAATGCCCTGCAATTAACAGCTCTTCAGATTGAATAGAATCCACGCTAACTTCAAATCCACTTGCTTTTAGCATCTTAATCGCTTCAGGCAAGTGTAAAAATGTCTTACCTGGCAAACAACCCAAATCGATGACATTTGCGCCTTGCGTTTGAAACAGCTTAGCCTTTGCCAGAATGGCATCTAAGCTTAAATCAGGTGCATCAACAATTTCTGCAAATATCTTTACACTATGCTGACTCAAATCTGGCTCAATACCTTGCTGTCCAAAATACTGTGGTAAGTCTTTTAAATCCTCTGGACCACGTTCCACAGGAATTCCATATTGTCTGTGTAGCATACTTAAATCGCCCTGGCATAAACCTGGCAATATCATTTTTTTTGCCTCGCCAACATTTTTTAACCGCTTAGCGATTAAGTTTGGCGTCATTAAAGCAGCCACTGAAACACCTATTTGCTCTACACGGTATTTAAATAGTGGCGCTTTCGCATTCGACTGCATCGTTTGTAATACTTTATGTAAACTTTTTTCCGCTAGCTTACCTGTTACAAAAAGTATGTTATCTGAATTCATATAAAATCAAACTATCGCTGATTAAGTTTGCTTTGAATCGCCTTTTCCAGGGCAGCTATACTAGCTACAACTTCGGTTGCTTCAAATCGTGTCAGTTTTTGTACATTATCTAAATCAACTTTGCGCGGATACACTTTTACCATATTATCTTTTGGCGCCTCAGATTCTAATTCGGGTGCAGTGTCACAAGCAAAAACGATGCTAGCCACCCGAGTTTTCCCCGCTTGTGCATATAAATTGGTCACCAAGCTATCCGAGAAACCATAAGCCATTTTTGCTATCGTATTTGATGTGGCTGGAGCAATGACTAGCGTGTGATACTTTCCTTCATAGAAAAATTCTACTGGCACACTACTCGCTGTTTTATCTTGAAAAATACGATGACCCATTGCATCAAGTTGTGGCTGAAATCCATATTGCTTGATAATCTCTGCAGCAGCCCTGCTTAAAAAAATGTCGGCATCTTTTATTGTACTTAATATTTGTAAGGACTCACGTAGGTAGTGTCCGGAGCCTGTAATTGCCCATGCCAATCGCTTTTGCATTTCTAATTTCGTAACTTTCTATTAACAACCATTCTGCTAGTATTGCATAAGTTTAGCGCATCTACCTAAGCAACAGAAATTAATTCTCGCTTACACGAGACCAATAATGACCCAAAGGTGTAATTGACATATGCACCTGTTAATATATGATTAGAAGATTGAGGAACTCTAGAGAAAAGCATTGAAAAGTCATCACAAAATTGGGCTAGTAGGTACTGGCTTTATTGCAACAGGATTTGCCCATTTAGTCTCAAATTGTAACGATATCTCTATTTCAAAGATATTAACTCGTAGACCTATTGATTCAATTTCCGATTTACCACAAGAAAAGTTAACAAACTCAGTTAATGAACTAATTGATAATTGTGACATTGTTTTTGAGTGCTCAGGTGATGCCACTTATGCAACAGAAGTCATTTTAGAAGCGTCGAACGCAAAGAAAAAGGTTGTTACCGTTAACTCGGAATTTCACGTCACAACAGGCTCATACTTCGCTCAGCGTGGCGACTATGTCACAGAGGCTGATGGTGACCAGCCAGGTTGTTTGGCAAGGCTTAAACTTGAAATGGAAGGAATGGGGTTTGAACCACAAGCCTACATCAACTTAAAAGGCTTTTTGAACCCCAATCCTACTGAAGACGAGATGGAATACTGGTCAAAAAAACAGCAGCTTGCACTTGATCAGGTTGTTTCATTTACAGATGGTACAAAACTGCAAATAGAACAAGCGTTTGTTGCTAACGGCTTGGGTGCAGGTATTGCACAAGATGGCATGCTTGGCGCAACCATTGAACATTTACATGACCTCGATTATCTTGTAGATGCCGCTGAGAAAATAGGTATGCCTGTCAGTGAATATGTATTATGTAAAGGTTCTCCGCCGGGTGTGATTATTGTAGCGAAAAATAAAGAAGCAGATTGGAGACCAGGTTACCTACCGTTTTCTAGAATGTTGACAACAAAAGGTAAAGGTTATGTGATCTTACGGCCTTTTCATTTATGCCATTTAGAACCTATTAATACTATTAGAAAAGTTATCCAAGGTGACCCAATCTTACTGAATAACTCAACAAAACCAAGAATTACAGTTGGCGCAGTTGCCAAAAAGCCACTTAAAGCTGGTGATTCAATCAAGAAAGGTGCTGGTGGTTTTGACGTCAGAGGTTATGCCGTTCAGCTTGCTGAACATCGAGATGCAGTGCCAATTTGTTTACTAAAATCAACTAGGATTATTAAAGACATTGAGCCAGACGAAATTGTCCGCTTTGAGCATGTTGAGCTTGCTGATACAAAAGCGCTAGAAATTTACCAACAAATTGCTGCAAGTTAATCTAAGCTGATTGAAATAATAAAGCCGCGAATCGCGGCTTTTTTATTTTCCGAAAAATTCAAGGTTAAGCGAATGGGTGCTCGATGACGATCGTCTCATCACGCTCTGGCCCTGTTGATACAATTGCGATTGGCACACCGCAAACGGCTTCCAAACGCTTTAAGTAGCTTTGGGCATTCTTGGGTAACGCATCCCAGGTTTTCACACCAAACGTGCTTTCCGTCCAACCAGGTACTGTTTCATAAATAGGCTTACACCCAGCGACATCATCCGCACCGACAGGGAGTAGGTCAATTTTTTTACCATCAAGCTCATAACCTACGCAGATGTTGATGCTTTCTATACCATCCATGACATCCAGCTTAGTTATGCACAAGCCTGTTAAGCCATTAATCATTGCAGAGCGACGTAAAGCAGCGGCATCAAACCAACCACAACGACGCTTACGCTTAGTCACCGTACCAAACTCTTGCCCTTTCACTGACATCTGAGTGCCTGGTGCACCCTCCGTATCAATATCTAGCTCACTTGGAAATGGTCCCCCACCAACACGAGTCGTGTAAGCCTTCGTAATGCCCAATACATAATGCAGCATATTAGCGCCAACCCCAGTGCCGGCAGATGCTTGGCCTGCAATACAGTTACTCGAGGTTACATAAGGATATGTGCCATGATCAATATCCAACAAAGTGCCTTGCGCGCCTTCAAAGAGCAATCGCTCTCCTCTGTCGTAAGCACTGTATAGCTCAGCGGAAATATCCGAGACCATCGGTTTTAAAGCTTGCGCATGCTGCATACTGAGGTCAAGCTGCTGTTTAAAATCAACAGGCTTTGCACCAAGATAATGCGTTAACACAAAGTTATGATAATCCATTACTTCAGCTAACTTTTCCGCAAATCTCTCTGGATAGAAAAGATCGTATACGCGCAATGCTCGACGCGCCACTTTATCTTCATAAGTTGGCCCAATCCCTTTTCCAGTTGTCCCAATTTTCTTTTCTTCACTACGCTTTGCTTCACGCGCAATATCAACTGCCACATGGCAGTTAAGAATAAGTGGGCAGCCAGGACTCACTTTTAAACGATTTTTAACTTCAAGGCCATCACGCTCTAATGTTTCAATTTCTTGTAATAAATGGCCTGCGTCTAGTACAACACCGTTACCGATATAACAATTAACACCCGCCCTTACAATCCCTGATGGGACTAAATTCAGTTTATAAACACGCTGTTGATCTCCTTGCCCTACCACTAGTGTATGCCCGGCATTGTGCCCGCCCTGAAAGCGAACTACCCCTTGCGCTTGATCAGTTAACCAATCAACAATTTTACCTTTACCTTCATCGCCCCACTGCGTGCCAACGACAACAACATTCTTTCCTGAATTTTTTACCATAATTTTTATATTACTTAATAGTTAGTTGTTTAGCGGTAAGATTTTCCATTCACCGCCCTGTAGCTTTAATTCTCGATCACAATTCAGCTCAGCCACACTGGTTTGATCATTTGGTAATGCCTGAACGACAACTTCTCCTTCATTACGTAACATGTCTATTTTCTCTAATAAAGCGTGATCATCACTGATTGGCGCAAGTATGCCTCGAGCGGACTCAGTATGGCTAAGCGCACTCACAATGCCTCGCAAATCCAGACTAAACCCAGTAGCCGGGCGGGCGCGACCAAAGGCAATGCCGACTTCATCATAACGTCCACCCAACGCCAATGGGCCAGAGTAGCTTTGCGCATAGGCTGAGAAAATGAGTCCACTATGGTAGTGATAACCGCGTAATTCGCTAAGATCAAACCCAACATGTAAATTTAAATCTCGGAGTCTTTCAGCAACAACGGCAAGATCTTGTAATGCTTTTGAGATTTTAGGTAATGCAGGTAGCACTGCTTTTGCGCGCGCTAAGATTTGACTATCGCCATTCAAGTCAACCAATTGAATGAGCGCTTGCTTTATCTTTTGATCAACATTTTTGGTCAAATCTTCTACCAATGACTTGTCTTTACTGAGCAAGGCACCATGTAGCTCATCTTCTAAATTTCGGTCTATATTAGCGGCTTCAATAAGACTCTCAAAAATACCGACATGACTAAAATCAACATGTAAATGATCTAGCCCTATAAGCTTGAGCGACTTAATCATCAAGCGTTGAATTTCAATATCACTTTCAACGCCCGCGTGCCCAAACAACTCTGCGCCGACCTGTAACGGCTCTCGTGTACGAGCCAGTCCACTGGGTTGTGTACGCAACACTGTACCTGCATAACATAGTCTTGAGATGCCTGCATGATTAAGCATATGCGCATCTATACGTGCAGCTTGTGGTGTTGTATCCGCTCTGATACCCATCATCCGACCAGTTAATTGGTCTACCACTTTAAAAGTCGCCGTATCCAACTTGCTGCCTGTACCTGTAATAAGTGACTCGACATATTCAAGTGTAGGCGGAATCACGTACTGATAGCCATGCACTTTAAATAAATCCAACAACTGACGGCGTAAAGTCTCAATGCGCTCTGCCTCATTAGGCATCACGTCTTCAATAAACTCTGGGAGTAACCAATTTCGCATGCGGGTATTATACTTGCAAACAGCTTAAACTGTTCATAACAAAGACTTTGTATTAGTGATTGATGGATAGTAGTAACAATCCACCAGCAATTGAAACTAATCCAATGAAACGCAACTGACCATCCTTTAAGGTAATCATCCTTTTAAAAGTTTCACGCCAAGCCTGAGGGGCAATTAAAGGTAACAGCCCCTCGAACACAAGCATCAAACCTAATGCAGCAAGCAAAGTAGAATTCATTATTATTTTTTGTTGCCGTCTGAAGAACGTAAATACCTAAAGAAATCTGAACTTGGATCTAATACCATCACGTCAGATTTACTTTTCAAGCTATTTTTATAAGCTTCTGTACTTCTGTAAAAAGCATAAAATTCTGGGCTTTTGCCATACGCTTTTGCATAAATTTCAGTGGCTACGGCATCGCCATCACCTTTAGTTTTTTGTGCCTCACTAAAAGCTTCCGCTATGATGACTTCTTTTTGCTTATCTGCATCTGCACGTATTTTCTCTGAGGCTGCGGCACCTTCTGAACGCAATTGGTTCGCAATCCTTTTGCGCTCTGAAATCATACGGTCAAAAACAGATTTACTAATCTCTTCTGAATAATCAACACGCTTGAGTCGCACATCGACAATTCTTACTCCAATCTGACTGGCTTCTTTATCTGCCTTTTCACGAAGGTTATCCATAATTGCAGTTCTTTCACCCGCAATCACATCACGAACAGTGCGTACACCGAATTCAGTACGTAAACCAGCATTAATGACTTTAGCTAAACGGTCTTCAGCAGCAGCTTCTCCACCTTCTTTGATAGAAACATAGTATTTGGCAGGATCGATAATGCGCCATTTCACAAACGAATCAACCAGCATATATTTATTTTCACTTGTGATGAATTTTGCTGGCGCTTCACCATCAAGTGTTACGATTCTTTTATCAAAATATTTAACATTTTCAATAAATGGGAATTTAAAATATAAGCCTGGTTCTTTTTTAGTATCAACAATTTGACCTAAGCGAAATACCAAACCAAATTCACGCTGGTCCACAATAAATGCAGACATGCTCACCAGTACCAATAAAATCAAACCACTAACAATGATTAATCCAATATTCTTTTTCATCTTAGTTACCTTCTCTTTCACGGCTTCTTTGCAATGAGCGGCCGTCTGGCGTTGATTCTACGACACTATCACTAGCTTCGCTTACGGATGATTGTGATGTATTCCTATTAAGTGATTGCGTGTTACTTAACTGCATCAGTTTATCTAAAGGTAAATACAACAAGCTATTACTACCCTCTTTTTGATCCACAACCACTTTACTTACATCCGATAGAATTTGTTCTTGTGCTTCAATAAACAAACGTTGACGCGTCACTTCTGGTGCTTTTGCATACTCAGCGTAAATCTTCTCAAAACGGTCAGCATTACCACTCGCTTCATTTTGCACTTTAAGCTTATAGCCCTCAGCTTCAGCTAACAGTCGTGACGCATTACCGCGAGCTTTTGGTATAACGGCATTCGCATACGCCTGTCCTTCATTGATTTGGCGCTGGTAATCTTGATTAGCTCTATTCACATCCTCGAATGCTTCTTGTACAGGCTCCGGAGGCAAAGCTGACTGCAATGAAACACTGGTGATATTAACCCCAGTTTTATATGAATCTAATAAAGCCTGCATTTGTTCTGAAGTATCCTGCAAGCCTTTTTGTAGCAGATCATCCAGCTTATTTTTACCCACGACTTCGCGAATAGCTGTTTCGGCGGAAGACATTACTGAATCATCAGTGTTGCGATTATTAAACAAATAGTCTTTTGCATTTTTAAGGTTGTATTGCACAGCAAACTGCAAATCAATAATATTTTCATCTTCAGTCAGCATTAAGGCTTCTTCTGGCACTTTTTGTTTGGTTCCGTTCAATCCAGTTCTATAACCCACTTCTAGTTTTCGTACTTGTTCCATATTAACAACGGTTACTGACTCTATGGGATAAGGCCAATGCCATCTAGGGCCTGGTTCAACTGCTGGTTCAATATAAGCACCAAAACGCTGCTTCACACCTAGCGAACCTTGATCAACGATATAAAAACCTGTCGCTAGCCATATCACAAGTATCAACAGCAATATTGGTATGATAGGTAAATCTATTGGGGTATTATTGCTTGTTGGCGGTTCCGCACCATTACCATTACCTTTTTTACCAAAGAGGTTATTAATCTTTTTGTTCAAATCACGGAAAACCTCATCTAAATCTGGTGGCCCTTCATTATTGCGTTGTGCCCATGCGGGTAATTTCATTTTTTTGCTCCAAAATCTCTATTTTAAATAATGGCTTTACAGTTATGCGTAAGCGCTTTTTTCTGTACTTAACTTTTTAAGGTATGCATGATGCTCTTGCAATGCAAGTCGAATAAACTCAAGACCTGCACCTGTTTTTGCTGAAGCGCGAATACGTACAATTTTACCATGTTCATCACGATCTAAACCTGCCTCACATTCCATTCGATCAATCTGATTAAGGATTAAAATCTGCGGCACTTGTTCCGCACCAATGTCATGTAAGACTTTATTCACTTGTGTTATTTGCGCTTCTCGATTGGTGCTAGCCATATCAACCACATGTAAAAGCAAGTCAGCCTGAGCTGCTTCTTCTAGGGTCGCGCCAAATGCTTCAATCAAAGTCGTGGGTAGGTGCTTAATAAAGCCAACTGTATCTGACAACACAACTGGAACAGAACCATACCCTTCTAGGGCAGGCAAATGCATTTTGCGAGAAGTTGTATCTAAAGTTGCAAATAACTGATCTGCTGCGTAAATATCTGCACGTGTTAACCGATTAAACAGCGTGGATTTTCCAGCGTTTGTATAGCCGACCAAGGAAACAGCCATTAGATTTGATCGTTTCCTAGCACGTCTTTGCATGCCACGTTGTGATTTTAGCTTCTTCAGTTTTTCTCGTAGTTGTTTAATGCGAACGCGTAACATACGCCTATCCAACTCCAGCTGTGTCTCACCAGGGCCGCCACGCACACCAATCCCACCTTTTTGTCGCTCCAAGTGACTCCACCCTTTGACTAGTCTTGTAGACAAATGCTCAAGTTGTGCCAATTCAACCTGTAACTTACCTTCATGACTTTGCGCACGCTGTGCAAATATGTCTAGAATAAGTCCTGTACGATCAATGACACGGGCTTCCAGAAAGCGCTCTAGATTGCGTTGTTGGGATGGACTTAAATCGTGATTAAATGCAACCAACTTTGTCTCGCTAGCCTGCAACATTTGCTTTAAATCTTCAGCCTTACCTGAACCAAGAAACAATTTAGCATCAGGTACGCTTCTTTTTGCTTCTACCGTTCCAGCTACATTCAACCCAGCAGTTGTGACTAACTGTCTAAGCTCATACAGGCTCTCTTGATAATCAGGCTCATTAAAGTCTATGCTGACGAGGATAACGGCGTCTGTTATCGCTGGCCTATCGAGCATGAAGTTTGTGCTTATTCAAATTAAGACTCTTCCTGATCTGGTATTGACATCGCGACCGCACGAGCAGGCACAATAGTAGAAATTGCATGCTTATAGACCATTTGGGTAACGGTGTTTTTGAGTAATATTACGTATTGGTCAAAAGAATCTACCTGCCCTTGCAGTTTGATCCCATTGACTAAATAAATTGACACTTGCACATGCTCTTTTCTAAGCGCATTTAAAAATGGGTCTTGTAGCATTTGGCCTTTATGGGTCATTTTCCACTCCTTGTAGTTTTAATAGTATCGGAGATAGCTCTTTTTATGAATTATCTGTCATGTTAGGACTATCATTGCGCTTTTTTGTTCTAATTTCAAGAGCAAAAATAAAGTTTTTTAATTTAAATAAGTTTCCATTCGCCTAAGCACTTCATCCTTACCTAAAATCGCCATCACTTGGTCAATACTTGGCGATTGCGCCACACCAGCCAACATGACACGTAAAGGCATTGCAACCTTCGGAAATTTAAGTGCATTTTCTTTCACTGCATTAGCTATCACTTCATGTATCGCCTCAGGTGTCCAGTCAACATCACCTAAGGTCTCATATAACTGACCCATTACTGGCAATATTTCTGCTGTAATGTGCTTTTCAACATCGACAGCATTTGCATTTGGTAATGCATAGAAGTAGGCAATGTCATTGGCCAAATGGTTCAAATTATTTGCGCGCTCTCTGTATAAAGATAAAACATCGTTTATAGCTGGTGCATCTCTCACGATAATATCTATTTTTGCTAACCGTTTTGTAATGTCTTGCGCAAGCATTTCTAGTTCTATTGACTTAATATAATGCGCATTTACCCAATTGAGTTTCTCAGTATTAAATTGTGCTGCTGAAGGGGTAATATGATCCAAATCAAACCATTGACAAAATTGCTGCATATCAAAAATTTCATCGTCTCCATGACTCCAACCTAAGCGTGCTAAATAATTCAATATCGCTTCTGGTAAATAGCCATTTTCATGATATTGCATCACACTGACAGCACCATGCCTTTTTGATAGCTTTTGCCCATCATCTCCTAGAATCATCGACAAATGCGCATACTGTGGCACTGGCGCGCCAAGTGCTTCAAATAAATTGATTTGGCGTGGTGTGTTATTAACATGATCATCCCCTCTGATCACATGCGTGATATCCATTTCCCAATCATCAATCACAACACAAAAGTTATAAGTGGGCGTGCCATCACCACGTGCAATTATTAAGTCATCCAACTCTTCATTCGCAATTTCAATCCTACCTTTGACCATATCGTCCCAAGAGACGATGCCTGTCTTAGGATTTTTAAAACGAATGACAGGCTGCACATCGTTAGGGACTTCTGGAAGCACCTTCCCTACCTCAGGGCGCCATTTACCATCATACTTGGGCTTAACGCCTTGTTGCATTTGGCTTTCTCGCAAAGCGTCCAATTCAGCTTTTGTAGAGTAACAGTAATACGCGTGTCCAGATGAAAGCAAGTCAGCTAAATGCTGCTTGTAATTACCCATGCGTTGCATTTGATAAAAAGGGCCTTCATCATGCGTCAAATTCAACCAGCGCATTCCATCCAAAATGGCCTGTACCGCCTCAGGCGTGCTGCGCTCAACATCAGTGTCCTCAATGCGTAATATAAATTGTCCATCGTGCCTTTTAGCATAAGCCCAAGAAAAGAGTGCTGTGCGTGCACCGCCAATATGTAAAAAACCGGTAGGGCTAGGAGCAAATCGAGTGCGTACTGTCATTATTTAACTGCTAATTATTGAAAAAAAGAAATTCTAACATGTAACTAGCATATTGCTTTATTTAACATAAAAACAACGCAAAAAATTAAACTCAATATGTTCTTAGTATTCAATGATTTATTGTTGTAAATTAAATTAGCTTGTGATATATATTATGTAAATCGCAATTATTCAGTCACGCGTTACATTAATGAACAAATTACTTACAAGACTTTTAGGAAAAAAGACTGAAAAAGAGTCTCAAAAATACATTACATGGTTAGCAGACCTTGCCGACATGGATGATATTGCTGCACTTAAGTTATCAACCAGGCAAATTTCTATTTTATTTGACGAACCCTCTATATCCCTCAACCAAAAAATTGATTTGATTATTGAACTTGAGGATATCAATCAGAAACGGTTCGAAAAGCTATCTTCACAATTTGTCGGTTTATCCAATATCAAACCTGACTTGGAAAATAATATCGCAGAAAGTTGCTATAGCTATTGTAGGCAGGTTTATATTTTCCACCTCAAACTGATTGAAACAGTCATCAATCCGATTAAGTCAAAACTTAACGAAGAAGGTCAACTATTATTGATTGCTAGAGCAATTAATGCTGCTACTAATATGCTGAAGTGGCGTGCTTTTGTACAACAAAATCCACCAGCCAAAGTATGGTTGCAGATCTACTTACTATACAAAATAGCGTACAAACAAAACTTACTCAATATACCTATTGAGCTTTTCCCCTTAAGCCCAGCAACCACAATCTCGGCTTTTATTGTACAGATTACGATGTTTGGTCAATTAAAAAATGCAGGTTTAGATAAGCAGCAAACAGAAGCGGCGCTTAAAATCATGCGCTCATTGCTCACGCACGCGCACATTAGTCAGCGATTCAATCCTGAACAGTACTTATTCTTCATTGACTTGGAGAAAGATGTTGAAGCGAAACGCATGCGTCAACTAGAGCCAAACAATCACTACCGCTACTGGGAATTGGACGATTTAGAAAAGCAACTGTTAGTTGCAATTACCGTAACCGATAGAGGTGAATTCCCTGATAGTCTTATTTTTTCAAAAATCAATGACCCTCAATTATTAAATGAAACACTTAGCATCATGCATGCTGAATGGACAAAAAAAGAGTACGTGCGTCAAAGACGCAGGGAATCGCGTGAAGCAACGTCAAAAAATGCCAAAGTCAAAGCAGGTATTTTTGAAATTTGCGACCAAGTATTGCACGCTAACCAGATTAGCAATGGATTGACACTATCAAGGCAAGGCAAGTCATTAGATAATCATTTTCTTGGTCACTATACTTTAAACCAATCCAGTGGCCTTACTGTCGATAGCGGTTCACTAGATACGTGGATTATTACCGATCAGAGCAAACACGGTCTAGGTGCACGTGTTAACAAGTATGCAAATACGCTCGCAAGGCAAAAAAAACTCGTTGCGTTGGTATTCGATGATGACCCGACCAAAACCTGCTTAGGCATTATCCGAGCAGTCAAGGCAACACAAGGCAATCAATTAAGAGTGGGTATTGAAATTATCTCTAATTTGGCAGTTTGGTCTCAACTCAAACCGATGTATGAAGACAATACCTTTGCAAACAAAATTTCTAAAAACAGTCGCTCACAGTACGATACACATATTCATACCAATTTGTTTCCCGCCATTTACTTGCCAAAAGAAGATGGAATATCAGATCAAGCAACCATGATTATCCCTAAGATTAATTATAGCCCGCATACACAATATACCGTGTACTTAGGTGGCAAGACAAAACGTACTGAACTAGAAGAACCAATCGAATCCAATGATGACTGGGTTAAGGTGGCCATCGGATTTTAATGTAGGAGCAGGGATGAATATACAAACAGGTGAAATATATGGAAAACAAACTTCTAATAAGTTAGTAATGTATAACGTTCTCAAGGTCACTAAAGCTTATGTAACATTGCAAAATATAGATAACCCACTGAGTTTATTTGAAGCTACGCCACAAAAACTCTCCAGCAATGGTTATGTCCGCATTAGCCAAAAACCCTATATTGAGCTTACGAAAGGCAAAGCGAAATCAAAACGCAAAAAAGCAATGCAAAAACCAGCGCGCTGTCCGTACACGCTTGACTTTTTAGAGTCTCGTGCCGATAGTGAGCGTCCTGCTCCCATTTTGCCAGACTTGTTTGATTAAGACTGTTTAACTTAATCTAGCTTTCTGGAGGTCCGGCAATTAAATCATGTCCACTTGCTGCTAGGATTTTTACATCAACAAAGTCGCCAGGGGTAAGCCCTTCAGCATCCTGCAAATAAACAACCCCATCAATCTCTGGTGCATCCGCTTTTGTTCTTGCTATTGCAATAATATTGTCTTGATCATCGGTCGTTAACTCATCGACCAAAACTGTTTGCATTGACCCAACTTTTTTTTCTAATTTTGCAGCGCTAATACGTTCTTGCGTCTCCATGAAACGACTCAAGCGCGCTTGCTTAATCTCTTCAGGCACCTGATTTGGTAGATCATTCGCTTTTGCACCATCGACGGCAGAGTAAGCAAAACATCCTACTCTATCTAATTGTGCTTCTTCAAGAAAATCAAGCAGCAAGTTAAAATCATCCTCAGTTTCCCCAGGGAACCCTGTGATAAAAGTAGACCGTACGGTAATGTCAGGACATATTTCGCGCCAAGCCTTAATGCGTGCTAAGTTATTTTCACTACTTGCAGGACGTTTCATTGATTTAAGGATGGCTGGGCTTGCGTGCTGAAACGGCACGTCCAAATAAGGAAGAATCAAACCTTCAGCCATTAGCGGAATCACATCATCAACATGTGGGTATGGGTAAACATAGTGTAATCGCACCCAAATGCCTAATTCGCTTAATGCCTGACTTAACTCTGTCATATGCGTCTTAATTGGCCGGCCGTTCCAAAAGCCTTTACGAAACTTCATATCTACACCATAAGCAGAAGTGTCTTGAGAAATGACAAGGATTTCAGAAACACCTGCATTGACTAAGTTTTCTGCTTCATTCATCACATCACCGATTGGTCGACTGACCAAATCACCTCGCATACTTGGAATAATGCAAAAACTGCAGCGATGATTACAGCCTTCTGATATTTTCAAATAGGCATAGTGATTGGGCGTTAAGCGAACACCTTGGGCGGGAACTAAGTCTGTATAAGGATCATGTGGCTTTGCTAAGTTTGTATGTACATGGCGCATCACTTCTTCTAATGCATGAGGCCCTGTTACCGCTAAAACATTTGGATGTGCATCTTGAACAACCTCTTTTTTAGCCCCCAAACAACCAGTTACAATCACTTTACCATTTTTATCTAGGGCTTCACCAATCGCATCCAGTGACTCCTGTACCGCAGAATCAATAAAACCACAGGTGTTTACTACGACTAAGTCTGACTGTTCATAACTACTACTGATTTCATAGCCTTCTGCACGTAACTGCGTAAGTATACGTTCAGAATCCGAACCTGCTTTTGGGCAGCCCAACGATACAAAACCAACTTTAGGAATACTACTCATATATCTAACTACCCTTCCAACCAAAACTTAGCTAAGCATATGGATGCAATACCAAGTAAAATCAGCGCTATTTGCTGTAAAGTATCTTTTATTGCTGTTCTTTTATGCAAACCTGGAATTAAATCTGCAACGGCAACATACAACATGCTAGCAACAGCTAAACTCAATATATAAGGCACCCAGGCCTGCATAGTTTGTAATGCGCTATAAGCTAGTAAACCACCAATTAATGTTGCGAGACTTGAAAACATATTAAAAAACAATGCTTTCTTTTTACTATAGCCAGAATGCAGGAGAATTAAAAAGTCACCAATCTCCTGCGGAATCTCATGGGCAATAATGGCAAGTGCTGTGACCAATCCCAACTGAATATCCACCATAAACGCCGCTGCTATGAGAATGCCATCTACGAAATTATGAAAGGTGTCGCCAATCATAATCATCATGCCGCTGCGTCCATCATCATGCTCATGATTGTGATTACTAGCTAAAACACTCGGTTTACTTTGCACAGGTTTATACTTAGCACTGCTGCTAGCGGTCTCATCGTTATCGGGACAATGTGCAGCATCATGCATTGCGTGTGCTTCGCAATGGTCACCGTGGCAGTGACGCCACAATACAAGTTTTTCTAAAGTAAAAAATAGCAAAATGCCAAAAAGAATAGTGCCTGTCATGCGTTCAGCATTAGGTGCAACCTCAAAAGCATGCGGTAGTAACTCTAAGAATACGGCGCCTAGTAATGCACCAATGGCATAGCTGACTAGCATCGGCACCCATTTTCGCTGCGCATTTAGGGCAAAAACAGCAGCAATGAGCACACTCATCAAACCACCAAGTAAACTCGATGCTACTATCCATGCTAATGGTGACATGTTAATCAAATTCATCATCTTCCAATTCTATTGAGCGCGCATTATATATGAATCATGCGCTTAACCATATCATGGTTGCCATACGGCCAGTTCTTCCATCGCGCCTAAATGAAAAAAACTGATCTTCGTTTGTGTAGGTGCAATGCGGCTCTCCATAAATGTCATCAATCTCCAGAGCTTGCAAGCGTTGCCTTGCAAGCTGGTATAAATCACCCAGCCATTTTTCGTTGCTCGGTTTAAAAGCAGACACCGCCCGACTATCATGCGCAATAAATTGCTCGCGCACATCGTCACCCACTTCAAAACTATCGGGACCAATAGCAGGCCCTAGCCATGCCATCAGTTCACTTTCTGCCATTGGCATTTTTTCTATCGTTGCTTCAATCACACCGTCACACAAACTACGCCAACCAGCATGAACAGCTGCCACCATAGTTCCTGCTTTATCACAGATCAACACAGGCAAGCAATCTGCCGTCATCGTGACACAAACGACATTCGGTAAGGTCGTGTAACTAGCGTCAGCCTTTTCTATGCAACGACTAGTAGCCGCGTCAATCACATGTACCCCATGCACTTGATTGAGCCAGACAGGCTCTGTAGGCAAATAAGGTGCAAGCAACTGACGGTTGCGCGCTACGCTTAGAGGATTATCTTCCACATGATCAGCCAAGTTGAAACTGTTAAAAGGTGATTCACTGGAGCCTCCAACACGAGTTGTCTGTAAAGCGTGAATATTTGCATGGCATGGCCACTTAGGGATAATAAAAGTATCGTTAAGCGGCTTAGTCATCTTCTGAGAATGCCTCATCTATCATATCATCGTCTACATAATCATCACCCCAATCTTCATCATCTTCGCCAATGTACAATCCATTTTCATCGGTAGAGAGATTAAATGCTGGCTCCTGTGTTGGCATATCTGCCATCCGCATTGTCTCAAGCAGCGACTTCATATCATCTGCCAACTCTATCTGCCATTCCACCAACTCATTCGTCACAGGGTGCTGTAAACCCAGTTTAATCGCATGCAAAGCTTGTCGATTAAAGCCAGCGACTGCTTCATACAAATCCTCACCCATCATCTTATGGGGAACAATGTTGCCGATACCATACAACGGGTCCCCGACCAGCGGGGCTTTTAGGTGCTGCATGTGCACGCGTATTTGATGTGTTCGTCCTGTTTCCAAACGACAGCGCACATATGTGTTCGTACCAAACCGTTCTAATATTTCATAATGTGTAATGGCTGGCTTACCTGTCCTTAATACTGCCATTTTAGTTCTTGCATGCGGATGCCTCCCAATCGGTTGATCCACTTTACCATTACGCCACATCTGACCCCAAACAATCGCTCGGTACTCGCGCTTTACTGTTCGCGCTTGTAGCTGTCGCACTAAGCTTGTTTGTGCTTCAAGTGTTTTAGCAACAACCAATAAACCACTTGTATCTTTATCCAGCCGATGCACAATGCCACATCGTGGAATATCCGCTAATTTTGCATCATGAAATAATAAAGCATTTAATAAAGTGCCTCCCCAATTCCCTGCAGCTGGATGCACGACCAAACCAGCTGGTTTATTAACCACCATCAATACATCGTCTTCGTAAACAATATCAAGTGGGATGTTTTCTGGTTTAAAAGCGTTCTCTTGTAAATTAGGTGGAGGGTCCATTGCTACAGACTCACCGCCCCAAACCTTAGTTTTCGCTGTAGTATTTTCATTATTTAATGTAATCAAACCTTCTTTAATCCAAGCTTGTAGCCGACTGCGCGAATGTTCTGGAAACATGTGTTGCAAAGCTAAATCTAAACGCTGCCCACCTAGGTGATCAGGGATAAGAAATGTTCTAATCGTATCTTGTGTCATTATCAAATACTTAATTTTTGAATGCTTCAGTTATAATAATGCAATATTTTTTGGCATATCTACTCGTGAAACGTATTTTACCGCTTATTCAAACTTTATTTTTGGCTTTATTTTTAACCAGCTTTCTTAATGGCTGCGCAATTTTTGGCGATCCATCTGAGCTGGATGACACCAAAGGCTGGCAAGCAGATAGAATTTATGAAGCTGGTGCTCTAAAAATGGAAGAAAGCAACTATGATGAAGCACTGCGCTATTTCCAAATTTTAGAGTCGCGCTTTCCGCATGGCGTATATGCAACACAAGCACAGCTTGAAATTATTTATGCCTACTATAAAAAACAAGACCCTGTATCGACCATTGCAGCAGCAGACCGCTTTATCAAGCTCCACCCAAATCATAAAAATGTAGATTATGCTTACTACTTAAAAGGGTTAGCCACTTTTAATGAGCGCGGCATGTTTGAAAAACTTACACGGCAACAAATTAATGATCGCGACCCAAAAGCCTTAAAACTTTCTTTTGCCGCACTAAAAGAGCTCATAGAACGTTATCCGAATAGTCGTTATGTTAAAGATGCTACCTTGCGTATGGTCTACATCGTCAATACCTTGGCGCAGCATGAAATGCATGTTGCTCGCTATTACATGAATCGAAAAGCGTATCTAGCTGCGCTTAACCGCGCTAAATATGTGATTGAATATTATCCAAAATCAACTGCTGTTGAAGAAGCATTAATGACAATGATCAGTGCTTATGATTATATGGAACTAACTGATTTAAAAGAAGATAGTTTACGCATACTCAAAAAGAACTACCCAGATAACCCACTGATCACAGGTAAGGTTGTCCAAGAAGAACGCGCTTGGTGGAAGTTTTGGGATATCTTATAATGAGATAAACAACCTGCCACTATGCAGGTTGGGCACCCTGAATATCATTCGGTTTCGCTTCTTCAAGCCAAATATAGTAAAACTCTCTCACTGCTGACAAGAACCCTTGTTTGATATCTTCAAGGTTGAATAAAGGCAACGTGACATCTACAGCCATTCGATAAGCCATACTGTGTTCAACAGGAATATCTCTTAAACGAAGCAACATGATTTTGATTAACTTGATTTTTTCTTGTCGTGTAGTATCTGACATGTTTTGTTGTTGTAAATTAAGCGTGTAGTCACGGATTAATTTGTTTTCTTGCGCACTGAACGACTCATCAGTATTTAAAGCATCAATTTCCAGCCATGTTAATGACGCTGGTAAAGATTTGAACTTTGCAGAATCTAAATCAAAGCCATACGTTTGGCTGATTCTAGCGATTGACTTGATATCTCCCATCCAAAATGGGTAGAACTCTCTCGCATAATTCAGCTGCTGCTGGCGGTCGATGTTGTCTTCGATTTTAATGATTGTTTGCAGTGCACTCGCATAATTAGAACGATTTGCTTGCCCATCCAATAAGGTAATCAATTTTCCAACAAACTTAGTGCGTATGTCTAATGCTTCACCTTTGACACCTTTGGTTTCTAAAAACTTGGTGTAGGCACTAACCGCTTCCTGTGTTTTTTTCTGTTCCATATTATCTATAGCCCCATATCATTAAAATAAAACTATACGAACAGACTAATCCAGTTCAATCTAGAAGTAAACTAGCGGCGCATATTTAGTTACCGCTTTTTAGTTTCTTGTGCTTTTTTTGCACGCAATTCATTACGTCTAGCCGTTTTACGGCGACGTATCGTCACGATGCCTTCCCCAGCTTTTTTCTTATTTTCCGCATCAGCATATGGATTATCGCCCTGTTTAAACTGTACTCTAAGCGGCGTGCCAACAAGCTGAAACGTCTTGCGAAAGATTCCTTCAAGAAATCGCTTATAACTTTCTTTGACGCCGCTGATATGACTGCCATGCACAACAACAATAGGAGGATTAACACCACCTTGGTGCGCATAGCGTAATTTAGGCCGAATACCTTTGCTAATTGGCGGCTGGTGTTGACTAACGGCATCTGAAAGCACACGTGTCAACTGTGGGGTAGGTAACTTCTTAAAGGCTGCTTTAAATGCACCATCAATTGATGCAAACAACTCAGGTAACCCTTTTTTACGTAAAGCAGAAATGTAGTGGAATTTTGCAAAATCTAAAAATATGAGCTTACGATCAATTTCTTTTTTAATCCAATCTCTTTCGTCTTCTTTCAAGCCATCCCATTTGTTAATAGCAACAACCAAAGCGCGCCCAGCATCCAGAATATAGGCTGCAACATGCGCATCTTGCTCAGTAATGCCTTCCTGCGCATCTACAACAAGAACAGCAACGTTGGCATCTTCAATCGCTTGCATGGTTTTAACCACAGAGAATTTTTCGATTGCTTCAAATACGCGGCCTCTTTTTCGTACCCCAGCTGTATCTATAATGGTATAGCGGCTACCATCGCGCTCAAGCTCGGCATAGATTGAGTCGCGTGTGGTGCCAGCTTCATCAAAAGCAATCATCCTATCTTCACCTAGCATAGCATTAACCAGTGTGGATTTACCAACATTTGGTCGGCCAACAATCGCAATTTTAGGATGTTTATTTTGATCTGGAATGCTATCAGTGTTAGATTGCAGGAGATTTTCTAATGCTATCTCGACTAGGTCTTTAACGCCCTCTCCATGCGCAGATGAAATAGATAAAGGATCACCCAAGCCAAGCGCATAAAAATCGGCACTCACAATCGCCTTTTGCATGCCTTCAGTTTTATTAACCACTAGCAATACTGGACGCTGTGATTTTCTAAGCTTGTCTGCAATAGTGTACTCTTGTGGTGTCAATCCTGCACGACCATCCACTAAAAATAACACAACATCTGCTTCATCAATAGCTAATAACGTTTGACGGGCCATTTCCTTCAGTATGCCCGTTTCAGCTGTAGGCTCAAACCCGCCTGTATCAATGACTAAATATGGTTGGCTAGCGCCAAGGCCTCGCCCATAATGTCTATCTCTAGTTAAACCTGGATAATCTGCGACAAGCGCATCTCTGCTTTTAGTAAGCCGATTAAATAACGTGGATTTGCCAACATTTGGTCGGCCAACGAGTACAATAGTAGGTAGCATTATTCTGCTCTGGGCAATGTGATACCTGGCCCACCACTTTCTCGTGACCCAGGTAACAAGACTGAGTCTTGCTCAAAAAGGATACTTTTTTGATTTTGGTCTTCATCTTCATCAGCAACTGAATTTGTCTCAGCCTCAATGGTGTCTTCTTCTGCTTTAGCGCGCGAGTCTTGTTTCTTCACTGACAGAGCACTTGATGTCAATTGACTATCTAAGCTGACTGCATATAAACCGCCGCCTCGAGTTGCGGCAATCAATTGCGATGAAGATTTGCCTTTGGTCATTGACATCACTGCTTCATCATCAACTTTGATACGTGCCGCAAACTGACCACTTTCAATGTCTAAAAAATGCAAATAGCCTTCCAAATCTCCTACAACAACATATCCTTTGAGAACGAGTGGCGTGGTTAATCTTCGATTCAATAAATCGCCCTGTCTCCAGTATGTTCTGCCAGTGTCATCACTAAGCGAATATACTGAGCCTAATGCGTGTGAGACATAAATTTTACTACCTTCATGCGCAATGCCACTGTAACTAGAGATTTCTCTATTCCATAACACCTTGCCGCTCAAACGATCAATAGCGGCGATACGGCCTTGGTATGCAACAGCATACACAACAGGACCTGAGACTACAGGTAAGCTTGTAATGTCTGCAATACGTTCGATCTCAGTCACACCTTTAGGAATAGCAACAGTTGCTTCCCACAACAACTTACCATTGTCCGCTCTAATAGCAACCATTTTGCCGCCAGAGAAACCTGCGTAAACAGCGCCGCCATCCACAATAACTCCGGCTGTACTTCTTAAACTTAATGCAGGTACTTTACGCTCGTAAACCCACTTAGTACTTCCATCGATTGCGTCCAGTCCATATATATGGTTATCGCCAGAACGCACAATCACGAGACTATCTGCATAGCGTGGTGCACTTAATATTTCGCTTGATAGCTGCACACTCCAAACTAACTTCCCGTTGAAGTCATAGGCCATTACATGGCCTCTGTTGGTTCCTACCATCACCAACCCGCCGCCTACACCAACACCACCACTAATCGCTTCTTCTACATCAATACGCCAAGCCTGACGGGCGTTTTCAATATCCCACTTTCCAAGCTCACCTTCCGAATTAGCCGCATAGACTGCACCAGCTTCAACTGCTGGCGTAAAATCATAACGATCAGTTTCACCTACTTGAGTCGACCAATCGCGCTTCACATTAAGTGTTGGCGTAATTTCTTCTAATTCAGCGGGTGGGTTCGGTGGTTCACGACCAAATACCCTATCTGCCACATCTAGCCTTAGCTCAGTCAAAAAACTACAGCCAGCTAGTAGCAATAGACTAGCGAATAGACAACTTCTCATTGCATTACGGTTTATCATGCGAAATCAGACCTAACTGCCAAGCGCATCAAGTTTTTGTTGCGCAAATAAATACAATCGACTGTCACGTTCTAACTTTTCCAATGCTTTTGCATACGCTTGCTTGGCTTCTGTTGTTTTATCTTGTGCTAAATAAATATCTCCTAGAAGGTTCTCTTTTAAACCTACATAACCAGGATCAATCTCTTCAGACAGTATTTTTTCTGCACCATCATAGTCTTTTTCACTGACCAACAATGTTGCCAGTTCTATACGAGCAATCGCCATGACCGCACTTTCTTGGGCATTTTCAATCGCCCACTCCAGTTGCGATTTTGCACTGTTGATATCATCAGCTTGAAAACTGGTTTTTGCTAATAAAACAGCGGCACGTCCTGCATATGGCGTACTCGTATAATCATTCATCAGCTTTGCACCCTCTGACTTCACTAAATCAATTTTGCTATCCTGCTGTACTAGTTTTTGATATAAATCGGATGCTTCTACAGCCTTTCTGTATTGCATATATTGATAGCCTTGCCATGCGGCATAAACAAGCACAGCAGCTAGTACAGCATTCACTGTCAGTTTGCCATATTTACTCCACCACACTTTAAACTCATCTAACTGCTCTTGATCTTCTAAATCTAACGCCATTTTTTATCCTAAGTACTGAACTCTAAAATTAATTACTCCAGTTTAATGTTGACCTGGAATCGCCTTTAATAACCCTTGTGTGTAGCTCTGCTGTGGCGCGTTGTATATCTCATCAACGTTGCCATGTTCGACTATTTTACCTTGATTCATCACGACAACCTCATCAGCGATATGTCTAACGACTCGCAAATCATGCGTAATAAACAAATAACTTAACTGCATCTCTTTTTGTAACGCTTTCAGCAACATTATGATTTGTGCTTGCACAGAAACATCTAATGCAGAAACGGGCTCATCACACACGACAACTTCTGGCTCTAAAATCAAAGCTCTGGCAATACCAATACGTTGCCGCTGCCCACCCGAAAATTGATGCGGATATTTTTTTGCATCAGCCGCAGTCAAACCGACTCGCTCAAGCATATCATGTACTTTTTGTTGCTGCGCTTTTGCACTACCTAAACGATGAATGACTAACCCTTCACCAACAATCTCTCCAACACGCATCCGTGGATTTAACGATGCAAACGGGTCCTGAAAGACCATTTGCAAATTTCTCCGCTTACTACGCAGGATGCTAGGCTCCAATTGCGTCAGCGATTGTCCATGAAATAAAACTTCGCCACTATCAAACGGCTGCAATTGTAACAGACAACGTGCTAAGGTTGACTTGCCGCTACCAGATTCACCGACCACAGCAAGTGTCACACCTTTTTTTAACGCAATACTAACATCATCAAGTGCTTTAACCGTTGTTTTACCAAAACCGAATTTTCCACTACGCTGCGTGTAATGCTTGACCAAATGGCGGGCTTCAAGGATGGTGCTTGATTGCTCTTTAATATCTGTCATCAAGCAACCTTATCTTTATCTAGCCAAGCATAGTCGATTGGTTTTAATTGTTTTTTGCCCGCAGCATCAGGCACACAGGCTAGCAATGCTTTTGTATAAGGGTGCTGGGGATTGCTCAATACCTGCTGTTTCGTGCCTGCTTCAACGATTTCCCCTCTAAACATCACAATGACATCATCAGCAATATCAGAAACGACACCAAAATCATGTGTAATAAACAACATGGCCATTTGCATGCGCTTTTTGAGTTCATCTAACAGAGTTAATATTTGCGCTTGCACGGTTACGTCTAGCGCTGTTGTCGGCTCATCGGCTATTAACAGTGCTGGTTCGCAAGCAATGCTCATCGCAACCATGACGCGTTGACGTTGCCCTCCTGAAAGTTCATCAGGATAACTATCAGCTCGGTCAATCGGAATACCTACTTGTTCCAATAAGCTTTGGACTCTTAATTTTAACGCCAACCCTTTTAAGCCTAAGTGAGCAGTCAGTGATTCTCCAATTTGAAAACCTACTGTCAGGACTGGGTTTAAAGACGTCATCGGTTCCTGAAAAATCATTCCAATCTGTGCGCCTCTGATTTTTTGCATCGCTTTGTTATCAAGCTCAGTTAAATCTACTCCATTAAAATATACGCTGCCAGATGCAATTAATTGCTCCGCAAGAAGGCCCATGATGGTTAATGCTGTCAGGCTTTTGCCGCTACCTGACTCGCCTACGATACAAGTCGTTTTACCAGAAGATAACTTAAAAGATGAATCTCTAACCAAAACCCTTGTTGGGTCTTTTTTAAGTGAAACATTTAAATGTTCTACGCTTAGAATTTCAGTCATGGCATATTTGCAGGCTATTCAATATTATAGACAATGGTCACAACCACACGCGCAACTTTATCGATGGTCGTTTTATCATAAATGCCGCCGTAATGACTATCAAAGTCATCATTGCCGCCAACAGGCAAAATGTAAAAAGCACCCTGGCGTGCTGATTTCATTACGCCAACTTTGGCACCATCTTGCTTCACAAACTCAGTCGCCCGTGTCCGTGCATTTTTGGTCGCATCAGCAATTAATGACATTTTGATTTCTTCCAGATTGCTCACTAAATAGTTAGGCGAATAGGCAATAACTGGTTGGTTGTCTGCTCTAAGCTGCAAGAATGCCTTGTTTGCCGCCTCTATTTTAGCTAAATCATTCGAGACAACACGAATATTCTGATATCCTTCATAACCTTTTTGTACTCGTCTGTAACGATCACCAATTAAGACATCCTCATAATGTGGGCTGAGTGTTTCAACATTCATATCCCATGTGTCTTTTGCAAAGCCCTGTTTTTCAAGAAAAGTCTCTACCACCTGCCTTGTATTGGCAACATCTTTGAGCGCACCTGCCTGTGTTGCATTTGTTACAGCGACCTGAATCGTCCACTCAGCACTATCTGCTTTTATTGGTTTTTCAGCCAAACCTTTCACTGTAATATTTTGCTGTCCCATTACGGCACGTTTGGCTTGTATTCCTAAAATAAAAGCGGCGCTTGCCATGCCTAAAGCCAGCAATAAGCCCAAGATAGTCATCGCATTCAGAAATTGTTTGTTTTCAGACATCATTTACCTTTTATATTTTGAGTAACTTCGTCAATTTTGCAACGCATTTGCGCACTGTTTTCCAGCAAAGGCTTTAAGGAAAGCTCTCCCGTTGCCGCTTCATCATCTCCATAAATAGCAGCATAACGTGCACCGCTGCGATCTGCTTTTTTCATTTGCGATTTAAAGCTGCCGCCGCCAGCATGCAATACAACTGACAAACCCTGGCTGCGTAAAGTTTCTGAGAGTGCAAAAGCTTTGGCTTCCGCCATCTCGCCAACATTAACTAAATAAACATCTGGTACATTATCTGCGGTCATACCGTACTCTTGCATCAGCAATATGACTCGTTCCAAGCCTATGGCAAATCCACACGCTGTCGTTGGCTTTCCACCTAACTTTTCAACTAAAGTGTCATAACGCCCGCCACCTGCGATAGTACCTTGGGCACCTAATTTTGTTGTTACCCATTCAAAAACTGTACGATTATAATAATCCAAACCTCTGACTAAACGATGGTTGATGACGTAGGAAATGCCAGCATCCGTTAATAATTGACATAATTGTTGAAAATGCAATTTACTTGCTTCACCTAGAGAATCCATTAATTTGGGTGCTGCTTCACATATTGATTGCATACGCGGGTTTTTAGAATCTAAAATACGCAGTGGATTAGTATGCAACCGTCTTTTTGCATCTTCGTCTAATGAATCTGCATGCTGCTCAAAATAAGCAATTAAGTGTTGACGATATGCTGCACGCTCTTCCGCATCGCCAATCGTATTGAGCTGTAACTCAACATCTTGAATGCCTAACTCTCGCCACAACCTCGCCAATAATACAATCTGTTCCGCATCGACATCAGAGCCATCAAAATCGAAAGCCTCACACCCTATTTGATGAAATTGTCTTTGCCGCCCTTTCTGCACATTCTCATGTCGAAACATCGGACCGATATACCATAAACGCTGAGGAGCATTATAAGTCAGATTTTGCTCTACCACTGCACGCACACATCCAGCTGTCCCTTCTGGTCGCAAAACCAATTTATCGCCATTCAGCTGATCTTGCCAAGCATACATTTCCTTTTCAACTATATCGGTATGCTCACCAACACTGCGCACAAATAACTCTGTAGGTTCGACAATTGGCATACGAATATTCTTGTATCCGTATTGTGCTAGAACTTTGCGTGCAATATCTTCTAACCTAAACCATAACGGAGTAGCCTCTGGCAATATATCGTAAAAGCCTTTAATAGACTGAAAAGATTTTTGTTTATTGTTCTGACTCATTAATAACTTTAGACTGAATGAATTGGTATAGTTTTAGTTGGGTGTTGAAGGCGAAGTTTGCCGCCCTCTGCATAATTTTGCTGTACGTAATGTTCTACAATCACTTGAAACTCTTGCGCTATATGGTCACCTTTTAAGGTAACCGTTTTTTCACCATCAACGAAAACAGGGGCAACGGGCGTTTCACCTGTGCCAGGCAAACTAATGCCAATATTCGCTAATTTAGATTCCCCTGGTCCGTTGACAACGCAACCCATGACAGCAACGCTCATCTCCTCCACCCCTGGATAATCAGCGCGCCAAACAGGCATTTGCTTACGCAAATAGGCTTGTATTTGCATCGCCAACTCCTGAAAGTATGTTGATGTGGTGCGGCCACAACCAGGACAAGCCGTTACTAACGGTGTAAATGAGCGTATGCCCATGGTTTGTAGAATTTCTTGCGCAACGACAACTTCTTTCGTTCTAGGCTCATTGGGTTCTGGCGTTAAACTCACACGGATCGTATCGCCAATTCCCTCTTGCAGCAGCAATGACAATGCAGCTGTGGAAGCAACAATACCTTTTGACCCCATCCCAGCCTCGGTTAAACCCAAATGTAATGGATAATCACAGCGCTCACTTAAGTCTTTATATACAGTGACCAAATCTTGAACATTACTCACTTTACAAGAAATAATGATTTGATTTGGATTTAAGCCAATTTCTATGGCCTGTTGCGCGCTTTCTAAGGCTGATTGAATCAACGCCTCTCTCATCAAGGCATCGGATGATAATGGCGCCTCTGATTGCGCATTTTCATCCATCATTTTTGCCATTTTTGCTTGATCAAGGCTACCCCAGTTCACACCAATACGCACTGCTTTCTGGTATTGGATAGCCGCTTCAATCATGCTAGCAAACTGTTCATCGCGTTTACTACCTTTACCTACATTACCTGGGTTAATACGGTATTTGGCGAGCGCTTTTGCACAATCTGGATATGCTTGCAACAGTTTGTGTCCGTTGTAATGAAAATCCCCAACCAATGGAACATTGCACCCTAAGACATCTAAACCTGCTCTTATAGTGGCAACTTGGGCTGCTGCTTCTGGTGAGTTAACAGTAATCCGCACGACTTCACTGCCCGCTTGCCATAACGCATAAACTTGTTTAATGGTTTCCTCGGCATCAGCCGTATCCGTATTGGTCATGCTTTGAACAACGACTGGGGCAGATATGGTACCGAACAAGCCACCACCTACCGCCACATGACCAATCATTACTTGTCGTGTATTTTTGCGCATATCATTAATATCATCAAAATTAAAGTGAGATTTGCCTCAACACGTTATCTATCTAAGCGAACACGCGCCACATTGATGCGTGTGTAAGGTGCTAAATCAATAGGTTTACCATCAACAATCAATGTTGCTCCATGTGCATTCCCAACGACAATTTCGGCAGGATTCCAAACATCGATGACATCGTGGTTACCTGCATACAAAATTTTGTTATAAACTTCTTTTCCTGAAGCATTCACCACACTCAGCCATGTTTCTTGTGTCGCAGTAAAGGCTAGGCGCGTTTTACCTGGCACAGGTGCATCAGCTGAATCCTCAGCGCTACTTTCTTGATTACTGTTTTGCTCAGATTCTGTAACTGGCACTTCTGCCGCATCGGCTACTGTATCTGTCGACACTACTACATCATTTGTAGCCATATCGGTTGATTCTACATTTGCGGTAGCACTTGCGTTTTCACTGTTGTCAGAAGCAATTGAATCCTCTGACGCAGCTTGATCAGGCATGTCTAATTGGTATGTTTCACCACTCCCCGAAGCACGTTCAGTGGCTGGTAACGCCAACTCTGGCAATGCTTCTACAATTTCTGGAATTGGGTTTACTGGACTTGGTTTTTGTACATAGTTTTGATAGAAAAACCAAATACCTGCCGCAATTAAAAGTAAGAAGGTGAATATAAAATAACGCCCAACATCTGATTTTTTGTGTTCAGATATCTTCATATTAATACCAGGATTTAAGGTATATGCATGTTGCTCTTTTTCGGGTTTCGATGCGATATAAGCTGCAACTAAAGGTTCAGATTGAATTTTCAATAGTTTGGCATAGTTCCGAATAAACCCTTTCACTATTGTTGCTTCTGGCAATGCTGCAAAATTATCTGTCTCTAGCGCTTCGATCTGCTTGACACCTAAGCGCAACTGTTTGGCAACCTCTTGGACGCTTAATCCTTGGGCTTCACGTGCAGCATTTAATGTGCCACCGCACTTGGGTTTTTCTTGTTGCGCCTCATTTAACTCCGATAATTGCGCAGTGCCAGACATAGCCTCTTCATCGGTTTCAGCAGGTACCGAGACCTGATCAGTGACTACTTCATCTGTTTTTACTGTTTCGCTTTTAGGCTTACGTGCCATCTCAAACCCTTGCTATCTTAAGATTAACTAATTGTCCGTGTTAGTTGAGTAATAATTGCGTTTCTTTCGCTTCGGGAAAACGCCGACGCAACTCTAGAGAATAACTAGCCTCATCATTTCTATTACCCAGTTTACGTGCTATTTGAATACCCAGCCACAATACCTCAGCATTAGGTGAAGCAACCAACGCATTTTGCAGTGTTTTACTTGCCTCGACCACTTCGCCACGCTTAAACTGAATTTCAGCTAACCTATGTGCCGCAGAGTGTGTCAGTGGCTGAAGTTGTAATGCTTTTCTCAAGTACTTCTCCGCAGTTGCTACATCATTGCCACGCTCTGCGCAAATCCCTGCATTCGCATATGCAAGGTTAGGCGTTGTATATAAAGGATTTTTTACTGCCTCTAAAAACTGAGCAATAGACTCATCATAGCGGCCACGGTCACACAAAAAAGTACCATAGTTATTGTGTGTGCCTGAGATCGATGGATCTAATTCTATCGATTTTTTAAAGTTATACTCAGCCTCTTCATCTTGCCTAAGTGCTGCTCTCACCATGGCTAATCCGTTGTATGCCATTGCGTATGACGGCATGATTTGTATCGCTTGCGTAAATTCATCTAATGCAATTTCAAGTTTATTCTGTTGCAAATAAGCCGCACCTAAATTGGTATGGGCTTTTGCGCTTGCAAGCGCACGACTATCAATTTGATTTGAGCCAGCATGTGTACTGGATGGGTTGTTTGCACATGCCGTGAGTAAGCTAAAAAACAGCGTAAGTATTAAATTATTTAATTTCATTGCACTTCCTCAATAGGCACATATTTAGCACTACGTTGCGTTTTATCTAAGACTTTACCAGCTAATTGACCACAAGCGGCATCAATGTCATCGCCTCGTGTTTTGCGTACCGTGACCACATAACCTTCGCTCATTAAAATATCACGAAAAACACGAATATGGCTAGGCTTAGACGTTTCGTATCCACTCTTAGGGAATGGGTTAAATGGGATGAGATTTAACTTACATGGCACGTCTTTAATCAGATCCAGTAATTGATGTGCATGTTCAACCGTATCATTCACGCCATCCAACATGACATATTCAAATGTCACAAAATCTCGTGGTGCTTTTTCTAAATAACGATTACAAGCTGCCATCAACTCTTTTAATGGGTATTTTTGATTAATGGGGACAATTTCATCCCGCAATTGATTATTTGGTGCGTGTAATGACACGGCCAATGCCACAGGGCAATCTTCTTTTAAACGATCCATTTGTGGCACTAATCCACTGGTCGATAAAGTCACGCGTCTGCGGCTTAGCCCGTAGCCATGGTCATCCAACATAATTTGCATGGCAGTGACCACGTTATCATAATTGGCTAACGGTTCGCCCATCCCCATCATCACCACGTTTGAAATAATTCGATCAGTTGCCGCCAATAGATCATACCCATCCTCTTGTCGCAAAGATTGATTCGCAATCCAAAGCTGCCCAATAATTTCAGACACCGTTAGGTTGCGGTTAAACCCTTGCCTCCCTGTGCTACAAAAAGTACATTCCAGCGCACAACCTACTTGGCTAGAAATACACAATGTTCCGCGGTCATCCTCTGGAATAAACACGGTTTCCACGCTACTACTAGTACCATCTTTTTGGTTATTCGCGCCAATCAACCACTTGCGCGTACCATCATCAGATTGCAACGCCTTTTGTACCTCTGGCAATGTAAAGCTGGCTTCATTACGTAATTTCTCCCGCAACACTTTGGCAATATCTGTCATCTGATCCAAATCAGTAATACCATAGTGATACACCCAACGCATCAATTGCTTGGCGCGAAAAGGCTTCTCGCCGATACTGATAAAGTAATCGGCGAGTTGCTGTTGGTTAAAATTAAGTAAATTAGTCAAAGCTCGATTTTATCTCTTAACAATCCTTATCTATTCAAAATTGATGATTGGCTATGTTAGGCAAGGCGCAAGTAAAAAATATCGACGAAGCATACAAACAGTATGTGAGGAAGAGATTTTTTACTTGCAACGCTGCATAACGACGCCAATTCGCAATTTTTAGCCGAAAAAATATTTAATTTCAATTGCTGCATTCTCAGCTGAATCAGAACCATGCACTGCATTTGCATCAATGCTTTCAGCAAAATCAGCACGAATCGTACCTGCAGCCGCTTCTTTAGGGTTAGTTGCTCCCATTAAATCACGGTTTTTCAAAACAGCGCCTTCACCTTCTAGGGCTTGAATCATCACAGGGCCAGAAATCATAAATTTAACCAAGTCTGCAAAGAATGGACGCTCTTTATGCACTGCATAAAAGCCTTCAGCTTCTGCTTGTGTTAAATGCGCCATTTTGGCTGCTACAATCTTTAAGCCAGCGTTCTCAAAACGGGTATAAATTTGACCAATCACGTTTTTTGCCACTGCGTCAGGTTTGATAATGCTAAGGGTGCGTTCTACTGCCATGTTAACTCCGTAAAATTGAATAAAAAATAACGACTTACAAAAGCCGCTATTCTAACATTGTTCATACATTTAATGAACGATGATTTTGAAATGACTTCTCGAATAAAACATCACATTCACCCAGAATATCCACCAAAATTAATGAATAAACAAAAAGATGAAATCCCATTTAGTAACAAGCATCCGATGTCATAATCTTTCAAGGCAGAGCGATTAGGGGAATTAGTTTTGCATTAGCGTTGACATATGGCAAAATTGTTATTAAATCTACAGTTAGCTCCCTTCAATTACAGTGCAATGTAAAAATAACAGAAGGATTTATTGTGAAACAACCTCTTTATATCGTTTGGAATCAAACACAATCTATCGACATACCCATTCTTGATGAGCAGCATCATGCAATCGTTGCGGCAATCAACTCGCTTTATTTTTTTATTAATCAAGGCTGGGGGCTTAATGCACTTACGCCTACGCTCAAAATTATCAAGGCTAATATTGGGTTCCATTTAAAAACCGAAGAAGGTGTTTTGGAAAAACTGGGTGCAGACTACAAAACCATGCGGATGCATGAAGCAATTTTTAATGAGTTTAACCTGAATGCAAACAAAGCTATTCAAGAAGCACTGGCTGAACAAGAGCCAATGATATTACTTAAGTACCTACGTGACTGGTGGTTAAAGCACCATTCTGAGCACCATGCAGTATGTAAAAAATATTTAACAGTGATAGAGATTAAAGATGATAATTACTAGCTTCCAACAAGGTACATTACCTCAATAGCACTTCATTGAAAGCTAAAAAAGAGCTAGCTTTTGCCTGCTGTTAAGTTAATTATATTGCGCTATACTGCTTATGATAGAAAACATCGTTCAACCTTCTTAAAAAGCGTAAAGAAATCTGAATACATGCAAAATTTAAATGAGAACAATGCTATGTATGCAACCTGCCCAGCTTGCGGTATGTTGTGTGATGATGTAAAACCAACAAGTAATTCATGTGCAAAAAGCATCGCCTTCTTTACTCAACAAGTAAAAGAAGCTACTCCTAGCGTTGCCGGCAACCCAGTATCCTTAGAACAAGCGACCAAAAAGGTAGCTGAGCTACTTAAGTCTGCAAAAAAACCTTTAATTGGCGGATTAGGTACAGATTTATCTGGCTTTAGAGCCGCTTACCAATTAGCAGACAAATCTAATTCTACGCTAGCACATATGAATGCGGTGACGACATGGCGCAACACTAAAGTATTGCAAAGCGTTGGCTGGCAAACCACAACGATGACAGAAGTGAGAAATCGTGCTGATGTCATTGTATTAATCGGCACCGATGTGGTGAAACATAACACGCGCTTTTTTGAACGCGTGGTATGGCCGAAGGAGGCCATGTTTGTAGAAAATGAAGGCCGCGATGTGATCTATATAGGTGGTAATGATTTGGATACAGCACCTGGCGTATCTCCAAAGGGCAAACAACCGCTGGTATTACCCTGTGAACCTGCCATGCTGCCTGAAGTCACTGCCGCATTGCATGCTTTAGTGGCTGGTAAGACCTTGAACGTAAAAACTATTGCTGGCATCGCAATAACAGACTTAACAACAGTAGCAGCTAAGCTAAAAGAAGCAAAGTATGCAACCTTAATCTGGGTAGCAAAAGATTTAGATTTTTCGCATGCAGAATTAACCATACAACAAATCACACAAACGGTAGTAGAACTTAACAAGACTACACGCGCAGGCGCCTTAGCGATGGGCGGCAGTGATGGTGACACTACTGTAAATTATGCCCACACTTGGTTGAGTGGCTTAGCGATTCATCAAGAAGTGTTACCAGAACATGATGTGCTAATTTGGGTGAATAGTTTTAGCCCCGATAAAGCTCTGCCCAATACGGATGCACCCATCATCGTGATTGGCAATCCTAACTTACAGCTAGAAACCCAGCCCGATGTGTTTATTCCAATTGCTACGCCTGGGCTAGACTGCACTGGAACAATGATACGGGTAGATTCAAATGTCATATTACCGTTAAAACAGGTCAAAGAAAGTAACTTGCCACGATTGGCTGAAGTATTGGCTAAACTAGAAGATGCATTATGATTACCTTACTTAAAAATGGAAAAGTGTATGATCCAGCACACCGCAAAAACGGCGTTGTTCAGGATATTTACATTCGTAATGGGCACATTATTAGCAAGCCTTCTGATACTGAAAAAATCAGTGAAACCATAGACTTAACAGGGAAAGTGGTCATGTCTGGCGCGATTGATATGCACAGCCATATTGGTGGCGGTAAAGTCAATATTGCACGTATGATGCTGCCAGAGTATCAAGAAAGCCTTCATTATCAAGAGCCTGAAGCACATGTTTGTGGCCCGCATTGTACACATGATGCAACCCCTAGCACCATTAATACAGGCCTGCGTTATATTGAAATGGGCTATACAGCCGCATTTGAACCTGCGATTTTAGCGATTAATGCGCGCCAAGCACACCTAGAAATGGGTGACACGCCAATGATCGATAAAGGCGGCTATGCCATGTTGGGCAATGATGATTACTTTTTGCGACTGCTCGCTAACAAAGCCGATCAAAAAGCCATCAACGACTATGTTGCTTGGACATTGCATGCCACACAAACGATTGGCATTAAGGTAGTCAATCCAGGTGGCATTAACGCTTTTAAGTTTAACCAGCGCAGATTAGATTTAGACGAAAACAATGTCCATTACAGTGTAAGCCCTAGGCAAATATTGCAAAGCCTAAGCCGCGCGGTACACGATTTAGGCATTGCGAAACCATTACATGTACATTGCAACAACTTAGGTGCAGCTGGCAACTTCCAAACAACATTGGATACCATGGGTGCGAGCGATGGTATTCCCATGCATTTAACCCATATTCAGTTTCATAGCTATGGTACCGAAGGCGACATGAAGTTCTCATCGGCTGCTGCTCAAATAGCTGAAGGAATTAACAAGAACAAACACATTACCGCTGATGTTGGACAAATTCTATTTGGTCAAACCGTGACAGCATCGGGCGATAATATGATGCAGCATTTAAACGCCAATCATGCTAATCCTAAAAAATCAGTGATTATGGATATTGAGTGTGATGGTGGCTGTGGCGTAGTGCCATTTAAATACCGAGATGAAAACTATGTTAATGCCTTGCAGTGGGCCATCGGCTTAGAGATTTTTCTCAGCGTAGAAGATCCATGGAAAATCTTCTTAACGACCGATCACCCAAATGGCGCGCCCTTCACCAGCTACCCCCATTTAATTCGTTTGTTAATGGATAAAAGCTTTAGAGATGATGCATTTGCCAAACTGAATTTAGATGCCCAAGCGATGAGTAACCTAACCGCCATACAGCGTGAATACAGCTTGTATGAGATAGCCACCTTAACCCGCGCAGGTGCGGCGAAACTCATTGGCCTAAATGATAGAGGCCATTTAGGTGTTGGCGCAGCAGCTGATATAACGGTTTACAGCGAACAAGATGATAAAGAAGCTATGTTTGCCAAGCCCGATTATGTGTTTAAAGATGGTGAATTAGTGGTTAAAAATGGTGAAATTACGAAAGTAGTCTGGGGCAAAACGCATACCGCTAAACCAGCGTATGATAAAGGCGTGGAAAAAGGCTTAAAAGACTATTTTGATAAATATCATACTATTCAATTAGATAACTTTAAAATTAGTGACGATCAAATGGCAGAAGATGGCCGTAACAGCATCATTAATCACACAAAATCATGAGCGAATCTACTAATAACAGCATGCAAGTAAACGGTGTACAAATAGACGACACGTTTGCAGAAGCCTTCAATATGCGTGGCACGCGAGTGCTAATTACAGCGCAAAATCTCAAATGGGCTTACAACGCAGCCAATGCGATGACTGGTTTTGCTACCAGCGTCATTGGCTGTGGTGTAGAAGCTGGTATAGAGCGAGAACTAACTGAAGGCGAAACACCCGATGGCCGCCCTGGTGTCAGCATCTTGATGTTTGCTATGGGTAGCAAAGTGTTAATGCAGCAACTTGAGACACGCATGGGACAATGTATTCTTACCTGCCCTACTGCGGCGGCTTTTTCTGGTATTGCGTCAGAAGACCAAATTAGCCTAGGTAAAAACTTACGCTATTTTGGTGATGGTTACCAAATTTCAAAATTGCTGCCTAATGCACAAGGCGAAAACAAACGTTACTGGCGCATACCAGTGATGGATGGAGAATTTTTAACCGAAGAAACGACTGGTATGGTGCGCGCCATTGGCGGTGGTAATTTTTTAGTACTCGGACAAAGTCAACCACAAGTACTAGCAGCCTGTGCGGCAGCCATTGAGGCGATGAAAGCCATTCCTAATGTGATTATGCCCTTCCCTGGTGGTGTGGTGCGATCAGGCTCTAAAGTAGGAAGTAAATATCCGAAAATGTTTGCCAGTACCAATGATGCGTTTTGCCCAACCTTAAAAGGAGCGGTTAAAAGCGAATTAGACATGGATATTGAGAGCGTGATGGAAATTGTGATTGATGGTCTTAGCTTTGAGGATATTGCACGCTCAATGAAAGTCGGTATTGAAGCGGCATGCAGCTTTGGTCCAGAACGGGGTATTAAACGTATCTCTGCAGGCAATTATGGTGGCAAATTAGGTCCGCATCTATTTAAACTACACCCTATTCTAAACGGCGATTTATCTGCCCCAGATGCAGCCGCGGAGGGTCAATCATGAGTGCACTCACTTTTACATTAAAGACGCATATTAACCAGTCTGTAAATTGCAAAGCATTAACACCTGATCAGCTTCAGGGAAAGTCTATCAAAGACATACAGTCGATTCATTTGGGCACGCAAAGCGTTGCTGAAATATTTGAATTGAGTGGCGAGGATACTAGCCAAATCACCTTCAAAAACACTAATAATCATTTGCATTATATTGGCCATAAAATGAAGCATGGCGCAATTACCGTAGAAGGCAATGCTGGTGACTATTTAGGCGCATCCATGAAAGGTGGTGTGCTGATTTGTAAAGGGAATGTTGGTGAACGCGCTGCAGATTTGATGCGTCGCGGTATTTTATTAATTGAGGGCAACGTAGGCGAATACTGCGCTTCTAATATGCAAGCGGGCACTGTAGGCATATTAGGTAATTTCGGAGCGCGTTTAGGCTATGGTATGAGGCGCGGTACACTATTGCTAGCACAAGAGCCAGCATTTCAAGCAACTTGGTTGGATTGTGGCTTACATACACTGCCTTTTCTAAATATCTTATATCAGTCTTTCCAACAGCTAGATACGCAATTTTCCTCCATTAAACAAAAGCGTGTTAAACGCTTGATGGGCGATGCTTCTGGCATTGGGAAAGCCGAAATACTCGTTTTACAAGCATAAGTGAGTCCTGCTAAATCAAAAAAATGTTAAAATCCGCTTTTGTTTTAATGTTATTTTGAAATGTCGAAATTTTTAACTGCTGCACTCTATAAATTTGTAAGCTTGCCAGATTACAAAGACCTTCAACAGCCTATCCTAGATGCTTGTGTGCAACACACCATTAAAGGTACTTTGTTGCTGGCAAAAGAAGGCATTAACGGCACCATCGCAGGTGAGCCAGCTAATATACGTGCAATACTAACTTACCTGCGCCAATATCCGCAGTTCAGTGATCTGGAACATAAAGAATCCTACGCAGACAGCCATCCTTTTTACCGAATGAAGGTAAAGCTCAAAAAAGAAATTGTGACCATGGGCGTCAAAGATGTGGATCCTAACCAAGTCGTTGGGACTTATGTAAAGCCTGAAGACTGGAATGCACTCATCAGCGACCCTGATGTTATATTGCTGGATACGCGCAATGACTATGAAACACATATTGGCACATTCAAAGGGGCAATTGACCCAAAAACCACAACATTTAGAGAATTTCCACAATATGTAGAACAAAATCTGGACAAAAATAAAAACAAAAAAGTCGCTATGTTCTGCACCGGTGGTATTCGCTGTGAAAAAGCTTCATCTTATATGAAGCAACAAGGCTTTGAAGAGGTTTATCACTTACAAGGTGGCATTCTTAAATACTTAGAAACCGTTCCTAAAGAAGAAAGCCTGTGGGAAGGCGAATGCTTTGTCTTTGACCAACGGGTAGGTGTAAAGCATGGTTTGGAAGTAGGTGAATATGATCAATGTTATGCTTGCCGTATGCCCCTTTCGCCAGAAGAACTCAACAGTGATCAATATACGCCAGGCATTTCATGTCCATACTGCTACGATAAAACATCAGAAGAAAAGAAAGCAGCATTGACCGAGCGTCAAAAGCAAGTTGTCCTTGCAAAAGCGCGTGGCGAAGATCACATCGGGAAGCAACTAAAAAAATAGAAAAATCTGAACCAATAACCGCAACTATTGCTTTATTCAATCACTATACGACCATTGAGTGATTGTATCGGTCGATTATTACTATGCCGCATGACTTTCTTAAAAGCAGCGATTTGTGACTTAGACGCTGTCATAGGGGTCTTCATTACAATCCAAATAACGCCCTCGGTACAGGGCGGCATTGTTAAAGATCCATTGTAACGATAATATGCCTTTTCTCTTGGCATCAATTCGCTAGGTAGTACTTTTGCATTTAATTTTTTGGGAGTAACTTTTGTTTTCGGCATTTGCTTCCATAACTTTGCAAGTGCTTTATTCTCGGCACCTTCATCGAACATCACGGCTAGTATAGCTTCATTTCCTTTAGGATCTGTATGTAAAAAATGTGCTTCCAATGGAAAAGACTTGCCTTTAATTGTATTCTCGCTAGGCGTATGAAATGTCACTTGCTTCATTTCATACATCACCGTATCGACAACCATAATATTGCCTGCTTTAAAGGTCGCTTGAATCGTATGTCCATCATTTGAAATATCAACTACAGGAAAACGTTGAAATGTTTTAAGCTTTTTGGGTGGCGCGGTTATAGTTTTATCAATGTCAATTGGCGATTGATTCCTCCCTACTTTACAACTGATAAAATCTTCACTTAGATCACCCCAATACTCAGGACCTTTTTTACCGGCATATTTCCAATGTATAATCTTATCTGTACTGTCTTCTGCTTTAGTTGCATCAGATTCAGACACCTTGGCCTCGCCTTCCTTTTCAGTATCTCCTGATTGCTTTGACTCTATTTCACTCTTATCAGAAGTCGGCTCAGCTTCAGTTTCTTCAACGTCGACATTAGTTGACTCTGGTGGTGTCTTATCAGATTTATCTGCTGGTTTTTCTGGGCTTTTTTCTTGAGCAGCTAGAGCCGCAGCTTGTGCGTTTTCATGATCTTTTTTTGCAGCCTCAGCTTTTGCTTTAGCCGCTTCCTGGTAGGCTTTTCGCTGGCAAACATACTGCATAGCGAGATCTATTTCGGTCTCTGGTACTGGCTCTAAAAATCGCGCTCTTTTCACATCAATCGCTGCCGAAAAAACCAGATCCTCATTTAGCAATTGATAAACCTGTGCTGTAGCGGACTTTTGTTCTGCACAATTAAAATACCATAATAATTTTGCATTGTTGTATTGTTTTTCAGGGTATTGAAGGTTTGTTTGAACCTCTTTGTACTGTATATTGACCCATGCTTTCTGATACTTGCCAGACTCTACAATTGATTGCTTGTCTAACATTAATCGTGCATGTTTATTGTCTTGCAACTTAGTCCAACTAGCCGCATAGCTCATGGAGACCATCAAAACATTACATAACAATATTGCAACAGTTTTCTTCATCAATCCTTTACCTTATCGTTCAATCAGCTTTAAAAAATGCTAACTACGCTATCACACCATTATGGCAAAGGATTGTATTTTTAAACCTATGATTAATCTGCCTTTTATCTATCTATTTAATGCTTTAATAATGCGCTGTATCATTAGAATATGCACAAGTCGCTCAATTTGACTATCAAAAGCGTTTAGCGACAAATCATCACGGGTGAATTAAGTTTAACGAATGACAACAAAACAATTAGTTAAAAGTCGTGAAAAAGAGGCCGCTGACGCCTATTTAAAATTTTTACAAGCTAAAGGTGCCTCAAGCCGCGCACTCTATTTGCGTTCAAAGTTTTTAGATACATTCATGGCAAAACTGGCCGAAAAGGCACAAACGCGTAAAGAGTTTGCCATGTCATTAGAACTAACATTATCCGTTTTATCTAATGATGAAAGAAACAATGCGCTCAATACAGCCCGTGAATACTTCCCTTTTTGGATGAATGATATTAAAGCTATTGCCATGTTTGAAGAGTACTACGGCTTTAATGTGAGTGAAATTCAGTGGCAACCTGAGCATGCTACTTTAAAAAAGCTAACGGATGAATTAGAAACCACCAAGCTAAATGATGCTGAAAGCCAATCACTGAATGCATACAGGCA
>JBPOFK010000002.1:0-175906 GCA_051252095.1 Methylophilaceae bacterium
CAATGTATTGCTACTCAAATTATTTATTTATTCCACATTTGTGATTGCTGGCGATTTAAGCATCCAAGTGAACGATGATCAAGGGAAGCCATTAAAGGATGCGGTAGTTTATATAGAAGGTAATCATTTAAAAGATGCGAATAAAAAATCACAACAGGATATTGTTCAGAAAGGCAAACAATTTAATCCACTCGTAACCGTTATACAAACGGGTTCGAAAATTAATTTTCCTAATCAAGACAGGGTTAGACATCATGTGTATTCATTTTCGCCAGCAAAGAAATTTGAATTGAAACTTTACTCTGGTGTACCTGCCACGCCTGTTTTATTTGATCAAGCTGGTACGGTGGTATTAGGCTGTAATATTCATGACAACATGTTGGCTTATGTCTATATCGTTGATACACCATGGTTTGCGAAAAGCAATCAAGATGGTTTGGCAACATTCACTGATGTGCCTAATGGGGCACAGACGATAAGCGTTTGGCACTATGCATTAAGAGAGGAAGGCGTGCCTGTTAAGCAGAAAGTAAATCTAGACTCAAACAACCAGCAACTGTCCATTGCACTTGATATTAACCCGACTTCACTTGTCGTGGGTAAGTAAAGCGAATGAAATTTAAAACCATCCAAAGCCAAATAATCGTAACCTTCGTAACGATTATTATTGGTATCCAACTCATTGGTTTGATTCCTCTCGAACGGAGTATTAATGAGAATGCTTATAGATCTGCTGAACAAGATCTAAAAGTTGGTGAGGGTGTTTTTAAAAATATTCTGGAACAAAATACTGCTAATTTAAAGCAAGGTGCAAAAATACTGGCTGCTGATTATGGTTTTAGAGCTTCTGCAGCAAGTAATGATAGCCAAACTATCATTTCAGCTTTAAACAATCATCAAGACCGTATTAGTGCCGATATAGCCATATTTTATTCAAAGTCGACTGATGACACCATTGTGTCAGGTAGCTTATCAAAAGTGGATGCTAGAAATGCGTTAAATTATTTAATTGCTACTTATGATAGTGAGAGCACTGCGCTAGATTTTGAAATCTTTAATGGAATACCTTATCAACTAGTTGCCGTACCCGTAAAAGCGCCATTAGTCATTGGTTGGGTCGTGATGGGTTTTAAAATTGATAATACCTTGGCGATTAAATTACAAAAAATCACAAATCTACAAGTTACCTTTATTCAGAAGACAGAACGTAATCAATGGGCTGCTGCAGGCAGTACGCTGAGCAATCATCAATCAGAGCTATTAGTCAGTAGCTTTGTTAACAATTATCAACACAAAAACCAAGACCATAAGCTTGAAATTCAAATTGAGGATGAGTTATATGACACCTCAGCTATTTTCCTGCATAAAAATAAAAAGCTGATTGTCGCTGTATTACAGCAGTCGTTGACAGAAGCGACTGCTAGTTATGCCTCTTTAAAAAATAACTTAATTATAATTGTCATCATTGGTCTGATTATTTTTACCATAGCCACCATTTGGCTATCAAAGTATATAACTGCGCCTATCAAGGCAATATCAAATACTGCTAAACAGCTTGAAATTGGTAATTATGATATTGAAGTTAAAACAAACAGACAAGATGAGATTGGTGTTTTAAGTCAGTCGTTTAATTCCATGCGAGAAGCAATTGCACTGCGAGAAAAGGAAGTAACACGATTGGCTTTTTGGGATGAAATTACAGGATTAAAAAATCGTGTGGCATTTGCATATGATGTCAAAAAGGCTATAGAGCAACATGATCAGTCAACCTTCGCAGTGCTTGTTTTTAACATTGATCGGTTTAAAGTCATCAATAAAATTTTAGGTAGGAAATTTGGGGATAAAGTACTTAAAATAGTCGGACAGAAACTTTTAAACGGAATAAGAAAATCATCAGATCTTGTTGCTAGAATCGGTGCGGATGAGTATGGCTTATTATTAACTGACGCAACAATTGAAGATGGCTTTTTGATTGCAAAAAATATACTAAGCATTTTTGATCAACCATTGACAGTTAAAGGTCAAAAAATAGACATTAGGATGTCTGTTGGCATTGCCGTCTACCCTGAGCATGGTAAGCATAATGAGACTTTACTTAACCATGCAGAAACAGCATTGCAAGTGTCAAAAGTGAAAAAGTCTGGCATTGTTCTGTACGATTCCATTTTTGAGAAAGAAGCTGAAGCGAATTTAACACTATCGACAGAGTTAAAGAAAGCAGTGATTGAAAATGAGTTTTTGCTTTTTTTACAACCTAAAGTCAATATTAGCAACAAAGCTGTGGATGCAGCAGAAGCGCTGATCCGTTGGCAGCATCCCGAGAGAGGGATGGTTTTTCCGGATCAATTCATTCCATTTGCCGAAGAAGTCGGTGTGGTTCCGTTAATTACACATTGGATGTTAAAACAAGCTTGTAGAGCACACGTGGCATTGAAGAAAAAGGGTGTTCCTTTGCAAATAGCGGTGAATATTTCGACAAGAGATTTAATTGATCAAGAATTGCCCAATACCATCAAACGTTTATTTTTCGAACATAAAGTGGGGCCAGAAGCCATTAGTTTGGAAATAACAGAAAGTAGTGTGATGGACGACCCAGTTCTTTCAGAACAAACGTTGATTAAGCTAGCAGACATGGGACTAAAAATATCAATTGATGATTATGGAACTGGGTATTCATCATTGACTTACCTGAAAAAGTTACCAGTAGAAGAGTTGAAAATTGACAAATCATTTGTATTGAAAGTCGATCAAAATGAGCATGATGCTACTATCGTTCGCTCTACGATTGATTTAGGTCATAACTTGAATTTAAAAGTGGTTGCCGAAGGGATTGAAAATGAGGCCTCATGGCAGATGCTTAGTCAGATGGGTTGTGATATCGGGCAGGGTTACTTCATGGCAAAGCCGATGTCAGCGGATGATTTCGAGGCGTGGCATATCAACTGGCATCGTACGCCTGAAAAAATTAAAACGGCATAATCATTATGATAAAAGAATACCCGCATAAGCGGGCATTCTTAATTTACACATTGATTGTATTACGTTGATGATATTAAACTAAGTCAAATCGATCTGCATTCATCACCTTCACCCAAGCTTTGACAAAGTCTCTAACAAACTTCTCTTTAGCATCATCCTGTGCGTACACTTCAGCATAAGAGCGTAGTATCGAATTTGAACCAAACACGAGATCAACACGTGTTGCTGTCCATTCTATTTTGCCTGTTTTACGATGACGGATGTTATAAAGATTGTTGCCAGCAGGCTCCCATGTATAAGCCATATCCGTTAGGTTGACAAAAAAGTCATTACTCAGCGTCCCTTCATGCGCAGTGAAAACACCATGCTTTGTACCACCATGGTTAGTGCCTAAAACACGCATCCCACCAACTAAAACAGTCATTTCATGCGCCGTTAACCCCATTAATTGGGTGCGATCTAGTAATAGCTCTTCAGCAGATACAACATAATCACCTTTTAACCAATTGCGATAACCATCATGGATTGGTTCAAGCGGTTCAAATGAGTCTGCATCAGTCATCTCTTGCGCTGCATCACCACGGCCAGATGTGAATGGCACATTAATATTGATACCAGCATCATGTGCCGCTTTTTCAACAGCAGCCGTGCCACCAAGCACAATTAAATCTGCCATGCTTATTTTTTTACTCAAACCTGCCTGAATCCCTTCAAGTACGCTTAATGCTTTTTGTAACCGTTCAGGCTCATTACCTTCCCAATTGATTTGTGGTGTTAAACGAATGCGAGCACCATTGGCGCCGCCACGAAAATCCGAACCACGGAAAGTACGGGCGCTATCCCAAGCGGTTGCAACAAGTTCAGACACGCTTAAGCCGCTATTGAGAATCTGTGTTTTTATCGACGCAACTTCTGCATCGCTTAGGGTGTAATCTACGCTCGGGATTGGATCTTGCCAGAGTAAATCCTCTTTGGGAACATCCGGGCCTAAATAGCGACTTTTTGGACCTAGATCACGATGCGTTAATTTAAACCACGCGCGCGCAAATACCTCAGAAAAATACGCAGGATCTTTATAAAATCGCTCGGATATCTTTCTGTAAATAGGGTCCTTAATCATTGCCATATCAGCATCTGTCATAATCGGATTATGACGAATAGACGGATTTTCTGAATCTACTGGCTTGTCTTCCTCTTTAATATTGACGGGTTCCCACTGCCAAGCGCCCGCTGGGCTTTTTTTCAACTCCCAGTCATGGTTGAGTAGCATATGGAAGTAACCATTGTCCCATTTTGTTGGCTCCGTAGTCCAAGCGCCTTCAAGCCCACTGGTAACGGTATCACTACCAAAACCTTTACCATTTTTGCTATGCCAGCCAAATCCTTGTTCATTAACATCAACGCCTTCTGGGCTTTCACCTAGTAAGGCAGCATCGCCATTACCATGACATTTGCCTATCGTATGTCCACCAGCTGTTAGTGCTACCGTTTCTTCATCATTCATCGCCATACGCGCAAACGTTTCGCGAACATCTTTGGCCGTTTTAATTGGATCTGGGTTGCCATCCACACCTTCTGGATTAACATATATGAGTCCCATCATTACAGCAGCTAGTGGATTTTCGAGGTTACGTTCACCTGAGTAACGACTATTTTCATTGTCGCTAGGTGCTAACCACTCTTTTTCTGATCCCCAATAAATGTCATTTTCTGTATGCCAGATATCAGCGCGACCACCTGCAAATCCATACGTTTTCAAGCCTACTGATTCATAAGCAACTGTGCCTGCTAACACAATCAAATCAGCCCATGAAAGGTTATTGCCATATTTCTTTTTGATTGGCCATAATAAACGACGTGCTTTATCGAGGTTAACGTTATCTGGCCAACTATTCAGTGGCGCAAAACGTTGATTGCCTGTGCCTGCGCCACCTCTGCCATCTGCAATACGGTAGGTTCCAGCTGCGTGCCAGGTCATGCGAACCATTAGGCCCGCATAGTTTCCCCAGTCAGCAGGCCACCAATCTTGACTTTCGGTCATCAGCTTGTGTAAATCCTGCTTAACTGCTTCTAAATCTAGTTTTTTAAATGCTTCGGCGTAATTAAAGCTTTCGCCCAAAGGGTTCGTTTTGGTGTCATGCTGATGCAATATGTCTAAATTTAATGATTTTGGCCACCAGCTTTTATTCGTGTTGCTAGCGCCAGTGTTTCCTCCATGCATAACCGGACATTTTCCGGATGTACTAGGTGATTTATTTTCCATTGTATAGCTCCTTTTTAATATTTAGCTGTTATTAGTAGTGATTGGCATATGCTGCCAATAGTTCTTTCATAATTTCGACTAGCATTTCAATTTGATTCATTCTCAATCTCCTGACTTCATCGTTGATTAGATGCCTGACAATTATTCTAGTATGCCAATAGTGATATGTATAATTGTATGTTTTGATATGATTGATAAATTTTATTTATCGATGTATCATGATCCTTATTGGTAAGGAGCTTGTTGTTGACACTAAATGAACTAAAATTTGTTGTAGCCGTTGCCCAAGAGCATAATTTTAGGCGCGCTGCAGAAAAATGTTTTGTGACCCAGCCAGCCCTCAGTCTAGGCATTAAAAAGCTTGAAGAGGAGCTAGGTGTTACCATATTTGAACGCAGCCGAAGCGAAGTGACGCCGACTGAAATTGGCCAAGAGCTGATTCAACAAGCCAACGTCATACTTGACCAAGCAATGCGTCTCAAAGAAATGGCTAAACTGGGAACTAATGCACTGGAGGGCATGTTCAAGCTTGGGATGATTCATTCGGTTGGTCCCTATCTGCTACCAGAGATTATTCCTATTCTACGCTTAAGTGCGCCTAATATGCCGCTTGAGATTGAAGAGAATTTAACGGCCAATTTAGAGGTGCAGCTTAAGAATGGCGTGATTGATGCAGCCGTTGTTGCATTACCTTTTGATTTGCCGGGCATTCAAACACAAACACTATATGACGAGGATTTTTCCGTAGTTGTCCCAGCCAACCATCATTGGGCAAATAGAAAACAAATTAACGCGGCTGAATTATCAGACGAGAAAGTGTTATTACTTAACAGTGGTCATTGTTTTAGTAACCAGGTGGCACAAGCGTGCCCAGAGTTATCGCGCAAAGGTGAGGTGTTGCAAGGCAACTCTTTAGAGACAATACGTAACATGGTTGCTTCAAATTTAGGTATTACGGTATTGCCAGCTGCAGCAACAGTCGCACGATACAATAACCCATTACTGAAAGTCATTCCTTTTGCAAAGCCAGTACCTACCAGACGGATTGCCATCGCTTGGCGTAAGAGCTTTGTAAGAACACAAGCCATTGAAAAATTAATTGAAGCGATTACACAAGTTAATCAAGCAATGCTGGGCAAGCCTCATTAGAGACAGGCAATAAAAAAAAGGCGCATATAGCGCCTTATTGCGAATGCACGAATTATTTGTTCATTACGTACATTGTTACTTCAAAACCGAAACGCATTTCTGTAGCTGCTGGTGTTGTCCACATAATATTTCTCCTAATTTGTTAGTAAACGATTGCTTAGATTTATAATAACAAAATCAACTATTTGCAACATGTGTAAACTGATGAAACTGAGCTAGTGATTTTCATTAGTCTACTTAGTAATGCAATAGCATTCGATAGCCAGCTACTTCAGTATCCTGAACATGCAATGCCAAGTGAATCATGACAACCTCATCAGCTGATATCCCATTTTCAATTGTTTTATCGGCAGCAACATAGTGCTCAGGCAGCAATAGTTTTTTAATGACAACTTGATCGTTAAAGTCTGTCAGCGTTAATTCGATGTTAGGGTAAACTTGAGCATAGTTAGCACTATTTTTAAGAGAGCTAGTGAAATTGATAACAGACTGATAATAATCATCTTCTTGCATATCTGAGTCGCCAATCGTAATCAGATCGAGATTTTTTGGTAACCCAATTGTGCATTTAAGATAGGTACAAGCTTGCACCAACAATGGCTTAAATTGTGGATACTCGGCTGCAATTTTGATGCGTGAGTGGTAAGTAATTTGCAGTAATGCGCCAATAATTAACAGCACGCTAAAGATCACGCCTGCAGCTTTTGTGCTAGCTTTACTTGTTTTCTTGCTAGATCGACTCTTGTTAATAAAGTCATCAACGATAGGCGTAGTGTCTATATCTAACTTAGGGTTTGGTTCAGTAGATTTATTTGCTGTAGGACTCAGTTCACCAAGAAAGCTATCAGCGGAGTGGTTAGAATCAGAGATGTCATCATCTCTATTTGCGCTGATGATTATCTCTTCAATTTCGTCATGATGCTCATTTTCTTCAACTATTGCTTGATATTCTTCTGCGCTAGTAATTTCGTCCGCGACCTCAGTCAGACGTGTCTTAGCATTAAAAATATGTTCACAACTGCCACATTGAACTTTGCCTCTATGGGTCTTGATGAGTTCATCATTAATTAAAAAGTGCGTGTCACACTTAGGGCAGGAGGTAATATATTTCATTTCTTAACGCCAGTAAGCAATATCCATGCATCTTTTTGTATTGGTTGGTCCATTTTAAACCATTCCGAGTAGCGAGCAAGCAACGCTTCTGTTTGCTCTTGCAGTATCCCAGAAAGCGCTATTTTACCGCCAGATTTACAATATTTTGCAAGTGCAGGCGCTAAAACCATCAATGCACTAGATAATATGTTAGCAACGACAATATCAAAGGTCTGATTGCTAAATGCAGTTGCATCAAAAAAATCAATATCGGTATGATTTTGTTCTGCATTGAAACGGCTGGCAATGACTGCTTGTTCATCAATATCGACACCAACTACTTTTTTTGCGCCTAACTTTTGTGCTGCTATGGCTAGAATCCCAGAGCCACAACCGTAATCTAACACTGTGTTTAAATTAGATTGCTGCGTAAGCCATTCTAAACATAAATGTGTGGTTGGGTGACTGCCAGTACCAAACGCCAGACCAGGATCCAGCACAATATTAATAGCCTCTGTATTAGGGCTCGTGTGCCAGGTTGGGACTATCCAAAGATTATCGGTAATCTTAATAGGGTCGAACTGTGCTTGGGTTGCGCGTACCCAATCTTGCTCTTCAATCGTTTCTGTTGCATAACTAAATTGTGCAATCTGCGTTGCTTCCACTAAGGCGTTCATTAAAGCAGGAACGTCGGCAAATTCCTCTAGCATTGCTGTCACTATATTTTTTTGCCATATACCAGGTGGGGGATCACCTGGCTCTCCAAAAATGGCTTGCTCAGCGATAGTTTCGGCATGCGCATCTTCGATACTGACTGAAAGTGCGCCCAATTCCATTAGTGCGTCGCTAATGGCGTCGGCATTTTCATGATTAGCCTGTATTTTAAGTAACAGCCAAGCCACTACTTACTCGAAATGCCTAATTTCTCTTCTAGATAATGAATGCTTGTGCCACCCAGATGGAAGGCAGCATCAGCCATTAAATCAGAATGCAAAGGAATATTTGTTTTAATCCCTTGCACTGACATTTCTGATAAAGCGATACGCATACGTGCTATCGCTTGTTCACGAGTAGCGCCGTGCGTTATTAATTTGCATATCATAGAGTCATAATAAGGTGGAACCACATAGCCGCCGTAGGCATGTGTGTCGATTCTTACACCTGGGCCACCAGGCATATGGAATCGCTCAATGGTGCCTGGAGACGGAATAAAGTTATATGGGTCTTCAGCATTAATGCGACATTCAATTGAATGTCCGTTTAGTACAATGTCTTTTTGGCGCAATGTTAATTTATCACCTGCAGCAACAAAGATTTGCTGTTGTACTAAGTCTAAGCCAGTAATCATCTCAGTAACAGTGTGCTCTACTTGAAGGCGTGTATTCATTTCAATGAAAAAGAATTGTCCATTTTCATACAGAAACTCAAACGTGCCAACACCACGATACTTAATTTTACGACAGGCTTCGGCGCAACGCTCTCCAATTTTATCGCGTATTCTTGCTGGCAATTGTGGAGACGGCGCTTCTTCAATAATTTTCTGATGACGGCGTTGCATTGAGCAATCACGGTCACCTAAGAAAATAGCATTGCCAAATTGATCAGCCAACACTTGAATTTCTATGTGCCTTGGATTTTCTAAATACTTCTCCATGTAAACCATGGGGTTACCAAAAGCAGATTCTGCTTCTGCTTTGGTCATATTAACAGCATTGATCAGTGCAGCTTCTGTGTGAACAACGCGCATTCCACGACCACCGCCTCCGCCTGCTGCTTTAATAATGACTGGGTAACCTACTTTTTTTGCCATGGCCATAATTTGCGTAGGATCATCTGGCAATTCACCATCTGAGCCTGGTACACAGGGGATACCCGCTTTTTTCATGGCTTCTTTAGCCGATACTTTATCGCCCATTAAGCGAATGGTTTCTGCTCTAGGGCCGATAAAAGTGAATCCGCTTTGCTCTACACGTTCAGCAAAATCAGCATTTTCTGATAAGAAACCATAGCCAGGATGAATCGCTTGTGCATCGGTCACTTCGGCTGCGCTGATTACAGCAGGGATATTTAAATAACTCAAATTAGATGCTGCGGGGCCGATGCAAACGGATTCATCAGCAAGTTTTACATACTTTGCATCGCGATCAGCTTCTGAATGTACCGCAACGGTTTTGATACCAAGTTCGCGGCAAGCTCTTTGCACACGTAGTGCAATCTCACCTCGATTGGCAATTAGAATTTTTTCAAACATATGAATTAACCAATCACAAATAGATTTTCGCCGTATTCAACAGGCTGACCATTTTCTACTAATATTTTCTTAACAATACCTGCTTTGTCACTTTCAATTTCGTTCAACAGTTTCATTGCTTCAATAATGCAAAGTGTGTCGCCAACTTCGACCTTGTCACCAACTTCAACAAATGAACTTGATTCTGGTGAAGATGCGCGGTAGAAAGTACCAACCATCGGGGATTCGACAACATGGCCTTCGAATGCGGCTGGTGCCTCGTCTGTAGAAGCAAGTGCAGTAGGTGCAGGAGGCGCAGCCGCGCCAACTTGAACAGGTTGTGGTGCTGCATAGGCCTGTGTTGCACGGCTAATACGCACTTTTTCCTCTCCCTCAGTCAACTCTAATTCAGAGATGCCTGATTCTTCGACCAAATCAATTAACTTTTTTAATTTACGTAAATCCATGGTGACTCCTCAAATTAAGCCAAATTTTATATTTATTTATTAAGTTGATTAATAGCAAAGCGCAATGCAGCTTCGTAGCCTTCCGCTCCTAAGCCGCTAATGACGCCTACAGCAATATCGCTGAAATAAGAGTGATGCCTAAAACTCTCACGTGCGAACACATTCGATAAATGTACTTCGATAAATGGGATGCCTACTGCTGAAATAGCATCGCGGATGGCGACAGAAGTATGGGTAAAAGCGGCAGGGTTGATAATCATGAAGTCAACTTTATGCGTTGCCAGCGTTTGAATTTTTGCAACAATATCTGCTTCTGCATTGCTTTGATATGCTTCTAATTGAATATTAGCGGCATTCGCAATGGTATTTAAATGACTATTGATGCTATCCAGAGTGGCATGACCATAATGCTCTGGCTCACGTACGCCTAATAGGTTTAAATTAGGCCCATGCATCACTAGAACCGACTTTTGTACCATCATGCTACCGACTTTTTACGATTTTAGTTATATTCATATTGCGCAAGTTTGCCGAAGATAAGCCATTTTGTCCAGCAATTTTACATCATTTCAGCGAAGTTATATATGCGTATTCGCTTAAGCAGTTGAATCGAATGGTTAATTTTTACACTGCTAATTTAACCAGCGTTTCTTCCAAAAGAGCCTTTGAAATGCGGCCAAAATAAGTTTTGGCTATGGTTCCATCAGCTTTAATAATGACGGTATAAGGCAGTGCACTTTTATCATTACCAAGCTTAAAAGCTAGATTTGCACCATTTTCTTCTGCGGCAAGCAAAGGATAGCTGATATCATTTTCCTCATCAAATTCTTTAATCAAACCAATCTCATCTAGCGCAATGCCTAGCACAACCACATTTTTGTCCTGCCACTCGGTGTTTAATGCAGACAGTTCAGGCATTTCTTCTCTGCAAGGTGGACACCAAGTTGCCCAGAAATTAAGCACAATAATTTTTCCTTGCCACTGGCTGATGGCTTGCTGTTGGCCGTTTTCATCAGGTAATGACATTGCAAATAGTTCTGCAGTAGATGTATTACTTTCATTGCCTTCAACAGTTTCCCCAGATAACAAATAAACGGTAGTGGCTGCCACTACAATAAAAAGCAGTATTGCGCTGATTGGAAAGGCTAGTTTTTTAAACATAAAAGGACCTAATACTTATAAGTTAAGGTTAACAAGTAACCAATGGATTGCATTCATCTGATTTAAGTGCATTCACCCGATTTACGGTGCTCAGAAAGTTTGCCGCATCTTCATAGCCTATCACTCTGATAGGCTTTATCTCCTGCCCGCTTCGGTTAAAAAATATAATGCCTGGGGGACCAAATAAGTTAAAGCGCTGTAACAAGGCTAAATCTTCAGGTGTGTTCGCAGTAACATCAGCTTGCAATACGACGGCATCCTTTAATGCTTGTTGCACAGCATTATCACTAAATGTTAATAGCTCCATTTCTTTACAGGAAGTACACCAATCTGCATAGAAGTCGAGCATTACAATCTTGCCTTTTGCATCATCAATTTTTGCATCTAGCTCTGCGGTATTTTTAACGCGAATAAATGGTAAATGACTTTGATATTGGTTGCTGTCAGTAATACGTAATCCTGAAAGCGGTTTTAGCGGTGACTTTGCACCTGATACTGCGCCAATCAACATTGCAATGCCTAATACCAGCAGCATGATGCCAATCCCTTTCCAAAATCGCATCCATGGGTGAGACCGACCTGTTGTGCTATCAAGCGGTAAATTGTCTAGCGCATGGAGATATATCGCTGGGATAATCAGCAGTGCTGACCATAAAATCATTTGTATACCAGTGGGGATAATGGGCGAAATAATATAGATTGCAACGGCTAGCATTAAGATGCCAAAGAAGTTACGTACTGCGGTCATCCAAATACCTGCTTTAGGTAATACATGACCCGCAGATGCGCCAATAAGTAAGAGCGGCACTCCCATCCCTATGGAGAGTGCAAACAATGCAACACCACCGAGAACCACATCACGCGTTTGGCTTATATATAAAAGCGCTCCAGCGAGTGGTGCAGCGACGCATGGGCTCACAATAAGGGCAGAAATAACGCCCATTACAAATACACCTAGGAATTGCCCGCCTTTCAGTTTGTTGGTTGTGTTGACCATGCGATCCTCAATGGCATGCGGCAATCTCAGCTCATAAAAACCAAACATCGAAAATGACAGAACAACAAAAATTAATGCGGTCGCCATTAACATGCCAGGGCTTTGCAGTGCATTACTCAATAATTGACCTGATAAGCCTGCTGCAATGCCTGCAATTGTATAGCTTAGGGCGATACCAAGTACGTAAGCCAATGAAAGGTTAAAGCTATGAAGTCTGCTGGTTGTATGATGATGCGCTTTTTTATCACCGACAATAATGCCAGATAAAATTGGAATCATTGGCAAGACGCAAGGGGTGAGTGAAAGTAACAAGCCAAAGCCAAAAAAGCCTGCGGCAATTAACCATAACTGTCCACTTTTCAATAGGCTAGTTGCTTCATCTTCTTCAGAGCGCGCTACATTTGAGCTAGCATTTTCTGAAGTGGGTAGTTTGCCTTCAAGCATTGCAACATTAAATGTTTTTATCTGAGGTGCATAACAGAGACCTTTTTCGCTACAACCCTGAAACCTGGCTTGTACCTCGATGTTTTTCGCTGTGTTGGCTGTGGTCACAGTTGCAGCAAAATCATGATGATAAACCTCTTGAGTGCCAAAGTTAGGGTCATCTTTCATGTCGCCAGTTGGCAGATTCACCGATTGAATACTGCCTTGGCTAGCATCTTTAATATCAAATTTGATCCGCTCTTTGTATAAATAATAGCCAGAGGCAATGGTAAAAATACCTTCTAATGTATTATTATCTTTAGATACGATATCTAACTTAAATGCTTCATCTGGGTGCAGAAACTGGTCATCATCGGTAAAAGCACTAAAGCCTGTACTATTGGCAGCAAAAATAGGCGCACTAAAGCCTAGCTGCAAAATGAGCAAGAAAATCGTTGTAAAACAAATGACTAAAGTTGAAAAACGTGTTGTCATTGGTGTCCTATTGTAAAGTTTTGTCGTTTACCCATTGTAAATACTTGTTTAAACCACCATCTACATTGAGTACGATGATGTCTGGAAGTTCGTATGGGTGCATATCTAAAATAAGTGCTTCCAATTTGATGTAACATCGTCGGCTTGTTTTAATATGGATAGGTATTTCGGTTTGAACTTCAAGTTCGTTTTCCCATTCATATAGAGATTGACAAGCGTTGCCTATGTTTACACAGGCTGCTAGTTTAGCTTTAATTAGCGCTTTTGCAATGTGCTCAGCGCAAATTTGGTCTGGCACATGGGTTAACACGACTATAATATCGCTTTTGGGCATTGTTGATATTCATCCTCGTTTTTTCAATAGCTTATAAACTTTAAGGAGCTTATGCGTTTATTTTTGCCATTTATTGTACTTGGTTTTATTTTTACAGAAATTTATCTACTCATTGTACTTGGTGAACGTTATGGTATTTGGTTGCTATTATACTTAGTCTTGGTAGGTTATCTTGGCTTACAATTGATTCGTGGCGAAAAGCAAGTCATGTCTGCCAAAATGATGCAAAGCATCCAAGCAGGAGGCAATCCTTTTAAGACCATGATGAGTAGCGCACGTAATTTTATGGCCGGGATCTTACTGATGATACCAGGCGTGCTAACTGATATTTTTGCCGCAATATTATTGCTTATCCCCATTAAGCAGCCTGAAGTGGATCAAAATGACGGAAGTTATCAGACGGAAGGTACTGGATATGAAGGACATTATAGAAACGCCAGTCATCACCCTGCTAATGATGATGTTATCGAAGGAGAGTACGAGGAAGTTGCTGACCCAGCAGATAATATTTCCTCAATAAATAAAGGCTCAACAGATAAAGATTGAGAGAATTAGGTATGGCAAAAGTAACCATTCAGGCAAGTGGACACACATTTGAAGTAAAACCCAGTCAAACCGTATTAGAAGCTGCTATTGAAAGTGGCATTAATTTGCCTTACGGTTGTCGTACAGGGGCTTGTGGCTCTTGTAAGGGTAAGCTGATTTCTGGGCAAGTGATGCATGATGACTATCAAGCCAGCGCAATGACGGAAGCAGAGCTAGCTAACGGGAATGCGCTGTTCTGCTGCGCAAGGCCGCTAGAAGATATAGTGATAGATTGTCGTGAACCAGCTACGGCTGGTGTTAAACCAAGAATATTGCCTGCGAGAGTAGCAAAAAAAGAATTGTTAGCAGACGATGTCATTATGCTGCATCTGCAGCTCCCTGCTAGTGAGCGCTTGCAATTTTTACCCGGGCAGTATATTGAGTTTATTCTAAGAAACGGAAAACGCCGTGCTTTTTCTATTGCTAATGCGCCACATGCAGACTTTGGTTTAGAGCTACATTTACGCTTAGTCAAAGGCGGGGAGTTTACCGAGTATGTCTTTAATGAATTGCAAGAAAAAGCCATCATGCGCATTGAAGCGCCATTTGGTAGCTTTCATCTAAGAGAAGCGTCGAATAAACCAATTATCTTTGCCGCCACAGGGACTGGTTTTGCCCCGATTAAAGGCATTATTGAACATATGCTTTATAACGATATTCAGCGACCCATGACGTTATATTGGGGTGGTCGCAAGCCCAAAGATTTATATATGGATGATTTGTGCAAACGTTGGGCGCAGCATGTACCAACGTTTGCTTATATTCCTGTTTTATCCAAACCCGAGCCTGATTGGGATGGCAGAACAGGCTACGTACAGCAAGCCATTACTGAAGACATGCCTGATTTAAGTAGCTGCGAGGCTTACGTTTGTGGTTTGCCTAATATGGTGGACGACGCACAGAAGCAATTTGCCGCACATGGATTAGCGCAAGATGCTTTCTTTAGTGATGCATTTACATTTGCACCAAAATAAACTTTATATAACTAATAATCTTTTAAATTTAATGCTAATTTTCTTAGCGCAGTTTCATCATTAGCTGAGATGGTATTTTTTGGATTTAGTCCCCATTGAGTAGCGTGCACTAAAAGGTTTCTATCTTTTGATGAAGACATGAACGAAAAGCTGACTAACATACCTAATATTTTTTTGCTTCTTCTTTTGTAAATACTTTCCCAAACATGGTGGTTTTCCTTTATGTAGCTATCCATTATTGCATCAGTAGCTTTAATTAAGCTGTCATCATCTTCACTGGCTAATATCTCATTCCCAGTGGTTAAAATTTTTGAAATTTCCAAGGCTACAACACCTCTATGACAGCTACCAGTTTGTTTGGCCATGACCTTTTCTAATTGTTTAGTTGCATCGCGAATATTTTTTTCTAATTGATTTTGAGAAGTAATTCGTTTGCACTCTATCCAAATTTTTTTGTCTTCTATTTTTATACCAGTATCAGAGCTAGCATCTAAAATGCAAGAAACTCCACGTCCTGGGCGGTGGCATCTAGCAGCAACATAAGCTTCGAATAAATAGTTTCTTGCCGTAGTTGTTTTTGCTTTTTCTGATATAGAGTTTAATGGGCCATTTACAGATATTTGAAGTTTTTTAATGATTTTTGTAAGTTGGTTGCTAGGTATATCTTTAAAAGCAGAGAAAATTTCAATGAAGCTATGTATTTCTATTACAGAGCTTATAAAATCAGGAAGAATATTGTTCATATCTTCAGTTGTAGCCGTTTTGTAAGATGATGCGCAGTATTCAATAGTCTTTTTATAATGATTAACTCTATTTTTGTCTACTTGTATACCTAATGATTCCATCCAAGCTATTGCTTTTGAATACTGATTGGCTAAGTTTTGATATGAAGTGGTTTGAATGATCATGTTATCTTAAAGAGTAATCAGACATTCCATCATCGCTTCATCACCAGGTGCATCGGCCACTTTAACGCTTAATCCCATTTTGATTGGTTCCTCCGCTACCCTTGCGTGATTAACACACAGTGTGACTTGTTTGAGCCACGCTGAATCACCAGCCATGGCGAGTAAATAGCGCATAGCTTCAGAACTAGTAACGACAATGGCATGCAGCTGACCATTTTTAAAGGCTTGTTTTAACGCATTGCAATTGCTCTGTGGGTTAACGCGTTGGTAGCATTCGGCAAAAATAACTTGCGCGCCACGCTCTGTTAGGGTGTTGGCTAATACATCTCGTCCACCAACCCCGCGTACTAACATGACTTTTTTACCTTGCATGTCGTGCATCTTAGGCAATGACAGTAGTGACTCACTATCAAATCGGTTGCCGTTGGGAATCAACACATTTTGGATGCCAAAATCGTTTAGCGTTTGTGCCGTGGTTGGGCCAATGGCTGCAAATTGTAAGTGGTTGGGAATACCCCGTGCAAGCAGACGCGGCATGCTGTTTTGTACAGCATTACTGCTGATAAACAGTATCCAGTCATAGTCGGCAATATTTCTGATAATTGCTTCAAATTGTGCATAGTCATCTAAGGGTGTAATGACGATGAGTGGAAATGCAATTACATTTCCACCTGCTTGTTGAATTAGCTGCGTAAGTTTAGTTGCCTGGCCCGCTGGTCGTGTTATTGCCACACCGATATTGCGTAATGGCTTACCAGCATCATCCACCATTATTTGACGCCATCCAACTCAGCTAATATTTTGTTTGCGCCTAAGCTCACCAACTTGGCCGCTAATGCTTTACCGATGGCTTCCGCATTGTTAGCGTCACCAGACATGCTTTCTCGCAGCATTTTCTTGCCATCCACACTGGCAACAAAGCCAATGAGGGTGATGGTATTCCCTTGCTTAGTGGCATGTGCCCCAAGTGGTACCGTGCAGCTGCCCGCTAACGCACGGCTAAAACCGCGCTCTGCTTCTACGCATTGGGCTGTCTCTTGGTGATTAAGTGGCGCGAGTATATCAACAAGGTCAGATCTATCTGCCTTGATTTCAATGCCCAAAGCGCCCTGGCCTACAGCTGGAATGCTGTCTTCAGCCGCAATGAACGCGCGAATGCGATTACTTAATTCTAGCCTTATTAAACCAGCGGCTGCCAGAATAATAGCAGCGTATTGTCCCTCATCCAGTTTGCGCAAACGTGTTTGCACATTACCACGAAGCGAATCAATTTTTAGATGTGGAAAACGTGATTGAATTTGACTTTGTCGACGCAAGCTGGATGTGCCAACAATACTGCCATTAGGCAAATCGGCTAAAGAGTCGTAGTCATTCGATACAAATGCATCCAAGGGATTTTCTCGGTCGCAGGTAGCTACTAATGCAAACCCATCAGGCATATTCATCGGGACATCTTTCATGCTATGCACGGCTAAATCGGCGCTACTATCCAATAGGGCGTTTTCTAGTTCTTTGATAAAGAGACCTTTGCCACCAATATTAGCTAATGGTTTATCTAAAATTTGATCACCCATGGTGGTCATGCCTAAAATCTGCACATCACAGCTTGGGTAAAGGGTTTGTAAGCGCGCTTGAATATGTTTCGCTTGCCACATAGCAAGCAAGCTTTCACGTGAGGCGATAACAAGTTTTTTGGGAGTTATTTTATTTACTGTATGATTCATCTTCGGGATTTTAGCATAGCGTACACTAGATAAAGTGCTATTAAACTTGGTGAATTTTAGGGTAAGCTAACGGATTACTAAGCCTTACACATATTAAGTAGGCACTACTAAGAAGTGATTTGCTGTTTAGTCAATGCACTTTATTATTTTTGGGAGGTTTTTATGCAATATCAATTAGACGTTTTTCTTACATCGTTAAATCAGTTTTGGGTCCAATTGGTGAACTTTGTACCTAAATTATTGGCAGTTGTCGTCATTTTATTTTTAGGCTGGTTGGTCGCTAAATTAGTCAGAACTGGTATGAAACGTATTTTGGAGTTGATTCAGTTTGATAAATTTGCGCAGAAATCTGGTTTAGAGGCATTCATCAGTAGTGGCAGCGTTAATGTAACTCTTAGCGGCATTATTAGTCAGGTGATGTATTGGCTCGTCATTATCATGTTCGTGATTACAGGCGCTAATACATTGGGGCTAAACGAAGTTGCTAACCTATTGCATGATTTAGCAGCCTATTTACCACGTATTATATTAGCGATATTAGTCATGATTTTTGGTACGCTACTCGCACGCTTCATTAATCGCTTGGTGTTTGCTTGGCTGCATAGTATCAAATTTGAGCGAGCATTAATTGTGAGCACATCAGCTGAGTATGGTATTCAAATACTCTCTTTGTTTGTTGCCCTAGAGCAATTAGGCATTGGCGTGCAGCTGATTCATTCTCTCTTTGTGATTGTGTTTGGAGCTATATTCTTTGCATTAGCATTAGCATTTGGCTTAGGGGGTCGTGACTGGGCAGCCAAAGTCATTGAAGACTTGGGCAAAAAGTCTAATAAGAAAGAAGATTAGCTTTCTAGCGCTGTTAGGTGATGCGATTTAAGCCTTGCGGATTAAATGCTGTTGCCGACGGCTCACCACGATAGTATCGGGCACGCCTTTTATTAAGGCGTGCCATTGTAAGTCACCCTTGTTATCTGGACGTTTTTCATAACCGCTAATATACTGCTTGGCAACCAAACAATTTCGATGCAAGCGTAGAAATATCGCATCGAATTCTGTTTCTAAGTTGGTTAATGACTCTTCAAGCAAATATTCACGTTCAGCGGTACGAACAGTAATGTATTTCAGTTCAGCACGGCAATAAAGAATCTCATCAACAGGCACTAAAATAACTCGTCCACGTTCATGGATGCTCAAATGGCTGCGAGCCTGCTGTTGTATGGACTTGATAGCGTCCAACTGCACGGTAGGAGATTGATACTGTATCGCACGCACTTTGTCTATGGCGGCTTGTAGTCTTTCTAAACGAATCGGCTTGAGTAAGTAATCGATTGCATTAACATCAAATGCTTTTATCGCGTAAGTGTCATAAGCTGTGGTAAATATAATATGCGGTTTTGGTTCTAATTTTTGTGCATGAGCAGCGGCTTCTAAACCATCCATGAGCGGCATGCGAATGTCTAGCAACAATAAATCAGGTTGTTTTTCCATGGCAAGATCAATTGCTTGTTTGCCATTTTTGGCTTCTGCTACCACGACCACATGAGGCAACTCAGCCAGCAAGTCATTTAATCGGTTTCTTGCTGGCGTTTCATCGTCTGCAATTAGAATTTTAAGCTTATCTGACATTAGCTTTTCTCATAGGGTAACCGCATAGTTACCGTATATTGATTGTTCACTGTTCTGTGTTTTACAGACGCTTCCAAATCAAAGTGTAAAGCAAGGCGTTCTTTAATATTTTTGAGTGCCATTTTATTGCCATCGTGATCACTATTTTTCAGTTGACAGGGGTTGCTGATTTTGATGATTAATTCGTTTTTTTTATGTTCGATTGATATGCCTATTTCACCACCTTCTGCTATCGGCTCTATCCCATGATAAACCGCGTTTTCTAGCAAAGGTTGCAGAATGAGTGGGGGGATTAAAGCATCATTTGGTGCATCGTCTATTTGCCAGTTTAATACTAAGCGATCTTCCATGCGCAGGCTTTCAATGCTCAGATATTGCTTACAAAGCGCAATTTCTTTTGCTAATGGCACAAGGTCTCGATTTTCTGCCATTAGGACACGAAATAAATCTGCCATGTCTTCAAGTGCTGTTTCAGCTGTTTTTGGCTGGCTACGGATGAGCGATAGGACAGCATTAATGCTGTTAAATAAAAAGTGTGGGCGTATGCGTGCTTGTAAAGCTTGTAAACGCGCTTCTGCGATTGCTGGTGAATAAGCACGTTGCTGTAAATTGAAATAATAAATCACAATCGCTGTGGTTAAGCTAGCCAAAATGATGCCACGGTAAGGAATGGTGACGGTATCAAAGGTCAGATAAGCGGTAAATAGCATCGCAATACTCGTTGTAATGCCCATGACTGATAACATGATGACAATAATGCCTTGCCAATAATTAAGCTTTATTAATATTGGATAAAGTAAATAGAGCGTTAATATACTGATTAACAAAATAGGCTGAATTTGCATTGAAAGCTCAGCGAGCAATGCTGGCAAATCACTTAAACTATTGCTTAACAATATTGCTGCTAGCAAGCCTAGCATGTTAACAATTAGTAAAATGCGAAGTAGAACACCTAGATTATTTAAATTGGGTAAGCGACTATTTTTGCGCACAACGGCTTCTAAGTTAAAATATCTATGAATATTACATCTAAGTGTATTATTATTAAACAGTTTTTGAAACTTACCTTAATCAAAATAAAGCTAACTGCAACGTGACATCAAAAAATAAACAAACGACTTCATCCCTTAACGCGAAAAACGAAGCATGGTCAGGCAGATTCAATGAGCCCGTGGCAGAGCTTGTGAAACGTTATACAGCCTCTGTAGACTTTGATCAGCGCTTGGCCATGTACGATATTCAAGGCTCTTTAGCACATGCAACAATGCTTGCAGCACAATCAATTATCTCCAATGAGGATTTGGCAGCAATTGAGAAAGGCTTGGCTGAGGTAGCTGACGATATTAAATCAGGACAGTTTGAGTGGCTACTAGACTTAGAAGATGTGCATCTGAATATTGAAAAAAGCCTAACTGATAAAATAGGTGATGCAGGGAAGCGCTTACACACAGGCAGAAGCCGGAATGATCAAGTTGCAACTGATATCAGACTATGGTTAAGAGCGATTTGTGATGAAGCCATTGCTAAAATCCAAAAGCTACAACTGAGTATTCTAGATTTAGCCGAGCAGCATGCTGATACGATTATGCCTGGCTTCACCCACTTGCAAGTAGCACAGCCTGTAACGTTTGGACATCATTTGTTAGCCTATTATGAAATGCTAAAGCGTGATGCTTCAAGGCTCGTTGATTGCAGAAAACGCTTTAATCAATTGCCATTGGGCGCGGCTGCTTTGGCTGGCACAAGTTACCCAATCAATCGTACACTTGTTGCAGAGCTACTAGGTTTTGATGGTGTATGTGAAAACTCGCTGGATGCGGTTTCAGACAGAGACTTTGCGATCGAGTTTACTGCATCGACTGCTTTGCTAATGACGCATTTATCACGTTTTTCTGAAGAGTTAATCTTGTGGGCCTCACCGCGTTTTGGATTCATCGAGATCGCAGATCGCTTTTGCACTGGTTCTAGCATCATGCCACAAAAGAAAAACCCAGATGTGCCGGAGCTGGTAAGGGGTAAAACTGGCCGTGTTAATGGGCATTTGGTTGCTTTGCTCACATTAATGAAAGGTCAGCCGCTTGCTTACAATAAGGATAACCAAGAGGATAAAGAGCCTTTATTCGATACGGCAGATACCTTGTTGGTTACTTTGGAAATCTATGCTGATATGTTGCGGGGGATTACCGTAAACAAACCGAATATGCGCCAAGCAGCACTAGAAGGTTATGCAACAGCAACAGACTTAGCAGACTATTTAGTGAAAAAGGGCATGCCGTTTAGAGATGCACATGAAGTCGTTGCATTAGCAGTCAAACATGCGGTAGAGAAAGCGTGCGACTTATCAGATTTAAGTCTTAGCGAGTTACAAGCCTATAGTGCCACTATCACTGAAGATGTCTTTTCTGTGTTGACGCTTGAGGGCTCTGTGGCAAGTCGTAATCACATTGGTGGTACAGCGCCACAGCAAGTCTTAGAAGCTGTTAGGCGCGCTAAACAAGCGATAACGCCATAATAAATATGATGCAAAAAATCAAACACACCTTACTGTTTTGTGTTGCAATATTGCTAGCCAGCAATGTCAGTGCGGGTTTGGATGACTTAAACCTGTTTCATCAGTGGGAAGATACAGAGCAGAGTATGGTGTGGCCACTATTGCCCAATGAGAGTGTCGCGCAACTGGCAGCCAAATTTTATCCAAACAATCCTCAAATGCAGCAAAAATTTATTGCGAAGACATTAAAGCTCAATAAAGATAATCCACGTATAGCGCAGGCTGGAACTAAACTTTCAACCATTGAAGCGATAAAAATTCCTAATTTAGAGTCGCTTTCTGCAACAGCAGGCACAATTAAACGGTCACCAAAAGAAGCCGACGACAAAACACTGAAGTTGAGCTACAACATTAAATCGACAGCAGAAAAAGCGAAAGAGGCAATTAAACATATTCCAGCACAATTAATGCAAGAATATGAAGCATTATTAGAGCGCAATACTTTTTTGAAAGAAGAGCTTGAAAAGCTAAACAAACGCATCGTTTTTTTACAAAGCAAGCTTGGAGAGTTGAAGTTGGTATTAGATAGGACGTTGACCTTGCCAGCCGCACAAAAACCACTTAAAAATCTGGATGCAGCCAACAAAACAGAGACGAGCAAACAATCTTCTCCAACAAAAGCGCCAATCGATCAGCAATCTCAAGTACTATCTGAGGAAGGAAGCTCAAGCTTTTTTAATCTACATAATCAATTCTTATGGTTAGCGTTAATAGTTGCTACCTTGTTGCTTTTATTAAGCTCTTATCTGTATAAAAAATATCAAGAAAGAAAATACAATCAATTAGTAAATGCAATTAGTCAGCAGAATCAAGTGAGAACATTTAGCTTTGATGGCTCTGGTGATGGTTTAGATGAAGAGATGCTTGCTTCAACTACACTAAATAAAGATACAGAGGTAGAAGAGCATGATAGTGAATCTATCGTGCGCGAAGCTAAAATGCTCATGGCGCAAGGCTCACCAAATGATGCCATGGAACATCTAAAATGGGCGGTTAGAGCAAAATCAAAAGCAGGCATTAATGTATGGTTATATTTGCTAGAGGTATTAAGGCAGCAGAACCTTAAACTCGATTTTGAAAAGTTTGCATTTGAAATGCATCAAAATTTTAATGTGATGACGCCATTATGGGAACAGCGCACTGTGCCAATGGTGGTTGCACAGAGTTTAGAGGATTTCCCTTACATTATTAAGTTTTTGACTGGGAAATGGCCTAACGAAAAAATCATTCCTTATCTAGAAAAACTGATTCAAGACAACCGAGACGGAGAGCGCTCTGGTTTTTCTCAAGCAGTCATCGAAGAGATTCTATTGTTAATCGTCGTGCTAAAAGCCAGGCAGTATGACTAGTTCTTAGCGTGCCTCTAGCAAGCTAAGTACTTCAGTCCAAAAATAGGGTCAGCAAATCATTTAAATAGCGTTGTCCTCTAAGCGTCGGTTTAATAGACGTTAAGTCTTGAACCAGTAAGCCATTATCCATTGCCTTTTTTAATGCTTTTTGAATCGTAATTAACGGCAATCCAGTACGCTCTTGAAATAAGTCTGTTTCAAAACCATCGCATAATCGCAAAGCATTCATCATAAACTCAAAGCTTAAATCTGATTGCGTCACTTGCCATGTATTATCTACGGCATTTCCCGCTTCTGCATGCTCCATAAATGCTTTAGGATGTTTGTGGCGAGTTTCGCGTGTTATTTTATCGTGATAACTGAGCTTGCTATGTGCGCCAGCGCCAATGCCCAAATAATCGCCAAATGACCAATAATTCAAATTATGCCGTGCTTGGCTTTTAGGTTTACAGAAAGCCGATGTTTCATAATGGACATAGTCATGATCTGCCAATAAGCTTTCTATCTTTTCTTGCATATCTGCACTCACATCGTCACTAGGTAAACTGGGTGGTGTTCGGTAGAAAGGCGTGTTTGGCTCAAGTGTTAAATGATAAAAAGACAGATGGTCAGGATGCAAGCTAATAGCTTTTTTCGCATCTGCTAAGGCATCTCCCAAGCGTTGATTCGGTAAGCCATACATCACATCCAAATTCACTCGGTTAAAGGTTGCTAGCGCTAACTCTGCCGCTTGTATGGCCTGCTTGTCATCGTGAATTCTACCCAATGCCTGTAAATAATCTGCATTAAAGCTTTGTATGCCTAAAGAAATCCGATTCACCCCAGCTGCTTTATAACCTTCAAAATGAGCTGTATCGACAGTGCCAGGGTTCGCCTCTAAAGTCACTTCCGCTTCATAGTCCAATGGCGTTAGCATATTCACTGCGGTGAGTATTTCCTCAATCGACTCAGGACTAAATAAACTAGGCGTGCCACCCCCAAAAAACACACTTTTCATTTTGCGGCCATATACCCGAGGCACAGATTGTTCTAAGTCTGCAATCAACGCCGCCACATAACGTTTTTCAGGAATATCGCTACGATTTTCATGTGAATTAAAATCACAATATGGACACTTCTTCACACACCAGGGGATGTGGATATATATAGACAAAGGTGGTGAGTTTTTTAGTCCAGATTTGGTATGGCTACCAGTAGTTGGCGCATGCTGGTTGATGGTGCTTAAATCGGTGGCTGGGATAATGGGAATCATGCGGTATTATAGCTTTTATTAAGTTGAGAATGACTCAAAAATGACAGGCTAGGCTTGCTATCCTCGACAGTGGCGAAATTTAAAGCTGTGTTTGTTTGCCCAATTTGATATAGGCTTAAAGCAATAAACTCAATAGGAGCGACAATGAAAATAGAGGGAATACGCGTATTTATTCCTAGCAAAGATTACGAAATGTCAAAATCATTTTATGAATCACTAGGATTTTCAAGCCAAAAGGCAGGAGATGAACTGACAATCTTCACAAAAGGCGAGTGCTCATTTTTTCTCCAAAAATATTACAACGAAGAGTTTGCTAAAAACCTCATGTTACAACTAGTCGTTCCTAATATAGAAGAAGCTTATGCATTAATATCTGAACTAAAGTTTAGTACTGTTAGGCACACAGAAATAAAGCAAGAAGCTTGGGGTAAGGTTGTATATTTGTGGGGACCTTCGGGTGAGCTTTGGCACATTACTGAACTTGATAGCTAAGAAGCGAGTCAGTTTATGTTTCCTATTGTCGCCAGAAAGGCTACGGCGTGCCAAAGGAGATTGTAAATCAAAACCAAATTAGCCAATGGTTTAATCTACTTCTGCAATCACTTCCAAAAATGCAGCACCATAGCGTTCTAGCTTCGCTTGTCCAATTCCACTAATCTGCCCCATGGCGTTTAAATCTTGTGGTTTTTGATTCAAAATTTCAATGAGCGTGGCGTCATGGAAAATGACATAAGGTGGCACACCTTGCTCTTTGGCGAGTTCCATGCGTTTGGCTTTGAGACCTAGCCAAACGGGGTCGTCATTCGCACCTTCAAATGCTTCTTTTAATCTTGCGGAGCGTTCTGCTTTGCTGGCACGTTTTTCTGGTGTGGCATCGCGGCGTAGCCAAATGGATTGCTCACCTTTTAATATTGGCCTTGCTGCTTCGGTTAAGTGTAATCCACCATAGGCTTCAACATCTGCATCTAAAAAACCGCCTGCAGTTAGTTGGCGATAGACGCTGCTCCATTGCGCTTGATTTATGTCTTTGCCAATGCCGTAAGTACTCACTTCATGGTGCCGAAAGCGTTCAATTTGTGGTGTCATTTTGCCCAGTAGCACATCAATTAAATGCCCTGCACCAAAGCGTTGACCTGTACGGAACACACAAGATAGTGCCATTTGCGCGGCCTCGGTGGCTAGCCAAGTATCGACAGGGTTTAAGCAGTTATCACATTGCCCACAATTGCCAGGATGCGCTTCACCAAAGTAACGTAGAATGGATTGGTGACGGCAGTCAGTTGACTCGCAATAGCCGAGTAAGCCATTGAGTTTATGTTGTTCCAAACGTTTGCGCTCTTTGGAGGCATCGCCGCTATCGAGCATTTGCCGCATCGATACCACATCGCCCATGCCATAAGTCATCCATGCATTGGCGGGTAACCCATCGCGTCCTGCACGGCCTGTTTCTTGGTAATAGCCTTCCATGCTTTTGGGTAAATCCATATGGGCGACAAAACGCACATTGGGTTTATCAATCCCCATGCCAAACGCAATCGTTGCTACTATAATAATGCCTTCTTCACGTAAAAAGCGGCGTTGGTTTTGTTCGCGTATTTGTGCAGACAAGCCTGCATGGTAGGGCAGTGCATCCCAACCATTATCAGATAGCCATGCAGCAGTATCTTCGACTTTTTTACGCGATAAACAATAGATAATACCCGCATCATTGGCGTGTTCACGTTCTAAAAATGTGAGTAATTGCTGACGGGCATTATTTTTGATCGTCACGTGATAGCGAATATTAGGTCGATCAAAACTAGAAACAAATTGTGCAGCATTTTCTAGAGACAGTTGCGAGATAATTTCGGCACGTGTTGGCCCATCTGCGGTAGCGGTTAGTGCAATCCTAGGCACAGCGGGAAAGCGTTCATGCAGAACAGTGAGTTGACGATACTCAGGTCGAAAGTCATGTCCCCATTGTGATACGCAATGGGCTTCATCAATGGCAAATAAAGCCAACCCAACATGGGTGTTGACTTCATCAAGCAAGCTTAAAAAAGCATTAACCGTGAGCCGCTCAGGGGCAACATATAAAATTTCTATATCACCAGATAGCGCTTGGCTGGTGATGTATGCATTATCCTCAGCACTTAAACTAGAGTTTAAAAAAGCAGCTTTAATACCTAACTGTTGCAAGGCATCCACTTGGTCTTGCATGAGGGCAATTAATGGTGAAACAACAATGGCTAAGCCGTTACGTGCAATTGCGGGAATTTGATAGCAGAGTGATTTTCCACCACCAGTTGGCATGAGCACTAAGGCATCTTGCCCTGCTATGACATGTTCGATGATGGCTTGTTGTTGATTCCGGAAGCTTGTGTAGCCGAAAGTGGTTTCTAGAATGTCTAATGGCGTATTGAGTTGCAAGGTGGCTGTATTATAAAAGTTGCTAATGATGTAAGTGTAACTTACATTCTGTATCGAGTCAGACGTTCGCTACAATCAAATAGATATTGCTTAACAGCGCGCAAAAAGCTAAGTAGCGCTAATCATTGTATATTTTTATAGCGAGTGAGGTAATGCAATTTTAAAAGGAACAGTTACACCTGAATCAATCAGTTAATTGGATTATACAGTGCTACCTAAGATTGCCTTTTGTGTCATTAAGTCTTTCAAGACACCATGACCAAAGTCAAGTATTACACTAGGTTCAGGGTGTTGAATCTGTTCTGCTAATGTGGTGAGCGCTTGGCTGCCTGATAGGCCTTGCTTTATCAGCGACAACAGTGCGTATGTAATGGGATTGAGCACGACAAAATGCACTTCAAAGTCTTGGTCTCTAAAAACCAGTAGTTGCGTACTTTCTTTTTCTTCTGGAATAAAATCAGCAGATATTTTTTGTACGGCATAGTCGTATTGCAACAACATGTGTGCTGGCGCAAGCACTGGGATTTCGATTAGCAAATCGGTATTTTCGCTCAGAGGTGGATTCTCAATCTTTTGCATGCTCAGGGCTAGTTCTACCCACTCATAATGCGCAAGTTGTTTGATGTAGTCTGGTGTTTGCTCATCCGATGATAAAAAGGAGAGTAGCTCTTGCGGAATCTCTCTAAAAATGGGGGAGCTGGCATGGTGCGTTGCAAAAAAACGACGCATTATTGCATCCCATGGTGCTTTCCCTAAGGTTTTTTGGCAGACAGGAAAGCAAACAGAGGCTGACTCAAACACATTGTTATATACGCCTTCTCGGTATACGGACATGCGTTCTTCATCTATGCTGCTTGGCTTTGGGTTGTGCTTAGGGTCGCGGATATGTGCGGTAAACGCGTATTGATACTGTTGAAAGTCTAGCATTAGATTAAGCTGCCGATTGTGTAAGCCGCTTTACATTAGCTGCTTCTGCTTGAATCAAGGCGATTTTATCGACTTCTTTTATCAACGTATCGAGCGGTGGAATATTGCTATCACGCTCAAGCAGGGTAGGGAATGTGCCAAATAATGCATAGGCATCTGCTAGTAGCGACCATACTGGATCAATTACATCAGCGCCATGCGTGTCTACCAACAAGTCAGGTGTTTGTTGATAATGCCCCGCTACATGACTATAAACAATACGCTCCGCAGGAACGCCTCTCAAAAAATCATGTGGATTAAAACCAAAATTGACACTATTTACATAGATATTATTAATATCTAAGTGTAGCCAGCAATCGGCTTCTTCTAGCACAGCATTTAAAAAAGTCAGCTCATCCATCGTTGCAATCGGTGCTTTAACGTAGAAAGAAGCATTCTCTACAGCAATACGCTGTCCGAGGATATCTTGTGTTTGTTTGATACGGTTGGCAACATAGTGTACAGCTTCTTCAGTAAACGGAATTGGTAATAAGTCGTAGAGATAGCCAGGTTTGCCTTGATAAAAGTCACTGCAGTAACTGAGGTGCTCGGTATAAAGCGGTATTTTATAGTCAGATAGAAATTGTTTGACCTGCTTTAAAAAATTGGTGTTCAGAGGATCTGGTCCGCCCAAAGATAAGCATAAACCGTGACATGCAATAGGGAAGTGATCAACAAACCAGGCAAGTTGATTTTCATATTTACCGCCTGCGCCAACCCAGTTTTCTGGTGCGATTTCAACAAAATCAATATTTTTAATCAAATTATCGGGTATTGCTTGTTGAAAATGGCGTTGAATTTGAGGAATTAGCTCACGCTTTAACCCCAAACCAACGCCACGGATGTCAGATAATGCAGACATTAATACAAGTTAAGCATGGGCCTAACTAGTGACCGCATTTACCTTCACCACATTTGCCATCTTCCATCTTTTCTTTACCGCCGCATTTACCTTCGCCGCACTTACCGTCTTTGGCTTTGTCTGCGCCACATTTACCTTCGCCACATTTGCCGTCAGCAGCTTTTTCTGCACCACATTTACCTTCGCCACATTTACCATCAGCGCCCTTTTCTGCATGGTTGTCGGCAACTTGATAGCCACTTGAAAGTGTTTTAATTTCAAAAGGGTTGTCTGTTGCAGCGATAGCAGCAGTACCTAGTGATAATGCGAATGCGCCGCCTACAGCTAATGCAATTGATTTTTTCGTTACGCTCATGATAGTTTCCTTTAATTAATAAAAGTAGTTATTACAAATAAAAACGTTAGTTATTATGCATCAGGTTCTAATGCTTTAACTATCCGTGTTTTTGTTTCTTCTGGCAATTGAATGCTTGAGTCATCTTCAATTTGTTTTCGCAAGTTGTTAATAGCAACGTTTAGCGTTTTTAATTGTTGACGAAAGCGCGAACAATATTTACACATAAACAAATGGATCTGGAGTGCAAAACGCTCTCTCTTAGACAGTGTGACGTCTATACCGCGAGAGATAAGCTGGCTAGCTTGCTTGCAGTTCATCATTTATTTATGTCCTATCCAGTTAATTTCCAAACATTTTCTAATTCCCATTCGGGCTCTATATAACATCACCCAAGCATTGGTCGCTGTAATATTCAGTTCCTTACAAATTTCCTCATTATCTTTTTCTTCAACATCACGCATCATAAACAAGGTGGCTAGTTTATTAGGAATTTTATCTATGCAGGATTGTAATACTTTCAAGAATTGTTTTTGTTGTAGCACATTGTCAGGGATATCCCATACTTGTGGTTTATCTTCCCAATGACCTTTGGCATTAAAAAAATCATCAATATCACTTTCTTCGTCTGCCAGTAAATCAGATGCGCTGATTTCACGACTACTTTTACGCATGACATCAATGATTTTATGTTTCAAGATGCCTGTAAGCCAGGTGCGGGGGCTAGATTGCTCAGAAAAGTTGTTGCTTTTGATCGCCGCGATAAATGTTTCTTGTACTACATCTTCTGCTTGATGCGTGTCTCTTAAGCGAGCCAATGCAAAACGGAATAGGTAATCGCCGTGTTCACTAAGCCAATCGTGTGCATTTGCTGTTGTCATTATGATGATTTACCAATTTTTTTGTTGAGTAATTCTAGGTAATATGCAGTATCCAGTCCAGCCTGATTTTGTTGTGCCAGCCATATGGTTTCTCCTAAGCAATCTAAGACATCATGTTGCGCTGGGTGTTCCGCTTGATGTTTATTTTTTAACATTGAATAGATTTCTGTAATACCAGCTGGTTGATTGATGCTTATTTGCTCCAGTATGGATAAATGCAGGCTCATGTGCAAGAAAGGATTAGTTTCTCCCTGTTCTGGAAAATATGTACGCTGCTTATATTGTTCAGGCTTTTCTAGGAGGGCGTGGTACTCAGGATGTAATTGAATAACGCCAACAGCAATTTTTTCTAAATCAGTGAGTGGGCTAGATTGTTTGAATTTAGCCCAAGTATTAAAGAAGAAGTCTCTGACTTCATCGCGGGATGGGTTAAATAAGCTCATTATTATTTCTTTTCCGAGAAAAGTGCAGCCACAGCAGAGTATTGCAGCATCTCGTTTTTATTCGCAATTGGTGCAATTTCACCGTTACCATAAAAGCCTATAATCGGCAGACCTGGGAATAAGGTCTTAATCAGTTCCAAATCTTGATCGCTACCATCATAAAAAGAGGGTCCACGGCCTAAACATGAAAACAGTAATGCAAATGTTGGGTCATCTTCTAATTGCTGTCCTAATTTTGTCGCTGTTTTTACGATGTCAATTTGCGCCGCATTGACGTCTCTAATTGCCCAGCTAATCCAATCATTTTCTTTTAGGTTTTTACTGAGCGTTATTGAGCCAACTGATTCATCACAAGCAATAATAGTTGCAACATTATATTCACCTTGCAAAATCATAGCCTTATTGTTTGCATAAATGGCAACAATTTGATGTAGCGGGATATCTTGCTTTTGGTTGGCAACTAATTGCCATGCTGCCTGAAGATGTCTTACTGCTTCTATATTTTCTACCGTTGATAGGTCATAGCCATCTGTTTTAGTGATGCTCTGTGGATCAGAGATGCTTTTTAAGCCATGCGATGCGGCAACGGCCATCTTGGTATTGTGAAAAGCAATTTCGCAATACCCTTGCGTTGCCCCTTTCCCGTTCTCCCATACTGAAAATGGACCTTGTCCAATTGCATCACCAGAAATGCCACCAAATCTAAGTCTTGGTTTGTCGAGCCATGTACTATCCATTGCGCTGGGGGCAGCAAGCGTCATCAGCAGGTCTGTACTGTTGTTATTTTTGATAGCATTGATTGAGATGCCGTCACCAAAAACCATGGCTGCTGCTGCAGGGCTGTCGAGCACCCAATCTTCTTCTGTGAAGATGCCAGTAGCCGAGCAACCAATGATTTGTGTGCAACTGGCTGCCTTTGCGGCCGCTTTAATCGATGACTCTGGATCAGAAGCAAACTCAGCACTTAAAAATAGCAGTACGGCAGTAGGCGATTGGATGCCAGATTTTTTCATCGCTTTTTCCACAGCCTGCGCAGCGAGCATAGGACTCGCAGTGCCTCCGAAGGCCAAGCCTGTAGCGACTTTTTTTCTCATGCTTCTCCTGCCATCAGATGTGGTGTTGGAATAACTTTGTCTTTAAATTCACACAAATCAACAATACAGCATTCGCCGCACTTTGGGTTGCGTGCGGTACATGTATAACGACCATGTAGGATTAACAAATGATGCGCGTCTTTAAGAAATTCTTTTGGAATCGTTTTAAGGTATTTTTTTTCTACCTGGAGTACGTTTTTTCCAGTGGCAAGCTTGGTGCGATTGCCTAATCTAAACAAATGCGTGTCAACCGCTATGGTTGGCTCACCAAATGCTGTATTTAAGATGACATTAGCTGTTTTACGCCCGACACCAGGTAGTGCTTCTAGTGCTTCACGTGTATTAGGCACGTTGCCTTGGTGTTTATCTAATAACATTTGGCAGCAGCCAATCACATTTTTTGCCTTTGCATGGTAAAGCCCGATGGTCTTGATGTAATGTTCCAAGCCTTCAACACCAAGGTCTAGGATGGCTTGTGGCGTGTTAGCTACCGCGTAAAGCCTTCTGGTTGCGATGTTCACCCCTTTATCAGTCGCTTGCGCAGATAAAATAACAGCGATTAACAACTCAAAAGTTGAGTTATGTTCAAGCTCCGTTGTTGGTTCAGGAATCGCATTGTGTAAGCGTTGAAAAATTTTAAATCGTTTTTCAGCATTCATTGCGGTCAACGAAATAGATTAATGTGCGGGCTTCAGCGAGCCAGTTGCCGTTGGGGTTGGTTTTTTACTCGCTTTACGTTGTTCTGCCCAGTTATGCGCAGCAATTAAGAACCCTAAACCTAAAAATGCGCCAGGTGGTAAAGCAGCAAGTAAGAATCCATGATAATCAGGAATCACTGTTAAAACGACGCTTTTGAAGTTTTCACCTAGTGCTAAATCCAGACCAGAGAAAAGCGTCCCTTTACCTAGTAGCTCGCGCATCGCGCCAAGTAAACCGAGTACGAGCGTTAGCCCAATGCCCATGATAAAGCCATCCCAAATAGCAGGTGCAGGTGGATTTTTGGCTGCGAAAGCATCAACACGTCCAAGCACAATACAATTCACAACAATGAGTGGTACGAATATGCCTAGCACTTTATGCAGCGGGGCCGCAAATGCATGGATAAGTAAATCAATTACCGTGACTAATGCTGCGATAACTAGGATAAACACAGGCAAGCGAATTTCATTGGGTACAAATCGGCGCACCGGAGAAACCGCGCCATTAGAAGCTGCCATAACCAGTGCTGTGGCTAAACCAAGGCTGACGCCATTCACGATTGTCGTCGTGACAGCGAGCGTCGGGCATAGTCCAAGCAGTTGGACGACGCCAGGGTTCTGTTTCCATAGTCCGTTTACTGTAATTTCTTTAAATTGGCTCATGTTTCGTTTGTCTCATTTTGTGACGATTCTTGTTGTATTTTATCTTTTGAATAAGTGCTCAACAGCGTGGTTTTATTTTCTTCAAAGTATTGTAATGCTTTATGTACGGCATTAATGACTGCACGTGGCGTGATAGTCGCCCCTGCCATATAGTCAAAGTCACCACCATCTTTTTTTACTGCCCAATTAGCACTACTTGTTTTTTTGAGTGATTCTCCGTCAAATAGTTTAATCCAATTTGATTTCACAATATCAATATAGTCACCTAGCCCAGGTGTCTCTGTATGTTTAATCACGCGTACACCAAATAGTGTGCCATCTAAATTAATTGCAACCAAGAGTTTAATATCACCGCTATAGCCATCATGCGCAATGGCTTCCAATATAACGGCGATAGGGTTGCCATTTTTTCGGGCGATATTCGCGATGGATTGCTGTTTGTTCCCTAATAGATCATTAGGGGCAATTGTTATCGTGTCGTTTAAAACATCATTATCATATTGATCATCAGCTATCACTTGGTGAAACAAGTTAATACGCGCCTCTGCTTCGCTTTTAGCAATTGGATCTTTTGTGACTTGATAGACGACCGTCATTAACAAAGTGAACGTAAAAGCAAAGGCGACCAAAGTGACAGCGGTCTTTGTGGTATGTTTAAGTATGGTTTCTGGCATTTTACTCTCTATGCCCAAAGACGCGCGGTTGCGTATATGCGTCAATTAAAGGTGCGCAAATATTCATAAAGATAACAGCAAAAGCAATACCATCTGGGTAGCCGCCATAAACGCGAACTAGGTAGGTAATGATACCAACGCCTGCTGCAAAGTAGAGCTTACCTTTTGGTGTAGTAGGGCCGCTAACAGGATCAGTGATGATAAAAAATGCGGCGAGCAGTGTAGCCCCACTAAATAAATGAAACACAGGGCTGGTGAATTGTGTTGGATCAATTATCCAAAATATGCCTGAGAGTGCTGCAATCGTCGCAAGAAAGGCTGTAGGCAAATGCCAGGTAATGATTTTTTGTTGCCATAAAAATAAGCCACCAAATAAGTAAGCTAGCCCAACATATTCACTACCTTTTGTTCCCAATACACCAAAAATTGGTGCCGATTGTATGGTGCTGATACTTTGCTGCAACTTGAGCTGTGTTTTTAAGTAGTCTAATGGTGTTGCTGATGTAACGGCGTCCAATGTAATGTTTGCCGGTAATGCTTGGTTGAAAATATATTGAAATTGTTCCGCAAAGCTGAGTTTTGTTTCTGCCAAGCTCAGTGCGGCTGGCCATTTTGTCATTAAAACCGGAAATGAGATCAGCAATACTGCGTAACCAATCATCGCAGGGTTGAATGGGTTGTAACCTAAACCACCATAGAGTTGTTTAGCGATAATAATAGCAAACGCAGTACCAACAACGATTAACCACCAAGGGGCAAGCGGTGGAATGGCTAACGCAAGCAACCACGCGGTAATAATAGCGCTGTAGTCCATGAGAAATGGTTTGACAGGGCGACGACGTAGTTTGAGCATCAAAGCTTCAGTTAATAGCGCGGTAATTGTTGCTAATGCGATGGTGATGATAATGCCACCACCAAATTGCCATGTATAGACAATAATCCCAGGAACAAGGGCAAGTAGCACTTTAAACATAATGCTACTGACTGAAGGTGCATTTGCGATATAGGGTGATCGGTCCAAGAGTATCCCTTATTTAATCTTCTTTAGATTGTTTTTCTTTAGCTTCTAATGCTGCTGCTTTTTGTGCTTTCGCACGCGCAATAGCGGCATCGATTTTAGCTTGTTTTTCTGTATCTGCAACTGGCTTGCTATTAACGTCACTCGTCGGCGGTTTTGTTGTGGCTGCTTTTAATGTTTTGGCACGCTTGATTGCAGCATCAATTTTGGCCTGCTTATCTGCATCTGCAACTGGTTGCTTAGTTGATGATGCAGGTCTATTACTATCGTCGTTACCCGCTGCTGTTTTTTGTGCTTTTGCTCGTGCAATCGCAGCATCAATTTTGGCTTGCTTTTCTGCATCAGCCGCTGGTTGTTTACTGTCAGTGAGTCCTGCTTTTTCTCTGCGTTTATCAATCGCCTCAATTTCTGCTTTTGTACTCTCACTCATTTCCGTTGTGTTTTTGGGTGCTGCATTATCAGCTGTTTTTTGCGCTTTCGCGCGCGCTATTGCAGCAGCAATGGCTGCTTGCTTATCTGATGTCGCTGCCGTTTTGTTATCTTCAGATTTAGCCGTTTTTGCTCCTTGCGCACGGGCAGCATGTTTGGCCGCACGCTCTTCTTTTTCGCGCTCTATGCGCGCGAGCCTAAACTCATTACGTTCGCGTGCTAGATCGGCTGCTTCTTTTGCTTTATCTAATGCAATAATTTCACTTTTTGCATAACGATAATATTGCACCAAAGGGATGTTGCTGGGGCACACGTAGGAGCAAGCACCGCATTCAATGCAATCGAACAAATTATAATCCTGCGCTTTTTCAAAATTATCTGCTTTGGCAAACCAATAAAGCTCCTGTGGCTGCAAACTGACAGGACAAGCGTCTGCGCAACGTGCGCAACGAATACAGGGCATCGCAGGGGGTTGTGGCGCAAACAATGTTGGTGAAGCAGCAATAATACAGTTTGCTGCTTTGGTGATAGGAATGTCTATACTTGGTAAGTTAAAGCCCATCATTGGCCCGCCCATAATATAGTGCGTTGTATCTGTTTTGGGACCGCCCGCAGCATTCACTAAATGCATTAGAGGCGTACCAAACAAGACCTCAAAGTTTTGCGGCTGTGCAACATTCCCCGTCATTGAAACAATGCGACTAAGAGAAGGTTCACCGAATTCAAAGTAGCGATACAGTGCCACAACAGTTGCAACATTAAATACTTGAATGCCCACTTGCGTTGCACGCTTGTCATGAGGGACTTCTTGGCCTAATACCAATTGAATAAGACGCCTGCCATCGCCACTTGGATATAGCGTAGGCACCACTTTAATCTGAATATGCGTATTTACAGTAGCGGCTTGCATTGCTTTGATCGCTTCAGGCTTGTTGTCTTCAATGCCAACAATAACGTTAGTTGCACCAAGTAGGCGTTGTACAATTTCTATCCCATTAACGATCTGTTCGTTACGCTCACGCATTAACATGTCATCACAACTGATATAGGGTTCACATTCAGCCGCATTGATGACCAGCGTATGGATTTCTGATTTACCATTCTTACGCAATTTCACTTGTGTAGGGAATGTTGCGCCACCTAAACCAACAATGCCAGATAAACGCAAGCTTGCGATTAGGGTATTAGTGTCGCTTTCTCGCCAATTTTGTAGGTGCCGCTCAATCCATGTATCTTTGCCATCAGGGCTAATCGTTACACATTGGTCTGGCAAGCCTGAAGGATGCGGGATAATCGCGTTATCAATCGCTTTGATTATGCCCGATGTTGGCGCATGAATTGCAGCAGAAACGCTACCTTCTGCTTCCGCAATCAACTGCCCTTTCAATACATGGTCACCGACAGCAACTTTGATTTTGGGAATGCTGCCAATGTGTTGGCGTAGTGGCAACACTAACTTTTCTGGTAGCGCTAATGTTCCTATCGGTAGACGGGTAGATTGCGCTTTGTTTTCTGGAGGATGTACGCCACCATGAAAACTAAAAACATCTTTTGTTTTCTTTAAGAGACTCGTAATGTTAATTGGCGCATTCATTTTAAGTTGATAATAGGCTTGATAGGAATGGTCGGATATTTCCATTTCCAGTTGTCAGGTGTTTCCTCAATCGGTTCCATCGTAATACAGTCAACAGGGCAAGGAGCGACACATAGCTCACAGCCGGTACATTCGCTGGCAACGACCGTGTGCATATGTTTCGCCGCACCCAAAATAGCATCAACGGGGCAAGCTTGAATACATAACGTACATCCGATGCATAAATCTTCTTCAATAATAGCAACCGCTTTTGGCTTTGTTTGACCATGCTCTTCATTCAATGGTTTATATTCAACGCCCAATAAATCAGCGAGGGCATGCACACCTTCGTCTCCACCAGGAGGGCATTGGTTGATATCGGCCTCGCCATTTGCAATGGCGGTTGCATAGGGCTTGCAGCCAGGGTAACCACATTGTCCGCATTGGGTTTGCGGCAAAATAGCATCGATACGCGCAATGAGTGGGTCACCTTCCACCTTGAACTTAAGGGCGGCGAAGCCTAGGGCTGCACCTAGTAAAAGTGCTAGGCCAAGCATGATATATAAAGCAGTTAACATATATTAATCGACTATTCTTTTTGGCTTGCTATCGATACGCATCTAATATTTATCTAATCCAGCAAAGCCCATAAAAGCCAAACTCATTAAAGCAGCGGTGACCATAGCAATTGCAGAGCCTCTGAAGGGTGAGGGCACATCTGCTGCTTCAAGCCGCTCGCGTAAAGAAGCAAATAAAATTAGGACCATAGAAAACCCAGCTGCGCCGCCTAAACCAAATAAGGCAGATTCAATAAAGCCATTGTCTGTTTGCGCGTTTAGCAGAGGAATGCCTAATACTGCACAATTGCTCGTAATCAACGGCAAGAAAATCCCTAACATTTGATATAACACTGGAAAGCTTTTTTCCATAATCATTTGGGTGAATTGGACAACACTGGCAATGACAACAATAAAAGACAAAGTGCGTAAATATTGCAGGTCATATGCTTGTAATAAGTAGTGATCAATCACCCAGCTGGACATAGACCCAACTGTTAATACAAATGCAGTAGCGGCGGCCATGCCAATCGAGGCTTCAAGTTTTTTTGAAACCCCCATAAATGGGCATAAGCCAAGAATTTTAACGAGCACAATGTTGTTAACTAATACAGTGCCGATTAAAATGATGAAATAACTTTTGTAATCCATGTTGTCGCTTTGTAAACCTTGGACAGTCTATTATCGTTTGATATTCAATAGCATGATTATAACGTGTTTCATATTTGCTTAGCATGCCAATATCAGTGCTGTGCAATGAAAATAACCACTACTTGTCATACATCAAGCGCTAAAGAAGTGAAAATATAAACAAGTTTTTATATGCTGACAAAGAATATGTCATTATATTTTAATAGCGAATTGGAATATAAAAGATATTTATATTGGAATACGTAGGCTTTTTATATATATCCATCTAGTTTAAGTTAAAATGTGCGTTGTTTAAAATGAGTGGGTTTTAATATGTTGCAAGGTAGTATGGTGGCGATTGTCACTCCCATGTTTGAAGATGGTCGTTTAGATTTAGAAGCGCTACGGAAACTAATCGACTTTCATGTTGATGCTGGTACAGACGGCATTGTGATTGTTGGTACCTCCGGTGAAGCCCCCACTGTTGATTTTGATGAGCACCATTTATTAATAGAGGCGGCAGTTAACCATACTGCTGGGCGCATATCTGTTATTGCAGGAACAGGGGCAAATTCGACAAAAGAAGCGATTGAGTTAACCGAAAAGGCAAAAGCTGCAGGCGCTGATGCTTGTTTGCTAGTCGCGCCATATTACAACAAACCAACGCAAGAAGGCTTGTATCAGCATTTTGCTGCAATAGCGCAAGCAGTGGATATTCCACAAATTTTATATAATGTGCCTGGTCGGACTGGTTGCGACATCAGCAATGATACCGCGCTAAGATTAGCCAAGGTAGATCGTATTGTAGGCATTAAAGATGCAACAGGTAGCATAGAGCGTGGCACAGACTTGTTATTGCGCGCACCTAAGGATTTTGCCATTTATAGTGGCGATGATGCGACTGGTCTAGCGCTTATGTTGCTAGGGGGGCATGGTGTCATTTCAGTAACGGCTAATATTGCGCCAAAACAAATGCGCGAAATGTGCACTGCTGCAAGAACAGGTCAAGTTTCAGAAGCATGTAAAATAAACGCAAGATTGTTTGGCTTACATCAAAAACTTTTTGTTGAAGCAAATCCTATCCCTGTGAAGTGGGTTTTACAAGAAATGGGGTTAATTAAATCTGGTATTCGTTTACCGCTGGTTAGTTGTTCAGCGCAGTATCATGATGATTTGCGTTTAGCGATGAAAGCAGCAGGGATTAACTAAAGATGGTGAGATACATGAAAAAAAATGTTTTACATAAAATTGCAGGACTCAGTTTACTAACCTTTTTGCTAAGTGCATGTGGCTTTTCAATTCCTTTTATGGACAACAGTTCAGATTATAAAAAAGGTGGCGGAAGTGCTCGGCCCTTAGAAGTGCCTCCAGATCTTACCTCTGCCACATCCAGTGATGCTTATAATGTGCCTGGCGGCGCTACTAGCTATTCTGAATATAGTCAGCAACAGGAAGGGCAAGAGCCCGGTGTGGAGCAAGTGCTCAAGTCGCCTGATGGCGTTCGTATGGAAAAAGCGGGATCACAGCGCTGGTTAGTCGTCGATGCGCCCGCCGAAAAGGTATGGCCAGTTGTGCGCGAATTTTGGTTAGACCAAGGTTTTGCTGTGCGTGTAGAAAATGCTGAGACGGGTGTGATGGAAACCGAGTGGGTGCGGGCTGATAACATCAAGGTGGAAGAAGATACCAGAGGCTATGGCGAGAGGTTTGATAAATGGTTAGATAATCTTTCTGGTCTTGCAGACCGCCGTAAATTCCGTACACGTTTAGAGCGTGGTGAAGAAAAAGGTACCACAGAAGTGTTTATGACACATCGTACTGTGGCAGGTGCGCCTGATGATGGTAAGCAAAAGGTTCAAACACAGCTAGGAGAAATCGACCTTGGCTACCGAGTTGACTCTAAAGACAGAACAGTAAAAGTTGACCAGTTTGAAGAAGACCTTGATGCAGAGCTATTACGCCGCTTAATGGTTAAGCTTGGTGTTGCAGAAGATCAAGCAAAACAAATCGCAAGAAATCCAGTCAAAGAAGTGCGCGCGGAAGTCGTGAAAGAAGCAGATCAAAGTGTTACGTTGAAACTCAAGGATAACTATGCACGAGGCTGGCGACGCGTTGGTTTGGCACTTGATCGAGTAGGCTTTGTTGTTGAAGATAAAGATCGCTCAAAAGGCATGTTTTATGTTCGCTATGCTGATGTAGATATTGATAAAGGGCCTAAGGAGAAAAAAGGCTTATTTGATACGTTGGCATTCTGGCGAGATGACGAAGAAGAGATTGAAAATAAATCTAAGCCAAAAGAAGAAGATACCGTCTTGGATAAGCTGAAGTTTTGGAAAGGTAAAGACGAGACCACAGATCCTTCTAAGAAATACAATATTTATGTTTCTGAAATTGAAAGTGGAACGAAAGTCAATATTGTTGACAGTGAGGGTAATACAAACCCATCAACAACCGCTAATCGGATTATTTCCCTACTCTATAACCAATTGAAGTAATCGTCGCGATGCGCTTTGCTTCATTGGGTAGCGGCAGTTCAGGAAATGGCATGGTGATAGAGCAAGCATCAACTCGCTTGCTCTTGGACTGTGGCTTTAGCGTAAAGGAAACGATTGCACGATTAGCACGTCTTGATTTGATGCCAGAAGAGATTACGGGCATTTTAATTACGCATGAACATGATGACCATGCCAAGGGTGCTTTTAAACTAGCTGAAAAATTTAATATCCCTATCTGGCTATCACATGGTACGCGCGTCATGACCGAGCGTTATATGTCCAAAGCCTCAATAGCGCAAGTGAATGTGTTGGATAGTCATACCATGTTTGCCATTAACGACATTGAGATTACGCCTTTTCCTGTACCACATGATGCAAGAGAGCCAACACAATTTGTCTTTAATAATGGGCAACACAAACTCGGCGTGCTCACAGATGTTGGTGACTCTACACCGCACATTGAGCTGATGTTAAGTGGTTGTGATGCATTAGTCTTAGAGTGTAACCATGATTTGACAATGCTTGAGAGCGGGCCATACAGTTATGCTTTAAAAAAGCGTGTTGGCGGTGGTTTGGGTCATTTGGATAATGACAGTGCAGCACAACTATTGTCAAAATTAGATACCAGCCGGTTAAAACATATTATTGCGGCACATTTGAGTGCGAAAAATAACACGCAGGCACTGGCAAAAAAAGCATTGAGTCGAGTGTTGAATTGTGAGCCTGACTGGGTAGGTATTGCCACACAAGACGATGGGTTTTCTTGGCGCGCTTGTATATAATGCCTAAATAAAAAATACTCGGTTAGCGCATTATTTCAAACTAAAATCAAACCGCTCTCTTACTCGGGATCTGCTGATTGCTCATTAACCACTAATGGGATTTCCTCTGTGATCTCGTCAGCAGTTTCTTTCACTTCTTGTTTCATGTTTTCTATTGCTTCTGCTGGTGCTAATTCTGCGTTGGCCTCGACAGCATCTATCAAGTCCTCTTTAGATATAGATGTTTTTTCTGAGGGCTGTTCGCTGCATGCAGTAAAGATAGAGGTTAAGAGAATTGCGAAAAATGTCGTGCGTACCAAGTATTTCATTATTGAATGTGGGCTAACTAATTTATAGAATGGGATTTTAACAGTAATTTTGATAGGTAATCGTGAGCAATTGTGACTGTTTTGTAATCGAAATGTACATGCGGCTAGTTTAATCTACTTTTATGATTAGTCCGTTATTCTCATTGGAATAGCTGCTGCTAATACCCAAAATTTTACGACTGACATCATCGTGGCTTTGCATCGTGCTGCCTATATCAACCCATTCGCCTAATTGCACCCGCAACGTCGTAGATAACTCATCAAAGTCAATATAACCTTGCGCATTGAGTCTAGCGATTCTTGGGGTCACTTCTAGTTCAACTTGATTGCCTATCGTGCGGGGCCTAACAGCAAAACCTGTGCTCACTTCCTGCCAGTCTGTTACGCGTTCTATTTGAGTATACCGTCTGGTAATCGTGCGCCATTCTTGTGTAAAAGGAATCATTTGACCTACACGAATAAAGGCGCGTTCACCATCCACTACATTCAAAAACTGGCTGCTAGATTGTTGCGTTGTTCTTGTCGTTTGCTCGATATTGATATTGCCGGTGTTTTGTCTTGCTTTTTTGGTGTTTCCAATCGTTACTCTTCCAACTTGGATGTTGCCGTTAGCTTCTATTCTGCTATTTTGAACGTCTTGGTTTGTGCTTCGGTTAATAGTAATTTTACGATTCACTCTTGCAGTGTCTAATTGATCAACAATAACAATAATCTCGCGCATGCGTTCAGGAGATGCACGCAATATTAGTTGATTGCGTATCCCTGTGGCTGTGCCGTCTAAACCCACCATAGGTGAGATAGTGGGAAGTAAGTCATCAGCAAAGCGGTGTTGAAGTGTAATAATCTTTAGCTCTGTTTCTGCTTGCGCGCCCATTAACATCAGGCTAATAAGCAGCATAAAGCCAGTGAGTAATGATCGTACTCGTAATGTATTTATGTTAATCACTATAAACCTAGCTTTGTTGTCGACACTGGATGCGTCGTTTCTTGGAGTAACTCATCAAAGCGATTTTTTAAGCTCGCTGTTGTTTCCATATCATTCAATACGTATTTAAAGCGCGACTGATCAATATGAAAGCGCCTAATATAAGCGCTATCGTCTGCTAAAACAAAACAGTCTTTTGCGATTTTTGCGTGATCATTCGTTTCATACACGACCATTTTATGCCCAAATGTAACCAGTAAATTGAATAGGCGTGGGCATTCTGTGGTGAAATGCGTTGTGTCATGTAGAATCAAGGTCAATTTTGAAGTGGCGTTTTTGCTCAAAAAGTCGTGTATCAACGCATAACGTTTGATGCTACTAAAGTCTCCCGTCATCAAGTCTTGATCAAAAATAAGCAACTGATGTTTTGCTTGCGCGATGACAATATCCAGCGCAGCTGCATATTCATGTTCACCAAAAATAATCTTATTTTGTTCTAGCGTGCTTTCATTCATATTGTTAACCGTTACCTGTGTTCAATACAAATCATTGTTCAAAATTAACATAGCCTGCGATATATGCTGCGTGCAATGTTTCGGCTACTGTATGTCTCTGTAGTGTATTTAGCACGGATGTATCCAAAAGCCGAGTATCAGCCAAATTACGTATACAGTTTACTATGATAGGCGGAACGTTTAAAGATTCACCATTGAGATAGAATTTGTCCTGGCTAAATAACATTTGTGACTTTAAATTTAACCGTAATGGTGTTTCTGCCAATAAGATGCTTAAGTCATCAATTGAGATAGCCTTTTCTGCTTCAAACATGATGTCAGGTTTGGGCTCGCTCATATATCGACCAAGAAAGTCAGCAACTAAGTCAGTATCCCACGTTAGTTTTTGTAGCATCGTTTCCACTTTTTTAACCATGCTGGTACTAATTTCTGAAGGGTGTGCTTGCAGCTTTAAATCGGGGTCTTCATATAGTCCAGATACCTGTAATGTGTCCTGTAAATATTCTAGAAAAGCATGCGTGAGCTCTTGTGTTTTTGGTGTTCTAAATCCAATCGAGTAAGTCATACATGCATCATCTTCGGCAATGCCATGATGTGCTACATTGGGCGGTAAATAAAGCATATCGCCTGGTTCAAGTACCCACTCTTGCTCTGTTTCAAAATGCTTGAGAATAGCGAGTGGTGCATTCTCTATTAAGGACAAATTAGGATGTGTATTGATTTTCCAACGTCTTTTACCACTACCTTGTAATAAAAATACATCGTATGCATCTACATGCGGGCCAACAGAGCCGCCGGTTGGCGCATAACTCACCATTAAATCATCTAGTCGCACATGTGGAATAAAATTGAACGCACTTAATAAGTCATCTGCCTCTGGCAAATGATGGTTGACGCTTTGCACGAGTAAAGACCAGTTTTTATGCGGTAATGAAGTAAAAACAGCTTCATCAAAAGGCCCTTGATCTACTAGCCATCGACCTTGTTGTTCTTTCACAATGCGCGATTGCACATCTTCCTCGCAAGCAAGCCCTGCTAATTCATTAGGCGTAAGTAATCCGTCAAAGTTTGGTATGGCTTGGCGAATAAGCAGAGGTTTTTTTTGCCAGTATTCAGCCAAAAATTGGCTGGGCATTAAATTGTTTAATAGTCGTAGCGATTTTTCCATAATGGCATTCTAATCGTGAATGAATGTTTAGGAAAATAATTGCATCGATATACAGGTGGGTATATAGTAATCATTAGCAATAATAATTAGAACGTTTACATATGAGATATAGGAGATGTAGTCAATGAATAAGCCTGTCGATTTAGATGTTAAAACGTATCATGGAGGGTGTCCACATGATTGCCCTGATACTTGTAGCATGGTGTATCACGTTCAAGATGGTCAATTATTAAAAGTCACTGGAAATAAAGAGCACCCAATGACCCGCGGCGGCTTATGCGTCAAACTCAAAGACTACGAGAAAAGGCATTATCATCCTAATCGACTGCTTTATCCAATGAAACGTACTGGCCCTAAAGGCAGTAAGCAATTTGAAAGAATTAGTTGGGATGAAGCGTTAGACACCATCACAACAAAATGGAAAAAAATCATCGCCGAAGATGGCGCTCAAGCCATTATGCCCAATAGCTACTTAGGTAACCAAGGGTTGGTGCATGGATTGAATGGCGGAGATGCATTCTTTAATCGCATGGGAGCAACTGTTACAGAGCGTACATTCTGTGGTGAAGGATCATGTACAGCATGGCTGTTAACTGTAGGGCCGACAGCAGGCGTAGACCCTGAAAGTTTTGCCCATTCAAACTATATTGTTATCTGGGCTTGTAACTCGGTCAGCACCAATCTGCATCATTGGCATATTGTCCATGAAGCGCAAAAGCGTGGTGCAAAAGTCGTGGTAGTCGATGCCTATGCGTCAAAAACAGCTAAAGAAGCGGATTGGCATATTGCGCCCAAACCAGGTACTGATGGTGCTTTGGCGATGGCAATGATGCATGTGATTATCGAAGAAGGACTGCAAGATCAAGATTATATTGATCAATACACAGAAGGCTACGCAGATTTAGCTGCCCGTGCAAAAACACGCACACCAGAGTGGGCAGAAAAAATAACAGGTGTCCCAGCAGATGATATTCGACAGTTTGCTCGTGAATATGCGACAACAGCACCAGCAGCTATCCGTTTAGGTGTTGCGCTAGAACGTAATTACGGCGGTAGCCAAGCAATTCGTGCTGTGACTTGTTTGCCAGCACTGATTGGCGCATGGCGTCATGTTGGTGGTGGGGCGTTGCAATTCCCTGTTTGGGAGCATCCTTATAAATTTGATGTTATTTGTCGACCAGACTTAATACCTGAAGGTACACAGGTTGTGAATAATTTGCAGTTTGGACGTGCTTTATTGGGTGAATTAAACCTAAAAACACCGATTAAATCTGTCATGGTGTGGAATACTAACCCACTGACACAAGCACCAGAAACTGACAAAATAGCTAGAGGTCTAGAAAGAGAAGACTTATTTACAATCGTTGCAGACCACTTTATTTCTGATACTGCAGCCTATGCCGACATTATCTTGCCAGCCTCAATGGGTGCTGAGATGGAAGATATGGTGCTCTCCTGGGGGCATTTATATCTGACATATAATGAAAAATGTATTGATCCACCAGGCGAGGCACTGTCAAACCAAGAAATATTTAGGCGCCTAGCTAAACTAATGGGTTATGACGATGATAACTTTAAATGGAGTGACAGTGAGTGCCTAGAAAACTATGTTGATTGGAATGCACCCACTTGTGAAGGCATTGATTTAAACTATCTACGTGAGCATGGATTTGCACGCTTAAAAGATTTTGGTGATAAAGATGTGCGTGCCCGTCATGCAGAGGGCAATTTCCCTACCCCTACAGGTAAATGTCATTTTAAAGTGGAGGGTGCGAAGAACTTTGTTGCAGGACCTTTCCGCCAAATGTATGAAGGTTTTCAACCTGGTGAAGATATTGACCCATTACCAGATTATGTTGAGTCGCGTGAGTCACCAGATACAAACCCAGAACTAGCTGCAAAATATCCACTAAGCATTATTTCTCCCAAGAGTCATGCGTTCTTAAACTCTTGCTATGCCAATATGGATAGCCAGCAAAAAGTGCAAGGGGAGCAATTTGTGATGATGAGTTCACTCGATGCCAATGCACGGAATGTCAAAGAAGGTGACACAGTCAAGGTGTTCAATGACCGCGGTGCATTTGAGGGTAAAGCGATTATTACAGAAGATGTGAATGCAGGGATAGTCGTCGCATCATTAGGTTATTGGCGTCAGTTAAACAAGGGTACCGTCAACTCAATTAGCTTAGCTGAGTTTGGCGATATGGGGCACTCAGCCAGCTTTAGTGATAATTTGGTTGAGGTGGGGTTGGCTTAGCCTTTTTTGAAATAAAAGAGCCGCTGATGCGGCTTTTTTATTTGAGGCCGCTGCATAAGGCAAGTTGGGATATAACAATGCCTTTTTGCTAAGATATATTTCACCAACTAATTATCATGCAAGCAGATTCATATCATTTTCATATGAAGGCGACTCCGTAATTTGAGGGTTGCAGTTTAGCTTTGCTTGACAATAGTTAGCTGGCTAACTAAAATGTCCTTTGATTTTGTTAGATTAATTATCAAAAGCATAAATAGTGAAAACGCTACCTAATGTTTAGAAGCACGTCGGTAAAACGACTATAAGGAGTAAGTTAAATGAATAAATTAATACGAGTATTGTTAATTGGGTTTGTTACATCGACACTGATTGTCGGTTGTGCCCAAGAAACTCAAGAAATAAGTGAGAACACTGAAGCCACAATTCAAGCTGCAAACACTGAATGGAATGAAGCACTAAATAGCGGTAACGTTAAGGATTTAGCAGCGCTATATACTGAAAATGCCACGCTCTCTCCAGGAAATGGAAAATCAATAGTAGGACGTGCTGAAATTGAAAGCTTATTTAAAAGTTTCGTTGATGCAGGAGTTCATGATCATAGCTTAGAAATTATTGAGGTCGGCAGCTCAGGTAAACTCATCTATCAGATTGCAAAATGGAGTGCAAAAGGCGCAGAAACTGACGGTGAAACACTGACATTTGGTGGTATTACCACAAGCATAATGGAACAAAATGCAGAAGGTAAATGGCTAGCGCGTACGCATGTTTGGAACGTAGCTCAGTAGAGGGTCAAGCTTTCTACTAAGTCATGTACTTCAGATAGGTTGTATGTTGCTTGGTATATGCTAATCAGCATATTCTAGGCTAGGTGCAGTAGCAGACTTTTTCTTGCGTATTTAACTACATAATACTAACCATGATGAAGCAACACAGAAACAGGGCTTCATAATTACAATAGTTAATATGAATTTAAAGGAGAGCCACAAATGAAAAGTTTATCAATCTTAGCCGCTTTACTTATAACTGCTTCTGTCAATATTTCTGCACATGCTGAGCAACCACAAGGCCTATACATTGCAGATGCTGGTACAGCAACAGAAAATGTAAACAATGCAACCAGACTAAAATTTAACAGTCGTCGTGGGTTTCGTAACCCAGCAGTTCATACTAAAGATCGTTATAATGCAGATGATGCTTGGGAAGGTACTGCGTATATTGAGGAAAATGAAGCAAAAGAAGAGAAAGCGTCTAAACGCTTAAATAGACAGTTTAGAAGTAAAAGACCACATATCAACTATCAATTTGATTAATCAATGTTTGCAATAAAAAACGGACATGCGTCCGTTTTTTTGTATCTATTTAATTATTATCAATATATTCAATCTATCGCTCAAAGACATCGCTATTTTGTTTCAGCGCCATTAACTGTTGAATCATCTGCGCTCTATCGAGATCATTAATACTATTCATGAGCTTATTTACTCTTAAATAATACGCTGGCATGACTTCATCCAGTTTTGCTTGACCTAAACTATTTAATTTCACCTTATAACTTCTTCCATCCGCTTCAGAGTGAACTCGAGAAATCAAACCATCCTTTTGCAATCGATTTATTAGCCCATTCATTGTAGGTTTACTAACACCAGCTTTCGTTGCTAACTGAGAGGGAGTCGAAGTTAAATCATCTTCTCGCATAAGTAAAATAAGCACCCACCATCGACCTTGTAGTAAGCCATACTTACCTAAAAAGCTGTTCAATACTTCCGTCAGATCGGTGCCTATTCGGAGTATGCTTAAGAATTGTATTAATAATTCGGGATCTAAATTTTCATAACGATCCGCAAATTTCTTAAGGATTTTTACATCAGGTATATCTTTTAATTGGAGCATGTGATTGATTATAATTAGCTAACTAACCAAGTCAATACGGTTGATGTATTTCAATAGTTATCTCTTTAAGCAACTCTGTAAATTAAGCTTTATACGATTAACAATCGATCATAAGACTAATTAATGCTCAAGCGCTATCGATTCAACATTTAATGACTTTTCTTTTGTGGTGACCAAAATGTATTGTTTATTTTTGACTAATACAAACTGACACTGATCTCTTTCCATCGAAATACAATCAATCACTTCTTGATAACCTTTTTCATAAATGCCTTGGGCGTACAGGCTTGTATCTTTTATTTCTTTATTGATAACAGATTGCCAACCTTTACTAATCAAGCTATCTCTCACTTGGGAATAAGGCATATTTAGATATTGTTTGAAATCCAATTCTTTAGCATGTGCTGAGAAACAATAAACACTGTTAATTAACAATGTAAATATGAATAAAAATTTCATTTGGTAATACTTTCATGACATGCGATAGCTTATATGTAAGAGTCCGTTATATTGAAAAGGTTGCTTTCGATTGAAAATCTGAATCGTTTGAATTGATATTAATTAAATAAATCTTTGCAACGGACCATTTTTATTTATCTCACTTTCAAGTTATCTTCTTTTTCTTGCATTGCGATAAAGTGCCCATGCCATTGCGCTAATGCTGACTAACAAAAACAAGCCGGTTAGGATATGCGCTAAGCTTAATCCTTGCTGTAAAACAGCTTCACTAGGTTTTTGTGGGTTATAAAATACTGTGACTTCAGCTCCAGGTGGATATTCCTTTTCTATTAATGCTCTGATTTTGGCAGGATTACGGTCTGCCCATTTAGTTTGAAGACCAGTGTAATTTTTACCCTCAAGCGCATAGATAAAATGTATTTTTGCAGAATACACTGTGACAATGTCACTATTTTTGGTGGTTCTTTTTCTTGCGATTAATTCACTCTGCATAACCTTGCCTTGCAGATAAGGCCAATCATTTGTGTTTAGTGCTTTGGGTGCGCTAACAAAGGTAAAATACAGTGCGCTCATAATTAAACCGAGATAAACCAAAGTGAATGGCCATCCCATAGACTTGGAGATTTGACTTAACATTTATAGAATCAATTAATAAAAGTAGTTGATGGCATCTTAATCAATAGCAACAGCAGACGCAATATCGGACTTTGAGTTAATCGTAAAAAACACTTTGAAATAAGTGATTTAACTTAATATTAATAATTGTTAAAAGATGTGGAAAAATTTAATAGAAATGTTAAAGTGGCGCCTGATTTATTAAGGTAGTAAAGAAAGTTTTATCAGTGAATAGTTCTTCCATTATTTTTGCATTTTTTATTGCAGGATTTCTCAGTGTCACAGTTCATGATTTGTTTATAGGTCCTATAGCTTATGGGCCTAATAATGCGATGCATCAAGTTGCAAAAACCTATCGAAAAACTAGCATTACATCATTACGAAAAGAGAACGCATTAGCATTGAAACAGACAGTAGGTAATGAAAAAAATCTCCCAAGCAAGCCATAAAATATTCATCTGTTTTTCTTAAGAAGTTCACATTAGCACGATACAGTGTCAGTTTTGTTTGTCAGGGTGCACTGTTTCTGTTCAATTGCACTGACTTATTGCATGCACATTATCAAGAAACCATCATAGGTTGAACTAGATTGTTATTTTGATTAGCCCATTCGGACTAATCTCAGGTCGATATCAAGGTGATAGGTACGCTACATTAAATTTTGGCATAGCTTATGCAACGTATCAGTTATTAAAAGTAGATTCTTAGAAAGGAGAAAAAACATGGGCAATTCCTCAACGCAATTTCCATTTATGCTTGCGGCGCTTATTGCAGTGATGCTTCACACTGTTGTTTCAGAACCTGAGCTGGATGCTAAGAGCAACATGAATACACAGGCAGATGTAATTCAGAAAACAGGTCAAACAGTAGCTGGTTTGCTAGTTTCTAAGCCAATCAAAACAAATCAATAATACGTTAGAATGGCAGAAAAACTGCCGTTGCAAGACTTTGTGCAACCCGCGAGATAAACCTTTGCGACTTTTCGGCAAGCGCAGTTGCATAGAAGTCAGTTCTACCAATAATTTTACCGAACTCCCTTTCAAAGCTTAAGTTATGGTCTTGCTTGTTAATCGCATTGGATAATAGATATAAATTGCCATGCCCATCAACGCTGTTTGACAGTTTCCATGCTGCAATCTCAAAGTTGCGGGCTACATTGTAAATACGCTGAGGATCGAGATTGTCAGTAAGGTAGAACTCAGTTTTATTATCATGTGCTTTTGCTAGCATGGTTTGCAGGCCAACAATAAACGCCAGTACGCGATCACCATGGAAGCTATCATCAAAAGCCAAAAAAATTGCATCAGTGTCTTGCTTGCGATGAATGCCCTTAAACTGCCAATGATGTTGATGGCCACTATCAAATACCCATTCTGCCATTTTTTCTGCTGAATCTGTTGTGCTTTTGGCCAGCTCTCGTGGGTTGCGTTTGTAAAGCTTAATCATAAGCGTACGCAAGCTGTACACATTATTGCTGAATTCCATGTCAGCCATACGGTCAAAATCAGTTTTGGCTAACTGATTGATGCTGCTTCGATCAGTGCGTTCGGGGACTTTATTTTTATTATAAAAAGGATTGCTTGTACAAGCTGTCAGCAACATAATGCTGATTAGCACGACGGTTTGTTTCATGCAGCTACTTCTGTTTGATTAATAACAGTACGCGACTGCGGAAAGATGATGCTAAACGTGCTTCCTTCACCTATCGTACTATCGACCTCCAATTTTGCGCGATGCCGATTAAGAATGTGCTTAACAATTGCCAGTCCCAAGCCTGTTCCACCAGTCTCTCGGCTGCGACTGCTGTCAACACGGTAAAAACGTTCTGTGAGTCTCGCTATATGTTGCTCTTCAATACCTATACCAGAATCTTTTACACTAAATACACCCTGTTTATTTTTGAGTCGCCACTGGATGATGATATCTCCACCCTCAGGTGTGTAGCGTATTGCATTACTTACTAAGTTTGTAAATGCACTCAGAAGCTCTTCTCGACTTCCTTTAAGGTTAAGCAATTTATCTGCCTCAAGTTTAATGGTGTGCTTGCCATTGCTTAATGCTTTTGCATCATTTTGGATCATGTCCAACAATGTGGCCATATGAATGATCGTTGTCGCAGGCACTTCATTATTGCTTTCGATGCGGGATAGTGTTAATAAATCTTCAATGATCAAACGCATACGGCTGGTTTGAGAAATCATCATATCAAAATAATTTTTTGTACCTTCTGATACTGCTCCTTGTGTATCCATGAGCGTTTCCAGAAAACCACCTACAACAGTCAGAGGTGTGCGCAATTCATGCGACACATTTGCGATAAAGTCTCGTCGCATCGTGTCTATTTTTTCTTGCGTAGATATATCGCGACAGATCAAGAGCTTTTGTGCTGTGCCAAAAATAATGAGTTTGATTTCAAGTGTTGTTTCAGCGTTGCGGTTGGACTTAACGATAATCGGTTCGTTATAGTCTTTGCTATGCAGGTAAGTAATGAACTCAGCGTAACGGACAAGGTTTTGAATGGGTTGGTTTGCATCAATCTCTAAATCTAGCCCTAGTAAAAGCTCTGCGGGTGGATTACACCATTCAATTTCATTACGATGATTCAATACCGTGATGCCATCTGGCAATGCGTTAGTTGCTCTTTTAAAGCCTTCTAATGCAGCAATTAGCTCAGCTTCAGCTCTGATGTTTTTACGTTGATGTTGGAATAATGCGGAGAAAATGCTTTCCCAGATTCCTCTGCCTTCTGGAATTTCATTCAGGTTTGGTGTTTTTAGCCAACGTTGCAGCTTATATATCCAATAGATATGGCCAGCAATGTATAAAGCAAAGGCAAAGCACAGAAACACTAGTGCATTAACTAAGTTACTTGCCAACCAAAGAATGATGGCAATGGCCAGTAGGCTAATCCCTACCCATAATGTTTTCCATCGAATATCTTGCACATTCGCTAACTCTTATAGTGTGCACATATTATAGTAGCTTTTATGTGCTGGCATAAAGCCAGATGAATTTTAATTAGCTAAAGCTGAAAGTCGATAGCCTGCACCACGCACTGTTTGGATTAAATCCTGATGACCAGATGCGGATAATGCATTTCTTAGACGGCGGATATGAACATCGACAGTTCGGTCTTCTACAAAAACACGGTCACCCCATACTTTATCAAGTAACTGTCCTCTCGAATGCACTCGTTCAGGATTGCTCATAAAATAGTGCAGCAACCTAAATTCTGTAGGGCCTAAATCCACTATTTTTTTGTTTCCAGTGACGCGATGCGTAATAGGATCTAGGTGCAAGCCTTGAATTTCAATCGGGTCATCTGTCATTTGCGGTGCTCTTCGACGCAACACTGCTTTGATGCGTGCATTTAACTCACGCGGACTAAAAGGCTTGGTTACATAGTCATCTGCACCTACCTCTAAGCCTCTTATTTTATCAAACTCATCGCCACGCGCTGTGAGCATAATAATGGGTATTTGCTTGGTTGAACTGTCAGATTTAAGCTTGCGGGCAAAGTCAATGCCGTTCATGTTGGGGAGCATCCAATCCAGCAAAATTAAGTCTGGAATCGTATTACGTAGTAGCTCTTGCGCATGTTCGGCGCTAATGGCACGCAGCGGTGTATGACCAGCTTGCGTAATGTTAAGTGCTAAAAGCTCTTGAATAGCAGGCTCGTCTTCTACAACTAATATGTTAGCAGGCATTTTGCTCCAAATTAACGATGGTACGCGCACATTATGTGACCATAATATTTCAAATTTATGACAGAGTCACAAAATTATGATGAATTTTAAAAATAGTTAATTGCCATTTATTGAGATTTGTAACAATATGTAACTAATTCAAAATGAGCTACATATAATTAGAAGTCTTAGGAGGAAGTATGGCAAGCTTTTTAGATAAAGAAAATACGATTGCAGGCCCTAGTTTTAATCGATGGCTCGTGCCACCCGCAGCATTAGCCATACATCTTTCTATTGGGATGGCTTATGGGTTTAGCGTGTTTTGGAAACCGCTTGGCAATGCATTAGTCGATGCCTCAGGCGCCCCTGTAGCTGCCTGCGCTGCGGGTGCTACAACGTTTGGCGATAAATTGGCAGGCACTGCTAAGGCATTATTCGCTACAGACTGTAACTGGACTCAATTTGATCTCGGCTGGATGTTTACGCTATTTTTTGTGTTGCTTGGTTGCTCCGCCGCTATTTTTGGTGGTTGGCTAGAGCGAGAAGGACCAAGGAAAACAGGTTTCGTTTCTGCAATTTTGTGGGCGGGTGGCTTGCTCATCTCTGCCTATGGTATTTATATTCATCAACTTTGGTTGCTATGGCTTGGTAGCGGAGTCATTGGTGGTATTGGCTTAGGTCTGGGCTATATTTCTCCTGTATCTACACTAATTAAATGGTTTCCTGATCATCGGGGTATGGCAACCGGAATGGCAATAATGGGTTTTGGCGGTGGGGCAATGATTGGTTCACCGATTGCAACGAAGCTGATGGCGCATTTTTCTGAAGCTGGTGGTGTTGGGGTATGGCAAACCTTTGTGGTACTTGGACTTATCTATTTTATTTTCATGGTAAGTGGTGCATTTGGATACCGTGTGCCAGCAACAGGTTGGAAACCTGAAAACTGGAATCCACCAGAAACACAGAAAAATGCCATGATTGCACACAAGCATGTGCATTTGAGCAGGGCGCATAAAACACCACAGTTTTGGCTGTTATGGCTGGTGTTATGTATGAATGTTTCTGCATGTATTGGTATATTGGGTGCTGCATCCCCTATGTTACAGGAGACATTTGGAGGTGCCCTTATTGGTCAGCCAGACGTTGGATTTGCTGAGATTAGGAGTAACCACGATTTGACAACGGCGGCAGCTTTGGTAGGTGCTGGCTTTGTTGGCTTGATATCAGTATTTAATATTTTTGGCCGAATTGGCTGGGCATCATCATCAGACAAGTTAGGCCGCAAGCGAACCTATTATATTTTCTTTGTGCTTGGCGCTTTCTTATATTGTTCCGCTGCCTATGTTGCAGGCTTTAAATCATTGTCGTTATTCGTCGCTAGTTTTTGCATTATCTCCTCTATGTATGGTGGTGGTTTTGCCACAATTCCAGCTTATTTAGCTGATATTTTCGGCACTCAATTTGTTGGTGCGATTCATGGACGTCTTCTAACAGCATGGTCTACAGCAGGTATAGTCGGGCCAGTGATTGTGAATTACATGCACGATACGCGTTTGGAGGCGGGGGTGCCGTATGACAAGATTTATGGACCAATTATGCTAGTGTTAGCAGGGATGATGGTGATTGGGTTTGTTGCAAATATGCTGATTAAACCATTGGATGATAAAGATTTTATGACAGATGCGGAGCTCGAAGCAGTTCGGAGTGCTGGGCATGAGAAAGTAGTGTCTAAAGCATCTTCTAATGCAGCAACAGAAAAGCATTCGCTCATTCTGTTAGCTGCTTGGGCAACGGTAATGATCCCCATTGCATATGGTATATGGAGTACTGCTCAAAAAGCATGGTCTTTATTTAGCTAGATTGCGTAAATCCCATCGTATTGGGAGGATTAAATAGCGTAAAATGTTGTTTTTTACGAAATAGAGAGAATGTTTTGGACAAAATAGCAATAAATCTGGATGGCTCTGGCAAAAAAATAGGCATAGTCTTGTCACGATTTAATAGCAATATAGGTGAAGGTTTACTCAAGTCATGTCATGCAGAGCTGTTAAAGCTAGGCGTTGCAGAAGAAGATATTCAGCTTGCCACAGTAGCTGGGGCGTTAGAGTCTCCGTTGATTCTACAAGAAATGGCATTAAGCGAACAATATGATGCACTTATCGCACTAGGTGCCATTGTGCGCGGTGAAACGTATCATTTTGAGGTCGTTGCAAATGAGTCTGCTCGTGGTGTTGCCGACGTGCAACTCAATACTGGGGTTCCTATATCGAATGCTATCCTAACAACAGAAAATGATGAGCAAGCATTAGCCCGCGTGGAAGTGAAAGGTGCTGAAGCGGCGAGGGTAGCCATTGAAATGGCTAATTTGGTCAGCGTATTATGAGTAGCATAAATGTTGGAGCAGGTACGACCAAGAAACGTAAAACGAGTAGAAGTCGTCGTAAATCGAGAGAGCTTGTGCTAAAGGCTATCTATCGTTACATGATGAACGAAGGCGATATCAAACAAATTTTGCTAGATATGCAGGATGACCCTGACTACAATAAAGCGGACGAGGCATATTTTAAGCAATTACTTAATGGCGTTTTTGACAATTTAGCCTCACTTGATGCGCAAATTACGGCCTTCATTGATCGAGAAATCAGTGAATTAAGTCCTATTGAACATGCAATATTACGCGTTTCATCCTATGAACTTTTATTTGATATAACGATACCTTACCGCGTAGCAATCAACGAAGGGGTTGAACTTGCCAAAACTTTTGGCGGCTCTGATGGGCATAAATATATTAATGGCGTATTAGATAAATTGGCAGCTTCTGCTAGACCGCATGAGTTTGGAAAGTAGCCATTATTAAAGTGTTACGAACTTATCCTTATTGTTAAAAAATACAGAACCAACGCATAGTTGAAATGGAAATGACTGGATGATATGGATGTAGCAAAAGCCGTGAGTATTGCCCGTATGTCTGATGTTGGGCAAATGCGAAGCCAGAATGAGGATTCTGTTGCCAGTGATTTAACTACAGGACTTGTCATGGTGGCTGATGGTATGGGCGGCTACAAAGCAGGCGAAATAGCTAGTCAAATGACGACCCTGATTGTTGCCGCTGAGTTGGCGGAGCTTATGCATCAGCAAAGACTATCAAGAAAAATACTGCATTTGTCAGTGGGAGAGATGCTCAAAAGAGCAGTAGCAGCCGCAAATAGCTTTGTCTACCAAATATCACAAGAGCAACCTATTTGTTCTGGGATGGGTACAACAATGGTAGCGGGCATTTTTTATAATAATAAACTGATTGTCGGTCACATTGGCGATTCTAGACTCTACCGTTTCCGTGAAGGCATATTAGAACAGCTCACAGAAGATCATTCCTTACTACAAGAACAAATTAATGCCAAGCTGATTACTAAAGAGCAGGCAAGGATGTCAAATGACGGTCACTTAGTTACGCGTGCACTAGGAACAGAAGCCGAAGTTGAGCTCGAATTAAATGAATATGAGGTGATGGTTGGGGATTGTTATTTGCTTTGTTCAGATGGATTAACAGATTTAGTTGAAGATGATGATATCCAAGAAACAATTACATCGGCCAATGGGAATATACACCTTGCAGCCAGCAGCCTCATCAGACTTGCAAATAAATATGGAGGGACCGATAATGTGTCGGTTGTCATTGCTTTAATCAAGGATTCGTTTGCAATGAAGCAGGGCTGGATATATAAGTTATGGGGATAAACTCAATTTAACCAAGATTTTCAAAGGCAGTCATGGCGAAGTTAATTTTCTTATTAGATGGAAATGTGATTAAAGAATATGTTGTTGACAAAGACCGATTAACAATCGGACGTCGCGCGACAAATGATGTGCATATTGATAACTTGGCAATCAGTGGCGAGCATGCTGTGATTGTTCGCACGCAAGGTGAAGTTTATATACAAGACCTAAATAGTACCAATGGTACAGTCGTTAATAAGAAAACGATAAAGAAGCAAGTTCTTAAGCATGGGGACACAATTGGTCTTGGAAAATATCAACTAAAGTTTGTGCAAGATATCACAACGACTGCTAGACCTGAAGCAAGTGGATTTGCAGATACCGTCATGGTTGCATCTGAAACCCAAGCTGATGAAACGCAAGAAGAGGCACTGGAATCACCTGAAACTGCTGATCAATCCAATATAGAAGAAACTACGCTAGACACGGATTTGACAAATGAACCGCCTGATACAGCTGCAAACGGAACGTCTACTGAATCACAAGAGCCCAGATTGAAAATTTTAAGTGGTGACAGAGTAGGGGAGTTGTTGTTTTTAGATAAGACAATGGTCAAGTTAGGGGAGCCAGGCAAGCAGGTTGCTGTGGTCACCAAAAGACAAGAAGGCTTTTTCCTGACACATGTTGCTGGAAACCAGTACCCAATTGTGAATGGTAAAACTATTGGTGCGCAAGCGTATGCTTTGAGCAATCATGAAGAAATAGAGGTGCTAGGCACAAAGATGGAATTTTGTCTGGATTAATATTGTTAAGCAATGATCAGAGTGGGTGGGTTGTTACATGAAACAATCAGAACTTCTTAATCAACTAGAACGCTTAAATGCGATTGGGGTTGCGCTGTCAGCAGAGCCGAATAATGATCGCTTACTGGAAACAATACTGTTAGGTGCAAAAGAACTGACAAATGCAGATGGCGGTACACTGTATATCGTCTCAGATGACCACAAGTTAAAATTTGAAATTATGCGGACACTGAGTCTCAATATTGCACTTGGCGGCACAACGGGCAAAAAAATCCCTTTTTCTTCATTACCGCTATATTTAGAAGATAATCAGCCTAACCTTAATATGGTTGCTGCATACTGTGTGCTGAAAGACCAAACGATTAATATAGATGATGCCTATTTGGCAGAAGGCTTTGATTTTTCTGGTACAAGACAATTTGATGAAAAAATGGGCTACCGTTCAAAATCATTTTTGACTGTTCCGATGAAAAATCATGAGAATGAGATTATCGGTGTATTGCAGTTAATCAATGCAATTGATCCAAAGACAAAAGAAGTCGTTTCTTTTACCCAGTCACATCAGCGCTTAGTTGAGTCGCTGGCTTCACAAGCTGCTGTGACAATGACCAATCAGAATTTAATTAGTGGTTTAAAAGATTTGTTTGAGTCATTTATTAAGTTAATTGCAGACGCGATTGATGAAAAATCACCCTACACGGGAGGGCACTGCCAGCGCGTACCAGAGTTAACCATGATGCTGGCAGACGCCGCAATGAAAACTCAAAGCGGCCCATTTAAAAACTTTACCATGACCGAAAAAGAGATCTACGAACTGAAAATTGCGGCTTGGTTACATGATTGTGGCAAGGTCACGACACCTGAGTCTGTGATGGATAAAGCAACAAAGTTAGAAACAATATTTGATCGAATTGAGTTAATTGACCAAAGATTTGAATTATTAAAAGCACAACGAGAAAATGCCTATTTACAGCTAATGTTGGAATCTTGTGGCGATGGCAAGTCGCTTAACCAACCTTCAATGCAAAATGAAATTAAAGCCATTCACAGGCAACTCGATGATGATAAGCAATTTATTCGTCGCGTTAATGTTGGTAGTGAGGCTATGCGAAAGCAAGATCAGGAACGGGTGATGAAAATCGCTAGCTATGATTTTGTTGATGCAGCAGGGAAGCGTAAGAAGTTTTTAACTGATGATGAAGCTTACAACTTAACCATCCCGCGTGGTACGCTAACACCAGAAGAGCGCGCTGTCATCAATAACCATATTTCGGTGACAATCAACATGCTTGAGTCACTTCCTTATCCAAAGGACTTAATGCGGGTACCAGAGTATGCTGGTGGCCATCATGAGCGTATGGATGGCAAAGGTTACCCTAAAGGGTTAAAGCGTCATGAAATGTCAATTCCTGCACGCATGATGGGTGTTGCAGATATATTTGAAGCCCTGACATCTAAAGATAGGCCATATAAAAAAGCAAAAACGTTATCTGAGACATTGATGATACTAGGTAAAATGAAACTGGAGCATCATATCGATCCGGATATTTTTGATTTATTTGTACGCGAAAAAATTTATTTACGCTATGCAGAAATGTTTTTGGAGCCATCACAGATTGATGAAGTGGATGAGTCAAGAATTCCAGGGCACGTGAGCTTTGGTGTCATTAACACTTTATAAACATTTTTACTTCTTCAATGATTACATCTAGTCTTTGTGCATTGACTTCATGAAAGCATGTCCCGTTGGGGGAAAGGCGGACATTAGGGCCTGTATGACAAAGCCCCATGCATGGGCTTTCTACCGTAATAATAGGTAAATCTAATAACGCTTCAGAAAGTGCTGTTAATACTGTATCGCTATCGCGCGCACCACATGAGGGGTGGCTCGGGTTGGCACGGAAGTTAGTGCATACCATTACTTTTTTATGAGACTGCATGCTCATGAAAGCCATCCTGATCGAGCTTCAAAAAGCTCCCTTGCGCATACCAATCGCCTAACACTAAGCGTTCACATGTGTGACCATCAACGAGATGTTGATGCCTTCTTGGCCTATGCGTATGACCATGAATAAATATGGGAGGGTAATCATATTGCTTTAGTAATCCTGCCACAGCTGACGGATTGACATCCATGATTTCCATAGACTTGATGGATTTTTCGAGTTCACTTTTTTTGCGGATTGATTCAATATAAGCGATACGAGCGGTCAATGGCTGACTCAGAAACTGAGTTTTCCAAGCTTCGTTACGCACCTCTGTTCTGAATGCTTGGTAAGCGGTGTCGTCTGTGCACAGATCATCGCCGTGACTCAATAATATTGGCGTGTCATATAAAGTGACCAAATATGGGTCTGGTAAGATAGTTAGGTTGGTCGCTTTTGAAAATGCGTTACCTAATAAGAAGTCACGGTTGCCATGAATCAGAAATACCTCAACACCAGTTTGACTTAATACATTCAATGCTTTGATAATTTCGGCATGCGCGCCTGTCGTGATGACGTCATCACCAGGCCAATACTCAAACAAGTCGCCTAAAATATAAAGGTTATCAGCTTGCGACGCAGTATTTGTCAAAAAAGCAATAAAGGCATCAATAATTTCAGGCCGGGAATCACATAGATGTAAGTCTGATATGAAAAGACTGAATCCCATAATTAAGTCAGTTGGTTAATACGTGTTGTTATACGACAGTTGCTTTTTCAATAATGACAGGCTCAACAGGGACATCTTGATGACCGCCTTTAGTACCTGTCTCTACATCTTTAATTTTTTCGATGACATCTGTGCCTTCTGTTACTTTTCCAAATACACAGTAGCCCCAACCGCTGGCTGTAGGGGCGGTATGGTTTAAAAAGTCGTTGTCATTAACATTAATAAAAAATTGACTGGTCGCCGAGTCAGGAATCGAAGTGCGTGCCATCGCAATGGTGTATTTGTCGTTACTTAACCCATTATCGGCTTCAATTTTGATTGCATCTTGAGTCGGCTTCTCTTTCATGGTGGTGTCAAAGCCACCACCTTGAATCATAAAATTATTGATGACACGATGAAAAATCAAACCATCATAAAAACCATCTTCTACATATTGTAAAAAGTTTGCGACGGTAATGGGTGCTTTATCAGCATCAAGTTCAAGGGTAATTTCGCCAAAATTAGTTGTTAGTTTTACCACTGTACATCCTTAGTTATTAATAATTAGTAATACTAATAGCTGAAACTATTCAGCTGTCTCAGTATTTAGTAAAGTCGCACTGATGATTTTAATAGGTTTGACTGGCACATCAGTAAATCTTGAAATATTGCCTGTAGGAACAACGCCAATCTGTTTAACTACATCCATACCTTTGGTTACTTTGCCAAACACACAATAGCCTATTTTATCTGGCTCTGGGCTGGTGTAATCTAAAAAGGCATTATCTTTAAGGTTAATAAAAAATTGTGCAGTGGCAGAGTCAGGGTCAGGTGTTCTCGCCATTGCAATCGTGCCAACTTTATTTTTTAGACCATTATTGGATTCGTTTTTAATGGCTGACTTTGTCGGCTTTTCAAATAAATCTCGCTCAAAACCACCACCTTGAATCATAAAGTTATTAATGACACGATGAAAAATGGTTTTTTCATAAAAGCCACTTTCGACATACTGTAAGAAATTAGCAACAGTCACTGGTGCTTTATCTGGATAGAGTTCAACTGTAAACGCACCCATATTTGTTTTAAATTCAACTTGAGTTGTTTCTGCAAGTGAACTGGTTGGGATGAGAGTGATAAGTGTGAAAGAAAGAAACAGATACTTTAAAAAACTAAATTTCATGTGATTTATGATGCACCCTCGTATATGATTTTCCATTGGTTATTTTCATTAGCCCAGTATTGACGTTTACGCATTTTATTTTTGAGTGTTGGACTTTCATAGTACTGATCAAAATCGACGACAATAATTTTCGTATTTGGCGCTAAATGTTGCGTTTTGCGTAGGTTCGGATAACTAAACATACTCACATCGCTTAATTTAATAGCGACTTTTGGTTTACCTGCTTGTACTCTGCGCTTGTGCGCAGCCCACTCTGGTAATGCGCCGTCGCTATAAAAAAACTGATTTGAATAATGGCTTAAATACTTGTCTGTATTTTGGGATACCCAGTCTTGCTGCCATTGCTCAAGTGCTTTGTTCAACGCGGACAACTCTACAGTTTGCGGTGTGGCTTTTATCAGGCTAACCCACTCCACATTATCTGAAATGATGACTGGGGTGTTACCTAGATTGAGGATAGAGGATAACTTAATCAAATCAGGGTTACTTAAAACAACGCAGCCATCACTTGCTCTAGGAGGACGGCTATAGGTATCTTTTGGTGTGCCATGCAGCCATATGCCATGCCCTGTTTTTTTGTAGTGTTTGTCTAGTGCATTAGGGTAATTGAGTGGATAAGCGCCTTCACCATAAAAATCCGATAGCGGGGTTGTTAATTTCTTGCTCGCAAAATAAAGTCCGACGGGCGTTCTTTTGTCACCCTCAACGTTTTTGTCGGCACCATTCTTACCAATAGTGACATAATAATCAGCTACATGCGCTAACCCAGCATTGCTTTTCTTGTACACAAATAATCGTGATTTTACGGTGTCAATTAGAATTAAATGTTTCTGCTTCTCTGTCATCTGAACCGTAATATTAGGTACCTGCCGATGATTATCTGTCGAAAAATAGTAGTTAAGACGCGTGCGCGCCTCTTCACGAAGACCTTCTATTTCTTGGCTTGTTTCGGCCGCACTAATAGCTGACGTGTTACCAAAGGGATTAATTGTTTGCCCTTGAGCACTGAGCAGGTCGCCACGAATGAGGTGGGCTAGCTTAAAGTTTGGTGTCGTACGGATCAGTTCATCTACTGTGTCCATTGCTTGCTTTGTTTCACCACGTGCAATTTGCATCAGGCTCTCAACTAGCAGCTTTTCCACCAAATCACGATCAACCTTGTTGGAAAACAGTTTATCTGACAGATTGCCTTGATTGATTGCCGTGGCACTCCAAGGTAGCAGTGTGCAACCAATCACGACCAGCAGTTTCGCTAAGCCGAGATTTGATTTTCTATTTTTTTGAGCTTGTTTCATTAAAATCACTTAATTACACACACACTGATTGGACAACAAGCGTAGTCATTAATTAGATGCAATTTCTTCATTAATTAACCAAGTGCTACCAACTTTTTTAAGCACCAATGTTTTGTTTGTGTGGATAGGGCTTCTACTATCAGCCTTGTAGTATTGTTTAAAGCTGACTCTTGCATTGCTATCGTCTAAAATTTCAACTTTTGGATCGTTCAGGGTTAATGTTATCCCTTTAGGACCAGAAACGCGGGAACGACGAAACTCTTTCCAGCTTGCTAGGCTTCTACCTCTCGCTGGAGAGAAGCTATCTGCATAGCTAGCAAGATACCCATCAACATTTTGGTCAGACCAAGCTGAACGCCAAGATTCAACCGCAGCTAATATATCACTTTCCACATTAGTTGATGTGTCAACTTTTGCTGTTTCCACAACTGGTTCTGGCGTTGCAACAGGCTTTGCTTCCGCAGTAGGCTTTGGTTCAGGCTCTGTTTTTTTATTTGCTGGACGTATCGGGCGAATTGGCGTTGCATTGTTTGCTGCTACAGTTGTTTTACCATCTGTTGTGAATAAATCTTTAATTAAAGAGAGTTTGCTTTGTGCGCGTACATTGCCAGTATCAAGTTGCAATGCTTTGTCATAAGCTTCTGAAGCCATGCGTGCATATATATCACCTAAGTTTTCATGTGCTGTGGCATAACTAGGGTGCGTTTTAATCGCTGTCTCAAGTGCTTTTTTTGCAGAATCATACTCGCCTGCTTCAGCATATAAAACAGCAAGGTTGTTGTACGGTTCTGGTAAGCTAGGATATGTTTTCGTTAATGCGTTAAAAGTTTTGATTGCATCATCACGTTTGCCACTTTCCGCTTGAATAATCCCTTTCATAAACATTCCTTGCGCATCCTTAGGATTCGCTTCAAGATACGTGTTTATCCGTTTTAGCGCAGCGTCTTGCTGCCCTTGTTCTGCCATTTTTGAAATATCTTTTAACTCATCAGCAAATGTTGGGAGAGAAGCGAACAGAAGTGTTATGAATATGGGTGCTACATATTTTTTTAGTAAAATGTTGTGGATTGTCATTGTGATATACTGAATCAGTTAATAATAACCGTATTCTACCAACAGGATTGCGAACATCCAATAGTCTGGTAAGTTTTCATTGTAAATAATTGGTTTTATTGTAATATTTGGTTGTTTTATTGGTCGATTTAACCACGAAATTCTAATGCATGTTAAAAATTTATAATTCCCTCTCGCGCAACAAGCAAGTTTTTGTTCCCATCCGTCAAAATCAAGTCCGCATGTATGTCTGTGGCATGACTGTTTATGACTTTTGTCATCTGGGCCATGCGCGCGTAATGGTCGTGTTTGATATGGTGGCCCGCTGGTTCCGCGCATCGGGTTATGAAGTGACTTATGTCCGTAATATTACAGATGTAGATGACAAAATTATTGAACGCGCTAATGAGAATAATGAAAGCATTGGCGAATTAACACAACGATTTATCACGGCAATGGATGAGGACGCTGCACAACTTGGCGTGATTCGGCCTGATAATGAGCCGCGTGCGACTGAGCACATAGATGCAATGATAGCCATGATTACTAAGCTGGTAGAAAAAGAGCATGCTTATCTTGCAGAGAATGGGGATGTGTTCTACGCAGTACGTAGCTTTGAGGGCTATGGCAAACTTTCTGGTAAAAGCCTAGATGATTTGCGTGCTGGTGAACGCGTTGAAGTGGACACCTTTAAAAAAGATCCGCTAGACTTTGTACTGTGGAAATCAGTTAAACCGAATGAGCCTAATTGGGATTCGCCGTGGGGCCCAGGCCGCCCCGGATGGCATATTGAATGTTCGGCCATGAGCGCAAAACACTTGGGCGCACATTTTGATATTCATGGTGGTGGACAAGATTTACAGTTTCCGCATCATGAAAATGAAATTGCACAGAGTGAAGCAAGCCATAGTTGCCCAATGGCCAATTACTGGATACATAATGGCTTTGTGCGTGTTGATGATGAGAAAATGTCCAAGTCGCTGGGTAACTTTTTTACCATTCGAACGGTATTGGAAAAATACGATGCTGAAGTAGTGCGTTTTTTCATATTACGTGCGCATTACCGTAGCCCACTTAATTATAGTGACAAACATTTGGATGATGCGAAAGCCTCATTGACAAGGCTCTACACTGCTTTGCGTAGCATCGATATTGAACCTATTAACATCGATTGGCAGCATCCACAAGCTGCTCGATTCAAAGAGGCAATGGATGATGATTTTAATACTCCAGAAGCGATTGCAGTGCTGTTTGACTTGGTCAATGAGGTCAATAAAGATAAATCGGTTGAAGCGGCAACATTACTGAAAAGCCTTGGAGCATTACTAGGTTTGCTGCAAAGCAATGCTAATGATTATCTTCAAGGTAGAAAGTATGTTCTTAATGCTAACCCTGGTGAAGTTAATGTTTCTGGTGTTGGTTCTAGCTTAAATGGTTTAAATAGTGAAACCATTGATGATTTGATTTATCAACGTGTTGTTGCTAAAAAAGGCAAAAACTTTGCCGAGGCTGATCGTATCCGTAAAGAGTTATCTGAATCTGGAATTATATTAGAAGATACGCCTCAAGGTACCACTTGGCGCAGAGCGTAGCGGGTAACTTTTATTGTTAGTTGTTGTCTGGTTGATAAGCGGATACGCTACAATATTTTGATTAATTTAAAATAGAAAGTAATCACATGCCTGTTAATTTACCCAAACTCAATGCATCAGATTTACTGCCTGTGAATGGGGTGACACTTGGTTATGCCAAGGCACACATCCGCAAACCAGACCGCAAAGATGTCTTGGTGATGTTGCTAACAGAAGGTAGCCACGTAGCAGGTGTATTTACGCAAAATCGCTTTTGTGCTGCGCCCGTCACACTATCTAAACAACACTTGGCTAGTTCAAGTGCTATTCGTGCCTTATTGGTCAATACTGGAAATGCGAATGCCGGCACGGGTGATGCTGGGATGCAGCATGCTAAAAAAAGTTGTGATGCTCTTGCAACATTACTCAATCTAGATAGCGAGCAAGTGCTTCCGTTTTCAACAGGTGTCATTCTAGAGCCATTGCCCGTTGATAAAATCATTGCACATTTGCCAGCCGCATTGGAAAACGCAAAAGCGGACAATTGGTTTAATGCTGCAGAAGCGATTATGACTACAGACATTGTGCCTAAAGCAGTCTCTCGTCAGTTAGCGATAGGGGGTAAGCAAGTCACCATTACAGGGATGAGCAAAGGCTCTGGCATGATCCATCCAAACATGGCGACCATGCTCGGTTACATTGCTACGGATGCTGCCATCAGTAAACAGGCTTTAGATGCCATTATTCATTATGCGGTCAATAAATCATTTAATTGTATTACCGTTGATGGGGATACTAGTACGAACGACAGTTTTATTATGGTCGCCACCAATTTAGCAGGAAACGATGAAGTGACAGAGTCGGGTGAAGATTTTATTGCTTTACGTGATGCCATGACAGAAGTCGCGATTGAACTAGCCCAAGCTATCGTCCGTGATGGCGAGGGCGCAACCAAGTTTATGACAATCCAGGTCGAATCTGGACGTGATGAGGCGGAGTGTCGAAAAGTGGCTTATGCCATAGCACATTCTCCACTTGTTAAAACGGCATTTTTTGCATCAGACCCTAATTTAGGACGGATTCTCGCCGCAGTTGGTTATGCTGGTATTGATGATTTAGATGTAAATAAATTACGCTTATATCTTGGTGATGTATTGGTATCTGAGCATGGCGGTATAGCCGCAACTTATCAAGAAGCACAAGGCACTGCGGTCATGGCAGAGCCTGAAATATTGGTACGTGTTGTGCTGAATAGAGGACAATCGGCTGCAACTGTCTGGACCTGTGATTTTAGCTATGATTATGTCAAGATTAATGCCGATTATCGGTCATAAGACGCTGATAGGGATTAGTACTTAACGTATGGAAAATGTAAACAAGCTAATCACTAAAGCAGAGGTTTTGCTGGAAAAGCTAGAAATGCTATTCAAGCCTCAGAATGAACCAATAGATTGGAATGCAACGGCTTGGCGTTGGCTGAATGTTGATGGCAGGGGTGCGTTGCAAATGATTGCTCATCCGCATCAGATTCGCTTACAAGATATACACTTTGTTGATGTGCAAAAAAAAGAGATTGTTAGAAACACGCGGCAATTTTTGCAAGGGCTAACCGCAAATAACGTATTATTGACAGGTGCGCGAGGCACAGGAAAATCCTCCTTAGTCAAGGCGTTATTAACTGAGTATGCCGAGCAAGGCTTGCGCTTGATTGAAGTGGATAAGCAAGACTTAGTCGATCTACATGCAATCGTGAACTTAATTAGCGCACGTCCAGAAAAGTTTATTATCTACTGCGATGATTTAACTTTTGAAGCAAATGATGTTGCCTACAAGGCTTTAAAAGTCGTATTGGATGGATCTTTGGCCAATGCTTCCGATAATGTGTTGGTGTATGCGACATCTAATCGTAAAAACTTAATGCCAGAGTTTATGGCAGATAATGAAGCGGTTACACACTTTGATGGCGAAATTAGACCTGGGGACACGATAGAGGAAAAAACAGCGCTGGCTGAACGTTTTGGTTTGTGGTTGTCTTTTCATACATTTAATCAAAATGAATACTTAGCTATTGCAGAACATTGGTTGAAAACATATGGAATTACTTTTGATGATGCGGCGCAAAAAGCTGCACTGCAATTTACATACACCCGTGGCGCACGCAGTGGGCGCATAGCTTATCATTTTGCAAAAGATTACGCAGGGAAGCTAAAATTAAATGGTTAAAGTGACCCATGTTGCTGTTGCCATTTTACAAAGGGAAAACCAGCAATTTTTATTGGCTAGTCGACCGCAGGGCAAACCTTGGGCTGGCTGGTGGGAGTTTCCTGGTGGAAAAATTGAAGCCGGAGAGTTGCCAGAACACGCACTGGGGCGTGAGCTTCAAGAAGAGTTGGGTATCTTGCCAACAAGTTATCAGCCTTGGCTAGAAAAGCGGTTTGACTACCCAGAAACGCACGACTCCCCAGCAAAAACTGTGCATTTACACTTTTTTTTTGTGACAAAATGGCAGGGAGAGGTGTCGCCAAAAGAAGGGCAAATATTGAGTTGGCAATTGGCTGGTCAGGTAAATGTTGCGCCTATTCTGCCCGCTAATCTACCGATTATGGATGCATTAGCGTCACTTGCCGATGAGCATTGAGCGATTATTTTTAAACGTTAATGGTAGCTAAGTTTTAGCTTACAAAATTTGCTGCCAGTTTTACTGGCTCTTCACGGGCAATGTGATGATTTGATCAGTGATTTTGCCATTTACATCTTCAAAGCAAAGTCTAAATTCAATGTTGTCGCCTGCCTTAAGTGGCTGTTTTAAATCAAACATCATTAAATGAAAGCTACCTGGTTTTAATGTGACTGGCTGATTTGCTTCCAGAGGCAAAGTTTCAAGCATGCGCATCTTCATAATGCCGTTATTCATGGACATGCTGTGAATTTCAACAGAGCCAGCAGCAGGAAGCGCTTCAACATATACTAATTTACTTTTTTGTGGACTCGTCAAAGTCATATACGCAGCGCCGACTTTTTGGCCTGGCGCATTTTCACGTACCCAAGCATCTGAGATGGAAACTTCAGCACTCGTTGTGCAAGCAATAAGGAGAAAAATAAATGGGATTAGTTTAAGTAGTTTCATCATTCAAAGGTTGAGTTAATTGATAGTAGATAAGAATGCGTAAAAGCGAAAAGATTCCATTAATTAAAATCTTTGGGTGGTGTTTTTTCTGGAATACGATAATTTTCGTTTGCCCAGTCGCCCAAGTCCATCATTTTACATCGTTCTGAGCAGAAAGGTCGGTAAGGGTTGCTCTGATCGAACGGCGATAGTGTCTTACAGTTTGGGCAGGCAACTTGTTTAATTTTTTTTGACGCTTTTTCTTCTGGCATAAATACTAAGTTTGATGCGCTTACATCAAGTTACATAAGGTCATTTTAAAGTTGATATTATGATCGCATTGTTTCGGTCTTTGTACAAAGTCCATGCCATGAAAACGCACATTAATCGCATATTTGTTTGCACTGACTTCTGCAAAATAAATGCAATCGTCAGGTACTTCAATTTTGACCATTTGTGCCGGCTTGCTTCCTCCTAACATCTGCTGATAAAAACCATTTTGGGCAACGTAGTCGTGCGTCAGTCCACTGCCGCGCAGAATATGTAAAATGATTTTGATGCCCTCATACATTGGTAGCAAACGAGAGAGCCAGTTGTAAAAGTCGTTTTCACGTGTTTCTTTATCTAGGTTAAGCCAGTAATGATAAGAAGGTAAGTCGAATTGGCAAACGCCGCCCGGAATAGATGCGCGCTGCTTAATGCTCATTAGCCATTCATTGTCGCGCAAGGCTTGGCCTACTTTTGCCTTATCGGCGCGTAGGGCGCTAGCACATGCTTCAACTTCTTTAATTGTTTCTGTCAGAACTTCCTCAGATATATTGGGGTTGCCTAAAAGGTTTTGCATAGACAAGGCTTGTCTATCTAGTTCGTGCACAATATCAACTTTAATATCTGCACGCTCTATAATATCCAGCATTTGTAGCAGCAACATTAGCGCACTATGGTGATTGTACTGTTGACCAGACTCAACATGCAACAGCACTTTCTTGAATAGATCTTCTAATCTTAAAAGTGCACGGATGCGTTCATTAAATGGAAATTCGTAGCTAGACACTGTAATTTAAAGTCTGCAAACAATGGGTTGTGAATTGACGTGAATTATGAGATTGTTTTGCTAACTATGCAAGTTTTAATGTATTTTTGGTGTAAATTCTCAATTTTTTGGCGTAATTCTGCAATACTTCCATTATTCTCAATTAAATCGTCAGCCATCTTAATACGTAATTGACGTGGCATTTGTGCCTTAAGAATTTGTTTAATTTCAGGCTCAGTTAACTGGCTGCGTTGTTTAACGCGTTCAATTTGCTTTTTCTGCTCACAGTCTATCACCAACACTCGGTTGATTGATGTCGCATAAACACTGTCTTCTTCAAGTAGAGGAATCGCTAAAATTGTATAGGGCATATCTATATACAATTGAAGCTGTCTTAACGCTTCTTTATGGATAGCAGGATGTAGTATTTGGTTCAATTGCGCGAGCGCCTGCTCGTTAGCAAAAACATGCTGTCGCATTTTTGGACGATCTAGTGCTCCTCTTTTAGTCATGTATTGATGACCAAAAATTTCAGCAATTTGGATAACTAAAGGTTGTTTTTCTGCCGTCAATTGATGGGAGATAACATCTAAATCGACAATGGGCACACCCAGCGAAGCAAATATGTTTGTCGCCTCTGATTTTCCACAGCCGATACCGCCAGTCAGTGCGATTGTAAACATAAATGAAATATCTTTTATATTAGATAAAAACTGGCGAGTTGCTGACCATAAAATAGCGCGGCAATCCCCCCAAGCGCGAGGAATGGGCCAAATGGAATCGCTGTATTTCCAGTTTGACCTCTCAGCAAAATAAGACCTATCCCGATGCTTGCACCCAAGACGGAGCTTAATAGAATCACCGCTGGAATCAGTTGCCAGCCAAACCATGCCCCAATTGCGGCTAATAATTTAAAGTCACCATAGCCCATTCCTTCTTTGCCGGTGACGATTTTAAATAGCCAATAGACAGCCCACAGAATCAAATAACCAACAGCAGCGCCAATGACAGCCGACTTTAAATCAGCGAAGCCACCATTTAAATTAAATAGTAGACCTAACCATAGTAAGGGTAATGTGATGTCATCTGGTAATAGTTGTGTATCAAAGTCAATAAAAGTGAGTGTGATGAGTGCAAGTGTGAAGATCCATGCAAATACAGTTGTGCTTGTATAGCCAAATTTATATGCGACTAATCCTAATAATATACCAGTCAAAGCTTCGACTAAAGGATAGCGGATACTGATTTTCGTTTTGCAACCTTTACATTTTCCACCAAGAAAAAGGTAGCTAATAATTGGAATATTCTCTAGTGCTGTAATTTGCTGGTTGCATTTGGGACAAGCGGATCTTGGAAAGGATAATGACAATTTACTTTGTTCTGGGATTTCTTTTCCTTGTAGTTCAAGACAGTTGTTGTGCCATTCCCGCTCCATTATTTTTGGTAATCGATAAATCACAACATTCAAAAAGCTGCCAATCATTAATCCGAGAATAACGGCCACCGTTACAAAAATCGCAGGCTCCGTACTTAATATTGATGTTATAGGATATAAAAAATCAAACATGCTTTTCCCATCATGATGTAAACTTTTCGTATCATCTCACCGTTAATTAAACTATGCAATGATGAAGGTTTGGCATAAATAATGCTTGAAATATACGGAGTAGGCACCATTTATATAATGTTACATAGATAAACAGTAAAGGAATGGATGATGACTGACCTAAATGATTTACAGGAACAATTGGCAGGTCTCATGGACAAGCATGATATTGATGGCTCAGGATGGGATGAGCCGATTATATGCCGAGTGGAGGTTGACTTGCCTAGCTGGCTAACACAGTTATCTGGGGGGAGTGAATGGGAAGTCTACGGTGAAGATGAAGATGAGAATTGCATAAGCTTTGCACTCAGAGAGAAGGTCAGTAAAAAAACACCTAAAACAGCTGAGGTAACTTTGTATCACAATGGTTATGCAATAGTAGATGTCGAAGGACAAGCACTATTTGACGGAACATTGACATCTGGGACGAGTGATTGCGCACATCTAAGCTACTATCATGCGGATAGTGGAGAGCCTGTTACCTTGAACTAAGTGAGTTGCTCGTCAATTAATAATTAATATTGACGAGCCACCGCAAACTCTGTGAGCTCAATCATCGCTGTTTTGTAGCTTGATGGGGCAAAATGCGCAATTGCCTTACAAGCCAATGCAGCTTCTTTTTTTGCAATATCAAGGACATACTCCGTTGCATTTGTTGCAGAGACGGCAGCTAGTACTGCATCAATGTCTTCTAAGCCACCTTCTTCAATCGCTCTTCGAATAATAGCAGCCTGTGCTTCGTTACTTTGGTGCATTGCATATAAAAGGGGCAATGTTGGTTTGCCTTCTGCCAAATCATCACCTAGGTTTTTGCCTATTTTCTCAGCATTACCATTCAGGTCCAAAACGTCATCGACTAATTGGAATGCTGTTCCTAAATGCATACCATACAATGCCAGCGCATCTTCCTCTGCGGATGAGTGGTTTTCGCTTAATACTGAGCCCAATCGAGCAGCAGCCTCAAACAGCTTGGCTGTTTTGTAGTGAATCACTTTTAGATACGCTTCTTCTGTCACATTTGACTGGTGTAAGTTAAGTAATTGTAAAACTTCACCTTCAGCAATAGTATTCGTTGCATCTGACAAAATTTCCATTACACGCATATTTTTTAAGGTGACCATCATTTGAAATGATCGTGAATATAAAAAATCGCCAACCAATACGCTAGCTGCGTTGCCGTAGATGTGATTAGCAGTGCTTTTCCCTCGGCGCATCTGCGACTCATCCACGACATCATCATGTAATAGTGTTGCGGTATGAATGAACTCAATAATAGCAGCAAGCTGATGTTGTGCATGACCTATTGGACCAAACAAGCCGCTTGAGAGTAAAACCAGTGCTGGACGCAAGCGTTTGCCTGCGCTGCTAATGATATGGTCGCCGATGGTATTGATTAAATTAACTTCAGAATGCAGTGAGTCGCGGATAACCATATCGACTGCTTGCATGTCTTTTGCTATTGGGGATTGGATTTGGATAAGATTCACGGATTAAAAGTATGTTGAATGCGTCATATATTGTGGCGCTTATTTTATCATAATGAATGATAACCTTTGTGCTTAAGATTTATGACTAATTCAATCATTTATGATTTGCTTTATCTCGCAAATTTAGTATAATGCGCGATTCATTTGAACGTGTGAATCAAGGCAAAAACATGTACGCAGTTATTAAAACAGGTGGTAAACAATATAAAGTTGCTGCTGGTGACTACTTAAAAGTAGAAAAATTAAATGGTGATGTAGGTAGCAAAGTAGTGATTGATAAAGTCCTCATGTTAGCTGACGGTGACGATGTAACGATTGGTTCGCCATTAGTTGCTGGCGCTAAAGTTAACGCGACGGTACTATCTCACGGTAAAGGCGATAAAGTGATGATTTTTAAATTTCATCGCCGTAAGCATTACCGTAAAACGCAAGGCCATCGTCAAAGCTTCACTGAAATAAAAATTGAAGATATTAATGGCAAAGGTGCGGCAAAGTCTGAAGCCAAAGCGGCAGCTAAGCCAGCTGCAGAGAAAAAAACTGCTGCAGCAAAACCTGTAGCTAAGAAAACTGCAGCTAAAAAACCGGCAGCAGCAAAAGCGAAATCAGCAGATAAGGAATAAATCATGGCACACAAAAAAGCAGGTGGTAGTTCACGTAACGGACGTGATTCAGAATCCAAACGATTAGGTGTTAAAGCATTTGGCGAGCAAGTTGTTTCAGCAGGGAGTATTATTGTACGTCAGCGCGGCACAAAAATGCATGCAGGTGAAAATGTAGGTATGGGTAAGGATCATACCTTATTTGCTAAAATTGATGGCAAGGTAACCTTTTGTACTAAAGGCCCACTTAAGCGTCAGATGGTGAATATAGTAGCCGTTTAAAAGTTATGCTTAAATAGAAAGCCCTGCCGTAGGTAGGGCTTTTTTGTTTTACATGCTTCTTTTTTAGATCGCGTGTTATAAGAAGTTGTTAGCTAAAATAAGGTGTCTTTTTAGATAAAGGACAGAAAAAGATTATGAAATTCATAGATGAAGCGACAATCAAGGTGTACGCAGGCGATGGCGGCAATGGCATTGCTACGTTTCGTCGAGAAAAATATGAGCCGATGGGTGGGCCAAGTGGTGGCGATGGCGGCAAAGGAGGCTCTGTTTATGCTGTTGCCGACCGCAACATTAATACTTTGGTAGATTATCGTTATACGCGCACATTTCGCGCACAGCGTGGTGAAAATGGGCGTAAGCAAGAACAGTATGGTGCTGGTGGTGAGGACACGATTTTACGCATGCCTGTAGGCACTGTTATTTCTGACAAAGCGACAGGACAGACGATTGCTGATTTAGCAGAAGATGGACAAAATGTTTTGTTAGCTAAAGGCGGTGCTAATGGCTTGGGTAATGTACACTTCAAATCAAGCGTCAACCGTGCACCTCGTCAATTCACAATGGGGCAAGAAGGGGAGTCTTTCGAGCTTTTTTTAGAGCTTAAAGTGCTGGCAGATGTTGGGTTGCTAGGTATGCCAAATGCTGGAAAATCAACATTTATCCGCTCTGTTTCTGCCGCTAAGCCTAAAGTTGCAGATTATCCATTTACGACATTACAGCCTAATCTTGGTGTTGTGCGTGTTGATGCAAATCGAAGTTTTGTTATAGCAGATGTGCCTGGTTTGATTGAAGGTGCTGCTGATGGTGCAGGCCTTGGTGTACGATTTTTAAAACATCTGGCAAGAACTTCTTTATTATTACACCTAGTTGATATTGCACCGCTCGACGGCGTGACAGACCCTGTTGCGGAAGCTAGGGCGATTGTTAATGAATTAAAAAAACATGATGAAACGCTTTATGCAAAGCCTAGATGGCTAGTGTTAAATAAAGTGGATATGGTAGAGAATCCAGAGCAAGTGGTTGAAGCATTTGTTAAGGAATTTAATTGGGATGGACCAGTATTCGCGATTTCGGCGATTAATGGCAACGGCTGCAAACAATTAACCTATGCCATTATGGAGCATATGGAGGCAATTCGTTTGCAGGAACGGGAAGAAGAAAGCCAGAATGAGCAAGTCACTATTACACAACAGTAAGACGTTTGTTGTAAAAGTTGGATCCAGCTTGGTTACGCAAGATGGTCACGGACTAGACCGTACTGCAATCAGGGCGTGGGTTTCACAGATTAGCGAGCTCGTTAAACAAGGCGCGCAAATCATTCTTGTTTCTAGCGGTGCGGTGGCAGAGGGTATGCAGCGGTTAGGTTGGGAAAAGCGACCAAAGGAAGTACACGAGTTGCAAGCGGCAGCTGCTGTTGGTCAAATGGGGCTGATTCAAACGTATGAAAGCTGTTTTAGTGAACATGCACTGCATACAGCGCAAGTCTTGTTAACGCATGAAGACTTAGTAGACCGCAAACGTTATATTAATGCGCGTACTACGCTGAAAACATTATTGAATTTAAATGTTATTCCAATTATCAATGAAAATGATACGGTTGTGACTGATGAGATTCGTTTTGGCGACAACGATACATTGGCCGCTTTAGTGGCTAATCTCATGGAAGTTGATACCTTGGTGTTGTTGACAGATCAGCAAGGCTTGTATTCTTCAGACCCCCGTAAAAATAAGGATGCCACCTTTGTGCATTCCGAGACTGCAGGGAATATTGCCTTGGAAAAAATGGCTTCTGGGGCAGGTTCAAATATTGGTACTGGCGGTATGTTGACCAAGATTTTGGCTGCTAAACGTGCAGCTAATGCTGGTGTGCATACGATTATTGCTTCTGGTAAAGAAGAGAATATTTTGCTGCGACTGCATGCAGGTGAAGCGATTGGTACACATTTGAAATCAATTAAAACAAAGACGGCCGCAAAAAAGCAGTGGCTTGCCGACCATTTGCGTACTGGTGGCCAGCTTGTATTGGATAATGGTGCTGCTAATGCATTGAAGGCCGATGGAAAGAGTTTATTATCAATCGGTGTGACTGATGTGCGTGGTGTCTTTGAGCGTGGTGACGTAGTCGCGTGTCTTGATCTAACAGGGCATGAGATTGCGCGTGGCATTGTCAATTATAATGCGCAGGAAACGATGCTGATTCGAGGGCAGGCAAGTCAACGTATTGAAGCCATATTGGGCTATGTGGAAGAGTCTGAGTTGATTCATCGTGATAACCTCGTTGTGCTTTAGTATCAAAAAAAGGCACAGAGGCTAGGTTCGACAGTTCGTAAGTGTATAAGTGGAAATAGAAGATTGCAGTTGGTTTTAATCAATTGAAGAGATAATTTAGGGAATAATATGGATAAAAAACAACCATTGGTTGCAATCATCATGGGGTCGAATAGTGACTGGCCGACAATGAAAAATGCAGCGCAGGTCTTAGCAGATTTTGATGTGCCTTATGAGGCAGAAGTTATTTCTGCACATCGGACGCCAGACCAGATGATGACATTTGCAGAGAATGCGGCAAAAACCGGCTATCAGGTGATTATTGCCGGGGCAGGCGGTGCGGCCCATCTGCCGGGCATGGTAGCGGCAAAAACGATTTTACCTGTATTAGGTGTTCCCGTAACAACAAAGCATCTGCATGGTCAAGACTCTTTGCTGTCAATTGTCCAAATGCCTAAAGGTGTGCCTGTAGCAACTTTTGCTATCGGCGATGCAGGTGCGACAAATGCAGGGTTGTTTGCGGTTTCTCTACTAGCAAACCAAGATAAGGGGCTAGCTGAGAAATTAAAAGCTTTTAGACAACAGCAAATTGAAAAAGTAAATGCAATGGAGTTGGACGATAAACCATGACAAAAACTGTGATTTCTGCACCTGCAATGTTAGGCATGTTAGGCGGCGGCCAGCTAGGGCGCTTTTTTGTAACAGCTGCGCATGAGATGGGATATAAAGTTACAGTACTCGATCCAGATAAAAACAGCCCAGCTGGCAAAATTGCAGATGTGCATCTTTGTGCTGCTTATGATGATGCAGCCGCGTTAGCAACTATGGCACAAACTTGTGCTGCCGTATCGACAGAGTTTGAAAATGTGCCAGCGGAAACCTTAGCTAAATTAGCAGAATCGACCGTTGTTCACCCGTCAGCAGATGCTGTTGCAATAGCGCAACATCGTATTAAAGAAAAAACCTTTTTTAAAGAGGCCGGACTGCCTGTTGGACCTTTTGTCGCCGTTATGCAGGATTCAGATCTGCCAGCAGATGACGACATGTATCCAGCAGTGCTTAAAGTGGCGCGTTTTGGTTACGATGGTAAAGGTCAGGCACGAGTAGCTAATAGAGATGAAGCTGTTGAAGCCTTTCAGCAATTTAAACATGAGCAATGTGTATTAGAAAAAATGCTCAAACTTGACTTGGAAGTGTCGGTGGTGCTTGCTAGAGATATACATGGCAATATTGAAGCATTTCCCACAGCAGAAAATGGCCATTTAAATGGGATTCTTGATATTTCAATAGTGCCAGCGCGCTGCTCCCAAGTGATTAAAGCAAGAGCACAAGAGCTCGCAAAAAACCTCGCGAATAAGCTTAATTATGTTGGTGTGTTAGGCGTCGAACTTTTTGTAGTGAATAATGAATTGTTAGTGAATGAAATCGCGCCAAGACCGCACAACTCAGGACATTATACGATTGATGGCTGTGTTACTAACCAGTTTGAGCAGCAAGTACGTGTGATCACGGGTATGCCATTAGGTAGCTCATCCTTACATAGTCAATCGGTCATGGTGAATATCTTAGGTGATAGCTGGGTAAATGGTGTTGAGCCTGCTTGGAGTAAAGCGCTCGCCCATGGGAATGTGAAAATTCACTTATATGGTAAGCAGGAGCCGCGTAAGGGTCGGAAAATGGGTCACTTTACGGTGATTGATAAAGTGCAAAAAGATGCAATCAATACAGCTTTAATTGCCAGAGGTGAGCTGAATATTGGTATTTAAACGGTAGCAAATAAAAAGCCGAGCAATGCTCGGCTTTTTATTTTAATGTAAACAAAGCTTTATTCTGCTTTGCCACCATTCAGTTCATCTTGCAATGTTTTAAGTTCATCCATTTTACCATCACGTGCTAATGCTGCTTGCTGTGGCCAAGTGTCAGGCTTGTGCATTTTAAAGCGTGGACCTGCTTTTTCTAATACAGCGGCAAGGGTTTCTATTTTTGCATCTGCTAAATCAGCAAAAGTAGAAATACCTTCTTCGTTTAGGAGTGTCTCAATTTTTGGACCGATACCTTCAACAGTAGTCAGTTTATCACCTTTACTTGCAGCTGCTTTTTTAGGCGCTGCAGCTTTTGTTTCTGCTTTTGGTTTTGGCGTTGGTGCTTTTTTAGCTTTAACCAACTTAGGTGCTTCACCACCCATCGCTTTAATTTTAGCGCTCAGGCGGCTCTTGTGACGCGCTGCTTTGTTTTTATGGATAATGCCTTTGTCTGCAATACGGTCAATCACGCTGACGTTTTCACTGTAAGCTGCCACTGCAACAGCTTTGTCACCTGACTCGATTGCTTTGACTATTTTTTTCATTGCAGTACGCATTGTGGAGCGCAACGCTGCATTGTGTAGGTTTACCTTAACCGATTGGCGCGCGCGTTTGCGAGCCTGTGCTGAATTTGCCATGAGTACTTTGTCCTAATGCTTATCTATTTATTGGTATGTGTTGAATACGAAACCGCGTATATTAGAGTTTTTTCCACAATTTTGCAAGGAATAACTCAAATTATATCTAAGCAATGATGAAGCGATAGCATGCTAGAATCTGTGCAAACGATAAATGAGACTTTAAGAATACCGCTTTAACTTCCATGAATTTACTCAAGACGTTATTTACTGTTGGTGGGCTGACGTTTTCGTCACGCATCCTAGGCTTTGTCCGTGATACCTTGATTGCAAGGGTGTTTGGGGCTGGGATGTTGACAGATGCTTTTTTTGTGGCATTTAAAATACCAAACTTGTTGCGGCGTATTTCGGCAGAAGGGGCGTTTAGCCAGGCCTTTGTACCTATTCTAGCTGAGTATAAAACGCAAAGATCAGTCAACGAAACACGTGCATTAATTAATCATGTAGCGACCTTGCTTGGTCTCTTTTTGGTATTACTCACCATTATAGCGATGTTGGCTGCACCGTGGATTGTTCTAGTCAGCGCCCCTGGTTTTGCGGCAGATGCAACTAAGTTTGAGCTGACCGTTGATTTGTTGCGGATTACCTTCCCTTATATATTTTTTATATCGTTGGTTTCACTGGCAGGCGGCGTGCTCAATACCTACGGTAATTTCTCAACGCCAGCTTTCACCCCCGTTTGGCTGAATATTTCATTTATTGTCGCGATGCTATTAATCGCCCCTTATTTTGACCATGCGATTGCGGTATTGGCATGGGCGGTTTTTGTTGGTGGAATATTACAATTACTGTTTCAATTGCCTTATCTGAACAAGCTGGGGTTGTTACCACAATTTTCTTTAAATTTAAAAGATGATGGTGTTTGGCGTATTCTGAAGTTAATGGGCCCAGCTGTGTTTGGTGTGTCTATTGCGCAAATATCGTTACTCATCAATACCATAATTGCTTCATTTTTGGTCAGTGGGAGTGTGTCATGGCTGTATTATGCAGACCGCTTAATGGAGTTCCCTACTGGGTTATTAGGCGTTGCCTTAGGCACTATTTTGCTCCCTAGCTTATCAAAATCCGTTGCGGACAAAGATGATTATGAGTATTCACAGTTGCTGGATTGGGGTTTGCGTTTGACGTTTATGTTGGCATTGCCTGCTGCCGTTGCGTTGGCCGTGCTGGCTGTGCCTTTGGTGACAAGCTTATTTAAATATGGGGCCTTTACCACGCAAGACGTGATGATGACAAAAACGGCATTGATGGCATATAGCCTAGGGTTGCTAGGTTTAATTTTGGTTAAGGTGCTAGCGCCAGCTTTTTATTCGCGTCAAAATATTAAAACACCCGTCAAAATTGCAATTTTTACGCTTATTGTGACCCAATTGATGAGTGTGTTTTTTGTATTTGGATTAGATTTAAAGGATTTTAAACACGCAGGTTTGGCATTGGCCATTGGTTTGGGCGCATGCGTTAATGCCGGACTATTATTTTATCATTTACGCAAAAGAGGACAGTACCAACCACAAGCGGGCTGGCTACTGTTTTTATCAAAGCTGCTTGTCGCCGCAGCTGTCATGGGATATGCGTTATATTATGCTGCTGGTGCAGCGCAGTTGTGGTTAGATTACAAGCTCTTAGACAAAATGCTGCATTTACTTGGCTTGGTTGTTTTGGGTGCGGGAAGCTATTTTGGTATGCTGTGGTTAATGGGTATTAGAGTGCAAGCATTTATGCGTCGTACAAAGGTTTAAAACACACGGATGCATATTTATAGACATACACGACTTCAACAACATCCGTCATTAGCCTTGGCAATTGGCAATTTTGATGGTTTACATTTAGGCCATCAGGCACTTTTGGCGAAGACGGTAGAAACGGCAAGAAAAAATAAACAGGTGCCAGCCGTGATGACCTTTGAGCCACATCCAAGGGAATTTTTCACACCACAAAATGCGCCTGCGCGACTATCTTCGATGCGCGAAAAGCTAGAGTATTTTAATGAAGCAGGGATTGAGCATGTATTCGTCTTGCGTTTTAATCATACTTTTGCGGCAGTTACAGCAGACGATTTTATGCATCAAGTGCTAAAGGCTTCGCTCAATGCTAATACGATATTAGTCGGTGGTGATTTTTGCTTTGGTGCTAAACGCAAAGGCACCGTCCAAGATTTAATTCAAGCGGGCTTTGCGTTAATTGACTTCCCTGAAGTCAGAGTGGATGGAGAGCGCGTGTCGAGTACCTTAGTGCGTAATGCACTTGCAAAGGGCGACTTTTATCTAGCGGAGCGTTATTTAGATCGACCTTATAGCATCAGTGGCAAGGTTGTGCATGGCGCTAAACGTGGTAGACAGTTGGGCTACCCAACGGCGAATGTGCATATGCGACATGAGCGACCTGCCTTTACAGGTGTTTATGCGGTAAAATTAGATGGGCGTGAAGGCGTTGCCAATTTAGGTGTGCGCCCAACAATCGCTGGCATTCCAAAACTAATGCTAGAAGTGTATGTGTTCGATTTTGAAGGGGATTTATATGATCAACATGTACATGTGCAGTTCTTTCATAAAATACGTAATGAAATGAAGTTTGCAGACTTGGACGCGTTAAAAGCGCAAATTGGGCAAGATGTGAATGACGCGCAAGCGTTTTTTAAAAACCATTAATTAAAAAAATAGATTAGAAAATAAGCATGACCGATAGTAATAGCGAAAAGTATTCACTCAACTTACCTGATACCGCATTTCCGATGCGTGGTAATCTGGCACAACGCGAGCCCGCATGGCTACAAGGTTGGCAAGATAAAAAGCTGTATCAAACAATCAGGGCTGCCCGTAAAGGTGCAAAAAAGTTTATTTTGCATGATGGCCCACCCTATGCCAATGGCGATATTCATATTGGGCATGCGGTTAATAAGATCCTTAAAGATATTATCATCAAATCTAAAACCATGGCTGGCTACGATGCGCCTTATGTGCCAGGTTGGGATTGCCATGGTCTGCCAATCGAGTTGGTGGTAGAAAAAAATCACGGTAAAAATATTGACCCTGCTAAATTTCGTGAGCTTTGTCGTGCGTATGCGGCTGAGCAAGTAGAAAAGCAAAAGAAAGATTTTATCAGGCTAGGGGTGTTGGGTGATTGGGATAATCCCTATCTCACGATGGACTTTAAAACCGAAGCGGACATTATGCGTGCGCTTGGTGATATTTATAAAAACGGCTACCTCTATCAAGGTAGTAAACCAGTGCATTGGTGTACTGACTGCGGCTCTGCATTAGCTGAAGCTGAAGTGGAATATGAAGATGTGAATTCGCCCGCGATTGACGTTGGCTTTAAGGTTGTTGATAACGCAGCTTTAAGCAAAGTGTTTGGCGTTGAAGTGACGGGTGATGCATTAGCCGTCATCTGGACGACCACGCCATGGACATTGCCAGCTAACCAAGCAGTGAGTGTGCATCCAGAATTAGATTATGATTTGCTTCAAACAAGTAAAGGCTTGTTTATTTTAGCCCATGACTTGGCAGAAATAACCCTTTCACGCTATGAAGCAGAAGATATCAAGGTGTTGGGCTCAGCCAAGGGTGTAGATTTAAAAGGCCAAATGTTGCAACATCCATTTGATAACCGCCAAGTGCCAGTAATCTGTGGTGAGCATGTGACGACAGAGGCAGGTACTGGTTTAGTGCATACCGCTGCGGCGCATGGTAACGATGACTGGTTAGTTATGCGTGCTAACTACCCAGAAGAAAAGCCACGTGTGCTGATGGGTGGTGATGGAAGATTCTTTGAAAGTGATTTGGTTGAGTTTGCGCCAATACGTGGCTTGAATCGCAAAGATGCTAATAAAGTAATACTTGAGCATATGACAGAGAGCGGTGCGTTAATTGCCAGTGCAAGGTTGAATCATAGCTTTCCACATTGTTGGCGGCACAAAACACCGTTGATGCAATTGGCTACGCATCAATGGTTTGTGGGTATGAATGCAACGGATGCTGCAGGTGTTTCTTTACGTGAACATGCCAATAAAGCAGTGGCTGCCACACAATTCTTCCCAGATTGGGGGCGTGCCCGTTTAGAAGGGATGATTAAAACGCGTCCAGACTGGTGCGTATCACGCCAGCGTAACTGGGGTGTGCCAATGCCTTTGTTTGTACATAAAGAAACAGGTGAGCTCCACCCTGAAACCAGTGTTTTATTAGAAAAAGCTTGTTTATTGGTGGAAAAAACAGGTGTTGAAGCTTGGTTTAGCTTAGATGGCGATGCTTTCTTGGCAGAACATGCAGCAGGAAATGCTAAGCAATACAAAAAAGTCACAGACACCCTCGACGTATGGTTTGATTCAGGCACAACGCATGCTTCAGTATTAAAACGGCGTGATGAGCTTAATTTCCCTGCGGACTTATACCTTGAAGGTTCCGATCAGCACCGTGGCTGGTTCCAATCCAGTTTACTTACAGGATGTGCGATTGATGGGCGCGCTCCTTACGATGCGTTACTCACACATGGCTTTGTCGTGGATGGCAAGGGCTACAAAATGAGTAAGTCCAAAGGCAATGTGGTTGCGCCACAAAAAGTCATGGATACCTATGGTGCTGATATTCTACGTTTATGGGTTGCCAGTACGGATTACTCAGGTGAGCTGACAATTTCAGATGAAATATTAAAACGCGTGGCAGATAGCTACCGTAAGATTCGTAATACGTTACGTTTTTTGCTCGCCAATGTTGATGATTTTGATGTTGACTCACATACAGTACCTTATGAAGAACTATTAGAATTAGACCGCTATGCGCTAGGCATGTTGAGTGATTTATCCAATACCTGCAAAGTCGCTTATGAGAGCTTCGAGTTACACAAAGTAGGCCAAGCATTACAGCATTTTTGTGCCGAAGACTTGGGCGCTTTCTATCTAGATATTCTTAAAGACCGCATGTATACCAATGCTGAGGATTCGCACGATCGCCGTGCAGCGCAAACCGTGTTATTGAAAATCACGCAAGTCTTAGCGGGGTTAATGGCGCCAGTGCTGAGTTATTCCGCAGAAGAGATTTGGCAGACTTTATACCCTGACACTGAGGACTTTGTCATACTGCATAATTGGTCTAAAGCCGATGACTTGATTACGCCTGTGGCTTATGCCGAATATCAAAGCAGCTTAAAAGCTAAATGGGGAATGATTCGTACCATCCGAGCAGAAGCCGCTAAGGAAATCGAATTAGTACGGGGCACGGGTCAGGTTGGTTCTTCCTTACAGGCAGAAGTTGTCTTTCATGTGGCATCACCACTTTATGAGGCGTTGGCTAGTTTAGATGATGACTTAAGATTCGTCATGATTACTTCTATGGCTAACGTGCAGCAAGTGGCGACTGAATCAGAGCAAAAAATAGTGGTCACACCGAGTGAACATGAGAAATGCGCACGCTGCTGGCACTACCGTGAAGATGTGGGTGTGGATGCCGAGCATCCAACCATCTGCGGCCGCTGTGTAGAGAACTTGTCTGGCAATAGCCAGTCACGCCAATATGCATAAGCGTTCTTTATGGCAATGGCTGGCGATTAGCCTTGTGGTCATCTTGCTCGATTTGTACACCAAGCATTTGGTACAGCAAAGCTTTATGCTAGGCGATAAACTTTTTGTTACTTCATTCTTTGATTTGGTTCGTTATCATAACGAGGGCGCAGCCTTTAGCTTTTTAGCGGATGCTGGCGGCTGGCAAAAATGGTTCTTCACGGTAGTTTCTATTGTTGCCAGCGTCTTTATTTTGTATTTATTGAATAAGCACCAGCAAGAAAAATTGTTCAGCTTAGGTCTTGCCTTAGTGTTGGGCGGCGCCATTGGTAACTTGTATGACCGGGTTACGCTAGGCTATGTAGTGGACTTTTTGTCTTTCCATCTGAATGGACTTTATTGGCCAGCATTCAATGTCGCCGATAGCGCCATTACAGTTGGGGTAGGCATTTTATTGTTAGATAGCTTTAAACCAAAGCAAGCATAACGGAGCGCCAATGCCAGATTGGAAAAAGTTAATCGCAGGTAAAGTCGCACTGGCAAAAAAAGGCAACAAGCTAGGCAAGCTCACAGATAACAATCGTATTCCAGCAGGGCAAACGCAAGTCACTAATTTTCCCGTCCTAGATTTAGGCATCAGGCCAGACATCACGCAAGATAATTGGCAGTTAACAGTCTTTGGTCTGGTAGAAAAAGAACTCACTTTGGATTGGGATGCCTACCAATCGCTGAATCAAATAACGGATATCTCAGACTTTCACTGTGTTACGCGTTGGAGCCAACTAGATATGGATTGGCAAGGTGTGCGTGCCCGTGATGTATTAGAAATGGCAGGGCCATTGGATGATGCCAAATTTGTCACCATGCATGGTTATGATGGCTATACCACCAATTTACCATTAGAGGCCTTACTGGATGATGATGTCATTATTGCGCATAGTGTTTTAGGGGAACCTTTAACTAAAGAGCATGGCGGGCCAGTAAGGATGGTTGTGCCCAAGCGCTATGCGTGGAAGGGTGCTAAGTGGCTAAAGGCGATTGAGTTACACCAGTTTGATCGACGCGGTTTTTGGGAGGTGAGAGGCTATCATAACGATGCTTTCCCATTTGAAGAGCAGCGGTTTTCAGAAGATGATGATATTTAATCTGTTTTGGCTTAGTTTGACGGCGTATTGCGCATAGCTAATGTGTCTTATGGGGTTAGCATGATTATGACAATCAGTCTGCTTTTTCTAGTTCTTTAGGCTTATTTGCGCAATAGTGTTTCATTGTTATTCTTCGATTAACAATTCGAGAACTGCGATGAAAAAAATAATTAATACAATATTGCTAGCAGGTTTTCTGGTTAATGCTACCGCTTTTGCAAATGCGCCTGCTGGTTTGAATGTAAATAGTGCTGCAAGCGCAAGAATTAACGCCAAAGCGAATGACCTTGTTATTCGTCAAACTGAACCTAAACAAATACTAGACTGGAAAATGTTTGATTCAAACAATGCTGAGCTAATTAAGTTTCACCAAGCTGGCGACTGGTCAACAATCAATAGAATTAACAATATACCGGCTCAAATGCTTGGCAATGGCCAAGATGGTTCACTGTATCTTATTAATCCTAATGGTATTTTATTTCCTGAAGGAAATGCAGTAGTCGGTTGCACCTCAGGGTTCAGTGTAAGCACCTCGAATGGTTTAACCATCGGTTGTCAGGGCGATCTTTCAGTACTAGGTGGGATTGTTCAAAATAACAAAAAGATTAGCCTAATCAGTACTGGCGCAACTAACATTGGTGAGCATACAAGTTTGATTGCTCCGCAAGTTAACGTACAAGCAAAAAGTATTGATGAAATTAGATTGTTCTCAGATAGTTTGCCAGATGTACCACTTATTAGAGACTCTGATGCATTTAAAAAGAAAGTCTATATAGATAAACGAATAAACCCTGCCGATCAAGAGAGTCGCTTGCTTAAGGATATTGAAACTTTAACCAAAGGAGTTACCGTTACGTTTGGTTCTAAAATCATCCTGAGAGATGAGGGTGAAAATCATTGGGAGCAATACCCCTTAGTCGCTGGTGAGATAAGATTGACTAGTTTAAGTCACAATATCCCACTCACAACTGCAGGAAAATTTGAATTCATTAAACCAATTTCAATCTACGCGACTGTTTCGGCAGTCCCAGAACCTTCAACCTATTTGATGATTTTGTTAGGTCTTGTTGGTGTTATTTATCTAGCTCGCATAGGGCCTATTACGCAAAGCTAATACGCCCTATGCGAGCTAAAAAGAATATGTTCGATTGGAAAATTAGCGCAGCTCAGGATGGTGCTGATGCTTGCTATAGTTGACTTAATGCCAAATGCCCTGGCCGCTGAAGATACAGTGTGCGCACGCGTTAAAATTGAGATTAAACAAGAGCTCACTCTGGAGCGGCAAGCGTTTGATGTGTTGCAAGCTGGAAGTAGTTAAACGTCTAGAGAAGCGGGTGATTCTAAGACGTTAATAATGATAACGGCACTGAGCGATAAACAAGGTAGTATCAGTTACTTTGTAAACTATACGATGTTCGGTATCTATTCTTCTTGACCAATAGCCTGACCAATGATGTTTTAACGGCTCTGGATCACCCAAACCTTCAAACGGACTCCGCTTAACATCTTTAATTAATTCATTAATCCGCTTTAGCTTTTTTTTATCTTCTTGCTGCCAGTACAGGTAATCATCCCAAGCATCTGCTGCCCAAGATAGAATCATTCTTCAATGATTTCGTGACTAGTTGTATTACCTGCTTCAATTTCCTGAATTGATCGATTCAATCGTTTTGCATTTTCAGGGTTAGCCATTAAATAAGCAGTTTCTTCGTATGATTGAAAATCTTCTAAACTCATCACAACAGCAGGCTTACCATTTTGCCGTGTAATCATCATCGGCTTATGGTCATTGTTTACCTTGTCTAAAACGCCAGCTAACTGCGTTCTAAAAGCCGAATAACTTAACGTGTCCATTATATTGCCCCTTCTTAAAATAATATTGTACTTATTGTAGTACAAGTACAAAAATAAGTACAATATTTGCAGGTTGTATTTTAAATGAGCAACAACAAAAAACGATACAAGGGCTACAACGACTTATACCTAGGTAGCCCGCATGGCGTATTAGCTTTGCGTAATACGCCTTACACTGGGCTTTGCATCAATGTCCAGTTGCTTAAGCACCTGAAATACAAGCACCGTTAATGCCTCTGGTGATAATACCAATCACCTCATCTGCCAGCTACCTGTTTCATTAACCCAGAACTAAGTCAGTAATGATTAGGATGTGTAGTTGTCAGTCTGATTATCAGGAGTAATTCCCGATATAAATTAAGAATATTTCTATATTATAAACGCTATTGTTTTTACTAAATATTTTTGATGAGCCTTCAATTAAAACTAAATCTAATCATTACTAGTTTGCTTTTGCTAATGCTGGCAATAAGCGCCTATTTTATAGTTGAAAATGCACGTGATGATGTGCGCGCAGAGGTAAACTCAACTTCCAATCTTGTATTACATTTGCTAGATGCAGAAATTATTCATTATACCTCTGACTATGGGTGGCTTAACCGCACATCCAAAGGGAGAGTTTCTGTTTTTAGATTGAGAAATTTGGGTGACATAAGACATTTAAAAATTGATTTCTATGATGCATTAGGACAATTGAGAGAGACCAATCAATCTAAACAAACTAGAGCCAAAGAAGATACACCACCAGCATGGTTTGTTCAGGCAATGGGTTTATCTGATATTGGTATTAAGGTTAAACGAAAAAGAGTGGTATTAAATGGGCGATATGTTGGTGAGCTGGTGGTAACGCCAGACCCAAGTTATGAGATTGCTGAAGTTTGGAAAGACACTACAGGTTTGCTTGGGTTGGTGACGATTACTTTTCTTTTGATTAATGTTTTTGTGTATGTTGCAGTGAAACATACATTTAAACCAGTGAGTAACATTTTATCTGGGCTGGTGCAGATTGAGCAAGGTCAATATACCAGTAGATTGCCGGTGTTTAAGCAAACTGAGTTAAAAGGTATTGGTGAGAAATTTAATGTCATGGCAGATACATTGCAAAAAAGCGCACAGAATAATCATCGTTTAACCCAACAAATAATTAACCTGCAAGAAGATGAACGCAAGAGTTTAGCCAGAGATATTCATGATGAGATAGGTCAGTATTTGACGGCAATTCATGTAGATGCCAGCGCGATTATGAATGCGAAAAGAATGAGCACTGCTAAAAATAGCGCTAAAGAAATTAGTTCGGTCACCCAGCAAATGATGCTAATGGTACAAGACTTATTGCAGCGCTTACGCCCACGAATTATTGATGAGCTTGGTGTTGGGTTGGCGATTGGTGAACTAGTTCACCATTGGCGGCAAAAGAATAGAAAGGTAATGATTAATTGTGCTGTTAGTAAAGATGTTGGATTAATCGATGAGTCAGCAGCAATTACTGCATATCGTGTTATGCAGGAAAGCTTAACAAATATAACAAAGCACGCGAATGCAAAGAACGTCAATGTTGAAGTGGTTCAAGATAAAGAGAAAATCTATATCAAAATTGAAGACGACGGTGTTGGTTTTGATAAGTCAAAAATGAGTGATGGTTATGGTTTAGTGGGGATGAAGGAGCGTATTGAAGGCTTGTTAGGAGAAATGAAGATTGAATCTTCGCCTGGATTAGGTACGAAGATTAATGTTGTATTACCAAAAACAACGCCGTTTTTACTCAAAAAGGCCAAACATTTAGCTTAATGATTTAGGAAAGTGATATGAATAAATGCAAAATTATATTAGCAGATGATCATGGTGTTGTGCGCTCAGGTTTAAGGCGTTTGCTTGAGCTAAATAATAAAATTGAGGTGATTGCAGAAGCTGAGACTGGTGAACAGGCTTATAAAATGTATGGTGAGTTGAAGCCTGACTTGGTCGTGATGGATATTTCGATGCCAGGTATGGGTGGGTTAGAAGCTGCAAAGCGTATTATTAAGCGTGATTCTACAGCTAAAATCATTATTTTATCCATGCATGATGCGGTCACATTTGCTTCTCAGGCACTCAAATCAGGTGTAAGGGGTTATGTGACAAAAACAGGTGCTTCAAATGATTTACTAATTGCAGTGACGGAAGTCTCACAAGGTAAAACTTTTTTAAGTGCGGGTATAGCGCAAAAGATCGCAATGCAAGCATTGGTAGGAGGCGATGACCCAGTTCACCAGCTTTCTTCTCGAGAGTTTGAGGTATTTAGACTGTTAGCAGATGGTAAAACAATAGAAGAGGCAGCTGACATGTTGAAAATCAGCCAAAAAACGGTAGCTAATTACAGCACTATCGTTAAGCAAAAGTTGGGAGTGACTAGTCCAGCAGAAATGGTAAGACTTGCGATTCGGCATGGTTTTATTGAGAGTTAAATTGAGAAGTTAACTATAAGAAATGTAAGGATAAAAATGAATACACGGATATTAAAAGTATTATTTGTGACTACTTTAATCGTTGTTACAAATGGAGTATATGCTGGATTTGAAGAAGGTAAGGCCGCATTTCTGGCTAAAGATTATGCAACAGCCCACAAAGAGTTTGAACCCTTGGCTGAAAATGGAGATATGGCCTCTCAGCATATTTTAGGCATGATGTATGATGAAGGCCAAGGTGTAAAGCAAAATTATGCTCAAGCAGCGAAGTGGTATGAGAAGGCTGCTAAACAAGGCAATCAAGACTCTCAATACAACTTAGGCGTGATGTATGCACAAGGCCAAGGCGTTGAGCGGGATGATGCCATATCTGCGGAATGGTTTTTAGAGGCTGCCAAGCAGGAGCACATCCTCGCTCAGTTTGCAGTTGGCCGTTTATACACAATAGGGCGAGGTGTTAAAGCAGATGCCAAAGAAGCAAATGTGTGGTACTTAAAAGCAGCTAAACATAATCACTATAAAGCGCAGCTAGTTTTAGGGCAGAATTTAGTAGAGGGTATTGGCACTAAGAAGGATGTTAAACAAGGAGCGCAATGGGTGCGTAAATCTGCTGAACAAGGACACTATAAAGCACAATACGCTATGGGCGTTTTATATCAGCATGGATTGGGTGTGATGCAAGATAACAAAACTGCATATATGTGGTATGAGTTAGCAGCTAAAGAAAGCCATGGTGGTGCCCAAGAAGCACAAAATAAGTTAGCAAAAAAGATGAAGGTAGAAGAGATTGCTGATGCAAAATTAGCAGCAAAGAATTGGGAAGCAAAGCCCGTTAACGGCAAGACCAACTGAGCCTAGTTTGATTCAGTACATTGAAAACTTTTTTTTGAAAAAAGCCACGCAAATTTCTTTGCGTGGCTTACCCTTGGTAGTTAACCCTTTGGAAAATTAACTAAGTCCATTATATGGACTTAGCAAATGGAATGCTAAGGAAAGATGCCGTTTTATCATTGGGAGAACGTCCTGATTATTCAATGGCTGTCATTTAACTCTGTAAATAAGTGGCTGGCAAGTAAGATGTTTGTTAGTCTATTTAGCTGCTGTTGGTTTATACGATTGCCAATAGCGCAAGTTGTTGATTTCTAGGAACATTTCCCAGTCAAAAAAGTGAATTTCTTATTTAGATTATTCTGCACACCTACTCATAATCTATGCTCGTTATGTATATTTAAATGCCATCGAGAGAGAAATATGATTATTACTAAAAGAAAAGTGATTTCTGCTATTGTAGCAACGTCTTTAACACAGCTTGCATTTGCAGAAGAGAATAATGCGGTTGAGTTTGTTCAACTAGAATCAGTCGTTGTAAAAGGTATATTGCCAGAGAAGCTTGAAACTGTACCAGGGTCATATGCCATTGTGGATGAGGATGAGTTAGAAGCAAGGCGACCATTCTCAATCAAAGAAGCATTAAGTTCGGTACCTGGGCTCAATATTATTCAGAATGAGGACCCACTAGGTTTAGCTCAAAATATTGGTATTCGAGGAATGGATCCGAGAAGAACTGCACGAACGTTGCTGTTAGAAGACGGCATGCCCTTGTTTTTAGCACCTTATGGCGACCCATCATCGCACTATATTCCGATGCTGGATCGTGTGCAACGCATTGAGGTCGTTAAAGGTTCTGGTCAAGTATTGTATGGCCCACAAACAGTTGGTGGCATGATTAATTTTGTTACCAAGCCAATTCCAAAAGATGGCTTTGCCGGGAGTGTATCTGGCACTATTGGTAATAACGACTTTACAGGAGTGCACGCTAATTTAGGTGTTGGTGGCGAGCGCGGCGGCATTATGCTGGATGTTATTGATAAACGCGGTGATGGTATTCGTGATAATCATGATTTTGAAGTGCAAGATGTAACATTAAAAGGCCTGGTGCACTTGACTGATAGCCAAACATTAATGGCTAAAGTGGGCTACTACAAAGAAGACTCACATGTATCAGAAACCGGCTTAGGAGAAGTTGATTACGCAAGGGATAAATATCAAGCACCTTCTGGAAAAAACGATACATTTGAGCATGAGAGAAAATTCTTGCAGCTTCAGCATATTTTTGAGATTAACGAAGATGTAAAACTGTCGACTCAAGCATATTATGCAGATGCTTTTAGACGCTCATTTAGGCAAACTGATGCGACAGGTGGTTTTGACGAAGATGCGCCTGGTAGCTCAACAGGGGTAACGGTACTAGAGCGTTGTGGCGCTAACCCTGATGCTTTAACAGAGGCAAATGCTGAAAATTGCGGTGGCCGTCACCGTCCGAGAAGTTATGTCTATTATGGTTTTGAGCCACGATTAGATTTTAAGCATAATTTATTTGGCATTGAAAGTGATGCCGTGCTTGGTTTTCGTTACCATCAAGAAGATATCAAGCGTAGACAATACCGCGGGAATGACGCTCGTGCTCAGAGTCTATCTTTCTTGAAAGATAATGCTGAGCAATTAGGCGTAGCAAGTGCGGTAGCTGATTTCAGAGAAGATATTCGTATAGATGTGGATGCTAGGTCATATTATGCACAAAATACGTTTTACCTTGGTGATTGGTCGGTGACACCAGGGGTTCGCTATGAAGATATGGAAATTAAAACAACCATACTGCAAGCAGATGGGAACGCTGGGTTTGCTTCATCAACAAATAAACAAAGCGAAGTGTTGCCAGGGTTTGGTGTAGCATGGAATGGAATTGATAACACTACTGTATTTGCTGGAGTCCACAAAGGGTTTGCACCGCCACGACCAGACCGTGATATTGATGGTTTTGATGTTGATAAAACAAAACCTGAAACAAGTCTCAACTGGGAGTTGGGTGTTCGGTCTCAATATTTTAAAGGGGTAGCATTTGAGAGCACTTTATTTCATACCAAGTTTGAAGATCTTGTCGTTAAATCTGGTGCTGGCCAATTCGATAATGCAGGGGAGTCTGCAATGTCAGGTATTGAGTTTGCTGGCCGAATAGATTTTGGTACTATCTACGGCACATCACATAATTTTTATGTGATGGCAAACTATACCAATTTATTCACCGCTGAATTTAAGAAAACCAGCGATGACCCTTTGTCAGACGGCATCGTAAGTGGTGATCGGTTGCCATATGCGCCCCGTCATCTTGCTTCTGTTAACTTTGGATACCAACATCCAATTGGCATAGATGCACGTATTGGTGTTGACTACATTAGCACTCAGGAAGTGGATGCGCCATTTAGGGCTTTTGTGTTAAATGCAGCAGATCCTACTGGCACTGATGCTTCCTTGTCGGGATTGTCAGGTGATATTCCTGCGTATACTTTATTCAATGCTTCCATCAATTATAAGCCAGTTGGTTCAAGTGTAAGCTACTTCTTAAGTGGACATAATTTAACTGATAAAGAATATCTGGCTAGTCGAGTCGATGGGATGTCTGCTGGGCGCGGTCGTCAAGTGTTCGGTGGCGTTCGCGTTGACTTTTAATAACAAGTTGTATTTTAAAAGGGCCGTTAGGCCCTTTTTTTATTTGCTAATCGTTGAGTCATCATTTAAATCAAGCGTTTTAAGAAACTGCTTGATTTAAACATGCAAAATCTTTAATTGAATGGCAGCAAGAACGAGCTGTGAGCCATTTTCTACATTCAGTTTTTGTCTTAATCTAGTTTGTGAGTTTGCAACAGTTTTATAATCCAAATGTAAAGTGTTGGCTATGTTTTCTAACGACAATCCTTTTGCTAACAGCTGAAACACTTCAAACTCTCTAGCGCTTAATTCATTTAAAATAGTATTCCCATCTGGATTATTAACGGCAATGTGTTTTGCGATATCTGGGCTAATATATCTTTTGCCGTTTGCTATGCTTAAAATTGCCTCAACAAGCACATCAGGCGCACTGGCTTTGCTGACATAACCTTTTGCCCCAGCCTGTAATGCTCTTGAAGAGTAAATCACACTATCATGCATGCTGAAAATTAATATTTTTGCTCTTGCATCTTTATGCAATATTTTTTTTAAAGTCTCTAAACCGCTCATTCCAGGCATAGATAAATCCATGACAACGACATCAGGTTTGTATTCTAAATAGTCAAAATGCGCCTGTTCGCCACTTTCAGCTTCTGCAATTACAGTGATATACGCTCTTTCCAGTAGGTGTTTATAGCCTTCCCTGACAACTGCATGATCATCAACTAAATAGACCTTTACATTTTTATTCATCATGATTTTTTAAGCTTTCTAAAGAATGGCTATACACATCGATTTATGAAAAGACGTTTGATTGTTCATGCATTTTTAATGCTAACAATGAGTTCACTGCCTACATTGCTGCTGTTGATCCTAAGCGTTCCGCCTAATGCTTCAGCGCGATCAGCAATGCCCATTAAGCCGTAGCCTTTATTGGGCATTGCAGTGTTAAAACCAACTCCATCATCTTTAACACGTAATTCCAAACTGCTATCTGAACAAATAATATTAATTTCGGCAACACTTGCTTTTGCATGTTTTGCAATATTGGTGAGTGACTCTTGTACGATTCTAAAAATCCCAATATTGATTTGCTCATCAAATTGATCAATGTTGTCATTGATATTGATGAGATAAATAGTTTGGTTATCTGTAGAGATTTGTGTGCTAGACCATGTTTCGACAAGGTGTTCAAGTGCAGCTGCTAGCCCTAGTTCATCTAAGGCAACAGGTCTTAAGCTATGCATCATCCTCCGTGCTGCTTGGTAACTGTGATCAGCTGTTTCAATGATTTTTTGTACAGATTTTTGTGTATCTGTATTTTTATTTTCCATTAACAAGTTAGCAGCTTGTACCTTTATGGCGTTTAAATATTGCCCCAAATCGTCATGTAAATCTCGAGCAATTCTTTTACGTTCAGTTTCTTGTACTTTAATCACACGTTGTAATAATGCATGATTTTGCTTCATTAAAGTGTTGGATTCATAAATACGGCGCTCTGATAACCATAGCAACATAGCAAGGCAGGCTAGCAAAGCGATTGGTAATTCATCGATATCCAAACTTTGCTCATATGTTCTAGCCCATATAAAAAAACTATCAGACAGATTAAAGTAACTGGAAGTAGCGTAGCTTATGCTAAATACTAGAAAGACTAATGTGATGTCAATGCTTAGTTTGTGCCAGTATTGTTTATTTCTATTCGTTTTTATCGCTAACTCCTAAAATTTAAATCAGAGAATAGTTAGGACAAATTACTTCAGTCTATCTGATGCTAGCTATAGAAAATATCACGAAACAAGCCAGGAGAATTACCTTTTGTTTTGCATCAATACTTCTCTTGCAATAAGTCAATATAAATTCCCAAAAATAATGGGAGTTAATCCTATCCAATAAAAGGAAGACCTCTCAATCGACATTCTGCAGTAAAGCCTATAGTTCACATCATGTTGCAATTGTAAGTAAATGTAACAAATTGCAGCTAAGTATAGATTTATTTCTAAATCATGGAGGAAAAAATGAAAAAACATTGGATGTTAAAAGCCGTGTTTGCCGCAGTTGGTGCGGTGGCCTTGTTTGGGATGGTGGGACAAGCTTCGGCAAATGAAGAAATTATTAAACGCAGTAAAGATCATAATATGTGGGCTGCACCTGGGCAAAATTTAGCACTACATCGCCATAGTCAGCTTAAAGACATTAATACTAAAAACGTAAAAGATTTACAAATGATTTGGTCGCAATCATCTGGCACCTTACGCGGGCATGAAGGGCAACCTGTTGTGGTCGAACATAATGGTAAGCCAATGATGTACATGGTTTCTGGTTGGCCAAACATTGTCCAAGCCTTAGATTTGTCTGACCCTGATCAGCCAAAACAAATTTGGAACTACACTAAAAAAACTGATCGAGACGAATCTGCTGTACCGCGTGCATGTTGTGACACGATTAACCGTGGCTTGAACTATGCTGATGGCAAAGTGGTATTTCATACACTGGATGGTTTCTTAATTGCGCTAGATGCAGCTACAGGTAAAGAAATCTGGGTAACTAAGCATGCTTATCCAGAAAAAGGAGAAACCCACTCTGGCCCAGCAATGGTTGCTGAAGGTTTGGTAGTCGCTGGTTTTGGTGGCGATGAGTTTGCTGCTCGTGGGCGTACTGTTGCTTATGATTTGAAAACTGGTAAAGAAGTTTGGAAGTGTCATAGCACCGGTTCTGATGAAGATCTTTGTTTGACACCAGAGACCAATAAAGCGAACCCACACTATGGTTTATATGGCCAAAAAACTGGTTTAACTTATCCTGGCGATGAGTGGAAAATTGGTGGCGGTGCACCATGGGCTTGGTTTAGCTATGATCCTAAGTTAAAAATAATGTACGCAGGAACTGGTAACCCAGGTCACTGGTCTCCAGCTTATCGTTGCGGCTTAACTGGTAAGGATTTAACACATGAAAAATGTAATACACCAGATCCAAAAACCAATGTAGGTCCATACGATAATAAATGGTCAATGACTATTATGGCGCGTAAGATTGACACGGGTGAAATGGTTTGGGCTTATCAAAAAACACCATTTGACCAATGGGATTATGACGGCGTTAACGAAAACATCTTGGTTGATAACTTAGTTATTGATGGTAAGAAACATGATGCTTTAGTGAACTTTGACCGTAATGGTTTTGCTTATGTGTTAGATCGTAAAGACGGTACATTATTACGTGCACACAAGTTCGTGACAGTAAACTGGGCTGAAAAGGTTGATCTTAAAACAGGTCGTCCTTTGAAAGTCAAAAAACATTCACCATTTGCACGTGATGTAAATACACAAGCTTGTCCATCTGCAATGGGTGGTAAAGATCAACAACCAGCAGCAGTTGATCCAAAAGAGCCAAACTTGTTCTATGTGCCAACAAATAACTGGTGTATGGAAGATGAGCCACAAGAGCGTACACATACACAACAAGGTACGGTTTATGTATTTGCAAACGTGTATATGTATCCTGAAAAACCAGGTGTAACTGGTAAGTTGAAAAAATTCGACGTAGTGACTGGTAAAACAATCTGGGAAGTATCAGACCCATATCCAAACTGGAGTGGCGTGCTAGTAACAGATGGGGGCTTGGCATTCTACGGTTCATTGGGCGGCGATTTCCGTGCAGTTGATCGTAAAACAGGCAAGGTAGTCTGGAGCCGCAAATTAGCGTCAGGCATCATTGGTAACCCAATTACTTACAAAATCAAAGGCAAACAGTATGTGTCTGTATGGACAGGTATTGGTGGCTGGATTGGCCTGCCAGTAACTGCAGGTCTAGATATGGATGACAAATACGGTGCAATTGGTGCGACAGCGATGGCTAAAGCAACTGGTCTTGATAAGATTCCTCAAGGCGGTACATTGTTTACATTCCGAGTGGATTAACGATTACTTGTTTATTCAAAGTTGTATAACGTAATAACCAGTAGGTGGCAATGTAATCGCCGCCTGCTGGTTTTTTGATTTGTAAAGCTTTTTGAATGATTGGTGTTTGTAAGAGCCACGCATTCAATTTGCTGTATGAGCAATTTACGCATGTTAATTCTGATTTTTAAAACGTAATTCCAAGAGGTTTCAAAGATGTTAAAACAATCAATTTCTAAGCTGTCCATAACTTTTTTCGCATTTTGCGTCTCACACCAGTTTGCGGTGGCTGATGTTGAACCCAGTAAGGCGATAAAGAAAGCACCCCTACGTGTGTGTGCTGATCCTGGCAATATGCCGATGTCTAATGATAAGGGCGAAGGATACTCAAATAAAATAGCTAACATTATTGCAGAGGGTATGGGCACACGGGCGACATTTTTTTATCGTCCTTATTTGAATCGAGGATTAACACGGCAAACTTTCGATAATAATGAATGCGATATTTTGATGGACATGACACCTGATGATGAGCGCATGATTACTACAAAACCGCTATTCAAAAGCACTTTCGTGCTGGCTTATCGCAGTGATAAAGGCATTGATATTAAATCTCTAAGCGACCCTAAGCTGTTAAATGATTACAAGATAGGGGTATTTCAGCATTCTGCTGTACGCACTTTGCTGCAAGAACAAGGGGTGAAACGTGATAATACAGTTGTGCGCACAATTGCGCATGATGCCGATTTGCGACCAGAGCGGCAGCCCCACATGGATGTACAAAATATGTTAGATGGTAAGACTGATATCGCGGCTATATGGGGGCCGATGGCAGGTTGGTATAAGACGATTAAAAAAGAGCCTGTCACCTTACTACCTATTAATACAATGCAAGATAAAATTCCAATGGAGTTTACATTGGCTATTGGTATGCGTAGAAATGCAAAACAGCTAAAAACGCAAATTGAAGAGATCTTGCTAAAAGAAAAAGATAAGGTCAAAAAAATCTATCTTGATTTTGGTGTGCCTCTAGTGCAATGCGATGAATGTATAGTTTCTGGGGATTTGCCAGCACATGGACCGTATCAGCCAATTGTAAAGCATGACATTCTTCCAGAGCTGTCCGACATTAAAACGCTGCCAGCAAGAATTGACAATGCCTTAAAAGAGGGGTCGACACTAGAACAAGAACTCATTAATGCAACGGTCGCATTGGACTCGACTAGGATTGAGTATCTTTTACAGCGAGGGGCAAACATAAACACCCAAAACGTTGAAGGGCAAACGCCACTCATGATTGCTGCTCAAAATGGTGATTTGAGCGTCGTAAATGGCTTGCTTGCGTATGAAGCTGATGCAAATGTACAGGACAATGATGGATGGACAGCGGCCATGCATGCTGTACGCACAAATGACCCTAAGATATTTCGATTGTTAGGTAAATATAAAGCCGATTTCAATATCATGAATCATGATGAGATGACAGCGCTTGCGTTATCTATATTTGAAAATAAAGCGAACGCAGCTGTTGCAATGCTTGATAATAATGCAGACCCAAATCTAAAGATGGGTAATGCACAATACAATGCGCTAATGCTTGCAGTTAAAAAGAGTAATTTACAAATTGCGCAAACATTATTGCAATACAAGGCTAACCCCAATGCAATGAATGCTGGTGGCATTACACCGCTCATGATTGCAGCCCATGGCAATCAAGACATGATGATAAGTCTGTTACTCAAATCAGGTGCCGACCTCAAAGCTAAAAATAATGAAGGAAAAACAGCGATTACCTTAGCCATGGAAAATGGTGCAGATAAAGCGCTGAAGCAGTTGGATAATCACAAATAAAAAGACAAATAGATTGATTAGGAGTTAATCCTAATCAATCTCAGGACTATATCTGTCAGTCCAAACTGTAAAACCAGCGTTTAATAACGTGTTGCAACTGTTTAATGACAGATGTAGTTTTCATTACAAAATATTAGAAAGGTTCGGTAAATGAAAATTCGTATTATCAGTGGCGTAGCCATTATGAGTGCTGTATTGATGGCAGCTTGTGTTTTTGCATCTGAACGGGACACTAAAAATAATGATTTAGTCGATACACAAAGCCAGAACGCGACTCAAGTTGCTGCAAATGAAGTGCAAGTTGGCGGTGGCGAAGTGCGAGAGTTAGATGAGGACGGTTTTCCTATCCCTAAGCAAAAGAAAAAGCTAGGTAAAGCGCCACCACCGCCCAAGGACGCAATGACGCCATTAGAGCGTGTTAAATCTGCGCCTTTAGGTACGTTAAAAAATCCATATAAGCATGACTTAAATAATATGGCAATTTGGGGCAAGCAAGTTTACATGGCCAACAGTTGTAATGGTTGCCACGGCGGTACGGGAGGTGGTGGCATGTGCCCGCCACTATCAAACTCCACATGGGTTTATGGAAAAGATGACGACACTTTGTATCGGCTGATTGCCCTAGGGAGTGAAGAGTATCAAAAACAATATGGAAAAATGCGGCAAGGTCGTGAGAACGTTGTGGGGCCAATGCCTGCATTTGGACATATCGTCAAAACGGATGATGAGATTTGGCGAATGATTACTTTCATCCGAACCATTTACAACGGCGACCCAAAAGATGATCCAAGAAACGTTCATTAAATTGTGTTGATGGATTTTAGGAAAAAAATAACTCTATCGGTGTTGTTGATTGCGGCGACATGCTTAACGACACCAGTCGCTCAAGCAGAAGCATTTGCCTACATTACTAATCAAGGTGAAGATTCGGTATCTGTGATTAATTTAGCACATGATAAAGTTGTTGCAACGATTGCTACTGGCAAGGCACCTGTTGGTGTGGCGCTTGATTCATTATTGAATCGTCTTTATGTTAGTAATGTTGAGGGACGCTCAATATCAGTGATTAATATGGTCACCAACCAGCTGATTACTGAAGTTAAGCTAGAAATTGCACCTGTTGGGATTGTGCTAAGTAAAGATGCATCGCGGCTATTTGTTGCAGATTGGTTCAACAATAAGATTCTTGTATTTAAAACTGACCACTTGTTAGACATTGATGCTACTACAAATTATGAATCAATTGCAGTGGGTAAGGCGCCTGCTGGTATGGCAATTAGCCGCGAAGGTGCTAGCTTATATGTTGCAAATCGTGATAGTAATGATGTCGGCGTAGTCAATATACGAACTTTAGAGGTGGTCAACAACATCAGAGTTGGTAAACATCCGTTTGGCATGGCAATTGGTGGCGATGGTAGAAGGTTGTATGTCGTTAATGTTGAAAGCAACTCTGTTTCAGTCATTGACACACGTAGTGATGCCGTGATTGCAACCATTGCAGTTGGTGATCGCCCCTATTGCGTAGTAACGAACGCTGACGGCTCTCGTGCATATGTATCTAATACGGGTGCTGATAGTGTTTCTGTCATAGACACCAATAGCAATATGGTCATAAAGACGATTGCAGTTGGCGGCTTCCCAGAGGGTATTTCTTATGACGCAAAAAGCAACCGTGTTTATGTCGCAAGTTGGATGGACAATGCTGTTGATGTCATTGATGCAAAAACCAATCAAACAGTCAGTCGCATCGCAACTGGCTTAAATAGCCGAGCATTTGGTCAGTTTATAGGGCATTTACCATAAACATTCACTGGACGAGCAAATGAAACGCGTTTTACTTTTATGTCTTTTTTTCTCAGCCAATGTAATGGCTTGTGGACCAAGTCCACAAAAAGTGGTTAAAGAAGTAATGGTTAAGCATTCACCAGAGGCAGTCTGGGCTATAGTCGGTGACGTCGAAAAGGTGTATCTCTGGCACCCCGATGTGATTGCTACCTCTGTTGAGAGCAGATTTGATAGCACTGGAAAAGAGACTGTATTTCGAATGTTAAAGCTTAAGGATGGCGGCACACTCATTCAACGTATACGTGAGACACCAACTAGAATGAAATTGGGCACAGTGATAGAGCAGGGCGACATAGCCGTCAGTAACTATTCTGATGCATTGACAGTTATCCCTGGCGGACATGCAAATGAGACCTTAATAACCTGGACTGGGCGCTTTAATAATAAAGCCAATCTGTTAATTGCGCCAGAAGGGCAAGATAACAAAGCGGCGATTGCCACAGTAGAGCAATTTTATCAGCATGGGCTAAATGGTCTTAAGGCTTACATGGAATTGATGAAAAAGTGATTTTTTTTAATGAAGGAGAATAGATTTGAAACGTTTTTTATCCGCAATGCTATTAATTTGTACGCTTCCGATTATTGCACACGCGCATGGACCAAGTGGTCAGAAGGTTGTTAAAGAGATTATTGTAAAAGCAACGCCAGAAAAAGCGTGGGCCTTAATGAAAGATTTTGGATCAATTGCTAAGTGGCACCCTGATGTAACTGATGTCAAGGTCGAAAATAAAAAAGATGAAGCCACAGGCAAGGAGATGACACAGCGTATCGTAAAGCTAAAAAATGGGCGTTCTTTCGAGGAAAAGCTGCGAGAAGTCGATGATGAAGCGATGAAGCTTGATTATAAAATGGTGGAGGGTGATAACAGTACGATTCTTGTTTATGGCTATCGTACTGTATTGACGGTTAAGCCTGGCACCGTTGCTGATGAGTCAATGATTACATTAACAGCTCGCTTTTACAATAAATCCAACTCACTGGAACAGTTGCCAGGTTTGGGGAATAAAGAGGCGAATGAAGAAATTCATGCACTTTATGATGCGGCAGAAGCCGGATTAAAAAAAGCCTTCTAAATTTAGGAAAAAATCCCATATTCAATCGTGAAAAATGCAGTGGCGACATTTTACGCGCAAGGCTAACATTTATTTAGAACATCTATACTAATCGTAAGCTGTTCTTGTAAATCTCAACCACTTAGCTAGGCATCCTAAAGTTGTCTAGCTTTCTTAAAGTTTTCAAACAGAGTTTTAAAAGGATTACTAATGTACAAAGTAATTAAGCTTCATATTTTATTCGTCACTTTATTATCGTTATTTGCTACTACTGCATGCACAGACACAGAAATTTCATCAGAGACGGTTTCTGATGCCGAAACAATAGCTGCTGTAGATGAAAAGGTAGACAATAATAATGAGGCGAATTCAGAAGCAGTGATAATGCCATCATCAGGGCCATTAGCTTATGTTCCAAATGAAAAAGATGGTACAGTTTCCGTCATTGATACTGCCTCTGATCAGGTGGTTGGTTTGCTACCTAAAGATGGGAAGCTGGGTGAAAAAATTCAAGCAGTTGCCATGCATCCAGATGGTAAAACTTTATATGTAGTTGTAAGAGACAAAAATGCAGTTGCAGTGTTAGATTTGGAAACTGGACAGCAAACAGCTATTGTAGAAGTTGGTGATGAACCTGAAGGTATTGATATTTCTCCTGACGGTAAAACACTGGTTGCTTGCTTAGAGGAGGAGAATGCAGTTTCTTTTGTCGACTTGGCAACTGCGACCTTAGCATTTACTGCGGAAACGCAAGGCACTAACCCAGAGCACTGTGTGTATTCAAATGACGGAAGATGGCTACTAGCTAGTAACGAAGAAAGCGGTGACGTAGACGTGTTTGATGTTGAGAAGAAAGCATCAGTACATTTAATTAAAGCGACTAAGCACCCGCGTGGAATTGGTTTTACTCCAGACGGTAAGTTTGCTTATATTGCTAATGAGGCAGCCAATTTGGTCGAGGTGGTTTCGGTTGGTGACTGGAATATCATTGCAAATATTGAAGTCGGATTACGCTCTAACGGTGTAAAAGTATCTCATGATGGCGCACGAGTTTATGTTAGTAATGGCGGTGATGCCAATGTAAGCGTAATTGACACGACTACCAATGCGGTGATAACGACTGTACCTGCAGGCGAGCGTCCTTGGAATATGGCGCTAACTCCAGATGACAAAAAACTATACGTTGCGAATGGTCGGAGCGGAACCGTGTCGGTAATCGATACCGTTGAAAACAAAAAAATTCGTGATGTTACAGTCGGTAATTTTCCATGGGGTGTCGTTATTCATTAAAGTATCTAATCACAATAATTAACCGTTAAAAAGCCAATGCGAACATATCTCACGAATTGTCATCATTGGCTTTTTTATTTGATGTTGTCAGTCATGGTTAACTGTGCCTACGCCACACCGATTGTGAATCAGTGGGACACAATCAAAACTAGTTATTTTAGCAACCAACCTGTTGAAGATGCTCAAGAAGAAATAGTAATTGAAGCGCCCATGCAAGCAGAAGATGCAGCTATGGTACCTTTAACTTTTAAAGTAAATTTGAAAGATGATATTGTTAGTAAGATATTCGTATTTACTGATGCAAACCCTATTTTATTAACGGCGACTTTTGATTTCAAGATGCCACAGAAATCCGTTGATATTTCAACACGAATAAGATTAGAAAAAAATAGCGTGGTGCGTGTCATTGTACAAACGCAAAACGGTCAAGAGCTATTGATGAAGTCGGTAGAAATTAAAACCCCTGGGGGCGGATGCGGCGGTGGCGCGATGACAGATGAAGCCAAACTAAGAGCGTCAGCAGGCAAAATGAAAATGCGATGGCTTAAGCCTGATGAGAAGGGTACAGGTAGCTTTGTATTGAATCTCCTACATCCGATGCGCACAGGTTTCGAGCGTACATTTCAAGGCTATTATGCGAAAGCATGGTTCATACAAAATGTAGATTTTTTAATTAACCATAAGCCATATTTTGAGGCAATATTAGGACCTGGTATTAGTGCAAATCCCTACTTTCGATTTAACTTACCTGAACAGAGAATTGACGTTTTTGAGGTAGAAGCAAAAGATAACGAAGGTCAATTTTTTCAACAAGTGTTTCATGACTCGATTTAAATATTACTTTAGGAAATTCTCCCTAGTAACAAGTGAATCATTCAGGGTAATTTACTACTTTAATATTATTGGTGGTATTTATCTTCATGACTGTTCAATTAGAAACTGTTAGACAAACAAATAGCATAGCGGGCAATCATGATGCGCTTTCGCAATGGCGTGAACAAGCGCTTCAACTAGAGCGCGACTTAAACACTGTGGTGTTAGGTTTGCATCCAGCTATTCGATTACTTCTGATTGCCATTTTTGCACGTGGTCATGTTCTACTTGAGGGAAATGTTGGCGTGGGAAAAACTACATTGCTGCGTGCGGCAGCGCGTGGTTTGGGCGGCGGCTATCAGCGAGTAGAAGGGACGATTGATTTAATGCCGCAAGATTTGATTTACCATACCTATATTGATAATGAAGGTAAGCCAAAAGTTGAGGCGGGGCCATTGTTGGCTCATGGTAAAGATCTTTCTGTATTCTTTTTTAATGAAATCAACCGTGCACGTCCACAGGTGCACTCATTACTATTACGGGTAATGGCGGAAAAGAGTATCAGTGCGTTTAATCAAACATTTCATTTTCCACATTTACAAGTGTTCGCAGATCGTAATGCGGTGGAAAAAGAAGAGACATTTGAACTACCGGGCGCAGCACGAGACCGGTTTTTAATGGAAATTGAAATTTCACCAGATAACAATTCTGCTATTCATAAAGCACTGACTTTTGATATGCGCTTTCATGATACTGATCGCTTGATTGAGTCGGTTAGTGCTGGTGCTATTGACTATGCAAAGCTGACGCACATTGCGCCTCAAATACAGCATGCAGTCGTGGCTGGAGAGGCCGTGCAAGATTTTGTAGAGCACTTACGGCTTGCAACGCATCGGCCACAAGACTATGGTATTCAATTGCCTGAAGTAGACATTGACGAACTAATGGTGACGGGCATGGGGCCGCGTGGTTCCAGTATGTTGGTGCGTGCTGCAAAGGTGGCAGCATGGTTAGAAGGGCGTATGTATTTAACGCCGCAGGATGTCGCAGCAGTGTTTCACGAGGTTGTCGCACATCGTGTGTTTTTCACGCCAATTTACGAATTACAAAGAAGTTGGCTTAATCGTGCTTATACGCAAGCCATTCTTAACCATGTACCAACACCTTAACTAGCTCCTTAATAGCATGGCAAAAGAATCGCGCATTCATTATCGTATTGGATGGAAACCGAGTGGGCAGCAGCCTGGAGCTAAACGAGGCTTAAGTGCTGGTATCGGGGATCAACTTCGTTCAATGGTGCTATTACGCGACCATCCTGATCCACGTCGTTTAGATTTGCGCGCCAGTATTCGTGACCCATTCGAACGTTTGTGGGTAAGGGATTTCACCTTGAATACAGCATTTAAAGTGATTGTATTATTAGATGCCTCTGCCTCAATGAGATATAACGGAGTAGTGAATCGCATCAAGGTTGTAGAAGATATTGTTGTGCAATTGGCTATTTCAGCATACCGTTCAGGTGATGCGTTTGGTTTATTTGCAGCTAATACGCGGATTATCAAGTCGGCTACGTTGCCACCAAAAATCAATAAATCCGCCTGGCTTTGGGCGCAACGAAATATTGCAAAAATACCAATAGCTGGTAATAGTGCTGCAGGCTTACTAGACGTCATCCCGCAATTGTCACGACAGCGTAGTTTAGTGTTTGTTATTTCCGATTTTAGATGGCCAGCTGAGCAGTATAAGCAACTTTTAAAAGGGTTAAATCACCATGACGTAGTGCCAGTCATGTTACAAGACCCCGCTGAAGTCACAGATATGCCTACATATGGCATTGCCAGTGTAAAAGATATGGAAACTGGACAGGCACAATTTTTGTGGATGCGACCCGCTTTAAAACAGAAAATCGAGCATGCATATTTACAGCAGATACAGAGGATTCAATCAATGAGTTACCGATATGGTGTGAAGCCATTCTTGGTGCCTGGTGTGTTTAATTCAACTCATTTAAACCAATACTTTATGGAGCGTCATGGCGCATGACTGCTTCCATCATACGTACAGTAATCTTTTTATATTGTGTTAGCGTTGCTTGGCTTGCTTGTGCAGAAAGCCCGATGAAAGATATGGTCATCACTATGCGAGATAGTGGCTACACAATGGGCGACACCATGCAAATGGCAGTCACATTTAGCTTACCTGTTCAGCAGACAATTGACGAAGAAAGTTTACCATTGGTTGGACGGGCTAATCCGTGGTTAGATATTCAAGCAATAAAATTGAAGCAACATAATCAGCGGGTGCAGTTAATTATTATGTGGCAGCTATTCGCAACGGTAGAAATTGCACAGCAATTAAAGACGCCAGAAATTGTACTGAAAACGGCAGAAAAAAAACCACAAACCATCATCATTCCCGCCCAAGCATTTTACTACTCACCAGTGCTGCCGATGCCACCACTAAAGGGGATTGAACGGCGTCCAAATTTAGAGCCGCCAAATATTGATAAGTATAAACCAATCTTGTATTTTAGTATTTTTGCGAGCTTATTTGTTCTTTGTGGTTTGGTATGGTTATGGTTAAAAGATTATTTGCCTTGGGCCCCTTTTCAACCTGGACCAATGACGCGTTTGACACGACAGTTGACGAAGCATCCAGCTGGGATGTCATTTATACAATTGCGAGAAATTCACACGGCACTGAATCAATCTGCAGGTGTGAGCCTTTATCCTGAAAACTTATCGCAACTGTTTCGTCGCGCGCCCTATTTTTCGCATGAAGAAGCCAACATCAGACAGTTTTTTAATCAGTCCTGGAGCTTATTTTATGCAGATAAACCTTTAACAGAAACAACGATTGATTTAAAGGCTACGTTAGAGTGGATACAAAGTGTAGCAATTGCTGAACGACTGTTTGCACAACGCCTAATGCGTGAAAAAAGTAGAGATTAAGCATGGAAGTGCTACATTTTGTTAAACCAGATTTTTTATGGTTATTGCCATTAGCCTTGTTGCCGCTGATTAGTCATGGTTTAAAACAGTTTGACTATCCTGGATTAGCTAACTGGCCACATGATACGTTTTCACGCATACTCAAGTGGGGTGTACGTGGCATTGCTAGTATGACACTCATTGCATTAATCATTGCCGCGACTGCGCCATTTACAGAAGGTGGTACTGCTACACGTATTGGTAAAGGTGCTGAAATTGTCGTGGTATTAGACCGTAGTGGCAGTATGTCAGAAGGTCTAAAAGGCAGGGAGTATAACCGTCAAGATGCTGAGGCGGGTAAGTCAAATGACCATTTCCTCAGTAAAATAGAAGCGTCACGCAAAGTGATGTTGAAGTTTATGCAAGAACGCTCAGCCGACACCTTTGGTGTGGTTGCTTTCAATGCTTCTGCCATTAGTGTTGCACCTCTAAGTGCTGATAAGGCCTTAGCTGAGTCCGCCATGCTGAGTGCGCAAAGTCAAAGTACAGGGTTTACAGCATTAGGGCGAGCGCTAGCCTTGGCGCTGGATTATTTTAGTGATCGACCTTATACGGCAACGCGCTTGATACTGCTCGTCTCAGATGGCGACGCGATTATAGAGCCTGAAGATCAAGTGATTCTAAAACAGGCATTTGCACAGCAGCGTGTACAGCTTATGTGGATCTATGTCCGAGGTGAGCGAGAGCTGAGTATTTTAGATACGGTGATTGCAGGCGATAATGAAATCATCACACAAAATGATATTGAGTATGCCAATAACAAACAATCGGCCAGCATGCATGAAGTGTTTAATCAGCTGGGTATTCCTTATCACGCATTTGAAGTGGATAGTGAAGAGGGCTTTCAGCAGGCGATAAAAGCAGTTTCTAGTGCAACCAATAAACCAACGCGCTATACATTCAGATTGCCCAGAAAAGATTATGGCGTCTATTTTTATCTGTTGAGCAGCCTGCTCATTGCTTTATTGATTGTGATTAAGCAAATGGAAATTAAAGTCTGGAGGCCAGAAATATGAACGTCGTAATGAATAAAAAATGGCTACCTTATTTAGCGTACTTACCGAATAGTTTGTTGGTGTTAATGGGCTTTTTGCTTTTGGGCATGATGGGTAGTCTCTATCAATGGAAATTTGCTTCCGATGATTACCAAATCTATCAAAATAAAATATTGTTAAAACACCCTTTAGATGAAAGTAAACCGCTCATTGCGTTGCAGCAAGCCTATTTAATCAGCCAAAAAGAGCAATCAGCAGAGACCATTAAGCAAATGATGCATGCGCTCACATTAGCGGAAGCTGCTAATGATAGCCAAGTGCGTGCGCAGGCTAAATTTGCAATGGGGAATCTATATTTTGATCTATCCGCAATTTCAGGGAATATCGAAGCGGGTGGTTCGCATCAACAAGCTGTTGCACAAATCGAACTGGCTAGAGAGTCTTATAAAGGGGCGCTAAGACTCGATCCAGAACTGCATCCTGCTCGGTTTAATCTGGAGTTGTTAGACAGGCTGAGTCCAGAAAAACGTACGCAAGCTTGGCTGGCAGAAACCGATGGAGTGACATTGCAACCATTTAAACGGAATGGTACTGCGATGATGAAGGACAATACACGTAGAGGATTGCCTTGAAAACGATTCAACGATGGTTGATATGGAGTCAAATTAGGCTTAAGCATGCGTGGCAGCAGGGCACATGCTGGTTCATGCTCGCTTTTATTGTGCTGTTACCTGTCTGGTTCTCGCCGCAAATGGAATTAGATAGCGTGGTGCAAGATACTTTGTTTGTCATTGACATTAGTGAAAGCATGAATGTGCAAGACGTGGATTATCCTAAACCGCGCAGTGCTAGATTGGCGTTGGCAAAAGAAGCAGTCAAACAAAGTATGGCAAGCCTAACTTGTGGCTCTCGCGTATCAATTGCACTCTTTTCTGGTGATGAGATAGTGATTCTATTTGAACCATTAGAGGTGTGTCGGCATTTTCCAGCAATTGAGCAGGTTTTGTCTCGCATTAGTACGCAAATGCGATGGATTGGTGATTCATGGGTGATACGTGCAGTTGGTTCGGCGATTAAAGAAGCGCAAATACGGCAGTTAAATGTCGTCATAGTGACCGATGCTGATGAAATGCCACACCACGCAATGCCAAGAATTACCGATTTGATTCAATTTCAAGGTAAGGTAACTGGGGTGTTATGGGGTGTTGGTGGAGAAGCCCTGCAGCCAGTCCCCAAGATTAACGGGAAAGGCCAAATTATTGGCTACTGGACACCAGAGGAAGCGGTAATACAAGGCAATTATCCTAATTTGCTCGCTTATGTTAACGCTTTGCCAGAAGGCGAGCGAGCGCCAGAAGGAGTGCTAGCAGAAGTAAGTGAACATTTATCTGCATTTAATCGACCATTGATGCAAACCATTGCAGAAACTTTACAAATTCACTATAAAAGAATTAGTCAACCTAGCGATGCATTAAACACAATGCAGGATCCTAGTTTACAGAAACAAACGCGCGCGCTTCGAGATGCAAGGTGGATATTTGGCTTGCTTGCATTGAGCTTTGTGCTAATAGGTTGGTTTTGGCAACAACTAAAGGCACTGATCAAAAAACATCAGTCAAAGTGAGCTCATTTAACAACCAGCTTTTTCTGCGGCAACCACTTTTTAACCACCTGAAATAACAGCACTGTAACCCCTCCTGCGATAATGCCGATTACTGCATCGGTCAGTATAGGGGCGATAAAACTGAGTATGCTATTCACACCATCAGCCAGTGTTGTGAGATGTTCTTTTAAATGGTGAAGTGCTGGGATGCCGTGACTGAGGATGCTACCACCAACCAAAAACATGGCGGCAGTGCCTACAATGGTGAGTCCTCGCATTAAATAGGGTGCTAGGTTGAGGATAACTTGCCCAAGCCTTCTTTGCAGTTGTTTAAAAAAGCCTTGGCCTTTTTTGAGCAATAAATGTAAGCCAACATCATCCAGCTTAACAATGCCAGCCACTAGGCCATAGACAAAAATAGTCACGCCGATTGCAATCAATGAGACAACGAGTACTTGCTTGAGGAAAACGGCAGCAGTAACTGTGCCTAAGGCAATCACAATAATCTCTGCTGATAAGATAAAGTCAGTACGGATAGCGCCCTTGATTTTATCTTTTTCTAAAGCCAGCAAATCGGCTTTGCTATCTTGTACAGCATTTTTTAGCTCTTGTTTATGTGTAGCTTCCTCATCATGATCATGTAGTAATTTATGCGCGACTTTTTCAAAGCCTTCAAAGCATAAGAAAAGTCCACCAATCATTAAAAGTGGGGTAATTAACCAAGGAATAAAGTAACTAATGGCCAGTGCACCAGGTACTAGTATGAGTTTATTAATAAAAGAACCTTTGGCTACTGCCCATACCACTGGTAGCTCTCTTTTGGCATCAACACCAGACACTTGCTCAGCATTAAGTGCTAAGTCATCGCCTAGCACCCCAGCTGTTTTCTTGACGGCAAGTTTAGTTAAAACAGAGACATCATCCAGCATGGTGGTGATGTCGTCGAGCAAGACGAGTAAGCTGCCTCCAGCCATAGTTACCTTTCGTTAGTTACGTATTAATACTGTTGAACAATTTTAACCAATAATGGTAGAATCTGCCGATGTTATCGAGAAATTTATTCCGTTGGATGCACAAAGTCGCACTCTTTGCGATTGTTTTTGCGTCCTTGGCACCGAGTATTTCTCATGCATTAGCCAACCAAAATAGTACGCAAGGCTTCATGCAAGCCATTTGTGGTGTGGGCGGTCAAAAGCTCTACATTCAAGTGGTTACAACAAAAGGTCAATCTATTCAAGCCGCCTTGGATACCAAACCAGGGTCACAGCCTGTTTCTATCGACCATCATTTGAATCATTGTCCATTTTGTACAAATCCAAATACCAGTGTAGGCATTGAGCCGCCATCACTACCAATCATTAAGTTTTTGGTTATGCAAGAGCAGTATCTTGCTATTGTTACACAACCTGTATTCTCAAGTTTTTCTGTACTCCCCCCGCCTGCACAGGCACCCCCACAGCTTTAAATAAACTGAATAATTTCTGAGTTAGTTGCTTGTAAGCAAGCTAACGATTTATTTGTATGCGCTTTTGCGCGCAAAAACAGTTTTTTAAGGTGAATCTAGCATGATATACATCCAAATTAAAGAAGTGATGAAAGCCAAACGGTTGGCTTGGGGTCGCAGAATAACGCTGTCTGAGTTAGCAAAATCAACTGGTATTAGCCGAATGACGTTATCTCGTATGGTTAACAATAAAGGTTATAGCACCGTAACGGATCACCTAGATAAGCTTTGTGCTTATTTTGAATGTGAGCTTCATGAACTGATTAAATATGTACCAGACAATCAATCACATTTACAAACAGCATAAATAATAAATTTAAATAGGTAAGGAATAAATAATGAAATTAAAATATTTACAGGTTGCCATGATTGCAGCCTTTGCAACGATGAGTACTAATGCTTTTGCCGAGCATATCGCTTTAGAGACGATTGATGTGGAAGGTAAGCGGATTGAAGGTTCTACTACGCAGCCAGATATCAATAAGGCGCGCGAAGAAATTAATAAAACAGCGGGCGGCGTAACGGTTGTGGATATGGAACAAGTGCGGGAAGGTAGAACTTCTAACTTTGCCGACACACTTGGCTTAGCGACAGGTGTGTTAGCACAATCGCGATTCGGCGCAGAGGAAACAAGACTTTCTATTCGCGGTTCAGGTATACAACGAACGTTTCATGGGCGCGGTATTAAATTAATGCAAGATGGTATTCCTGTTAATTTGGCAGATGGCAGTTTTGACTTTCCATCAATTGACCCAATGGCAACGGATTATATTGAAGTGCATCGTGGTGCAAATGCTTTGCAGTATGGTTCAAGTAATCTAGGTGGTAGTGTTAACTTTATCTCGAGAACTGGCTACACCGCGCCAAAGTTTGAAGTGCGGTCTGAAGGGGGTAGCTATGGTTATTATCGACTAGGCCTATCTGCTGGTGGGGTGGTTGATAATTTGGATTATTTTGTGACGGCGAGTAAATATCATAGCGATAGTTTTAGAGATAATGCACAACAGAGCGCAGATCGCTTAACGGGTAATGTTGGTTATAAAATTAATGAGAATGTGGAAACAAGGTTTTATGTTGGGTACGTTAATACTGACTCACAATTGCCGAGCAATCTGACTAAACAACAGTTAAAGGATGATCCAAAACAATCAGCAGTCGTGCCTGGGCAAGGCATTAATGAGCGCGATATTAATTTGACGCGGATTGCGAATAAAACGACGTTTACTTTTGATCATACGAAAGTTGAATTAGGCGCTTTTTATTCAAAGAAAAGCTTATTCCATCCGATTATTGATTTGGTTTTCTTAGATACAATTGGTGTGATTGATCAAGAAACCGATGATTATGGATTGTCTGTAAGGTTGCAACATGAAGGCAAGTTTTATGGTCGTGATAATACTTTCACAATTGGTTATGCACCCACTTACGGTGAAGTTGTTTACAAAAACTTCCGCAATGTTAATGCGAGCCGTGGTACTTTGATTAATCAGCGCAATCAAATTGCGAGCAATCATGAAATATTTGTTGAAGATAGATTAAACCTAACACCTGATTTTGCATTGGTTGCTGGTTTACAGTACACCAATTCTAGGCGTAAAACGGTCGACAAGTTAATTACTGCTTCTGGCGATCAAGGTTTCGATGCTCGCTACAATGCTTATAGTCCAAAATTAGGTGTCTTGTACCAATTGCAGCCGCAAGTGCAGCTGTTTGCCAATGTTTCACAAAGCTATGAACCACCAAGTTTTGGGGAACTAGATAATCGTGTGGCGGGCTTTATAAAGGCGCAAAAAGGCACGACGTTTGAGGTTGGCTCAAGAGGCAATAGTCAATATGTCGATTGGGATGTGGCTCTCTATCAAGCACGCTTGGATAATGAATTATTACAAGTTGGTATTGCAGGTACTACAAATGCAAGTACAACGATTAATGCAGATAAGACTATCCATCAAGGGCTAGAGTTAGGACTGACTGCACGCTTACCTCTTAGTTTAGAGTTGCGTGGCAGTTATTTGGTGAATAACTTTAAAAATGATGGGGATGATGTTTATAAAAGCAGCCGTTTACCTGGCGTTCAGCGACAGTTGTTACGTTCAGAGCTACTTTATCGCGGCAATCATTTTTTACATGGCTTTTACTTTGGACCTACCATCGAATGGTCACCTGAGCGCTATAACGTTGACTTTGCTGAAGAGCTATATGCGGACAATTACTTTATCTGGGGGTTGAAAGCGGGGCAAAAAGTAAATGACCACTGGTCATGGTTTTTGGAAGGACGTAATTTAGCTAATCAGAAATATGCTGCTACAACAGGTGTCATTCCTGATTCGACAAGGTTAAATGCTAATCAAGCACAGTTTTCACCTGGTGACGGCAGAACAGCCTATGCAGGCATTACTTGGACGTATTAACTAAGATTTGGGACGGTGTGGAAACATACTCGTTCCAATTTTTTTGGAGTTGTAATGATGTTCAACAAAAAAAGCTTACTGACCATTATTTATGGGCTTATAACACTTTTAATATTTTCATTGGTCTGTGCTGTTGCAGAAGGCAAAGAAACCGCGGCTATTGAAACAGCGCTTAAAGCACAATGGGATAAACCTAATCAACCAATACGTATTCCAGTGATCGTTGTACATGGCGACTATGCCATCGCAGACTGGATACAGGAGCCACGTGGTGGACGTGCACTTTTGTTCTATAACAACAGTGTATGGCAGACAATTTTTTGTGGTGATGTCAATATGAAGCAGGTGAGCAATTTAATCAGCGCTGGTGTACCGCATAACGATGCGAAAAAATTAGCTGCTGCGCTTGATGAAAAGGAAAAACGATTAACTGATGCCGATAAAGCTTTAATTGATAGTTTTAAAGGCATTGTCGATTTACTGAAAGAGCCTCAACATCATGCGCATTAGTCATTTGAAATTTAATTGGATGTTTTGGCATCGTTGGCTAGGGATGTTGACTTGTGTCGGCATTTTGCTTTGGGCAACTTCTGGTATTTCCCACCCCATCATGTCACGCTTGCAGCCCAAACCTGTTGCCTTTTCTGCGCCAACAGTGCAATTTGATTTAAGCAAAAGTCAGTTTGTGAAGTCGGTATTAACGCAACATGGCATCAGTACTGTTACGCATATTAGTTTAGCGCAGTTTGCTGGTACTACTTATTATCGCGTGAGTGTCGACAATGCATTACCAGCACGATATTTTAATGTGACTAATGGGGCTGAGCTCGTTGGTGGGGATGCATTGTACGCAAGCTATTTAGCGCAACATTTCACTGGACAAGATGCAGAGAATATTGCCAATGTTGAATTGATTACGGCATTTAGCGATGACTATCATGAGGTCAATCGTTTATTGCCTGTATGGCGCGTTGAGTTTTCAGATAGCCAGCATCTACGTGCGTATATTGATACAGAGCAGTCACGCCTTGCAACCTTAGTCAACGATACGCGGTATTGGTTAACGCAAGTTTTTCAGTTTGGACATAACTGGTCTTTTCTGAAGGGCACACCAGTTTTGCAAGTGACGGTCGCAGCGATCGTATTAAGCGCGGTGCTTATTTCCGCTTTATCAGGTTTGTATCTTTATTTTAAATTGGGTAAAGCGAAACAAAGGTTAGCGGGCAAGCCCTTACGTATTTGGCATAGACGCCTCGGCTTGCTGGTTTCATTGTCAGCATTGATCTTTGCGTCTAGCGGCTTGTTTCACTTAATCATGAGTTATCAACAACATAAAGATGCAATTACACTTGCTGTTGAGGGTGTTGAAACGGATTATCTTGACAACAATGTTTGGCGCGAAATTGTTTCAAAACCATTGGTTAAACTAGACTTAATCAACCATGACAATCATTTGTATTGGTACGTATTACCTTTCTCGGCAAAAAGTGATAACCAAATGCCAATTTCTCAGGTGGTAGCATTAGCTAGCGAGACTGAACACGCAGAACATGCTAACCACACTGAGATGAAGGAAAAAATATCACCATACTTAAGGCCAGCAGAAGGTAATGTAATAAAAAATACCATAAAGAGTATTGAAGATTTCGCCCAAGCCAAAGCGCTCAGCCTTGTGCCTGCTAGTAGCAGTGAAATTGAAAGCACAACATGGATTACGCAATTTAAAAACGAATATGGATTTATTTTTAAACGACTCCCAGTGATTAAAGTGCAAATGAAGGATATAGATCATACACGTTATTATATTGAGCCAGTAACGGGCGCTTTGTCAGCTAAAGTGCGAGATATTGATGGGCTAGAGGGCTTTGTCTTTGCTTATTTGCATAAATGGAGTTTTAACTTTATCAATAAAGATTTACGTGATATTTTGGTATCTCTCTTTGCGTTAGCGAACATTCTTGTTGCCTTAATGGGTTTTATAATGTTTTACAGAAAGTACACTAAATAAAACAGTTGCTTATTTAGATTCTGCCTTCTATCTATGATGTTGAGTAAAGGTTTACGAATGCGTTTTTTTATTGTTGTACTTAGTTTTATTTTAGGTTTTGTTTTAGTAACGAGCGTACCAGCACATGAAGCACGCTCAAAAAACAATGGTGAGCAATTAGCCATCAGTCTTGCTACAGATAAGCAAGGAAAGTTATGGCGTGTAGCGATTAATGATGGCTATGTGGTTGTTTCATCAAGCAAAGATTTTGGTCAAACTTTTTCAAAACCGATTCGTGTTAATGCAGAAAAACAAAACCTCTCTGCAAAAGGGGAGGTGAGACCTAAAATTGCCTTGGGCCCGCAGGGGGAAGTATACGTAGCATGGATGCAAAACTTATCTAAAAAATTTGCAGGCCATGTTTGGTTTGCACGTTCTCTCAATAATGGGAAAAGCTTTCAAAAGCCAATGATTGTGCATCAAGATCGTTCAGAAATTGGCCATGCATTTGAGGAAATTTCTGTTTCTCCCGAAGGTCAAATAACGATGTTATGGCTAGATGCACGTGATTTGGTTGCCGATAAAAAAGCAGAAAGAAAACGAACTGGGAGTTCAGTTTATTATGCAACGTCATCCGATAGGGGTGAAAGCTTTACGCCAGAAGCGAAGTTAGCTGATTATTCTTGCGAATGTTGCCGAATAGCAACGACAGCAAAACCAGACGGGACAGTGGTTGCTATGTGGCGTCATGTGTTTGAAGGTGGTGAGAGAGATCACATGATTACCGAGGTACCAAAACTGGGTGAGAAGGCTTATCTTAAACGAGCCACTTTTGGGCATTGGAAGATTGATGGTTGCCCACATCATGGAGGTGCTATAGCCAGTGGTGGCGAAGGCGCTGATTGGTGGGGCTATCATATGGCATACTTTGATGGCAAAGATAAAAGTCCTGGGCTTTACTATGGTCGGATGGATGGCGTAGCTTGGGTAGGTACGCCACCGAAACAGTTTGGTAATCCTGCAAAGCAAGCAAGACATCCTGCTATCTTGGCAATTGGCGGACATGTGTGGTTAGCGTGGTTAGAAACACATGAAAATAACAGTAAGAAAATGATGACGATGACATCAATAGATGGTGGAAAAACATGGTCAGACGAATTGGAGCTATTAAGTGTAGATGGTCAAGTCGACTATCCACAGTTACTTAAATTTAAAGATGATGCGTATTTGGTCGTCAATACTAATGGTGGGTTAAAAGTAAAAGCGTTATAACCCTAATTTGCTACTATCTTTGCAAATGGCATGACAGGCAGTCATTTTGGGTATAGCATTTAATAAACTAGGGAACCTGTATGATTGCAACGCCAATAATCATTGATATTGAAGCATCAGGATTTGGGAAAGGTAGTTATCCCATTGAGATTGGTTATGTCGACAGACATGGCAAAGCGTGGTGTTCGTTGATTACGCCGTGTGAAGAATGGGCCCATTGGAATGCTGTGGCTGAAGATTTGCATCATATCAAGCGTGAACTATTGTTTAGTCATGGTAAAAGTATTGATTTTGTAGCTAATCATCTTAATACAGTTTTTCTCAATCAAACTATTTATTCTGATGGCTGGTTACATGACTTTACCTGGTTGAGTCGTTTGTTTGATAAGGCCAATGTTTCTCCACATTTTAAGCTAGAAGATTTACGGACTATACTAACTCCACACCAGGCTGCAACTTGGCATCACACTAAGCAGTCTATATTAGATGAGCTGCAAATCACCCGGCATCGAGCAAGTGCTGATGCAAAAGTTCTACAATTAACTTGGCAAAAAACAGGTAAGAGTGAAGCACCTGTTTATGCATAAGTGTGTCCTAATAGATAAATAACCATAATAAAAGTAAGACTATTGAAAACCCTCAAATCATCCTCATTATATAAGTAATAAAATATACTATTAAAGGAGATTTGCAATGCGGTTTGACAAGCTCACAACCAAATTTCAGCAAGCAATTGCCGATGCCCAAAGTATCGCTTTAGGTGCAGATAACCCAAGCATTGAACCTCAGCATCTATTATTGGCTTTGCTCAATCAGGAAGATAGCAGCGCGGCTGCATTACTGGCGCGAGCAGGTGTGCAGGTTAATTCACTTAAAAAGGGATTGACTAGCGCCGTTGAAAACCTGCCAAAAGAAGCGCAAGGTAGCGGTGAAATTTCGATTTCTCGAGATTTAAATAATTTGCTTAACCTAACGGATAAACTGGCACAAAAGCGGAATGATACCTACATTGCTAGTGAGATGTTTTTATTAGCTTTAGCGGATGATAAAGGCGAAACTGGCAAGCTATTAAAGCAAAATGGCCTGACTAAAAACGCATTAGAAGCTGCCATTATGGCTGTGCGTGGTGATGAAAGTGTTGATAATCAAGAAGCAGAAGGGCAACGTGAGGCGTTAAAAAAATTCACCTTGGATTTAACCGAGCGCGCACGTGCAGGCAAGCTAGATCCAGTCATAGGTCGTGATGATGAAATTCGACGCGCGATTCAAGTATTACAGCGACGTACCAAAAACAACCCTGTTCTGATTGGCGAACCAGGTGTAGGGAAGACGGCCATTGTTGAGGGCTTGGCGCAGCGCATTGTGAATGGTGAAGTACCTGACTCTCTTAAAAATAAAAAGGTACTGTCATTGGATATGGCCGCATTATTGGCAGGCGCAAAATACCGTGGTGAGTTTGAAGAGCGCTTAAAGTCTGTACTCAAAGAGCTGGCACAGGATGAAGGGCAAACCATCGTCTTTATCGATGAAATACATACGATGGTTGGCGCGGGTAAATCTGAAGGTGCAATGGATGCTGGGAACATGCTGAAGCCTGCGCTTGCGCGGGGTGAATTGCACTGTGTTGGCGCAACTACGCTGGATGAGTATCGCAAGTACATTGAGAAAGACGCTGCATTAGAACGTCGTTTTCAGAAGGTTTTGGTCGATGAGCCAACCGTTGAGGCGACCATTGCTATTTTGCGTGGTTTGCAAGAAAAATATGAGTTGCATCACGGTGTAGAAATTACTGATCCTGCGATTGTAGCAGCAGCAGAATTATCCAACCGTTATATCACCGATCGATTTTTGCCAGATAAAGCCATCGACTTAATTGATGAGGCAGCAAGCCGTATCAAGATGGAAATAGACTCTAAACCGGAGGTCATGGATAAACTTGAGCGTCGTTTAATTCAATTGAAAATTGAACGTGAAGCGGTTCGTCGCGAAAAAGATGAGGGCAGTAAAAAACGGTTTGAGTTAATTGAAGAAGAAATTGCCAGTCTTGAAAAAGAGTTTGCCGATTTAGAAGAGATTTGGAAAGCGGAAAAAGCACAAGTGCAAGGCTCCGCGCATATCAAAGAAGCCATTGAAAAAGTAAAATTTGAGATGGAAGAAGCCACACGCAAAGGCGAATGGCAAAAAGTGTCGGAGTTGCAGTATGGCAAGTTACCGCAACTGGAAGCACAATTAAAACAAGCAACGAGCTCTGAAAGTGAGCCTGTGGATGCGAAACCTAGAATGCTGCGGACAGAAGTTGGCGCAGATGAAATTGCCGAAGTTGTCAGTCGCGCAACTGGGATTCCTGTGAGCAAAATGATGACAGGTGAGCGCGATAAATTACTCACTATGGAGACAAAGTTGCATGAGCGTGTGGTTGGGCAGGATGAAGCTGTTAGATTGGTTTCTGATGCCATTCGCCGTTCGCGTTCTGGGCTAAGTGATCCTAATCGACCATATGGTAGTTTCCTATTTTTAGGACCAACGGGTGTTGGTAAAACAGAGTTATGTAAATCATTGGCAAACTTTTTGTTCGATTCAGAAGATCATTTAATCCGCATTGATATGAGCGAATTTATGGAGAAACACTCTATGGCACGCATGATTGGTGCCCCACCAGGTTATGTGGGATATGAGGAAGGCGGCACGCTCACAGAGGCCGTCCGGCGTAAACCGTATTCTGTCATTTTACTAGATGAGGTGGAGAAGGCGCATCCAGATGTATTCAATGTCTTGTTGCAAGTGCTTGATGACGGACGCCTCACGGATGGGCAAGGGCGTACAGTCGACTTTAAGAATACGGTCATTATTATGACCAGTAATCTTGGCAGCCAAATGATACAAAGCATGAGTGATCAAGATTACCAAGTGGTGAAATTGGCAGTTATGGGTGAAGTGAAAACACATTTCAGACCAGAGTTCGTCAACCGTATTGATGAAGTAGTCGTTTTTCACGCATTAGGTGAAGATAATGTGCGTGAAATTGCGAATATTCAATTGCAATATTTAGCACAACGGTTACATGCCATGGATATGGAATTGAGTATTACTGATGCAGCAATCGCCGAAATTGCTAGTGCTGGATTTGACCCAGTTTATGGAGCAAGACCATTAAAACGTGCAATACAAAGTGAAATTGAGAACCCGTTAGCACGTGAAATACTAGCCGGTGAATTTGTAGCAAAAGACACCATCAAAGTGGATGTAGAAGCAAGTAAAATTGTTTTTAGTAAAATATCAACATGATTGAAAGGACAAGATGGCAAATCGGTTAAGCAAAGCTTTTTGCATGCTATTTGCCATTATGTGCCAATCTACTGGTGCATATAGTACGACGCAGTCAGAAGCATTTAATAATGAGCCTCCTGTTGTAAAGGACTTACTGATAAAGGCCAGTGTTTTGGCTGAGAATCAGTACAATATTGATGCCACATGGAAAGCCGCAAACTTATACTGCGAAGCTTCCCGATATGGTAGTGCCGAAGCGATGTATCGTTTAGGTATGCTGTATGCATTTGGTAGTGGCGTCGAAAAAAGCCGAAGTTATGCAGCTAATTTGTTTGGCTTAGCTGCTATGCATGGTCATTTTGAAGCACAGAAGATGCTTGAAACGATTGAAATCCGCACGCTGGAAACGCCTCCCTGTGTTTTGGCTGATGTTGCTCCAGCGCATTCGCCAGATCTATATTATGGTGACTATAAAGGGACGCCAGCCATAGATCGCTATATTGCACAATTACCCAAAAGTAAACGCTGGGTAGTTAATCTTGTCGACACCATTGCTGATTGGTATCAGGTTGATAAAAAATTAGTATTATCAATTATTACGGCGGAATCGAATTTTAAAGTATCCGCGATGTCCAACAAGAATGCGCATGGGCTGATGCAGTTGATTCCTGCAACAGCAGAGCGGTTTAATGTTGAAAATACATACAATGCGAGCCAAAACATAAAAGGTGGTGTGGCATATCTGCGCTGGTTGTTGTCATATTTTAGAGGAGACGTTGAGCTTGCGGTAGCTGCCTATAATGCAGGTGAAGGCGCTGTTGATCGCCATAATGGGGTGCCTCCCTACAAAGAAACCAAGGCTTATGTACGTAAAGTACTGAGTTTGTACCAGCTTAAGAGACATCAATATGATGAACATATTACACGTGCATCGCCCGTGATTAAGAAAGTGAGATAGCAATGAATACCAAAATGTTACTAAGCTTATTAGTTAGTTTGTTTTTCTTAAGCGGTTGCGCGACGACAGAGGAAATGCAACGCGCACAAGTTAAGCGGATTACGCCTGAAGAGCTTGAACAGTTAGTGCCTGCACCAATTGCAACCTACACATTAGAAACACTTGTGGCGGACGCTAAGCAGGGTAAAACCCCAGACGAAATTATTCAAAAAATTAAAGAAAGTGAATCTCGTTATGATTTAAGCACCGTGCAAGTATTAGATTTAAATCAGCAAGGGGTGGACGTAAAAGTGCTTGATTACATCCAACAAAGTAATGAGCTAGCAAAACAGAATTATATAGCTGATGAAATCAATAAAGCAGAAAAGGAAAAAGCAGAAGCGCTGAGACGTCTTAAACATGAGCGACTATTTCGAAGCTACAACTACTATGATCCATTTTGGTATTCGAGATTTGGGCCTTACTTCGGCCGCTCCTATTATCCTGGCTCACGGTTTAGGTGGGGCTTAGGCTACGGATGGTAGAACCAGTTTTTAAAAGCTTCTAACAGTTGATTTCTGGCTTTCAGACTTTTTTACATCTGTTGAAATGGCTTCATAACCAATGCTGGAATTGATTTTGAATGGTGTTGATAATACATGATGGATTTTTTGATCAACGACACTTGTGACTAATGGTTTTACCAAGATTCCGTTAACATCTAGCGCAATAGCAGCGCCAACAGCACCGGCATCTGTCATGCCACTTAATATAATGATGCGGGTTTCAGGTTTTGCAAACGTCTTACCAGTTCTGATGCGTTTGATAAATTCTAGTCCGTTAATATCAGGCATAAATACATCAGTAATAATAATGTCAAATTGATTGTTTTCTAATTCAGACAATGCTATTGCAACATTTGGCACGGCTGTAATCTGTACAAAACCCAGAGTAATTAGTACGCGTTCAATAATATTTCTGGTAAACAGGTCGTCATCAACAATTAAGATTTTGCGCGCAGCATTGGTTTTTCTCTGTTTCTTGGATTTTTCATTAATAATTAATGGTGCAGGCTCTGATGGTTTGTAGTTTGCAGCAAATTGATAAAAATCAGCAACAGGCATAGGCTTGGCAATGTAGTAGCCTTGCCCAATGTCGCAGCCCATACTTTTTAGCAAGTCCCAATCTTCCTTCGTTTCCACTCCCTCTGCTACACATTTAATGCCTAGTTTGTGCGCCATGTCGATATTGGAGGCAACGACAATCAGTAACTGGTCATTGCTGGCAAAGCCCTGTACGAATGATTGGTCAATTTTAAGCTCCCCAAAGGCGATGCGCGTTAATTGTTGTAGATTGGAGTATCCAGTACCGTAGTCATCAATGGATAGAGTGAAGCCACTCATATATAGACGCGCCAGATTCTCCAATGCGATAGGGCCGTCCGTCATCGCTGCAGATTCTGTAATTTCTAAGGTAATGTATTTTGGATCTACGTTATAAGTGTTAAACAGTTGTGTAATTGTTTTTGCAATATCTGGGTTGTTCAAAGAGACCAGCGATAAGTTAATGGCAAGATTCAGTGGAAGATTTTTTTCTATTAGCATCTTACAAGTAAGGGCTGATTCTTCAAGCATGCTAAAGGTGAGTTCATCAATACAATTGTTTTGTTCCAATAATGGAATAAAAGCAAAAGGTGATATAACCCCATGCTGCGGATGTAACCATCGCGCCAGTGCTTCGGCACCAACAATTTTCCCTGTCTTAAGATTAACTTTCGGTTGTAAATAGGGTTTAAATTGTTTTTTGTTGATACCTTCAAGAATCTCGGCTATAGAAAAAGCATGTTGCTTTGCATTTGCAAAGCTCGCTTCTTGTTTTAATGCAGGGTTACTGAACTGCGTTAAAAAATTGTTCAATTGTTGCAAATTGATTGGTTTTTCTACTGCACCTAATAATTTAGTTTTATTTAGTTTGGATAGCTGGCTTGTCACAGTCAGCAACTTTTTGTCCATTCCCGTTAATATGATGACACCAAGATTATGCTTCTCTTGATTAATATTGCGTAATAACTCAATGCCATCCATTCTAGGCATTTTTAAATCAGTTATCAGGATATCGATAGGCTTGCTATCATGGCTGTTGATAACAGCTAGTGCTTCTTCACCATTGCTTGCTTCTAAGACCTCCGCTATCCCCAGTGAGTGAAGCAATTTTACGATTGTTGACCGTTGAAAGTCATCGTCTTCAGCAACTAATAATTTCAGTGTAGTGTTTGACATGGTTCTTAATCACTTACCAAGGTAGCCTAGGCCGCACAGAAAACCGATTGTTCTAGCTGTACAATCGCATGATTTAATTTTTGTAACAAGTGCGCACTTTGACTTGAGGAGGTCACAGTATTTAAACTTTCAATTGCCGCTAAAGCATTTGCTAGCTTATTTGCACCAACCATTTTACAAGCGCCTTTTAAGCGATGCGCTATATCTTCTAATGCCGTCAAATTTTGCGTTTCTAGATGTTGCTTTAATGATTTGTAATCATGCTTGATATAGCTAAGCAGATCATTAATGACTTTGTTTTGGCTATCTGTGTCATTGGCCACTTGACTGAGAATAGCGTAATCAATATCTAACTCAGCACCATTGAGCGGATTGGTGCTGTCATTGGCTATAGGTAAATTGTTCGGACTCGTTTTAATGTGAGAAAGTAATCTTTTCAACTCATTAAAATTAATGGGTTTGCTAAGAAAGTCATCCATGCCTGCATTAATGCACTTTTCTTGCTCTTCCTCTTTTGAATTCGCAGTCCATGCGACGATAAGTGTGCGACTAAAATTACCAACTTTTTCAGCGTTTCGGATGTCTTTGCTGAGCTGATAACCATCTTTAATCGGCATATGGCAATCAGTGATTACCATTGGGTGTTTTTTTGTGTTGCCATAGATTTAAAGCCTCTTCGCCACTAGCTGAACTGTCAACAGAAAAGCCTTGCGCGCTGATGGCCCTGACCAATAGCTCGCGAGTGATCGCTTGGTCATCGACAACTAATACGTTGCTGGTATTGTTTTTGTTGTTGTTTGGAACCAAAATTAATCCTTTGTTATTATCGTTTAATATACACTAATTTTTTGTCATGCAGCCCACCATTCTAATCGTAAGTTGCAAATGTAATGGGGAGATAAAAGACGGGAAAAGGATTCAATTTACAATTTACGCGTTGATAGATAGACTAAAAGATTAAATTATTTTTAATTAGACTGGTTCCAAAGGATGCAGCAATTTACACATACACTACAAGTAAACGCGCAAGGTCGCAGGCTTTATGATATTACGCAGCAAGTTGTGGACTGGACAGGTCAGCATGCACTTGATACAGGTTTACTAACACTCTACATACAGCATACCTCTGCAAGTTTATTAATCAATGAAAATTACGACCGAGATGTTTTGGTTGATATGGAGGCGTTTTTTAAACGACTGGTGCCAGACGGTGATCCATTGTTTATTCATACTGCAGAGGGTCCTGATGATATGCCAGCGCATATGCGCTCTGCGCTCACACAAACAAGTCTATCTATTCCAGTAACAGAAGGGAAACTTGCCTTAGGGCAGTGGCAGGGCATTTTTTTATATGAGCATCGGTATATGGCAGCTACTAGACGGATTGTCATGCATCTTCTTGGGGGTTAGGCTTCACATTTGTTGTAGAGTAATTCGTAGGTGGGTTAGGTTTTTCTTAATCAATAGCGAAAGTTGCTGCAAAATTCCAACAAAACCAAACGGTTTTGTAGCTAAAATGCTTAATTTTTTAGTTAGCGTTGTCAAATGACCAGAGTTTTGTTATTGTTTTGCGGGGAGTAGTAGTTTTTTTATAGTTTTTGGGAGAAGATGAATGAAAGTAACATACAAGTTTTTATTGCCTGCTTTACTAGCTGGTTTTTTATTAGGTGGATGTGCTGAAAAAGACGCTTCAACACCTGCGGACGAAGCAATGCCAGAAGCGTCTGAAGCAATGCCAGAAGCAATGCCAGAAGCATCTGAAGAAGCCGCTGAGTCAGCATCAGATGAGCCAGGTGGTTATGTGCCAACTGATGACGAACGTATCCCAGGTGAGACACGTCCTTAAGCACTGCTTTTTGTAGAAATAAAAAACGCACATTAATGTGCGTTTTTTTTCGCGTTAATGCTATGGCATAGAAACCATCATTTAACGAAGCGAGCTCCATTTCAATGGGTCGAATGGAATGCTCTTATTCCGTAGTTCATAGTATACGCCATGGCTTTGGTTGCCGCCGGTATTGCCTACTTGCGCAATCGTGTCCCCCGCTGTGACATCCTCACCCACATTTTTCAATATTGTTTGATTGTTGCCGTATAAACTCATATAGCCACTACCATGATCGATAATGATTAAGTTGCCGAAGCCGCGCATCCATTCGGCAAATACCACGCGACCGCTTGCAACTGACTTAACAGAAGCGCCCTCATCTGCACGTATAAAAAGTCCCTTCCAAGTGAGGCCACCATCTTTGCGTTTGTTGCCAAAGCGGTTCATCAATTCTCCAATAACCGGCAACTTGAGCTTACCTTTCAGTGAAACAAACTTTTTACCTGCATAACGATTGTCGGGCGTTTCCTGATTTTTAGCGATGCTCGTTGATGTTTCTTTCTTTGTCGCTTGCTGCTGTTGTTTTTGTTTGGTAATTCTAGCTAACTTTTTAACTAAATCAGAAAGACGTTTTTCATCACGCTTAAGTTTTTTAATTTGGCCTCTCTGCTCTGCGATTTCTTTGGATAATTTTTTGAGAACAACTTTCTTTTCAGATTTTTCTTTTTCTAATATTTCATGTTCTTTTTCTTGTTGCTCCTTAAGTGCTACCACTTTTTGCAAAGCTTCAGTTGTTTTGGTATCTAGCACTTTAATCTCGTCTAGATTGCTTTGCATGTTATCGATTAGTTTTGTGTGTGCTTGACCAATATAAGATTGGTATCTCAGATCTCTTGTAATTTGACTAGGGCTTTTGCTTTCAAGGATGAGTCTTGTATAGCTTTGATTCCCATGTATATATTGCTGGTACAGCAATGCACTTAGCTTTTTTTGCTGTTTTTCTAATTGTTCATTGATCGTCTGGGATTCTTTTTTGAGCGTGCTAAGTTTCAATTCATTTTGTTTTTGTGCTTGTTTGATTTCATACAGCTTTTTATTCGTGGCACTAATTGCGGTTTCTGATTTTTTAAGCGCATCCGTTACATCATCCTGTTTGGCTTTCGTTTGATTTAGCTTTTTCTCAATTGTGTTTATTTTTTTCTTAATGCCGCTAATATCTTTTTTTGCAGCATCAGTTTTTTGATCGGCAAAGCTTACACTTTGACCAAAAAGAAGAGGCAATATGGCCAGACAAAAAAAGCATTGTCGAGAGAGTCTCAATGGTAACTGCAATTAACTACACACCCTTAAGCATCATGTTGAAATGAAATTAAGTTCTTGCCTGTCATTTCAACTGGTTGTGGGACGCCCATCATGTTAAGAAGTGTTGGTGCCAGGTCTGACAGTGCGCCATCTTTCGCAAGTGTAGCTTTTCGGCCTACATAGATTAAAGGGACTAAGTTAGTGGTGTGTTGCGTATGTGGCTGGTTATTTTTATAGTCTTGCATTAATTCAGCATTACCATGATCAGCGGTAATAATCACTTCGCCACCTATGCCTTGCATTGCTTCAACCACGCGGCCAATGCAAGTGTCTAATGTCTCTACTGCTTTAATGGCAGCGTCTAGATAACCTGTGTGACCAACCATGTCGCAGTTAGCATAATTGCAGATAATCGCATCATATTTTTTTGATTGTATGGCTTCAACTAACCTGTCTGTGACTTCCACAGCACTCATTTCAGGTTGTAAGTCGTAAGTCGCGACTTGAGGTGAAGGAACAAGGATTCTATCTTCCCCTTTGAAAACATCCTCCTCACCACCATTAAAAAAGAATGTCACATGTGGATATTTTTCAGTCTCTGCTATGCGTAATTGGGTCAAGCCTTGATTTTGTATATGTTCGCCAAATGTATTCTTTAATGTGAATGGCGCGAATACAGGAATTGCTTTTTTCTGGTTTTGATCGTGTTGCGTCAAGGTAAAGAAGCTTGCTAGTTGTGGCACACGCTTACGTTCAAAACCTTCAAAATGATTATTAAGAATAGCATCGGTGACTTCTCTAGCACGATCGCCACGGAAGTTCATGAAAATGACGCTATCGCCATCTTCTAACCTAACGACAGGTTCGTTAGGTTGACGAATAACAGTGCATTTCACAAACTCATCATTTTCGTCACGCGCATATGCATTTTCTAATGCCTTGCTAGCAGATGTTTCTATCAAGTCAGCTTGACCTTCTACAATCATATTATAAGCTGGCTGAACACGCTCCCAACGTTTATCTCTGTCCATGGCATAAAATCGACCGCAGATGCTGGTAATCTTACCAACGCCTAATGACGCGAGTTTTTTTTCCAATGCGGCAATGAATGGAGCTGCGCTGATAGGAGGGGTATCCCGACCATCCAAAAATGCGTGAACATAGACTTTTTTAAGACCTCGCTTAGCCGCCAATTCAAGCATTGCATGGATGTGGTCTTGGTGACTATGCACACCACCATCAGAGAGTAAGCCAAATATATGCAAGGCCTTATTACTGGCAATGAGTGAATCAATTGCATTAACTAGTATAGGAAGCTTAAAAAAATCACCAGTTTTGATGCTGTTGTTAATGCGTTCAAAATCTTGAAAGACAACACGACCTGCACCTATATTCAGATGACCAACTTCAGAGTTGCCCATTTGTCCATCAGGCAGGCCTACATAATGCTCTGATGCATTGATGAGTGTGTTTGGATAATGTTGTTTAAGCGCATCTAAATTAGGTGTTTTGGCTAAAAAGATTGCATTGTCTTTAGATTCTTCACGGAATCCAAATCCATCTAGGATGAGTAAAATAACAGGTGTAATGGGCATATTCATTCTTTTACATTTGATATCGGCATAGATACATTATAATAGCTGCGTAGTGAAAAAAAAGTAAAACACGGACTAAAGTTATTTAATCCCCTTGAATTTAATTCAACTGTCAGCATTTATTCATTAAACAAAGAGAAAGATCATCGTGGAATTTATTACGGAAAACGCGTTATTGATTGTTTTGGCACTTGCCTCGGGCATTGCATTGTTATGGCCAATATTAAATAAAGGAGGTGCAGCTGGTGTGCCAAGTATTTCTGCTGCTGAGGCGGTCATGCTAATGAACCAATCAAAAACAATTGTGCTGGATGTTCGTGATGAGGCAGAGTTTGCTTCTGGTCATATTCAAGGTGCTAAACATATCCCGCTGAACGAATTAGAGAGTCGTATAAATGAACTTGGGAAGCATAAAAAAAAGCCCTTATTGGTTTATTGCCAAAAAGGCATGCGATCAAGTTCAGCTTGTAAAGTGCTAGTTGGACAAGAGTTTGAGCAATTATGTCAGCTAACAGGTGGTTTAGATAAGTGGAATGAGGCAAAATTGCCTCTAGTAAAGGATTGAGATGGCTAATGTGATGATGTATACAACTGGGTACTGCCCATATTGTGCAAATGCTGAACGGCTTTTGCAAAGCAAAGGCGTGACTGAGATTAACAAAATTCAAATTGATACTGACCCTGCGTTGAGAGTAGAAATGATGGAGAAAACAGGTCGCCGTACAGTGCCACAAATTTATATTGATGAGCAGCATATTGGTGGTTTTGATGATTTACGTGCGTTGGATTTATCGGGTGGACTAGAGCCGTTGCTGAGTAAGTAATCATAACCTTAAGCAAAATATAGATGATTTAAGGCTGATAAAAAGTTAAAATAATAGATTATTAGCAAAGACTGTAATCAATCATCTAACAATAGGAAAGATACATGGCACAAGATAATAATGCTGCACCAAACACAGAAGAGGCAGCACAAGGAGCGCAAGCTGGTTTTGGCATCGAAAAATTATATATAAAAGACGCATCAATTGAGGTGCCAAATGCGCCACAAGTTTATACAAATCGCACAGCACCACAAGTGAATGTAGAGTTAGCTAACAGTGCAAGTAAACTAGATGATGGTGTTTTTGAAGTAGCAATTAAGGTGACAGTGACAGCTAAAATTGAAGAGAGCACTGCTTTCTTAGTAGAAGTGACGCAGGCAGGTATTTTTGGTATCAGAGGGATTCCTGATGAAAATTTAGAAATGATATTGGCTATTACCTGTCCTAATATTTTATTCCCATATGCAAGAGAAGCCGTTTCGGATATGGTAACAAGAGCTGGGTTTATGCCTGTGCTGCTCAACCCGATTAATTTTGAAGCGCTATATGCGCAACAAAAGATGGAAGAAAACAAATCAGAAAAGCCAAATTAATAGATTGACCTTTATTGGTATGAAACATTTATTTTCAAAATTCAATATTATGGTTTCTAGATTAAACCCAAGCAAGGTGTTACTCGGCTTGGGTTTTTCTTTGTGTATTGCGATGCATGCACATGCTGGAGATTTCCGCTCAATTTTACCTGCCAAAGCCATTACATATGATGCCCCCTCAGCGGCTTCAAAAAAGCTATTTATAATGAATCATGGTTATCCAGTAGAAATCATCGTAAATTTAGGCGAGTGGGTAAAAGTACGCGATCAACTAAGTGGTTTAAGTTGGATTGAAGGCAAAGACTTAGATACAAAACGAACCGTCTTAGTCACAGATAATACTGACATTAAAGAGGCGGAAGGGGCGGATTCAAAATTATTAGCCACCGTCGAAAAAGATGTTGTCTTAGAGTTAGTATCCCCCAATATTAATAATGGCTGGGTTAAGGTTAAGCATCAAGGCGGCATTGTTGGCTATATACAAAGCAGTGCAATTTGGGGGCTGTATTGAGTAAAATTGCAGTTTTAGGGGCTGGCGCATGGGGCACAGCTCTGGCTATCCATATTAGTGGTCAGCAGCATGCGGTAACGCTGTGGGGTCGTAATGCTGGGCATGTCTCTGGGATGCGAAAGGCGCGTGCAAACCCGCTCTATCTGGGCGACTTTAAGTTCAACGATACGCTGACTGTAGAAGATAATTTGGAAAAAGCGATTGATGGTGCCGATTTGATATTGTCGGTCGTCCCAACAGCAGGTTTTCGTGTCCTTATCAAAGAAATTAAGAAGCTTGGCTCAACGCAACCAATTATCTGGGCACATAAAGGTTTGGAGCCTATCTCTGCATTATTACCACATGAAGTGGCTATTGAAGAATTAAGCATGAGCCGAAAGTGGGGTGTGTTGTCTGGACCCAGCTTTGCAGCTGAACTCGTGCGTGGTTTGCCAACAGCTGTGACTTTGGCAGCAAATGATACCGCTTTTGCGGTAGAAGCTGCTCATTTACTCCATGGTGGCAGTTTGCGTGTTTACAATAGCACTGATGTTATCGGTGTTTCTGTTGGTGGTGCTATCAAGAATGTGATGGCAATCGCCGCTGGTATTTCTGATGGTATGGGTTTTGGTAATAATGCGCGTGCAGCCATGATTACACGAGGCCTTGCTGAAATCACGCGTTTTGGGGTTGCTTTGGGAGCAAAAGCAGAAACTTTCATGGGTTTGGCTGGTGCTGGGGACTTAATTCTTACCTGTACAGGACAATACTCTCGAAACAGAGAGGTGGGATTGCAGTTGGCTACAGGCAAAGATTTGCAAGAAGTATTAAATGGTTTAGGCCATGTGGCGGAAGGTGTTAATACAGCACGTGAAGTCATGCGTCGCGCAGAAAAAATTGGTGTTGATATGCCCATCACCTATGAGGTTAATGAAGCTTTGTCAGCAGGAAAGTCTGCAAAGCAGGCGGTAATTGATTTACTTGGACGTGAGCAAAGACCTGAAGGTGTTTAATAAGCTTTTGGACGTCTTTGGTTTAATTTTGCACTAGATTTAATTTTCTTCTGTCGTGCTGGTCGCGTCTATTCTTGCTATACGAAGTAAAATATTCAGCACCTGATATGTCGCGTCTGCGAGCATTCATGCGACGGTCAGCATAACGCAGGTATCCACAGTGGCATGCGCTTGCATCGCAAGTGTTTAAGGGTAGCGGCCCAGCATCTTCAACTAAGATTGGATTGTTAGCTAAGGCCTTAGCAGATTGGCATGCGGTATCATCCGTGTGAATCATAACGCATTTAAAGCTCTGATTCTTTTCGGTTTGTTTTGTGATGCGTAATTTGTTGACGCTGGGTTTTTTCTTTTTCCTTAACGCGTCAATGTACATATTTTTTTTGTACCAATAATAGGCGTATGTCACAGCAACTATTGTAATTGTTAGTAAAATTGTCATATCATTTTCAAGTGTATACAGATGTATAAAACGCGAGATTTTATATCTCAACCCTAAATAAATCAAATCTTATTAAATACCACCTACAAAATCAATCTGCCGCCAAGCTTCATATAATAATACTGCTGCTGAGTTTGATAAGTTGAGACTTCTACTATCAGGCAACATAGGTAAGCGAACTCTTTGCTCAGGTGGGAAGCTGTTGCGTACTTCATCAGGTAAGCCTCTTGTTTCTGGTCCAAAAACAAAGACATCTTCTGCTTTAAATACAATATTGCTATGACGAGTACTACCTTTTGTTGTGATAGCAAACATCCGCTTATTATGTAGTGCAGCTTTGCACGCTTCCCAGTTTATATGCACTTGGAGTGATGAAAATTCATGGTAATCAAGCCCAGCGCGCTTAAGTTGTTTGTCCTCTAGCTTGAAGCCTAGTGGTTCCACTAAGTGTAATTGTGCTCCAGTATTCGCGCATAAGCGAATAATGTTGCCTGTATTGGGCGGTATTTCAGGTTCAAATAAGACAATATGGAACATAGGCGTATTGTAGCTTATCAGTTGAATAGCAAAACTATTTATATTGCTTGTTTATGTGGCTCTAGCAAATGCATAACAATGAACGGATTTAGCGCCTGCTTTTTTGAGCATTAAAGACAATTCATTTGCGGTGCTGCCAGTTGTGATGACGTCATCAATAATAGCAATACGTTTTCCTTTGATATGCTTAGCAGCTAATGCTTGATTGACAGAAAAAGCACCTCGCATATTTTTTAATCGTGCTTTTAAGGGTAAGCTTGCTTGTGGCGGTGTATTCTTAATGCGCATACAGCTGCCATAATCAATAGGTATGCCGATGCGGCTAGCAATGATTTTGGCGACTTCAACTGATTGATTAAATCCACGCTCTTTTAAACGCTTAGGATGCAGAGGCATCGGTATGATGACGTCGATTTCATGGTTCAGCGTATGGTCTATGAATAACTGAGCGAGTGTATTGCTTAAATACAATGCATGATTGTATTTATACTGTTGCAATATCACGTTGAAAGGAAAGGTGTAAGCGAAGAGTGCAGTGGTACGGTCATAGGAAGGCATTTCTTTTAAACATTTTCCACAAACTTCTCCTAGTGTTTTAAGTCCGCATTGTGGACAGCTCGGGTGAGGTGCGCGCGGTAAGGCATCAATGCATGCCTTACATAAAGTTAGGTGGTTGTTAGTTAATGAAGCGCATAGTAAGCAATGTTGTTTAAAAACATGGTGCATTACAATATCGAAATTAAACCATTGATTATTTTCTAACCAGTTGTTCATTCTCATTTTTCTTTTTCTTTACAGCAGTTAATTTATTGATTAATATACTAAAAAATTATCAATAAGGCTTATTATGCTTGACAATTCTAAAAGTAAATCACAAGAAAACATTATAAACGCTGATGCATTAAACCCAAAAAAAGTAACACGTGAGCGTAAGACGGTTCAACGTTGGACAGTTGAAGCCATAGAGGCTTTATATGAGCTGCCATTCAATGATTTGTTGTTTCGTGCTCAGGCGGTGCATCGTGAGCACTTTGATCCAAATGCGGTGCAAGTCAGTACATTATTGTCTGTGAAAACAGGCGGCTGTAGTGAAGATTGTGGTTATTGCCCGCAAGCAGCACGTTATAACACGGATGTTGAAAATGAACCGATGATGCCCATAGATGAAGTGCTGAAAGCAGCAAAGGCAGCAAAAGATAATGGTGCCAGTCGTTTTTGCATGGGCGCAGCTTGGCGTAGCCCAAAACAACGTGACTTAGAACCAGTGCTGAAAATGATTGCTGAAGTGAAAGCCATGGGCTTAGAAACTTGTGCGACTTTAGGCATGCTCAAAGAGGGTATGGCAGACCAGCTAAAAGATGCCGGTTTGGATTATTACAACCATAATCTTGATACGGCCCCAGAGTATTACGGCGATGTCATTAGCACAAGAACTTATGAAGATCGTCTGGACACTTTAGATAGTGTACGAGCAGCAGATATTAATGTCTGTAGTGGCGGGATTATCGGGATGGGTGAAACACGTAAACAACGTGCTGGCTTGCTTGCGCAATTCGCCAATATGGAGCGTCCACCCGAAAGTGTCCCAATCAACTTACTCACACAAGTTGAAGGCACACCGATGCATGGGATGGAAGCGTTGGATCATTTTGAGTTTGTTCGTACTATTGCAGCAGCAAGGATCACCATGCCAAATAGCTTCGTGCGTTTATCAGCAGGCCGCCAAAGTATGCATGAAGGCATACAGGCACTTTGTTTTATGGCAGGCGCCAATAGCATCTTTTATGGTGAGAAGCTGTTAACGACAGGTAACCCCGAAGCGGAAACTGATCAAAAGTTGTTTGCAAAATTAGGTATTCACCCAATTTAGTATGCTAGCTGATTTACAAACTGCACTGGATAGACGCAAGGCGGAGGGTTTATTACGTCAGCGTCGTTTGCTAGACTCACCGCAAGCAGAAACCATTCAAACCAATAACCAGAGGTATTTGTCATTTTGTAGTAATGACTATTTAGGGCTAGCAAATCATCCTGATTTAATTAAGACCATGCAATCGGCAGCAGGTGACGCAGGTGTGGGGAGTGGTGCATCCAATTTGATTACAGGGCATCATCGCTATCACGACATTTTAGAAAAGCAATTAGCTGCTTTTGTAAAAATGCCTGCTGCATTATTGTTTTCAACTGGCTATATGGCAAATATAGGCGTGTTAGGCGCTTTAGCTGGTCGTGGTGATGCGATATTTGCTGATAAGCTCAATCATGCTTGTTTAAATGATGGTAGTTATTATTCATTAGCTGAGTTTCATCGGTTTGCACATAATGATGTGAACATCTTAGAAAAGTTACTGAAACAGAGCAGTGCAAAACGAAAAATTATTGCGGTTGATGCAGTGTTTAGTATGGATGGTGATATCGCTCCATTAGTAGCATATTTAGCGTTGTGTGAGCAATATGATGCTTATTTATATATTGATGATGCGCACGGCTTTGGTGTGCTTGGCGAGCATGGACAAGGCACATTACAGCACTTAAGGTTGCATTCGCCAAGAATTACGATGATGGCTACTTTAGGAAAAGCCGCTGGTGTCGCAGGCGCTTTCGTCGCTGGTGAGCAAGTGGTGATTGATTATTTGATTCAAACGGCAAAAAGCTATGTTTATAGCACACCGGCACCTCCAGCACTGTCTGCAACATTATCGCAATCAGTAAAACTAATTGAGCAAGGTGATGCACTTAGGACGCAACTGCAGCACCTCATTGGAACGTTAAAGCAGCATCTTAACCAAAATCGATGGACGCTTATGCCATCAGAAACCGCTGTACAGCCATTATTAGTAGGTACTAATCATGAAGTGCTAAAGTTGAGCGAATACTTACAGGAGAAAGGTGTGCTAGTGCCAGCAATTCGTCCACCGACAGTTCCAAAAAACACAGCGAGGTTACGTATTTCTCTGTCAGCCGCACATACAGAGGCGGATGTGATTCAATTAGCGCAAGCCATTAATGAAGCAGAAAGTGAACTAGCATGACTTGTCACGTGAAAATTGTAGGCCAAGGTAAGCCATTGGTGCTCATTCATGGTTGGGGAATGCATGGTGGTGTATGGCAGCCCTTGGTTAAGCAATTATCTAAGCAGTATATGCTTTATATTGTCGACTTGCCTGGCATGGGACATAGCCGGCCGGTAGAGCCGTATCATTTATATAACTTAGCTGATGAGATTGCAGAAGTCATTCCTGGTGTTTCTGATGTGTTGGGTTGGTCTATGGGAGGGCTTGTGGCACAGCATATTGCAACTACACAACCTGATCGGATTAGACGTTTAATTTTGGTGGGCACCACCCCTTGCTTTGTCGAAAAGCCAGACTGGCCAGCAGGCATTCGCGCAGATTATTTTAGTGATTTCTCTCATAGCATGGATGTGGATTATAAAAAAACCATGATTAAGTTTTTAACCCTGCAATGTATGAAAGCAAAAGGCGCGCGCGATACGATTAAGCAATTGCGTAATAGCTTTGATGCAAAACCAGCACCTTCACAAAAAACATTGAAAAATGCTTTACATATCTTGTTAGAAGCAGATCTACGAGAAGAAAGTGCCAAAATTCGTAAGCCAACCTTGCTCATTCATGGCGACCGTGACACCTTGGCGCCTGTACAAGCTGCGCACTGGATGATGCAACATTTACCCAAAGGTTTTTTACGCGTGATTTCTGGTGCTGCTCATGCACCATTTTTATCACATAGTGAGCAGTTTATCGAAGCGCTTGAGCAGTTTTTAGAGCCTAACACTTAATGGACGAATACACTATCGACAAAGCGCGTGTGCGCGCATCATTTGATCGTGCTGCGGAAACGTACGACGCTGCAGCCGTCCTACAAAAGCTAGTGCGTGATGAAATGTTTGATCGGCTAGGGCTGATTAAGGTTTCGCCAAGCACTATTTTAGACGCAGGCTGTGGCACTGGGCATGGTAGCTTTCAATTACAAAAACGCTTCCGGTCTGCACAAGTATACTCATTAGATTTAGCTTTTGGTATGCTACAAAAGACCTATGCCCAGCAATCATGGTTGCGTAAAACACTTGGCCGAAAACGGCTAGTCTGTGCAGATATAGAAAACCTACCTGTTGCTGATAACAGTATGGATATCGTGTGGTCAAATTTGGCATTGCAATGGTGTAATGACTTAGACCAGAGCTTTACTGAAATTAGCCGAGTCTTAAAACCAAATCGTCTATTGATTTTTAGTACGTTTGGCCCAGATACACTCAAAGAACTTCGTGCTGCAAGTAATAATGGCAAAACGCATATTAGCCGATTTATTGATATGCATGATATTGGCGATGCCTTAACTCGTAATGGCTTTAGCGCGCCAGTACTGGATGTTGAGCGATATACCTTGACTTACGATGATGTGAAAAGCGTCATGACAGATTTGAAATCCATTGGCGCTAATAATGCCACCCAAGGGCGTGGGCGTGGCTTAACAGGGAAAAGTTTTTTCAAAAATTTAGCAGAGCAATACGAGCAATTTCGTGTTGATGGCAAACTGCCTGCCACCTTTGAAGTGATCTACGGGCATGCCTGGACGCCAGAAGCCAAACAAGATAACGGGCTAGGTGAAGGCATTTCACCCATTAGTTTTAGGCCAAGAAGGTAACGCCATGAGCACTGCATTTTTTGTGACAGGCACTGATACAGAAATTGGCAAAACGCATGTGTCTTGCTTGCTGCTTAAGCAATACGCCGCACAGGGATTAAAAGTCATTGGCATGAAACCCATAGCTGCTGGTTGTGAGTTGGTGGATGGTGCATGGGTGAATGATGATGTGCAAAGGCTTGTCGCCGCTAGCAATGTTGTAGCATCAATGGATTTGATAAACCCTTACCGGTTTAAAGAGGCCATCGCCCCACATCTCGCCGCAGAAAAAGCAGGCGTGTCAATTGATATTGGTGTCATCGTCAGCGCATTTAAACAATTGCAAGCAATGGCGGATGTCGTGATCGTAGAGGGTGCAGGGGGCTTTCTAGTGCCGCTGAATGCTAATGATGATATGGCAGATTTAGCGATTGCATTAGGTATTCCAACTATTTTGGTTGTTGGTATGCGGTTAGGGTGTATTAATCATAGCTTGTTAACTGCTGAAGCAATTAAATCACGTGGTTTAATGCTTCATGGCTGGGTGGCAAATCATATTGATCCTGAGATGGAAGTGCAAAAAGAGAATGTTAAAACGATTGCTCAGCAACTTGGTTTAGCGCCGTTGTTGGTGTCGGAGTGGGTTGGGTAAGGTTTAGTTTGATTTACCACTAAGATACAGAGGCTCGAAGAAAATCGCCATAGTGATGATTCCTTCCCCTTAAAAGAGGGAAGGTTAGGATGGGGGTGCTAGGTATAATGTTATACGCTAATTTTTTCTCATTTAAGTAGCAGTCTTTTTCGCCTCTAGGCGAGTTACTTTCTTTTGCTTGTGCCAAAGAAGTCATCAACTCCAATAGAGATTGTTAGATACTACACCCGCAAGGGGTGTCCCCAACCTCGCTAGGTGCTAAAGCACCAAGTCGGTTGAGACAGGTCCTCGACGAAACCCCCTTGCTTACTTCCGTTGCTAAGCTTGGCGCCAAGAGGGTGAAAAAAACCTTGGAGTTTCTCCATTGCATCATTGAATAACAAGAAATTCAATTCACTGTGTTGGTTTTGACCTTCATCCCTTTTATCAAGCTGAGTAGCGCAGACAAAATAAGATTGAGGCGAGGACTTGTTTGAATCCCGCAGTGGCTTGTGGTTTGTGCAAGTCGCTAGGTTGAGTTCCGCAGCCGCTTATTTTGTTGAGCAACGCAAGGTACCCGAAGGGCTTGATAGCAGGGTGTGTATTTCTTTGGTTACTTTCTTTGGCACAAGCAAAAGAAAGTAAGTCGCCTAAAGGCGAAAAGGACTTTTTCCTATAGTTAGAATGACTGACCACTACGAATCCCATTTGAATAGTAGTTTAGGAATGAATTGGTACAATTTGATATCAAATTATCAGTTAAGCATTAAACTTTCTAAAAAACTAATGACGGGGTTATTTACTTCATCCCAATCTTTAAAGCTTTCATACAAAACTGGATATTCCGCATAAATCCGTCTATCTACAAATGTATGTACTCTACAAACCGTTGCATCAGGAATGTTTTTATAACTCTTATTTTTATCTCCATGGCTACAGCTAACAAGATGTTCAACTGGCTTCGCCTTATAGAATAAAACCTCTTGCACATTACATTTTTTGCTCTTACAGTCGTAGACTTCCCAACCATTAAGATTACTCTCAACTTTTTCTAAGCTGTACACGGCAGTTCTGGTGCTTTTAAATCGAGCCAATACTGTCTCACTTACATTTTCCCAATAAGGCAAAAGCTTTATTTTTATTTTTTGTTGCTTTCGTGCCTTCCATACCGGAAGTACGCTTTCTGGTGCATCGTCAATATATATATTCGCAGAGATAAAATCATTTTGTGTTGGATAATCCCCTGTATTAGGTGAGTATTTTTGAGGAATACGCCATAAAAGTGCATGACATTTAACTTTATTACCAGTGAAAAAAGTTTCAAACGATTTAGACTTGCTATTCTCGGCAGGATGAGAAATACACTGTGTCATGTAGACATTCTGGTCTTCAATATTATTATTGCTGCAAGCGCTTAGGATTGCCAAAATTACTGTCAAAATTAATGGAACTAAAGAAAGTTTGCAGTTATTGAACTTCATATTAAAATTCTCTGCTGAGCCATTCGATTTTCATTTCTTTTCTTGTTAATAGTAAAGGCACTCTCTATTACTGAAAGTGTACACTTTAAAGCAATTGTGTTGTCTTAAAGATAAAGCTGCTCTTGCTGAATATATTCGATCACTTCATTTGGCAATAAATACTTCATTGATTGCCCATGCTTTAAATTCTCTCTAATCTGCGATGAACTAATATCGTGCGCTGAAATCGCTTGCATATTGAGGAGGCCTGCATTTGTTTTGCTTAATTCACTCACATCTTCTATGTAATGGTCGCGCAATAACGTCTGTAGTTCCTCTGGCAACGTTTCTTGTGGTTTCCCTTGGTTAGGCCTCTGCACCAAAATAATGTGCGCATAATCCAGAAGATCTTGCCAGCGGTGCCATGTGTTCAGTTTAACAAAGGCATCACTGCCCATCATCAGGCATATTGCAGTATCGTTGCCTAGCGTCTCGCGTAAACTGATGAGTGTATCAATCGTGTAAGAAGCGCCATCGCGTTTTAATTCTAGCTCGTCTATTGAGAATTTAGGGTTATCGGCAATAGCAAGTTTGACCATAGTAGCGCGGTGCTCTGCGGATACGGTGACACTGTCTTTATGCGGCGGGTTGGCAGATGGAATGAATTTAACTTTATCCATCCCTAAGCCATCCGCTAACTCTTGTGCCATGCGCAAATGCCCATAATGGATGGGGTTAAATGTACCGCCAAGAATACCGACTAAGCGCATAGTGATGTGCGCCTAGCTACGGATATGACCATCACCTAAGACAACATATTTAAGTGATGTTAGACCCTCTAAGCCCACAGGGCCACGCGCATGCAGTTTATCGGTTGAAATACCAATTTCTGCACCAAGCCCATATTCAAAGCCATCGGCAAAGCGAGTTGAGGCATTGACCATCACGCTACTAGAGTCGACTTCACGTAAGAAGCGACGTGCTTTGGTATAGTTCTCGGTCACAATGCTTTCGGTGTGTTGTGATGAGTGTTGGTTAATATGGGCAATCGCCTCATCCAAACCATCGACCACTTTGCAAGAGATAATGGCATCTAAATATTCAGTGTAATAGTCTTCATTTGTTGCAGGCTTGGCTGCTTTAACCAATGCGCAAGTTTCTGCACAGCCGCGAATCTTAATGCCTTTGCTAATGAGCATGTCGGCAATTTTTGGTAAAACGGCTTTTGCAATGGCACGGTCAATCAATAACGATTCTGCTGTGTTACAAGTGCCCAGACGTTGCGTCTTACTGTTTTCTACAATGCTTAGTGCTTTGGCAATATCTGCCTCACTATCCACATACACATGGCAGTTGCCATCTAAGTGTTTAATCACGGCAATACGGGCATCGTTTGAAATGCGTTCAATTAAACCTTTGCCACCACGTGGTACGATGACATCGACATAGTCTTTCATTGTGATGAGTTCGCCCACAGCAGCCCGATCAGTCGTTTCCACCACTTGTACCACTTCTTTTGGTAAGCCTGCTTTTTCTAAACCTTCATGCACGAGTTTAGCCAAAGCTTGATTACAATGAATGGCTTCTGAGCCACCGCGTAAAATAGCTGCATTACCTGATTTGATACATAAGCCTGCTGCATCAGCCGTTACATTGGGACGTGCTTCGTAAATGATGCCAATGACCCCTAAAGGTACGCGCATTTGACCCACTTGTATGCCACTAGGCATGTATTTAAAGTTATTCATTTGCCCAATTGGGTCTGCCAAACTAGCGATTTGCAATAAACCTTCTGCCATACTATCAACGGTTTTAGCAGTCAGCGTTAGACGGTCAACCAATGCACTTTCTAGGCCATTTTCTTTCGCTGCAGCCAAGTCCTTAGCATTAGCAGCTAATAAGGCATCTTTTTCTCTTAAAATGGCGTTGGCTATATTGGTCAGCGCCATATTCTTCACATTGGTATCTGCATTAGCAATGTGTCGTGAAGCTTGTCTTGCGCTTTTGCCAAGCGCATCCATATATTCTTTTATATTTTGCATAGTGTTTTCTTAATCGTTTTTGCTTGCTCTCATTAACGTCTGCTGCGAATTTTTGCCAGACCAAAACAAAGTCTAGACAATTCTAACCATGCATCGCCTTGCATCACGCCTTTTGCGATTCTATCAATATCGCATAGTTTTTGTAAGGCTGCTTCAAGATGGCGCAGGCTTAAGCGAGACAATGCAAGCTTTGTTAGTTGCTGGCGTTCTCCAAAAATACGAGCGCTGGTCATGGCTTGGTTGATATTATCACCATTCGCTTGCGCACGCTTAATGCGGACCAATGGGCGCAACACCCAAATCAGTGGATTCATGACAGATACGGGTTGTTCGCCTTCGTCTTGTAGACCTTGTAAAATGCGTGACGTTCTTTCTGCGTCTCCTGCTAAAACTGCTTCACCTAGTTTAAAGGCATCATAACGAGAGACATTTAATACAGCGGTATTCATTTCTTCTGCACTGATTTCTCCCTCAGGATAGAGCAGCCCTAGTTTTTGGATTTCTTGATGTGCTGCAAGCAAATTGCCTTCTACTTGATGCGCCATAAATGCTAGCGAAGCATGGTCTGTAGTTTGATTTTGCAAAGCAAGCCGCTTGGCTATCCATTGGGGCAGTTGGGTTGGTGCAACATCATTGAGCTCAATCACGGTTGCAGCATTTTGTAGTTTTGAATACCAAACACTTTTTTTTGCTTCCCATGTCAAACTGGGCAGAATAACGATGGTGGTCGTGTCAGGAATTGGATTGTCTGCAAGTGCTGCTAATGCTTTGCCGCCATCTACACCAGGTTTGCCATTTGGGATGGCGATTTCCAAAATACGTTTAGAAGCAAAGAGTGATAAAGCTTGACCAAATTGTTCTATCGTTTTCCAATTAAAGCTTCGCTCGACCACAAAGCTAACTCTTTCTTCTGCGCCATCTTGCCGCGCAGCCTTGCGTATACTGTCTAGTGTTTCAGACTGACCTAGCGGTTCATCGCCCATTAATACATACATTGGTGATAATGCTGTTGATAAATGCTGTTTAAGTTGTGTGGCAGCTAATTGCATATCAATAGCGGGCTATTGTTGTTTCTTTAATGCGGATAGTCTGCGCATCAACCCATTCAGCACATCGTCTTGCATGTTCTCGTTTAATTTTTGTTCTTCAGTCTGTTTCGCTAACAGTGTGGCATCGCTATAGGTGAAGTCTCTTCTGGATTCAATCGTGTAAACATCACTCCAAGTGTCCTGACCTACTAGTTTTGTGCGGTAATGGACACGATAGTACAGTTCATACTCATTAACCGTACCTGTGCCAGCCAAAGATAAAATACGCTTTTCATTTTCTTCACCGACTAGTTCAAGGCGTAGCTCAGCATCTTTGGGTGATTGCAGAATGGTAATATCACTCGTTTCTAATGACTGCTTTAAGTCTCTGGAAATAACCAAGGTATTCCCTTCAATGAAAATAGATTCAAAAGGAATATCACTTGGCCCTCGTAAATGAAAGCCACATGCGGAGAGTGCTGTTATGAGTAATGTCATTAAGTAAAGGCGCATATTTATATTCAAGGTTTTATCCAATCACCACATTAACAAGTTTATTCGGCACAACAATGATTTTACGCACACTTTTACCATCAACCAAGAATTTGGTGACACACGATTGTTGAACAACCGATTGTTCAATTTCTTGTTTGGAAGTGGTCAGTGAAACTTGTAAATCACCACGTAATTTTCCATTCACTTGAATCATCAATTTAACTTCGTCTTGTACCATCGCTGCTTCAGATGGCTCCGGCCAAGGCGCATTTAATACATCGTCACCATAAGCCAGTTCTTTCCATAAGGATTGTGCAATGTGTGGTGTGAGCGGAGAGAGTAGGCGTAGCAAGATGGATAATCCCTCGTATGCAACGCTTTGCCAGTAATCTTCTGCTTCTTTTTGTATTTTTTCTAAAGCATTGAGTATTTTCATACCACTAGAGGCCACTGTATTAAATTGCTGACGTTCCAGATCGAAGCTTGCTTGCTTTAATTCCAAATGGATTTCACGCCGTGACGCAGCTAGATTGCTACTCAGTTTTGTTGGTAAGTCTAATCTAGCTTCAGAAGAAAGGGCATAAGCAAAATGCCAAACGCGCCTTAGAAAACGATGTGAGCCTTCAACACCAGTATCAGACCACTCCAAAGTTTGCTCTGGTGGTGCAGCAAACATCATGAAGAAACGAGCAGTGTCGGCACCATATTGCTCAATCAGTGACTGAGGGTCAACGCCATTACGTTTCGATTTAGACATCGTACCCATGCCTTGAAAGTCGACAGGCTTGCCATCAGATAGCAGTTTTGCCCCGATGGTTTTTCCTTGTGCATCGTGCACGAGCTCGACTTCTTCTGGAGAGAAATATTCAATTCCACCTTGTGCGGTGCGGCGTGAGAAGATATGGTTTAACACCATGCCTTGTGTGAGCAGGTTAGCAAACGGCTCATCATAATTGACCAAGCCTAAGTCGCGCATGACTTTGCTCCAGAAACGCGAGTACAGTAAATGCAGAATTGCGTGCTCGATACCTCCAATATATTGGTCAACTGGCATCCAATGATTGGTTTGTTCATCGACCATTGCCGTGTCGCTTAATCCACTTGCATAACGGGCGTAATACCAGCTGGAATCGACAAAAGTATCCATAGTGTCGGTTTCTCGTTTTGCCGGCTTGCCGCAACTTGGGCATGTGCAATTGATAAAGCTTTCTAATTTATTCAGTGGGTTACCAGAGCCATCAGGCACACAGTCTTCCGGTAGTTTGACTGGCAATTGATCGTCCGGAACAGGCACGTCGCCACATTCTTCACAGTGGATAATCGGAATAGGGCAGCCCCAGTAACGCTGGCGGGATACCCCCCAATCACGTAAACGCCAGTTGGTTTGTTTTTCGCCTAAATGTTTTGATGCTAAATCAGCTGCAATCGCATCTACAGCATCTGTATAATTTAAGCCATCATATTGGCTGGAGTTGATACAAGTGCTTTTTGCTTTGTCGCCATACCATTCTTGCCACTCCATAGTACTAAATACAGCGTCACTTGCAGAAATCACTTGCTTAATGGGTAGATTGTATTTTTTAGCAAAGCCAAAGTCGCGCTCGTCATGGGCTGGTACAGCCATCACTGCACCCTCTCCATAAGTCATGAGGACGTAGTTGCCAATCCAGACAGGTATTTTTTCACCTGTAAGCGGGTGTGTCACTGTTAGGCCAGTATCGACACCTTCTTTTTCCATCGTCGCCATATCTGCTTCAGATACTGAGCCTGTCTTACATTTTTCTATAAATGCAGAAAGCTCAGGGTTATTTTGCGCGGCATGTGTTGCCAGTGGGTGTTCGGCTGCTACAGCGCAGAAAGTAACACCCATAATCGTGTCGGCGCGAGTGGTGAACACCCATAACTTGCCGTCGTCGATGAGCTTATTACTCTCATCTTTAATCTCATGGGTAAACGCAAAACGAACGCCGACGCTTTTCCCAATCCAGTTCGCTTGCATGGTTTTTACACGCTCAGGCCAGCCAGTTAGTTTATCAAGGTCATCTAATAATTGTGGTGCATAACTGGTGATATTGAAGTAATAGCCTGGAATTTCTCTCTTCTCAACCAGTGCCCCAGTGCGCCAGCCGCGACCTTCAATCACTTGCTCGTTTGCAAGCACAGTTTGGTCTACAGGGTCCCAGTTAACCGTTTGCGTTTTTTTGTAGGCAATGCCTTTTTCTAACATGCGTAAAAAGAGCCATTGATTCCATTTGTAATACTCAGGCTGGCAAGTTGCTAATTCACGTGACCAATCAATGGCAAAGCCCAATGATTTGAGTTGCGTGCGCATATAGGCAATATTGTCATAAGTCCATTTTGCAGGCGCCACATTATTTTGAATCGCAGCATTTTCGGCAGGTAATCCAAATGCGTCCCAACCCATGGGTTGTAATACATTAAAGCCTTTCATGTGGTGATAACGACTTAATACATCACCGATGGTGTAATTGCGCACATGACCCATGTGGAGCTTGCCACTTGGATAAGGAAACATCGATAGACAATAGTACTTTGGTTTTTTGCTATGAATCTCTGCCTTAAATATTTGGTTGGTATCCCAATATTTCTGCGTTGTTTTTTCGATTTCTTTAAATGGGTATTGCTGCTGCATGGCGGTTTGATGACAAAAGTAAAAGCGCCATTATACTTGAACGACACCCCTTTGACATGGCTATCCCTGACTTCTTTGGCAGTTAAGATTGATCAGATGAAACAGTTAATAGCAGATTTTTTTGACAGCGGTTACTTGGGTTCTATGCTTGGACTAAGTCTTTATAAGCATGCCAGCTGGCATGACCAATAATAGGCATGGTAATAATAAGCCCAAGATAGAATGTCGCGAAACCAATAGCAACGAGTGCAACAATCGTCAGCGCCCACAATGCCATTTGTAATGGGTTGCGGACAACGGCAACTAAACTGGCAATGGCAGCGGTAACGGCATCTGTTTTTTTGTCTGCCATCAGTGGGATGGCAACCACACTGACTGAAAATACAAAAGCAGCAAAAAAGCCGCCAACAGCAAAATAAACTAAAGCAAAGGTGGGTTGTTGAAAGTTGAGTAAGGTATGCACGATATCTAAAAAAGTAGGTAATCCACCTTGGAAAAACAACGCAAAGATAACCAGCGAGGCACGTGCCCAAATCAACAAGATGACAACCAATACACCAGCAAAGATACCTACATTCATCAAGTTAGTGCGCCATGCTGTTAAGGTTAGTAACAGATTGGGTTTTTCTCCAAGACCCATACGCCGACTCAGGTCATAAAGACCCATGGCTAGGAATGGGCCTACCAATAGAAAGCCAGTAGTCAATCCAGACAAAAGCCAGCTGGCATCAAATAAAACGACATGCATTAAGAATCCTGCAGCAGCAAAAACAAACCCATAAAATAAGCTTGCTAGTTTTGCTTGGCGTAAATCCTTGAAGCCGAGTTTAAGCCAATTCATGATATGACGAAACTTGATTTCACGAATGACAGGAAAGCTGCTATCTATAATTTCGTCTGATGCTGTTTTCTTATCATTCATGAAAGAGTCCTAGCGATGAAGACACGACAAGTTTTAATTGATGAAGCAGCTTTTAGGCAAGGCTGTTAAAAATTACATCTCGAATCGCGGTCATTTCACCCAATCCATTAACTTTTACATGCTTAGGCGCGCCAGTTTCACCGCTGTTTGCCCAGTTTGCATAGTAATCAACTAGCGGCTTTGTTTGGTCATGGTAGACTTCTAGGCGTTTTTTAACCGTTTCTTCTTTGTCATCTTCACGCTGTACGAGGTCTTCTCCTGTGACATCATCTTTGCCATCAGTCTTAGGTGGATTGAATTTGATATGATAGGTGCGTCCACTTTCAGGATGGCTGCGACGACCACTCATTCGCTCTACAATCGCACTATCAGGCACATCGATTTCTACTACATAGTCAATCATCACACCAGCATCCTTCATTGCGTCTGCTTGCGGAATAGTGCGAGGAAATCCATCAAATAAGAAACCATTTTTACAATCTGCTTCCTTAATACGTTCTGAAACCAACCCTATAATCACTGCATCTGGCACTAATCCGCCACTATCCATATAGCTTTTGGCTTCCAAGCCTAAAGTTGTGCCTGCTTTTACAGCCGCCCTTAGCATGTCACCAGTTGAGATTTGTGGAATATTAAAGTGTTCTGTAATGAATGTTGCTTGTGTGCCTTTACCAGCACCTGGTGCTCCCAATAAAATGATTCGCATAACTTTCTTTCTAGAAATTATTTATGTTAATTGGTGAAGATTAGCCCGAATTATAGCAGTCTAATTAACTTTGTAGATAATTGGCAACAGTCACAAACTCAGCAACGCCTAAATTCTCTGCTCTTAATTGTGGATCAATATCAAGTTTCACAAAATCATCCAAATTTAAAAATGCTTTTAAAGTATTGCGAATGGTTTTGCGACGTTGTGAAAATGCTGCTAAAACAATTTTGGCAAATTGTGCTGTATCCTTAGCCAGGTATGGAAGTGTTGCATAAGGAACACATCGCACAAATGCTGACTCTACTTTGGGCGCTGGTTTAAATGCCTCAGGCGGCACTGTGATTAAATATTCCATTTGCAAATAATATTGCAACATAACACTTAACCTGCCATAAGCAGGCGTAGACGGTGCCGCAACCATGCGTTCTACGACTTCTTTCTGTAGCATGAAATGCATGTCTTTTATGCTCGCTAAATTGTCTAGTAAGTGAAAAAGAATAGGCGTTGAGATGTTATAGGGTAGGTTGCCTGTAATGCGAAGGTCATTGCCTAGAGTGGAAAAATCAAATTTAAGTGCATCAATGTTGTGAATAATCAATTCATTACTGGCGTATTCTGGCATTGCATATTCAGATTTCATCCACTTAATAATGTCGCGGTCTATTTCGACGACATGTAATTCAGCAACATGCTTGAGTAAGGGTTTTGTGAGTGCACCAAGTCCTGGTCCAATTTCAATCAAGGTGTCTTCAAGGTGTGGGTCTATTGCATGTATTAAGCTAGCTATAATGGATTGGTCTATTAAAAAATTTTGGCCAAATCTTTTTTTTGCTTGGTGTTTCATATTTTTGACTTTTGATTGATTGCAAGCTCGGTGGCTATATTTATAGCAGCTAGCATGCTCCCTGTATTGATGTTGCCTGTGCCCGCTAATTCAAGTGCTGTGCCATGATCAACAGAGGTACGAATAATAGGAAGCCCTAGCGTGACATTAACGCCTTGTCCAAAGCTGGCATATTTTAAAACCGATAAGCCTTGGTCGTGATACATCGCGAGAACTGCATCTGCATTTTGCAAATGTGGTTGCGTAAATAATGTATCTGCTGGCAGTGCACCTATTAGTAACAGGCCTTCATTTTTTAGCTTTTCCAAAACAGGGTTAATCGTTGTGATTTCTTCATTCCCTAAGTAGCCACTTTCGCCAGCATGGGGATTCAAGCCTGCAACTAAAATGCGTGGCCTTGGAATATTAAATTTATTGATTAAATCCGCATGTAGAATGCGTATTGTTTGCTCTAAGCTTTCTTTCTTAATATTGGTTGCTACCTGTGATATAGGCAAATGTGTTGTTGCAAGCGCCACACGCAAACCACCACCGACCAACATCATCACCACTTGTTTTGTCTGTGTCAGTTTAGCTAGAAATTCTGTGTGGCCAGTGAATGGAATGCCAGCTTGATTGATGATGCCTTTGTGCACTGGCGCAGTGACAATTGCGTCAAATATGCCCTCTTGGCAAGCTTGCGTCGCTTTGGTTAATGTTTTTAGTACGTATGCACTATTTTCATGATTGAGCTGCCCGGCGATAACAGCTTTGTTTACTGGGATATCTAAAACAGATAGTGTTTTTTTCTCTGTGTTAGCATTTTCTTTAAAAGCAGTTAGTGAAATATTGATGTTTAGCTGCTTCGCTCTTGATGCCAGCATTTCAATATCGCCAATAATGGTGATATTGGCATTAAGCTGCTGAGTCGCTAACAGCAAACATAAGTCAGGCCCAATTCCAGCAGGCTCACCTGCCGTGATAGCGATACTTGGAGTGGTATTTATCAAAGTAAGTGTTCTATTGCATTTTCGGGCTTAAAAGTTATCTTCAAGACGGAGTTCAACAAATGCGCGATCGCGAATTTCATGTATCCAATCCTCATAGGCTTCTTCTACTTTTCTAGCGTGAATTTCTCTACGCGCTTTGATACGCGCAGCTTGCTCCGTCATATCTTGCTTGCGTCGTTCAAGCACTTGGATGATATGCCAACCAAAAGGGGAGCGTATCGGCTCGCTTATTTCACCGATATCAAGCGCATTCATCGCTTCTTCAAACTGCGGCACAGTGTCTCCTGGGTTAACCCAGCCGAGATCGCCACCGCTATTTGCTGAGCCATCTTCAGAGTATTGGCGGGCCAAATCTTCAAACTGATCGCCGTTATCTAGTCGTTCCTTTAAAGAATCCATTTTTTGTTTTGCTTCCTGCTCTGAAACAACTTCATTGAGCTTGATCAAGATATGGCGAACTTTTGTTTGGTCGACAATGAGCGTGGAATCCGTATTGCGTTTATTGGTAACCTTGACTACATGAAAGCCATTTGGGCTTCGAATAGGCTTCGAAACTTCTCCTATTTGCATACCTTGTAATAAATTTAGGAAAGCTGGTGGGATTTGACCGCTATTCCGCCAGCCCATATTGCCACCCTCCAATGCATTCGGCGCATCTGAATAGTTGGCTGAAACTTGTTCAAAAGACTCGCCGTTAGCTAAAGCTTTCATGATTTCTTCAATTTTAAGTCTTGCCCGCTCTAGGTCTTCAGGGGAACTCTCTTCTGGTGTACGCACAAGAATATGGGAAAGCTCATACTCAACTTGCTGGCTATCTGTGCTGTTTTCTTGTGTTGTTAAGTAGTTGTCAACTTCACCATCACTTACATCAATACGTTTGTCAATTTCACTATCTTTTAACCTTGCTATCGTGATTTCATCTCGCATGTCTTCACGGAACTGGTAATAATTAATACCATCATTCTCCAAAGCGGCTTTAAACTCTTCTAGCCCCATTTTGTTTTGTTCTGCTATTCGCTCGATGGTTTTATCCAACTGTGAGTCATTAACGTTAATGCCTCTTTGCTCAGCCAGTTGTAATTGCAAATTATCAACAATCAGACGTTCTAAAATTTGTTTTCTTAATACTTGCTCTGATGGCAGTTGCTTTCCCTGCTTTTCTAATTGGTTAGAGACCGTACGGACTTTATTGACAAGTTCTTGTTCTGTAATGACATCTTTATCAACAATTGCAATGATTCTATCCATTTTGACAATGTCGTCAGCGATTGCATTTGTGTTGAAAATAGCGCCTATAAGAAAGTAAGCTGCAACAAGCAGTAATCTGGGAAGTAGGTTAATTGTACAAATTAGTTTCATTGATAATAGTTTTGTTGCCTATAAATATCAGGAAGTTCACTGGAGCTTAAGTATCCAGGAATATCTCGTCTTAGTAAATTAAGTGGATTCGAACCGATTGAAGCCAAGCCACCTAGTTCGAGTTGAATGAAAAAACCATAGTTTGCATTTGCAGTTGCTGTTTCAACGCGTTGAACGACCGCTCTTGCTTGCCAACAACCAGCATCATATTCTAGACCAGCCAAGCTTTCAATCAATGTTTTCTCACGAATGGAATAATTAAATCGACCAACGCCATACCATCCTTGACTCAGCGGCCATTGACCAGAAACATTAATTTGCTCGAGGAACTGTTGCGTATATCGATAGCCTGCATTAATCAGTTTGCCTGGTTCAGGATTGTATCGAGCCAATATGTTGGAGCGCACCATGCCAGCATCGTCTGTATTGTATTGCCAGAAAGCATCAAGTTTCCACTGATTAGAGAGGTGTGCAGTCATCGCAGCAATAATGTCCGAAGAGTTACTGCCGGCTGTTGACCCGCCTTGAGATGCTACTGTAGTAGCAGGCAAAAATACTTCTTGGTCTGTAAAGTAATAGCGTTGACCAATAGTGGCTGCAAAACGTTCAACACCGGTGTCGCTGTCAATCATGCGGGATGTGACGGCAAGACTGAGTTGGTTTGCATTGTTAATCCGGTCATCGCCAGTAAATTGATTTTCTGTAAATAGCGTAGTCATATTTAAGTTAGCAACCGCAGAATCAAATACAGGTAACAAATCCTGATCTTTGTAGGGAATATAAACATAAAATAAGCGAGGCTCGATAGTCTGAATATAATTATTCTTAACCACACTCATGTCGCGTTCAAAATATAAACCGCTATCTAGGCTAAAAATGGGGAGTGTGCGGGTGACTGAGTTGTTACTGATGTTTTGACCGTTGATATTAAAATTATTGTCATTTAAATTGTAGTTTGTTGAGTGCACACCAAATTTCGGGGTAATAAAACCAAACGATTTTTTGATTGGAATGCTTAGGCTGGGATAGACCGTTAGACGGCTACCTGTAGCCGCTTGTATAGCATCTTTGTTTTGATCAAAATAAGTCCACTGACTATAAAGATTCGTTGTTAAGTGATTCCACTCTTTGTCTGCTGTCAATGTGAGTTGCGGCAGCCTTTCGTAAGGGTAGTTCGTTTCATCTAGAGTTTGATATTTTTGCACTTGCCCATTGAAGCGCCAGACATCGCCAGTATAGTCAACACGACCAGCCTGCGGTAAATTTACGCGACTGGTGCTAATAATCCGTGTAGACATATCGGAAAAGTACTCATCGTCTGAAACTTTTTCAATATTGTAGCCAGCAGACCAACCATTGCCAAAAGTCTGGCTGTGGTTGACATTAATAAAGTAGCGCTGTTCGTCCGTGATGTCATCGTTATTTAAATACTCAACACTATCGGTACCTGAGTAGGTTTCTCCTAGGTATCTAAATGACCCTTGCAGTTGCGCGCCACGGCGGCTTAGGTAACGTACGCCTAACGTCGCATCTTTATCTGGTGCAATATTCCAGTAATAAGGCAGATAGGTCTCAAAACCACTGCGGCTTGTTGAACCAACAGTAGGCGCTAATATGCCTGATTTGCGCTCATTATTGAACGAAAAGCTCATCCAAGGCGCATAGAGTAGCGGTACGCTTTTAAATTCAACACGGGCATGTTTGGCTGTGCCAGATTGTGTATACGTATCAAGTTCTATATCGCTTGCTTTGATATACCAATCATCTACACCAGCTTCACAGGTTGTATAGCGAGCGTTTTTTAACCGTTTTTTTGATTGCCCTTCAAATAAGACCTCTTCAGCATCACCGCGTGAAGAGTTAAATTTAGGGTCAATCGATGATTGACCAATTGGTGACGGCGCATTGCGATAGCTATCTTGGTAGGACTTCGGATCATCAGTCAACGTTGTTTGAGTGTTAAGTAACTTGGATTGCGTATAAACAGATGGGTTGTTGTAGGTCTTGATTTTGTCTTGGTTCAATGAGATCGGTTTTTTTAAGGTAACACTGGCATCTTTCATTTCGCCAATGGTTTCCGTTAGACGCATTTTTAGCGCTGGTCCAGTAATCTCACTATCACCTAGGTCAATACGCGCGTTGCCATTGACTTGCAACTCATCGTTTAAAATATCATATTCAATTGTATCGCCATATATTGTTTGGTCGCCTCTACTGATAACAGCATTGCCTGTTGCGCGCATTTTCCGATCTAACTGTAAATCTAAGGTGTCACCTTCAATTTCAATAGCACCTGCTTTTGGCTCTGGCAGTGCCGTCTCAGGCACTTCAAATAAGTCTAGCGTCATGGTTTCAGCATGACAGAATGCACTATTCGCTAGGCAATACGAAATCACGGCATTAGCAATCAATGTTTTTGCAAATGCATATCTGAAGCCTCTAGTTTGTGTGCGATTGATGGTCAAGTGATAGCTAGGTGTTATTGTCTAATGATCTGACTGAAATACAGTATTTGTTCCGTCAGTGATAAAATCCCTTAATTAAATAAGTCATGATTGGTTATAGTAACCATCATGATAACGACACATTATAATGCGTAACATCAAATTAAAGAAGGTACTTTGTGGATAGGAAATGTCAACTAGAGCGCTGGCTAAAGTCAGTGCTAGCAGGAAGAAGTTTTACAATAACTGTTGCATCAGCCGATGCCAGCTTTAGGCGCTATTTTCGGGTTCATTTGCCAGAAGAAAGTTTTATTGCAATGGATGCTCCGCCAGAGCAGGAGAGTTGCCAATCATTTGTAGCGGTGGCCAAACTATTTTTAAGTTGTAACCTGAATGTGCCTCGTATTATTAACGAGGATATTCAGCAAGGGTTTTTACTGTTAACGGACTTAGGTGACGACACCTACTTATCGCAACTGACAAGTAAGAATGCATCTTCACTCTACAATGATGCGACGCAATCACTCATTAAATTGCAGCTTGCAAGCCAGCCTGATCAGTTACCACATTATGATAGCAGTCTATTGCATCGGGAAATGCAGTTGTTTCCAGACTGGTATGTCGCTAAACATCTCAACTTTAGTTTAGATAATCAGCAAAAGGCGATATTAGAAAAAACATTTGCAACGTTGACGAAAAATATCTTGAATCAAGGGCAGGTGTATGTTCATCGCGATTATCACTCACGCAATTTAATGGTTTGTCACAATAACCCTGGCATTTTAGATTTTCAGGATGCTGTTTATGGGGCGATTAGTTATGATTTGGTTTCTTTACTCAAAGATGCGTATATTACTTGGAGTGAAGAGCAAGTGATAGATTGGGTGGCGCGTTACTGGGAGCCTGCTAAAAAAGCAGGATTGCCTGTGCCGCACGACTTCAGTGATTTTTATCGTGATTTTGAATGGATGGGCGTGCAAAGGCATATTAAAGTATTGGGTATTTTTGCAAGGCTCTCTCATCGTGACGGGAAGCATGCATATTTGAAGGATATGCCCGTCGTCATGGAGTATTTGCGGCGCGCTTGCTACCGCTATGCCGAACTTAGACCAATGTTTAAGCTTCTGAACACCCTTGAAGGGCAGGAAGTTAATACAGGATATACTTTTTGATGAAAGCGATGATACTCGCAGCTGGGCGAGGTCAACGTATGATGCCGTTGACAGCAAACACACCCAAGCCGTTGCTGAAAATAGCCAATAAACCACTCATTGTGTGGCACATAGAGCGCCTAGTCTTAGCTGGATTTAAAGAAATAGTGATTAACCATGCCTATTTAGGATCGCAAATTGAAGATGCACTAGGCGGTGGAGATGAGTGGGGCGTAAGTGTTCAATACAGCCCTGAAAAAGAGGCTTTAGAAACAGCTGGGGGTATTGCTAATGCCTTGCCTTTGTTAGGTGATTCGCCATTTTTAGTTGTAAACGGCGATGTGTTTAGCGAGATTGATTTCTCACTAACGCTACAATCACCTTTTTTGGCACATTTAGTGATGGTAGACAATCCACCACAACATCCACAAGGCGACTTTGCGTTGCATGCGGGTAAGCTAAAAATAGATGGCAACGCAAAGCTCACCTATTCAGGTGTTGGTGTTTATTCACCACTTTTGTTTAAAGACATAGTGAAAGGTGATTCAGCAAAGTTGGCGCCACTGTTAAAATCGGCGATGACAAAGGGGTTGGTTTCAGGTGAACATTATCAAGGAGTTTGGCATGATATTGGGACGCCTGATAGGCTAAAATTAATTGATGCTACTATCAGCAAGTCAGTGTTAGCTAAGGCGCCGTAAGGTCAAATCGAAAGTCTTAGAATTAAAACAAACACTTCTACCAATAGTGTTAATTTGTTGCAAATTTGATGCCCTAATATAGATCATTGCTAAAATTGAACCTAAGCAACAATATACAACCAAATAAGCTAAAATGCAGGTGCGAATAGACAGCGAAGGATAGTTTTTGAGTTTTCCCATTAAAGAATTTAGTGCTAGACGCCAACAGCTCATGACGGCAATGGGTGATGGTATTGCGATTATTCCGACATCTCCTGAAGTCGTTAGGAATCGTGACAGTCATTATCCCTATCGTTTTGATAGTTATTTTTACTATTTGACAGGTTTTAAAGAACCAGAGTCCGTCTTGGTGTTGCTTGCAGGGAGTGAGTCAAGGAGTATTCTGTTTTGCCGCGACAAAAATGTAGAGCGAGAAATTTGGGATGGATTTCGTTTTGGTCCAGAAGCTGCAAAAACAGCATTCGGCTTTGATGAAACATATAGCATCGACCAACTTGATGAAGTGATACAAAAGCTATTAGCGAATCAAGCTAAATTGTTCTACAGCTTAGGCGCTGATTGCCATTGGGATGCAAAGGTGATGCGTTGGTTAGCCGATTTGCGTGAACAAGCCAGAACGGGTGTGCATGCACCGGATCAATTATTGGATGTGCGTAAACTCATTGATGAACGTAGATTACGTAAAACCCCATACGAGCTAGATCTAATGCGACGTTCGGCTAAAATTGCCGCAGACGCACATTTACGTGCAATGCAAAAAACAAAAGCAGGCAAATATGAAAATGAAATAGAAGCCGAATTCTTACATGAATTCTATCGTAAAGGCGCGCAAGCACCAGCTTATACCAGCATTGTTGCTGCTGGTGCCAATGCATGTACGCTGCACTACAATGCCAATAATGGTGAGTTGAAAAACGGTGATTTACTTTTGATTGATGCAGGTTGCGAGTTGGACGGCTATGCTTCTGATATCACTAGGACATTTCCGATTAATGGCAAGTTCTCGGCAGCACAAAAGGACATTTACCAACTGGTATTAGCCGCGCAGGCAGCCGCAATAGAAAAAGTGACCACACAACACCATTGGAATCAACCGCATGAAGCGGCTTTGGAAGTACTTGTTCAAGGTTTCATTGATTTTGGTTTATGTCGGGGATCTAAAGATGATGTGCTAGAAAGTGGTAGCTACAGACAGTTTTATATGCATCGTACGGGGCATTGGCTAGGTTTGGATGTGCATGATGCTGGGGCGTATAAAGATAAAGCAGACCATTGGCGACAGTTACAAGAAGGGAACGTACTGACGGTTGAACCTGGTTGCTATATTCGTCCTGCAGAGAATGTGCCAAAACATTTTCATAACATTGGCATCCGCATTGAAGATGATGTCGTCGTAACAAAAGGCGCATGTGAAATTCTAACGATAGATGCACCGAAAACAGTTGTTGAAATTGAAGCATGTATGGTGGCGCATTAGTGAGTCGTATGCAAAAAAAACAGTCGTTAGTCATAATTGGAGGCGGTCCTGTTGGTCTGGTGCTGGCATTAACAATGCAACAATCTGGGTTGTCTTTTACTGTGTTAGAAGCGCGTAAAAAAGGAGAGGCATATCATGATAAACGTGCACTCGCGCTGTCATATGGTTCAAAAATGATTCTAGAAAGTTTAGGTGTTTGGCATGCTATTGCCCCGAATGCTACAGCAATTAATACAATCCATGTATCACAGACTGGTGGTTTAGGCAGAACCAAACTCTGCGCTGAAGAGCACGATTTACCAGCATTAGGTTATGTAGTGTCTTATGGCACATTAATGCAGGTGTTAAATGAGCAGATTAATATGGCAGATATTTTGTATGAAGCTGTTGCATCAGCTATTAGGCAAGACGAACTATCAGCAGAAGTCGACTATGTCTATGAGGGCGAACAACAGAGGCTAAAGACTGCTTTAGTGGTGATTGCAGAAGGCGGGCGTAGTCTAGAAGATATACCTGGCATTGAGCGGCGCACTAAAGCTTACGGACACGATGCATTGGTCAGCATGGTTGCATGCGAATTACCACATAACCATGTTGCTTATGAGCGTTTTACACCATCAGGGCCAATGGCATTGCTCCCCAATGGGGAAAAAGATTTTTCACTGGTGTGGACAGGGGAGAAAGCAAGTATTCAACGTTTGCTAGAGATGGAAGAAGAGACATTTTTAGAAGCGTTGCATTTAGCTTTTGGTGATAGAGTGGGCCGTTTTCTTTCGATTGGCAAGCGCTTGAGCTTTCCATTGGTGAAGTCCGAGTTGAAACCCAAGGTGACGTCGCATTTAGTCGTTGTTGGCAATTCAGCTCAAACCATGCATCCCGTGGCTGGACAGGGGTTTAATGTAGGCTTGCGAGATGCGACTTCACTGGCAAAGGTGCTATCCAATACGCCAGCTTTAGAATGGGGAAGTGAGGCTATGCTAAAAAGCTATGCCAGTACTCGCGTGAGAGATACAAAAGGTGGCTTGCTGTTTACCGACTTTTTGGTCAATCTGTTTTCTAATGATTTGCTTGGATTGACATCCATGCGTGGGCTGGGGCTAGGTTTACTAGATGTCTTGCCACCAGCTAAACAAATGCTCGTCAGCAAAATGAGTTATGGTAAATAAATCTAATACAAACACAATCAACTGTGATGTCATTGTTATTGGTGCAGGCTTGATTGGCTTGGCTTCTGTGATTGCCTTAACAGTGCAAGGAAAGCGTGCTGTGCTAGTTGATGCAAAGCCTAAACCTAAGCGTACAACGTTAAGTAAAGCTTGGGATACACGTATCTATGCATTAACGCCATCGACAGTAAGCTGGTTGAGTGATCTGGGTATATGGGCTCTGGTTGATCAAGCACGTGTTAGAGATGTAGAGCGAATGGCATTATGGGCTCCTGAAACATTGCTGCCCTTACAATTGCACGCAAGTGATGCTAATTTAAGTGAATTGGCTTGTATTATCGAAAATCAAAATCTGATGCGTGCTTTGTGGCAATATATTGAAACATTGGATAGTCCGATGTATATGGATAATGCATGTCAGCATATCGAATATAGCGATGATGCAATTACCGTTCAATTAGACACTGGCTGTCACCTGTCTGCTAAACTCCTTATTGCTGCTGACGGTGCAAATTCTTATGTAAGGCAAGCGTTAGGCATAGCGACTAATATAAAAGCATTTAATCAGACGGCATTGGTTGCTAATTATCAAGCAGAGAAAAGTCACGATAATGTGGCCATGCAATGGTTTCGGCCACATGAGACATTGGCTATGTTGCCAATGCCTGATAAATATGTATCAATGGTATGGGCGATGTCAACGAATAAGGCGCAAGAGTTGTTATTATTAACGAGTGGAGCGTTGGCAACAAAAGTGCAGCAAGCCTGTGATAACGAACTTGGTCGTCTTGAGCCTATGAGTGATACATTATCATTCGAGTTGCGTCAGGCTATTACAACGAAGCAGATAGCGGAGCGCGTGGCTTTTGTAGGTGATGCAGCGCATCAAGTCCATCCAATGGCTGGTCAAGGCGCAAATTTAGGGTTTAGAGATATTATTACATTAGAAAAAATAATGAAAAATAGTCATCCGCTTCAAGATATTGGAGAGGATGGTTTTTTACGCCAGTTTGCACGTGCACGAAAAGCAGATATCATCAGTATGAGTACACTGACATCTGGGTTGGATAAGCTGTTCGCTCATGAATCAAATGCATTGAAAGCACTGGTATCTGCAAGCATGCAACAATTAGACAAATACGCCACGATTAAGCGTATTTTAATCAAACAAGCGGTTGCATGAGCAACTGGCGAGAGAAAAAGGCAAAAAATGAAAATAAAACAATTTGTATTAACAATACTACTAGGTTTAACGCAATTGGTTCATGCAGACGAGTCAGCTCTCAGGAAAAAAATTGAAGCAGCTTATCCAAAGTTTAAAGTAGAAAGCATCGTTAAAACGCCATATGCAGGTTTATACGAAGTATTTATGGGTGGGCAAATTATTTACACCGATGAAAAGCTGACTTTTTTGATTGCGGAAGGTCACCTAGTCGATCCAAAAACAAGGAAAGATATCACTGGAGAACGTTTAGAAGAATTGACTAAAATCGACTTTAATAGCTTACCATTAGATAAAGCGATTAAGGTGGTTAAAGGCAATGGTAGTCGTAAAATTGCTGTGTTTTCAGATGTTGACTGTCCTTACTGCAAACAACTTGAGCGGAATGAATTAAGCAATATTACCGATGTCACCATCTACACATTTTTGTATCCACTAGAACAGTTACACCCCAATGCAGCAGAAAAATCAAAATTAATTTGGTGCGCCGATAACCGAGAACAAGCTTGGACAAATTGGATAATAAATGACAAGTTGCCTAAATCTGCTGGAAATTGCAAAGTGCCGCTTGAAGAAATAGGGGAGCTGGCTAGAAAAGTTGGCGTAGCTAGTACGCCAACTTTAATTTTTTCAGACGGTAAACGCATGATGGGAGCGCAACCTCATAAAGCGATTGAGGCTTCAATGAGCGCTGCTGCGAAGAAAAATTAACTAATTTTAACCACCAACAACTTGGCCCAACTTAAATATTGGTAGGTATAACGCGACTACTAGACCACCAATAAGGACACCTAATACAACCATAATGATTGGCTCCATCAAGCTTGATAGACCTTCTACCGCATCGTCGACCTCGCCCTCATAAAAGTCAGCTACTTTCCCCAGCATGCTATCTAAGGCGCCAGATTCTTCACCAATGGCTGTCATTTGAAGCATCATATTTGGGAATACTTCAGAATTCTGCATGGCAACGGTTAAGCTAGTGCCTGTGCTGATTTCACTCTGAATTCTTTTGGTCGCATCATAATAAACACGATTGCCAGAGGCGCCTGCGACAGAGTCTAATGCTTCGACAAGTGGCACACCTGCAGCAAACATAGTGGCTAATGTACGTGCAAATCTGGCAAGCGTTGCTTTGCGAATGACTTCACCGAAAATTGGTAATTTTAACAAAAGTCGATCCATGGTCGATTGCATTTTTTCTGAGCGTTTCCAGGTGTAAAAGAAAAACCATAGACCAAAACCAATAGCACCAAAGATCGCCCACCAATAGGAAACAAAGAAGTCAGACAAGGCCATCACCATAAGAGTTGGTGTTGGTAGATCAGCACCAAAACTTGAGAATAAGTCCTTAAATGCAGGCACCACGAAAATCATAATGACTGCGGTAATTACGAATGCAACCACTATGATAGAAATTGGATACATGAGTGCTGACTTAATTTTGCTTTTGATTGCCAGGATTTTTTCTTTATAAGTCGCTAATCGATCTAATAAGGTATCTAGAATACCTGCCTGTTCGCCTGCACCAACCAAATTGCAAAAAAGATTGTCAAAATACAATGGGTATTTACGAAAAGCAGCGCTTAAACTACTACCAGTTTCGACTTCAGACTTTATATCTCCTAAAAGTTTCGCGACTGCGGGATTGTTATGACCTTTACCGACAATATCAAACGCCTGTAGCAAAGGTACGCCAGATTTCATCATGGTCGCTAGTTGGCGAGTAAACAGCGTAATGTCTTTATCACTTACTTTTCCCTTCTTAGAAAAGCTACTTTGCTTTTTGACTTTCGTGACGTTAATGCCTTGTCGCCTAAGTGTTGCCTTGACAAATGAATCGCCATTTGCGCGCATTTCACCTTTGACAACTTTGCCTTTTTTATCTTTACCTTCCCAAAGATAAGTGATTTGTTTACTAGCGCTAGCGGCCATATCGCATCCTTAATTGATTTTTTCTTGTCAAATGAGCTATTTTATTCATTGGTACAGGCTTCCACTTCAGCTATTGAGGTAAGGCCTTGCATGACCTTAAGAAGGCCTGATCTTCTCAAGTCATTAACCCCTTCTTTTCGAGCTTGGTCTGCTATATCAATAGCATTTCCATTTTCCATAATAATTCTTGAAATTGCATCTGAAACTGGCATAACTTGGTAAATACCCACGCGTCCCTTATAACCACCATTGCACTGATCGCAACCCCCTTCTTTGGGTCCGTATAGTTTTAACTCTTCCTTAAAGTCTTCTTCAATAAACCCAACTTTCAATAACGCTTCTTTAGGCGCATCGATAGGCACTTTACAGTTTTTGCATAAACGTCTTGCAAGACGCTGTGCTGTAATTAGAGAGACTGCGGAAGCAATATTGAATGGTGCTACGCCCATATTCATCAATCGCGTGAGTGTCGATGGTGCGTCATTGGTGTGCAGTGTAGAAAGCACCATGTGTCCAGTAGAAGCTGCCTTAATAGCCATATCCGCTGTTTCTAAATCACGAATCTCACCAATCATAATAATGTCAGGATCTTGCCTTAGAAAGGATTTCAGTGCAGCAGCAAATGTCAGGCCTTGCTTATCATTCACATTTACCTGATTGATGCCCGCTAGTGGAATCTCAGCAGGGTCTTCTGCCGTTGAGATGTTCACGCCTGGATCATTGAGAATGTTTAAGCAAGTATATAGCGAAACCGTTTTTCCTGAACCTGTTGGACCTGTCACCAAGACTAAGCCATATGGCCGCTTAACAGCATCAAGAAGTAGTTTTTGCTGCTTGGGCTCATAGCCCAATGCTTCAATGCCCAATGTAGCACTGGTTGGATCAAGAATCCGCATCACAATTTTTTCACCGTGAATCAGCGGTAATGTGCTCACACGAAAATCAATGGTTCGGGTTTTTGAAAGTACTAGCTTCATTCTGCCATCTTGCGGTATTCTTTTTTCTGAAATATCCAAATTGGAAATAACCTTAATACGCGAAGCTAGTTTGTCTTTAATTGCTAAGGGTGGCTGTGCTATATCTCTTAGCTCGCCATCGACACGGTAGCGAATACGATAAAATTTTTCATAGGGTTCGAAGTGCAAGTCAGAAGCACCAATGTTAATGGCATCCAAGAGCATCTTCTGTAAAAATTTTACAACAGGTGCATCATCCACTTCTTGGGTGTTATCGTCCGCCGACTCTTCTTCTGCGCCACCCATTTCCAGTTCAAAATCATCACCAACATCAAGTGAGGCCATGCTGGTATCTTTGGATTCAACAATGCTATGTATCCATTTTTCCAGTTTGTCGTCTTCAACAATGACAGGCGATAGTTTCATGCCCATTTGGAATTGCACGCTGTCGAGAGAGTGCAGTACGGTTGGGTCTGAAATACCAACAAATAGCACATTGTTACGGTTCTGCAAACCAATCACTCGGTTGGTTTGCATGAGTTTTATATCAATTGTTTTTTCGGGTAAGTATTCTGGGTTGAGTGCATCAAGGTTGAAGTAAGGGAAGCCAAAAGCTTTTGATGAAATTTCCGCAATTTTCTCAGCAGTAAGCTTTTTGCTAGAAATGACTTGGGTAATAAACGGAACTTTCGCTATGTCTGCCTGCGATTGCATTGCAGCGGCTTCCTCTTCAGAAAGTAATGCTTCTTTAATCAACATGCGAGCAAGCCCGCTTAATTTGGTTTTTGATGCGGCAACGGTCATCTTTATAAGTCGCTTTTAATCCAGTTAATTATATATTCTGTTTAAGCTACTGTAGTTAAACAATTTTTACACCTCATTTATAATGCACGTTAAGCTTGGCTTTGTAAAGATTAAGTGTAGCGTTTTAAGCGTGTTTGCAAAGAATTCAATGATTATTAGTGCTATAAGTACAACAAAGGTTGGTAGTTCACGAAGGTGAAATAGAATTTAGCGCTGCTGGAAGTGATTTTAGTTTTGATAAAAACTAAAAAGCCCCATATTATCAGGGGCTTTTGAATTTGATTTTGTATTCACATCTGACTAATAATTTCATCGCCAAACTCAGCTGTGCCAACTTGCGTTGCACCTTGCATTTGGCTTGAAAAGTCACCAGTAACGCGTTTTGATTGTATGGCTTTAGAGACCCCTGAGAGTACCAAGTCCGCGGCCTCTGTCCAACCCATATGGCGTAACATCATTTCTGCTGACAGTATAAGTGAACTTGGATTGGCAATATTTTTGCCTGCAATATTTGGCGCTGTACCATGTGTCGCTTCAAACATGGCAATGGTATTACTCAAATTAGCACCTGGTGCAATGCCAATCCCGCCAACCTGCGCAGCTAATGCATCACTCATATAGTCACCATTCAGGTTAAGTGCTGCAACAACATCATAGTCTGAGGGGTGTAACAAAATTTCTTGTAGAAACGCATCTGCTATACAGTCTTTAATCACGATGCCATTGGGCAATTTACACCAATGTCCGCCATCAACCTCTACCGCATCGAACTCTTCTTTTGCTAGCGCATAGCCCCAATCTCTAAAGCCACCCTCGGTAAATTTCATAATATTACCTTTATGGGTGATGGTGACAGATTTGCGATTATTATCAATCGCATACTGAATTGCTTTGCGAATCAGCCGCTTACTACCATCGATAGACACTGGTTTAATGCCAATAGCAGAGGAGTCTGGGAAACGTATTTTTTTGCGCATACCCATGTCACTGAGAAACTGGATGACTTTTTGTACTTCGTCAGTGCCCGCTGCCCATTCTATCCCAGCATAAATATCTTCTGTGTTTTCGCGGAAAATAACCATATCGGTTTTCTCTGGGTGTTTGACAGGGCTGGGCACCCCTTTAAAGTACTGAATTGGCCTTTGGCAAACAAACAAGTCTAACTCTTGGCGTAACGTGACATTTAATGAGCGAATGCCACCACCAACAGGGGTTGTTAGTGGACCTTTAATCGAAATGACGTATTCTTTAAGTGCGGCCATGGTCTCACTAGATAACCATGTGTCTTTATCATAGATATTGGTGGATTTTTCTCCAGCGTAGACTTCCATCCATGAAATTTTACGCGTTGTACCATACGCTTTGTTTACGGCAGTATCAACGACTTTAATCATTGGTGGAGTAATATCTGCACCGATACCATCACCCTCAATAAATGCGATAATGGGGTTGTTTGGGACGATTAACTTGTCATTCTCGTCAACCGTTATTTTAGCGCCTTCGCTTGGAACCTTTATTTTTGATGCCATTGCTCATTTCCTAATAGATGATAATTTTATTTAATAAGCCATTTAATGTGGTGTGCCAATTTAGTACGCACGAAAAACATCCTACTTTAAAAGACTATATTGATATTCCGAATGTGTATGCAGCGGGGCGGCTTGATACAGATTCGGAAGGATTACTTATTTTAACTGATGATGGCGCTTTGCAACACCGTTTAAGTCACCCAAAGTACAAAGAAGTTAAAACTTATTGGGTGCAAGTTGAGGGATTGCCACAAGCAGCAGATATGGCGCCATTGCTCAAGGGTCTTAATCTTGGCGATTTTACGACTAAACCCGCACAAGTTCGCATCATGAATGAACCGACCAGCTTATGGGAACGCGTTCCCCCAATTAGAGAGCGGAGAAATATTCCAACAACATGGCTTGAAATTAAGATTAGTGAAGGTAAGAACAGACAGGTGAGAAGAATGACCGCTAAAATTGGTTTTCCGACGTTACGGCTAATAAGGGCGTCAATTGGGGTTTATTCAATAGATAACATTCCCTTAGGAGAATATAAAATTGTGAAGAAATAATATTCTGTAAGGATGTATGCATGAAGCCAGTGGTTGTTTTTAGACACGCACAATGCGAAGGCGCAGGCTATTTGGGTGTTTTTTTAGATCAAGAAAAAATTCCTTGGCATGAGGTTCGTATTGACCTAGGTGAAACGATTCCGACGGAAGTTGACCCGTATAGTGGTTTGGTTTTTATGGGTGGACCGATGAGTGTCAATGATGATTTGCCATGGATACCTCAGGCGACTAGGCTTATACAGAATGCTTTTGAGAAAGAAGTCCCCGTCATCGGGCACTGTTTAGGTGGACAGCTCATGAGCAAAGCTCTGGGGGCAACTGTTACTAAAAATTCAGTAGAAGAAATAGGTTGGGGCGCTTTACATGTACATGAAAATGATGATGCTAAGAGATGGTTTGGTAGTACGAAAAATTTTTTAGGTTTTCATTGGCATGGAGAAACCTTTTCTTTGCCAGATGGTGCGACGCGCTTATTATCCAGCCAATACTGTGATAATCAGGCCTATGCCATTGGTAAGCATTTAGCAATGCAGTGTCATGTTGAGATGACTGGTGAGCTGGTGAGAAAGTGGTACCAATGCTGGGAGTCTCAAATTGAGGCATCTTTAAGTCCAGCAGTGCAAACAAAGCAAGAAATGTTGGAAAATTTGTCTGATCGTATCAATCAACTGAATCAACAAGCACATGCTTTATATGCTAAATGGGCAATGGGTCTAAGCGCCTAGTTTGCGAAAGTTAATTTAGCAAAGCTTGTGTTGTCATCAACTGCTGATGATTGCAATAGAAGTCATTGTGGTAAAATCCGAGTTCACGTTAATATTGAGATTTCACCATGTCAGGCAACACCATTGGCACACTATTCACCCTAACATCTTTCGGCGAGTCTCATGGCCCAGCTATAGGTGGAATTGTAGATGGTTGCCCGCCAGGATTAGCAATATCGGCAGAGGATTTACAGTTGGATTTAGATCGACGCAAACCCGGCACTTCACGACATGTTACTCAGCGCAAAGAGGCCGATTTAGTAGAGATTTTATCTGGGGTGTTCGAAGGAAAAACAACAGGTGCCCCAATTGGTTTGCTCATTAGAAATACAGATCAACGTAGCCAAGATTATAGCAAGATTAAAGATACGTTTAGGCCAGGACATGCGGATTACACATACAGTCAAAAATATGGCATTCGCGATTATCGGGGCGGCGGGCGTTCCAGTGCACGTGAAACGGCTGTTCGAGTTGCGGCCGGCGCAATAGCAAAAAAATGGCTTAAGGAACGTTATGGCGTCGTCGTGCGTGGTTTTATGAGTCAGCTTGGAACGATTGAAATCCCTTTCCAGCGCTGGGAGTACGTGAATGAAAATCCATTTTTTTCGCCCAATGAAGATGTGCTGCCTGAGTTAGAGCAGTATTTAGATACCATAAGAAATGAACGTGACTCTGTAGGCGCTCGTATTTGTATTGTCGCTGAAGGGGTGCCTACGGGTTGGGGCGAGCCAGTCTTTGATCGATTAGACGCAGATATTGCGCATGCGATGATGGGGATTAATGCAGTTAAGGGTATTGAGATCGGCGCTGGGTTTGAGAGTGTTTCGCAACGCGGATCAGTGCACTCTGATGAGATGACTTCTACAGGTTTTGCAACCAATCATGCAGGTGGGGTATTAGGTGGCATCTCAACTGGTCAGGCAATTAAAGTGAATATAGCGTTAAAACCAACCTCCAGTATTCCGCAAGCACGCCGTTCTATTGATAAGGCTGGAAATGATGTCACGATGCAAACAACGGGTCGCCATGATCCCTGCGTTGGCGTTCGTGCTACTCCCATTGCAGAGGCAATGCTTGCCTTGGTTTTAATGGATCATGCATTAAGACATCGTGCACAAAATGCAGATGTGATGAGTGAAATTCCAACGATATAATTTATAAAAATCAACTTTTAGCTTTTGACCCATACTCTACATAGAAATCTTTCTAGTTTCTATTTTGTCTATTACTTTTTTGTTGGTGTATTTGTGCCTTATTGGGCCTTATATTTACAAGCAGAAAAGTTTACGCCAGTAGAAATAGGTATTCTGATGTCGCTATTCCAAGTTAGTCGCATATTTGCACCTAACTTCTGGGGTTGGCTGGCTGATCACACGGCAAAACGCACGATTTGGATAAGGCTTAATACAATTCTTGGTGTGTTAGGTTTTATCGCTGTTTTTTGGGTAGAAGGTTTTTGGCCAATGTTGCTTGTCATGGGTGCTTTAAGTTTATTTACGAGTTCAACAATGCCATTGTCCGAGTCACTTACACTCGCGCATTTAGCGAACACAAAAGGGCAATATAGCCGTATCCGTATGTGGGGGTCAGTTGGATTTATCGTTGGCTCTATAATGTTAGGTTATTTGATTGATTGGGCAGGTATTTCCAGCTTGTTATGGGCAATTTTAGTTGTACAAATTTCGCTATTTATGCTGACTTTTTCTTTACCAGATGTGAGTGTTGCGCCACATCATACGGATGATTTTTCTGTTTGGAAGATTATAAGGAAGCCTGCTGTGATTGCACTCTTAACAGGGTGTGCCATGATGGTAACTGCCCATGGCGTATTGTATAACTTTTATTCTATCTATTTAGCCGAGCATGGCTATAGTAAAGGGATGATTGGCTGGTTGTGGTCGGTTGGCGTAATCTGTGAAATTGTTGTATTCATGTTAATGCCAAAAATAATGCAACGCTACAGTCTGAAAGCGATTATATTGACTAGCCTCGCCTTAGCTGTCCTCCGTTTTACCATGATAGGCGTTGCAGTAGATAACCTTGTTTTATTATTGATTGCACAGAGCTTACACGCCGCAACTTTTGGCAGTTTTCATGCTGCTACCATTGAGGTGGTGACGCAATTTTTTAATGGCCGCCATCAAGCAAAAGGGCAGGCTATCTATAATAGTGTTACCTATGGACTCGGCGGTGCATTAGGCGGCATTGCTGGCGGCTACGCATTACAAGGCTTAGGAGGACAACTCACCTTCTTGTTAGCGGCCATGTTTCCGCTAATTGGTTTTGCTGTGGTAGCATTTGGTTTAAAACTATCAACAACACATGGCGAGCAAGGGATGTTTAGTTAATGCCAATTGGACAGATGAGATAAATGATGAAACACATACTGGTATTGATTGGGTTGGCTTTTGGAATCCAAGCGTTCGCTGATACGCAAATAAATATCGTTGGCTTGTTTAATAACAAAGCACTGGTCATGATCAACGGTAGTGGCCCACATCATTTGCAGGCAGGACAGACTAAAAGCGGGGTTAAATTACTTTCAGCAAATAGTGATGCAGCGACATTAGAGGTTGAAGGAAAACGGCGCATACTCAAAATGGGACAAGCTGCTTTTGTTGCTGCCAGCAATGACTCGCCTGATGCTGTTAATAGCCCAGTAAGCTTGTATGCAGATCAAGCGGGGCATTTTTTTGGCTATTTAACGATTAATGGAGGCAGCTTTAAGTATGTTGTTGACACAGGCGCGACGAATGTCACGTTGAATAGCAATGATGCACAAGCTGCAAAACTTGATTATAAACAAGGCAGAAAAGTAAATATGGCGACTGCTAACGGTGTGGTGCCAGCTTTTACCGTGACGCTGAATACGTTGAAAATTGGAACCATTATTTTGAATAATGTTGATGCGACAGTGATTGATGGTAGTTCCCCACCGTTTATACTGTTGGGGATGTCGGCGCAAAACCGATTAAATATTAGACGTGAAAACTCAATAATGACATTGACTAAAAAATATTAAAACAATAAAGCGGGCACCAGCCCGTTCTATTGTTTAGGGCTTTAACTTTTTTTTACTTCACCACAAATGTCACTTTAAGTACAACGCGATATTTTGTAACCTTGCCATCTTTTACTTTTACGCTCTGGTCTTGAATCCACGCGCTGGTGATGTTTTTTACAGACTCAGAAGCCTTTGCGATACCATTTTGTACTGCATCGTCAAAACCTTTTTCGCTTGAGGCGATGATTTCAATGACTTTTGCTACTGATGACATGGGTAAACTCCTTTTTTGAGTGACAAATTAAATTTGATTAACCAAGGTAATTAATTGCTAAATTGACTAATAAAACGACCGTAAAAACAAAAATAATTGCGCCAATGATCCCGGCGATAATGGCTTGTTTTGGCGTAATCTTAGCAACATCATCCTCATAGCCTTTTTGAGCTCTGATGCCTACCATGGTCCATAATACCATTCTGATTACTTGAAATAGTGAGGCTTTGTCTTCTACAGTCGCTTTCTCTTGCATGGTTACTCCCCTAATACCTAATGATTATAGTTTAACGCGTTTATCGTGCTCAATGAGCGCATAGGCAGAATGGTTGTGAATGGATTCAAAATTCTCGCTTTCAACGACATAGGCATCTATGCGCGCTTCCTCATTGAGTGCAGAGGCAACGTCACGTACCATATCTTCCACAAACTTAGGATTGTCGTATGCACGTTCGGTGACGAATTTTTCATCAGGTCGTTTAAGTAATCCATAAAGCTCACATGATGCTTGCTTCTCTACGAGTGTAATAATATCTTCAATCCAGATAAAGTCATTAATCAATGCTGTAATCGTGACATGTGAGCGTTGGTTATGCGCACCATAATCTGATATTTTTTTACTACATGGGCATAGACTGGTTACAGGAACCAGTACTTTGATGGTGATGCTAAATTCGTTGTCTTTGATTTCGCCAATAAATGTGACGTCATAGTCTAGTAAACTGTTAACACCAGAGATTGGTGCGGATTTATTCACAAAGTACGGAAAGCGCATCTCAACGTAACCAGAGCTAGCCTCAAGGCGTTCAACCATCTCTCGCAAAATAGTTTCAAATGACTCTACTGAGATTGCATGTTCATTGACATTGAGAATCTCAACGAAACGGGACATGTGTGTCCCTTTGAAGTTATGCGGTAAATGCACATACATATCGAAAACGGCAACGGTGTTTTGCTCACCTCCGTTTTTATCTTTCACGACAACAGGATGTCTGATAGATTTAATACCAACTTTGTTAATGTCTAAATGACGTACATCGGGTCTGTTTTGGACATCTTCTATACCTTCTAATGTGTCATTGGGTAAATTGGGCTGATTCATGTGGGCGTCTGCTCTCCAAAATATAGTGTCTTTAACGCAGTAGCAAAATTCTACTCGTATCAGACTGTAAGTAAACGGATATTTTATTAATAACCATATCTTCTTTTTTTAGGTTAGATCAACTCTAATTTTTTTTGAATTGATTGTGTAATCCCTATACTATCAAGACCACATTGTGCCAGCATAGTTTCATGTACGCCATGTTCAAGGAATGCATCAGGCAATCCTAAGCATAACGCTGGCGTAGTCAAGTTAAGTGCTTGCAAGGCTTCCATCACTGCGGAACCTGCACCGCCCATGACACTATTTTCTTCTACAGTTACAATTAAATCATGTGTTTTAGCCATGCTTTCTAACAGATCCATATCTAATGGTTTGATAAAACGCATGTCAACAACACTGCTGTCTAGCTGCTCACCTGCCAGCAGACATGGGCTGACCATGCTGCCAAAAGCTAAAATGGCAACTCTTTTACTAGGGAGTGAGGATTGTCGCATCACTTTGCCTTTGCCAATTTCAATGCTATTAAGTGCAGAAGAAATTTGAGTACCATTTCCAGTGCCGCGTGGATAGCGTACTGCTACGATACCTTTGTAATGATAACCTGTTGTCAGCATTAGTCGGCATTCATTTTCATCACTAGGCGCCATAATAATGATGTTTGGGATGCAGCGTAGGAATGATAAATCGAAACTTCCAGCATGCGTTGGCCCATCTGCCCCAACCAGCCCTGCGCGGTCAATAGCAAACAAAATATCTAAGTCTTGTAATGCGACATCATGAATTAGCTGGTCATAAGCTCTTTGCAAAAAAGTGCTATAAATTGCAACAACAGGCTTTAAACCATCACAGGCCATACCACCAGCAAACGTAACAGCATGCTGCTCAGCAATGCCTACATCGAAATATCGGCTGGGGTGTTTATGTGCAAAAGCATTTAAGCCGCTACCATCACACATGGCTGGTGTTATGGCAATTAGTTTATCATCGGCATCTCCCATATCAACTAGCCAATCAGAAAACACCTGTGTATAGGTTTTTTGATCACTCTTGCTGTGGGCTACACCATTGCATGGGTCGAACTTATTAACGCCATGATATTTATTAGGATCATCTTCAGCTGGCTCAAAGCCTTTACCTTTTTGCGTCACGATATGCAAAAATTGCATCCCATTTAATGCGTTGATGTTGCGCAATGTCGTGACGAGGGTGTCCATATCATGACCATCAATAGGACCTATATAGTTAAAGCCTAGTTCTTCAAAGAGTGTGCCGCCAGGATAAACCATGCCTTTTGCATGCTCTTCTGCGCGCCTAGCAAATTCTTTAACTGGCGGCACGATGTCCAAAACATGCTTGCCTGTCTGGCGGACGCTATCGTAGAAGCGACCTGATAGTAGCTTTGCTAGGTAGTTATTGAGTGCGCCAACATTTTTCGAAATGCTCATGTCATTGTCATTTAAGATGACCAATAAATTAGCATCTGTACTGCCAGCGTTATTGAGTGCTTCAAACGCCATCCCTGCCGTCATCGCACCATCGCCTATAATCGCTACACTACGGCGTTTAGAGCCAGCTTGTTTTGCAGCAACAGCCATGCCTAAGGCAGCAGAAATAGAGGTGCTTGAATGACCAGTGCCGAATGTGTCATATTCACTTTCAGACCTTCTAGGAAATCCAGCAATGCCACTTTCCTTGCGCAGATTGCGCATTTCTTCGCGTCTACCAGTTAATATTTTGTGCGGGTAGGTTTGATGTCCTACATCCCAAACTAGCCTGTCTTCTGGCGTATTAAACACATAATGTAATGCAATTGTCAGCTCTACCACACCCAGATTTGATGCCAGATGCCCACCCGTTTTTGAAACGCTGTTAATTAAAAAGGTGCGAAGTTCGTCAGCTAGTGTTATTAGTTGCTCTTTGCTTAAAGGGCGAAGATCAATAGGAGAGTTAATCGTAGACAGTATGGAAGTCATAAACTAGGGTGCTTAGAAGCTGCGTTGCGTAATAAAATTGGCTAGGTATCGTAATAAGTCTGCTTCATGACCATAAAAAGAGAGGGCAGCCATTGCATTTGCATGAAGTTCAGCAGCTAATTTTTTTGCTTCATGCAGACCAAGGATGGTGACATAGGTGGATTTATTCTGATGTGCATCCTTTCCAGCTGTTTTACCTAAAGTTGCTGTATCAGCTTCTGTATCCAAAATATCATCTACCACTTGAAAGGCAAGTCCAATGGATTTTGAAAAGTGATCTGCTGCTTTAATTTTTTCTTCATTTTGGCGGTAAGCACTATAAGCACCTAGCAATGTGGCTGCACGTATCAAGGCCCCTGTCTTGTGAATATGCATCGTTTCTAATTCGGCTTGTGTCAGCGGGATGCCTACATGTTCAATATCAATTGCTTGACCACCAGCCATGCCTCTTGAGCCCGTAGCTAGGGCAAGCATATGGAGCATTTTTATTTTTTGTGGGCTTCTTAAGTTCAGGTCTTGAGAGATAAGCTGAAAGGCTAGGCTTTGCAGAGAATCCCCAACTAACAACGCAATTGCATCACCGTATTTTTTATGTGTCGATGGCTTACCTCGTCGTAAATCATCGTCATCCATGCATGGCATATCATCATGCACGAGTGAAAAGGCATGGATTAACTCAACTGCTGCTGCCGCTGCATCGACTTTTTCTGTATTGGCACCGCAGAACTCACCGGCAGCATAAGCAAGTAGCGCTCTTACGCGCTTCCCGCCGCCCAGTGCCGCATAGCGCATTGCATCGTGCAGTCGCTCTGGATTGATGTTCGAAGCAGGGAGATGTTTGTCTAAGATACCTTCAATATGAAGCTGCATGTTACCCACCCAAGTGTTGAAAGCTTGCGCTTGATTTTCTGCTGACGTAGTGGCTTCATTTATCATGGTACGTTTTATTTAATCCTGACTGTAATCCGTCAGTTTGTTTTCCTCAGATACAATTTGTATTTGTTGCTCAGCTGCAACTAGCGATTGCTGGCAAATTTTTAATAATTCGGCACCGCGCTTGTATGCGTTTAATGATTGTTCCAACGAAAGTTTCTCAGACTCCATTTGGGTTACGATTGATTCCAACTCTGCAATCGCGGTTTCGTAGCTTAGCGGGGTATCAGCGTTTTTGTTTTGCATTGATTGCGTGATCTTAACGATTGTCGGCAGTAGCCCTATTTTAACAAAAATTGCTACTACATGCTCTTTAAAAAGTAGTTAGGCAAGGACCTTGAGTAAAAATGTGCGTATTTCGTCAATTTCGTCGATAGAAACACTATGCGCAATAGGAAAATCACGCCACTCGATAGGGTAACCTTCGTGCTTAAGTGCCTGATAGGACGCTTGCGCTATCGGTAATTCAATCACTTCATCCTGCGTGCCGTGCGCCATAAAAATAGGTGTATTTTGGTTCTCTAAAGATTTTTCGGATTCAAGTTTCGGCCGTAATGGTAAATAGGTAGACAATGCAATAATACCTGCCAATGTTTTTTTGAAACGCAAGCCTGTGTGCAGTGCTAACGCACCGCCTTGTGAAAACCCGGCCAATATGATTTTCTGAGAAGGAACGCCTCTCGCCAGTTCCTTGTCAATCAGCTCCTCAACATAGGCTTGTGTCTTTCTCATGCCCGTCTCATCTTGCTGAGCGCCAGCTGTGAGCCCATATAAATCATACCAAGCACGCATTTCATAGCCACCATTAAGTGTTACTTTTAAAAATGGGGCGTGTGGCAAAACAAAACGATATTGCGGTAGATCTAACATTTCAACCACAGGAACAAAGTCATTCCCGTCTGCGCCAAGTCCATGTAGCCAAATCACACTCGCTGACGGATGGACACTATTAGTTATTTCAATTGGTTTATCATGCATAAAATATTACTTAGCAGAGCTGATTAAATACAAAATTATAAAGCATTCATCCTAATCATATGTGATTGTTCATGGATGCTGAAGAATGCACGTTTTTTACTGGCAAGCTTATTGCTGTTGAAGCATAGTAAAGCAAACATAAAGAGATAAATTAGATGCAAATAAAAATTTTGGGTTGTAGTGGTGGCGTTGGCGGTGATATGCACACTACTTCGATGTTAATTGATGAAGATATATTAATTGATGCAGGGACAGGTGTGGGTGGTTTGTCACTGAATGCGTTGCAAAAGATCAACCATGTTTTCATTACCCATGCGCATATGGATCATATTGCATTTTTACCTTTGCTCTTAGATACCGTGTCAGGACTGAGAGAAGAGGCAGTGAATGTTTATGCTAGCATGCAAGTGATACAGATTTTAAAAGAGCATGTGTTTAATTGGTTAATCTGGCCTAATTTTAATTTAATTCCTAATCGACAAAAGCCTTTGCTTGTCTATAAAGAAATGAATGTTGGAGATTCAGTGGTACTGAATGAGCGAGTCATTACTGCGCTGCCAGCGAATCATGGTGTACCAGCAGTCGGTTATCAAATTGACGGGGATCATGCAAGTCTGGTCTTTACAGGAGATACTGCTGGCTGTAGGGCATTATGGGAAAAGGTAAATGCCATCGAAAATTTAGCTTATCTTATTATTGAGACAGCATTTAGTAATCAAGACGCAGTCTTAGCTGCCGAGTCTAAACATTTGTGTCCAATGACACTAGCAGAGGAATTGAATTATTTGCATAAAAAACCGCATGTCTATATCACACATCTTAAGCCAGGGGCTGGCGAGCAAATTATGCGTGAAATTGCGCAACACCCTAAAACTGCACATTGTAAAGTTTTGCTAAATCAACAAGTTTTCGAGCTTTAATTTACACAAAATGGTATAAATACACATCTATGGATCAGAATAGCGAAAACAAGCCACTCATGGCAGGGAAGGAGATATTGGCGAATTTAGCCCCAATATCTAAATTGTCACAAGGTCGCTTAGAAGAGTTAGCCGATGTTGTGATTATTGAAAAAATCAGTAAGGATTTAGATCCAACCCGGATGAGTGAGCAGGGTATGGAGGCGCTATATCTGATTAAAGGCGATTTAGGCATACGCTATGAGAATGGTAAAAAGCTCGTGTTGCGCGGGGGTGGTCCAGCAGCAAAGCATCCAATTGATTCTGAGAAGTTGCGCATCAAAGATACCATTGCCATTACACCGATTGAAGTAGTTAGAATCGACTTGGACTTGTTAGACATTATGCTGACCTGGGATCAAATTTCAGGATTTTCATCAGAAGAGCAACCACCAAAAGCCCAAGAGCAGACGCAGCGTACGCATATAGATGGTGAGACATTTAATGCCTTTAAGCTTAAAAATGGAGTTTTTAGTAAAGTGCCTCCGGCCAATATTGAAACGCTACTGATGCGTTTAACTAGTGTTAATGTAGAAGCGGGTCAAACAATTGTTACACAAGGCCAAGAGGGTGATTACTACTACCTCATTCATGACGGCACGGCTGTGGTGAGTCGTGTTTATGATATGAGCAAGCCGCCAGTCGAATTGGCTGAAATCTCTGTTGGTGAAGCCTTTGGTGAAGAAGCCTTGGCTTCTGATACCAAACGCAACGCAACTGTGACCATGAAAACTGATGGCCAATTATTGCGCTTAAAAAAAGAGGATTTTGTAGAGCTACTAAAAACGCCTGTTATAAATACGGTGAGTATGGATGAAGCCAAAAAGCGCTTTGCTAATGGCGCCGTCTGGATGGATGTGCGTTTTGAATCAGAATACAAATATCATCATATTAACGGGGCAGTAAATGCGCCAATTCATGAGCTACGTGAAAAAATTGGCTGGCTAGACCAAGACAAAGAGTATATCGTCTATTGCCAAACTGGGCGGCGGAGCTCAGCAGCTGCGTTTATATTGGCACAGTTTGGGATTAAAGCGCTTGTACTCGAGGGCGGGACACGCAGTAGTGCACTAAAAACTTAGTGCCTTCCTCACTTTATTTGGTTTCTCGCCAAAAACGTGGACCAATCGCAGTATGGCCCATCGAAAAGCCTTTTCTATCAGCTGAAAACCCTTGCTTGATTTCTGGATAAGTTGACCAAGCTAAAGTAATTAAAAGTATGCCCGCAATCAAAGGCCTAAATATTGATTTGTGGGGGGCTACATTCACTGTTGAAGCATATTGTCCAAGCATAAGCCCTATCATAGTGAACATGAGTACTTGGCTGATTGGCATTACAATGACGCCATCAACCATTGAGTAAGCAGCATTGGTAATCATGGTAAAAAACAGAATTACAGATAAGTTTTTATCTAATGTTGACTTTGCCTCCAGTTGATTGAGGCTGAACTTTCTGAACCAACAATAGAAAGCGTGAATAGCGATACTTAAAATAATAGCAGTTGCGGGCAAACCCCACTCAGCAGCTATTTGTAGAATGCTGTTGTGAGGATGACCGTTGGTTTTGTTGAACCAAGCATAGTGCATTGGACCTACGCCAAATATGGGGTACGTTTTAATCATTAAAATGGCTTGATTCCATAACTCCAGACGGTCATGTGTTGTTTCTCTGACGACCGTACTTGTCACTAGTTGTGAACCATGTGTCTTGGGAATCAATTTAAACAGTATCTGATAGCTAATAAAACCGCTGATTAGATAGGCTGCCTGCAATTTAAGGAAAGACCATGAAAACTTCTGATAAACTAGTAAGGTTAGAGTTGCTCCAATGAGCCAAGCGACTAAAACCCCTCTTGATGCAGAGTAGAATAATAAAACCCACCATGCAATTAGTGCTATGTGTACAAAAAAACGAGTCGTTCTCTTTAGCTCGTAGCATATTAAAGGTAGTAGTAATAAGCCAATTCCCCATAGTTGATATTGATTAAAAGACCTTATATTTGTAAAGCCAGTAAAGGGGAATGGCCATTTTAATGGTTTTTTAACTACAGTGGCTGTGATATAGCCAGTGTAGAAAGATAACATATATAGCAATACGCTAAACCATAAGGCGTAAGTAAAAAATTTAATTAAATTATTTTTTCTTTGTTGATATTGATTTGCAATTAAAAGGCTCAAGAAACCCAAGGCAACAAACATATTGAACTCCGTTAGTGCATGTCTTGGAGCATAAGCTAAAGTAATCGAAAAAAAAGAAAAAATTGCTAGGACTATTAGCCCACTTTGAATGAGTTTGCTAGCTAAAATAGTATTTTGTGTTAAGTGTCCTGTTTGGAGGATATGCAGTAACACAAGTCCAAGTAGAAGTAACTCTAATAATCTTTGCCTATCAATAAACCAAACAATATGCTTCGGCCATAGTTGTAAACTCGGCTGAAGTGTGATTAATGCTATGTATGCAAGCACAATTAACATTAATAATATTTTTTGGAGATTAGCTAAAGTCTGCATAGATTAGTGGCTTGTTACAAATATTATTATGGATAATACAGATCATTAATGAGGAATGGTATTGCTTGAAACAAAAAAAGAGGTCTTGATGACCTCTTTTATAATTTAACTAAATATATTAACTTAAGTTACAATTGCCTGTGTCGTAGCGGCAAAAAATAACTGTTGCAGGTTGGCCGCGAGTAGCAGCATCAAATGTAGCAGTGTCGCCAGGTGCAGGTAATGCAGTTGGAATCGTTCCTGTATCACAAGCACTTAAATTACCACCTGGAAGTAGTTGAGTGTCAGCATTTGCTGCTGCTGCTGCAACAGCACGAGAAATGCCTGTCGCTTCAGCAAGACATGCAGATTCTGCAGATGTACGTGTGTAATTTTGGTATTGTGGCAATGCAACTGCTGCTAAGATACCGATAATTGCAACCACAATCATCAATTCGATTAACGTAAAACCTTTTTGGATTTGTTTCATATTTTTTCCTCTTTAAAAATTTAGCATTACTAACTAAGTAAAAACACACTAGACGTAGTAAATACCAGTGCTTGTTTAACTTAATGCAATGGCTGTGCCAACTTTTAGAAACTATATTTAACTATATGATATAAAAAGTAAAAATATTTTTTGTGGACGACGACACAAATTTTTATGCGATTCAATTAACAAAAAAGCGAGGGAAAACCCTCGCTTTTCAGCAC
>JBPOFK010000020.1:0-40612 GCA_051252095.1 Methylophilaceae bacterium
ATTTCACCATGTTCAGCTGTCAACTTGCGGATGAGTTCTTTTGCCGCCGTGGTAGCAGAAACGCGTTCAGCAGTCATTTTTTCTCCTTCGTGTTGAAAATAAAAGGGCGAATATTCGCCCTTTTATTTTACCAATTACTTGCTTATCAGTTAGAAGAAGCCTAATTTATTAGGGTTATAACTTACTAATAAGTTCTTAGTTTGTTGGTAGTGATCTAACATCATTTTATGATTTTCACGTCCAATACCAGACTCTTTATAACCGCCAAAAGCAGCGTGAGCAGGGTAGGCATGGTAACAGTTAGTCCAAACCCGACCTGCTTTAATACCACGACCCATGCGGTAAGCAGTTGTGCCGTTACGACTCCAAACGCCAGCACCTAGTCCAAAAATCGTATCATTGGCAATGGCCAACGCGTCCGCTTCATCTTTAAATGTTGTAACAGCTAATACTGGGCCAAAAATTTCTTCTTGGAATACGCGCATTTTATTGTGGCCTTTAAGCAATGTTGGCTTCACATAGTAACCTTCAGCAAAATCACCTGAAAGGATATTGCGCTCACCACCAATTAACACTTCGGCACCTTCTTGTTTGCCAATATCAATATAGTTCATGATTTTGTTCAGTTGATCTTGCGATGCTTGCGCACCTAGCATGGTATTTGGGTCTAATGGATTGCCTTGTTTAATTGCTTTAACCCGCTCTAAAACACGCTCCATAAACTTATCATAGATTGATTCTTGAATGATTGCACGTGAAGGGCAAGTACATACTTCACCTTGGTTGAAGGCAAATAATACTAAGCCTTCGATAGCTTTATCAAAGAATGCATCGTCTTCATCCATAATGTCAGCAAAGAAAACGTTTGGTGATTTACCACCTAATTCTAACGTTGCAGGAATCAAGTTACTTGCTGCTGCGCCAGCAATTGCACGGCCTGTGGCAGTTGAACCTGTAAAGCCGATTTTAGCGATACGCTTGCTATTGGCTAAAGGCGCGCCCACTTCGCGACCGTAACCATTGACAATGTTTACAGTGCCTGGAGGTAATAAGTCTGCAATGGTTTCTATCATGACAAGGATAGAAATTGGCGTAAACTCAGCAGGTTTTAATACTACACAGTTGCCTGCTGCTAATGCTGGGGCAAGCTTCCAAGCAGCCATTAAAATAGGGAAGTTCCATGGGATAATCTGCCCAACGACACCTAGTGGTTCATGGAAGTGATAAGCGACGGTGTCGTTATCAATTTCGCTAATCCCGCCTTCTTGCGCGCGAATCGCACCAGCAAAGTAACGGAAATGATCTGCTGTTAATGGAATATCTGCATTCATTGTTTCACGAATAGGCTTACCATTATCCACAGTATCTGCCGTCGCGATCAGCGCTAAATTTTCTTCAATGCGATCTGCAATTTTAAGTAAGATATTTGCACGTTCTGTTGTCGACGTAGCACCCCATTTATCAGCGGCTGCATGCGCGGCATCTAATGCTAGCTCAACGTCCTCAGCACTTGACCGTGCAGCTTTTGTATAGTTTTTACCAGTAATCGGTGAAATAACATCAAAATACTCACCTTTTACAGGGGCGACCCACTTACCGCCAATGAAATTATCGTATTTTTCTTTATAAGGGATTGTAACGCCAAGTGCTTTTAGTGTATCCAAACTCATGCTAACTCCTCTAGGTTTTCTAGTGATTTTGTATGTTTTCTATTTACTAAGCCGCAATAAATAAAATTGTTTTAAATTTCTAGCCAAAAAAGTGACATCTTTTGGCTGCAACCCTTATAAATAAAGGCTCAGGGCGATGTCTCTTATATAAGACAATAAACCTAACTTGCTTACAAAGCAATAAGGATATTGCCGAAATTTACATTAAATTCTTAGGCAACCATAGCGTTGTTTAGTTTCATAATATATAGTTTGCATAAATCAATATGCATCGATGCGTTTTCAAAGGTAACTTTTTAGCTTATGTCTGAATCACAAACTGAGTTGAGTATAACGACGAGAGCTTTTTGGAATAGTATCAGCCGACCAACAGACTCTGTCTTAAGTAAAGCGATTCTGTCGATACTCGTTGTTGCAGAAAGTATTGTTTCTATTTTTTGGATATATACGCTTTCTGGTTTGGGGGAGGGTTACGCATTAATGGCGTTATTTCCCTACATCTATATTATTATTTCTTATGCAAGTCTTTTAATTTTCTATCGCTATCAAAAATTTCAATATTTTATTTTTACACAACTAATTATGCTGCTGGTCATGCCATTCTTTATGCAATGGGTTATCGGTGGGTATCAAGCCTCAAGTGGCATCGCTATTTGGGCTATTTTGTCACCGATAGGTGCATTAATGATATTGGGAACAAGACAGTCGACGGCTTGGTTTATTTTGTTTGCATTATTAGCAGCATTATCTTGGTTCTTAAATGATCAATTTATGTTGAACTCATTGCCTATTCCAGCGCACATTAAAGATACATTTTTCTTGATGAATATCATGGGTACAACTTGCATTTTATATGCAGTAATGCGTTATTTTCAAAGTCAAAAAGAACGTACATTAACAGAGCTGGCGCTCGAGCAAGCACGCTCAGAAAAGTTATTGTTAAACGTATTGCCGCAGTCAATTGCAAGTCGCTTAAAAGATAATGATATGCGTATTGCTGATAGCCATGAATCTGTTTCTGTATTATTTGCTGATATTGCGGGGTTTACCAAGCTCACAGCTTCTATTTCACCTACACAACTCGTCGACATGCTAAGCCAATTGTTTTCTAGGTTTGATCAACTAGCTGAGAAGTATGGCTTAGAAAAAATCAAAACGATTGGAGATGGTTATATGGTCGTTGGTGGTGCTCCAAGCCAGCTAGATAACCATGCTGTCATTGTGACAAAATTAGCACTTGAAATGTTTCAAGCACTCTCTGTTTTTAATAAAAGTACTCGCAATACACTACAAATGCGCATTGGTATTAGTACCGGCCCAGTTGTAGCTGGTGTTATCGGGACATCAAAGTTTGCATATGACTTATGGGGTGATCCGGTTAACATGGCAAGCCGCATGGAACAAACAGCATTGACCAACAGCATTCAACTAAGCGAAGCAAGCTACGCGCTTGTGAAAGACCAATTTGATTTTGAGACAAGAAAACAGGTCCAGGTAAAAGGGAAAGGTAAAGTCAATACTTACATGCTTAAACCTATCCATGTTTAGTGTGGAAGCGGGGTCACTTTCCTTTTGTTTTAATGGATGTCATCGGCTATAATCCACCCCAGTTTTACATGTACTAAATCGCGGAGAGATGGCTGAGTGGTCGAAAGCGCCACCCTGGAAAGGTGGTATAGGGGCAACTCTATCGAGGGTTCGAATCCCTCTCTCTCCGCCACGAACTTGTTTCTATTTAGTCTATTAGGGCTATTGGTTGATTTTTACAAGCGATTAATAATACAGTTAGGCAAGTTTTGTACATTAAAACTTTTTAGAAACAAAAAAGATAAAGGTGTGTTAATGGCTGTAGACATAGCATTCGAAGTTAACGAAGTCAGCTTTGCGCAGTTTGAACGTCGGAAGGCACCGAGAAATTCTATTTCTTTGATCGAAATTCTAAATAAGTCTTTTTTGAAAAATATCTTCGAAGATGATGATTTGCCAATTACATTTGACTTTGGCATCGAAGTTGATGAAGTGCCATTTGAGCAGTTTGAGCGTCGTAAACAGCCCAGGTAATTTTAATAACAAGGATTGTTTATAGACTGCAGCGTCTAAATGTAGTGTGCTTTACTCTGGTGCAAAGCAAGCTAACTTAATTCCTAATATTTAGTGGTAGCTGTCTATTTCCGAAAATATATCAATATCAGTAAACTTATCTAAGTCTGCATTTAATTCGAAATCATCGTTAAATTCGCTTAGCTCTTCGCCCGCAAGATCCTCTAATCGCTGATCTAGAAGCTCTGTGTCTGTAAGTGCGCTTATTGTTTCTGCCATACTAGTAACCTAACCTTTCTTTCTAACAAAAATGTCGTGTTAATTGTAATTAATAACATGCATATAACATGCCAGTTTTGAGTCTCTATTTATGTAATAAGATGACAAGTACATAGTTAATTTAAAATATTGTGAAGTACATCCACTACATCTAATTTATTTATATCAATGATTGCATTGATGTCATCAGCTTTGTTAAGCGCGCTTTCATCTGCATTTAGATCATTGAGCATTTGATCTATGACATTGATTTTACTTTTAATGTTTTGTTTTACATCTTGCAATTTGTTTCGTCCTTGAACTTCTTCAATAATCGATAGTTATGTTTAGCATTTTTTATGCCATAAGAAATAAAAATCTATAAGTTATTGATATTTATATAAAAAACCATTGATTACAGAGGTAAATAATAAAAGTTAACTGCAATATTGTATTAATTTTGACTATATTGTCATCAAGCATGCTGATAGTTCAACATATGCCAATATTGTTCGATAGGGTGACAGATATTGTCATGGCATACCGTTAAAGTAGCTGCCAATATGTGCTCTCTTTCATTTTTGAAACGTTAAATATGATGGTCTATTTCTTAGAAATGATGAGAGTTAGCTCAATCAAGAACGATTTGTATAAAACATGGTCGTAATAACTCAAATTGATGGAGGTCATATGATTAAATTTTTGGTTTCAATACTTTTTATTTTTGGGATAAATACAATGGCAAATGCTGAATGTAATGCACTTTATAATCATCAGTTTAAAACATTAAATGGGGAAACATTTAATTTATGTGACTACCAAGATCAGCCCATTTTAGTCGTTAATACGGCGAGCAAATGTGGCTTCACACCACAATTTGAGGCCTTAGAAGGGATGTATAAACAATACAAGTCAAAGGGGTTGCTGGTCATTGGATTTCCGTCTAATGACTTTAAGCAAGAGTTAGCTGATGATAAGAAGATTGGCGATTTTTGCAAAATGACCTATGGCGTTGAGTTTCCGATGATGTCTAAAACAGCAGTGCGAGGCAGCGATGTCAATCCATTTTATAAGCAGTTGATTGACCGAACGGGCACTGCACCAAAATGGAATTTTTATAAGTATGTTATTGCACCGAATGCAGAAAAAGTCACAGTATTTTCTAGCATGACAAAGCCTGACTCAGAAGACATTATGCGGGAAATAAAGCCTTACCTTAAATAAGGTAATAGCAAGCTTTAAAAAGCTACTTAATTCTTTGCTCAGCTAAGTGGATTTGTTTTTTTGGCTGTTTAATCTTCTGCAAAATGATTGCAGACAACTCTTCAACAGATCGGCTTGTTGAATCTGCCCAGCTAATATCATATTTGCGCATCATTTTCTCAGCTGTTGCTATTTCATTGCGACAGTTGCTTAATGATGCGTAAAAGCTGTCTGGCCGGCGCTCACTTCTCACAGAGTGCAGCCGCTCTGGTTTGATGGATAACCCAAAAATTTTATCCATGTGTTTGAGTAGCGATTCAGGCAATGTGCCACGCTCAAAGTCTTCTGGTATCAGTGGGTAGTTTGCTGCTTTAATACCAAATTGCATCGCTAAATATAGGCTGGTAGGTGTTTTGCCACATCGAGAAACACCTACAAGGATGACTTGGGCCTGATCAAGGTTCGCATCAGTCTGTCCATCGTCATGATTGAGTGAGAAATTGATTGCATCAATGCGCTCATCATAACTATGGCCCATTGCGCCATGTGCGATGCCGGATCCTGTTAATGGCGTTTCGTTTAGCTCTACACCTAGCGGGTCGATAAAAGTATTAAATAAGTCTATATAGTAGGCTTGTGTTTCTTTCAGTTTGCTGCGCAAGGCAATGTCACCAAGCGACATGATAACGATTGGAAGGTTTTTATTGGCCGCTGCTGCTACTTCAATACTTAGTTTTGCAGCTTCTATTTTTTCTAGATTGTCTGTAAAAGGCAGACGTGAAATAGTGAATTCCGTATTAGGAAAATGTTCAAGCAGTTTACTCAGCGCACCGGCTGTAGTGCCGGTGCTATCCGAGACGATAAATACTGAGCGTTGTGACATATAGGTTGTTTTGGCAGCTATTTAGTTAGGCGCTGCCATGTAGAAACCACGGTATCTGGGTTAAGCGATACGGATTTAATCCCTTGTTTGATGAGCCACTCAGCAAAATCAGGATGATCTGAAGGACCTTGACCACAAATCCCAACATATTTTCCTTGTTTGTTACAAGCGCTGATTGCCATTTTCAGCAGCTCTTTAACCGCATCATTGCGCTCATCAAAGCCTTCAGCAAGAATGCCTGAGTCTCTATCCATCCCCAAGCACAATTGTGTGAGGTCATTTGAGCCAATAGAGAAGCCATCAAAGTATTCTAAAAATTGATCTGCAATTAAAGCATTTGATGGAATTTCACACATCATAATTAGTCGTAGCCCGTTATCACCACGCTTAAGGCCATTAGCAGCCATAATTTCAGTTACTGCTTTTGCTTCATCAATGGTTCGCACGAATGGAATCATCAACTCTACGTTTGTAAACCCCATGACATCGCGGACATGCTTCATTGCTTGGCATTCCATATCAAAGCATTCTCTGAAGTCTTGATCAATATACCGAGCTGCACCGCGGAAACCAATCATCGGATTTTCTTCATCTGGTTCGTAAATGTCACCACCGATGAGTTTTTTGTATTCATTTGATTTAAAGTCTGATGTTCTTACGATAACTGGTTTTGGATAGAAAGCTGCTGCAATTGTCGCAACACCTTCTTTGATTTTATCAATGTAGAACTGTTTAGGACTAGCGTATCCGCGCGCTCTGCTTTTAATTTTTGCTTGAATAGCAGTTGGCATTGCGTCAATGTTTAAGATGGCTTTGGGGTGTATGCCAATCATGTTGTTAATGACAAACTCTAGCCTTGCCAAACCAACGCCATCATTGGGTGTTTGTGCAAAGCTAAATGCCATATCTGGGCTACCCACGTTCATCATAATCTTACATGGAGGTGTTGTTAGCGGCTCATTTTCTTTTGTGGTGACTGAGTATTCCATTTCACCATGATAGACGAAGCCAGTTTCGCCCTCTGCACAGGATACGGTCACTGTTTCACCTTCACGCAATAAGTCTGTTGCATCAACTGAGCCAACAATTGCAGGAATACCAAGCTCACGGGCGATAATGGCAGCGTGGCAAGTTCGGCCACCGCGGTTTGTAACAAGTGCACTTGCACGCTTCATCACAGGCTCCCAGTTGGGATCTGTCATATCAGCGACTAGAACATCACCTGGTTGTACTTCATGCATTTCTGCAGGATCTAAAACAATACGAACAGGGCCGACACCAACTTTTTGTGTTACAGCTCTACCTACAACCAATGGTTTATTCTCATGTTTTTTTAAGGTAAATGTTTCTGTTACATTGTTATTGGCTTCTTGCGATTTAACCGTTTCTGGACGTGCTTGCAAAATATAGAGTTTATTATCCAAACCATTTTTACCCCATTCAATGTCCATCGGACAGCCATAGTGCGTTTCAATGGTCATGGCGTAATTGGCTAATTCTAGAATATCATCATCAGACAGAGAGAAGCGCTCTGCTTCTGCAGTTTCAACTTCAACGGTATGCGTTGATTTACCAGCTTGTGTTGCATCTGAAAATATCATTTTGATTAATTTGGAACCGATTGTACGTCTTACAATGGCAGGTTTCCCCTGTGCCAACAATGGTTTATGTACGTAGAACTCATCAGGATTCACGGCACCTTGTACAACTGTTTCGCCAAGACCATAGGATGAAGTAATAAACACGACGTCTTTAAAGCCAGATTCAGTATCAATTGAGAACATCACGCCAGCACAACCAATGTCTGAACGAACCATTTGTTGAATGCCAGCAGAGAGTGCTACATCGGCGTGAACAAACCCTTTGTGTACACGGTATGAAATGGCACGGTCGTTGTACAGAGATGCAAACACTTCTTTAATGGCGTGATTAATGTTATCTAAGCCATGAATATTCAGGAAGCTTTCTTGTTGACCCGCAAACGATGCATCAGGTAAATCTTCAGCCGTTGCTGATGAGCGAACAGCGAATGTTGTGCCTTTTGCTGACCTTTCAATCAGTTTATTGTAGTTCTCTTCAATGGCTTTGTTTAGTGACTCTGGGAAGTCAGCTTCCATAATCCAGTTACGAATTTTTTGTCCGCAGATAGCAAGTGCCTGTGTATCGTCTGCATTTAATGCATCAAGTTCAGCATTAATTTTTTTATCCAGACCATTTTGTGCTAAAAACTCTCGGTATGCATCCGCCGTAGTCGCAAATCCAGTTGGGACACGTACGCCTTTTGCGCTAAGTTGGGAAATCATTTCGCCTAAAGAGGCATTTTTGCCGCCTACAGAAGGCACATCAGTATTACGTAGATTTTCAAATGGGATGACGTAGCTAGACATACAGGACCTTTAGATGTTGATATTTAAGAGTTATTGCTAGTTTTAGCGTGTTCGCTTGACTTTACTTTCATTAGGTATGGTCTCATTATGCCAAATAAGGATATTTATGTCACCCTAGAATAATAGTCTTTTATGGCTATAAACAACTGGCTATAATACAAAGTAGAACACGCCGCAGATTAAATACATAATAAATGGTCACCAAACAATCACAACAAGTTAGAAATGTCCATGTCAATGCTTTTGCGCGATTGCATATGGGTTTTATGGATTTAAACGGTACACAAGGTCGACGTTTTGGTAGCGTCGGCTTGGGACTGGATGCCCCCGATACTCTAATTGAACTAGCAATTGGACATCATGTTTTTGGCGATTGTTTGTTACCTGAGTATGTATCTAAACATAAACAATTAATCGTAGAGCATTTCAATATAAATCAAGAAGTCAGCATTAAGGTGCATCGTGAGATTCCGCGGCACTTTGGTTTGGGTTCTGGGACACAAATGGCGCTAGCTGTTGGCGCAGGGATTAGCGAATTATTTAACCTTGATCTGAGTCCATCTGATATTGCGACAATCACAAGTAGAGGGCAACGATCTGGCATAGGGATTGGTACATTTTCTGACGGAGGGTTGGTCATCGATGGTGGACGTGGAAAAGATACTGTTATTCCGCCGATTATTATGCAGCAGTCTTTCCCTATGGAATGGCGAATACTATTGATATTTGACCACGCACATGTTGGCCTGCACGGAGAGGATGAAATAAAGGCCTTTGCAAGCCTTCAAAATGCAGGACTTGAGGAGACTCATCATATTAACTATCAAATCCTCATGCAGGCATTACCAGCGGTTAAAGAGCATGATTTGAAAGCATTTGGTGAAGCAATTTCATCTTTGCAAGCATACACAGGTGATTATTTTGCGCCAGCACAGGGCGGTCGCTACGCAAGCCAAGCGGTAAGTGAAGTACTAGCTTTTTTGACTAAGCAAGGTGTTTTGAGCTTAGGCCAGAGTTCGTGGGGGCCTACTGGTTTTGCAATTTTTGAGGACGCGGCTATTGCTCAACATTATTTGGAACAATTGCAATCAACATACACCCAGACATCACTGAGCTGGCTAATATGCAGCGCAAGAAATATAGGCGCAACGATTAATAGTTGAATTAAGGCTTAATTCTATGGTTGATTATGAAATTAATATGCGCTAATTGGTATTAAAGTAGGAGCTATTGATAGCAGAGCATCGTTAAATATAAACTAAATTGATAAAGTTAAAGGTATCTCTATGGAAAAAGTTTCGATATTACATCTCATTACAGCAGCCAGCAACGCAAGCCCATTTGACGTAAATATGGCATATGATGCCGGTTTTGACAAAATCATGCCGTACACGTCAGTGACGTTAGGTGAAATAACCGCATTAACGCAAGATGCTATTTTCTCGCGTACGACGAGCGGTGTTAAGCGAGAAGCGCTCTTTTTTGGTGGGCGCGATGTTAGTCTGGCAATTGATATGCAAAACGCTGCAAAAGAAGCGATGTTTCCCCCATTTGCAGTGTCAACGATGACTGACCCTTCAGGTGCATTTACAACTAGTGGTGCGCTACTAGCTAAAATTAGTCAGCACTTAGCATCCACCCATGATGCGATTGCTAAGCAGACAGTGGCAATTTTTGGTGCTAGTGGCACGGTAGGTTCTACTTCAGCTTTAATTGCAGCGGGGCAAGGTGCCAGTGTTAAATTGGTTGCACATGATGGCGTCGACAAAATGCAAGCTCATGCTGATATGTTAAAAGAAAAATATGGCTTTACGCTTGAAGTAGTCGATGGTGCTAGTGATGAGGCTAAAGTAAAGGTGTTGAAATCAGCAACAGTTGTTATTACAGCTGCGCCTATTGGTGTTCGCGTATTGGAAGCCAAACATTATATTGGCTCTACATCACTTAGAGTCATGGCCGATGTTAATGCGGTAGCGCCTTCAGGTATTGAAGGTGTAGATGCACAACATGACGGTACTAAAATTAAAGGCACAGAAATATTAGGTATCGGTGCAATGACGATTGGCCAGCTTAAGTATGTGACACAACAAAAATTATTACAGCAAATGATTTTGGGCGAAAAACCAGTACATTTGGACTATAACCACGCCTTTAATATTGCGTGTGTCCACAGCCAGTAAGCCTAAAATTATCATAGCAGCACTATGCAGCAGAGTATATGTAGAGGCTGCTGTTAGGGCTGGGTATGATGTTATTGCAATTGACGCATTTGTTGATGCTGATGTCAAAGCATTAGTAACAGACTGGTTTCAAATTGATTTGATTGAAAGTCAGTTAGATGGGGAACAATTAATTGCGATATTAGATACGCTTGATTTGCAAGATTTTGTCGGTTTTTGTTATGGCGCGGGGTTTGAGAAAAAGCCTAGCGTTTTGGAACGTGTGACTGAACGGTTACCTATATTAGGTAATATGCCATTCACAATTGAACAGTGTAAATCGCCAGCGATGTTTTTTGCGACTTGTGATCAATTACAAATACCTTATCCGGAAGTGGTGAATGTATTGCCAACAGAGCCTATGGGCTGGGTTGTTAAACAAATTGGTGGTAGTGGCGGTGGTCATATCAAGCCGTTAACAGATAGCGTCATCACACGCCAAGCAGGGCTTTATTATCAAAAAAAGCAGGTAGGCATATCTATTTCTTGTTTGTTTATAGCGAGCAATTTAGGGGTTGATGTGATCGGCATCAATGAGCAGTGGCTGGATGACAATGAAATGGAGCCATACCGCTATGGTGGAGCAGTTAGTCAAGCTAACATCAGCCAAAAAGCTAAGTCCCGTTTGATTATGTATGTAACGCAATTGGCGAAAAATTTTAGCTTGATTGGTATTAATAGCTGTGATGCTATGTGCGATGGTGAGGATGTTTATGTTTTAGAAATCAATCCCCGACTGAGTGCAACGATGGATCTTTACAAAATAATAGATTTAATGGAAAAACATGTAGCTGCTAGTCAGCAGACCTTGAGTGCAAGTCAAATGAATGTTTTTTACGATACACAAACAAGTCAGGCACATCAAATAATTTATGCATCGCATGCATTGAAATTAAAAAACGATATAATTTGGCCTGATTGGGTAAGAGATATACCGACTGCAGGCGCATATTTCAGTGAGGGCGCGCCTGTTTGTACGGTGACCGGTGAAGCAGATACTGCGCCGCTTGCTAAGGCGTTGGTAGCCGATAGGGCACGAATACTGAAGCGTAAATTTTTAAATTAAATTGATAGGTACAAACAATGAAAATGACAGATGACTCTAATGTGAGTATTAATAAGCGTACCAACCCATTGGTAAAAGATTTGCGAGCAGATGCAAGTGCGCTCAATTTAATTGTAACTGAGCACGAGTCCGGTGCCATGATTGTAGACGCAGGTATAGAGGCTGTTGGCGGCTTAGAGGCAGGGCGAAGAATCGCTGAAATTTGTATGGGTGGTTTAGGCTCAGTTTCATTACAAAACGATAGTACATTTAAAAACTGGCCATTAAGTGTAAAAGTGCATGCAAAAAGCCCAATTATTGCTTGTTTGGGTAGTCAGTATGCTGGTTGGGCCTTGTCGCATGATAAGTTTTTTTCATTAGGGAGTGGGCCAGCGCGTGCCATTGCGCAAAGAGAAGACATTTATAAAGAACTTGCTTACACCGATCGCAGCGCTCATACATCGCTCGTATTGGAAACAGATAAGGTGCCACCAATTGAGGTCATTGAGAAAGTTGCGCACGATACACGCATCCGGCCGACAAATCTAACCTTCATTCTCACCCCAACGAGAAGCTTGGCAGGTACGGTACAAATTACAGCGCGTGTTTTAGAAGTCGCTTTGCACAAGTTGCATGCAGTCCATTTCCCATTAGAGCAACTAGTTGATGGTTATGGTGTTGCACCCATTCCAGCGCCATCACCTGATTTTTTAACTGGGATGGGTAGAACGAACGATGCAATTCTTTTTGGCGGATTTGTGCATCTTTATGTGCAATGTGAGGATATTGCAGCTGCTGAGCTTGCACAAGCAATGCCAAGTAGTGCTTCTAAAGATTATGGAAGGCCGTTTGCTGAAATATTTAAAGCGGTCAACATGGACTTTTATCAAATAGATCCATTGCTTTTTTCGCCAGCCAAAGTAACCGTAACGAATTTAAAAACAGGAAATAGCTTCTTTGCCGGCGGCTTCAACGAAGCTCTTTTAGAAAAATCTTTTAATTAAAAATCAATATATTAAAATATTTAATTAAAGTAATTTATTAATATGAGAGTGCCCATTATTACGGATGAGGCAGCGCAAGCTGGTGGATGGCACGGTCAGGTTTTGCAGGCAGCTTTTGCTATCCATGGTATTGAAGCTGTATTTGTAGAGCTTCAAGATTGCATCATTGATTTATCAGGTCAATTTCCCTGTATACATTTACCTACTTTCGATGTCTTACCAACAATGGCTTTTGTTCGTGGTATTGCGGCGGGTACGTTGCAACAAGTTATTACGCGTTTAAATGTCTTGCATATGCTAAGCATGCAGGGAACGAAAATTTACAATGATGCTAAGGCAATTGAGCGTACTGTAGATAAAGGCATGACCAGCTTTTTGCTTAAACAGCACGGTGTTCCGACACCTGAAACATGGGTTTGCGAATCTAGGCATGCTGCACACCGTATTATAGAGAGCCAAATTTCAATCAACAATCATTTAGTAATCAAACCATTATTCGGTTCGCAGGGTCAAGGCGTTCGCTTACTTGACAAAAAAAGTGCCTCACCGCTACCAAGAGATGACTTTGTTGATGGTGTTTATTATCTGCAACGTTTTATCGATACTGGAAATGGCAACCATGACTTTCGTGTCTTTGTCGTTAACAACAAGGTAATTGCTGCAATGCAAAGAAATGGGGCTGGCTGGTTGAATAATGTTGCGCAAGGTGCAAGGTGCGCCAGTATTCAAGATGAAATGATTTATAATTTAGCGATTAACGCTGCAAAAGCAGTCGATATTGATTATTGTGGTGTTGATATCATTCGCGATAAAGATGGCAAGCTATGGGTGCTAGAGGTCAACAGCATTCCTGCTTGGGGCGGCTTGCAGCGCATCACAGATGTAAATGTCGCACAAATTTTAGTGGAAGATTTAATTAGTAAATCATATGGCGCATAACGCCTTATTAAAGCTGACAAAAGAACTAGCACATCTCTACAAAACTGCTTGTTTGGCAGAAGTAGAGGCGCTGAAGCCTGGTAATGTCCATGTGTTTGCTGACGGTCATGGGATGCAAGTCCAAGACTTTATTCAAAGCGCAGAAGTATCATCAGACGTTATTGCAAGACCAAATCTTAGTCTAGGTGAGCGTATTTTTTATAGCATTGAAGCGACATGGCGCGCAGTCAATTGCAATACAAACTTAGGCATTGTTTTGTTATGTGCGCCAATCGTTCATGCGTTGCAATTGCCGACAACAACCAATCTGCGTGGACAAATTGCACAGGTGCTTTCTGAAACTACACGAGAGGATGCCAGCTGGGCTTTTAAAGCAATTCAATTAGCGAACCCTGCTGGTCTTGGTCGTGTCAGCGCTCATGATGTCAATGAAACGGCTGACTGTACCTTGTTGGAAGCAATGCAAGCCAGTGCGAATGAAGATTTTATTGGCCGACAATATGCAAATAACTTTCATGAGATATTTGAAGAAGGTTTGCCAGCATATCAAAATGCTCTCATACGCTGGCAGCGCCCTGCCTGGGCGGCAACAGCGCTCTATTTATTTTGGCTTAGTCATTATCCCGATAGCCATATTACACGTAAGTATGGTATTGATATTGCTAATCAAATTCAAACCGAGGCGATTAGCCACTTTGATGCATTCCGCGCTTTTGATAATCCTAAGCAATATTTACCTCAGCTGTTGGCTTTTGATCGCTCGCTCAAATCTCGTGCAATTAACCCTGGAACAAGTGCAGACCTCACAGTAGCTGTGATATTGCTACAAAACTTTGCAGATATTGGGTATATTTAATAATCATTAACATTGAAGCGTATCCATAGCTATTCTAATTTATGGCAAAATACCTAGGGAATAATGTTAGGTAAAACAAATAAGATGAGAATTGTATTTTTGGAGGACGATAAGACCTTTGCAACAGAGCTGATCTCTTCATTGCAGACGGCGGGATTTCAAGTCGATCATTATGTTTCTGGCCGCGAATGTCTAAGAGCATTTAACCATAATCAATATGATATAGCTCTGATAGACTGGGAGGTGCCTGAGATGAGTGGTGTAGAGGTGCTGGAAAGCTTAAAACTTAAAGGCAACTACCCCCCTGTTATTTTTTTAACTGGCCGTGACGCAGAAGAAGATGTGGTTGCAGTCATTGAAGCCGGTGCAGATGACTATATTGTTAAGCCCGCTAACCCCAAAGTACTTATTGCTCGCATCAATGCGCTTTATAGAAGAGCAAATAAACATACATCAGAAAGCGAGAACATTGATTACGATGGGTTGAATGTAGATTTTGGAAAAAGAAAATTTCAACTTAATAATGCTGTCGTCAAGTTAACAGAAAAGGAATTGGACTTGGCGCTCTATTTTTTTAGTCAGGTTGGTGTATTGTTATCTAGAGCACATTTAACGAAAGTAGTATGGGGTACAACACCTGATATTGATACAAGAACACTAGATGTGCATGTCAGTCACTTGCGCAGTAAACTAAATTTGCTTCCTCAGCATGGTTGGCGGCTTATTTCTGTCTATCATCAGGGTTACCGACTGGAAAGACTGGATTAATCACTAATGCATATACAACATCGCAATCATGATCTTTTAATTAATGCTTTAAAAAGCATTTTTACAGGGGTAGCTTGTATTGTATTACTGGCGCCATGTATTGCTTTCTCGGAAGAGGCGATGTGGCGTTATGCAGTTAGGCCAGGTGACAATTTAATAACGTTGGGTAAGAAACATTTAATTAACCCTGATGACTGGAAAACGATGCAACGCATCAACCAGATAAAAAATCCGTATCGCATACCTGTAGGCAAAGTGTTACGGGTGCCCATTGTTTTAGTTAAACAAGTACCTGCAAGCGCAGAAGTTGTATTTTCTTATGGCCAAGTTCTCATACAAAAGTCCGCTACAGAATTTGAAGCACTCAACGTAGGAGAGATGTTGAGTGCGGGTGCAAGCATCATCACAAAAGAGAATAGTAAAGTCATTGTTCAATTTGCGGATCACTCTACTGTAGAGCTAGGTTCTAATGCCGCGATGCGATTAGATACGATGAGTTTGTACAGCGGTGGAGCGATGGTTGATACAAAAGTGCGGCTGCAAAAAGGTCAACTTAAAACGCACGCTAACCCTCAGCATACAGAGGGAAATAGTCTGCAAGTGATTACGCCGAGTGCAATTGCCGCAGTTCGTGGTACCCAATTTCGTGTTTTAGCTGAAGAAGAAGTAACCATACAAGAAACGCTAGATGGGCAAGTTGGGCTGGTCGCAGCTAAACAAGAGGTGCTGGTTAATCAAGGGTTTGGCAGTAAGGCAGAACAAGGAAGCCCACCAAAACCGCCAGTTAAATTATTGCCAGCAGCAGATACATCACAATTCAAAACCTATTATGATCAGCTGCCAGTTGTTTTCGATATGCCTGCACTTGATGGTGCCGTTGGCTGGGATGGTAAGGTCGCATCTGATCAGCAACTTAATTATATTATTGCCGAAGCGGAGACAAAGAACGAGCAATTAGATTTTGGCGATATGCCTGATGGTCAATATTTTCTGACTTTTCGTGCGCAAGATCAATCAGGTATATCGGGTTATGATGCCTTGCATGCATTTACATTGAATGCAAGGCCAACTCAGCCAGCATTGTTGGCGCCAGTATTCAAAGCACTTGAGCGGGAAGCTCGGCCTGTATTGAAATGGAATGAGGTTGATACGGCCGTGCAATATAAAGTAGAAGTCGCATCTGATAAAGGCTTCGATCAGGTTGTTGAACAGAAAATAGTTGATGGTAATGGCTATCAGCTTACAAATAAATTAAGGCCAGGCCCATATTACTGGCGAGTATCAAGTATTGCTATTGATGAAAATGGTGCAGCGGATCAAGGCCCTGCAATTGCATTCAGTGAGTTTACCTACAAGCCACTACCCGATAAACCTGACATTGATCAGTTTGTGATTACGACATTCAATAATCGAGTGCAAATTGAAACAATACCGCCGCCCAGTGGGTTAACCTACGTGTTCAATTTAGATAATCCAGTTAATAATCAGAAAAGTGTCTGGCAGGAGAGTGGCTTAGAGAATGAGTATCAATTTTTGCTGAAAGAGTATGGTCCACAAACGCTTTATATTCAGCACCAAGATAATACTGGGGCATTAAGCCCTGCCGCTGTTTATGAATTCTATGCAAAACCCGAATGGTAAGCAGTCAATTAAACCGTTACATTTTAATGACTTAGTTTCAGCAGGGTTTATTCTTGTATTGTTAAGCTTGACGCTGCATCTGTCAGGCTTGCTAAGTCGAGTAGATGATTTAATCTACGATTTAGGGCAGCGTCTGATCACTTCAGTACCGCCAGATGATGTCATCATCATCGCAATCGACCAAGAGAGCTTATCACAACTCGGGCGCTGGCCTTGGTCTAGAGCTGTGCATGCACAGTTACTGCAACGTTTAAAACCTGAACAACCAGCAGCTATTGGCTTTGATGTCATCTTTGCCGAACCGGAGTACGACAATTCGGAAGCTGACCATAAACTCGCTAAAGCAATAGCAGAGTCAAAAAAGGTTGTGTTACCTGTCTTGTTGGAAAGTGTTCGTCAAAATGGTCAGATTATCGAAACGTTACCACTCCCTAGTCTAATGGAATCTGCTGCAGATGTTGGTCGTGTTCATGCTGTATTAGATGCTGACAGCATTGCGCGCGGTGTATATTTGTATGAAGGGATGGGGGCGCCAGTTTGGCAGCTATTTTCGCAAGCAATACTTAATACGGCGAATCATCAACCGACCAAAAATAACTTTAATCTAGTTAAGGATGGCAAGCCAACAAATACCTATACATTAATTCAGAAAGATAAGCGCAGAATTAACTTTATAGGGCCTCCAGGACACTTTAATCATATTTCTTATGTGCAGGTACTTGAGGGTGAATTTTTGCCAGAAACATTCAAAAATAAGATTGTATTGGTGGGAGCCACTGCGCTTGGCATGAATGACCTATTAACGACGCCCGTTTCTGGTTTAAGTACGCCAATGACTGGCGTAGAGTTTCATGCCAATGTTTTAACTTCTTTGCGCAGTAATGCATTAATCAGCACGGTGCCATTATGGCTAAGTAGCATCCTTGTATTAACAGTATCACTCCTGCCTTTAATTTGGATGCCAACGATGTTGGCATTAAGGAGCTTTATCACGACAATTGTATTTATGGTATTGGTTGCACTGCTAGCCAGTTTGATGCCTAAATTATTAGGTTTGTGGATACCACCAGCTGCAGCATTGATGGCTCTTTTGCTCGCTTATCCAATATGGAGTTGGAGAAAGCTGGAAGCTGCGCAACGCTATCTAGATTTTGAGCTAAATTATCTAAAGAAAAGCATGGCGTATTTGCAAGGCCGTGAACACAACGCTGATGTTACAACTTATGACAAATTTAATGCGCGCATAGCGCAAGTGCGTAACGCATCAAAGCAGTTACGTTTTTTGAATGAGAGCAGAAAAGAAACACTAGCATTTATTTCGCATGATTTCCGTGTCCCACTTGCAAATGCCCTAGCTGTGCTAGAAAAACACAAAGCTGTTAAAGCTTTATTGCATCAACCGTTATCACAAGCCCTAGGTTTAGCCGAAGATTTCCTACAGGCTTCCCGAGCTGAAATGATAGATGCTACTACGTTTGATGAAATTGATTTTGCTGGCCTTGTACATCAAGCGACAGACGACGCATATAACGATGCAATGCAAAAACAAATCAATTTGGTACGGGATATCACGGAGGAAGTGGTATGGATTGAAGGAAATTTCGGCTTACTACACCGTGCCGTACTTAACCTAATCTTGAATGCTATTAAATACAGCCCTGCAAAAACAGAAGTTATCATTAAAGTGTTTTTTGAAGCATTAAAGTCACAGATTGTTTTTTCTGTAACGGACCAAGGTCCAGGTATCTCAACTAAGGATCAGGCCAATTTATTTAAACGCTTTTCAAGAGTAAAAGGCCAAGAAAATACTGCTGCAGGAACGGGCTTGGGTCTTTACTTTGTCAATATTGTTGCCGAAAAACATAATGGTGCTATCAAGGTTGAAAGCGAAATAGGAAACGGAACAACATTCAGTTTATCGCTGCCTGTTGTTGGTGTTTCAGAATGATAGACAGTTAACGTGCATTTGCTTTGTTAGCATATAAGCGCGTATCAGCTTCTGCAAGCCACTGCTCGGCAGTGATGTGATATTCAGACTCAGCAATGCCGTAGCTAAATGATGTAAAAAACTTTTCTTGTCGACGCGACTCAAAAGCATATGAAACGTAAATTTTATATATTCTATCAATTGCCTGTTTAGCGGACATCAATGAAGTGGATGGCATAATAATTAACCATTCATCGCCACCATATCGATAGAGTTGGTCATTTGGCCTTAGATTGCTGTTAATGATTTCTGCCGTTTTTGAAATGACAGCATCACCGACAATATGTCCATAACTGTCATTGATGGCTTTAAAGTTATTTTGATCGAGCAAGACGATACTAGCGGATTTAGCGCTTTGTTTTGCTAACTCAAGTTGCATATCCAAATTGCGCATCAATGTTAGTCTGGTTAATACGCCTGTTAAAGGGTCTCGCAGAGCAAACTCATGAATCAATTGATGATTAGCTTCTTTAGACGCCACCATGAATTGATAGGCTAACGTTTGATAGTTGTTCAGTTGTTCAAATAAGGTGAACCCTGATGTTGGGTGTATTGACTTGGTTGTTTCTTCCCAAAGCGTCTCTAATGCGGAGCGAATTTCAGTAAAACGATTCATTAACAGATCTGGAAGTTTTAAATGATGGGGAATGATTTGATTGAAACAGGGTAGCTCTGATGTCGATTGAACATCTTCTCCCGTTAATACACAACGCATCGTATTAATCAGCCATTGATGCCTCGCAAGCAACCAAGTGCTCGTTGCTGATAGCAACTCTAATGCATTGCTGACAATGTCTTCTTGCTGATAGCTGTTCATAATTGCTTCGTTTTTATATGTTGTTGCTTCATTATTAAAAAACTTAAGCTGCCATACAATGTAATTAACATTGTTTTGCAAATTTGCGTTTGAGCACTGCCTTTCATAAGGGAAAACTTAAAGTTGTCCAGTTATACAGACTGATTTGAGATATAATATAGGAGTTCGATTTTCGAAAACAACCGAAAGCATATTCTAGGAGGATGCAATGGCAAATTTATTAGACCAACTTAAAGAAATGACGACAATCGTCGCAGATACAGGTGATGTTGAAGCAATTAAATCTGTTAAACCTGTTGACGCTACAACAAACCCGTCTTTATTACTTAAAGCCAGTGAGCTACCACAATATGCTCATCTTATTGATGAAGCAATCAGCTATGCAAAAGCGCAGGGCGGAAGTAAAGAAGCGCAAGTTGAGCATGCTGCTGACAAATTAGCAGTGTTAATCGGCATTGAAATTTCTAAAGTAGTACCAGGCCGTATTTCAACAGAAGTTGACGCACGTTTATCTTTTAATACAGAGAAAATGATTGCAAAAGGCCGTAAATTAATCGCTTTATATCAAGAAGCTGGTGTTGGCAAAGACCGTGTATTGATCAAGCTTGCTTCAACATGGGAAGGCGTTAAAGCGGGTGAGGCACTTGAAAAAGAGGGTGTTAACTGTAACCTAACACTATTATTCGGCTTTGGTCAGGCACGTGCTTGTGCAGAAGCTGGTGTGTTTTTGATTTCACCATTTGTTGGCCGTATCTTGGACTGGTACAAAGCGAAAACGGGTGAAACATACGATCAAGAATCTGATCCAGGTGTTGTTTCAGTACGCAGCATTTACCAGTACTATAAAGAGCACGGCTATAAAACTGTTGTGATGGGCGCTTCTTTCCGTAACACAGGTGAATTAATTGCGTTGGCCGGTTGTGATCGTTTAACAGTTTCTCCTGGTTTGCTACAAGAGCTAGCGGGTACAGAAGGTACATTAAAACAAGTGCTTAAGGATGGCGGCGCAACAAAAACGCCACCAGCTAAAATGACAGAGGAAGAGTTCCGCTTTGAACTAAACCAAGATGCAATGGCGACAGAGAAATTAGCAGAAGGTATTCGTGGTTTTGTGGCTGATCAAAATAAACTTGAAACAGCATTAAGTGAGAAGTTGTAGGCTTTGTTATCACTGCTTACTATAAAATTGCGCGCACACCCATATGGGTCATATTGCTGTAATTTAAGCACTGTAACATTGACATAAAACGGCTGGACGCTTATCATAAGCGTCCAGATTTTTTGTAGTAACAAAGAATAGCAATAGGTCATACTACAAATGACTTTTTGTAATAATTAACCTTTAATCGGAGATTAACCATGGCTTTAACCCAAATGGCATTAGATTCACTAGATTTCGACGCAACAGTTGCTTTAGCAGAAACAGTTGCTCCACACGTTGACATTTTAGAAATCGGTACACCATGCATCAAGCATAACGGTATCAAATTACTAGAAACACTACGTGCTAAATTCCCAAACAACAAAATCTTAGTTGATTTGAAAACAATGGATGCTGGCTTCTACGAAGCTGAGCCTTTCTACAAAGCTGGTGCTGATATCTGTACAGTTCTAGGTTGTGCTGATATGGGTACAATCAAAGGCGTTATCGATGTTGCAAACAAATACGGTAAAAAAGCACAAATTGACTTAATTAACGTTGCTGATAAAGCTGCTTTAACTAAAGAAGTTGTTGCTGCTGGCGCGCACATCATCGGTGTTCACACTGGTCTAGATCAACAAGCTGCTGGTCAAACACCTTTCACTGACTTAGCTGCTATTGCTGCTTTAAACACAGGCGTTGAAATTTCAGTTGCTGGTGGTGTTAAAGCTAACACAGCTGCTCAAGTACGTGACGCTGGTGCTTCAATCATCGTTGCAGGCGCTGCTATCTACGGTGCTGAAGATCCTGCTGCTTCAGCTGCAGAAATCACAAAAATTGCTCACGGATAATTTCTAATATCAATAATTCATTATTGATTTGAGCATATAAAATCCCGACCCAGTAATGTGTCGGGATTTTTTGTATAAGGTTTTTGTAACAATTATTCAGTTAGATTTAAAGGAAAAAAAATGGATCATCAACAATTTATTTTAGATAATTTAAAGCGTATTTTGGATGTAACAGATAAAAGCAAAGCTGCTGAGTTAGTTAAGCTTGTTAGAAGCTCAGGTGCAACATTTATTGGTGGTGCTGGTCGCTCACTGCTTGTATCACGTTTTTTTGCAATGCGTTTAGTCCACTCTGGTCACAAAGTGTATATGGTTGGTGAAGTAGTCACGCCAGCGATCAAAGAGGGTGATTTACTTATTTTGGTTTCTGGTTCTGGTGGTACAGCAACGTTATTACCATTTGTTAAGAAAGCAAAAGAAGTTGGCGCTAAGTTAGCGGTGATTTCAATGAAATCTTCATCTCCAATGGCAGATGCTGCTGATCTAGTCGTGCAAATTGGTCAAGATGATAGCTTCCCACTCGTCAAAGGTATGCCAATGGGATCACAATTTGAGCTTTCAACATTGATATTCTTAGAGGGTGCGATTTCTGAGATTATCCATAATGAAGACTTAACCGAGCAAGGTATGCGTGCGTTACATGCAAACTTGGAGTAATGTGAGTTAATAAAAAACCCGAGGAATCTCGGGTTTTTTTATGCCCGAAAAAAGTTAATCAAGTCACTTTTATTGATTTGCTTATTATGCAGCGCAGAAGCAATTAGAGCGCCTTTGATACCTAATGTTTTGAGTTGATGTAAGTCTTCAATATTTCTCACACCGCCAGCTGCATAAATTGCATATGTTTTTGATTTAGAGCGCATACTTAATAACGTTTGTTGATCAATACCATTGTTAGCGCCCACATTAGGTAGTGTCATTGCTATAACTGAGTCTGGCCAGTATTGCGTATTGTGCAATAGCATTTCTGGCCCTGTATAGCCATGTACGGTAAAATCTAACGATAAGTAAAATGGCATATCAAGCTTGGATATTAGGGATTGATACTCGGTTAACGTTGAAAATGACTCACTTCCCAGAACCAGTTGTATATACGAAGAACCCCATTCTTCTGCTTTTTCAAGGGTATTGATGCTAGCATCAATCCAAATAGTTAAATGTGGATAGCTAGTATGAATTTCATCAATACACGCCCTGTTTGAATGAGACTTATCGTCTATTGATTGAATCGCATTCAAATCCGCTATGTACAAGGCAGTAAATGGATAAATATCCATAAAAGCCTTTACAATATCAATTGGCTTAGTTGATTCAGTTAAGGATGACCTGATAGGCAGATAATCTGCGCGGCTGCCTCTTTTGGCATGTACAACCAAGCCATTCAATAGATCGATCACTGGAATAATGTGCAAAATAACCCTATAAAAACAATATTTGTTTGTGAGTTTATCACTGGAGGTGGTTTAAATCATAGTGAGCTTGATTCATCATTAGTCAGTGAAGGTTTGTTGATGAGAGATGCCTTGTTGAAGGATTTGTCCACGCTACCGTATGAATTATTCGTCACAGTTGATGCTAGGCTCTTATCTTCAGAATCAATGATACAAATGCAAAGCATTTCAGCCACTGATGATGTCTGGGAAAAGTGGGATAAATTAATTTCGCAAGTCGATGCTGTCTGGATTATTGCACCCGAAACGGATGGCTATTTACAAAAGTTAACTAGTCTTGTGTTGAAACATCAAAAAATCGTTATCGGTTGTGGGTTAACCACAATTGATATATGTCGCAGCAAGTTATCAAGCTATTATTTTTTCAAGCAACATGATCTACATACCATTCATACCTTCTTGAGTACAAATTGGGATAAAACATTATCAAGAAAATGGGTTGTTAAGCCAGATGATGGTGCAGGTTGTGAAGAAACAAGGCTATTTGATCGTGCTGATGTGATGGACTGGATTGTCAATCAGCATATAACGCGAACACACGTCATTCAGCCATATATTGAAGGTAGCCCAGCAAGTATCTCTTGCATCATGCATAAAGGGCATGCTCAGGTTTTAAGCTGTAATGAGCAGCTAATTTCGATAAACAATAATGTATTGAGTTATCAAGGTTTTGTAATTAACGGCATGCAAGTTTATTGGAAACATTTTGCTGCTTTGGCAGAAAAGATAGCAAAGCTATTGCCCGATGCAAACGGTTATGTTGGCATTGATGTTATTGTCTGCAATACAGGTAAGAAGCAGCCAGAATTGATGATTCTTGAGGTGAATCCGCGCTTAACAACAACATATGTTGGATTGGGTGAGGCAACAGGATTAAACCCTGCTAAATTAATCATTGATACCTTAACAGAAACATATCATGATCAATTAAAGATGGATAAAAATGAAGTATTGTTAAAGGTTGGACATGCGTAAAACAATTGGATGGGATATTGGTGGTGCACACTTGAAAGCTGTTTTACTTGGAGAGCAGGGAGAGCTGGCGCTTGCCAAACAATTACTATGCCCGTTATGGTTAGGCTTAGATCAATTAGAACTTGCGATGACTGCGATGCTGAAGTTATTCAGGTGTTCAGTCAATCAAGTCAATCATGCTGTCACAATGACAGGTGAACTGGTTGATTTATTCGATAGCCGCCAAGAAGGCGTCATGCAAATAGCACAATTTGTAGCACAAAACCTTGGCCATGATGTTTTATTCTATAGGACGAGTGATTTTAATAAGACATCTTCATTTGTTTCGATTAATCAAGTTGCTAGCTGTGCAAGTGAAATTGCTTCTGCAAATTGGCATGCAAGCGCCAGTCTTATTGCAAAAAAGCAATCACCTGCATTATTCATTGATATTGGCAGTACAACAACAGATATTATTGCAATTGCGGGTGGTCATGTGGTTAATAACGATTGGACTGATGCGCAGCGATTGCAACAAGATACATTAGTTTATACTGGTGTTGTTAGGACACCCGTGATGGCAATTACGCAGAAAATAGAAGTTGATGGTAAGTGTAGCAATATGGCCGCAGAATATTTTGCTACGACAGCTGATGTCTACCGTTTGACAGGAGAGTTGTCCGATGCTTCAGATATGGCGCCAACAGCTGATGGCGCAGACAAGACTGTGCTTGCAAGCGCTAAGCGATTAGCACGAATGGTGGGATATGATTTAGAAGATAAGCCGCTTGAAGTGTGGCGTGCTTTAGCGCATGCTTGCCGTGACAAGCAACTTAAGCAAATTATAAGTGCAATGGAAAAACACTTAACAACAGATATGTTGATTGTAGGTACTGGTGCTGGTTGCTTTCTCGTGAAAGAGGCAGCTAGCAAACTGAAGCAGCCTTATATGAACTTAACCAGTTTATTTAACGAAGCGCTACCACCAGAGGTTGATGTTTGCTTCCCAGCATACGCAGTTGCAAAGCTTGCCTTTGAAAGTGAGCAACCATGAGTGCTTTAGTACACAAGTTGCCATATCATCATAACAGTGCAAACTTATTTGAGCGCATTGCACATGAGCCTTGGGCAATGTTGTTGGATAGCGGCCAGATGCTTGACCCATCGACAAACAAGCCCGGTAGTCAGTACGGTCAGTATGATATTTTAGTGGCCAACCCTATTGCAACCATTGTTAACAAAGGAGATGACACAACCATTGTTGATGGTTTAACTACGCAAGTTTCAAAGGAAGACCCTTTTAAGATTTTGAATGAATTACTTGCGAGATACCAAGCCAAGGACTTAGGCGTTCCATTTGCAGGTGGCGCAGTTGGTTATTTTTCTTATGATTTAGGCCGTAGGATAGAACAAATAGAGGATAAGAACACCCCAGAGGATATTCCGGAAATGATGTTAGGAATTTATGACTGGGCAGTGGTAGTAGATCATCGGAAGCAACAGACGACATTGATTTCACATGGGCTCTCAGATCAAACTAAGCTTAATTGGCAAGCGATTTGTGGTTTATTTGAACCTCCATATCAATATAGTGAAAATGTGTTTGAGGCTACTTCAGATACGCATTGTAACTTTACCCAGAAAAGCTACTTGGAGGCTTTTAAGCAGATAAAACATTATATTCAAGCTGGAGATTGCTATCAGGTCAATTTAGCGCAACGTTTTTCAGCTGATGTTGAAGGGGATAGCTGGACTGCTTATAAAAAGTTACGTACGATTAGTCCTGCACCTTTTATGGCTTTTATGCAGTTACCACATCAAGAAGGTGATTGTTTTCAAGTGCTATCGAATTCTCCAGAGCGTTGTATTCCGGTTATTGGCAAGCATGTTGAAACAAGGCCAATACAAGGTACGCGGCCGCGTGCAAAAACTGTAGCTCAAGATTTAGCATACGCACAAGAGTTACAAACTAGCCTAAAAGACCAAGCCGAAAATCTCATGATTGTTGATTTGCTCAGAAATGATATTGGTAAAAGTTGTGAAACGGGTAGCGTTAAAGTTGAGAAACTATTTCAATTGCAAAGTTTTGCGAATGTCCATCATTTGGTGAGCATTGTCACCGCTAAGTTAAAGCAAAATACGACCGTTATTGATGTCTTAAAAGGGTGTTTTCCTGGCGGGTCAATTACGGGTGCGCCTAAGGTGCGGGCGATGCAGATAATAGAAGAGCTGGAACCTAATCGAAGAGGAGTCTATTGCGGTGCTATAGGTTATATTGGTTTCGATGGTAAAATGGATACTAACATAGCAATACGCACTGCTGTGAAATGTAAGGGTCAGTTAAGTTATTATGCAGGTGGTGGCATTGTTGCTGATTCTGATGGTGCAAAAGAGTACTTGGAAACGCTAGATAAAGCGTCTACTATGATAGAACTTTTAAAGTTTTTTAAAAGACGTGATTAAAGCATTATTTAACGCATTTAAGACCGGCCTGAATTTAGGTGAAATAACAAGAAAAATCAATTATTGTTTTTCATTGTCAAGTTATTGCCCAAAGTGGTTAGGTACAGCAAAAAATAAAAAGGAAAAAACTGTGTGGGTAGTTAAAATTGGTGGAAGTTTGTTAGGCTCACCAGAGTTGGAACGTTGGTTAGGCCTTTTTGCAAAATTTAGTGACGGCAATATAATCATTGTTCCAGGCGGTGGCGTATTTGCGGATGCAGTACGAGATGCGCAAAAAGTATCGAAAATCAGTGAAGCTTGTGCGCATAAATTAGCAGTGCTGGCGATGGACCAGTTTGGGTTGTTACTTGCAAGCATGAAGCCTGAGTTGGCCGTAGCAAGAACTGAAATGGAAATTGATGAACGTACATGGCAACATCGCTGTATTATATGGCTGCCTAGTCAAATGGTGCTTGCCGATGACAATATCCCAAAAAGTTGGGATGTCACATCTGATAGTATTGCGGCTTGGCTTGCTGAAAAAGTAAATGCGCAGCAATTGGTGCTAGTGAAATCGGATAAACCTGAAGGGCCTGAATTAAGTTTGAGGATGATGAGTGAAACTGGTGTTGTTGACCAGGCATTTAGTGATTTCGTGTTAAATAAAACGTTTGGTAAATGGATGCTTAAGAAAAGCGACCATGAATATTTCCTAGAAGGTGTCAATTATGAAACACTTGATAAAGTAGCTGGTTCAATACATTGATGATGACTACAAAAAAAGTTTACACTGAGAATGAAGTAAAAGAGAAGCTGGCAAATGAATTGCCACATTGGTTTCTCGAAAATGGTTGGATCCGCCGTAAGTATAAAACAAGTGGATGGAAGGCGACCTTAATGGTTGTTAATACTGTAGGTCATTTAGCAGAGGCCGCTTGGCATCATCCTGATTTAACAGTTTCTTATGCTTTTGTCATCGTTAAACTTTGTACGCATGATGCTAAGGGTATCACTGATAAAGACTTTGAGTTAGCGGCTAAAATTGAGCAAGTGATTGCATGGCAGCCTGCAATGGAAGAGGGCGCGCTAACCGGCACACCGAATGATGATGCCCGCTTTAAGTATATCAAATACGATTAACTGATCGGTTTGAATCTACTCAAAGACTTGCTTTTTGAACTTACCAAAATGTAGCATAATGGTTGGTAGGATGAGTAGATTTAAAATCGTTGATGTCACCAGCCCACCCACAATTATCGTTGCCATTGGCCCTTCAATTTCACGTCCAGGTTGATTGCTACCAGCAGCTAGTGGCAACAAGCCCAAGCCTGTAACAAGCGCTGTCATCAATATCGAGGGTAGACGTTCAGTAGCACCACGGATGCAGGTCTCTAGGTTCCAAATGCAATTTTCTTCATCAATTAAATGCTGAAAATGTGAAACCATCATAATCGAGTTACGCAGGGTAATGCCAAACAAGGTGACGAAACCCACTAACGAGCCAAGTGATATCCAGCCACCGGTTAATAATGCAGCAATGACACCGCCAATCAGTGCGAATGGCAGATTAACAAAGGTGAGTAACAGATTGCGCAATCTACCAAAAGCAACATACAGCATTAAGAATATAGCGACACCAGCTAGAATAGAGTGCACTAGCAGGTCCTCACGTGACTGTGCATTTGCTTCTGCTTCTCCAGTAAATTCAAGGTAGTTGCCTGCATGTAGTTGTATGTCGCTGTCGATACGGCTGCGTAACTCGCTATTAAAACTGGCAAGGTCGCGGTCTCCTACATTGGCGGTAATTGTTTGTATGCGCTTGGCCCCAGCATGTAAGATTTTAGAGCGCCCATTTTCTTGCGATATAAAAGCAATATCCTTCAAATATAGTATTTTCCCATCTGGATTAAAGAAAGGAATGTTTTGAATATCACCTATATCATCGCGTGCTTCTTCCTCAAGTACTACGGTTAAACCAATGACATGATTGCCTAAATAGACCTGTGCAATCGGTACTCCCTCATAAGAGGCACGCAAAGCATCCAATACGTCGACTGTTTTTAATCCCCATTCAGTCAGCTTTTCTGGTCTTAATCGAATTACTGCTTGCGGGGTTCCAGGAGGTGATTGCAATAAAACATCTTCAGCGCCTTTAATGTCAGATACCAATGCTGCAATTTGCTGGGCATCACGGTCCAGTGCGTCCAAATCAGATCCATAAATATTAATGACCGTAGATGCAGCATAGCCAGATATGGTTTCTTCTATACGCTCCGTTAAGAACGTATTAATTGCAAAGTTAACACCCACAAATCCTAGTTCAGCAACGCCATCGTCATCAGAATCTTCGGTTTCGCCAGCAAGCTCTTCACGAATATCAGCGAGAATACGGTCTTGCTCCTTACCAGATAAGGTGCCAATTTCAATTTCAAATTCGCTATAGTGCGTACCAAATGTATCAGCGCCATTTGGTGCACGACCGACCCACTGGGTCACTGACTTAACACCATCAATCTTGCGCAAAACGGCTGAAACTTGTTTACCTAATCTCAGCGATTCTTTCTCTGATGTACCTGGCACTGCGGTCATATGCATAATGAAATGACCCTCGTGTAAAGCAGGGATAAATTGGCTTTTAAAGAGTAAAAGAATGCCGAGTCCTAAAGCAATTAATAGGAAGCTTCCTGTTAGGATAATTTTAAAATTACGCTCAATTTTTACGAGTAATTTCACATACACTTTTTTGATTGATTTGATGATGGGTGAATCTTCAGACTCCAGTTTTGCTGAGCCTAATAATAAATAACAAAGTGCGGGGGTAATTGTTAGTGCAACAACCAAAGATGCCATAATGGCGGTAATATAGGCGAGCCCTAATGGTGCAAACAGTTTGCCAGCAACCCCACTAAGCGTCAGCAATGGCACAAATACTAAAGCAACGATAATCGTCGCATACACCACAGAGCTACGAACTTCCATCGAGGCTTCGTAGACGACCTTGAAGTTGGATGCAGGTTTATCAAGTAGCTGGTTTTCGCGTAAGCGTCTAAAAATATTTTCTGTATCAATAATGGCATCATCAACCACTTCACCTAATGCGATTGCAAGTCCACCAAGCACCATAATGTTAAGCCCAACATTAAAGTAACTCAGAATGACAATAGCAGTAAGCAAAGATAACGGTATAGCCGTTGCGGATATAAAAGCAGTACGGACATTAAACAAAAACAAAAACAAAATGGTGATGACAAGTGCAGAGCCGATTAGTATGTCTGTTCTCACACCTTCGATTGCGGTTTCAATAAAGTTGGCTGGGCGGAATAAACCCTCATGAAGCTCTACTTTTTCTCTGATTAGCGTTGGTTTAATTTCTTGTAATGCTGATTCTATGGCTAATGTAACTGCGTGTGTATTGGCGCCTAGCTGCCCTTGTACTGATAAATAGATACCCGTTTCTTCATTGATGGCGGCTGCGCTAATGGAAGGAGCAGGTGCTTCAATGACACGGCCAATATCTCCAATGGTGATTGAATGGCCATTTCTATGAATGAGCGTCGCTTTGGCCAACTTTTCTGGAGTAGCTGCTTGTCCTTCAGTATTAATAATGATACGTTGATTGCTATTTTGAATGTAGCCAGCACCGCTGACACCAGTTGCTTTTTTGGTTGCCTCTACAACATCATTTATATTGATTTGGTATTGCAATAACTTAGCTGGGTTTACTTGTACTTGATATTGCCGTACATCACCGCCAAAAACATTGACATCTGCAACACCGGGTATCGCGAGTAAATGCGGTACAACAGTCCAGTCTACAAGGGTCCTTAACTCCATTAAGCTTCGGTGCTTAGATGTTAAGCCAAAGCCCAAAACAGTGCTGGCAGAAGAGGTAAGTGGCGTAATGTTAGGTATTATGCCAGTGGGTATGCGGTTACTTAATGTGCTCAAACGTTCAGCGACAACTTGTCTGTTGAGGTAAATATCAGTGTCTTCATTAAAAATAACCGTGACTACAGAAAGCCCAGGGATGGACTGTGAACGCATCTCGGTTACGCCAACGGTGCCAGCGATTGCTGTTTCTATTGGTTGTGTGACTAAGCTTTCAACTAACTCAGCAGATAAGCCAGGCGACTCAGTTTGAATGATGATTTGCGTTGGAGAAAACTCAGGGAAAACGTCTAGGTTGCTGCGGGTAAGACTATAAATACCATATAAGACAACAAGAATAGCAAGTCCTATGATAACGCCATAAAATCGTATTGAGAAACGAACGATTGCTGACATCATGAAGCAGTCACCTTTACAGGTGACTGCTTCAACAAGTCAGTGCTGTGTTTTTCTAGATTAATCATCATTTTCATTTTTAATGAGATATTTGAACTCTTCAGAGAGTAGCAACTGTGCACCCCTAACAACGACCTCGCTTTCAGCATCAAACCCCGCGTTAAACCAGCCAGTATCGACTTCTTTGTCAGCCATAATTGGCTTGCGAATAAATTGATCATCACCTTCTTTAAAATAAGCCCAAGGTGTGCCTGCATACCAGACAACAGCATTGCTTGGAATGATAATGCCGTTATTGATTGTATTTTTATCTGCACTTGCTTCAACCGTAACACGCATTCCTAAACGTAAATCCTTGGCAGGTGCGCTAAAGTAAAAAGTTTTGCCTGCACCATTACTGTCGGCTTGTGTTGCAGCAGAAACATACTCTGCACTAATTAACTGTTTGCCATTGAGAGGGCTGATCTTCACGATATCTCCCGCTTTTGGTTCTGGAGCGCTAAATGGCAGGCTAACTTGTATGAGCATGTTCTTTCTTAAAAGTAGCTTTTGAAATACAGAAGATGTTTGGTTGCTCAGTGCCGCTCTAGCCAGAGAATCACCCCATTTTAGTTTGGCGTTTGCCTGCAAATTCTTAAGCTCCAATAATTTGCTATTAATATTTGCTTTATCTGTATTGACCAAAGCAAGCGCCTGTTGAACAGCAAGATCAGATACATTTTTATCATCAGCATTAAGTGTTCTTAGGCGCTCATACTGTGTTTGATGTTGTTGGCTATTTGCTTTTAATACACTGAGTTCAGCATTTAAATTGAGCAATGTTGTTTTTGCTTCAATCAGTGTGTCAATCGGCATGACAATGCCAAAACTCTTGATTTCGTCTAGATAGGCCATTTCTTTGACTTTAGCTGAGCTGATACCACTGTTTTTTTGAACAGCAGGGGAAAGGCTAACAATGCTGATACCTTCCTTTTCGGTAACCCGGTCTAAGCTTTCTATTTCCTCCTCTTGTTCTGTACGAAAATCTTCATATTCATCTTTCCCATAAAAAACAAGCATCCAAAACAGAATGACGATTAATAAAGCTTGCAATCCAATAATAATGGCAGATTTTTTGTTCATCATCATTTAAGCTCGCTAGTCGTTAAAGTGGGTATTATAAAATTACTGTAAAGAGGTTTCTGCATTAAGTTTTCAATTTCATTGGCTGCATTTAGTTGCGCAAATTGTGAAGCGAGCAGTTGCTGCTTTGCCACCAAAGTGTTCAGTTTGTATCGTGTCAGGTCAAGCTTTCCAATCAATCCAGCATCAAACTGTTGTTGCATTTTTTCTGCTGCATCGTCCTGTTCTTGTAGTGTTTGAATTGCTTGCTTTGTTGTTTGTTTTGCAACTGAATATTGAATTTTTGTATGAGCGACATTGGCAATAATGTCTGCTTGTAGGTTTTCAAAGGCAGCGCCTTCAACCGCTCGTAATTGTTTGGCTTCCTCAATTAACGCAGTATTTTGTTGCAACATATTTAATAAACTGGAAAAACCTAACGACCATATTGTGTCACCAAACTCGTACAGTATGCCTGGGCTTAATGTAATGTCTGGCAATTGCTTGGCCGCTTGTAGTTTGATTTCAGTCTCTGCCGCAGCATATTGAAATATGTGACGCCTGAGATCAATTCTATTCAGCAGCGCTTGCTCTCTTAATGTTTTAGATTCAAAGGTTTTTTCTAAAATAGCTTCTTGCTGGGCCAATGTTTTAATTAAAGGCAATGGCTTAATGATGATTTGCGAGAACTTTTCCATCGTTAGTCCAACATCAGCAGCTAATTTTGCTTGGATTTGCTGTACTTGAGCTTGCTTATTATTAAGTTGGTGCTGCGCTTTAAGCGCTAATAACCGCGCATTACTTAATTCCGCACTTGAGGCAATCCCAACATTAAATCGCTTTTCTAACATATTAACAATACTGTTTTGTGTTAATCGTTCTTCTTCTAGCAGACTGATTTCTGCTTGGGTTTGGTAGTAACTAATGAGGTCGCTCGCAATTTGGCTTCGAAGCTGCCAAGCAGTTTCTGCCAGCTCTATCTGAACGACATCAACATTTTTTTCTGCTTTTTCAATCAGATAGTCACGTTTATTATTGGTTGCAATGGGGATGTCTACTGTCAAACCATAAGACCACGGACTAATATCACCGTTTGCTTGATTGCTACGCGCGATATCAGCATTAATCGTAGGCGGTTGTTTTATGCCAGCTGTTTGTACTTTTAGCTTTGCAAGCGCTAATTGCTGTTTAGCAACATCAAGCTTGGTATGGTAGAAGAGCGCACACAAAGTAAGCGTATCAATGTCCCAATCCCTCAGTGGTAGGGTGGATTGATCATATCCGTGTTGTACTAAAAATGCATTAAACGCTGTACTTGTAGGATCTTTTGCTACTAAGGCAGCAGTGTTTTTGTTAATGGATAATGGTTTTTCAGCAGGTGTAGTAGTACAGCCTAACGCAACTAGACAAAACAGCAAGATAGCAAGTTGTTGTATTCTATTGTGCATAGTGCAAGCTGCTCAGGCAACTTCAGCCCCCCTTGGATGAAAATTGACTGCTAATTAAGCGGCAATACTTGCATGCACAGCGTTAAGCGCATCCTGTAGCGACTCTTCAGGGAGCTTATTGATTGTTGTAGCGAGCAAGTCTGCTGCTTCTACTGTGCGAATAGGCAAGTCACTCGTGTTAATTTCAGCAATCAAGCCAGCAGCAGCACCAGCAATTACCAACAATGTTTCGCGCTCTTTCATCAAGAGCTCCAGTTCTGAACGTAGCATGTTATTTTCAGCTGTGTGATTCGTGTTTTCCATCATTCTGTTATCTTTATATAAATAGTTATAACTTAATATATTGCCACAATACAGTGCTAATGCACACGCATACTTTAACTAGCACAGTTGAAAAAGTAAAATTAAAAAGTTCTGATGATGTGAAAAAGTGAATGCAAAGAATAAAGCCGTAAAAATTAGTTATTTTTTTGTAATAATAATCTTTGCCTGACGGTATCATTGATATACAATGTCGCCTTTGGTAATTATGACGTTGGTATTTCAATATTATAATTAAATGCGAGAGTGGCGGAATTGGTAGACGCACTGGTTTTAGGTACCAGCGCCGAAAGGCGTGAGAGTTCGAGTCTCTCCTTTCGCACCAAAATGAACCATAATTATGAGGTTCTTAAAAACTAAAGTCGTTAGAACATGTCGTTCATCTAGAGAACAAAAAATTAATCAGGAATCGCAACATGGCAGTATCTGTTGAAACAATCAGCAATATCGAAAGACGCATAACAGTCACCTTACCACTGGCTGACTTGGAAGGCGTAATACAAAGACGTCTCAAAGAGATTTCGCGTACCGCAAAATTTTCAGGTTTCCGTCCAGGCAAGGCGCCAATGAGTTTGGTTAGCCAGCAATATGGCGCTCAAGCACGAGACGAAGTGTTTTCTAAAGCCGTTGAGACTAGCTTCAGTGACGCAGTTTTTGAGCACAAATTACGAGTTGCTGGTTATCCTAGCATTGAGCATAAGCCGTTTGGTGAGGCTGCTACTGAACTTGAGTATACTGCTACTTTTGAAATTATTCCTGAAGTTGAGGTTGGTGATGTCAGCAATGTGAAGGTAGAGAAACCTGTACTCAGCGTTACCGACAAAGATATCGATAAAACCATTGATGTGTTAGTTAAACAACGTGTTAGTTATTCACCAGTGAAGCGAGCATCTAAGAAAGGTGACCGTATAAACATTGATTTGATAGCATCGATTGATGGTGAGCAAGTTGAGAGCACAAATAATAAAGGCATGGATATTGTGCTAGGCGAAGTGGGCCGTATTGAAGCTTTTGATAAAGAGCTGACAGGTGGCAAAGCGGGTGACACAAAAGCATTTCAGATTGAGTACCCAGATGATCACAACCCAGCACAATTGGCAGGTAAAAAAGTAGACTACAGTGTTACATATAAGCGTGTCGCTGAGCCTACTTATCCTGAGGTGGATGAAAAATTTGCTAAAGGCTTAGGTGTTGCTGATGGCGATGTCAATAAATTACGTGATGAGATTAAGTTAAGCCTTGAGCAGGAAGTTGAAAAACGTATTAATGCACGTGTTAAAGAGCAGGTTTTCCAAGGATTGATTGATATTACTACGCTAGACTTACCAAAGGCTTTAGTCGGTGAAGAAATCAGCCGTATGATGCAAATGACATCACAAAATTTACAACAACGTGGTATGGATCCTAAGGCGATTCAACTAAAACCAGAGATGTTTGAAGAGCAAGCTAAACGTAGTACTGCGTTGCGACTCATTCTCGCACAATTGGTGAACGCTGAAAAATTACAGGCCGATGCAGACCAAGTTAAGGCAATGGTTGACACTTTTGCACAAAACTATGAGCAGCCTAAGCAAATGGTTGACTGGTATTATGCTGATGTAAAACGTTTAGATGAACCAGCAGCACTGGCAACAGAAGCAAATGTTGTCAAATGGGTTCTCGAAAAAGCGCAAGTGAAAGATAAAAAAGTTAAATTTGATGAGTTAATGGCAGGATAGAAAAAGGGCAATAACAATGAGCAAATTTTCAAACCAAGCACAAGAAACGCAAGGTCTCGGGTATATCCCGATGGTAATTGAGCAAAGTGGTCGCGGAGAACGCTCATTTGATATTTATTCACGTTTACTAAAAGAACGTGTTATTTTTTTGGTTGGCCCAGTTACAGATGCTTCTGCCAATTTAATTGTGGCACAATTGCTGTTTCTGGAAGCAGAAAACCCAGACAAAGATATTTCCTTCTATATTAACTCACCTGGCGGGTCTGTTACTGCTGGCATGTCAATTTATGACACGATGCAATTTATCAAGCCTGACGTGAGTACTTTATGTATTGGTCAAGCTGCAAGCATGGGTGCTTTTTTGCTAGCATCTGGTGCAAAAGGCAAGCGGTTTAGTTTGCCGAACTCTCGCGTGATGATTCATCAGCCATCAGGTGGTTTCCAAGGTCAGTCATCTGATATTCAGATTCAAGCAAAAGAAATTATGTATTTACGTGGTAAATTAAATGAAATTCTTGCAGGTCATACAGGCAAGTCTCCAGAAGATATTGATTTAGACACAGAACGGGACAACTTTATGAGTGCCGAAGAGTCTGTTAAGTATGGCATGATTGATCGAGTGATTGCCAATCGCAAAGAAGCGGCATAAGATAGAAACTAATAATCAAGTAACAGGAATTTAAATGGCGAAGTCTGAAGACGAAAAACTACTTTACTGTTCATTTTGTGGTAAGAGTCAACATGAAGTGAAAAAGTTAATTGCTGGTCCATCAGTCTTTATTTGCGACGAATGTGTTGATTTGTGCAACGATATCATTAAAGAAGAAATTCAAAGTCTTAATGATATTCAAACCACAGAGAAGTCATTACCAAGTCCGCAAGAAATTTCTAAGATTCTAAGTCAATATGTCATCGGACAAGACAAGGCGAAAAGAAATCTTTCTGTAGCAGTTTATAATCATTATAAACGTCTTGAACATAATCATATTGCAGATGATGCGACTAAAGAAGATGTTGAGATTCAGAAAAGTAATATTCTGTTAATTGGACCAACAGGTTCTGGAAAAACATTGCTTGCACAATCCCTTGCACGATTGTTAGACGTGCCTTTTGTCATGGCTGATGCTACAACGTTAACAGAAGCAGGCTATGTCGGCGAAGATGTTGAAAACATTATGCAAAAGCTATTGCAGAAGTGTGATTACGATACAGAAAAGGCACAACGTGGTATCGTTTATATTGATGAAGTTGATAAAATTTCTCGTAAATCAGAAAATCCATCCATTACACGAGATGTTTCAGGTGAGGGCGTACAACAAGCGCTATTGAAGCTTATTGAAGGTACAGTTGCATCTGTGCCTCCGCAAGGCGGCCGTAAGCATCCAAATCAAGAATTTGTTCAATTAGATACAACCAATATCTTATTTATTTGTGGTGGCGCATTTGATGGTTTAGAGAAAATTATCCGTTCACGCTCTGAAAAAGGTGGTATTGGCTTTGGTGCTGAAGTTAAAAGTAAGGATGATCAAAGCGAAGTTGGTGAGGTTTTGCTTGACGTCGAGCCAGAGGATTTAATTAAATTCGGCTTGATTCCAGAGTTTATTGGGCGCTTGCCTGTAGTTGCGACATTAGAGTCACTTGATGAAGAAGCGTTAATGACAATACTGACGCAACCCAAAAATGCATTAACAAAGCAATACACCAAACTATTCAAAATGGAAGGTGTCGAGCTTGAATTTAGAGACACAGCATTGAAAGCTGTTGCGAAAAAGGCACTTGAACGTAAAACAGGTGCGCGTGGTTTGCGTTCTATACTAGAACAGGCATTGCTTGACGTGATGTACGATATTCCTTCTATTGATAACCTATCAAAAGTCGTGATTGACGAAGGCGTGATTAATGGTGAAACGCAGCCAATTATGATTTATGAAGACTCGCCCAAACGTGCAGAGAGTGGTAGCTAGCAACTTTATACAATAAGACTATTTGCATTTGAGCTGCAAAAGCTTATAGTAAACATGTATTCTTGCTTGCGCCGCTTAATCGCCAATTAATTATACTAATCACTCTTGAACTATCGAAGAATGTTCCCATTCTAATAACATAGGGTTAAGTAACCCATGTATACATTAAGGTAACTATGACTGAACAAACTTTGACCAATATGCCAGCACAATTAGAATCAGTAACAAAGGATAAAATGCCCTTGTTGCCATTGCGTGATGTGGTTGTCTATCCACATTTAGTCATTCCACTATTTGTTGGAAGAGATAAATCTGTAAAGGCGCTAGAAATTGCATCAGATACAGACAAAAAGATTATGCTCGTGGCGCAAAAATCAGCCACCAAAGATGAGCCTGATGCAAATGATCTCTATGAGATTGGTACTGTTGCCACTGTATTACAGATGCTCAAGTTACCAGACGGCACAGTTAAAGTGTTAGTTGAGGGGTTGCATCGTGTTCGCGTTACCGAGTTCGAGGAAGTTGATGGTAGCTTTTGGGCAAAACCACAAAATATTGAACAACTTAATGAAGAAGATGATGAAGTCGAGGCGTTAATGCGCACCGTGCTGACGCAGTTTGATCAATACGTTAAGTTAAATAAAAAAATTCCACCTGAAATTCTCACTTCACTTGCTACCATTACAGAGGCTGGACGTTTAGCCGATACGATTTCTGCGCATCTAACCTTAAAATTAGAAGAGAAGCAAAAGGTACTAGAGATGCTCAGCGTGACTGAACGGTTAGAGCACTTGCTTCATTTGATGGAATCAGAGATTGATATTTTGCAAGTTGAGAAACGTATCCGTGGTCGTGTAAAGCGTCAAATGGAAAAAAGCCAACGTGAATATTATTTGAATGAGCAAGTTAAGGCAATACAAAAAGAACTAGGCGAGCATGATGAAAACGCTGAAATGGAAGAGCTTGAGAAGCGTATAAAATCAGCTGGTATGAGTAAAGAGGCTTTGGCAAAAGTCAATGCAGAGCTCAAAAAGTTAAAATTGATGTCTCCCATGTCAGCTGAAGCCTCAGTGGTCCGGAATTACATTGATACTTTGGTGAGCTTACCGTGGAAGAAAAGAACAAAAATTAGCCGCGATTTAACGATAGCTGAACAAGTCTTGGATGCTGATCACTATGGTTTGGAAAAGGTAAAGGAACGGATTGTTGAGTATTTGGCAGTGCAGCAACGTGTAGGAAAAGTAAAAGCACCAATTCTCTGCCTTGTTGGTCCTCCAGGTGTAGGTAAGACATCACTAGGTCAAAGCATTGCTAAAGCAATTAACCGTAAATTTGTTCGTATGGCGCTTGGTGGTGTACGCGATGAAGCTGAAATTAGAGGCCATAGACGCACATATATTGGATCTATGCCAGGAAAAGTGCTGCAAAGCATGACCAAAGTAGGTGTTAAGAACCCTTTATTCTTGTTGGATGAAGTAGATAAAATGGGTCAGGATATGCGCGGTGACCCATCATCAGCTTTATTGGAAGTGCTTGATCCTGAGCAAAATCATACCTTTGCCGATCATTATGCAGAAGTTGAGTATGATTTATCTGATGTCATGTTCGTTGCAACGGCCAATAGTATGAATATTCCAGCGCCGTTATTAGATCGTATGGAAATCATTCGCCTTGCTGGTTATACAGAAGATGAAAAAGTGAATATTGCAGAGCGCTATTTATTGCCTAAACAGCTTAAAGCACATGGATTAAAAGCAACTGAAATTAATTTGGATGAAGCTGTAATTCGCCATATTGTGCAATATTATACTCGTGAGGCAGGCGTAAGGCGTTTGGAACAAGAATTGGCAAAGCTTTGTCGTAAAGTTGTTAAGGCATTGCTACTGAGTAAAACTGATGCTAAAAAATACCACCGTGCTGATGATGGTGTTGATTTCAAACCCATAGAAACAGTAGATGTCACTGTAGATAATATTAGCGAATACCTTGGTGTTTATCGTTACGATTTTGGTGTGGCGGCAAAAGAGAATCAAGTTGGGCAAGTAACAGGGCTGGCTTGGACATCAGTAGGCGGTGAATTGCTAACAATTGAAGCTGTCGTGTTGCCAGGCAAAGGGAAAATGATTAAAACAGGTAAGCTAGGTGATGTCATGCAAGAGTCACTAGAGGCTGCAATGAGTGTAGTACGTAGTCGCGCTGCGCGATTAGGTATCCCTGAAGACTTTTATGAAAGCAAAGACATTCACATCCATTTGCCTGAAGGTGCTACGCCTAAGGATGGACCAAGCGCAGGTATCGGTCTTACAACGGCGTTGGTTTCTGCTTTAACTGAAATTCCAGCACGTGCCGATGTTGCTATGACCGGGGAAATAACACTTCGTGGCGAAGTACTTGCAATAGGAGGCTTAAAAGAAAAATTGCTTGCTGCACACCGTGGTGGCATCAAAACTGTTTTGATACCTGAATCTAATGTTAAAGACTTAACTGAAATTCCTGAGAATATCAAAAGTCAACTCAGCATTAATCCAGTAAAAAGTATTGATCAGGTGCTTGAGTATGCATTAGAGTCGCTACCTAAGCCACTAGAAGTGGGTCCGAAAGAGGTGTCTACTACAGTATCTGAACCTGCTAGCAGCGATAAAACCGTTATACGTCACTAGTTGGTTAGCAATTTATCCTCTTTTTTATAATAAAGCGGCAAAATAGCGCGTAAACCCTTGACAGAGGCTTTTGTCGCTTGTTATAAAGGCATAGCAGGGTTGGCCTGCTATCTTAATATCTTAGAGGGGATTACTGTGAATAAATCAGAATTAATCGATCAGATTGCAAAGTCAGCAGACATTTCAAAAGCGGCTGCAGGTCGTGCACTTGATGCAACAACAGATGCTGTTACTAAATCATTAAAAAAAGGTGATTTAGTGACTTTAATTGGTTTTGGAACATTTTATGTAGGTAAACGTGCCGCACGTAATGGCCGTAACCCTCGTACGGGCGCTACAATCAAAATTAGTGCTGCAAATTCGCCTAAATTCAGGGCTGGTAAAGCGCTAAAAGATGCTGTAAACTAGCGCACTTTCTTGGTTAAGCAATTAATCATAGAGGCACTGCTAGTTTTATAGAAATATCGTTTGTAAAGTGAAGCAGGGTGCTTAGCTCAGTTGGTAGAGCGTCGCCCTTACAAGGCGAATGTCAGCGGTTCGACCCCGTTAGCACCCACCAA